>CAWDWA010000025.1:0-71622 GCA_963805815.1 uncultured Verrucomicrobiae bacterium
AGAAAGGCTTCGCAGCCGACTTGATACGATCTGCCGCAAGCCGCTGGCCTTCGCAAAGGCCGAAACTCTTCGCAAACGCCTCGTTCCGGGCGCAAGGGAATACACGGAAGTCTTCGCCTTTATCGCACACGGCGGGCCACCGACCAACAATCACGCGGAACGCTCGCTGCGTCCTCTGGTCATCTTCAGAAAGGTCTGCATGGGTATCGAAGTCCCAAGGGTTCGGACAATGTCGCCATTTTCGCCTCTCTCGCTCAGACCGCAGCCCTTCAGGGCGCCAGAATGATTGAAATGTTCCGCGCTCTATTCCGATCCTCCCCGACCCCCGCCCACGACATCATTTTCGCCGCCCGCGGCGACCCGGCCCGGGAGAGCTAAACTGTTACCTGCATGGAGTGAGGCGAGGAGGTCCGATCCAACCATCCCCTGCAGATGTCGCTGGCAGTCGGCGCGGCCGGTGTGCAGCTGGGTCCGCACGCGCTGGCCGTTGCCGCCGATCTCAACAAGGCCAAAGGCCTCTCGATGCGCAAGACCTGCGCGGTGCTCGCCGATTGCTTCAGTCTGCATTTGAGCGCCGGTGGACTCTCCCGGGCCCTGACGCGGATAGCCGGCAAACTGCAGCCCCGATACGAAGAACTCGCCGTGCAACTACGCCACGCACAAGTCGTTCACAGCGATGAACCGAGCGGTAGTGAGATCGCCAAAGGGCGGAGCCTTTGCCCGAAGGGCGGCGCCGGAGGGCGCCGGCAAACCAGCTGGTGGGTGGGTGGCACGGGATGGTGGTTGTGGGTTTTCACCAACAATGAAACGACCCTTTATCTCGTCGGCCAGAGCCGGGGAAGCGATGTCTTGCATGAAGTCCTGGGCGCGGATTATCCCGGCGGGCTGGTGAGCGACTGCCTTTCCATCTATGATGACGCCACAGGGGTACAGCAAAAAATATTACTCCCACCATCACAAGGCCATTGCCGAGGCCAGAAAAATCCATCCGCAAAACGGCGAGGGTTACCTGGAGGATCTCGCGGCGCTCCTGCGCGCGGCCACTGCACTAAAAAAGCAGAAAGCCGAGATGACGCCCGAATCTGTTCTTTCGCTGCGGGCCACCCTGACGCACAACACCGATAAGTTGCTGGCGGCACCCCGCGGCCAGCCGCAAGAAGAATCGGTGCGCAGGCGACTCTATAAACAACGCGTCCATCTCTTCACGTTCCTCGATCATGACCAGGTCGAGGCCACCAACAATCTGGCCGAACGCCAATTGCGGCCCGCGGTGATCGCTCGAAAAATCTCCTGCGGCAACAAAACACCCAAGGGAGCCGGCACCTGGCAAATCCTGGCCTCGCTGGCTGCCACCTGCGCCCAGCGTGCCCAGTCCTTCATCGCGACACTGGCCCGTGCTGCCCCGCTCCTGGGGCGCTAAACACATACCATTTCTCTGAAATGTTGGATTTACAGAGGGAATCAGCTCGGCCTTCGGGAAGTCAGCCTAGCACTCCCCAGGCAATTCGTTCTTTCCGCGTTAGGATGCCGAAACGTTTGCGCGGATCGGTCATTTCACCTTAATGATGATGTAGAGCGCATGGATGATGCCGGGGATATAACCGAGGATGGTGAGGATCACATTGATCCAGAATTGGGTGCCCAGACCAACCTGGAGAAAGACTCCGAGAGGCGGCAGGATGATGGCGGCGACGATTCGTAGGATGTCCATATTGCCTAAATCGTCTAGGATGAGGCGATTGGCTGTCGGGATTTCCCCCTATCGGACCCTCGGGGAATCGCACGGAATCGGGTGCGATCTGAAGACACGCCTGGGTGCTCCGGCCCGGTGGCCGAAGAGCGAATATCGAAGCTCTGCATGGTCGATCTCGACGAGGCCCATGTTCAACTCGCCGAAAGGATTGCAGCGAAGATCGCCGGAGCCGGGAAGCAGTTGGAAGCTCCCCTCGAGCTTTCTATCCTCGGTGGCGAATTTCCGGTTCATCCGGATGAGTAGCTCTGAGGCGACCGCGACGAAGCGCGACGACGCGTGCGTGATGCCGCTCGATATGAGCTGATGCAGCGGGTTCAGCGGCATATCCTTCCAGCGAAACTGGTAGTGTCGGGAATGTTCAGCAAAAAGAAGCGGTCATGGTATCGGGATTTGAGAGCAACAAATCGAACCGAACGGGAGACGGGGTCAACGCTTGAAACGTGACGCGTAGGTCTCCTTCCACCTCTCCATTCTGGGCCTCAACTCAAGTTTGTTCCGCCCCTCTCCCTCCAAACGACGGAGCAGATGGGTGATAGCGCTGCCGTCGCTGTAGCCGAGTTCCCTCGCGACATCCACTCTGCGCCATTGGTCGAACCTCACCATCAGCCATGCCTTCAAACGGCGATCCGGTCCCCGCTTCATCGCATCACGCACCCACCGTCGCGCTTCTTCGATGTCCACTTCCCGGTGAATCCAACGTAAATCCTCGTCTCCGGATTTCCGCCTCTGAAGACCGGAGACCTGCTTCCACAGCTTCTCGCCTCCGAGCACCAGCCCTCCGCGCAGCGCTTCGAAGGGCGAATCAACCGCATGCTCAAAAGCCTCATCCACGAACCGGCAATATCGTCTTTGCGCTTCCCTCCGGCGGGTTCCGAAACTGGCCAGCCATTGCAGCGACAGCCAGGAGGGAGGCTGCTCCATCCCCGCATAGGGGCGGTGGCTGCTCCATTTCCACTCCGCCAGTTCCCTGCGCCTCCCGCCATCGACCGGTTCCCCTTTTCGGGTGCCAATCCTCACAGGATTAAGATGCACGTAGCGCAGCAGCTCCTGCGCATGGTTTTCCTCCTCAACCACCTGCGCCTTGAAGCGGCCCTGGAAGAGATGCCCGGTGCGGCGCCGCCGGCGGTTGAAGCGAACCGTAAATGTCGTCTGGAACCACCCCATCGCCGCACTCAAATTCGCCGACGGTGTTGCGAGTACCAGGTGATAGTGGTTGCCCATCAGGCAATAGCAATGCACCACCACCGCGAATCCCTCCACCATCTCCGCGAGAGTCGCCGGTCCACGTCCCGTGCGAACACCGTTCGACGCTCGTTACCCCTCGCCATCACATGGTAGAGCGCTCCCGAAAATTCGACACGCAAGGGTCTCGCCATGCATCCAATTTCCGCCCCAATGCCGTTCCGTCAAGTTTCAAGAGTTGACCCCGCTTGTGCACACAATGCCGTTCCGTCAAGTTTCAAGAGTTGACCCCGCTTGTGCACAAGAGTTGACCCCGCTTGTGCACAAGCGGCAGAACGCATTTTTTGGCGATGCCGTGAAAAACACCGGCAATCAGGCGATGTGTAAATCGTGCCCCGAGAACAGGCGCGCATGAACACAGCCCATGTCACACCCACCTGGTCGCGCTCCGTTCTCGGGACATTTGACAGACGCGACGTGACACGAGCCCATAAAAACACTCGAAGAAGTTCGGATGCCGCCAGTGCTTCTGAACCGGGTCACCACCACTGCGAATCCCTCCACCATCTCCGCGAGAGTCGACAGCCAGAGTTGCCGGTCCACGTCCCGTGCGAACACCGTTCGACGCTCGTTGCCCCTCGCCATCACATGGTATAGCGCTCCCGAAAATTCGACACGCAAGGGTCTCGCCATGCATCCAATTTCCGCCCCAATGCCGTTCCTTCAAGATTCAAGAGTTGACCCCGCTTGCACTCTGCAGGAGCGGTTATCACGCCGCTGCCATACGCCCGGTGAGCAGGCGCGAGGAAGAAAACCGCAAGCTCCTCGATGCCATGAACCTCATTCACCACCACCGCCACACTCACTCCTATGGCAGCCCGCGAATGACACACGAACTTCATGCCAATGGTCATGTCTGCTCGGAAAACCGCGTCGCCGCTCTCATGCGCCGCGAAGGGATCCGTGCCAGGCCCCGCAGACCTTTCCGACCGAAGACAACCCGGCCAGATCACGCCGCCCACCCTTCACCGAATCTGTTGGCGCAGGCCGGTCCGCCCACCGCTCCGGGCACCCAACTCGTTAGCGACATCACCTATATCCCCACCAAAGAAGGATGGCTCTACCTCGTTATCGTTCTCGATCTCTTCTCCCGATCCATCCTCGGCTGAAAACTTGCCCCTTCAATGGACGCCAGCCTGGTCACCAGCGCCCTGCGGCGTGCCCTCGCTTCGGGCCTGATCACAGCGGATGCCATTTTCCATTCAGACCGCGGTTGTCAATATACTGCCGGCGTTACTCGCACCCAGCTCGCCCGCGCCCGACTGCGTCAAAGTATGAACGCTAGCGGATATTGCTATGATAACGCCTTTGCCTCGATCAAGAGCGAACTCTTTGATCAACGCAGCGTTTTCGAGTCAAAAGCCTCCGCTTCCACTGCTGTCTTCGACTATCTCGAGACGTTTTACAACCGTAAACGCCTACACAGCTCTATTGGCTATATCAGTCCAAAAACTTTCCTCAATAATTACTTTAAAAACCTTAACCCATCACTAAACTAACCTACAAATCCACTGCGCTCCAAGCGTCCACTTTTCTGGGGGAGAACCTGGCGACATGACGAGGCGCATGCGGAGAAAATTACGCTGAATAGATCAGGGCGCATGGAAAAGCGGAGGCGCAGCGATTGCTGGGATGGGGAATGGAAGCGCTCGGGCTCAGTGACTCAGATATTCGGAAGTCGATGCGAGGAGATTTGCGCCGTATGGCCGTGGCGAAAGTGCTCGATAACCGAACGACCGTGAGCCAGAAGTCGATCGCGCAGAGATTGAACATGAAAAGCGCTGCGAACGTGAGTCAGCAGGTGCGCCGATTCTCGGAGCTGCCGGAAAGGCATTTGCAAACTGTGATCCGAACATTGTGTCTAGAATTGTTGACAGACACTTTTACTCAACGCTCACAGAAATTGGCGAAACGCATGGGCGGATAGGGTGAATAGTCGTAAGAAAAGTTGTGGAATTCATTCATGCTCCAGTCATTCCGAAGGAAGTTGCGTAATTCACCGATGTTGCGACTGTGCCGACATAACCGATGGCTAGGGCTGACCGCTTTGATCATGGTGTTGGCGGCGTGTCACGGCAAGAAGACGGAAATGCCTCCACGGCCTTCTCGGCCGGTAACGGTTGCTAAGGCCGAATTACGGGACGTACCGCTGTATCTCGATGAAATCGGCTCGTGTGTGGCGGTTGAAAGCGTTTCGGTGCGTCCACAGGTGTCGGGCCGTCTCACCGCAGTGCATTTCGAAGACGGCGCGTACGTGAAACGAGGGGATCTGCTTTTCACAATCGATCCCTTGCCGTTCAAGGCCGCACTGGATCGGGCGCGTGCAACGCTTGCACAGGATGAGGCGAGGCTGGTTTTCGCACAACAGGTTCTCTCCCGGCAGAAGAATCTCAAAGACACGAAGGCCATCGCCGCGCAGGAATACGACTCGGCACAAAGCGTCGTAGCGGCGGCGGCGGCGCAGATCGATGCAGATCGCGCGGCGCTCGAAACGGCGCGGATTGACCTCGATTATACACACATCGAATCACCGATCGACGGGAAGACAGGCCAGCGCCTTGTCGATGTGGGAAACATCGTGACCTCCAACTCGACGGTGCTGGTCGTCGTGAAGCAGCAGAGCCCGATCCACGTTCAATTTGCGATCGCGGAGGATGCGCTGCCGCGGGTCAGGCGTTTTTACGATCGGCGCGGCCTGAGCGCACAAGTAAGCGTGCCCGCAGAGCCAGGGGAGAATCGAATCGGAAAGGTTGATTTCCTGGACAACGCGGTGCAAAGCGCCACGGGGACGGTGACGTTGCGTGCGTTAATTGCGAACGAAGATCACTTTTTCTGGCCAGGCCAATTCGTAAATATCCGGTTACTGCTCGACGAGTTAAAAAACACCGTGCTCGTACCGGCGGAGTCGGTTCAGGTGGGCCAGCAGGGGGAGTTTGTTTTTGTGGTCAAGGAGGATTCGACGGTGGAATTGCGCCCGATTCATCCGGGCCAGCCACAGGATGGCAATGTTGTCATTACCGATGGATTGAAAGCCGGCGAAACGGTGGTGGTGACCGGGCAGCTCGCGCTTGCTCCGGGCACAAAGGTGACGGTGCAGCCCGCGGAATCGGCAAAGTCTGAGAAGCAGGCGGAATGAACCCGATCGAGCCATGAACGGCGGCCTCTCCGCTCCATTCGTCCGCCGCCCCGTGATGACGATGCTCCTCACGGTGACAATTATTCTCTTTGGAATCATTGCGTATCGCCGCCTGCCGGTAAATGATCTGCCAGCAGTTGATTTCCCGGTAATCAACGTGAGCGTCAATTATCCGGGAGCGAGCCCGACAACGATGGCGAACACGGTGGCGACGCCGTTGGAGAAGCAATTTCTGCAAATCCCGGGACTCGAGCTGATCACCTCGTCCAGTTCGCAGGGCAACACGAGTTTCACCCTGCAGTTTGAACTCGATAAGAGCATCGATGCGGCGGCGACGGATGTGCAAGCGGCGATCAACCGGGCGAGCGGCCAGCTTCCGGCGGACCTGCCGTCGCCGCCGACCTTCACGAAGTACAATCCGAACGATCAGCCGATCATGTACATCACACTGACGAGCGATTCGCTGCCGGAGGGGCCGCTCTACGACTACGCACAGACCCAGGTGGCGCAACGGATCAGTATTCTCCCCGGCGTATCGAAGGTCGATATCTTCGGTTCGAAGGCAGCCATTCGGATCAAGGCCGATCCCTCGAAACTCGCAGCGCGCGACATGACGGTCGATGATCTCGCAGCGGCAATTCGCGCCGGGACGAGCTATCAGGGGGCGGGGCAATTCGACGGCGAAAACCGCACGTTCCTGATCCAGCCGCAGGGACAGCTCAGCACCGCGGCGGCCTACGAAAATCTCATTGTCGGGCAGAAAGGGGGCGCGCCCATTTATCTGCGCGACGTGGCGCGGGCCATCGACTCGCTGCAGGATGAAAGGCAGGAGCGTCATTTCTGGTTCCGCGGGCACCCGACCCCGCCGTCGAATGTCGTGCTCGCCGTCTCGCGGCAGGCTGGAGCAAATGCCGTGGCGACCGCACGCGCCGTGCGCGAATTGATCCCGGAGTTCCGCCGCGAACTGCCCGGCTCGATCCAGCTCATCCCGGTCTATGACCGCTCGGTGACGATTCAGAACTCCGTCGCCGATGTGAAGGAAACGCTGCTGATTGCCTTCGGCCTCGTAGTGCTCGTGATCTTCATTTTCCTTGGACGCGCCACTGATACGCTCATCCCGGTCGTCGCACTGCCGATGTCGATGCTGCTCACGTTGATTGCGATGTATGCGCTCGGTTACAGCATCGACAATCTCTCGCTGCTCGCGCTCACCCTTTCCATCGGGTTCCTGGTCGATGACGCTATTGTCTTCCTCGAGAACGCCGTGCGCCGCATGGAGGCCGGCGAGACGGCGATGCAGGCCACGCTCAATGGAGCGAAGGAAATCAGCTTCACGATTCTCTCGATGACGTTGTCGCTGGCGGCGGTGTTCATTCCGCTGGTGTTCATGCCGGGAATTCTGGGGCGGCAGCTCCAGGAATTCGCTGTCACGATCATCATCGCGATCCTCGCCTCCGGCGTCGTGTCGCTCACGCT
The DNA here is from genome assembly GCA_963805815.1 of uncultured Verrucomicrobiae bacterium. GTDB lineage: Bacteria > Verrucomicrobiota > Verrucomicrobiia > Chthoniobacterales > Chthoniobacteraceae > CAWDWA01. The sequence goes on from CAWDWA010000025.1 coordinate 7,608, forward strand.
CACACCCTTGATGTGCTCAAGGATGTTGGCAAAGCATGAGAACAAACGAAAGACGCGCCTCGAGGAATTCTCGCATCGCACGCTCGGCAAGGTGATCGCCGTCTATGGCCGATCGCTTCATTTTTTCCTCCGTCACAAATGGATCTCGGCCGTGGCATGGGTGGCTTGTCTCATCGGCTCCGGATTTCTTTTCCTGGCGGTCCCGAAGTCGCTGCTGCCGGTCGGTGACAGCGGTTTCATCCGCGGCATTTTTCAGGCGCAGGAGGGAACGTCGCCCGAGCAGATGCATGAATTTCAGAATAAGGTGGATGCGGTGCTGCGGAACGACGACGCTGTGAATATCAGCGTCACCGTTTCAGGACTAAGCGGGCGTGTGGCATCGTCGCAGGCTTTCACGCTCGCCTTTCTTAAACCGGTCGATGAACGCCCGCCAATCGAAGCCGTCGCGGGCCGACTGATGTCAAAAATGGCGCAGATTCCCGGCATTATGGCCTTCCTGCAGGCGAACCCGACGCTTCAAATCAGCACCGGGGCCACCTCGACGACGCAGGGGAAGTTTGCCTACGCGATCAGTGGCATTGACGCCGCCGAGGTCCACCATGCGGCGGAAGAATTGATCAACGAGCTGCGGGCCTACCCGGGATTTTTATTCGTCAACTCTGATCTTAAGAGCTCGACGCCGAACCTCGAAATCGACATTCAGCGCGAGCAGGCATCGAGCTACGGAGTGAGCGCGAAGGCGATCCTCGACGCCATCCGCATAGCCTATTCGCAGAACTACGTCTATCTCGTCAAACGCAGCACCGACCAAAATCAGGTCATCGTCGAGGTAAAAGACACCGAGCGCATGAAGCCGCAGGATTTGCAGAAACTCTACGTCCGCTCGGATCGCGGCGCTCTTGTGCCCCTCAAAGCCGTGGCGCGATGGAAAGAAACCCTCGGTCCGCAATCAGTAAACCACATCAACCAATTCCCGAGCGTCACGATTTTCTTCAATCTCGTACCTGGCGCGGTAATTGGCGATGCAACCAGGTTCGTCGAGAAAACCGCCGCGGAGGTGTTACCGCCGACGATCCGGGGGAGTCTGCAAGGGGAAGCGCAGGTCTTCAAGGAAACTATCGCCGCGCTCGCGGTGCTGATGATTTTCGCCGTATTCGCCATGTATGTAATTCTCGGGATTCTTTACGAAAGCTACGTCCATCCGATCACCGTCCTCTCCGCGTTGCCCGTCGCAACGATCGGAGGGCTGGCGACGCTGCTGCTCTTTGGTCAGGAAGCGTCGCTGTATGCGTATGTCGGGATGTTTCTCCTCATCGGCATCGTAAAAAAGAACGGCATCATGATGATCGACTTCGCACTGCAACGGATGGCGGATGGCATGGACCGCGTCGCGGCGGTGCACGAAGCGTGTCTCGAACGTTTCCGCCCGATTATGATGACGACGTTCGCCGCGCTTATGGGCGCCGTTCCGCTCGCCATCGGTCACGGGGCGGATGGGAAAGCGCGGATGCCGCTTGGCCTGATCATCGTCGGCGGCCTTGTCGTCTCGCAACTCATCACGCTCTACGTCACGCCAGCACTCTTCCTGTATCTCGAGGCCTTCCAGGAGAACGTCCTGGACCGATACGCATTCCTGCGCACCCACCGCACCCGGCATGTCGAGGTTCCGCACGCCTCCGCGCAGGCTTCGGACGGCTGATATTACCAACCTCATTAAAGAGACCGGATTTTTCGGCGCCAGGCCAAGCTAAGCTGGTTAGGTATTCGGTCGCGGCCCGGACATCCTCGGGAGCGGGGGTGACGCCGGTGTAGAGATTGAACTGCTCGATGGACTGGATCCAGCGGGGTATCAGTTTCAGACCTCTGATCCGCGGGAATCAAGATGAGCCGACGAACTGGAAAATCAGGCGCAACTCGGTGCCCGGAAATAGCGTTTCGGTCGCGGTGAGTTCTTCGCAGAGTTTGGCGATCGCGGCATCGTAAGCTCGTGCGCTGAGATGGTGCAGGCGCACCGTCAGGGTCATTTTTGTTTGGTCGGGATGGAGAATCGACCGCGCTGGCGTAGAGCTGGCGCAGGAGTGAGCGTGCATTGTCGAGAGAGGCGGGGTCACCCATTAGGGCAAACGTCAAGTGGGTATATGGATATCCCGTTCGCAAACCCGGGGGGTATGCGGTGCCTGCTCGTAATTGGGGTCCTTGCAATGGGGCGGCTCGAGAGGGTCTTTCGCGGGTTTGATTGCCGATGGTCAGCCCAACATTGGAAGGGCGGTCGGTTTCAGTCACCCATCAGGTTCCAACCCGCTCCCCCGAAGGCGAGCGGATCCGTTCCGCTTTGAAAGCGGAGCCAGAAAGACGTCTGTTTCCGGTGCCGAACTCATTCAACGATTGTGTGAGGATGGTTCCGGCGGATGCGAGCATTTGAGGCCCACCGCCGCCGTCCAGCCCCGATAGGATTCACGGTCGGTATCGGGCCGCTTTGCAGGGATGTACGCGCGAGTGTGTGGCCGCCGGATGAGAGGAACGTCCGCCTCCAATCAACGCTCGTATCTCGAGGACAACCCCGTCTTCGGGATCGGCGGGCGCTCCCCGCATCCGGCGAGCAGTCTCTCATGCGGCAGTGGCGTTCGCGGTGGGAGCGGGCCCGAAGAGCCGGTCGCCGTCGTACTCCGTGCCTTCACTCAGGATGTGCCAGACCGTTTTCGCCAGCTTGCAGGCCAGCGCTTTGGTTGCGACGACCGCGTTGGTTGCCCGCTTCTTGCGAGCGTGCCAGCGCTCCGCACGTTCGTCGTAGCGGCGAATGAAGTTGGCCGCCTCCACGAATGCCCAGGCCAGGTGTCGGTTGCCGCACTTGCGGTTGTTCGCGCCCTTGCTCTTCCCGTTGCTCGAGCGGTCCGCCTTCACAGTGCGGGCGTAGCTGGCGAAGTCCCCGGCGGTGGCAAAGCGTCCGATGTCCCCGACTTCGAGCACGATCGTCATCGCCAGGATGCGCCCAATGCCCGGAACGCTCGTCAGCCTGGTGTAGTTCGGCATGGAGAGCGCCGTTTCCGTCACGTGCCTCTCGATGCGCCGGATGCTCCGACCCAACGCGTCGATGTGGCCCTTCTGCACGTCGGCGACAAGCTTCTCGGCGGGATCTCCGAAGAGCGCGACCAGCTCGCTCGCGGGCATCGCCTTGATCGCGTTCGAGCCCAGGGACGTACCCTGGATACGCATCCGCATGTTGCGCAGACTTAAGATCAGGGAGGTCCGCTTGGACACCAGCGACGCGCGACGCCGCAGCAGATCGCGAACGGCCCGCAGCTTCGGCTCGAGGATGTAGCCGGTGGGCAGTATCCCCAGGCGCAGCAGCTCGGCGAGGAAGAAGGCGTCGCTCCTGTCGTCGGCGTGCTTGAGCCCGTCGTACTGCACGATCCCGGCCGGGTTGGCCAGGACCACGCTATAGCCCAGCGCGCGCAGGCCGTCCACGAGCCAGTACCAGTTGAAGGTGCTCTCCACCGCGATTGCCGCGATACGCGCTTCCCCGCGCCGCAGGAACTTGTCCACCTCGTGCAGCTCGCAGAACAGGCGGGCATGGGCGAGCCGTCGGCCTTCAGAGTCCACGACGGCTATGAATAGGTTATTGCTGTGCAGGTCGATGGCTGCATAGCGTTTCTTCGATGACTTCATTGCATTTTCCTTTCCGTGTTTTGGTTAGCTTCGGTTTCATGAGACTGGCCAAGCCAGTCCGCTAACCATACGTCGGGAAGGCTCCGTCAGCTCTCTGCACTAGAACTAGATGCCTATCAACGCTTGAAACGTGACGTGAAGGTCTTCTTCCACCTCTCCATTCTGGACCTCAACTCAAGTTTGTTCCGCCCCTCGCCCTCCAAACGACGGAGCAGATGGGCGATGGCGCTGCCGTCGCTGTAGCCAAGTTCCCTCGCGACATCCACTCTGCGCCATTGGCCGAACCTGACCATCAGCCACGCCTTCAAACGGCGATCCGGTTCCCGCTTCATCGCATCACGCACCCACCGTCGCGATTCTTCGATGTCCACTTCCCATGCAGAGGGAAAATGCCAGGAAGAGTGCAGAACTTGCCCGAAGGAGCGAGGAAATCGCCGAGAAAAAAGAGAAGGAAGCCAAGGCGAGCGAAGAGCTCGCTAAGAACAGCGCCGAACTCGCCCGGAAGACGCTTTATATGGCAAAGATTCATTTCGCGGACTCTGCATGGAATCTGGGTGATGTGTCCGAGGCGTGGCGGCACCTCGATGGGGCTCAGTGGAATTTACGCGGATGGGAGCACGATTACCTCTACTCGAGGTTCACTCGTGGGCAAACGACCGTCAAAGGGCACTCCGGTTCTGTCTCCAGCGTGGCGTTCAGCCCCGATGGCAAGCGGATCGTGAGCGGCAGCCGGGACACCACGCTCAAGGTCTGGTTGCAGTTGGCCCGGTTAGATTCAGCAACGGCTTCCGCCCAAACAGCTGCAGCTCAAAGTCCGCATGAATAATAATGTGGCCCCGAGAGTTCCCGCTGACATTCCATTTTCGGCCGCAGCCGTCGATTGTCCCCCCCCCTCGCACTTCCAAAAGCGCGGGGGCAGCGGTTTTGGCTGGTTCCGTGGAGGGTTTTCCCGCACGTTATGGTGCATTGCGAAACTTCTCACTTTCGTTTTGACGGCCGGAAGACATTATGGCGAATCTCCGCCTGTGAAGCTCCAGTCGAGATGTTTCACAAGGAGCGAGCGATACACATGAGTTTCGACATTGGATTCATCGGGCTGGGGATCATGGGGCTTCCCATGGCCCGGCACCTGGTCAAGGCTGGTCACAAGGTCACGGTCTACAACCGGACGGCTTCGAAAGCCCGGGAGCTGGCCGGGGAGGGGGCAAAAGTCGCGGCGACGCCGCTCGAGTGTGCTGCCGGTAAGGATGTCGTCATTACGATCGTGACGGACTCGCCGGACGTGGAAGCCGGTACTGTTCGGGGAGAATGGCGCGACTCTGGAAGCGAAGATGGGCGCCACGTTCATCGACATGAGCACGATCGCGCCCGAAGTGACTCGCGACATCGCGGCCCGTCTCGAGAAGCGCGGAGTCGACTTTCTGGATGCGCCGGTCAGCGGTGGAGACGTCGGTGCGCAGAAGGGCACGCTGACGATCATGGTCGGCGGCAAGTCGGACGTCTTTGAGCGCGTGAAGTCCGTGTTCGAACCGATGGGTTCCCGGATTACGCTCGTCGGACCGGTCGGCGCGGGGCAGGTCACGAAATCGTGTAATCAGATCCTCTGCGCGATCAATATGCTCGGCGTCTGCGAGGCGCTCTCCCTTGCGCAGCGCAACGGGCTCGATCTCCAGAAGGTCCACGAGGTGGTAACAGGGGGCGCGGCAAACTCGTGGGCGCTGGAAAACCTGGGTAAGCAGATCATCGAAAACAACTTCAATCCGGGGTTCATGGTGAAGCTCATCCTCAAAGACCTCAACATCGTGCTGAACGCCGCCCGGGAGCTCCACCTGCCGCTCAACGGGACCTCGCTCGCGACGCAATACTTCCAGTCGAACCAGGCGCACGGCGAGGGCGATCTCGGGACACAGGCGATGTTTAAGGTGCTCGAGAGGCTTGGGAACTTCCAGCTGGAAGAGTGAGAGCATGCGGCGGGTCCGCATCCGATGAAGATGTTGGTAAGGGCCGGGCCGAAGTGGGGCTACTCCATCCCCGTCTTGAAAGCGGTTCCTCGCCGGGGAGAAGAGCCCACCTCTCCTGCGGGACACGGACGAGCTAGACTGTTACAAGGTGGTGCTCGTGATCAACGGTTTCGCTCAATAGTTCCACCGGGGAAGAACAGTTCGAGGAGGAAATGATACACCTGCGAGCAGAGGAACGAAGACGGGAGAATTTAACGCAATGCACAAACTGGGGGGTTCCGTCTCTGAAAACAATTGTGCAAATGCAAAAAAATGAATTGACATTTCGATGTTTCTGCTGAAATTGCTTGCGAGTTCCGGAGTTCCGGAGTTCCAACGACAAGAAAACAACCAACAACAAGGAAAAGATTATGAGTAATTTAAACATTGAAGAGATCCTTCGCGAGTCCATGGACAACTACGAGAAGGCTCTCAAATCGGGCATTAAAGTTCAGGAGGACACAATCAACCGCTGGAAGGACGTGCTCGAGAAACTGGGGTCGCCGGAAGAGCTCAAGGCTAAACTGGAAGAAATCAGCGCAGAACTGGTTCCGGCTACGCGTAAGCAGTTGGAAGAAGTAGTTGAAACACTGAACAGAACCAGCAACCAGGTGCTTTCGTTGAGCGAAAAGACAGTTTCGGTATACAAGGCGCCCACGCTGCCGGAAGCGCAGAGCCGGCTTCAGGATCTGAGCGAAAGCTATTTCACTGTCGCGCGGGAAAATCTGAAGATCGCCATTGATGCCAACGCCCGGTTCGTCGGGTATTGGAGCAATCTGATGGGGCGATTGGTCCCTGCCGCGAAGTAATCGGCTGGATTGCGCAGAGGAGGCTGTCAACGGTCGGGTGATCTGACCGTTGGCGGTATCTGTCAATGCGCAGCGATCGAAGAGAATCGGTAGTGTCCTGGAAATGTTCTTCCGGTTGCGAAAGCGGTAAACTCCAGTATTCCGATTTTCGTTATAGTCCGGGATGCGTGCGTTCTACCATCCGGACTACTTTCTTACCCTGCCGCCCGGACATCCATTCCCGATGGAGAAATTTCCGGAGGCTCGCGCCGATCTGCTTTCGTCAGAAATTCCGGATTTCGAGGTTCTAGGGGTCGAGCCTGCGCCGGAGCCAGACTTGCGACGGGTACATGATGGTGCCTATCTCGCAAGGATTATGGAAGGAACCCTGAACGCGGACGAGTCGTACAAGCTCGGACTCCAATGGCAGACCGGGCTCTATCGTCGATGCAGGCTCGAAACCGCGGGAACGATTGAAGCCGCGCGCGCCGCCCTGAAAGATGGGCTGGCTTTCAACCTCGCCGGGGGCACGCATCACGCGTTTCCCGACCGTGGTTCAGGATACTGCGTGCTGAATGATGTCGCAGTCGCGATTGCGGCGCTTCGAGTATCCGACCCGCAAATTCACGTGCTTGTCGTGGACACGGATGCGCACCAGGGGAACGGAACCAACGCAATATTCGCTGAAGACCCGCAGGTGTTTACCTATTCCGTTCATGTCGGTAGGAACTATCCGACGGCAAAGGTGGCCGGGGATCTCGATGTCCCGCTTCCCCGATGGGTGGGCGGCGATGAATATCTTTCAAGACTTGCTGAGACGCTTCCGCCGGTCTTTCGCAAGTTCGAGCCGGATCTCGTGATCTGGATCGCAGGCGCGGATCCGCACGAGGACGATCGGTTCGGTCAGATGCGCCTCACGACGGCGGCGATGAAAGAGAGGGACAGTTTCGTAGCTCGTCTCTGCCTGCGCGATGGCGTTCCGCTGGCTGTGCTTTACGGCGGCGGATACAATCGCAAGCCCGGGATGACCGGATATCTGCACGCGGAAACCGTCCGGACGGTCGTTTCCGTTTTCCGGGGACAGGAATAGGATCCGAGATGAACTGGAAGGCGATCGCAGCGTTCTGAGCCGTCCTAACCGCTTTGTTCTTACGTTTTTCGGGCTAAATGCCGTGCGGTGGCGCGGGCCGGAAGCCCGATCCATTTCCGAATTGGCCCGCCGGCGAGGAAGGGGAGGAGACATTCATGGAGGTCCGGACGGCAGAGGCCGGTCGTCGGCGCGACGAAGACCCATGGGCTGGTATTCGAAACAGGCCCACTACCGCTCGCTCCATTCAGAAGTGGTCAAGACTTGAAACATCGCATATGTCTTTCTCCACCTCTCGACGCGAACTTGCCCCGTTCACACGAAATAGTGTCAAACGTTACACTCAGAAGACCGGATACCTGGTGCCCGGAGCTTCGCGCCTCCGGGCACCAGCCCTCCGCGCAGCGCTTCGAAGGCTGCGTGTTCGAAACCCCCGTCCATGAACTGGTAATACCGCCTTTGAGCTTCGCTCCGGGGGGCTCTGAAACTGGCCAGCGATTGGAGCGAGAGCCAGCAGGGAGGGTTCTCCGTCCCTGCATAGGCGCGATGGCCGCTTCATTTCCACTCCACTGGTTCCTTGTGCATGCGAGTGACCCCTCTTCTGCGTTCTGATTGATTTCCAGAGGGTGGTATCCGATTGTTTGTAACATTCCAGCCTGACTTTCCTCCATGAAACTGAGCTTGCGTACCTAAGCTGGTGGCCATCCTCGTGGTGGCTCCGATGCTTCTTTTGTTTGTGGCAATTGGGGTTATCTGGGCGGTGGATTATCGGCAGCGTGTCGCCGAGCATGGTGAAATGTATCGTAGTGAGTCGATACAGGTGAGCCGCAGCTTGCTTTTGGCGGTCGAGCGCAGCATCAGCAGTCTCAATGACCTCCTGGACCTCGGCGAAATCGCGACGCTTCTGGATTCCGAGGAGGAAAAGCACATCGACGCATCCACGGAAGCATGGAAGCGCCGTGTGCGGCTAATCGATTCGGTGTGGTCGTCCTTGCGGCTCGATAGCCCGCAAGTTCAGACTGTGCTGAACAATCAGCTCGCCGCGAGGCTGCGCCATTTCGGAAGAAAGAACTGGGTCTTTGCGCAAATCATCGTCGCGGGCCGTGCGGGCGGGTTGGTCGCAGCGACGTCCAGACCATCAAATTACGATCAGTCGAGCGAGACATGGTGGAGTGAGGGAATGCGTTTGAGCCGTGGGCAGGCTTTCCTGGAAGGATTCCACTACGATGAGAGCACCGGTGTGCTTGCGCTGGATATTGCGTTACCCATCGTTCCGGAGGCGTCGGGTTCGGCGATTGGGGTGCTAAAGGCAGTGGTCAATGTCTCTACGGTGCTGGCATCTGCGACAGTGCTGTCGATAGCAACCGAGGCTGAGGCTGAAGTTGTCGGCCAGGACGGGACCGTGCTTTTGCAACTCTCTGATAAAAGCTTTGTTCCGACAGGACAGAAGATTTCTGCAGAGGCTGTGAGCCACTTGCAACCGGATTCCATGGGGTGGTTTATTGGTAATTTGAAACCGAAGACAGCGAGCATGGTGGGCTTTTCGTCCTTTCAAATTCTCGGACAGTTCGGGTTGGACCAGAAGATTTACGGCAATCCGTTGTATGTGATAGTGCACTCGCCCGCGTCGCACATTATCGCCCCGTTGCGCCAACGGGCGGCTTCACTCGCGATTTCAGGAACAGCGATCATCTTAGCTTGCCTGGGGTTGGTGATCCTTTTGGCAGACAGGATGATTCTGGCTCCGCTCAAGACCCTGAGCCGAGCTGCCGAGGCTATGGCAGCCACTGTGGTTTCGTCGGGAAAGACCGCGCGAGACGGGACGGAGATTCTTGATCCCAAATCCGCTCTGGCGAGCGTGGATGCGATCGAGACCGGGGATGAGATGGAGGTGTTTGCCGAGGATTTTTCCGCGATGTCCGTTAAGCTGCTTCGCTATCAGAAGGACCTGAAGACCGACCTGGCCGCGAAAACGGAAGAGATCCAGCGTGACCTGGATATGGCGCGGGATTTTCAGCGCGCGTTTCTTCCGCACGAATACCCGCGCGTGCCGACACCTGTGGATGAAGGCCGGTTCACGTTGAATTTTCATCACATCTATCGCGCTGCCATGTCGCTAAGCGGAGATTTTTTTGATATTATCAAACTCAACGGGCACTGCGCCGGTGTCCTCATAGCGGACGTGATGGGCCATGGCACGCGATCTGCCCTTGTCACTGCCATTCTCCGAACGCTGCTGCACGGTTTGGCGCAAGGCGCGGAGGACCCCGGTCGTTTCCTTTCGCTTCTCAACCACCATTTTCACGACACGATGAAGCGGACGGACCAGTTGATATTTGTCTCCGCATGCTTTGTCGTATTTGATACGCGGCAAGGGACGGCGCGATGCGCATCCGCCGGTCATCCGAGTCCGTTATTGGCCAATCGTCGCACAGGAAAGGTTCAGCCAGTCTACAGGGATCTCAAGAACAACCCGGCGCTTGGCCTTCTTCCTGAGGCATCCTACGAAGTATTTTCTCATGAGCTGAAGGAACAAGATATCTATCTCCTCTACACCGATGGCGTTGAAGAGGCGATGAATGAGCAGGATGAGATGTATGGAATGGAGCGCTTGCAACGCGCAATGGGCGGTAGTCTTAAACTCGACATTGGTGACCTCACAGAGGCAATCGTTGATGATGTCTTGAAGTTTTCCTTTAATCAGCCTCTCGCAGACGATCTGTGCCTGGTCGCAGCCGAAGCGATACTTAACGAACCAATGCGGCGGGCGTCGCACCCGCAGTCGACGGACCACATGCGCGTTGCAGGTTCATGCCCCCCCGCGCCTCGCGCAGTTCGTGCACCGAGAGCGAAAGCAGCCGGGGCGCGGTGGTGTCGGTTCAGGAACTTGTCGCGCATGAGCTTCGTGTAACGCATTCTTGCTCGCAGACTTCTTCCTGTGCCAGGATCAAAAAGCCTTTTTTTAAAAATGTGTTGTCAATGAATAGATGTTGTCACAGTGCTTGTGCTGAGCTGATGACGTAGGAGGGCGAAGCAATCAAAGACCCCACAGAACCATATCTCAAACTGTTGGCGACCGGTGTGACGCGAGGAAGGTTTAGCGTCACCCGCAGGGCAGTCAGGAGTCGGCCGATCGTAATGGGCGCTCGGTATTGGCTAAGCATCCATGTAATTGTATTACGTCGATGCCCCGTGATCATCAGCCTTATCAGATCTTCCCCGCTCACTCATCAAACACCATTCCTATGCAGAGAATGAAACTCCCAAAGCAAAAACGCGACGGCTTGGTAGCAAGCGCGATCTTCTCGCTTATTCTCGCAGTCGCCTCATTAAGCGTTCCGCGAACGAACGCGGCAGATTTTGACTGGAAGCAAGCCCGGGGCACCACAATCCATGTGGCCTTCAACCTGCATCCGTATGCCGACGCCATCATTAAGCAGCTGCCGAAGTTCAACGAGTTAACGGGTATCAATGTAGAATACGAACTGACTCCGGAGGAAAATTATTTTGACGAGATCACCGCGCGACTCTCTGCGGGAATGGGTGTGCCCGACGTTTTCATGACCGGTGTGTACCAGATGTGGGAATACGCGACCGCTAACCGGCTCGAACCACTGGATGACATGCTTAATGATGCGTCGCTAACCAGTCCGGATTTTAACCCAAATGACTTCTTTGAAGGTCTCTTCAACGCCGGAAGATGGAATCTAAAGCCGGGATCGCCTCCGGGTAGCGGAAACTTGTGGTGCCTCCCGCTTGGATTCGAGCTCTATTGCCTCGCGTATAACAAAAAGTTACTTTGACGAGAAAGGGATCAAGGTTCCCACGACCCTGGATGAGCTTGCCGAACTCGCAGCGAAATTGAAAGGCTGGAATGGTCCGGGGTCATACGGAGTCGCGGTCAGAGGCACCAGGAACTGGGCCACAATCCATCCGGGATATATGACGAGCTTTACTGCGGCCGGAGCGAAGGACTTCGTTGTTGAGGATGGAAAGCTCGTGTCGGCTGTGGATTCGCCCGATGCCGTCGCGGTAACAGCGAAATTCGCCGAGATGGTCAAGAAGGGGGGGCCTCCGGGATGGTCAAACTATACATGGTATCAGTGCGGCGCCGATCTTGGCGCGGGCAGGGCGGCGATTCTCTATGACGCTGACATCAACGGATATTTCCAGAACGCTCCGGGGAGCACGAGCGAATCCGGCAACATCGGCTTTGCGCCTCCGCCCGTCTCGAAGAAGGGCCAGCAGCTGGTTTCGAATGAATGGGTCTGGCAGCTTGCGATGAACGAAGTCTCGAGGAACAAGATAGCGGCATGGCTCTTCATGCAGTATTTCACAGGTCCGGAGTTCACCCTCTGGGCTGCGCTGAATGCGAATACTGTGGACCCGGCGCGCCAGTCGGTGTGGGACAATCAGGAATTCAAAGACAAGATTGCCAGCGTGCATGGCTACAATGAGACATTCACCAGGACAGTTCCCGGGACGGCCATCCAGTTCACTCCGCAGCCGTATTTCATTGAGTCAACCACTCAGTGGGCTGCGACGCTGCAGATGATTGCGCTCTCGGGAGCGGATCCGCAGAATGCGATGGAGAGACTGGCCAGGAAGATCACGCGGGACACGGAAAAGCTGAAGTTGGATTAATAATCCGCCGCCCTGGTGTTCGCTCAAACCAGGCACAAGTGGTGGAAGAACTTCCGCAGAGCCTTTGGATAATCTCTTACTGCTCCGCACAACGGTGTTGAAAATCAGGGTTAGACGGAGGCGTAGGAATGCCGCAGGGATTCAATAAGAACGTGCCAGGGAACCTCACGTTGCAGGGAGGATCGCAACCAGCACAGGAACTTTACGGTGTGCTGAGTGAGGTTTGCAGCGGCTGCGCGCAGGGAGGGAAAGCTTCGGTGGTTTCTGGTGGCAAAGCATAGAAGTGTCCGCACGCCGGCTTCGAGCTATCGGGAAAAGGGCGCCTGTCGTGCGCAGCCGCTTTATGCCAGTGACCGTCTCCGCATAGATATCGAAGCTGCCGAGTTCCTCCACGTTGGCGAGAGCATCGGGCAGCGACATCCTCAGGCTGGCGACAAGCAGGGCATCTGCCTCCCGGCAGGTATGTGTTTAGCGCCAAAGGCGTCTTTCATGTTAGCCTGGGGCAACGCCCCAGGAATCCAAGCCCAGAAAGCCCTCAGCGCTGAAAGCGCGATTCAGTTGGTTCGTAATCAGGTAAATAACTTTTCAATCCCATACGTAGCGCTCGTCACACTCAACGCCGTGCTTCTTCAGAAAATCCCGGTATTCCTCCTGAAAGCTTCGAACCCGGTGATGCTCTTCCTGATTGTCGACGTAAGCGAGGGCCGCATCGAGTTGGCTGGGGCTGACCGAAAACGCGCCATAACCACGTTGCCAGAAAAACCCGCGATATTCGGGCCCGAGGCTCTTGATCCATTTTGATGAGGTCTTCTTCACCTGCTCGACCATCTGCGCTTGTGAAAGTGTGCGCGGCAGAGTCGTGATGATGTGAACATGATCCGCTACGCCGCCGACACGGTGGGCTTGTGCACCTAGGTCGCGGCAAATGGTTGCCAGATACGCGTGAATACGCTGGCGGACTTTGCGGTCCAGCCACGATTCACGGTCCCTGGTGCTGAAGATAAGATGAACAATGACCTTGCTGAGCGACTGCGGCATAGACTTGATAATGCACCAAATTCGTGCCCGGATGAATCGCGCTTTCAGCGCTGGAGCGTCTTGTTCGACCTTCCCTGGGGCGTTGCCCCAGGCTCTAAATGCTAACCGCGCCTTCGGCGCTAAACAGATGCCCCGCAGCGAGCCGGCGTTCGCTGCGCAGCGTGGCAAAGAAGTGGCAGACATCCGGACATTGGGGCAGAGTCGCTGCAACCTCCTGCAGAAATCCGCGCCCGCTCCTGACTTCATGCAGCACTCGCAGCGTGCCCAGAGCCATCCAGTCCGCATCGGAGAGCTCCGGACATCCGCGCGTTTGGCTCAACTGCGGAACAATCGCCTCCAACGGTTCAAAGAAGCGGGCGGCGACCGGTGCATCTCCCCCGGAGATACTATCAAATACGGGCCCGTGCTATGGTATTGGTGGGTTTGCCTGATCATGCTCTGCCTGTCCAGCCATTTAATCTTGTTTTGCCTCGCAGAGTGTTTACGGGCTCTGCCATTGGCGGGATTGCAGAAACACAGGAGATGCTCGATTTCTGTTCGAAGTATAATATTACTGCTGATATTGAACTCATCAGCATGCAGGCAATCAATGAAGCCTATGAACGAATTTTAAGGAGTGATGTTCGTTACCGGTTTGTGATTGATATGGCTTCTTTGAAGGAGTGAGTGCGAACAGGGAACCAGGGAATATGTTCATTGCGAAACAGATAATTTATTTCTTGAGCTTGATCATTAGTTGGATGATAGAAAGTAATTACACCAGTATTCTGCTCAATGCCAAGGTGGAGTTCTGAAGAGCGTGGTGGGTTTAGAAGACCATAGAATCGATTCGTGAAAATGTTGTAAGCGTCACGCCGCGCACCACTATTCGGCGGGCGTGAAGTATCAAACATTCGTATCATAGGAAGCGACGGCGAAGCAGAAGCGGAGTTGTGGTGTCCGAGGGCTCTCCATCGAGGGAATCAGTTGTGGTGTGGGACAGAGGCAACCCTTGAAATAAGTGTGCTGTCCCACGCAAATAACGATCCAGTCGAGCAAACAACTCCCGCGTCCCGCTTGCCGGTCTTGAGCCGTCGATCCCGCTCCCTTCTCTTCGTGTTCCTGGTATTCATAAAAGTCGACGGGTGGGCGCGCCACGCGCCGCCCGTCGACTCATGTTATCTTTGCCCCGAGCGCAAAGTATGTGTTTAGCGCAGAAAATTGGAGATCAGGATCGGTTGGTTTTTTTGATCACGGAGTAGATTTTGCTGAATTCCGAATTGGGGAGAAGGCATGAAATCCGGCGTGGTTACGCCGCGTATTATCCAGGGACGTCGGATCGACGCCGAAGAACTTGCCTTCATCCGCGGGCTGATTGCCGGGCATCCGCAGTGGAGTCGGCGCCAGCTCTCGATCGGCTTTTGCGAGCGCGTCCAATGGCGATCACCAGCCGGGCAGCTCAAGCCCATCTTCGACAGTTTGAAGGCTGCGTTTTGCGGAGAATCTTGGATTTATAAGGGTTTGCGGGCAATTTGGGAGCTTTTTGGTCGAAGATGTAGTGCAACAAATGCGCCAGAAATTGCGTTCGGTATTGCGTAGCGGCTGATTTCAGTCTTTAGGGTCGTGGAGTCCACACGCCCGTTCATGTTCTTCCGAGTCAAGCCTGCCCGCCAGTATCGTTACTTCTAGAGGTCGAAATTGGTGGGCAACATGACCACGTCGCGAATGGTCATCCCGCGTGGCCGTGTCAGCATGAACATCACCACATTGGCCACCTCGCTTGCTTCGATAAGGCTGCCTGATTCCTTTGCCTCCTTCAATTTCTCCTCCGGCCAGTCGGAAAGAAGCGTGGTGATGACGGGACCGGGCGAGATCGAGCCAACGCGGATACCGTGCTTGAAGACCTGGCGGCGTACAGTCTGGTACGAAGCAGTTGATAGCCCATTTGGACGACGCGTAGACCGGCTCCCACGGCGTGGGAAAGTGGGCGGCTAACGAACTCGTCACCACGATGTCGCCCGAACCACGCTCGATCATATGTGGCAGGACATCGTGGACGTTTTTCATCACCACGTTGATGTTAAGGTTAAGCATCCTGTCGATTGCGTCCGTGTTGGCATCGACCAAGTCGCCGCCGATATAAATACCGGCATTAGCGTGCAGGATGTCGAGCTGGCCTGCCTTCTCCAGGATCTGCGGCATCAGCGTCGCGCAGCTCTTCGAATCAAGCAGATCGATGACCAGCGGAATCACCGCGTCACCGTGCTTTTCCCGGAGTGCCGTTATCGCCGCCTTATCGCGGTCGACCAGCACCACGCGGGCGCCAGCCGCAAGCATCGCCTCGGTGCTGGCCAGCCCGATGCCCGACGCCCCGCCGGTGACAGCGGCAACCTTACCTTCTAATTCTTTTGCCATCTTTTCTCTCCTATTTGTGTGGGGTTGATCATGATCTGAAGTGAATAACGATTCATATTACTATTACATACTCATCTAAGATGGAAAAAAGGGGGGGCTCGGAGCCGACCGAGCAATTTCTGGCTCATAGAGTAAAGGTTTTTCATCAAGATTCGTCAAGGTCGCAAAATTATTTTTGAACTCGGCGTCAGCCTCAAATCCGATCAAAGGTCACTCGAGCTGCGGTTTTATCGGTGACCAACCCGTTTTAATGGGACTCTGCGGCGAACCGGGTGGGGCTTTCACACGGGTTCAAACTCCCGCACAGTGAGCTTCGTCCCCTGCCTGACGGTATTGGGAACGATACAGGCCCGCTCGGCAATGAGCAGCAACTTGGAGGTTACTGGGGGAGCATAGAAATTGGCTCAATATGGGTTTCGAATAACTACTTAAAGGAAGCCCCGGGAGAGGCACTCAAGAAGCCGGGTCTGAAAATAGGATTTCCCTCGGGAAGACTCTGGCAAGCCGAAGGCGAAAGTCATCATCGGCCGATTGGCGCTGGTGGTCAGTTGCGGTGGTTCGACCGTGCTCGCTTTCATTTGACCCACTTGAGTCTTTCGCTGATGTCTGAAGGCCTGCAGTCCCCGGGAAATCGAAGATGTGCGATTACCCGGTGTTTCGCTTGCGGTTGCGGCAAACGTTGATCGATTTACCGAAAGAATTGGACAATGGACGGATCGTTCGTTCATGATGCCTTTAACCGATCGATGCAAGCAGCATTCGTTACGGGTTTGGAAAATTATGAGAACTCTGGTCATCGGCATCGATAGCGGCACCCAATCCACCAAGGCGCTGGTAGTGGATGCGAACACAGGCGAAGCGCTGGCAGCGGGATCTCAGGCCTACGATCTAATTCAGGGGCTGCCTGCGGGGGCGAAGGAACAACACCCCCATACCTGGCACGAAGCTACCGCTTTCTCGATCCGCCAGGCCATGCAAAAAGCCGGGGCCAGCGGATCCGAAGTAGTCGCCATCGGGATCAGCGGCCAACAGCACGGTTTTGTGCCCCTCGACGCCCAGGGTGAAGTGATTCGCGCCGCCAAGCTCTGGTGCGACACCTCAACGGCTGAGGAATGCGAAGAAATCATGGCTCAGATCGGCGGCCCCCGGGCCACGGTGGACGCCATCGGTAACCTGGTTCTTCCGGGATTCACTGCCTCCAAGATTCTGTGGTTGAAAAAACACGAGCCGGAGAATTACGCCCGCCTTGCCACTGTGCTGCTGCCCCACGATTATCTCAATTTCTGGCTTACGGGCGAGAGGGCCATGGAGTACGGAGACGCCAGCGGAACGGCCCTGCTCGACGTGCGCACGCGCCAATGGTGCCGCCAGATTCTCGATGCCATCGATCCGGAACTGGATGGCAAACTTCCCCCGCTCATTTCCAGCGATCAACCGGTCGGTAGAATACGAGTAGCGGTGGCCGAGCAGCTCGGTTTGAATCCGGACGTGCTGGTTAGCGCTGGTGGCGGCGACAACATGATGGGCGCGATTGGCACCGGCAATACCCGCGAAGGCGTCATCACGGCAAGCTTTGGCACGAGCGGAACCGTTTATGCGTGCGCCGAGAAGCCGGTCATCGATCCCCAGGGTGAAATCGCTGCATTTTGCGATTCAACGAATCGCTGGCTCCCGTTGCTGTGCACCATGAACGTGACTGTGGCCACGGAACTGATCCGCAACCATCTTAGCTGGACCCACGAGCAATTTTCGGAGGCGGTGAACGGGGTGCCAGCAGGCTCCGGCGGTCTGATCCTGCTACCCTACTTCGATGGAGAACGAACGCCGAACGTTCCCGACGGTACGGGGGTTTTACTCGGGGTGAACCATAAGACCTGGACGGCGGATTATTTCGCGCGTGCTTCCATGGAAGGAGTGACGATGGGCATGAATTACGGCTTACAACGCCTGGCTCAACTGGGGGTCGAGCCGACTCAAATCCGGGCTACCGGCGGTGGGGCCAAATCCAGGATCTGGCGCCAAATCATGGCCGACATATTCAATGCAGAAGTTGTAACCCTCGAGGTGAGCGAGGGAGCCGCCTTCGGCGCGGCTCTGCAAGCCCTGTGGTGCTGGAAGATGCAAAACGGCGAAAAGGTGGAGGTCGCCGACATTACCGACAAATTCGTGAAATTGAACGCGAATGAGACCTCAGTGCCCAATGCGAAGAACGTGGTGATTTATCAAGATCTTCAAGCTGTGCAGAATGAGATGTCGACAGCCCTTCGCCAGGCATTTGCGAAGCACCGCAAGTTCGTGCTCGGCCTGGAATAAGTCAATTCCATCGAAGTGGGGTCGTTGCCAGCCCGTTTGGTTTACGTGCTGGCAACAAACAAATTTCCCCGACCACGTCAGGAGCGCGCTTTGGAGCTTCCTTGAAAAGTTGTTTCCTTTTGGGCGCTTACAGAGCGCCGACAAAACCGACGGCAGCCAGACTTCTGTCGGCGCTATGTCCGTCGCCAATCTGGAAGTTTCTCTTGAGAAGCACCCTGGCCAACTAGCACCGCCAACAGGAAGACCAGGGGAAGTCCCAAACTGATTAAAATGACGGATGAGCCGTGAGCCGTCTTGAATGGCCCACCCGCACCAGAGTCCGATGAATCGCGCGCCGCGAGACCCGCCCGGCCAGATCAACTGATGTATTTCTTCAACGTCGCCCTTGATCCTTCCTGGTAGAAGCTGTTCAGGATTTCCGAGACCGCTTCGGCGAAGGCCGGCGCGGATGCCAATTCTTTGCTGAAAACTTCCCGCATGCCGAGGAGTTGCCGCGCGTCTCTTCCGGCCGCCTTCGCTCGCTCGCGCAGCATTGGGGCCATGGGATCGAGCATGGGCATTTCCTTTCCGGAATCATCGAGACCGTCCAGATAACGGAACCACGATGCGATGACAAAGCTCAGGAGCTTGATCGGCCTGCCGCTCTTCAACTGATCGACGATTGAAGGCAGGACAAACTTGGGAATTCCCGACGACCCATAAATCGCGATGCGAGAAAGTTGATCCCGGATCGCCGGATTTGCGAAGCGTTCGATAACCGCATTCTTGTATTCGTCGAGATCAACGCCCGGGACCGGAGACAATGTTGCTGTTGCCTCGTCGTCCATCATTTTCTTGCAAAGCGTGCGGATATCTGAGTCCTCCATGGTTTCATGCACGAGTTCATTCCCCAGCAACAGTCCGATGTAGCAAAGGGCTTGATGACTGGCGTTGAGCAGGCGGAGCTTCATTAATTCGTAAGGAAGCACCTCTGCTGTCATCTGCGCGCCCACCTCCTCCCATTTCGGACGTCCCTGAACGAAGTGATCCTCAATTACCCATTGTTTGAAAGGCTCGGTCATTACAGGCCACCCATCATCGATTCCAAAATTTTCTCTAACGAGCGCGCTAAGCTCCTCGGTCGTCGCGGGAGTGATCCGATCGACCATGCTGTTTGGGAAAAGGCAATTTTCGTCCATCCAGTTTCGTAGCGCAGGATCTCTCAACTCGGCGAAGGCCGTCAGCATTTTCTTGGCGACTTCTCCGTTGCCCTGGACGTTATCACAGGACATCACGGTGAACGGGGCGAGTCCGCGTTGACGCCTGCGATCGAGTGCCTCCAGGAGATATCCGAACGAACACGAAGGTTCATGCGGGTTGGAGAGATCATTCTGAAGATCCGGATGTTTGGAA
Source organism: uncultured Verrucomicrobiae bacterium (assembly GCA_963805815.1). Classification (GTDB taxonomy): domain Bacteria; phylum Verrucomicrobiota; class Verrucomicrobiia; order Chthoniobacterales; family Chthoniobacteraceae; genus CAWDWA01. The sequence continues at coordinate 26,930 of CAWDWA010000025.1, forward strand.
TCCAGTTCACCCGTCGAGTCGATATAATAGCCGCCTTCCGTGATCGTCATGGAGACGATGCGCGTATCGGGCGAGGCCATTTGCTCGAGCACCTTTTCCCGATTGTCGGGGGCGAACGCAAAATTTACAATCGAACCAATGACGCGCGCTGTGTCGCCTTCCGAACTCCGCTCGACCACGGTATAAAGGCAATCCTGGGAACGCATGACGTCGTGGATACGAGCATCATGCTTGAGCAATCCGACTCCACAGAACCCCCAGGCCAAATCTCCACCCTGGTTCAGAAGATCGTCGGTATAGACAGCCTGATGAGCTCGATGAAAACCGCCGACTCCGATGTGCATGATTGACTGGCCGACCTTTTTTCTGTCGTAGCGCGGGACTTGAATTTTCGGATCGAGCGTGGTCAGGCTTGCGGAGTTAAGTTTGGTAGTCATTGTTGGGAGGGTGGGATGGGGGAGGATGTGTGCTTCGCTATCAGGATCTCTGAGATTGAATGATGCAGTGCGCTGACGGCTGTCACTCGACGGACAATACACGGCGGTCTGCACTCGCTGCTGGGGGGGTGATGTTGGTTTTTTTATGCAACGTGATCCAAACAGGTGTGTCAAATCCTTTGTTGTCGGAAGTGGATCATGGCTCTTGAGGTGGTTTTGTAATGAGGATCGAAAATTGGGGCTTAAAAATGAAATCATCTTGTGGATGACATCTTCTACGATGTGCTCAGGCGCGTGGATCCAGAGCCATTCGTCGCGGTCTGAGCAGCTGGCTCTGTAAAGCAGGCGGGCCGTCTGCCGGGCGCCCTCGCCCTCGATGGCAAAGTGATCCGCGGCATCATCGGCATGGTCTGCCTGGTCGATGTCGGAGACCAAGGCGGTGAATGGGAATAGGGATGTCGGCGGGTGGGCGAGCGGGTTCACCGTTGGCGATGGCGGTGACGGATCAGAAGGAAAATACGCAACGTTGTGAAAAGAAAACCGGCAGCAGCCATGGTCGCAAGTTTCCATTTCTGTATCGTTTCCCTGCTTGATTTCCGGGTGAATGATGGGCGTCGTTTCATTGCGTCAGTTCTTTGGATCGTTTCAGGGGGTGCGGAAAAAATTTTGGATTGGAGGCTGGCGACAATTGGACTTTGGTCTACCGAGGCACATGCACGCGGCGATGAAATTTCCGCGAAGGAGCGTGGCCATCGCCTTGCCATCTTCACCTGAGCGTCCGCGATCGGTCGAGGTCTACTATGGGTCGCCTACAACTGCCCCGGCCATTCCCGGAATTGCTTCGAGCGGGAAGCCGCGTTGCCCGCAATGCGGGCCAAAAGCGCGATGGCGCGGAGAACGCCTCATGGGGTAATGTCGATGAACTTTGTTACAAGCCCCTGAATATTTTGCGCCGTTCTTCGGTTTGAGGCAACCTGAGCTCAGGTCTTTTGAATCACCACGTAAACCAGAAGAGGAACTGACATGCCAACCATTGATCAGAATCAGAGGGAATGGGGCAAAGCCTATGGTTGGCCTCAGGATGGTAACGAATGGTCGGAACGCTGGGGTGGCGTTGCCATGCATTGGTATGGTTCCGTGCTGCCGCGCATCCACTCATTTGTACCTGTGCCAACCATTCTGGAAATAGCGCCCGGCTATGGTCGTTGGACTCAGTTCCTGCTGGGGATGTGCCGCAAGTTGCATGTGGTCGACCTGAACGCGAACTGCATCACCCGTTGCCGTCAACGCTTTGCCAACGTCGATCATATCATCTATCATCAGAACGATGGCAGGGATCTTTCGATGATTCCGGATGATTCCATCGATTTCGTCTTTTCCTTTGACAGTCTGGTCCATGCCGAGGCTGATGTGATGCAGGCATATGTTCTGCAACTGGCCTCCAAACTGACTCCCGACGGAGTCGGATTCCTCCATCATTCCAACATCGGCGAGTTCGTGACCTACTTCGATCTGGTCAAGAGACTGAAGTCTGAGGGAAATGAGGCCGAGAAGCTTCAGCTCATCAATGCAGAGGACAACGACCACTGGCGGGCACGAAGCATGACAGCCGGACTGTTCCGCACGTTCTGTGAAATGGCGGGACTGTCTTGCGTGGCCCAGGAAATGGTGAACTGGGGGACCGAGCGCACGATCGATGCCTTTTCGGTCTTCACTCGTAAGGGAAGCCACTGGGATCGTCCCCTGAAGATAAAGATCAACGACAAGCACATGCAGGAGTCGGAATATCTGCGTCAACTTGCTCTGCTATACCATTACGATTGAGAATTGTATGGGGCCGCGGAGACTCCGTTTTCGTACGGAGTAGAGCTCCCGCAAGGAAGATAAGTAATCGAAAGTGATTCGTTACTTCGATTTCACAAGTTTTTCACACAGCAGGCGAGCAAGGGTGCATGATAGGCAGATCACAGGAAGCTCCCCGCATATGAAAACGCTCCTATCAGCAATTTCTCTCCTTTTGGCCGCAGCATTTGCCGATGCTGGCGAAAAGATGGGTTATCTCGAAGACTTTGCGCTGGCGTCCGATCGTTCAGCAACGCTTGTACAACTCGTTCCGGGGACGGTCGATTTCTATTACTACAAAGCGCTCGATGCACAGAATCGCGGAGATCTGGACGCGACGGACGCGACACTGAAGCAGTGGCTGGAACGGCATGGCCGGTCGTCGCGTATCGAGGAAATTCAGAACCGCCAGGCTCTGTTGCGTTACTCGCAGGATCCGAAAGCGTCGTTGAATTATCTTCGGAACAAACTCGGCCTTCGGTTCAATCATCGACCGGAACGACCTGGTGCAAAGCCTGATCTGCCGACGGCACTGGATTCGAGGATGATCGCGCCGGAGACTTTGTTGACGAAAGTGCGAGATCTTTCGAAGACATTGGCGGGTGTGGAGCCGTCTGGTCTCCGCTGGGTGCTTCGCAGTAAGGTGCAACTTATGCCAGCGGAGCGTCGGGACTTGCTGGGACGGCTGGAGCGCCCCGATGTGCCCCATCTGGTGGAACTGATTCTCTCGGATCTCGAGACGAAGGAGAGTCGCGGCTTCGGCGAGTTCGAGATCCACCGGAACTTATTCAAAGATCAGTTAGATGAAATGCGGCGTCGCAAACCTGATCTCATTCACGATGAGGATTTCGTTCGCACGTATATTACTCGCCTGCGTCCGCCGGGGCTGACGGATGCTGACAATCATAATGAAACGAGGCGGGCATGGCTCGAAAGGCTCTGGGACTTTGCGACTCAGCTGCCTCAATCGCAGAATTCGCTGAAAGCGTCGCTATTCTATCAGCGACTGGTATTCGATCGTGAAGAAGGCATCTATGATCGTGAGCGCTTTTTTGATTATATCAGGCTGCCGCGCGAGGTTGCTTATATCCCGATTCCATACCTGCGTGAGAAAGGTGGCAGTATCCGAACCGCGGATCTCTCGAAAAGCTACGCCGATTGGCAGCTGTTCCCGCCGATCGGGACGGACGAAGAACTTGTCTGCAGCTACCTTGAGCATTTCTTCCTGACCGAAGGTTCCTACGCGGCATACCAACCATTCATCCGCGAGGATTTCCTGAAGCGGGTGTTTGCCGAGACGAAGATCCTGAATGGTATTGGCGATCCTGAGAAATGGGTATCCATGCTGAGACCGTCCGAATACCAGGCGCTGAAAAAGCGCGTCGATCTCGAGTTTGCCTACACAAATCCGCAGCTGTTTACTCCCGGGCAACCAGTTTCTTTAAGAGTCGGCGTAAAGAATGTCCGTAAGCTGATCATAAAGGTGTATCGGGTAAACACGCTTAACTACTACCTGAAGAACGAGCGTGAGATTGGCACGGACCTGGATCTTGATGGACTGATCGCTAATCAGGAAACGACGCACGAGTACAGCGAGCCGCCTTTGCGGCGTGTAGCGCGAACATTTGATTTTCCGGAGCTGAAGGGAAAACGCGGGACGTGGGTAATCGAGTTTATCGGCAACGGACGGAGCAGCCGCGCGTTGGTAAGAAAGGGCAAGCTTTACTCCATCTCGCGCACGGGCGCGGCAGGAACAGTGCTAACCGTTTTCAATGAAAAGAATGAACGGGTGCCGAATGCGTCCGCATGGTTCGGAGGGCGTGAGTTCAAGGCGGACGAGGACGGTGAGATTGGCATTCCTTTTACGGCGGAGACTGCGCGATGGCGAGACAGCGTGATTTTGAAAGATGCCGAAGTGGCAAGGCGGGATTCGATTTCTCCAACGAAGGAGGATTACGATTTGGCCATGGGAGTCTATGCAAATCGGGAGCAGCTTCTCGCGGGCGCGAAAGCCAGGGTGGCGATTCGTCCCCGTCTCACTGTGGGAGGCGTGCCGATTGATCCTACGATTCTGGAGGATGCCACGTTGACGGTAAAGGCTTCGACATTGGACGGAATTTCCACGCTTCGAACATTCGCGGATTTTGAGTTGTTCGCAGAGAAGGAGTCGATCGCCGAATTCCAGATTCCTCGACGTGTGAGAAATCTGACTTTCCGACTTGGAGGACAGGTGAAGAAGCTCGGCACCGGGCGCAAAGTGTCGATTTTCGCGGAGCAGGAGATCGAAATCAACGGGATCGATGCGACGCCTCAGATCAAAGACGTGTTTCTCAACCGTGACGGGGAGAGTTGGACTCTCGAGGTTCTTGGCCGATCCGGCGAATCCCGCGCAGATCAGGTCATTCAGGTCGAACTGAAGCATCGGGATTTTGCGGAACCTGTTCACGTTTCGCTCAAGACGGACGGGAACGGAAGGGTGAAGCTTGGAGCGTTGCCCGGAATTGTGAACGTGGCTGCAACTGCCGGTGGCTTCCCGAAACAGTGGCCGCTGAGGGGCGATCGCCACTCTGTAATCGAGCAGTCTCAACAAATCATTGCCAGAGCAGGCGAGGCAATTCGCATTCCGTACATGGGAGCCGCCGAGACACTGAATCCAGAGGAGCTATCTCTATTGGAATGGCGTCTTGGCTATTACGCCGATCGCTTCGACCGGATGACACTAAGGGATTCCTACATTGAGATCACTGATCTTGGACCGGGCCGTTATGATCTCTTTGTCCGGGGGCATTCGGGTCGGGTTGCTATCTCCGTGATCGAAGGAGAAACGAGGGGCGGGTATGTCTTTGGGGAAATCTTGACTGCGGAAATCGCGAACGTTGCGCCGCTGCAGATTCAGTCGATCAAAAAGACCGGTGAAACGATTGAGGTGGCGCTTGCAAACGTGGGCTCGGAAACGCGGGTGCAAGTGAGCGCCGAGCGCTTCACTCCGCCGTTTGATATGTTTCAGGCGTTAGAGGGTCAGTGGTCACCAGTGAGTTTCTACTATTCGCCGGTTGAGAGCTTCTACGTTTCCGGCCGCGACATAGGCGACGAATACCGGTATGTCCTCGAGCGGGCCTACGCGCAGAAGTTTCCGGGTAATTTGCTTTCCCGGCCGGGATTGCTGTTGAACCCATGGGCGCTTCGAGAAACGGAGACAGGTATGCAAACGGCAAGGGCGGGTGAGGCGTACGATCGACGCGCGCAGGCAGAGAGTGAATACGACAGCGAAACGCTGGAAATGGAGCCCGCGGTTGAATCGGCAGTATCCTCGTTTGCCGACTTCAGCGATCTCGAATTTCTTGAAACTTCATCGCGGGTCTTATTCAACTTGGAGCCCGACGAAGATGGCATTGTGCGGCTGAAGGTTGCCGACCTTGGCGGAAGGCACCATCTGCATGTCGTGGCAATCGACGAAAAAAGCATTGTTTGCCGGGAAAAGATTCTCGACGGGCTGGATGAGGATTTCCGGGATGTGCGGTTGGCGGAGGCACTTGGGCCAAAGCAGCATTTCATCCAGGACAAAACGATCACGCCGCTCAAGAAGGGGGAAAAGCTGGAGTTGGAAGATCCAGGATCCGCAGAGTTCGAGGTCTATGATACGCTGCGTAAGTTATTCGATCTTTACCGGACCCTGAATGCCGATTCGAAAATCGGAGAATTCAGTTTCATAAAGGACTGGCCATCGCTGAAGACGGACGAGAAGCGGGAGAAATACTCGAAGTATGCCTGCCACGAGCTGAGTTTCTTTCTGTCACTACGAGATCCGGAATTCTTCAAAGCTGTGATCGAGCCGTATCTGCGGAACAAGAAGGACAAGACATTTCTGGACCTGTACCTGCTTGGAGGCGATCTCACGAAGTATCTGGATCCCTGGGAGCACGCGCGTTTGAATGTGCTTGAGCGGATTCTGCTCGGGCGTCTGATCGAAGGAGAGATGCCGTCGACGCGACGCCAGGTGCAGGAATTGAGGGATCTGATTCCACCGCAGCCGGAACGATATGATGTCTTGTTTGAATCCGGACTCCGGGGCCTGTCCATGACGGAGGATCGTGCGGTACCTGGTCGTGAAATGGGATCTCTTAGGCAAGCGGGGGGTCGACTTTTTGATGATGCAGATTTTGCAAAAGAGGGAGTTCAAGAGCTCGTCCCTCCGATGGCGGCGCCTGGCATGCCTCAGTCGGAGTCGCTCGACAGCGCAAGAGCAGCGACAAGATCTCAGAAGAGGGCGAAGGATTTGGAGCTCAGGGAAGAATCGCGGCCATTTTACCAGAAGCTTCCAAAGACTCGCGAGTGGGCTGAAAACAATTATTACCAGATCCCGATTGCTGACCAGAACTACTCCCTGGTTCCAGTGAGCGAATTCTGGAACGACTTTGCCAAATGGAATGGGGAAGGAGAATTCCTTTCTGAGAACGTCGCAGAGGCGTCTCGCAACTTCACGGAGATCATGCTGGCGCTTGCTGTCACCGGATTGCCTTTTGAAGCGGGGGAACATACGAATGAAGAGCAGGGGGGAAAGATGGTAATGACAGCGGCAAGTCCCGCAATTGTATTCCACAAAGAAATCGTCGAAGCGTCACCTGCGGAGGAGAAAACGCCCATATTAGTAAGCGAGAACTTTTTCCGTCTCGATGATCGTTACCGTCACGAGAATAACCAGCGGTTCGATAAGTTCGTCACGGACGAATTCCTGATCGACGTTGTCTACGGTAGCCAGATCGTTGTCACGAATCCGACGTCATCGCCCCAGCGGCTCGATCTGCTAGTTCAGATCCCGCAAAATGCCATTCCAGTCCAGGGCAGTGACTATACGAGGAGTTATCCTTTCAATCTTGGGCCGTATTCGACGCAGAAGTTGGAATATCACTTCTATTTCCCTGAGCCTTGCGACGCGATTCACTATCCGGTGCAGGTATGCAATGATAGGAAAGTCGTAGCTTACGCGGAGCCTTTTACTTTTCATGTTGTGAAAGAACTGTCCAGTATCGATAAGCGGTCCTGGGAGTATATTTCGCAGCATGGTTCCGAGGAAGCAGTGCTTGGGTATCTTCGCTCGCACAATCTTCAGCGGACGAAACTCGACCGCATCGCGTGGCGGATGCGTGCCCCGGCCTTTTTTGGAAAGGTCACCGGGTATCTGCGCGACCAGTTTGCCTATGACGGAACGCTGTGGTTGTACGGTTTAATGCATCAGGATTTGCAGGCGATTCGCGACTACTTCGACCATGCTGACGCCTTCCTTGCCAGGTGCGGCGCCTGGCTGAATAGCGACGTGCTGTCGATCGATCCCGTCGAGCGGCGCGTCTATCAATTCCTCGAATACAAGCCGCTTGTAAATGCCCGCTCGCATCAACTCGGGGCAGAACCCGAGATCCAGAATGAGGCGCTCCTGGAGCAGTATAGAAGCCTTCTTCGCATTCTAAGCTGCAAGGCGGAACTGGACGACGAGGACCTCATGTCGGTAACCTATTACCTGCTCCTTCAGGATCGAATCGCCGAAGCAATGGATTTTTTCGCCAGGGTGAATCCAGAGAACCTGCCAACGAAACTGCAATACGACTATTTCTCGGCGTATATCGCTTTTTATAAACAGGAGCCTGAGACCGCGAAGCGGCTGGCAGAAAAATATGCAGACTATCCTGTCGATCGCTGGAAGGAACTGTTTGCGCAGATTTCGGCTCAGGTCGACGAGATCGAGGCGGGCGTTCCGGAAGTCGTGGACGAAAAAGATCGATCGCAGCGCCAGGAACGACTCGCTTCGACTGAACCGGGCTTCGATGTGAGCGTGGAAAGTGGCATGGTAACGATCAAGTATCGGAACCTCGACGAAGTGACCGTCAATTATTATCTCATGGATCTGGAGTTGCTATTTAGCACAAATCCGTTTGTGAGCCAGGACACGAGCCGCTTCTCCATGATCCAGCCGACTCGTGCAGACGTCGTGAAGCTGCCAAAGCGTGACGGGGAAACGTCGTTTCCGCTGCCGGAAGAATTCCGCAGCAGCAACGTCTTGATCGAGGTCATCGGTGCAGGGATTAAGAACGCTCAGGCGTACTACGCGAACACTTTGAATGTTCAGATCGTAGGTAATTATGGCGTGCTGGAGGTCAGTGCCGCAGATTCCGGCAATCCACTTCCTGTCACCTACGTGAAGGTCTATGCAAAGATGAAGAACGGTGAAGTTCGGTTCTTTAAAGATGGCTATACGGATCTCCGCGGGAAATTCGACTACGTCAGCTTGAATACGGACGAACTCCCGGACGTGGAGAAGTTCTCTATTTTGGTAATGAGCGAGGAGAATGGGGCGATTGTACGGGAAACGAAGCCGCCGCGCCGGTGAGGTAACGCACGATCTTCTCGCTGGCGGCTCCCTGCGTGAGTTCAAGAAAGATGCCATTGATGGATGTGTGCATCCAAGGGAACGCAATTTCCATCGGCTGCCGTGAAAAATACTTCTGCTCTTCCCGTCGTTCCAAGCGTTGGGAATGGGCCTTTGCCGAGCGCGCTGGTTCCCCAGGAACAGGAGCCGTTATTCCCTTTGCAGCAACAGCCTGAGGCGTCGTATCAGCTAATTGGCGAGTCCTCCAATTGAAATCCAGCAAAACATGCGCGAGCTTTGGCTGCGGGAGCAAATTCTATTAGCGAAGATGCGAGCTACTTACCCGCGAGGGCGGCGAACTCTTCGACGGTCATGCCGCTCGAACGGATAAGACTGCGCAAAAGGTGCCTTTCGCAACCTCTCGATGATCCGGGACGGAGAGTGTCGCTATGCGGCCGTCCTTGACCAGGATCATGTGGCTACCGCGTTGCCGCGCCATCTGCCAGCCGCCCTTGGCGAACGCTTTTACGACATCGCGTCCGCTGAGTGTCGGCAACGAGGCCATCAAACTGAGACTTCGACTTGCAGCGTCTCGACGGTTAGCGGCAAGCCGCGTTCTGCCCGGACTTCCAGACAGGCGGCGATGGCCTCGCGGATGTTGCTTAGGGCCTCATCGCGGGTGTGTCCCTGGCTGACACAGCCTGGGATGGAAGGGCATTCAGCGATCCAAACGCCGTCCTCATCCCGGTCAAGTGTGGTCACGAACTTCATGCCCATCACCTTATCCTTTTTTGTGGTATTTGGGAAGCCGTCCGTTCCTTCTTGGCAGCCACCGTTCAACGTTTTTGGCCTCTGAAATCGACCTGACCGGTCGAGTTCTTGCCGTCGTCACCGTGATAGGAGAGGCGATCGCATCGGTGCTGGAAGTCTGGACGGTTGCTAGCCTCCTGCGGGGCATTTCAGAATCAGTGATCGCTTCGCCGCGGATTGATACCCGCGACCAGCCCGCCGTGATTGGGGACGATTTTATAGGGCGGGAAGCAGGCGGGCCTAAAGGGCCCGTTGAACCGGCCGCCTTTGCTTGGCCGCAGATCGACCCGCGCCACTTTGGAGTCTCTCTTCCAACACCTCGTAATTCCCGAGATACGCCCGCATCAGGCTCTTCCAGAGCTTTCCATGGTTGGGCACGAAGAAGTGGAGCAACTCATGGACGATTACGTAATCCCACAGCTCCGGGTCCAGTATTGGAAGTTCGTCACTGAAATTAAGATGCCCGGCAGTCGAGCATGACGCCCATTTGTTGCGCATCGGGCGCACGCCAAGCCAGACGATCTCGACATCGAGTTTTTCGGCCCACTCGCGCACGCGCTTCTTGAACGCTCGCTTCTGTGCTTCGGTGTCCATGGGTTTCGGTAGGGCGTGTTTGTAAAATGGCTTTCGTTAAATATCGCGAGGGATTTTCGGCGCTGGACGAGGCGCAACGAGTGTCGCTATTGAGGTAATAACGGCGCGAGGCGCAACGAAGGCCAGCGCAAAAAGCATCGCGAGATTGGCGGATTGTATTTATAAACGCGCTCTAGATCCGGTCTGCTTTCTCCAGGAGCGTAAAGTGTTCCTCGACGATCCGCGTGACTTCATCGAGATCATCCGCCTCGGCGTAGATCGCGAATGTCACCTTTTTCCGAAGTTCCCGCAGCGCGGCTTCGCTCTTCTTCCAGTTTGGGAATTCGATGAAGGCTGCCTTAATCTTGCCGCTCACGGCCTCGGCGTTGCCGACCTTGGCGTCCAGCAGGGTGCGATAGACAAAAAAGGTCAGCCCGTCGAAGCCCTTCTCGGCCTGCTCCTTTTTGCGGTCTACGTTGCGCCCGACCTCCTGCAAGAGTTCCTCGAGCGCTTCGGCTGTTTCCGTCTGCCGCTGTTCGAAGCTCTCCTGCACCGCTCTGGCGCGTTCGGCCATGGCGATGAGAAACGGGTCGTCACTGTTCTCCTCCGCAGCCTTTTCGATGCTCTTTACCAGGTTGATCACCTTGGTCCCGTCACCGCCGCGTTTCCGCTTGATCAGTTCGATGGTGTTGGCGTCGATTGTCACCAGGTCGAGCGGTCCCTCGACCTTGTAAGTGCCAACATTTTCCTGGACAAGCGCGTTCGTCTTCTTCTGGAAATCCCGGTCCACCATCACCCGTTTCGTGTAGGCCTTGCGGACAATGTCGTAGATCGCGGAGAGCGTCGTGTAGTCGTCAATAAAGGTCCGGAGAAAGGCATCCGGCGAGATGATTTCGTAGAGCATCTCGATCTCCTTGTATTCCTTGAAGAATTCCTTCCGCCGCTCCGGATCGCGGAAGTGCTCTATGAGGGTGTCCACGTCCTTGTCGTTGAAGGCGAACGGAGCGGGGGCATTCCTGCCCCCGAGATCTCCACCAAGGGGGACTGGAAAGTCCCCCCTCCCTTGAAATGTCTCCATCTTGTCTCTGAAAAGCACCTTGAGCAGCTTCAGATCCTTGACGATGGCGTTGATCTCTTCGCTGTCGAAGGCGAGGGCTTTTTCCAGATTGTCGAAGATGCCGACGAAATCGAGGACGAAGCCGTGGGGTTTTACCATCTCCTCCGCTTCGTTCTCGTACGGACGGTTTACCCGGGCGATGGCCTGCAGCAGGGTGTGGTCGCGCATCGGCTTGTCGAGATACATGGAGTAGAGCACGGGCGCATCGAAGCCGGTCAGCAGTTTTTCGGTAACGATGAGGATCGATGGGCGCCGGTCGAGCTTGCCGAAGCTCTTGCGGATTTCTCTCTCCGTCTTCGGGTCGAGGTGGAATTCCTTCAGCAAGGCGGAATCGTTGTTGTTCCCGGTGTAAACGACTTCGGAATACTCGGACGGGAGGAACTTATCGAGGGCGTGCTTGTAGTGGGCGCATGCTTCACGATCCACGCCGACGAGGAAGGCCTTGTAGCCGAGTGGCTCAACATTTTCTCGATAGTGCCTGGCGACGAACTCCGCCACCTGCTGGATCCGCTGCTTGCCCTTGAGGAAATTTTTGAGGTTCACCGCCCGCTCCAGGATCTTGTTCAGTTCCTCGATGTCGGCCACGCCCTCAGCTTCGGCGAGGGAAAGGAACTCCTTGTCCAACGTCTCGTGCGGAACAAGCATCTCGTTGGGGGCGAGCTGGTAGTAGAGAGGCAGCGTAGTGCCGTCCTCGATGCTGTCGGCGATGGAATACTTGTGCAGGTAGCCCTTGTCGTCCTCGCAGCCGAAAGTCTTGAACGTGCCCTTGCCGTACGCGGTCTTGTCCACCGGGGTACCGGTGAAGCCGAGGAAGGTGGCGTTGGGTAAACCGGCCATGAGAAAGTTGCCGAGGTCGCTGCCGGTGGTGCGGTGGGCTTCGTCGATGAGGACGTAGATGTTCGAGCGCGTGTTGAGATCCGCCGGCATGTCGCGGAATTTGTGGATCATCGTCACGATGATGCCCCGGTAGTCATCGCGTAAGAGCCGGTTGAGCCGGACGATGCTGCTGGCGTGTTCCAGGTTGCCGAGGCCGAGCGCAGCGAGGTTCTTGAGCATCTGATCTTCCAGCTCGTTTCGGTCGATCATCAGTAGGACGGTCGGCTTATTCGCCTCGGGCGCGCGGAAGAGCCGCTCCGCCGCCTTGATCATGGTGAAAGTCTTGCCGCTTATGCCGAGCGCGGCATAAGCGGCATTATGCCGCATTCCGGATTATGCCGACTTGGAGATGCGTCTCTTCTGAGAGCGGTTTGATCGACACGGCATAATCCGGTGTCATTCCCTCACAGATTTCGCAGGAAGTCCATGAGTCGATCATTGGGTTTGTAGCGGTGCGGGTTGCTTTTCACGGGCCGCGTTTTCGCGAGGATCTCTTCTTTGATCGCGAGATTCGCATCCAGATAGATCTGCGTGGTCTCGACCGATTCGTGTCCGAGCCAGATGGCGATCATCGTGCAGTCCACCCCGGCTTGCAGCAGTTCCATCGCCGCGGTATGGCGAAGGACGTGGGGAGTCACGCGTTTGCTGGCCAGGGAAGGGCATGTCACGCGGGCGCTTTCGGCATGCTTGCGCACAAGACGCTGGACGGCATCGGCGCTCAAGCGCCCGCCGCGTCCGCTCGGAAAGAGGAAGGCCGTTGGTTCGTTGGCCTGTTCCTTGATCCATGCGTTCAGGACAGCAGCGGTGGATTTAACCAGCGGCGTGCAGCGTTCTTTGCGTCCCTTACCTATGCAGCGGATATGCGCGCCCGCGCCGAACGCGACATCTTGTGTCTGGAGACTGGTAATCTCAGAGAGACGCAGTCCGGTCTGCAATGCGGTAAGCAGGAGCGCATGATCGCGTCGGCCGATCCAGGTGCCGCGGTCTGGCGCCGAGATCAGGGCTTCGAGTTCCTGCCGGGTCAGGAAGTCGATCAGCGGACGCATGTGGCGTTTGCTCGGAATGGCAAGCGCCCGCGCGATGAGGGCGGAGTGTTCGGGCGCTTCGAGCGCGGCGTATCGAAAGAAGGAGCGGATGGCCGCCAACCGCTGATTGCGGCTGCGCGCGCCGTTGGCCCGCCTCTTCTCGATGTCATCGAGAAAGGCGGCCACCAGCGGAGCGTTCAAATCGGCGAGGGTGAGTTTCGAAGGCGCTCGCTCCACTTGTTTCGCGGCGAAGTTCAGCAGCAGACGGAAGGTGTCGCGATAGGAGGCGATGGTGTGCGGACTGACTTTGCGCTGAGCAATCAGGCGTCTGGTGAAGAAGCCCTCGACGAGGACGGGCAGGCCGGCGGGCGGGGTCATCGGGCTCCTTCCCAGCGCGCTTCGAGCCGTTCCCCGGCCGCGGCCATGAGTTCGGGCGTGCAGCTCAGATACCAGTAGGTGCCGGTGATGTGCGTGTGGCCGAGATAGGTCGAGAGCGCCGGCAGCATGCGCTCGACATCTTCGCCGCAGCGATACCATCGCAGCAGAGTCTCGACGGCGAAGCGATGGCGGAAATCGTGAAGGCGCGGGCCGTGCCGGAGTCCCGGCGCCCGCAGGCCGATCTGTCGGGAGAGTTCCAGGAAAACCCTGTTTATTTCGGTGACGGCAAACTGCTTGCCGCAACTGTTCACGAAGAATGCCTCCGGCTTGACGCCCGGGCGCTGCCTGGCAAAGAAGGCGTTGCGATGTCTCAAACACTCGGCCAGCACCTGGAGACTCGAAGAATGCAGGGGCACCAGACGCGATTTGCCGAACTTCGTGTTGCGGATGTTAAGGATGCCTTCGTTCCAGTCGACGTCTTCATCCTGCAGGCGGAGAATCTCTCCGATGCGCATTCCGGTCACAGCCAACAATCCGAAGATACCATAGAGAGCCCATGACCGGCAGCGCCGACACCAGGGACCGGGAAAGCGGTTCCACGAAGGATGGTTCCTGGCGGCTTCCAGCAGTCGGCCAATTTCATCCTCCGAATAGAGATACGGACGCGCGGGAAACTTCCTCGCCGGGAGCAGACTCGCGGGCGGGATCTCGTGAATCGGATCGCTCTCCAGCAGATAACTGGCGAAGCCGCGCACGACCGAGAGCCGGCTCGCAATGGTGCCGGGTGAGAGGTCCTGATCCTGCGTCGCGAACTCGATCGCCAGCGCCGTGGTGATGCGGGTCACCTTGCGCTCCTCCATGAACGCGAGGAACTGGCGCAAACGTGTTTCGGCGCGCCCGAGCTTGAAGCCCAGGCTGCGTCGCAGCGCGAGGTAATCGCTGAGTGCTTTGCGAAGTGCCTTCATCGCGCCCCTCCGGGCCATGTGACGGTCAGGCGGCGCAACGCGCCGAGATCCACTTTGGCGTAGATGGCGGTCGTCTCCGGATCCTTGTGGCGGAGCACCTGGCCGATCTCCTGAAGCGATGCGCCCCGGCGGAGCATCTCGCTCGCCAGGCTGTGGCGAAAGACGTGTGCTCCCCTGTGAGGCGAAGAGATCCCGGCTTTCTTCAAGACTTGCATCACCATCACGGCGATCACTGGAGAGCCCGAGAGTGGCACGTAGGGAGCCACTGCCCGCACGAACACATTGCGGCAGGCGCACGGCGGACGTCCGTTTTCCAGATAGTGCGCGATGGCTTTGCCCACGTCCGCAGGCAACGGCAACCGCGCCCACCCAGAACCTTTTTTCGAGCGCACGGTCAGGCACGCGCTCTCCCAATCGATGTCGTCGAGTTGCAGCGCGATAATCTCTCCCGCACGCAGACCGAGTCTGGCCAGAAGCAGCAGAATGGCGAAATTGCGCCGTCCCACGGCGCTGGCCCGATCGCACGCATCGAGCACCCTCTGCACCGCGCCCGCAGGCAGAGACTTCGGCAGAGCCGTCATTCGCCAGTGCGCCACGTTGGGCACCGTGGAACTGAGATCGGAGCGGAGATGTCCGCCGTAGTGCAGGAAGCGGAGAAACGACCGCAGCGCCGTGACGACCTGCTTGGTATGCCCCTGAGTGTGTTCCCGCGCATTGCGCTGCACGAACTCTCTCACCTCGCGCGCTCCAATCCGCTGGAAGCTTATCTTTCGGACGCCAAACAGCTCGCCGAGAAACCGGTCGATGTGTCGCGCGTAGTTGGAGATCGTCCACTCCGCACAACCGCGTTCCTCGCGCAGGAAACGCCGATAGCTGTCAGCGAGACTTTGCGCCGCAGTGGGCGCATTCGGGGGAGCAGGCGGCGTCACTCCAGCGCGGCGAAGAATGGTCAGCAACCGGAGCAAGGCGGACGACTCGCCTGCAACACTCTTTCGCCTGCACAAGCGACGTCTGGCGAACCGCTCGAGCGCATGCTCGTCGATCTCGCACAGGGCGAGGTTATGTTGTGAGAGCCACGCGTTGAGTTTGGCCAGGAGACGGAGGTCTCCTCGGATGCTACCGGGCCGATAGCCCTGGCTGCGGAGCATTGCGACATAATCTTCGATGAAAGGGTTCAATGGCCCAGAGTCCAAACCCCGGACCGTCTTCAGTTGAGCGAATGACGTAATCATGCACGCGGATCATACCCGCGTGCGCCGCCGGATTATGCCGCGTGGATCACGCCACCATCAGAAGAAACGGGCGGCGGAGTCGGCATAATCCGGCACGCGGCATAATGCCGCTGCCCTGGGCGTGCCAGACGAGGCCGCGGGTGCGGGTCGGATCGAGGGCACGCCAGACGGTGGCGTCCACCGCGCCCGTCTGGTGCTGGCGCAGGATGTATTTGCTCAGCTCCTCGTCCTTCTCGGCAAAGACGATGTACTCCCTCAGGAAGGCGAGCACTTGCGGGATCGCGCAGAAGCTCTTCACCTTGGCCTCCAGACGGCCGGGAGTATCGGAGGGGGGACATTCCTGTCCCCCAACTTCTTCAAATGGCAGGGGACAGGAATGTCCCCGCTCCGTTTCAAAAAGCACAAACTCTTCCTCTCTCAAATTCGCCTTCTCCGGATTCTCCTGAACATACTCCACTACCCTGAAAAAATGTCGCTCACTCCGGATCAACCGGTCCCAGTAATCCTCCTGCCAAAGCTGCCCGGACTTCCCGATCCGTTTGTTGATCTCCCTTGCCGTGAAGCCCTTCCAGGACTTCACGATCTCCGCCAGCGCATGTTCTCCCAGCGGACGAAACAGCACATGCACGTGATTCGGCATCACCACGAAAGACGCAATCTCGTAGCGCTCGCCGTCAAAGTGCCGCAACGCGTCCGCCACGATCTTTGAATTAGCGGGATCTTTGAGCACACACGACCCGTTTCCCTGATCGAGCCATTCGTCGATCTGACGCGAAAAGCAGTCGTGATACTCTGCTTCGGTCTTCTTGTCCCAGGGCACCGGATGATGCTTCATCCAGATCTCCCGTTCTTGCTTCCACTGGTCCAGCTTCCCCTTCGGCAGCGAGTCGCCCAGTCGCCAGGTCACAAACACCCAGACCTCGCCTTGTTGCCAGTGAGGCAGGCGGTTTACGTGCCTATGAATTTCGCTGTAGGGGTCGAGAAAGGAGCGGGGGTTTTCCAACCCCCGTTTGTTTGGGTGTGGGGGACAGGAATGTCCCCCCTCCGTTATCTTCCAATTGAAAATGTTCCGGCGCACCGTGTTCCAGGTCACTCCGTAGGAAAAGCCGATGGCATCGGTGGCGGTGAAAAGCTGCTCGCTCACAAATAGCTCGGACGTCTCGCGGTGGTAACGGCGGATCTGGTCCACCCCCAGGGCAATCGCCTCGTCCTTGTTCGCGTTCTTGCACTCGATCACCAACACCGGGATGCCATTGATGAGAAAGACGACATCCTCTCGCGTACCGTAGTGGCCGTTGTGAAAGGCCCACTCCTCGGTGACTTTGTAAACGTTGTTCGATGGGTTCTCGTAATCGATCAGGATCAGGTCACGCTCGCGCTTCTCTTCGTGGTCGAAGAACTTACCCCGGTTGCGCAGGTGCTCTACGAATTCCCGGTTGCCGTAAATGTCGACGTGGAGATGGCGGAACTGCCCGAGCAACGCACCCTCGGCCTCGGCGTAGCGCGGGTTGAATTCCCGCACCTTGGCGTCGAGCAGGTCGTCGAAGAAAAGGGAGGGGGGACATTCCTGTCCCCCACATTTCGGAGAATGCCGGGGGCTGGAAAGCCCCCGCTCCTTTAAACCCCGCCGGCGCTCGGCTTCCTCCCTTGGAACAAAAGACCATCCCACCTCCTGCGCATATGCAAGGATGCGAGCTTGGACAGTCTTGTGTTCTCCGGGCTTGCTCATTGCTCAGAAACTGAAACCGACATGTCCGCCATAGCCTTGGCGAAGGAGGATGGCCTCAGCATATTCAAGGATTCGGGCTTGGACGGTTTTGTGTTCTCCGGGTGTTGGCATCTGCGTGAAGAGTGGGCCTGTCCTAATCTGCTGCGCTCAATTCGGCAAAGAGGCGCTTCACATCCAAGTATCCTCGAGCCTCTTTTACGACTTTAGTGATTTGCTCAGAGCTGAATCGATCCTCCGCGAACAAGACGAAGAGCTCGCAAAGAACGTAAACAGGGATTTGCTTGTAGTTGTATTTTGCGCCTAGAGGGCCAGCGTTCTCCCGCGCTAGCGTTTCGAAGTCAGGCCTCCCAATGCAGACAAAGCCATCAACTCCAAATCTGGCCGATTGCGGAATGATGTCGCCGGACTTCTTTGAATCGACAAACTTCGTGTTGGACTCCTTGGCTGTTACCTGAGTCGAAAAGCTAACTCCGTCTTCGAAGTGGATTAGAATATCTGGTTCGCCAGCGTTCTGGTCAGTGATTCGCTGCGCAGTTGCATTAATGAAATCGGTGTTAAGCAATTCCTCAATTGCGACCTCAAGGTCGGTTCCCTTTTCGCTATACATTCGGTCAATCAATGCGAACTGGGCGCCATTCCTATCGAGTCGGCGCTTGTGATCACGGCGCCAATACTCATGGGTTCTAGTTCGCGTAGAAGTAAGGTGATCCAGAATTCTCTCCGCTTTCGTGGCACTCATGATTCCAGCGAATTCCGACGGAGCACGTTCCAAAACCTGCTCAGTGTTTTCCACACCACTTTTCAGCAGGCGGATGCGCTCATCCCTGCTTACATAGCCTGGCAACTCATCAAGAAGGCGGCAAGAAACCGGGGCGCGCTTTCGAAGGCATGAGGAAACCTCACCAAACTCAACGGAAAGTTCAGGGCGGAGAACCCCAGCAATTGCGCCCATTATATCCACCATCCAACTGACGCTCTCGCACATCTGGCGCAAATTCCCGCCGGAAATCCTGAAGCCCCGACAGATTTCTCGCAAAGTCCGTTCAGACTGAAGGATCTCCTCACAGACTGCTGCAATTGTAAATTCAGGCTTCGGAGGCTGGGTGGGTCTTTTAACCATGAAGGCGAAAACCTCCTGGATCAGGCCGACAAGCTTATTGTCGGCAAAGGATTTGTTAAGCCGCTCGCGAATAGACAGGTTTCGCTGAGGATCAGCCCATTTGATCCGTCTGATCGAATCCACAACCTCTTTTGCGCGGGCACCGGCAAACGCTACATCGAGGTGATCAAATACCGTGATCGAAAGAACGTATTCCTTCATTTGAGAGAAGGTCTCAAGAGAGCAGTGCTGGGCGGCACAGATTGAGCCAAGCGCTGTCGCCCTGAGGGCGTCATTGTCGTCTTTCTCGAAGAGATCTAGGTCGACACAACGCTGAATTCCTTGGTGGATGAGCTTCTCGATTGGATCTCTGGAAGTGACCCACACTTGGCCAGCAAAGGTATCGAACAAGAAAGAGAGGACTTCGCCCACAGAACTCGCAAAACCCGTGGCCACAACGTCGAGGACTCGGCGGTCAATATCCTGCTTCATGAAGGCCGACTTGAGAGCTTCCGGGTTTGACTCGAGGTAGAGGTGCGAGA
This sequence comes from uncultured Verrucomicrobiae bacterium, assembly GCA_963805815.1. Taxonomy (GTDB): domain Bacteria; phylum Verrucomicrobiota; class Verrucomicrobiia; order Chthoniobacterales; family Chthoniobacteraceae; genus CAWDWA01. Next base: position 45,916 of record CAWDWA010000025.1, read on the forward strand.
ACTTGCGCTTCTCTGCTGGTTTGGATGCCAAGATAATCCCCCTTCCAAAAGTCGTAGATTGCCCAAATCTTCCCGCTCTCCCCAATAGATTCTGTACTTCAGCGCACCGCCACGGAACCTGCGTCCATGCGCCGTTCACGACGGTCCATCGCAGATTGTCTGCAAGAATTACATTGTCGACAGGCATGTTTATGCCCATCGCGAGGGTGGTCGTTGAGACGATAACCCTGATCTCGCCATTGCGGAATCCTTGTTCGACTATTAGGCGTTCTGGCAGTTCGCAGTCAGCATTGTGAAGGGCAATGCTATTGCGGAGGGTCGAAAGTAATGCTTCCCGTGTTTCGGTATCAGCCTCGTCCCGGAGAGCGGCGATCGCGGCGGCAGAGGCTGGAAGGGACAGCGTGTTAGCTAGCGTTTTAGCGACCTTTTCGGTCTCATTCACGCTGGCTACGAAAACGAGAACCTGTTCGTCCCTTGCCACTAGGTTCGCAACAACGTCGGGGAGAATTGGAGCGCAAATCTGCTCGGTTCCTTGCGATCGTGAATTCCACTCACGATACTCAAATGTTGCGTTCGGCCCCAATACCCCCTGTCTGAGTTCTACTGGACGGTGAGAGGCTCGAATTGTTGTAACTCCAAGCCATTCGTCAAAGCGGGTAAGTTGACCGAGCACGGCGCTCAAGCAAAGGATCTGCGGTCGATTTGCTAACCTTCGCAGCTTGGTGAGAATTAGTTCAAGGGTTGTCCCGCGTTTTGGGTCGGTTATCATCTGAACTTCGTCCACAATGATACACCCGCAAACATCAAGGATTCCTTTCCCGGACACGAGTAATGCGGCAAGCTTCTCGTAGGTAAGAATAGCAATGTCGAATTTGCCAACGATAAGCTCTGCGTCGTTTTCGTGGTGGTCCCGATCGGAGACGATGCACCGGAGGCCAATCTCGTCGTTGTCACGATAACGTTCTGAGAATTCACCGAAGCGCTCCTCGGCGATGGCCTTAAATGGAACAAGGTAGATCGCGCGGCTACCCCTTAGTGCATGTTGCGTTGCTGCGATTTCTCCAAGGAAAGTCTTGCCCGAGGAGGTGGGGGCTACCACGAGCATTGATTCGCCTTCGAGGAGACCCTTCTCAATTGCTTCCTGTTCGTGCTCGACGAACCACCGGCGGAAAGTTTTTTCCTTGTTGGTGCCGGCATTGCCCGAGCCGCGCGAGGCGGCCCCAGTGTCGAGAACGACCGCGGCGCGGCCGGCTTTCTGGCCGTCCGCCCCGGACTTCATGCTCGCGTGCATATGCTGAACCCAGCCCCAGTCGGCGGAGGACTTGCCGGGGAAGCCTGCCCCGGCGGGGAAGCGGTCAAGTTCGTCGGCATCGTAGTCGGCCTCGGTGAACCAGTCCTGATTCCACATCGGATTTGCAACGACGCGGTCGAAGGTGCGGAGTTTGCCGCTTTTCTCGCGGAACTTGGGGTTCTTGAAGGTGTCGCCGATCTCGATCTGACCCTCCATGTCGTGGATGATCATGTTCATGTTGGCCATGGCCCAGGTGTCGGCGATGTATTCCTGGCCGTAGAGCTTTAAAGGAGTGGGGGTTTTCCAACCCCCTTCTTTGCCGTTTCGGGGACTGGAAAGTCCCCGCTCCTTTTCCTCCATGGCGATCTCGCATTTCACGAGGAGGCCACCGGACCCGCAACAGGGATCGTAAATCTCCATGCCCGGCTCGGGGGCGAGCACGCGCGACATGATGATGCCGACCTCGGGCGGAGTGTAGAACTCGCCGGCGCTCTGGCCGCCGCCCTCGGCGAACTTCCTGATGAGGTATTCGTAGCTCTTGCCGATGATGTCAGCCTCGACGTCGTCGAGGCCGAGGCGCTTGGTGCTGATGGCCTCGATGAGGTTGGAGAGGCGGTCGTCGTCGAGGTCGCGCTGGCCGTGGGTGGTGGCGTTAAAGTCGACGCGGTCGATGATGCCCTGCAGGAGCGGGTTTTCCCGGGCGATCGCCCGCATGTGGGTGGTCACACCTTCGCCGATCTTGTCGGAGATTTTTCTTATCACCGACCACACCGGTTGCTCCGGGTCGTCGGGTATTAGCGGGAGGTAGAATCGGACGAGTTTGTGATCGGCCCTGGCGAGCTGGAAGGCTTTCTTTCTCGATCCCACCTCGGCGGCGATGCGATTCAGTTCGTCATCGAACACGTCACAGAGGCGCTTGGTGAAAATGAGCGGGAGTATGAAGTCCTTGTACTTCGGCGCATCCCTGGCTCCCAGATCCAGGACTCGAGGGATTTGATAGAAGCGGAAGACGAACGAGACGAAATCTTGGCCATAAATCAAACCGTGCGATGGACAAAAACTCTAGCATAAGCTCTTCCAAAACGGCGAGTGCTATCGCGAAGAACGGACTGAAGCGCCGAAGTGGCCGATCTCAACATTGAGAGCTCGCCGAAGGCTTATGTCTGCGTCAGGGCGACGGGTGTTAGCAACACACTTCATTAAGCACCGCCTGCTGCTCAGGACTCAATCTTGGGGGCAAAGCGATCCGGTCCGCCGGTCGACGAACACGGGGTTGACCCGCTGGAAAAGGTTCTATCGCCCGTGCTGCTCTCTGGCGTAATGTGAATCATGGCTCTAAAACGTTCAAAAAACCGACTGATTGCAGGTGTTTGTGGCGGAATCGCTGAATGGCTGGGATGGAATCCCACCTTTGTGCGCATTGCCTTCTTACTCATCTCAATATTGAGCGCCGCATTCCCGGGGATTATCGTTTACATTATTCTGTGGGTAATAATGCCGAGCGAGTGATCGCAATTTGCAAGAATTGCGCCCAGGGCGTGCCGGTGAGGGGAGGGGATGGAAAGTTCTCGTTTGTCCTGACTGGCTTGCGGCCGGGCTTTTGACCTTGAAACCGGCCGTGCCGTTTCTCGGAAAATTGATTCCACGGGGTTTGGATCGAGATCGTTGCGAAAAGCGCTGGCCTCACCAGCGCTGCCCCGCTGAGGCTTCTGCCATTGCTGCCGCCGTGTGAGGGGGGCGTAATTCGTTTCAAAATCTCTTTGCGCTACTTCGGGGTGCCGGAGTAAGCGTTGCAGCGAGCCGGTGACCGGCGGAAATCATGGCGAAACGAAAACGCACGAGACATTTCAGAACGGGAAAGCGTGCCGAAAAAAGTGTGCGCTGTAGGACCCTGGTGGTGGTCGAGCAGGAGCCGCTGCGGAAGAAGGCGCTGGGGGATTGCAGGCGGCTGATGAAGGCACTGGAAAAGAAGCGGGAGACATGGCGGGCGTATGAGACGGAGGATATTCCGGCGTTCGAGCGTTGGATGGCCCATATGTTCGGGGCGCTGCGCACGAAGATCCGCGAGGCTGACGGGAAGCGTCGGGAGAAGGCAGCCTGGGTGCATGAGATCGACATGGAGGTGGCGTTCACGGGATGCCAGCGCCACACGGCCTACCGGCGGGTAAAGGAGAGGTTCGAGGCGCCGCCCGAGACGAGGCGTGGGGAGAATTCCGATCCGAGTGACGACCCGTTCGACGAAGATCCGTTCCGGGAGGAGGACTTCGACGGCGAGGCTGGTAAGGAAGCGAAGTTCAACGAGGAATCGGGTTCACGGGAGTCGTTCGAGGCCTTCGTGCGCGAGATTCTCTTCACGGATGCCAGGAGTTTGCCGAAGGTCGTGTACGAGGATCTCTACAGGGAATACCGGGCGGAGCTTGCGGATGAATTCGGCTGGGACGAGGAGGACGAAACGGAGTTCCCTCGGGATGCTCCCAGGGAGCCGGAGTCCGGCGGGCGGACGGGGGAGCGGAGGATCAAGGACGTTTATCGGACGCTGGTCCGGCGGCTGCATCCCGATGTGCGGGCGGATTCCGATCCGCAGGTGGGCGCGCTTTGGCATCAGGTGCAGGACGCGTATGCAGCGGGGGATCTGGAACGGTTGCAGACGTTGCTGGCGATGACGGATGTGCTGGGAGGAAGTTCGGGCGCGGACAGCACGCTGGGGCAGCTCCGGGATGTGGCGGAGGAGCTCCGCGCCGCGTCGAGGGCAGTGCAGGCTTCGATCCGCAAGGCGCGCAAGGACATGGCATGGGGGTTTGCGAAACGGCAGGATCGCGAGGATTTGGCGGGGGATATCCGGGCGGACCTGGAGGTGGAGCTCGCGGTCATTCGGGACGAGCTGAGCTATCTAGAGAGACTGCTTGGGGAGTGGTCGAAGCCTCCCAGGACGCGGAAGCGGGCCGCGGGTCGTGGCAGCCGTCGCCGCCCGATCGGAGTGCAGCACGAATTCGCGTTCTGAGCGGGCGGGCGGCGGGTCAGTCCCCGGAATATCTGGTGAGTAAAGGGGAATATGCTTGCCTGCCGTCCATGAGATCTTCGCACTTTTCAACCGGCGGGAGCACCGCGATCTTGTTGCCAGCCTCGTCGGTGAGAAACTGTCCCTTTTCTTTTCGATCCGTGGAATCGGTGAACTTCTTGAAAGCGAGCCGTACGTCAATATTGTTACCCATATGAAGACGACTGTAGATATTGCTGACGATCTTCTGCTCTGGGCAAAAGAGGAAGCCGTTGCCTGGTAGGACGCGCGTTCTAACGCGAGGGGGCACTTCTTGAAATGTGACGGACCTGCCGTTGTGAGTTGTGCTCAAGTCGGAATTCATTGACGCATCAAGTTTCAAGCGTCGACCCCGGTTGCTTGGAAGAAATGAGAAGTATTTGAAAGGGAATTCGTTCTCCTCATGCGTCTTGACATCCCTGCTCTCTAGTGGGACTCTCCCACCATGAAGGTGATCGCCGATTCGAAGCGTCGTGTCGTCCTGCCGAAGCCCGTGGAGTCTGGAGACGTCTTCGAAATCCTCGAATCGGGTGATCGCATTGTGATGCTCCGCTTGCAGAAACCGGCTGTGCTTCGCCCTCCGACGTCCGCCTCACCCTTGGATCCGACTGTGCTCAATGGTGTCGATCTCGACGAGCCTGCATTCTCCGCACTCTCCCATGAAGGCGTTGATTGATACCGGAGTCTGGTTCCGTCGCTACCACGGTTTGCCAATGAGGAAGTCGCTCACCGACTTCCTGGAGAACGAGGTGACGGAATATCACCTCTGCGTCCTGAGCGTCGCGGAGATTACTTTCAAATGGGGACGCGGACGTCTCCCCGGCGTGCCGGATCCTCGCGATTGGGTGGTCCACTCGCTCCGGAACTACATTCTGGAGCACCCATCGACCGAATCGTCGATGCAAGCCGGGCTTTGGGACTGGAATCACGGCGATCTCGTGGATCGTTTGCTCGCCGCCATCGCGGCGGAAAGCGGGCTGGTTCTCGTGCATACGGATCGCGTGCTGAAGGAAATGGAAGGCTTCCCTCAGCGATACTTTCCCGGAGCGGTTCAGCGGAAAACGTGAACACAAAGGGCGGTCCACTTCCGCCGCCAAGACGTTTATGCACAATGACCCCAGCTCCCCAAATGTGAACCGGATCCCCCAACGATCCTGCAAATCCTTGATTGCAGATTTCCGTAAGGAGACCTCCATCAGCACCACGGAAGCCGCACAACATCTTGGCGACGTCCTGGCGCGAGTCATTTGTTTGATCCCCCAGAACGACATGGCGGTCGCCGCCACCGCGCGTGCATTGGGTTTCGGGGTGCTCGTAGGCCCTGCGGACGAATCCCACTTCCGTGCCGTTCCCGACTTGGAAGTCCGTGTCCTGGGTCCGGCTTGAGCCGAAGAGATGGATCCCTGCGGATGCAGGCAGCAATGGAGCTCTGTACGAGCCCTCCGAGGAGGCGCGCGATATGGAGAAATGCTCATATGCATGGACCCCATGCCCTAATGGGTGACCCCGCCTCTCGGACCCGCCGACGCATGGCAGCAAAATCATGATTCGAGCGGTTCGGGATGGCGGGCACCCGAGCTCGCACTCGATGACGAACGGATCCTCGTCTTCGATGCCGAAGAAGCGCCGGCCTACGAGTAGCCCACTCTCCAAACCGCCGCTAGACGCGCTCCCCCGGCAGTTCCTCGCCGCCGAGCCTAAAGCCGGCCCCGCTGCGCCTCGCGACCCCGGCAAAACGCGTCGGAGAACTGCCGCTGGAGGGCGCTGGAGAACTTTTCGCGGCTGAAAGCTTGACAAGACCCCATCCAAACGGCCCAATCCGCCAGAAGAATCAGGAAACGCTCGCGATGAAACCCCTTCCTCCCCCTGAACCCCCTCCAACCTCCCCCTGAACCCCCTCCAACCTCCCCCTGAACCCCCTCCAACCCCGCGGTGCCTCGCCGGGCCTGAAAAAGCAAATTCCTATCAGTAAGAAAAAAATTCCCATCGGCCGCTTCGCCCAGCCCGAGGAAATCGCACTTGCCTCACTGTAACTGGCGAGCGGCGCTGTCGGCATGATCAATGGCGAAAACCTCGTCGTGGACGGCGGTTACACCGCCACCTGAGGTCTACGTGTTCCAGAGGCCATGCAGCTCATATGCCGCGGCAGCGCTTCGCAGTTTCATGGACACGATCAAAGGGTTGATAGTCTAGTCGAGAATATGGATCTGAAATCCCTTCAGCATGTCGCGAGAATTCTGGTGGTTGTCTTGGCGCCTGCCACGATGCTCGCGCAGGAAATAACGTTGACGATCGCGACGGTCAACAATTTCGACATGATCGTCATGCAGGGTCTGTCCAAGCAGTTCGAGGAACAGTATTCCTCCATCAGACTGGAATGGGTGGTTCTTGAAGAGAATGTTCTGCGCAAACGCGTTACAGCCGATATTGCGACCGCCGGCGGCCAGTTCGATATTCTCACCATGGGAACTTTTGAGGTACCGATTTGGGCGAAGCAGGGCTGGTTGGTGCCGTTGGAGGACCTGCCGGCGGACTACGACGTGGATGATGTGCTCGAGCCGATACGCGAGGGTCTCTCCTATGATGGCAAGCTATATGCGCTGCCGTTCTACGGCGAAAGCTCGATGACGTTCTACCGTACCGATCTGTTCAAAGAGGCCGGGCTCAGCATGCCGGATCAGCCCACCTGGGAGCAGATCAAGGGCTTCGCGGCGAAGATTCATGATCCTGATAACGGTGTGTACGGTGTCTGCTTGCGTGGCAAGCCGGGCTGGGGGGAGAACATGGCGTTGCTGTCCACCATGGTCAATACGTTTGGCGGGCGCTGGTTTGATGAGCGGTGGAAGCCCCAGATTGATTCGCCGGAGTGGAATCGGGCCGTCGGCTTCTACGTGGACCTGATGCGAAACTACGGACCGCCGGGCGCCAGCTCCAACGATTTCAATGAGAACCAAGCTCTGTTCTCGAGCGGCAAGTGCGCTATCTGGGTCGATGCCACGTCGGCCGCGGGCCGCTTGTACAACCCCAACGAGTCCCAGGTCGTGGGCAAGGTCGGTTTCGCCCAGGCCCCGGTGGCGGTTACGCCCAAGGGTAACCATTGGCTATGGTCTTGGGCGCTGGCTATTCCGGAGTCATCTGATGCGAAAGATGCCGCCAAGCAGTTCATAGCTTGGGCCACTTCCAAGCCGTATATCGAGCTGGTAGGTGAATCCGAGGGCTGGGCCAGCGTGCCGCCGGGCACCCGCAAATCCACCTACGAAAATCCTAAGTATCTCGAGGCCGCGCCGTTTGCGCCGTTCGTGCTCGAAGCCATCCAAAGTGCCGATCCCACGGATCCGAGCGCGAAGCCGGTCCCTTACACCGGCATTCAGTACGTCGGTATCCCGGAGTTCCAGTCGATTGGCACCCAAGTGGGTAAGTTTATCGCCGGCGCATTGGCGGGCGACCTGTCCGTCGACGAGGCATTGAAGATCGCCCAGTCCTACACCTCTCGCGCCATGCGCCGGACACGGTACGGGAAATAGCTGTTCAGCGGAGCGACCGGGCGCCGCCAGTTTCCGGTTTCGAACTTCCTGAATCCCCGCCCGCTGCAGCCTGGACCAGCTCTCGGAAACCGCTACGCAAGCGCAGGTCGCGTTGTGGAACGGGTATTTCGATACCGTTCCTGTCCAGGGCGAGCTGAATCTCTCGCATGTAGTCGGCATGCACCGCGCCCGGTCGTTTGACCGCGGCCGGCACGATCCAGACGACGAGCTCATAGTCCAGGCTGCTGTCGCCGAATCGCTTGAGCCACACGGCCGGGTTTTTCGTCTTGAGTGTATGGGGGAGCCTGTCGGCGGCCTCGAGGGCGGCTCGGGTGACCGCGTCGATATTGGTGCCATAGGCGACCTTAAATGGAACGTGAATCCGGCGGTGGGCTTCGATAAGCGTCCAGTTAATGACTTTGGTGCTAATGAACTCCGCATTCGGCACCACGATGTCGACGTTATCGTTGGTACTAAGGACGGTGCTGCGGACGTTGATGGCACGCACTTCGCCCACCGCACCGGAGTCCAGTTCCACGAAATCCCCTGCCTTGAGGCTGCGATCGAAGAGTAGAATCAGTCCTGCGACGAAGTTGCTGACGATGGATTGAAGCCCGAATCCGATGCCGACGCCAATGGCACTGGCCACCAGCGCGAAGTTGGTAAAGTCGATGCCGACGAACGAGAGCCCGACGACCAGGGCGACGCTGATCAGCAGATAGTGGGACAGTCGGCCTATGGTATAGAGCGCCGAGTTGTCGAATTCCGGGTGCCGCTCGCCGAGCCGTCCCAACGTACTGCGAAGCCAGTAGGAAATCCGCCATGCGACGAACAGGATCAGCGCCAGTTGCAGGATCCCGCCGGCGGTCACCGGCGTGCCGCCAATCTTGAACAAACTGACGCCGGCCCATCCTGCCATGCTTTCCCCCAGGAGCCGCAGGCCCCGGAGGCCCTTGGTCAGCCTCTCGCGCCAGCCGCCCGCGCGGCGCAGCAGCTCGTTGTCGAGCAGTGAGATGAAAGAATCCGCCTGGGCGATGGCGCGTTCCAGATCTTGCAGCGCGTTCAGCGTTTGCTGCGCCAAATCCAGACGGCTTCGTTGCAGCACTTGCAGCAGCGGCACGTTGCCGCCCCTGGCTTTCCCAGCCTCACCATACTCCTCATTTGCCCGGCTCAACTCTTCCCGGCTGATGTCGGCCCATTTTTCGGCCCGGCCACGGATATCCGCAAGCTCCTCTATCCAGTCCGATACCTGTTGGCTAAGATTGCGCAGGTCTGTTTCGGCCTCATCAAGCAAGAGTGCGGTAAATCGATGCTCCGCCTGAAGCCTGAGTAGACGCACCGCTTTCTCGGCTTCGAGGACCTCAGCGTCGATTACCCGTTGCCGGCGGTAGCGGGCGGTTGCCTTGTCCTCCGGCGCGGTGCCCAGCACCTCCAGCGCTCTCGAGCGTTCCTCGACCGATTGCTCCCGAGCCTGCGCTAGGGCTAGTTTCGCCTCCGCTATCTTCTCGTCGAGACGCTCGAGCTCGGCCTTCTCCGCCACTAACCTTTCAACGGCCAGGGCCTGCTCGGCCGCCAGCCGCTCGACCTTGCCCTCACTAATCGCCAGCGCGGCACTGCTTAGGCGCCACTGCTCTTCGGCCACGCCGAGCGCCAAGCGCTCCGCGATGATCTTCAGACCGCTCAAGATCCGATGGGGATCTTCGAAAGACAATTTCACGTAAGCGGCCAACAGAGAATCAATGCGGCGCCCAGCTTGTCTGATCGTCTCGTCCATCGAAGCGACGTCCGCACGCTCGACTCGCAGTCTTTCGCGCGCCTCGTGAAGCCGGCCCATCAATTCGGCCAGCGCCGACACTGTGTAGGTTTGCGGAAAGTCCCTGGGCTTTGGAGGCTTGAGATCAGGCCTGAGCCTGGCGTCGGCCAGGGCGTCCATGTTGGTCTCGATGCGTTCAACAAGCGGACGTGCTTTCGCCGCTGTGTCTTCGGGAAGTGCCGCGAGAAGGGCCTGAAGCCCTTCGCTCGTCTCAATGATGCGCTGGTCGAGCTCCAACGCATCGACCTCAAAGTAACGCCACCAGTCTACTGTCAGGTGGGCAGGCTCGGGGCGGCTGGCCGGCGGCTCGGCATGGGGGGAACCCTTCTGCGCATGCTCCAGCAAGGGAAGGCTGGCCGCACCGGCAGTGCAGGTCAGGCCTGACGCGAGCGAGAAAAGGATTGCGGCAAATATTCTCATGCAAGTATTTTAGTGCACGTATAAATAGTATGTATACATTTTACACTAGGTACAGCGTGGTGAAGGGGAACTGATGTGGTCGGACAGCTACGATAGCAACCTCCTATGTGACTTTGCAGGTGCAAGTCCAGATCCGGTAAAGTAACGAGTTTAGCTCGTCGGGACCGGGTCTCCGCGAGCGGTTTCAGTTCGGGAAAGGGGTCTGTTAACAAATCTTGGTGCGCCCGTGAAGCGGGCGTCAACGCGGGTGAGAGTCCCGCCCAGGGCTCTTGATAGTGATTTTGTAGTTGGTTGAACCTGAGGATCGGAAATCGGGACTAGACAATTTGGTGGTTTTGGGTTGTGGTGGGCTTGGGATGAAATCTCTTGTCGATGATTTAGAAGCCGGGAGCGGCCTTTTACGGGCCGATCAATCACTGAAAGTCGAGGTCGTTACAGCGTTGGAGCGGGAACGCTTCGACGAATTGCTGGCGGCGAAGCATTACCTCGGACGGGCGCCCTCTGTGGGCGATTTCCTGCGCCAGGTGGTCGTGCGTGACAAGCAATGGGTCGCCCTTCTGGTCTGGGGGCCGGCCGCCCTCAAGCTCAAGGACCGTGAGAAGTGGATCGGCTGGAACCCGGCTCTGGCAGCCGAACGCCTCAAGTTGGTAGTGCAGAACCGTCGCTATCTGCTGCCCCACGATAAGGGCCGGGAACCGAATCTGGCCAGCCAGGCGCTGGCCGCGGCCTGCCGGGCCCTGCCGGCACAGTGGCAGGAGCGCTTTGGCTATCGGCCGCTTCTGGCAGAAAGTTTTACCGATCCGGAAGCCTACGCCGGCACGTGCTACAAGGCCGGGGGATGGCAACCGGTGGGAATGAGCGATGGAAACAGCCGGCACCGGGCCGATTATTTTGTTCCCAATGGTCGCCCGAAGCGGCTCTGGCTCAAAGAGCTCGAAGCCGGCGCCCGGAAGAAGGCGTGCGCGGTGCCGCTGGCCCCCGAACACGCGGGCGCGATGGTGGCTGCCGCCCACGGGGTGCTGCCCGTCGATCAAAAGCAACGCCGCAGTCTGCTCGAGTTGTTGCGACAGGCCCCAGATCCGAGGGCGAAAAACACCCGCTTCCGCATCGGCCCGGTGCTGACCATCACCGCCATGGCGCTCTTGTGCGGAGCGCGGCAGATCTCCGAAATTGCCCGCTTTGCCAACCGTCTTAAACCCAATCAGCGCGCCGAACTGCGGCTGCCGATCAGGAAGGGCACGCGACGCTTTTACGAAGTGCCCAGCTATGACGTCTTCTACGACGTGCTTACCCGCATGGACCCCGAACCTTTCGCCGCGCTTCTGAGCGACTGGCTCTGCGAGCAGGCAGGCAGTCTGCCGGGCGCGCTGGCCCTCGATGGCAAGATGATCCGTGACATCATCGGCATGGTCAGTCTGGTCGATGTCGAGGACGGCTCGCCGGTGGCGATGGCCGTAATGGATCAGAAGGAAAACACGCAACGCTGTGAACAGAAGGTTGCGCAGAAACTCCTCTCCGACATGCCCTCGCTCGATGGCAGGACCATCACCACCGATCCGCTGCACTGCCAGAAAGAGACGGCGCGAATTATCGTAGACAAAGGGGGTGACTACTTTCTGCACATCAAAGCCAACCAGCCCACACTGTTTCAATACGCCCGCAGTGCAACGAACTGCTCCCCCCTTTTGTTCAGACCACTTGCGGGCACGGACGAATCGAAGAGCGCGCTGTAAGCCTTTGCGAAACCACACCGATGGCCACCGGCTTCTGCAGCAGCCGGGCGCTGGTACGCATTCACAGCACGCGTACTGATAAAAAGAGCGGGAAGGCCAGCGTGGAAGATCGCTATTACCTCAGCAGCCAGGAACCGGGGGAGCGTACGGCGGAGGGCTGGATCAATTTGAGTCGATCGCACTGGGCGGGCGTGGAAAACCGCAATCACTGGCGGCGCGACGCCTCGCTCGGAGAAGACAGCACGCGTCTGCATCACGGCAACGCCCTGATGAACCTCGCCCTGCTTCGCAGCGTGAACCTGCGACTGCTTTCGGGCGAGAATAGCGACGACTGGCTACCGGCCAAAAAAGAACGTCTCGCCGCCGATCCAGCCTCCGCTCTTGCCCTCCTTCGCGCAAAACTATGAATCAAAACCAAAAGCCCTGCTGCATCTGCATGGATGCTTGAGCCGAATTGCTTTACTAGCGCGATGCGCTGAAGTGGACCAAAGCCGGAAACTTCAAGCCAGCGAATTGTTGCGCGCTTTCACCTGAAGACCTGATCGCGAGAGCAACAACTCGCTGAGGTACGCGAGTTCCACGAATAAATGGCGAGTTGCCATGCGAGTGGTGTTCGCAGCACGTGTAGGGCAAGAATGACAGAATAAGAAAGAGTGGTGCGCAGCGGACCGTGCTTTTCGTAAGCCCGTGCGGATGTTTTTATGAATGGACTTAGTTGCCGCACGCGTCCGCAACGGGCAAGTGCTTCGTAAAAGTATGCATCTTCCATAAGCGGCAATTCGGGGTAACCGCCGATCTGATCGAAAGCAGCGCGGCGACAAAAGATTCCGTGATCACCCAGTGCGATGCGGAAGAGATGCACCCCGAGGTTCCCCAGCGAATCAATTACCCGATAGAGGATGCGCCTGCCGGATGTTTGGAGGCGGAAGCAACCGCCTGCGAGCGCGGTATCTGAGGCAGCCGCCTTGATGGTGTCCAGGCAGCCGGGCGCGAGTTCGGAGTCTGCGTGGAGGAACCAGAGCAAGTCGCTCCGGGATACGTAGGCGCCAGCATTCATCTGCGTGGCACGGCCGCGCGGCGCACTGAGTAAGATGAAACCAAATTTTTCTCTCAGCGATCGCGCAAGTTGCCAGGTGCCATCACTACTGCCGCCGTCAACGATGATCACCTCTTCAGCAGGGGCGTATTCGCGCAAGTGCGACAAAAAGCGGGAAAGCACCAGCGTTTCGTTGAAAACGGGAACGATGATCGAAACGTTCAACTTTTTTCGCAGTTCTGTGGGAGCGTTGTGCATCAACCGAGCAATTTAGGAAGTCTGCCATTTCCTTGGACCGTTCGAATATAACATTGTCCAGCCCTCCTTGAACTTCTCGAAAGTAAAGGTTGGCTCGCTCGGGGATGTTTCCGCATGCTGCGATATTCACTTCTCCCTATAAGAGACTTTTGGAATCCGCAATTCGGCAGCGATTCGATTTTGCTGGTTGCGCGCACAACAAGTAATTCGAATTGAGCGAAGTGGTCCGTTTGCACTACCGGTGAAGGTGCGCATCAAGCTGTAGACAAGTGTGGGCGAAATGGTCTCAGCAATCTTCGTTGATGGAATCATATTGGGATTTTTGGATCGATCAATCGGCCGTCTGTAGAGTGTTTTGAGGCCGGCGTTGATGTCCAATCCGGAACAAGCTACACTTTGAGTAGTTGAATATGAAAATTACTGTGAATATCGATTGTACCCCTACGGAGGCTCGTGCGTTCTTTGGCCTGCCGGATTTTACTACTGTCAATGAAGCGATCGTATCCGCAATGGTGGAGCGTACGAAGGAGAATATTGATACGCTAAGTGACCCGAAATTGTTCTGGGAACGTGCGATCGCAATGGGGGGCTCGAGTATGGAGGCCATGCAGAATCTGTTCGCGGCTGCGATGCGCAGCAAAGATTGAAGTCGAGACGATCGTCCAGACGGTCAACTCATGACGGATTTCCGGCGATCAAAATCGAACGGAAATTGTGATTAGGTTAAATTGCATGCTTGAGTATAACGGCTGGAATTTAGTAGATTTTCAGCAAATGAAGAAGTGGATCTTGTTTATCCTCCGGAAACTCCGCCGTAAATCGACCAAGGCGGATCCTCGTGTGTTTACTCGGTGGACGAGCGAGCTCTAGAATGGGCGGAATGGATTTCTCTGCGGGCGTAAAGAGCTGACTCTCCAACAGTGAGAGATTGAGATAATCGGAAAGGGTTGCGAGTCCCCGAAGAATTGCGAACCTTGGCAAAGTAACTTAGTCTGCTTTGAGATATCGTAAGCGGTATCCCGGATCCCTCTAATGCAACCGGGTTCTCGAAGACGAACGGATGCAGTGTCAATGCATCGTGTGAAGTCGGAAAATTATCGGATCTTCTTCTTGACTTCAGTTCCAATTGTCATCTAGTCGCTCCGGCTAAGAAAATGAACTGCATCGCGCCAATTTTTATCGAACAAGAGCTTCGCAGCGTTCGCTCGATGAAGCATGAAGTTATCGGCCGGAAAATAGTCCGGAGCGGTGGTGAGATTTCGTAGCAGTTCGATAGTTCGAATTTTTGAAAGCCCACCGCGAGTCGACTTGCGGTGGGCTTTTTCTTTTTTTCCACTGGTTCTGATTCACTGGAAAGACCAATCCAAATGAGAAAACTAATCAACAACGACCATGCCGACAAAGAGATCTGGGAGCTCACGCTTCTAGCCCTGTGTGATATCTATTTGGCTGCCGGTCTCTCAGCCCGGCATGCGCTCAAGAGTGCGGAAGCAGATTACAAATGCGGTTTGCGCATCGAGAGTTTGTGAGTTCCGTAACGGCGCCGGCAGATTCCGTTAGACCTGCGCAAGAGCTGTCGGTTCGCACGAGTTGGGTGCTCAGGGAAGAATGATCATCTCATGTTTCCAGCACGCATTGTCTGTCTGAGTGACTAGTCCGGCGATATTTGTGTCAGTCTTGGTGTCTCGGAAAGAGTGGTGGGCGTTAGCGCGTTCGCTCCGAAGTTGATACGCACCGGGCGCGAGTTTGTCGGTGGGTTCTTAACATTAAAAAAGGGACACGAGGGGTTTCCCTGCCTGGCAGCGCGACAGTTGGCATTTTTCTGCGACGACAGAACCGCGTGAAGACTTGGAACGGAATCGCCGGATTACGCGTCCGCGGTAGAGTCTGCTTTCGATGATCGAACGTCTATGAAACCGAAAAAGTATTACTGGTCGTTAATCGCTCCGTCGCTGTTAGACCGCTCGGAAACGTCCCGTCAATGCCGAGTGACTTACATGGACCCTCTAACGTGTAGCTGGACTGCCCGATGAAGAGCAGTTGATCCTAGGACTCGATGATCGGCTTTCAAAATCCGCAATTGACGAACATGACAGCTGTCGGTGCGGTGACACCGCGCTCTGCGCGGATCTGGGTGCGCTCCGAAAGACCGGGAGCCTTCAAGATCTGCTGGCAACCTGAAGCGGGTGGTCCATCTGGTGAGACACATTTCACGGTCGATGAGGGCAATCTCAGCGACAATACCTGCGCGATCGATTTGCCGGGCGAATCCGGGAAGGTGTCGCTCAAGCCTCTCACTTCCTATCGGTATTTGGTCGAGCGCGAAAATGGCGTTGAGCGCATTGGCGAAGGGCGTTTCGAAACATCGCCAGACTCGGCGAGGGAAACGCCGTCCAAGTTCTCAATCGCCTTGATGAGCTGCAACCAGCCCTTTGACTCCACCGGGAAGGTTCGAGAGGACGCCCTGCAGATGCTCCGGGCGATGCGCCGCTGTTTCGATGAGAACAATACGAAGCTGGCTCTGATGGTTGGCGATCAGATGTATTCTGACTATCCCCCCGAGCTCTCGCTGCTCAACGGGGACTATTTCCCGCACGTTGCCCCCGCCGGCCGCCGGAAACTCGAGGACTGCACAGAGGAAGAAGTACGGCGGCTCTATCAGGAGCGCTACCGCCATTTCTGGAACGTGCCGGAATGGAAGGCGATCCACGCTGAGAGGCCATGCTACACGATCTGGGACGATCACGAGATTTTGGACAACTGGGGATCAGATCCGGCCCATCAAAAGCCACCATGGAAAGCGGTAGGTGAGGGAGCGCGTTTAGCCTACTTCGATTATCAAGGTTCACGCGTTCTGGCGCAGGTTGACCAGAGCGCCCTTCACTATTCGATCGTCTATGGGAATACGGCGATCTTCGTGATGGATCTGCGCTCGGAACGAGGTGAGGGAAAGAATGGATGACTCTTTTCGGAAAGTCAGGAGATGGATCTGCAGCAATTTCTCGACACTCATCGAGAGAAGCCGGTTGTATTTGTCGTCCTGAGCGTTCCGATCATTCAACTCCCGAAAATGCTCTCTCGGGTTCTTGCTAAGATCACTCCTCCGGGGGAGGACTTCTCTGATCGCTGGTCCTCAGGAGCGCACTTGCGTGACCGGAACCGAACGCTTGAACGGATTCATCGTCACCAGGGAGAAAATCCGAATCAGTGCGTGGTGCTGCTGAGTGGTGATATCCACATTGGATGCGCGCACGAGCTACGCTGGAAGAATCCGCCTACAGGAAAATTGTACCAGTTCATATCGAGCGGCATGACGCACGCGATTCCGCGTCTCACCGCTTACGCATCTGGGCTGCTCATTCGAATGAACCGCATGTTCGAGGGCGGACAGAAAAATGTGTCTGGGAGTTTCCGGTTGCTTCCCGGTACTGCCGGATTTCGCCAAAATCCATTCGGTCGCCTAAACATGGGGCTTATTGAGATCGATAACTCGATTTCCCGCTCCAAACCGAGTCTCAGCTATTCGCTGTACGGTCATCGTGACGGAGAACCGATCCGCGTATTTCGATCCCGTGAAATCGCATGCGGCGGGTAACGAGCGGACAACCGTTCCCGAGTAGACCCCGGGAGACTCCGGGAAGGAGCCGGCCAGCAATGCGCGATGGCGGTCCTCTCTGTGCAAATTGAGGGTCTCCCGCCCCTGATTCGTTGCAACGCAACGGCGGGCACGAAATCAATACCGTTGAAGGTCTTGAGCAGCTCCAACCGCCTCGTGCTCACCGTGCGATTTTCTTTTGCGTAATGTCCAACCCGCTTTTGTCGAATAAGATCCGGCTTCAGTTCGGTCTTCTCGCCTGGATTTGGGCAGTTTTGGTCCTCTTGCAGAGTACTTCCGTGGGGGATGTCAATGAGAGGCAGAAGAAAATTGGCGATCTTTCTGGCGGGATAACGCCCCGGCAGTTTGCTCGGCGCGCCGACGTGCGGCAAGCGATCGATCCGCGGCGTTTCGACGCTAGACTTCTTTCAGCGGCGATCTTTCATCGAACCAATATGGTGCGCTCGGCACACCATCTGAAAACGCTGACCTATAACGCCAGGGTTGCCTGCGCGGCGCAATCACACGCCGAAATCATGGCCAGAAGACACTATTTATCCCATGGAACGCTCCGCGAGGGGAAGATTCTGGCACCATACGAGCGACTCCGGAATGCGGGGCTGCGGCCGCACTTCAGCGCTGAGAATATCGCCTACAAGTTTCTGCTCCATTACCAATCCGGCAGGCCAGTCTTCATGCGCGAGGAGAACGGCGAAACCGTCTACTCTTATGAACGGGGCGGCAAGCCGCTGGAGCGACATACCTACATCGGTTTTGCCAGGGACGTTGTTCAGCAATGGATGGATTCTCCGCGGCATCGCGAAAACTTGCTTTCGAAAGAAGCCACGCAGCTTGGCGTCGGTTGCGCGCTGTCCGCAGCACAAAATGGTCTTCACCGGATCTTTTGTGATCAGGATTTCTTCGCGCCGTTTCCCCCTGCTGCGTTGCGCTCGGGCGATTGATCCGACAATTCACATAAATTCGCGAAATGTCAGCAGGTGCGAGCGGCTTATCTCCCTGAGATCGATTCGCTGATCGAGATCGCTATCTCCGCGACATCGACGCAGCTTGGCCGGGAATATCTTTTCTCCGGAAGCAATGACGGACACGGCGCCACTCGCCGTGGCGCGCAATCCGGCGGATCAGGTGACCGACGTGACTTACCGGGGAGCCGACGGGGGAGCGGAGATACCGATCGGGGTTGGACAATTCGCGACGCCATTCACATCCGGTACCAATAACTCGCAGATTGCCTCTTACGTCAACCGGTTAGTTGCACTTCGCGATGCGATGAATTCCGGAGATTCGACACAACTGAACACAGTGCGTGGGGATCTTGCCCTTTCCGAAGAAGACCTGCTTGATTCAGTGGCCAGGACCGGGGCGAAGCAGTCGAGACTTCATATGGTTCGCACGAATGCGGCCGAGCGATTCCAGCAAACTGAAGCCCAACTTTCTACCCTCGCCGATATCGATCTTTCTCAAGCGAATGTGAAATACAATCAATTGCAGATTGCTTGCCACGCAGCGTTTGAAAGTGCTTCAGGATTAAGGGACGATGCCTGCTCGACTATCTCAGGTAAGCGGTGACAACTCTCGAATCTCCAAAATCCGTGGCTTCTACGGAGATCACCTCGTTACATTTTCCCCAAGATCTGATTGGAATGCCCTGCCTGCGTCGCCTGGAATTAATTCGCCCGTCCGAAAGCACTTTCCTCTGGTTGAACTGCCTCGATGATCCGGATTTTCGATTCGTCGTCTTGGAACCGGGAGACGTCATCGCTGGTTACGAGATAGAAATCAGTGATGAAGATTTGGAGAGCGATTGGTTGCCGGGCGTCTGGGGAGTTGCCTCTCGTCCTGAATCTCGTCACAATTTTCGTTAGCTGAATCTCGCAGAACTCAGCTTACGTCTGCCAGGACGGTAGTTCTCACGTAAGTGCCGAGCACGGTCATCCCGGCTCCCCTTACGTCTGTCGGCCTTCATTGTTGGGCCGGGCGATCGCGACCGCAAGCCGCGGGGTAGGTGTTCCGTCGGCCGTTATTTCCGGAACAGCCACAAAACGAGCGAAAGCACGACGCTCAGCAGAATCATCGTCGTGATCGGGAAATAGAAGTGGAAGTTCTCGCGGTCGATCACGATGTCTCCCGGCAGGCGGCCGAGTGGCAGCTTGGCCAGCCATGGCCATAAGAGGCCTGCAGCGAGGATCGCGAGGCCGACGATTATCAGGATCTTCTGCATGGTGTTCTCGTAGATGAACGGCTACGCAGCGTGGTCGGCATCGGCGGGTCAGGCGATTTCCACCACCGTGCGGCCGGTGACCTGGCCGGCGAGGTAGGCGTCGAAACTCTGCGGCAGATCGTCGAAGCGGATCGTGTTGCCTGCGATCCGGTCGAGGTGCCGGGGCTTCAAATCGTTGCCGATGCGCCGCCAGACCGCGAGTCTTAGATCGCGCGGCGTCTCGACCGAGTTGATGCCGAGCAGGCTGACGGCGCGCAGGATGAACGGAATCACAGTCGTATGCAGCTCGGTGCCCGCCGCGAGGCCGATGCTAGCGATATTCCCGCCGTAGCCGACCGTGCGAGTAAGCCAGGTAAGAGCCTCGCCGCCGAGGTTGTCGATCGCACCCGCCCATTCGGCCTTCTCAAGCGGCCTCTTGCCGTAGTCGACCTCTCCGCGCAGGAGCACACGCCGGGCGCCAATGGCCTCGAGGAAGTCCGTTTGGTCCGCCTTGCCGGTGAACGCTACAGGCTCGTAGCCGCGGCGCCGAAAGCATGTCGATCGCCAGGCTGCCGACGCCGCCGGTCGCGCCGGTGACGACAATGGGGCCCGATTCCGGAAGCTGGCCGTTCTGTTCCATCCGGTGTATTGCGAGCGCGGCTGTGTAGCCGGCAGTGCCGATCTGCATCGCTTGGTGCGTAGTCATTCCCTCGGGTATCGGTACCACGGCCGATGCGGGCACCCGGGCGTATTCTGCGTAGCCGCCGTCACGGGTCTCGGAAAGCCCGCATCCGTTGACCAGTACGGCCTGTCCTTCGTCAAATTCGCCGGTGGCAGTGTCGACGACGGTACCGGCGAGATCGATGCCGCCGACCAGGGGAAACTGACGAAGCATCCTGCCCTTGCCCGTTGCAGCCAGCGCGTCCTTGTAGTTGATCGACGAGTGGCTGACGCGAATGACGACATCGCAGTTGGACAGGTCGTCCAGCGCGAGCTCGCAGAAACCTGCGATGAGCCTGCCGTCCTTCTGGTCGATGCGATAGGCGCGGAATTTGTCCATAGGTATCTCCTCGATTCAAACGATAATGCTCAAGCTTCATGGTATTGAGTTTGAAGTCCATCTTGAAGAATCAACTGATAGTAACTTGCTTTTTCAATCTGCGTCGGCGGAACGGGCGGTGCAGGTTTTGGAGGGGGTGTTTCCGTCGAAGCTTTCTGGAAATTGAAGTGCATCTTGCCGTGCGAGCTCTTGGAACGCGCCGTCTTGCCCAGGCTGTCATGACGGACCCGGCGTTGAGCCACGCGCTCCATGCACTGGCTCGCCCTGAGAGCTCGGTCTCGGCACGCGCATTGGTCGCCTCGCACTTGGCCGCGAAGGCAGACCAGTCGCCTTCGGTGATCGTCCGTCCAATGGTGTGTGCGTGGTGGAGGAGGCGGTCAAGGACGGCAGCAGTAATGGTGCTGTCGCCGTTGAAGATGGCGGGCCACTGCTTGAAGGCTTTATTGGTGGTGAGCACGATGGAACCATCCGGCAGCTGCCGGATTGGCTGATGACCTGAAAGAGGAGATCGGCCCCACGCCGGTCAATGGGCAGATATCCGACCTCGTCGAGGATGAGAAGAGCGGGAGCGAGGTATTTGCGTTGGATTTATCGCGAAGTGGACGTCGAATAAGCGCGGCGGTGGGTGCGTGATGCGAAGAAGCGGCAGCCGGACCGCCGTTTAAAGTCATGGCTGATGGTGAAATTCGGCCAATGGCGCAGAGGTACTGCGATGAAGGGGTCTATACTCTTCGCATCATGAAGTTCGACGATTTGACCCCACATGGCCTTGAAAGAATTGGCGCTGCCGGGGAGTGGCCGATTTACAAGATTCTCGGCGAAGATGCCGTCGCCGTGAAAGCCAAGCTCGACATCGATGCCGACGGTTCACCGCACGCCTACGCTCCTCACAACAAAGGTCTCGATGTCAATGTCGACGCGATGGATGGTTCTCAGTGGGTGGGTGTGGCTACGGGCCGCAACGGCGAGCCCATCCTGCAGGGGCCGGGTGACCCCGCGCCGGGTTACTACGTTTCCACGACGGCCCTGGGGAATCCAAACAGCCCTGCGAGTTCCCCGTCCAGGTATGTCAATTCGGAGGCAGTGCCTTACATCGTCATCCCGCACGGCCACGATTCGGTGGGCTGGAGCCTGGGTGATCTTGCGACCGTCATCCGGCTTAGTGACGGCGCGCATGTCCATGCGATCGTTGGGGATTTAGGACCACGCGCGAAGTTCGGGGAAGCCTCGATTGCGGTAGCCAGGGTGCTTGGAATCAATCCTAGTCCAAGGATCGGCGGAGACCAGGAAAACCACTTCGCTTATCTCATTTATAATGATTCCGCCGCGACGCCTCCCTGGCCTCGCAGCGTCGATGAGCTGACGCGCAGCGCCGAAGCTCTTTATGAAAAAATTGAGGGCGAAGATATGCTGAAGGGTCTCCGTGAAGCGCCGAATTCCATTCCGCTTCCGATCCCTGACAAAGAGGGCGAGGTTCACTCGCTCATCGTGTATAGCGAGACGACGCAGAGTCCTGAAGTGGAAGCGTTGCAACGGCTTCTCAACGAGTTTCCGGGCGTCGATCTAGCAGTGAATGGAATTCCCGATGGCTTGACATCCGCACGACTGGAACAGGTGCTCGGCATCAAACTTCAAGGAGCTCCAAATGATAGCGCTGCCAAATCGGGCGGCCCCTTCGTGGTCTACGATCCCCACAACAAGACAGATTACACCCGGCTCTTTCAGGCGTGGCTCGGCACGCTGGATGGGGTCGAACTCGAAGCGGACGGTTATGCCGGGCGCGATTTCTCCGACGCCCTGCATGTAGCCTTTGGCGCGCTCCTGCCCGGCGATCCGGCGACTGGCGACGGACGCGCCACGCCAGTCGTCCCGTTCGATCCCCACCATTATTCGCAGTATGCCCTGCGGTTACAGTGCGCGTTGAATTCCTTCCCCGGAGTGACTCTTTCTGCCGACGGCTATGCAGGCCAGACGTCTTCGGATTCTGCAAAGCGCGTCTTTGGCTCGTATCTGCTTTACGATCCCAGAATGGAGACCGGTCTGCCCTACGGTCGGCTCGTTTGAAAGCGAAAGGACGAGTTCAAAACAAACCGCCAATCCTGCCGCGAGGACTCGATCGTGCCTCTCCAGGTGCTGCATTTTTCAAGGATCGTGGGCAGGCTCCGTCGCTGAATCGCCGTCGGCGCCCCTGTTTTCACGATTGCTGTTGCTGCCGGCGCCTGACCTCAGCCGCCAAAAACTGCGGCGAGTTGGCGATGCACCCACGCGAAGAGTTCGGAATAAGGATAGCTGCCGGCCAGCTCGAGATGATCACGGCGACAGCTCTCAAGCTCAGACCTCCTGATCCGGGGGAATCAAGATGAGCCGACGAACTGGAAAATCAGGCGCAGCTCGGTGCCCGGAAATACGGTTTCGGTGGCTGTGAGATCTTCGCAGAGTTTGGCGATCGCGTGATCGTGAATTTGTGAGCTGAGATGGTGCAGGCGCACCGTCAGCGTCTTGTTGGCCTGATCGGGTTGGAGATCTACCGCGTTGGTGTAAAGCTGACGCAGAAGTGAACGGGCGTCGTCGTGGCTAATGAGATTTTCACGCACAAGCCCGGCCATGGCGGTTTCCGCGCGGTAGGCGATGAGTTTGATGGTGTCGATGAAGTGTTTCTTCTCGCTGCGCAACGCGCTGAAGCGATCGGAGGGAGGCAGGTCTTTGATCTCGATATGCTTGCCGGCGGCTTTGCGTTCGGCTTTGAGGTTCTCGATCGTTGCCCGGCGCTCTTCGATGGCCTGCTGAAGGGTCGCCTTTTTGTGTTCCCATTTGAAGAACTCCGCCGGGGTCGGGTTTTCGGGAAAGCTGATGGCGGCAAAGGAGGCCAGTTCGCGGGAGAGCTTGCCATTGTGGTGACGAACCTGTGCATCCAAGGCACGCCACTGCGGATTGACGACCCGTGTGGTCTCAGGAATCGGCTCACAGCCGTATTCGATGAGGCGATCGAGGTGATAGTGTTCGCGCATGTATTTGAAGAAGTTTTCCTGACACCACCGTGCGAACAGACACGCCGCCGCGCGGGTCGCGTCGCTGCGGTAATCGCTGCAGAGAATCGAACTTTGTGTGCCGCTACTCGAACGCTGCCGGATTTCGCGCACCCACATCCCGTTGGAGAGACAGGTGCCACGCTCGGCGAGTTGCATGTCGACTTCTTCGCCGTGAACGAGCGTCACTTTGCGCGTGCGAAACTCAGTCGTCGGCCACGGCTCGCCGGGGAACTTGTGGTAGCTGAGGATGGCGATGCGCTGTTCT
Source organism: uncultured Verrucomicrobiae bacterium (assembly GCA_963805815.1). Classification (GTDB taxonomy): domain Bacteria; phylum Verrucomicrobiota; class Verrucomicrobiia; order Chthoniobacterales; family Chthoniobacteraceae; genus CAWDWA01. The sequence goes on from CAWDWA010000025.1 coordinate 69,198, forward strand.
TTCATCTCGGCGAAGAATGGAGGCGAGTACCCTTCGCGGTCGAATACGAGGGTGAAGCGGCTCAGGAGTGGATCGGCTTCCAGAGCAGCGGGGCCGGGCTGGCCGGGCGCCTCGCGCTCGAGCCGGGGCACAATGTCCTCACACAGCACCTCCAGGATGCCCGGATCCACCGGCCGGGTAACAACGAAGAAGGGCTGCCCGTCCATGGCGTTGACCCAGTAGTCGGTGGTTCCGCGCAGGCAGAGTCGTTCCCGGGCAATATGACGGCGCGGCAGTTTGGTGAGCTTGCCGTGATAGACACGCACATGCCCGTCGGCATAGAAGACTCCGGCAGCCTGCGGCGCCTGCACTTCTAAAGTTCCCCCGATTTCGTGGACAGGGAGGGCGCAGTCAATCCAGAAAGGACTGCAGACATGCCTTGATCCCATTCACCCTACGACAACGAATTCCGGCAGGAAGCTGTCAATCTTCTGCTCAGCAGCGGGCGGCCGCTCAAACAGGTTGCCGATGATCTCGGTATTTCGACCAACTCTCTGCGAGCCTGGCGGAACAAGGCTCTCGGTAAGGGGCGTGCAGCGGAGGCCGCTTCGACGGAGTCGAAAGGCCGCAGCGGAGCGCCCCTTACCGATCCGGCCGCAGAGATCCGTCGGCTTCAGCGCGAGAACGAATATCTGCGCCGCCAGAGAGAGATCCTAAAAAAAGCCATGAGCATACTCTCGGAGGACCCGCAGAGAGCAGTATGCGATGATCAAGGCGATGCGGGAAAACTATTCCATTACCGAACTGATACCGTTTCCAAAGTTACTCATAAGCGGCGCAGGAAGGCTGCTCAAAAGCCTTCCTCACAGCCCGCGCCGATTGTGAATAACTTTGCCGCGGATTCAACCGCGGTTGTGAACAATTTGCCCTCAGTCCACAATGACTCGGGGCGCAAAGCGCCGAGACCGGCACGGTCAAATACCGCTCACCCCACGAGGGTTCCGCAGAGATCACCGACCGGCTCTCGAGCGCCTGTCCGAAGGTCTGAGAGAACGACATCCCGCGAGGATCCTTGTATCAGCTCGACCAGCGACAGGTCGCCTGCGCCACCGCAACCACAACGACGCAGGAGAACCAGAATGAAAGATTGGAATCAAATCACCCACTACGCCGGCTTCGATTGGGCCAGGGATCATCACGATGTGATTATCGTGGATCGTGACGGCAAAATCGTAGCCGACTTCCGAATAGAACACACTGCGGCTGGTTGGCGGCGGTGGAGAGAGCAACTCGACTCGCTGGGCGCGGGCGTGGCTGCTTGTGTCGAGACCAGCCAGGGCGTGGTCGTCGAAAAGTTGCTGGAAAGTGGCGTTACGGTCTATCCCGTCTCGCCGGCCAGCGCCAAACGCTACCGGGAACGCAAGGTGCCCAGCGGCAACAAGACCGACCGTGTGGACGCCTGGAGTCTGGCCGACGCCTTGCGCGTGGATGGCCACGGCTGGAAGGCTCTTTCAAAGGAAGACCCGCTCATCGCCGAATTGCGCCTGCTCTGTCGCGACGAAGTTGCCCTGATCGAGGAGCGCACCGCGCTCGTCAATCAGCTTCAGAGCGCGTTGCACGAATATTACCCTGCGGCCCTCGAAGCCTTCGATGACTGGACGTTGCCTGCCGCCTGGGCTTTCGTCGAAACATTTCCCACGCCGCATGCCCTTCAGACCGCGGGCAGGCGCCGATGGCAAAAGTTCCTGCACACCCATCGACTGGCCCGGCCGCAGACCTATGAAAAGCGGATGGAAATCTTCGCACGCGCCAGCGAGTTCACTTCCGGCGAAGCACTCACCCGGGCCAAAAGCCGGCTGGCGCTGGCGCGGGCCCGGATGCTGCGCACGCTCCAGGGCCAGATCGATGCTTACCGCGTCGAGATTGAGAAGCTTTTCGCTCAGCACCCTGATAGCGGCCTCTTCGGTTCACTACCCGGCGCGGGCCTGAAGATTGCCCCGCGACTCCTCGGTGAGATCGGCTCGGATCGCTCACGCTTCGAGGATACCGCCGGCCTTCAATGCCTGGCCGGCACAGCACCGGTGAGTTACCAGTCCGGACAAATCCACAAGGTCTATCTGCGGCGTCAATGCAACAAGGCGCTACGCTATGCCGTGCATCTATGGGCGAACCTGAGCCGGCAATCCTGCCCCTGGGCGGCGGTGTATTACCAACAGCTCCGCGAGCGGGGCAAAAGCCACGCCTGCGCGTTGCGATGTCTGGGCCAGCGCTGGCTGAAGATCCTATGGAAAATGTGGCAGACTCGCACCTGCTACGACGCCGAACTCCATGCACGCAATCAACTCAAACACGGCTCATGGGTGCTCAAAATCAAGCAAACTGAACCACACGCATCCGGTCAATAACCCGCATGAAAAAACAAATTGAAACCCAGAGAACATCTCTG
>CAWDWA010000026.1:0-556501 GCA_963805815.1 uncultured Verrucomicrobiae bacterium
CCCCGAAGCAAGGGGAGTAGTCAACTTTCGAATCCTGCCGGGAGACAGTATTGAGACGGTTTACAAGCACGTTCGCTCCGTCATTTCGGATAGCACGATTGAACTACGCTCCGTCGATGAGGCGACGAACCCACGCCCGATGGCGCCGGTGGAGGCTGCCCCGTTCCGATTACTGCACCGAACAGTGAAACAGGTATTTGAGGATGCGGTTGTTGCCCCCGGCCTGTTGGTTGCGGCTTCTGATGGTCGAAATTACGCCAAATTGACAAACAGGGTTTACAGCTTCAGCCCGTTTGTGTTGAAAGCGGAGGACTTGGCCCGCTTGCACGGGAAGAACGAACGAATTTCCGTCGATAATTATCACAACTACATCCTGTTCTATTATCAGTTGATAAAAAATAGAACAGCGGGAGAGTTGAGCAGCGGTCGGTTCTGAGCCTTCGTATACTGTTTCTCGGCTAGTGGTGATTGGAGTAGCACGTGGAGAACCGCAATCACTGGCGGCGCGACGCCTCGCTTGGAGAAGACCGCACGCGTCTGCGTAACGGAAACGCCCTGATGAACCTCGCTGCTGATCCAGCCTCCGCTTTCGCCCATTTTCGCGCAAAGATGAGTCAATACCAAAAGCCCTGGGCGCGGCTGAATCACTGGTGCTCATAGTCCCGACATCAATCTCCCGGCCTTACCAGATCCCCCGCAAACATTCCAATTGGTTCGTCCATTTGAGGCGCCGCTCCTTGTGAACTTCGGCGAGACGGTGAGCCGCCGTGGCTTTCGGCCCCTCACAGGTCTTACCGGTCACGGCGGCCTGCCGCGTCTTTTCCCGTTGAACCCACGGGCGCGGGGGTGCGGGTTAGGCTGGTCTTGGCTCCGGCGAGGAAGGCATTGCCCTCCACGCATCACGCCGAACTTTTTGTCATGCTCCTGCCTTGCGCGAAGACCCCACCACCAATACACACCGAAACCCGTTGTTATCGTTGCGATTCTCTGGATTGTCGTTGTTGCGGTTGGATGACAGCAGATTGTCGGGATTGTTATTGTTCCACGACGCACCGCGCAACACCCGGCGAGTCTTCCCGCGCCGCCGTTTCAGCCGGGCATCGAGGGGCCAGCGGCAGTATGCCCGGCGCAAGCCCTCCGAATTTCCCTCCCGGCTAAATTGATACCAATTGAAGACTGCCGTGGTCACGCGCTTCGTATCGCCATTCCGCGCCACTGCATAGCGCCGCGATTCAAATCGGCGCTTTGTCGCGCCGAGCACGCGTGGGCGCAAACCCGGCAGAAACCGGAATCCGCAAAATGGCACACCTTCCCGCGCTGCCAGCATCCGCGATTTCGGTTCGGCCAACCTCAGGCGCAGCTTCGCCAGCTCCTCCACCACGACTTCGCGCAGCGCCCACAGCCTCGTTTTGTCGTCCCCGAAAAGAAGAAAGTCGTCCGTGTAGCGCAGGTAGGCACCGTGCCGTTCGACTTCCGTGATTCGGTGGTCGAGCGAATCGAGGTAAAAGTTTCCCCAGAGTTGGCTCGTGAGATTTCCAATGGGCAGCCCTCTGGGACGGGCTGACGCGGCCACCATATCGTCTTCCGGAAACAACGGGACGGGGACTTCATTGCCGGTCGTGTGACTGGAAAGCAGCTTCGAGATCAAGTTGAGCACCGCGTTGTCGCGGATCAGCGCCGCCAGATTCTGAAAGAGAATTGCGTGGTCAATATTGGGGAAGAACTTGCTCACGTCGCACTTGAGCACATGGCGGTAACGGTTGGTGAGCTTGCGACAGCACTCGCGCGCAGCCGTCGTCCCTTTTCCAATCTGGCAGGAGAAACTGCGCGCGATGAAGCGTCTTTCCAGCAAAGGCTGCATTACGTTGCACAGCGCGTGATGCACGACCCGGTCCCTGAAGGGAGCCGCGGCGATCATCCGGCGCTTAGGTTGGCGAATCTGAAAAAAACGATATCCGGCGGGTGTGTAGCCGCCGGAGAGGAGTTCTTCTCGCAGGGAAACGATTTCCACCTCCCGCCGCATCCACCATCCTTCAACGTCCGGCCGACGGCTTTTGCCCCGGCGGGCTTTGCTTGCGGCGAGAAACAGATTGTCGAGCGTTGCAATCTGTTCAATACGGCAGAGACGCGCCAGCTGGCGGGTATTCATAAAGTCGTTTTTGTGGAGAGCTGTCCGAGCCATCCTCCGACCATTCGGCCCGTTTCGTCCAGCCTGCTCTGGATAAACACGAGCTGCTGCCTGCTGATCCACCCACGCTCGTTCACCAGGCGCCAAAGCACCCGCAATTGCTCCAGGACAAGATCAAGTTCCTGCAAGCACTCGATTTTGAGCGGTCGCTGTCGTGCGCGAATGGCTTTCACCCCCAATTGGAGCGCGTCCAGCGAGAGATTGTCCAGCCTCTGACCAAAAGCGAACCGCTGACTCTTCGGAAAATCCGCCGTTCGATCCAGACTCCATCCAACAATCTCGCAGAGAATTGTGTAAATCGGAGGGTTATCCCGAGGGCGGGGAGGGTCCATTTTTTAAAAAATTTTCGCGGCTCGCTGCGCTCGCCTTTCAAGGAACAAGAAATCAAGGATCGAGACTCAAGACGGCAAGCGCCAAAACCCGGCCAGCCTAGCGCGAAGACTCCACCACCAATACACACCGAAACCCGCCGTCACCGTAGCGATTCTCGGGACTGACGTAGTCGCGGAAGGAAGACAGCAGATAGTCGGGACAGTCATAGTACCACGACGCACCGCGCAACACCCGGCCGTTCTCGGACGCTTTGTATTTGTCCTCGCACCATTCCCAGACATTTCCGCCCAGATCGTAGATCCCATACTGATTGGGCTGGAACGAACCCACGGGGGCGGTTCGTGCGTAACCATCGTCGTAGCCTTGGATGACAGCAAAAAATTCCGGCCAATGGCCGTCCTCAGCTTCCCTGCCCGCGTAACTGCCGGCACCCTCGGGTGGCGGCTGGCCTTCCGGCCATTTACCCCACGGATACTTGTCCGGAATCCCAGCATCCTTCTCCTCCGGCGTCTTCGACGGATCCTCCTCGTCGAGCCCCACTGCCAGACTCCACTGGTGGTCGATTGGCAGACGATACTCGCAATTCGCCGGCAGGCGCCCAGCCGCACGCTCGCGCAGCGTGAGCCATTCACAGAACGCCTTCGCGTCGCGCATCTGGGAGGATCCCGGTTTCCCTCAGACGGAAGATGACCCGGTGGTGGGTGTGACGAGCACCTTCACCTCCGGTGTTCTTTCGCTGAAAGAGCTCGCGCAGCGGCAGGCGTGCGTCGGTTTCAATCACTACCGGGATGATGAAACGCAGGTCGGTTCCAAAACCGGACTGGCGTTCGAGGGAAACGTTGATCTCCCTCCAGAAATAGCTCTCCGGTTTATCAAGCATCCGCGGGCTCTGGAGGACCACGACATAATCCGTCTGCTTTTGCAGAACATGCGGAATCAGTTTCGCCCAGTTGTCGCCGCCTCTGAGGCTTTGCTTGTCCAGCCAGGGTCTAATGCCCCGGAGCGCAAGATCACTGGAGATCCGTTCGGCCTCGGGCTTGTCGCGCGTTTCGTGGCATAGAAACACCGTCGGCATCGGGAGGAAGCAGCGCGACCGCCGCTCCGGAAACTTCGTCTCGAGCCGATTGCTCATCGAATCGTCTCCGTAGCTCGCCCGCGAAATCTGCCGGGAATTGGCGGAACTCGATTGCAAGGCCGCTCTGGAAAAAGAGCGTCGTCTGCCGGTGCTCCGGCGACGTGAAAAACGTGCCGTTCTCCAGCGCAAGCGACGGCAACTCGTGGCCGCCCGCTTTCAGTGCATGCAGGAGAACGCGAATATACCACTGGTGAAAGCCGAACCCGAGGAACAGAAACGAAACGTACGGGTCGCTAAGATATCCGGTGACATAGGGGTGAAGCGGTGGAGTCTGGCGCGTCACACTGACCAGAAAATCAAGCAAGTCATTCTCCGTGAGCACCAGCGAATTGGTTTCGTCCAGGCTGCCGTAGAGTTCGTAGATCAGCGGGTTTGCGGCTGAAATGCCGGTTGCTGGCATGGGCGCCGGGGCGCGCACCCGCTTGGGATCGGGTTGGAAGTTGTAGAAGTCGTGAGTTGGTGCCTTGCCCTGTGTTTCCCTGAACGCGTTCAACAGGAAACGATCTGGCGTGGTGCTGATGCAGAGGGTGAATGGCAGCGAAGCCAGATCGCGATGAAGCTGCGTCGTCTGCCCGCGGAATTTTGCGTAGAAATCCTCGACCGCGATCTCGACCCGCCCGACGTTTTGGGCGCATTTCGCGCTCGTAGGCGTTCGCCACGTGACCGAGGTCCGCATTGGCGAGAAACTCATTTTGTTTTCCGGCAGCGCTCAGTTCGCCGGCGAGTTGGCGCGTGAGTTGGACACGCAGCGGTTCGCCCTGGGGATCCGCGGGATCTACCGCAACGCCCGGACCGAGAAAGAGAACACATTTTTCCTGGCGAATCGATTTCAGCAGAACTCGCCAATCGGCTTCCTCCAACCTCACCATACACATGCGGCAATCTAAAATCCAAGGGACCTGCGACTAAAGCAAAAAGCATCGAACCTCAACCGCACTTTAATCTTGGCGATTAGAGAAGAAGAGGAGGGATTGGGGCGAAATCCGCAGGCCGGGAAAAAGTTCTGAGACTTCGCGATGGCGAAGGAGGCCGGGTGCTGGGGTTGATTTTAGAGGGCCGGAGATCAGGAAAAGAGTCACCGAACCCGATCCCAGGCAGATCGGTGGACCGTTTCGATTCTTCGATATCGTTTTCCTTAAGATGGGCTCCGCCTCCAGCTCACACGTCGGATGCGGAAGGCACATCTCCCACTGCCCATCTCGGGACCATTTTGACTGTAATCCAAGTTTCTTTATACTTGTATAATTTGATTTCGACATGCTCGACGCAATGTGTTTCTCTTCGTGTCGTGTTGGCGCATCAAATTCAGAAGAGTCTCTCGAACGCCCGCGAATACTTCCGCGAGCACTTGCAGGCCGGTGATTACTACTCCGCCGGTCAGCGGATCACCGGGAAGTGGTTCGGCGGCGGCGCTGAGCGGCTCGGATTGACCGGCGACGCCGGTGAAAAGGAGTTTCTGCGGCTTTGTGAAAATCAGGATCCGCAAACAGGCGAAAGGCTCACTGTTCGGATGAAAAAGTCAGTGCGCCGCATTTTCGAGGATTTCGCCGACAGAAGGAATGGGCGATGCGAAGGGTCTATCGTTCAGCAGTCAAGGCAATCAGCGAAGGTCGAGTCTCAGATGGCTTCCGATGGCTGGCTAGAGGCGGAGGGGTAGTAGAAAAGCCGACTAAAGATCGTTACCGGGAAATGGCCGATGAGTTTCTTGCTATCCACGCCAGAGGGAAATCATGCCTCGTGGTATCTCCGACGTGGCGGGAAATCGGCCTTGTGACCGGTTCAATCCGCTCCGGGCTCGTCTCCCGCGGGGTCCTCGGGAACGATCGTTCAGAACTGGCGTACTGGAAAATCTCAATCTCACAGAGGCCCAGAAATCCGGCGGACCGCTGCATTTCGAGCAGGATTGCCGACTGGTCTTTCACCGAAAGTGCAGGTGCATCAATCGCAATGCTGTATTGCGATATGCGCGTCATGAAGGAGCGCAAATAGTTGCGACCGACGAAGGCGGCAAGGAGCATCATTTGGAGCCGACGGACGCAGCGAACTTTTCCGTTATGCGAATACGCAGTCTGGAGATTCGAACCGGAGAGTCACTGCTCATCCAGGCGAACACCGAATCGACGGATGGCAGAAAGCTGGCAAACGGCGAGTTGGTTCGGGTTGCGGGGATGCAAAAACGCGGCGCCATCAAACTAACCGATGGAAGAACAATCCCAGCGGATTTCCGGCGTTTTACTCATGGTTATGCGGTCACTTCGCACGCTCCCCGGGGATTAACGGCCGATCATGTGCTGCTGGCCATTGATTCGATAAGCGGTCCGGCAGTGAACCAAAAGCAATTCTACGTTTCGTCGAGTCGCGGACGAGAGGGATTGCGGATTTACACTGACGACGCGGAAGCTCTCCAAGACCAGATCAGCCGCAGCGGCCATCGGCCGCTCGCTTTGGAAGCTATCCGGGCGGCTCATAACCTCGGCGTTCAACCGTCGATCGCGGCAAAAGTCATTGGCAAGGTCAAATCGGCGATTGAAGCACTTTCACGCCTGACCACATGGCGCGCACAATGCGCGGTGCAGATGGCACCACGCCGATCAATCCACATCAATCTATGGCAATAAAGAAGGACAATACTGAAGGAAGAACGCCCGCGGATCGAGCGGGCATGTGCTGGCGAACATTCTCGCGCAACCAGCGCGGTGCGCTCCGCGTCGAGCTTCGCTCCGGCAGAATTTTTATTCTACCCTATATGCACTGGGGCCACGCGCATCTCGAAAGAGTGGACGGGGTCGAAGAACTCACGATTCACTTCAACAGCCATGAGGTAAGGGTTGAAGGTCAGAATCTGAGATAGCTCCTCCTCGAGCTCCAAGCCGCCAACATCGAGCTGATGCGCGAAGTTCCAAAACGATTCGAGCCGATTGCGAATGGCGTCGTCATCCTGGCGATCAACGTTACCGACCACACGTCCGTGCCGACGGTCTGAACGTATGCTGCGATTTGAGATTCCAGACGATATTCTCGTTCGCGCGGTTACCGATGCCGTGGAGCGGCAGATTACGCGGATCAATGACTTCAGCGGCTACGTCGATCTCAAAGGCGCCTGTCAATTTCATTCGGTGGGAGAAACGCAGTTTAAAGAGTGGGTACGCTTGGGATATATCCAACCGCGGAAGGTCAGTTCACACCTCGTCCGATACCGACTGAAAGAGCTTGAGGAATTCATGGAGCAGTTCCGAAAGGGTTTGCAGTAAGTGCCCACATAGACCAATCGACACGGCACTTCGCGTCCCGCCCGAAGGGCGCTCTGCCGCGCCGGGGGGGCATTGTTTCGGAGCGAAGTCGAGCTCGATCCATTTCGGCAGGTGATCCGAAATCATCCGCGTCCGCCATTGCGTCCGATAAAGTCGATCGAGTCGACGCTCCGCGGGCCACACTGCTTCCAACCGATCGCGATAGATCGGCAGATCCATTTCCCGATAGACGTGCTCGAAGACCGGGAAAACGCCGCTGGCCGAAACGACCGGCGGCTCGGCTTTTGGGTCCCATCCCAAAAGGATCTGGTCATATGGCCGGTCCGGGAACGGCGAGGTAGCGGCGGCGAGCAGCCCGGGCGGAAATCGGAATTCAAACTCCGCGGCTATAGCAACTTGCGGGACCTCGGAACTGCCGAAGTTTAGATCGCCGAGAAGAACGGTGGCAGCCTCCCCGTCCCGCTCTTCAATCCGGCGCAGAGTCCTAAGGATCGCCTCGAACTCCCGCGCCCGTTCCATCTCGCCCGACCCACCCGTCGGGCCGAAAAGGATATGCGCGTTCGCCAGGCGCAGCCGCCAGTCGGCGAAGTCGAAGGCGGCGAAAATCGGAGTTCGCGCCACTTGCCGGCCGAGGCCAGTTGCCTCCATCACCTCGGGCACGAGTACTAGCTCGTCGATGCCGCCCTCCTGCGCGACTGCACGCCGGTCATAGAAGAAGCCCAGGCGCTCCCGATTGCCGAGTCTCCCCTCGGTTACGCCTGATCCCACATAGGCCCAATGCTGTCCGAGCCGCGAAAGCACAGCGTCCCGCGCCGGCGCGAAGTCTGGGTCGTATCCCTTCATCTCCTGCACGGCAACGATGTCGAAGCGAGAGAGAATGGCGGCGATAAGCGTGAAATCTTCTGGACCACGGGCGATACGTGCGCCCACGCGACTTTGGAAATCGCGAAGGTTCCAGGTCGCTATCAGAAGCCGCTCGTCCGGTCGCTTCGCTGGAAGCGCCGCATCGAGGGCCGACTCGAGGCGCGACAGCGCCGCCGCGTCGCGAGGCTCAAGCGTCATCCCGGTCAGCCGCCAGACCGGATCGAGCCCCGCCTTCGGCCGGGCGTCCCACCAGGTCCAGCCAGCGCCGCCGACAACGATCAGCAAGACCCCCATCAGCACCCCTGCGCGAAGCCGGCGCTGCATTCGGTCCCGCCGCACCAGCTCGTCGGATTTCGGCACGCCCAGCAGCCGCGCGACGATCTGGAAAAAAGCTTCGCGCTCCTGCTCTCGTCGCTTTGCCCGACTCTCCCTTGGACAGGGGCGGAGATCAGCCGCGAGCGGCTCCTCGTATAGGCGCAGGAGTGCGTCCGGAAATGCCTGGTCCTGGTCCGGATCGTCGGGAGCGACCTCTTTGTTCGGCCGACCTGCGACCAGAACCGGCAGGATCGCGTCCGGGCCATGGGCGGCGGCAAAGGCCTCGATTTCAAGCGCCACATAGTTCGAGTGGCGCGACGCCGGAGAGCAGAGGAGGATCAGATGGTCCGACGCCTCGAGCGCCCGCCGAATTACCTTGGAGAGCTCCCCAAGCTCCGCATCCTCGATATCTCGGAAGATCCGAATCCGGTCGATCCCAGTCTGGCGCCTCAGGTGCCGCGGCGGCCGCCAACCGTCCAGCCGGCGGTTGGGGCATGCCGCGAACTTCTCGTCGCGCCTCGAATAGCTGAGGAACCCGGAAAACCGCATCGCGTTTGTCTCGTTTACCGCATAATCAGTATGCCGACGAGCGCGGGGGTCTGGCAAGGTTGAGCAGCCCCCATTCTGAGATTCTGTGTCCAAGCTGGCTGCGAACTCACGATCCCTTTCAAACAGCCACGAGGTCCGCATCGAATGTCGGAATCTGAGAGACCTTCTCCTAGAACTCCAAGCCGCAGTCAGCTCATTACCATAGACCCCCTATTATTTCAGCGCAGACAAGATGGGCCTCCCCTGCTCCTGCAGCACGTTTCTCAACCAACGAGCCATCGAGCATTGCGACCGGAGAAATAAAGCGTGAGCCCACACTACTCCGAAGTTCTTCGAGGCCGCATCAGGCGCGATTTGCTATCTAATTGGACCCGCGCCGTCGTGTCTTGGACGTGACAAAACGTGACAAATTTCACCGCATTTCGTGCCTTTTAGCAACCGAATCGGAACCTTCCTAAAGTTTGCAACAAAAATGCACGTAAACTCGCAATCGGTCACGAAAGAAATCTTTTGATCGGGTTCGAAACCCGTTAGGGTCGCCACTCTGTAACTCGCTTAAGTCGCTTATTAAAAGAGTATTATAACCCGAGGCATTCGCTCGGATTCTCTCGCATACAAACGTTAGAATCCGCGTTTTCTTGGCACTTTTTTGGCACCAACTTGGCACCAAAAAAACGCGAATTGCTTCGAACAAACTGGAGATCGCATTTCGGTCCGTTCCCAACTTATTCTTTGCGACTTGCGATGAGTCTCGAGGAGAACGCAAGCCAGCGGATTGACGATTTTCTAAAGCGGTGGTCGATCCAGAATTACAAAGATCTGAACCATGACTTAGGTCGAAGCGTCGCGATCCGCGACGTCTCGCTCAAATTCGGACGTTGCGACAACCCTCCCCTCACCGCTCGCAAGAGGCTCGGCCTAACCCGACTTCGCGGATTGGAATGCGGTTTCGATTTTTTTTGCCGCGTAAGTTGCTGAAAGTCAGCAAAAGCTCCTGCGAAAACCGCCGAAAGTGGCTGTAGTGCAGACCTACCCTGTTCCCAGGAATGCAAATATGTCGATACTTGGGAGCCATCATGTTTCTACGAGTGAGCAAACGACTCAAAGATGGCAAGGAGCACTACTACTGGAGTATCGTTGAAAACAAACGGGTGGCTGGTGGGAAGGTTGTTCAGAGGCATGTCCTTTACCTAGGCGAAATCAATGACAGCCAACGCGAAGCGTGGCGCAAAACCATCGAGATCTTCGAGGATGGCAAAGCGCATCCGCGCACTGTGGCGCTGTTTCCCCACGAGCGGATCGCGCCCACGCCCGAGGAAAGCATCGTGCGGATCCGGCTCGATCGTCTCGAACTGCACCGGCCGCGACAGTGGGGTGCCTGCTGGATGGCCTGCCAGCTCTACGAGCGGCTCGAGCTCGATGGGTTCTGGGCGCAAAGGCTGCCACCCGGTCGCAAAGGCACGCGGTGGGATCTCGTGCTGCAGGCGCTGTGTGCTTATCGGTTGATTGATCCCGGCAGTGAATGGCGTTTTCACCGGCAATGGTTCGAGCAAAGCGCGATGGCCGATCTGCTCGGCAGCGATTTCTCGCTGGCCGAAGGCCATCGCATCTACGAGGTCCATGACCGTTTGCTCGAGCATAAGCAGGCGCTTTTTTCCCATCTCCAGCAACGCTGGCGCGATCTTTTCAACGCGAAGTTCGAAGTGTTGCTTTACGATCTGACGAGCACCTATTTCGAAAGTGATCCGCCGTTTCCCGAGGGGGACAAGCGCAAGTTCGGTTACAGCCGGGACAAGAGGCCAGACTGTGTGCAGGTCGTTATCGCCCTGATCGTGACCCCGGAAGGTTTTCCGCTGGCCTATGAATTGCTCGCCGGCAACACCAGCGATAAGACCACTTTGCGGGCCTTTCTCAAAAAGATCGAAGCTCAGTATGGCAAAGCCGAGCGCATCTGGGTGATGGATCGTGGGATTCCCACCGAGGAAGTTCTCGCCGAGATGCGGGCGAGCGATCCGCCAGTCTCCTACATCGTTGGTACGCCGAAGGGGAGGCTGAGTAAACTGGAGGCTGAACTCTGTGAACGCCCGTGGGAGCAGGTGCGCGAGGGAGTCGAAATGAAATTGCTGCCGCGAGAGGGTGAACTCTACGTTTTCGCCAAAAGCCGTGATCGCGTGCACAAGGAACGCGCCATCCGCCGCCGCCGCCTGAAGGAACTGCTTGCCCGTCTGCGCGAACTTTCCGGCATGAAACTCAAACGTGACGCTCTGCTCATCAAGATTGGGCAGGCCAAAGCAAGGGCCGGACGCACGTTCTCCCTTGTGGATATCCGCCTTCCGAAAGCACACCAGCCGGTCAATTCGCAGACCTTCACTTTCACACTCAACAAGAGCAAACTACGCGAGGTCTGCCGACGCGAAGGTCGCTATCTTCTTCGCTCTTTCATGACCTCGCCCTGCGAGAACGAAAAGCTGTGGGAGTTCTACATGCAGCTCACGCGGATCGAGGATGCGTTCAAAAATCTCAAAGGTGACCTGGCCATCCGTCCCATCCATCATCAGCGCGAGGATCGCATCGAAGCGCATATCTTCATTGCTTTCCTCTCCTACTGTCTGCAGGTCACCCTCCAGCGCCGCCTGCGCGATCTCGCTCCAGGACTCACGGTGCGTTCGGTGCTCGAAAAGTTCGCTGCCGTGTCGATGGTCGATGTGCACCTGCCCACGACCGACGGACGCACCGTGATCATGGCGCGCTACACCCAGCCGGAGAATGAACTCAAGCTGCTGCTCAAGCGCTTGAAAATCGAACTTCCCGCCCAGCCACCCCCACGAATCACCGCGAACGGGAAACTCGTCGAATCGCGCGCTGTAGTGCAGACTTTTTGAATCTCCGAGCTGAAAATCAATGCGTTACCAATCTTTTTTCCTCGAATCCGCGAAGTCGGGCTAATTACGATCAACAAGCCTTGCCATAGTGCGAGAATCCTCACGCAGGTGCTCCCATACTACGGCCCCACCATTACCACCCGGATCCAGACTACCGCCTTCTATCGGCAAAATTGCCTCATGAAGCACAGCAAGCCGCAGGGCCACCTTGAAGCCAACGATCAGAATGCCCATGAGCGCGCCGTCGCCAATGGCGGCGTTACTGGCTACGTCTCTCGTATCAGCACCGCAATCACCGAGCAGGTTTCCATGGTGGAGACTTCGCCGTCGATAAATTCAGCCATGCCACCCGCTGCCCACCCCACAACCATCTGAGGAAGTCCATCCTTGGGGGCCTGTTCTCTAGTCTGATATGAACCTCTCCCCATCGGACTCCAGAATCGATTTTCTCGGTCTAACAAGAAACACCGATGCTTTCCTCAAGACTATGTATGCGGTTCGTGATCATTTCTCCCTCACCCCGGAAAAAGCTCGCGTTGCCACATGTATAACTTATGCCGATTTACAAGAAATGCGCGACGCATTCCTGCGTGAACTCACAAATACCGCAATCACATTCGTTTACTCGCCGGAACGTCAGCAACAGATAGTATCAATGTTACAGAAGGAAGGGCGCGATATTGCCGGAGCATATTCAGAGCTTTTAAATCGGGCACGGAAAAAATTTCGCAAATCAAATCTTCAAGGTCAATTCTCTGAACTGCTTCTCAGCAATCTCCTACAACACTACTACAGAGCGGCGCCCCTGCTGCGAAAGATGCCAATTACCACAAATCCTGAAACGGAGCGCAACGGCGCCGACGCAATTCACGTCGCCCGGGAGGGAGACGGCTACAGATTGTATTTGGGCGAAGCTAAGACCTATAATCGCAAACAACATTCCCTAAAGGAAAGGAGAGAGTGCGTTCAGGAACAGAGCGTGTCCGCGATTGGGAGGAGGCTAAACAGGAGTTGCGCAGGCGGTTCGAGTGAGAGTCCGAATTCTGGAATCGGCGCTGGAGGATCTCGATGCGGGCAGGAAATTCTACGAGCGAAGGGGGAAGGATTGGGATCCTACTTCCTTGACGGTCTCTTCTCCGAGATTGATTCCCTACTCCTTTACGCAGGCATTCATGGAAAGGTCTTCGGATATCACCGCCTCCTCGTTAAACGCTTCCCATATGCGATCTACTACAAGCTGGAGCACGAAAGTCTCGTCGTTGTCTGGCGGGTGCTGGATCTTCGGCGGTCACCCTCAACGATCCGTGCTGCGCTCCGATAAAGGCGAACCTGTCACTCCAGCGAACCGGTATTCGCCTGTCACGCCGGCTGCTGACGCACCCGTCACGCCAGTCGATCTCGGTCGCTGAGAATTTCATGGCAAACCGGTGAATTTCCGACCGATCCTGATCTCCAAAAAACTCAGTGGAGGCATGACAGGGCCGACCGGCATCTCGATCGAATCGCGGACACCCATGCATGCAACTCAGGAAATCATTGGGACAGGCAGACCGGATATTTGGCACGCCAATCCCTGATTTTGACTCAAGCATCCGCGTCGTCGGCGTGTTGTGTTTCACGAACTTTCGGCTGTAAGGGCATCCTCATGAGGCTTTCGGCTGTATATTGATCCGTCACCAGGATGTTAATGAGCCGGCCAAGGAGGGCGCCACGGATTGCTGTGAGTTTCCGCTTACCGCCGGCAATCCCTACGGAACGTGGGACATTTCGCAGCTCTTCCAGGGTTATTCCAATAACCCGACCATCGAGCGGCTCGACCACCGGTTCACCTTTTGCGTCAAAAAATCGGGCTGCAATGTCGCCCACGGCACCAGCAGCCTGCAGCATCTCTGCATCCTCGTCCGAATACACGTTTCCGCTGCTGGCGAACAGGTCCGAGGGCTCAATCGCTCCGATTCCCACCAGCGCCATGGTGAGGCCGCAGAACAATTCCATTGTTTGGCGAATCGACGGGTCGAGCAGGAGCACATTCCCTGCATCTGAGCTACCCACAATACATGGGGCTGGAAGGAAACGCACCTCTGCGTTGATCATTCCCGCGAACCTGGAAACAAGATGATGGGCATGTTTCGCCGCAGAAGGGTTTCCAAGACCGCCTTGAATTTGAACAACCGTGCAGCCATTGATCTGACGGACCGGATGCATTTGATCTACCATGGAAAGCAACGAGCTGCTCCAGGACGAGAGGCCGACGACTTCGTTTGATTTCAATGTGCTTTCGACAAAATAGGCGGCCGCGGAACCAATCGCACGCATGATCGCCTCCTCGGAGTTGCGAGTCGCTTCCGCTACGATGGCCTGTTGCAACCCGTATTTTTTCTCCAATTGATCCTCTAGGTAGGCGAACGCTCCGGCAGGACTAACGACCGTAGTGCGTACGATATTCATCTCCTGCGCCCGGCGCAGCAGCCGTGAGACGGTGACTTGTGAAATCCCAAGCGACTTGGCGATTTCCTTCTGCGTCATTTCCTTCTCGTAGTAGAGCTTCGCCACTTTTGTAACCAACCGGATCTCAGACGGGTCGTATCGCATCTTTTTTTTCGTGAATAAAAGGTGACTGAACGCGGTGGCATTGCAAAACCTCCCGCTGCCGCCTTGGTAACGAAAATTCGGGAAAAGTTCCAATTATAACTGGACAACAGCCGTAGGCGTGAATGAATATGCACAATAAATTTAATTATTCAATGAATACTTCCCCTTCTAATACCTCCGCCGCTCCTCTTCGGCGATTTGACAACAAAGTGGTTCTCATCACCGGCGGAAGCCGCGGTATCGGGAAAGCCCTCGCTAATCGTTTCGCCCGCGAAGGCGCCAATCTTGTAATTTCCGCCAATGAACCCGCGGTCGAAACGACCGCAGAGGAATTGCGCAGCAGCGGCGTAGATGTTCTGGCGGTGCAATGCGACGTTACCCGCAAGGCTGAAGTTGAGACGCTTTACGACCGGGCGATTGAGGAATTCGGGCAGATCGATGTCTCGATTCAGAACGCCGGCGTGATCACGATCGCCCGAATCGAGGATCTCTCTGAGAACGATTGGGACAAGACCATGGCAGTAAACACAAAGGGCGTGTTTCTCTGCTGTCAGGCGGCCGCTCTTCGCATGCGTCCCCGGAATTACGGCCGGATCATCAATACGGCGTCAGGTCAGGCGCGCCAGGGCTTCATCTACACGCCGCATTACGCGGCGAGCAAGTTCGGCGTCGTTGGTCTCACGCAGAGTCTCGCCAAGGAACTGGCGACGGATGGCATTACTGTGAACGCCTTCTGCCCCGGCATCATCGAGACCGATATGTGGGCCTACAATGATTCCGCCTGGGGCAAGCTGCTTGGCGACTACAAGCCCGGGGAGTTGATGGCAGAATGGGTGCGCAATATTCCGATGAAACGGGCGGGCAGCGGCGAGGATGTGGCGGGGTTGGTTACATTCCTTGCGTCGGATGACGCGGCCTATATCACCGGCCAGACGATCAACGTCGACGGCGGGTTGATCATGTCGTGAAGGACGAATCAACAAAAAACTCGAAATAATCATTTGACCACCCAATCAAAATTAAGCAGTTTCTGAATGTAACGTAAACAAAATCGAATAAATATTCATTTTTCAGATTTTGGATTTGCAAATATTGCCATCCGAAAATAAAAGATGGATAAATATTCCATTTTTCGATACAAAACCCCCATAAATCATCACCCGCACCCCGGATGTGAATAATTATTCATTTTTCACCTCTTCCGAATTCTTGAACATGTTATCCGAACGTCAGCTTCAGCTTAAATCTATCCAATACCGCCGCATGGTGGTCACCATGATTAAGGAATGTGGCGCCGGGCATACCGGCGGCAGTCTTTCCTCGGTCGATATCCTCAATGTTCTCTACAACCGGTTTCTGAACGTCACTCCCCAGACGTTCAAAGATCCGGATCGCGATCACTTTGTGCAGAGCAAGGGTCATGCGGTTGAGGCACTCTATGCAGTGCTTGCCGAACGTGGGTTCTTTCCGGAGAGCGACTTGAAGACTCTCAACAAGTTTGGCTCGAATTACATCGGCCATCCGACGCGGAAAATCCCCGGCATCGAGCAGAACACCGGAGCCCTTGGCCACGGATTGTCCTTTTCCGTCGGCCTTGCGGTGGCAGCGAAAAAAAGCGGCAAAAAGTTCCGGGTGTTCACGTTGCTCGGCGATGGCGAGCTGGCCGAAGGCTCAAACTGGGAAGCCGCGATGAGCGCGTCGCACTACCGGCTGGACAATCTCACCGTGATTGTCGACCGCAATGAGCTTCAGATCACCGGACCAACCGAGGAGGTCGTTCAACTTGAACCCCTCGACGAGAAATTTGAAGCGTTCGGTTTCGAGGTCCGCGAGGTGAACGGAAACGACATCGGTGAGCTGGTGCGCACCTTCGATTCCATCCCGTTCCGCCAGAGCCGGCCGAATCTCGTGCTCGCCAAGACCCGCAAGGGCCGCGGGATCAGCTTCATGGAAAACACCCCCAAATGGCATCACCACGTGCCCAGCGAAGATGAATACCTTCGCGCAATGGCAGAACTCGAAACTGCAGAAAAGGAACTCGTATGACTGAAGCCCCTCTCCCCAATCAGGAAGTCTTCGCTTCCATGCTCATGGAGCTGGCAGCCGAAAACCCCAGAATCCTTGCCATCACCAGCGATTCGCGCGGTTCCGCAAAACTCGGCCCGTTCGCGAAAGCCTTTCCCGACCAGATCGTGGAAGTTGGCATTGCGGAGCAGAACCTTGTCGCTGTGGCCGCCGGTCTCGCCGCTGCCGGCAACACCGTGTTCGCGGTTTCGCCCGCGTGTTTTCTCACGGCCCGCGGTCTCGAGATGATCAAGAACGACATTTGTTACTCTGACCACCCGGTAATGGTCGTCGGAATCAGCGCGGGCGTAAGCTACGGTGCGCTGGGCACCACGCACCACTCCCTGCACGATTTCGCGGTGCTTCGCGCGATCAATAACATCACCATTGTTGCCCCCGCGGATAACTTCGAAACGCGTGAGGCGATTCGGGCGGCGCTCGCTTTGGAGAAACCGGTTTACCTGAGATTCGGCAAAAAGAAGATGGCGCATCTGCCCAGGGTCGATTCATCGTTCGAACTCGGAAAGTTCTCGCTCATTCGCGAGGGCACCGACCTCACATTAATTGCCTCTGGTGAAACTGTGGCGCCGGCGCTGGATGCGGCGGAGCTGCTGGCAGAAGAAGGAATTCAGACGCGCCTCTTGAGCGCCCACACCATTAAGCCGCTCGATGAGCAGGCGGTGCTCAAGGCGGCAACCGAGACCGGCGCGATCATCACGGTGGAAGAGCACATGGTCCATGGAGGGCTTGGAGAGGCCTGCGCCGCGCTGCTGATGCAAAGCGATTCAAATGTCGCATTCAAGATCGTCGGCATACCCGACGAATATACGGTTACCGGGAGCCAGGGGGAGATTTTAAAGCACTACGGAATCGAGGGAGCCGGGCTCGCGGAAACAGCACGCAAGCTCATACGGAAGTAACACGCAGTCTCATAAATCAGAAAATAAAGGAAACTATGTTCACCCCTGATCGTACGGAACTCCGGAGTTCCGAAGTCATCAATGTGGTTCTTTCCTGGAGGAGTATGCGATGAGTGAGCCCAGACACGCTGCCCCGGCATCGTTACCGGCGACAGAGGAGAAGCCCTCGTTTTTTAGCCGTTTTACCGTAGGCGGTCCGCTTCTCGGTCTCATCATCCTGTGCATCGTCTTCTCGATAACGACGGACGTCTTTCTGTCTTCGCGTAATTTCCTGAATATCATCGATCAAGTGACCGTGCTGGGCATTCTGTCCATCGGCATGACCGTCGTGATCGTTACCGGCGGTATCGACCTCTCTGTCGGGTCGATCCTCGCTTTCTCGATGATGATGATGGGATGGTTGTACGAGGCCCACGAAATGCCGTTCCTCATCGCTGTTTTTATGGCCCTGATCACCGGCGCTGCGTGCGGCCTGGTGAACGGATTGCTCGTCACGAGGGCTAAATTGCCGCCTTTCATTGCGACGCTGGCCATGATGACGATTGCGCGTGGCCTTGCGAACATCCTGACAGGGGGCAGGCAGGTTGTCGGCATGCCGGATTGGTTCACCAGTCTCTCTATAGTCCGTCACTTCGGATTCCTCTCGGCCACTGTCGCCACCTTCATCATTCTGCTGATTGTGAGCGCGGTCATCCTCCGGTACCGTTCTGTAGGCAGAAGTTTTTACGCGATCGGTGGCAGCCCCGAAGTGGCGCGTCTCGCGGGCATCCGCGTGCGGCAGCTGACGACGTGGGTTTATGTCATCTCAGGAACGCTCTCGGCGGTTGCCGGCATTACGCTGGCCGCCCGCCTCGACTCCTCCCAGCCCAGCGCAGGACTTGGTTATGAACTGGACACCATCGCCGCTGTCGTGATCGGCGGAGCCAGCCTGAACGGCGGCGTCGGCGGAATCGGCGGCACCCTCGTTGGTGTTCTCATCATCGGTGTCCTGCGCAATGGCCTGAACCTCATGGCGGTTTCCCCGTTCGTTCAGCAGATCGTTATCGGCATTGTGATTGCCATCGCCGTAACGGCCGACACGCTGCGCCGCAGTGAAAATTAAACTCCATTTCAACTCACCCGAAAACAAACCCACCAAATAAACAAACCCAACATAGAAAGAAAAGAAACACCGTATGAAAAAGAAATGGTTCCCCCGGCTCCTCGCAGGAGCCACCGCCGTAGGCATGCTCACCGCCGTGACGTCGTCCGGACTGGCTGAGGAAAAGAAACCGACGCTTGGCCTCGCGGTTGCCAATCTGCAGGCCGACTTCTTCAACCAGATCAAGCAATCCGTGGAACGCGAAGCCAAGGCCAAAGGCATCAAGGTCTATACCGTCGATGCGAGGGGCGATGCGGCTACGCAGGTTAGTCAGATCGAGGATCTGATCACCCGCCAGGTGGATGCGCTGATCTACATTCCGGCGGGTGCCACCGCGGCCAGCGTGCCGGTGGAAGCCGCAAGAAAGGCGGACATCAAGGTCGTGAACGTGGATCGGAACGCCGCGGATGCGCCGGGCGACACTTTCATCGCCACCGACAGCGTCGCGGCAGCCCGCACCCTCGGGGAATACGTCGCAGAGAAAACTGGCGGCAAGGGCAAAATCGCCATCATCCAGGGTCAGCTTGGAACCACTCCCGAGATTGATCGCGATAAAGGATTCAATGAAGCCATCGAGAAGTATCCTGACCTGAAGGTGGTTGCCAAACAGCCGACCAACAAATGGATGCAAGATGAAGGCTTTGCCATCGCGCAGGACATGCTTCAAAGGGACCCGAGCATCGATGTGTTCTTCGGCCGGGCTGACGCCCTCGCGCTTGGCGCCGCTCAGGCGGTGAGGGTTGCGAACCTTGATCATGACGTACTGATCGTGGGCTTCGACGGGGACGTTGCAGGCCTGAAAGCGGTAAAGTCGGGCAAGCTCGCCGCGACGATGACCCAGAAGACTCAATACATGGGCAAGCTCGCCGTCGAGTCGGCGCTCGACCTCATCGCCGGCAAGGAGGTGCCGAAAGAGCAGCTTGAACCGGCCGTTCTCACCACCAAAGAGAACGTCGACGAATACATCAAGAACCATCCCTGACCGATAACAACCCAGATCCACTCCCGCCCCATGGTTGCCGTCGCACAAGACCAGTCCAATCCCGATACGGCTAAGCGTACGCCGATATTGTCCCTCCGCGACATCAGCAAGAGCTTCGACAAAAATGTCGTCCTCTCCGGCGTTGACCTCGATATCTACGAGGGCGAAGTGTTGGCATTCCTCGGGGAAAATGGGGCGGGAAAAAGCACCCTCTCCTCGATCATCGCCGGGATCTACAAACCTAATACCGGGGCAATGACCTGGCAGGGACAGCGATACGCGCCCGCAAATCCGGGCGAAGCAATCGACGCCGGAATCGGACTGATCCACCAGGAGATGCGATTGCTTCCGGACCTCACCGTATCGGAAAACGTCTTTGTCGGACGGATTCCGATGCGGCGGGGCCGGGTGGATCGGGAAAAGATGAATCGGCTGGCGCAGGAGCAATTGCATCGGCTTGGCCTCGACATCGCCCCCACCACCCTGGTGGGCTCGCTTCGGGTCGCGGCCCAGCAGCAGGTCGAGATCGCGAAAAATCTCACTCTGAACGCGCGATTGCTCATCCTAGACGAACCGACCGCGGCTCTCGGAGGCGAGGAAACGGATCACCTTTTTGAACAGATGGATCAGTTGCGCAAGCAGGGGGTGAGTTTCATCTATATCAGCCACCGGCTCGAGGAGATTGCCCGCACCTGTGACCGCATTGCTGTCCTGCGCGATGGAAATCTGGTGGCGCAGCATGACTCCGCGCAGGTGCCGGTGCACACACTTTTGCGAGACATGGTCGGGCGCAACGTGGACCGCATTTTCCCCAAAGTGGAGGAGCCCGCAGAACGGGAAGCCTTGCGCGTCGAGGGTCTGACGGCTGCGGACGAGAGTTGTTTCGACGTGAGCTTCTCCGTGCGTGCAGGCGAAATTTTCGGCATTGCAGGCATCGTTGGCGCAGGTCGAACGGAATTGGTCCGGGCGATCACAGGCGCCGATCCCGTGAAAGCCGGCAGAGTCTTCGTAGACGGCAAACCGGTGCAAATAAAAGAACCGGGCGACGCAATCAAAGCCGGGGTCGTGCTTGTGCCCGAGGATCGCAAGGGCCAGGGCGTCGTGCTCGATCACACCGTCGCGGCTAATCTGGCGCTTGGCAATTTTGATCGTCTTGCCAGGAAAGGCTGGATATCGCCGAGGGGCGTGATCAGCTTCGCCATCGACGCCATCAAACGCCTGGGCGTGAAAGGTGAGGCAAATCAGGTCATCCGCTTCCTCTCTGGCGGTAATCAACAGAAGGTCGTTATTGCGCGCTGGATCCTACGCACTCCAAAAGTCATTATTCTCGACGAACCGACCCGCGGCATCGACATGGGCGCACGCGCTGCGATTTACGAGACGATTGCAGACCTTGCCCGGGCCGGCATGGCGGTTGTTGTCGTCAGCTCTGAGCTCGAGGAAGTTCTGGGTCTCTCCCATCGGATCATGGTGCTCGCACGCGGCCATGCGCAGGGCATTCTGGACCGCAGCGAAGCCAGCAACGTCGCCATCATGCGACTGGCAACGGCGTAACCAGCATTTTCTCAAACTCCCTAACTTCCAATCTTCTAATCTACATGGACCTATTCAGTCTCTCCGATAAAACAGCATTCGTCACCGGCGCCGGCAGCGGCATCGGCCAACACATCGCAATTGGTTTTGCTCAAGCAGGAGCCTCTGTTGGTTGCTTCGATTTGCCCTCGAGCAGCGGCCTTAGTGAAACAATCCAGAAAATTGAAGACGCAGGCACGCGTGGTCTGGCGTTAACTGGGGATGTAACCAATGCGGAGGATCTGGCAGCCGCCGTTACGAAGTTGGAAGGCCAGCTTGGTCCGCTCTCTGTTGCAGTGAACTGCGCCGGTATTGCCAACGCCGCTCCCGCGGAAGAGCTGACCCGGGAGCAATGGCAGCGAATGTTGGACATCAATCTCACCGGCGTTTTTCTCTCCTGCCAGGCGGAAGGGCGCGTGATGCTCCCACGCAAGGAGGGGTCAATCGTCAACATTGCTTCCATGTCGGGCGTAATTGTGAATCGCGGTCTTACACAGGCGCACTACAACAGCTCCAAGGCGGCGGTCATCCATTTGTCGAAGAGTCTTGCGATGGAGTGGAGCGATCGAGGCATCCGCGTAAATTCGATCAGCCCGGGATACACGTTGACTCCCATGAACAAACGCCCCGAGGTTGCCGAGCAGCTCAAGTTGTTTGCAGCTGATACACCCATGGGTCGCGTTGCAGAGCCGGAGGAGATGGTCGGCCCGGCTATCTTCCTATCCAGCCGGGCTGCCTCGTTCTGCACGGGTGTCGACCTGCTGGTGGATGGTGGTTTTGTGTGCTGGTGAGGCAAGAGTGCATTACCTCTAGCCGTTGTTTATCCCTCCTGCCCGGGATATTTTAGGGGTGAGGATGCGGAAAATGAAAAGTGATAGCGAATGCTCTGAATCGGAATCAGCTGCTTCCCGCGAGCAAAAGAAATGGCTGGAGCGGGAGAACCGGATGTTGCGGACCGTCCTGGACTCCATGCCGGACAATATCTCGATCAAGGATGTGGAAGGGCGCTACGTCTTCGACAACAGTTCGCACTGTCGATTCCTGGGCGCAAAGAACCCGGATGAAGTTGTCGGCAAGACGCTCTTCGATTTTCTCCCTTATGACGAGGCGCAGAAGTTCCACCAGGAAGATCTTCAGGTCTTGTCTTCTTCCACGCCGGTCGTCCGTCGTATCGAAGATACTGTGGACGCAGACGGCAATCGTGTCTGGATGTCCGTGGCAAAGATCCCTCTGCTCGACGAAGATGGGAAGGTGATCGGGCTGGTGTCCACGACTCGGGACGTTACCAAGCGCCAAAAGACTCAGGAGCAGCTGGCACTCTATGCCCGGGAGTTGAGCGAGAAAAACCGCAAGCTGGAGGATGATCTCAAGGCCGCTCGCGAGTTGCAGCGCGCCTTGCTGCCGCAGAACTATCCGCGCTTCCCACACACCGCTTTAGCTGATCAAAGCGCGTTGCGATTCCATCATTTCTTTCAGTCTTCGTCGTTTGTAGGCGGCGATTTTTTTCAGATCTTCCAGCTCTCCGATTCGAAAGCAGGGGTTTTCATCTGTGACGTGATGGGACATGGCGTCCGCGCTGCACTCGTCGCGGCAATCTTGCGTGTTCTGGTGGACGACCTGCGTCATTTTGCGGACGTCCCCGGGAGATTTCTGCGCGAACTAAACCGGGGCCTTCACAATATCCTTAAGCAGAGCGCAGCGCAGATGTTCGTCACTGCCTGTTACATAGTTATCGATTTGGCCTGGGGCGAGCTCCATTTCGCGAACGCCGGTCACCCGATGCCACTTTGCCTGCGTCGATCGTCCAGATCTGCAGAACCTTTTACAGAGTCTACACGGCCGGATCCCGTGCTTGGGATGTTTGAGAGCACTGAATATCACGATTGGCCCCGCAAACTGAAGGAGGGCGACATGCTTCTTCTCTTCACGGATGGCCTGTTTGAGGTCGAGAATACTGACGGACAGCTTTACGATCAACGGCAGCTTCTGGAGGCAGTTAAGAAACGCACCTTGGTTGGTGCCGAAGAGCTTTGTCGGGACCTGATTCGTGAGGTTCAGCAATTTTCCGAAAGCGATGCCTTTGAAGACGACGTGTCCATTGTCGCAGTCGAGGTAGACCATTTGATTTGAAACTCGGAGCGATCTGAGCCGCGGCCGGCCGGCAGATTCGTCTTCAAAACCCAGCCGGCATTTTCCTTCCCATAACCCATGCCAAAAGAACTCGTTCTCGCTATCGATCAAGGTACCAGCAATACAAAGGCGATCGCTATTGACGCCGAAGGTCGCATCGTCGCACGCGCTTCGGTGCCGATGGAAATTGCATTTCCGCAACCTGGTTGGGTCGAACAGAACCCGGTTGCCATCTGGCGTGCGGTCCAGAGCGTCATCGACAATTGCCTCACGCAGATCGCGCCTGAAAAACCGAAGGCCGTAGGCATTTCGAACCAAAGAGAGACAATTCTAGCGTGGCAGCGGTCGACCGGACAGCCTCTCGGGCCCGCAGTGGTCTGGCAATGCCGTCGGACCGCCGGTTTTTGCAAGCAGCTACGTGAGCGTGGGCTGGAATCATTTCTGCGGGAACGGACCGGCCTCACGATTGATCCGTTGTTTTCCGGCAGCAAAGCGCGCTGGCTTCTTGAAGAAATCAAGAGGAATGAGCCATCTATTTCGCTGGATGATGTTTGCATTGGCACCGTGGATAGCTGGCTTCTCTGGAACCTTAGCGGTGGCCGTGTGCATGCAACGGACGTCAGCAATGCCGCGCGCACTCAGCTTTTCAATCTGCGAACGGCCGATTGGGATCCCGAACTGCTGAGCCTGTTTGATGTCCCGCATGCAGCGCTGCCGGAGATCCACATGTCCTCCACGGTTTTCGCCGAAACCTCTGGTACCGGTCGGCTTGCCTCCGGCATTCCGATCGCCAGCCTCATTGGGGATTCCCACGCTGCCCTTTTTGGACAACGCGGCTTCCTCCCCGGCTCAATCAAAGCGACGTACGGCACCGGTTCTTCTTTGATGACGCCAACAGAGGATTTGCGCATTTCCGAGCGCGGCCTCTCCTCCACCGTCGCGTGGGGTGTCCGCGACATTACCTATGCCCTCGAGGGCAACATTTCCGTCACCGGTTCGGCCGTGCAATGGTTTGGCCAATTCCTCGGCGCTGAAGATCCGGCGCAGCGCATTGCGGCACTGGCGGGCGATGCCGAGGACAGTCAGGGCGTATATATTGTGCCGGCATTTGTCGGGCTTGGCGCGCCGCACTGGGATGAAAGCGCTCGCGGAATGATTTGCGGCATGACCCTCGGAACGACGGCTGCGCACGTTGCGAAAGCCGTGATCGAATCGATCGCCTACCAGGTGCGCGATGTGTTCGACGCGATGCAGGGCGACGCCGGTGTGCCGCTGCAAGCTTTGCTCGCCGATGGCGGCGCAACACGCAATGACGCTCTGATGCAGTTCCAAGCCGATATTCTCAATTGCACCGTCCTGCGCAATTCGTCGCCAGAGGTCTCACCGCTTGGAGCAGGGTTTCTGGCGGGATTGGCGACGGGCATGTGGTCGTGCCTCGAAGACGTCGGTGCCCTGCCCCGTGAGTTTGACCGGTTCGTGCCGCGGATGAACAACGCGCGTCGGGAGCAACTCTACGCGGGCTGGCAGGCGGCTGTTCGCCGTGCCCGCGTCTGACTCGATTCCGCTTTCCATCTTCCAACATACCGAATCCCGCGGGATAATTCATTCATTCAGATGAACACGTTGAACCAGAATCGCGCTCTGCGCAATATAACAAAGCACCCTGCGCTTTGGTCCTCGCACACCTCATACGGCGACATATTGCTGCATGAGGAGTCGCTGGATCGACTGCATTCTAATTACTCCTGAGAATGTTAAGAATTACACCTTATTCGGATTAAAGGAAGAATAGCCGGTGATTTCAGACAGACGACTATGGCATCATCCGCTGAGACCTGATGCGATGGCTCTCCCAATAAAGGGATTCAACCGGATAGTCTGTGCTGGCAGCCGCTGACTTGGAACCTGGTTTTCCGAATGCTGTAGAGATTGATCATGAAAAGGGCGGCGCCGTTCAATCACAAAAAGGGCGGCGTCGTTCAAATTACATCAATTTGATTTCCAAAAAAGATTAATGAGCGAGACAAAACTACAACTAAAATTCGGTGTCATTATTGCCACACGGAACATTTTTAATTTTCAGCTGGCAGTGGAGGCCAAAAAGAAAGTATTGCAAAAGCTCGAAGACATGGGTTTGGGTTATGTGATTCTTCCTGAGAACGAAACTCCTACAGGCAATATTGAGGGCTATCGTGACGCTGTGAAATGCGGAGCTCTATTCAAGGAACACAGCAACGAGATCGACGGTATCATTGTTGTATTGCCAAACTTTGGAGATGAACTGGGCGTGGTAAACTCCATTAAAATATCCGGTTTGAATGTGCCGGTTCTGGTACAGGCCTGCGACGATGACAATGAGAGAGTGGATGTTAAGAGCCGACGCGATGCATTCTGCGGGAAGCTATCGGTATGCAATAACTTTTACCAGTACGGCATCAAGTTCACCGATACCATCTACCACACCTATAGCATTGACAGTGAAGAATTCACGCGCGACCTTCAAAAGTTTGCCACCATCTGCCGCGTGGTAAAGGGTCTGACAAACCTGCGGGTCGGTGCGATTGGCACTCGCCCAATTGGTTTTCAGACGATGCGCTTCAGCGAAAAGATGCTTCAAAAATACGGGATCACCGTCGTGCCCGTCGATATGTCGGAAATTATAGCTGCAGCAAATAAGATCGACGAAAATGATCAAGCGGTGAAAGAGAAGGTGGAGGCGATCCAGACGTACGGATCATGTGGGATGACTGCAAAGGAAAAGATCGCGAGGCAGGCCCGGTTTGGTCTGGCTGTTGAAAACTGGATAAATGAAAACAATATCAACATTTCCGCTCTTCAATGCTGGGATTCCATTGAGAAAAATTACGGTTGTGCAGCTTGTGTGACAATGAGCATGATGGGAGAAAGGCTGATGCCGTCTGCCTGTGAGGTGGATGTGGTGGGCACTATTTCAATGTATGCTCTGGCCCTTGCAGCCAATACACCATCAGCTATCCTCGATTGGAACAACAACTTTGCAGAAGACCGCAATAAGGTGGTATGCACCCATTGCAGCAACTATCCGAAATCGTTTTTCCAGAATGAGATTGAGATTGGCACACTGGATGTACTTGGAACCGTGCTTGGTCATGAGGATACTTTTGGGGCCATTAAAGGGAAAGTTTCTTCCGGGGATATGACCTATTTCCGCATATCCACTGATGATAACAAAGGTATAATGAAGGCTTATCTAGGTGAAGGGAAGATCACCGATGACCCTTACGGCATGGATGGCGGAATAGCCGTTTGTAAGATCCCTAACCTTCAAAGTCTCATGAAATACCTCTGCAAGAACGGATTCGAGCATCATGTGGCAATGGTGCGCGGTCATGTAGCGGATATACTCGATGAAGCCATCGGAAATTACCTTGGATGGGAGTTGCACAGGCATGAATAATTAGAGTCTTCCGTTATTCACTTCTGTGCGTGATTCGTGGATCAAGCCGGCGTTACCTGGACGAGAAACCGGGGCGTGTACACGCGACCGACGTCAGCAATGCCGCGCGCAGTCAGCTTTTGAATCTGCGAACAGCCGATTGGGATCCCGAACTGCTGAGCGTGTTTGACATCCCGAGTTCGGCGCTGGCTGAGATACGAATGTCCTCCACGGTGTTCGAGACGACCTCCGTGGCCAGTCGACTTCGCGCCGACATTCGGATCGCCGGCGTTATAGGGGACTCCCACGCGGCCCTTTTTGGGCAACGCGGTTTTCTTCCCGGCTCTGTCAAGGCAACTTACGGTACCGGTTGGCTCGAAGAATGATTTGCGGAATGACGCGGGGAACTACGGCGGCGCACGTCGCGAAAGTCTTGATCGAATCGATAGCCTATCAGGTTCGTGACCATGCAGGCCGATGCTCGCGTGCCACTGCAGCTCACCGATGGTGGCCCGCACGCAATGACGACCTGATGCAGTTCCAGGCCGATATTCTCAACTGCACTGTCCAGCGCAATTCGGCGCCAGAGGTCTCGCTGCTTGGAGCCGGTTTTCTGGCAGGATTAGCGACGGGAATCTGGTCGAGCCTGAAAGACGTCGCGGTCCTTCCTCGGGGGGGTCGATCGCTTCATCCCGAGGATGGAAGACGCCCGCTGGGAAGAACTCTACGGAGGCTGGCAGGCGGCTGTCCGCCGTGCCCGCGACTGATAAGATTGCAATTTCGGCCATTCAGAGAGAATTATATTTTATGAATAGTGTATTCGATCAGATAAAGCAGTGGAGTGTAATCGTCGCCGACACCGGCGATTTCGAGAGCATCCGTAAGTATCAACCACGAGACGCCACGACAAATCCCAGCCTGATACTGAAGGCCGCGGAAATGGACGAGTATCAGCATGTCGTCGATCGCGCGCTTTCCACAGCGAAGCAGGAATGCGGCAGCTCGAGTGCGCTGGTAAGTACCGCGATGGATCAGTTGGCGGTCGATTTCGGAATCGAAATCTTGAAGATCGTTCCCAACCGCGTATCCACGGAGGTCGATGCGCGGCTGAGCTTCAACCGCGGCAGCAGCATCGAAAAAGCCCATTCGCTGCTGCGCCGCTACGAGCGCGGCGGCATTCCGCGTGAGCGGATTTTGGTCAAGTTTGCCTCGACATGGGAAGGCATCAAGGCGGCGGAACAGCTCGTCAAGGAAGGGGTCAACTGCAACCTTACGCTCCTGTTTTCTTTCGCCCAAGCTGTCGCCTGCGCGGAGGCACGTGTGAAACTGATATCACCCTTCGTCGGGCGGATTCTGGACTGGCACAAAAAAGCCAGCGGACGTGACTCCTACCCTCCGTCCGAAGATCCGGGCGTGATCTCCGTCACGAACATCTACAACTATTACAAACGCTTCGGCTATGAGACCGAAGTCATGGCGGCCAGTTTCCGGAACGTCGACGAAATCATTGAACTGGCCGGTTGCGACCTAATGACCATCAGTCCACAGCTACTCGGCGAGATGCAGGAGAAGGAGGTCGCTGTGGAACGAAAGCTCGACCCGGCGAGCGCGCAGGAGCTCGAGTTGGAAAAGGTCAGCTACGACGAGCGGGCCTTCCGCTGGGAGCTGAATGAGGATCAGATGGCGACGGAGAAACTTTCCGACGGCATTCGGCTTTTCGCCGCCGACTCGCGCAAGCTCGAGAAGTTCATCGCGCAGAAACTCGAAGACGTCGCGGCCGCACCCGTCGCCTAGCCGATACGAAAAACTAAAGGGCCTCCCAATCGATATTCTTTCCCGGGCAGCGGCGATCGCCCGCGGCACTTGCGATGGACGCAGTGCACAAGTGCAACTCCGGACACCTCGGCCTGCCGCTGGGATGAGCGGAGATTGGCGCCGTTCTGTTTGGTCACGACCTCGCGCACAACCCGGATGACCCCCGGTGGATAACCGGTGCGCGGATGTTCTGAAGGGTAGCTACCTCGCAAAGATGGAAAGCGGTGAGCTGAAGACGATTCTTCTCTCGAGCGGGAGTGAAGTGCAGCATTGCATCGCCGCGGCCAGAGAGCTCGGGAAGGGCGTTCGTGTTGTTTCCATGCCGTGCCACGAACGCTTCGAGAGACAGCCGAAGGACTACCGGGAGCTGGTGCTTCCAACCTCCTGCCGCAGACGCATCGCGATCGAGGCGGGCGTAGCCATGGGGTGGGACCACTATGTCGGTCTCGATGGAAAGATCATTGCCCTCAGGAGATTCGGACTTAGTGCGCCCGGTGGCGAGGTGATGAAGCAGCTCGAAATCACCGCGGAGGAGGTCATCAGCGCCGTTCGCGAACTCGAGGCAGACAACGCGTGAATTGGTAGCAACACAAGCCATCGTTTCCTCCATGTTTTCCCTGCAGGCCGCTTGGGCATCGAAAGGGGCACCCAGAGTGCCAGAACTATCGCACTGCGCCGGAGACTGGCGAAATTTTCCTCGCCTTGTTATCAAAGGAATTTCGTACATCGCCCGTTTCCCACGGGGGGCACCGCGAAAAGCGTCCGACAGGTCTTAGCGAGGAAAATCCAGGGGGAATAGGCGTCTGTCGTGTCTCGGGGAGTGCCGCACACGCAGATCCGCTCTCCCCACCTCAATGCCAGCCGAAGAGTGGCGGCGAAAGTGCTGTTCAGATTCTTGCGGCAGAATCACGATTCGATTTTCTCCACGCGACGCGCGTGCCTTCCTCCTTCGAACGACGTTTCAAGCCAGATTCGAACGATCTCGCGGAGCAGTTCTTCGCCCACCGTACGCTCTCCGATCGATAACACATTGGCGTCATTATGGGAACGTCCCCACCTTGCTGTATCCTGGTTCCAGCAAAGGCTGCAACGCACTCCCCTCACCTTGTTCGCCACGATTGCCTCCCCATTGCCAGATCCGCCAAAAACGATGCCACGTTCCGCCTCACCTTTCGCAACGGCCTCCGCCGCCGGCCGCACGAAATCGGGATAGTCACAGGAAGCGTCGCTGTACGTTCCAAAATCCATCACTTCGTGCCCGAGTTGCGCGACCAGAGCCTTGACGATTTCCTTGTATCTGAAGCCGGCGTGATCCGAACCGAGAGCTATCTTCATATTGAAACGTTGAGAGTTGGCAAACCTGGGGGTTACAAACCTTTCTAAAAGTGGCGGTAAAAGACGTCAACGTAATTGACGCAATCGGTGAAGAACCAGTGCTATTGACGGTGAATTCGTAGTTGGTTGAGCAAGTTTTCGGCGAGAATACTCGCTGAAACGTTTCAATTGCTATTCATAAGCGCGCAGGAAGGAACCTGTTACTACGCGTGCTCAAAATCCACCCCGCGGAACCACGAATCGCCGGTCAATAACTCGCATGAAAAAACAAGTTGAAAGCCGAAAAACATCTCCGCTCGCAAGCGATCTGGCGGCGCTTCGCTCCCGCGTCCACCGTTCACCCGCTCCGCGACATGATCGTAGATAAGACCGCGGCCGCGGAGCGGCCTAAAGCGCAGGGAAATCCGCTCAGCCTAGCTTTTCACCGAGAAATCGAAGAAGCAGACTCATCGCATCGCGCGCCAGAGCCGGGTTGTAACGCGGCCCTTCATCGCGCAAGAAAGCGTGGGCCGCGTTGAATTCGTGCCATTCGAAATCAACTTCCCCGTCGTTCAGCCGCTGGTAGATACGCTGCCGTCCCTCCAGCGGCACATGCGGATCCTGCCGACCCCAGACAAAAAGGTGAGCAGCACGCGAAGTTGCGAGGCACTCGAGAGTATCGTCGCACTTTCCCGCCCCCAACGAGTGACTATGGATGTCGGTCGGATAAAACGCCGCGACCGCCTTGATATTCGGATGAAACCCCGCGCGAACGGCCAGGTGCCCACCCAGACAGACGCCGAAACTCCCTATGCGGCCGTTGCATTTTGGATGACTGGCAAGAAAGGCCAGCGTGACGGCCGCATCTTCATCAAAGGATTGGATCTCCTTCGTATACTTCAATTCGTTCCCCCGATCCGAACCCGCCTGGTCATAAGCCAACACCGTTCCGGCCGGTTCAAATTCATGATAGACCTCCGGCACTGCAACAATGAAACCCTGTCCGCTCAGCGCGGCCGCCGTGCGACGAATCGGCCCCGTGACTTGAAAGATTTCCGAATAGAAAATCACCGCCGGAAAAGTTGCCTCCGGATTGGGAGTGAAAAGATGAACGCGCATCAATCCGCGTTCAGTATCAAGGTCAACAAACGAATCCTGGAGAATGGTCATCGGCCAAGTGTGGCCGCCAGGGTTGGCGAAGTGCAACGCTCGATTGCCAGCGGCGTGTGTGATGACGCGTGTGGGCGTGCGCAGAAAAATCCCTGGTCAAGCTGAGCTCTCCTTCGCTGGTTCGTGAAAAAATGACTCGTGAGCAGTCGAACTTCAGCTCCGCCCAATCTACTGGCTATTCAAAACGCTGCTGTCATCCGTATGAATTGATTCGGAAGCGGGACGATTAGTGAGAACGTCGGCGATCTCTTGAATTCTTGGACGCCAAGCCAGGCGTGAAAGCCACGAGTCCGGGATTCCCGATTCACCATAAAAGGCACCCGCGATCTGGCCGTAAACGGCAGCGGTGGTGTCCGCGTCGTCGCCCAGGTTGGCGGCCAGCAGACAACCATCGCGGAAATTGTCGCTGCGGTGAAATGCCCACAGTGCCGCCTCCAGCGAGTCAACGACATAACCGGTTCCGCGGATCCTTGGAGGTTGATTTCTTTTGAAAGAGCCCGTCGCGACTTCATCAATGGCCGGGTAAAGCGGGCGATCGTCCCAATAACCTGGCAATGTACAGAAACGTGATGAAAGCAGGTCCTGTTTGTCGCCCCCTCCGAGCGCCCCGAGAATCAGCGCAGCCAGATAGCGGCAGCCATCCACGGCTGCAATCGCACCGTGAGTTGTGCGCGAGCTTTCAGCGGCGTAGTGGATCGCATGCTCAGGATCATCAGAGAAGAACAACACCACGGGCGCGAGACGCATGATCGATCCATTCCCCGCGGTATTGGGATCGATGGACCCGGAAAAGGGCTCTCCAGTCTTGCGGAACCGCCGCAATGCACTTGAAACCGTGTTGCCTATGTCAAAGCACCGGCCCTTGACGGAGAGATGGCCTTCCTTCCACCACTTCACGTAGCGCTCCATTTGGTCCTTCGGGACAAACCCCCGGCATTCGATCGGGCTTTCGGCAAGACAAAGCGCCATGGAAGTGTCGTCGGTCCATTCCCCGGACGCAGTCCGAATGGTCCGCCACCGATCATGTCGTCAATTGGCCGAAACGTTCCCGGCGATTTGAATTCCAGCGTTGTGCCCACGGCATCTCCGATTGCAACGCCCAGGAAACAGCCACGGTGACGGCCTTTGGCAGTCATACCGCCAGTGGTCGTGACTGTGGCCGATCGCCAATTGCGCACAAAATCTTCTTGCTCGTCATTCTCGGGCGTCCTCTTGAAGAACTCACGCACGTGTGAAGTCAGCATCTTAATCCTCTCCAGAGCACCCGGGCCATCCGTCATTCCGGACTCGACCAGGTAGCATCCGACTACGGTGCCGGTTCTCCCTTTCCCTCCCCAGCAATGCACGTAAACTACCCCACCAACGGCCAATTCCTCCTTGATTGCGTTCAGAATCTCAGTCATCAAGCTTGGCCTTGGAATGCGAAAATCCCTGATCGGATACCGATCGCAACGGATTGCTTTTCCGGCGCGCACTGCAAGATCAGCCAAAGGGGTGGCGTAATCCATAAACGGCTGACCTGAGTGATCCGTTTCATCCGCTTCCATCAGGTTGATCACTCTGGTAACGCCGGCACGCACCAATCCCAGAAGTTTCGTTTCCATCTGTTTTGGGTGCTTGTCGCCCGGGTAGCATCCGGCAAGAAACTTCCCCGGAATTACCCAATACGATCGTGTGAACGGTTTTTCATTAATCATGGGATCTGGATTGCTGTTCCGTATCGCGCTATTTGCGGAAAGTTTTTCACGGTAAAAGCGACGGAAGTGTGAGGGCGAAAACGGGGTATCGATGTTGAGGTAAGTTGTTTCAGGATCGGCGGAGTTGTTCGCGGAAGCGCCGGAGGGCGGCTGTAGCCTCTTGACGCAGGCGTTGTTCTTCGGAGGGGGAAAGCGGGAGCGGATCGCTTTTCTTCGCGGGGCGGGAAGCCGGTGGCTGGAGCTTGATGTGGATGAGATTGAGGTCTTCTTCGAAGCGGTCGAGTTGAAGGAGGTTGGAGAGTTTGAGTGCACCGACGTTGCGACGACCGGCACGGATTTGTTTTTGGAGGTAGCGCACGACACGCTGGAGGGCGTCGGCGTCAAATCCGGCGCGCAGGAACTCGAACCAGAGCCGTTGGCGGTCGTAGCGCAGGGAGAGGTGCTGTCCGGTGAGCTGGCAGTAGAGGCGATGGAGGTCCTCGACGGCGGCGACGGTATTCTCGTTGAGCATGAGAGACTGAAGGTTTCGCGTTTTTTTCAGGTGGTGAGAGCGGCAAGCCAGGGGAGCCGGTCGAGGGCGTTCTGGACATGGCTGGCGTGGATAGTAGTGCTTGGAGCATCCGCGGCGGCTTCGAGGCTGCGTTGCGCGAGATGGTTGATGGCACGGGGGAGGCCGCCGGCGGCCTGAACGAGGAGTTCGAGCGCGTTGTCCTCGAAGGGGTTGGCGCGCACGCCAACGAGATGCAGCCGTGCGGTGATGTAATCGCGCGACTGAACGGGATCGAGGGGACGCAGGCACAGACAGAAGCCGAGTCTGGAGAGAAGCGCCCGGTGGATGCCCATCTGCAGGCGGGGAAGGAGCGAGTCGTCGCCGACAAGCAGCAGGGAAAAAGGTGGGCGGGTGTCGGCGCGGGCGCAGGTCAGGAGCCGGATTTCCTCGAGCGCGGAAGCCGAGAAGTTTTGCGATTCCTCGAGCACGAGGACGGGCCAGCGACTGCCGAGCTGGCCGAAGGCGGTGTGGATGGCGGCGA
Source organism: uncultured Verrucomicrobiae bacterium (assembly GCA_963805815.1). Classification (GTDB taxonomy): domain Bacteria; phylum Verrucomicrobiota; class Verrucomicrobiia; order Chthoniobacterales; family Chthoniobacteraceae; genus CAWDWA01. The sequence continues at coordinate 33,361 of CAWDWA010000026.1, forward strand.
CGTTGTCGCTGCGGCGCATCTGCGGTTCGATTCCCAACTGCCGGCACAGAGCCCGGAGCAGGTCACTGCCGGTGAGCGAGGAATGGGCCAGACAGAGGATTTTGTATTGTTTTTCGGGCAGACTCTGGAGCAAAACGCCGCAGAGATAACTTTTGCCCACACCGTTTGGACCGTGAAGGATGCCGCTGGCGCCGATCTCGGCGAGCTGGCCGAGCCGGCGGGTGAGTTCCTCGAACCCGGGATGGAGGAAGGGCTGAGAGCATTCGGCGCCGAAGGGCATCCCGGCGGCGCCCCAGAGGGTTTTGAGCGTGAGGCAAAGCGCGGGGTTTTCAGTGTTCATAGTCGGAAGCGGTGTAGGTTTTCGCGTTGAGATGTTTGTCGCAGGGGCGGGCGAGAGCGGCGAAGGTGTCACGATGCCAGACTTCGACGCGTGACCAGTCGAAGGGCTCGTAGCGCAGCTCGACGGGACGTCCGCGCAGATGCACGGGGACTTCCCAGAGCCTGCCTTCGAGCGAGATGGTGGCGTCGAGGCGCACCCGGCGGGTAGCGCGGGCGAGGAAGAGCCGTTGCCAGTCATCGGGGAGCTGGCGCAGGCCGGCGGCTTTGCGGGCGAAGACTTCCGAGGGGGACTGTCCCCCGAGTGCGCTGTGGGTGCGGCGATGGTATTCGACTTCCAGCCACTGCCAGAAACGGTTGTTCAACGCCTCGATATCCTCCACGGGATCGAGCCGCAACCGCGCCTGAAAGTCGGCCTGGACGGTCTGAAAAAAGCGCTCGATCTTGCCTTTGCTCCATGCGGCATACGGGCGGGCGTGGAGGAGCCGGATCTGCAAATTGGCGCACACCAGGCGCAGGTGGGAACCGGTGAAGATCTTGCCCTGATCGGTGTAGAGCTTTTCGGGCAGGCCGCGGCAGGCGAAAGCCTGGCGCAGGCAATCAAGCAGGCAGCGCAGCTTCTCACTCGGGTAATACCCGGCGTGAGGAACCAGGCGCGAACAGTCATCGAGGGTCGCAAAAAGGAACGTGCGCAGCCCGCGCGAGCCCTGGCGCAGGGCCGGGCCGTCCATGATGTCGGTCATCCAGAGCATATTGGGCAGCTCGCACTCGAACGCCTTGGCCGGGCCGTGCGTTTCGGCCAGTAGGCGCGGGCGATCCAGGCCCTCGCGCCGCAACACCCGGTAAACGCTCGGCATACTGAAAGTGCCCGGCTCGAGCACGCCGCGTGTCAGCAACTCTCGAATGAGGGCGGTAATCGGCAGGGCTGGCTGCGCAAGCCGCAGCTTGATAATCGCCTGCACCGCCTCGGGAGAAAACGCACGGACCTTGCCCTTGTCGCGGCGAGTCTGGCGCACCAGTGCCGCAAAACCGGCAGCTCGATACTCATAGAACCAGCCTTCCAACGAGCGCGGCGAATAATGGCGCCCGCCCCAGTCGAGCTGCGAAGCCAGAGCAAGAGCGCGACCGAGGGTGTGCCCCTGGTTTAAAGCCTGTTGAATCCAACTGACGGCGTTGTGCCGGACCAGCGCCGGCTCCTGCAAAGAGATATTCGGGTCGTTTTCCATGACACCGCCGAGTATTTGCCCGAAGCCGCAGCCTGTGCCATAAACAGGTTGTGTGGGGATGCCCGATCAGGACTTCAGCGTGTTTTTGACTCCGTCTGAAATCGCGATATATCCCGCCGCTGGTGAGCGCGATAACGCCCGAAAAGCGTGACTCCCAACGCATGAACCAGTCTGCCTGTGGCGGCGGCCAGGCCGCCGCAGGCGTTCATGATCCGGCGCCAGAATCCCGACGCCTGCTCCTGCGGAGGCGAGCGGCCAAAGAGCGCCCCGCACGCCGCGCGCAGCTTTGGCAGAAAGCCTTCGTAACGCCGCCGGTATGCTCCCAGCAACTCGCGCTGACGCTCCACATCGGGCCGGTCCTTTTCCCCGGCAAAGAACGCTTCGATCGTTTCATTGCACACCAGCCGATAGGGCTGCGCGAACTGCGGCAGACAACTCACCGTCACCGGGCAATGCCGGCACTCGAACCGCCTGACCGCGATCAGCACCACCAAGCCGCACACGCCCGCCACCCATCGCCAGTAATACCCGTGCGCTTCCAGAACTTGCGCTCTCCCGCAATTGGGGCACACCGAAGGAGCGCGCACCAGGCGCTGATACTCCCCGTCCCTGTAAACCAGCGGATCAACCCCCACCTCGACGATAATTTGCACCCGCCAGCCATGCGCGGAAAATCGTTCCGGTGCAATCCGTCTCCCTGAAAACCCTTTCAAACTTCAAGCGGAAACTCTTTCACCACTTCCGCATTTAATCTCATCTCCGTTTCCGCTCAGAGCCTTTCTCGGAACAGGATTGCTCAGCATGGAAGAGGCCGTCGAAAGCGATGAGCGTTGGATTCATCGAAGTTCCAAAGTTTCCTACGTAGGATTGGACCGGCGTCTGGCGGAATACAGATCATCATCATGGTATCGAGCGTTTCAAATTCTGCTGCGTTTCGCGGGACCTCCGCGGAAGGTTCCGGCGGAAGTGGCTCTTTTTCTTTCACTGCGAACACCTGCCGCAGATAGGCCATGTATCCCGCATCCTCACACATGCCTTTTCCGGGCGAGTCCGAGATCTTGGCGGTCGGCTGGCCATTGCAAATCGTCATCTTGACGACCTGGCTGAGCGCCGGCACGCCAAGGTCGTTCGTGAGATCGGTCCCGATGCCGAAGCTGGTCATGATTTGGCCTTCGAATTCGGCGCAAAGAGCCAGCGCCTTAGGGATGTTGAGGGCGTCAGAAAAGACGGCCCATTTGGTCCGCGGATCGATGTTGAGCCGCTGATAATGAGCGATCAGTTTCTCGACCCAGATCCGCGGGTCGCCCGAATCGTGGCGGCGGCCGTCGAACGGTTTTGCGAAGTAGACATCTAAGTCTCGCAGGAAGGCGCCCATCGTAATGATGTCGGTGAGCGCGATTCCGAGTTGGCCGCGGAACTCGTGGGCCCAGACATCCATCGCACGCTTCTGGCTCTCGATCAGGCGGGCATTCCATTCGGCAAAATTTGCTTTTTGCGGACAGTCTCTAATTATCGACAGGCTTCGCTCTCCGGACCTCGGGACGCTTAGCCCTCCGGACCTTAAGACGCTTCGCTTTCCGGACCTCAGGACGCTTCGCTTTCCGGACCTCGGGACGCTCCGCCCTCCGGACCTCGGGACGCTCCGCCCTCCGGACCTCGGGACGCTTCGCTTTCCGGACCTCGGGAGGCGACTCAACGATCGCCGGTCGGGTTGGGGTTGGGGTTGGGGTTGGGGTTGGGGTTGGGGTTGGGGTTGGGGTTGGGGTTGGGGTTGGGGTTGGGGTTGGGGTTGGGGTTGGGCTCGGACTTGGGCTCGGACTTGGGCTCGGACTTGGGCTCGGACTTGGGCTCGGACTTGGGCTCGGGCTTGGGCTCGGGGTTGGGCTCGGGGTTGGGCTCGGACTTGGGCTCGGACTTGGGCTCGGACTTGGGCTCGGACTTGGGCTCGGACTTGGGCTCGGACTTGGGCTCGGACTTGGGCTCGGACTTGGGCTCGGACTTGGGCTCGGACTTGGGCTCGGACTTGGGCTCGGACTTGGGCTCGGACTTGGGCTCGGACTTGGGCTCGGACTTGGGCTCGGACTTGGGCTCGGACTTGGGCTCGGACTTGGGCTCGGACTTGGGCTCGGACTTGGGCTCGGGGTCGGGCTCGGGGTTGGGGTCGGGCTCGGGGTCGGGCTCGGGGTCGGGCTCGGGGTCGGGCTCGGGCTCGGGCTCGGGGTCGGGCTCGGGGTCGGGCTCGGGGTCGGGCTCGGGGTCGGGGTCGGGCTCGGGCTCGGGCTCGGGGTCGGGCTCGGGGTTGCCTCGACGATTGTGACCACGGCTTCACGCTTAGGCTTTCCAAGTTCGATCGCATCTTCAAAAGCCTCCTCGAGAGACCTCCTATACTCACCACCAAAATATCCCCATACGAAATCGTCGCTATTTTTCGCACGAATCTGCTCTGCCGCTTCCTGCTTTGAGGGCGCACCCCTCACTAAATCTAGCGTATTTCTAAAACGCTTCTTCTCGCCTTTACTTACAGCTTCGCTCTGGAGGGCTGCCTCAATCCTTTCTTTTTGCACAGCTAGCCAAAACTGGAAAATTACTGGTGTATTCCACTCTTCGGAAGGCATACTCCAGGTCTCTGCGGCTATGCTTGCAAGTTTCATAGTTGTCTTTTTATGCTCATCCAGTGCTTTGATAACTTTGGCCACATACTCAGGATCAAAGGCAGCTCCGCCCAGTTGTGCGTCAGCGAGCAAGTAAACCATCCCCAATTGGTCAAATGGTGCTTGAAGCTTCAGTTCGGGTACAATCAGCCTCTCCCAAGAACTAAATATAGCATTCCAAAGCAGTCCTTCAGAATCTACATCGACCGCCGCAAAATCGAGTAGGTAGGCTTCGGTGACCAACGGCTCACTCTTCTCTATATCCCTAATAAACGTCCTGAGTGTTGCCTTCTCCTCTTCAAGTCGTGCGCGCGCTTTTGCCCCTGCAACCGATTTTTCGTTCTCGCGCGGGTTACCGTACAGCTCGTCGATTGTTTCGGAATCGAATCCTTCCAAGATCCGCAGTAATTCCCAAGCATACGGAAAGGCCTTCTCGGGACTCTCTTTGGCTGCTGCCAAGAACTCATTGAATGTCTCCGAAGATGGCGTCACGAGCATCTTCGCTGCAAGCACGATGATACCGCGGAGATGGTTAGCATCCTCGATAGCGTGAAGAATCATAAAGCCATATTCAGGCTCGAAAGTTTTCTGTTCGATGGCCAACTCGTGTAGAAAACGGTCCAGGAGGATTTCAGCGTAGCCTTCCACTACAGGAAGAAAAAATGGGGCGATCTCTACCGCTCGCTGAGCGTCGACTTGCGCCGACAAGAATTTGTCGTCGAACCCCTCCTGCCGAAACAAAAACTCGCGCGCACGAAAATTCAGAGGGTCAGCAATTATTGCGCCTTTAAAATACGAAACTTTGTCTACGTCTCTCAAAAAACGTCGATTTAATTCACTTATGGCCAGGCGGTTTCCAGGATCTTCCTTAACCAGGGCGACGAGTTCTTCAAATGCCTGTTCGTTGGCTCCGTCTTTGCTCAACGCTCTGGCGATCTCCACCCGAAGGATCGCGTCATCCGGATATCGAGCGCGCAATTTTCGCAATACTGCCAATCGCAGTGACGCCGCTTCAGGGAGCCTTCCTTTATTCCACTCGGGATCATTCCTGAGTGCCGCCTCCGGCAAGTATCTCCTTCGTGACACCGCCAGCGCCTTAGTGTGATGATCCTGCGAAACACCTTCATTCGAGGCACCCTTTAGCGCATCCCATATGTATCGTGCCGGCAGGGCAAATCCGATGCCTTCTCCACCTCCAGCGCGCGCACCTACCATGCCGACGAGTTGACCGGTCAGAGTGACAACCGGAGATCCAGAAGAGCCGGGAGGTATGGGGACTGAAATCTGCAACAGCCGAACCTCATCCGGACCCGCGTCCCGAACAGCGGACACCACACCGTCAGCGAGAGTTCCTTTGAGACCGAGAGGGGTTCTCAGCACGGCCACTGGTGTGCCGACGGCCACCGACGAAATGTCCGACGGCGGAAACGGGTTGACTCCTTCAGCCGCAACAGAAAGCAGTGCCAAGTCTCTTCCTGCGTCCATTTTCACGATCGCTCGAAATACGAATTCTGCTCCCGTGAGGGTTTTTACCCGGATAGAGTCGGCTCCTTCAACTAAGTGAGCGCAGGTTGCTATCGTCCCGTCCGCGCTCACGAAAAAACCGGTTCCAGTCCTCACAGAAAGACCATCGTTGCTTACGCTCACCACATTTACGATCCTTTGAGAAAGAACTGCCGCCAACTCAACCAACTGCGTTTCATTCGCAGGTTTTTCCGGTTGGGAACGTGCACTTGGGTTGCCGCTAGCCTCGCAGACGGCAATCGCCACCACAGCACCAACCGAAAGGGCGAGCCAAGCGATACCTTTCATGTGGCGATATGACAAATAATCGTGGCGGCCCGTATTCGCGGATGGTTGCTCGCCTGTAGCGGCTGAACTTGGAGACCTGAGAAGTGCAACTTTTTCCATTTTTGATGTACTTGAGAAGGCGATGCGGCCTCGCTTCGTTAAGTTGCTAATTCAATTCAAAAAAGGATACTTCGACGCCAGGGACATTTTGGCGACGGCCGCAGTAAAAGAGCCGAGCAGCGGAAATGTCTTCGTGGTTTTTATGTGCAAAAGTGGGCTGTCAACAAAACTTGACACTGCTCATCCGTCCAGGTTCGGATCGGAGCATGTAGGTGCTTTTCCGGCAACTCCGAAAATCGGCGCACCTCCTGACTCACGATCGCCGCGCTTTTCATGGTCAAACTCTGCACGCGATTCACTTCTGGCTCTCGGTTGTCAGGCTGTTGCGGTCCATCTCTTTGGGAAGCGCTACGAGACGGTGTCATCATTGGAAAGGCAATTCAATCTCCGCGCACAGGCGTTTTGAGACCAGCCTATCCTCTGCGAGAGATTCGCCTCCGGCTTTCCAACATCCTGCGACAGAGATTAGTAAGAAATATTCACGCACCCGCCAATACTTGTCTTCGGGCACGTCTCGCCGAGGAGCGTCGCCAATAACAGCTTGCGATCCTGGTCACAAAGAAAGATCGGCTCACGCCGGTCGCCACGCGCCATGACATGATATTGGCGCTGCCTGCCTCGCCCGCCTTCGCGTTTCGTGAGCGGTAACAACAGGAATGCGCCAATGATGGCCGCGCACTTGACCAAGCATGTCCAGTTCAGCGCGAGGTGCACCAAAATCAGGATAACGAACAGATACGCAACCCATGTATGCAGGTCGCCCCATTGATGCCGGTTCCATCCCAAAACCGCCAATCCCTTTCCACCGCGACTGCCGGGAACGAGCCGATAAGCCATCATCAGACCAGTCCCGATCATCACGCAAAAGCTCAAGTGCAGCAGCATGTTGAGAAGTCGTCGAATCGTAAGTTTCATGACGTCTGTTGTTCATTTAGATCCGGCGAGTTCACTCGTTGTGCCGGCATTGAATTGCGGAATGCCGCCGTCGGCAGCGGATGTACAAATATTATCGCGTGTCCGGGCAAATTCGATGGAATAATACCGCTGCCCCGGGACGACCACTCTTCCGGGGTGATAGCCGTAGAACGACTAAAAGGCGCTCGCACCGAAACAAGCGCGCATGGTTTTGAGCGAGCAGGTGGCAGGTATGAAATTCCGCGTCAAGGAAATAAAGAACAGCCGGCGAAGTAGAGCAATACGGCACGCAACTCCTCCAGGCGGGCGCAAGAATTTCCTAACTTGATCATCGCCGGATTTGTTGACGAACGCCGCGCTCAATCTTTGTCGCCGAGCACTGATCCTGGCCATTCGATCATCTCGCGGATGCTGCCCTTACATTGAAACCTTCAGTGACAACGGCGCGACGCTCCACCGCGGGCCTTTCCCGGGTTCATTCAGACGTCTTCCCTGACTTTCTTTGCTGCATTACAATATCACGAATGAGCTGAATGATCAGTTCCGGCTGTTCTTTATGGATGTAGTGCCCGCTATCTTCCACATTGATGCGTTTCGCTGTCGGCACAAAATCTTTCGCGAGCAGGTCATCCGCTTTGTGAACTCCCTCGATAATTGAGTTCGCCATGTCTTGTGTAACGAAGTTCGGCCACGTGCCGTTCTTCGTTAACTGCTCTGCATTCGGGATCTTACCGGCCGAGAGCACGATAGCCGGCATTTTCAAAGTCTTTCCTCGATACTCTTCCAATTGTTTGAAGCTTTCGTCGAAGTCAATTACTTCGGCGTCTTTGTAAACAGAGATAAGTTCCCTGGGACCCTGTTTAACGGAGTAGCTAAACACTTCCATTTCCTTCGGTGTCCATGTCACTTTCAGATACTGTGTCGTTACATCAATCAGTATAAGACCCGATACGTCTTCGGGATGTTCGTTGGCATACAGTTTTGCAATGAGCCCCCCAGCGGAATGTGCCACGATGATAAAGGGAGTTTCGATGTTTGCCGCTTTGATTAGAGCATCTAAGTCACGGACTTAATCATGGCTGGTAACGGGCTGCGGTACGGGATCACTGCGACTTTCTGAAAGTTCATCCTCGATGACCTTAATTGTTCCTGGACGATCATAGTTGCAGACTTCGGTGAACTGACTCACCGCAGAGACTACCGTCGGCCCTTTCTGTCCAGGAACGAGTGTTTCCCAGGAAGCATCTCCTCGATCTGGATATCCTGAAATCAGAATCACCGTCGGCGAGCCCACCCCCTTACACTCCATGAACATTTTACGGCCTTCACCAATATCGATGAGGCGGCCACTGCTAAAGGCGCAAACGCTCAGCAACATCAATGCGGTCGTGGAAATGAATAGGAAATAACGTTTTCGTATTGTCATCTTCTGACTCCAGGATGACCTGTTATTGTGCTTTGCATCAAAGTTCTCCGGCTCTTGCGCGGCTGTGGCAAACGGGGTCGAAACGAGAGGATCATCTTCCCTGTTAGGCGACTTTGGGTGACGTCTCTTGATTCAAACATTTGCACTGGATATCTCCGAACTTGCGGTTATCGGAAGACGGTATTTCAACGATCTTGATACCCCCGTGAAGAAGACCTGCTCACCTTCTCTGTAGAAATCGCCGGCGCCGGGGTGGGGCATTCCGAGATTCGATTCGGCGTGCACCTTCCAGCACTTTTCATCCGGAGCTGACCGCGGAAGGGGTGATGCGTGGAGCAGAAAGCGTGAAATCCGGACCATGAACCTGGCTGAGGCGCAAGAGAAGGCGACCATCCCGCTCAAGGATCAGGGCGGTTCCGTTTCCGGTTGGCGCTGGTCCCCTGACTAAGGAACCGTCGGCGAGTGCCGATTGGGCGGCCCGCTACATATCTGCGGACGTAGAGACGCATTGAATGCATTTCCACACCGCTCTGGAATCCGAAAAACCAGAGTACGTCGGGCATGCATGTGACGCGTACTATTTGCCTTTGGTCACCTGCCTGGCGGCCGTGGCCTGGCTCTTCTTCCTGGTGTTGGCGTTGTCTTTCGCCTGTTTCTGCACCGCCTTTTTGTTTGTCGCTTTCGGTGACTTGTCGCCCATAATTCACGGAGAATCGCCACCCGGCGCGCTGAATGCCAGCCTGAAAAGCGATGTTGTCGCCTTTGGCCCGGGACAAATCGCTCTTCCACTGCAATCGCGCTCTCGAGACGCTTGTGCGGAGTAACAGTTTAGCTCGTCGGTATATAAGGAAAGGGGTCTCCCATTAGGGCATGGGTCACCCATTAGGGCATGGGTCAATAGAGAAAAAGAGTCCCCTCTGCGAAATTTTCTATTTCGCATGCGTTGAGGGCTACAAACGTAGATTGGGAAGATCGATTCGAATCGTGTTCTTCGTCGGGGTTTGATTGCGGATATTCAGCCCTTTCAACTGGAAGAGCGATCCGTTCAGTCACCCATCTGGTTCTAATGCCGTTCTCCCGGAGGGGAGCGCGGCGTCCGATCCACGTTGAGGCGGATCCAGAAAAACGTTTGTGCCGGGCCGCGTTCATTCAGGAGAAACTAACCTGTGGTTCCGGACAGGTGCTGCCCGGCCGCATGGCGCGGCATGGTCCTGTTCCGTCCAACCCTCTTGTGACTCGCGGCACGGTCGAATCGTCTGCGAAATTCTTCCTTTTACGTTGTCCTGAGGTTGTCAATCAAGCGGTGAGGGAGAGCACCCGCCTCCAATCAGTCCGCTGAGTTTTAAGTCTTCAACCCCTTATTCTGGCTGGTGGATGCTCTCCCAAAGTTTTCGTGGTTTGCCTGCGCAGTGCCGCGGTTTTTCTCCGGCCCGAAGAGACGCTCACCGTCATATTCGCTGCCGTGCGTGAGGATATACCAGACGGTTTTGGCTATCTTGCAGCCCAGCGCCTTCTTCGCGATGACGGGGTTGGTTTTCGCTGCCTTGCGGTCGTGCCAGCGCTGCGCCCGCGTGTCGTAACGCCGGATGAAGTTGGCCGCTTCGATGAAGGCCCATGCCAGGTAGCGGTTGCCGCACTTGCGGTTGTTCTCACTCTTCTTCTTCCCGTTGCTGGTTCGCGTGGCTTTGACCATGCGGCAGTAGCTGGCAAAGTGTTCTGGACTCGGGAAGCGGCCGATGTCGCCGATCTCCAGCACGATCGTCATGGCCAGGATCTTTCCGATGCCCGGGACGCGGCTGAGCTGCGCGAAGCGGGGCAGCGCGCGGGCGCTGGCCAGCACGTGCTTCTCGATTCGTGCGATGCTTCGCCCGAATGCGTCGATGTGCGCCTTCTGGATCTCGGCGGTCATCTTTTCGGCCGGGTCGTCGAAGAGATCGACAAGTTCCTGCGCACGCCCCTTCTGGATATGAACCGTGGAAATCGGACAGTTACCCCTGGTGCGCATCTGCAAATTGCGCAGGCTCAAGGAGAGCGCGGTCCGCCTGGCCACCAGGGAGGCGCGGCGGCGGAGAAGGTCGCGCACGGCGCGAAGTCGGCGATCGCCGACGTAACCTTGCGGCATGATGCCCAACCGCAGCACGTCGGCGAGGAAGAACGCATCGCTCTTGTCGTCGGCGTTCTTGAGACCGTCATACTGGACCAGAGCAGCCGGATTGGCGAGTACGACCTCGTAACCGAGATCCTGGAGCCCATCAACTAGCCAGTACCAGTTGAAGGTGCTCTCGACCGCAACGGTCGCGATTCGGGAACGATAGGGTTGGAGGAACTTTTCGACTTCGTATAGCTCGCAGAAGAGCCGGGCGTCCTTGATACGTCGGCCCTGGGCATCCACGATGGCAATAACAAGGTTGTTGCTGTGTAGATCGATTGCTGCATAGTAGGAAAGTGCTTTCTTCATTATGGGGTCTTCCTTGCGGTGATGAGTTCAGTGTTAGTTAGTAACTGCAAAGACCGGCGAAGCCGGCTAACTCAACATACTGTGAGGAGGCCCCGATAGCACTTTGCCCTAGACCCAAAATAAGCGAAAAAAAAGCTTGAAGCCCGGCGACCGCGATTCGGTCGGCATTTCAGGACGCTATATCAGCTTATTTATTAGAACAGCTAATCGATGGCGCATTGTTACTAAATAATCACACTTCTCGGCCTGCTCGTTGTTGGCTTCATTGTGCTATCGCGTGGATTGGTGAGCGACCTGTACATAGTACGCCTGCGTGAAGTGCATGATCAGCGCTATTCTTTCCTTGCCAGGTTTTCTTTCAGGTAATACGAAGCCCTCGCAGGTGCTCCCATGCAGCAAAGAGTTCCTTCAACCAGACGTTGTAGTTCATGATGCGGTAGATGATCCGCCGACCCGTGCGAACGATCTGCGTGGGTAGCAGAATGATTGAGTGCAAAAACCGCCGGAACTCCATCTTGACCAAATCCATCCCCCGTTCCTTGTTGGGCATCAGCAACCCAAACCATGCCTTCAGATTCCATGCCAGGGAAGTCATGACCATATAGGCCCAATTGCTAAGCAAATCGTCCACCGGCATACGCATAGCGTTCACTCCGTTCTTTAACTGCTCAATCACGTTCTCCTGATTGCAGCGTCCGTTGGCCAGACTCACGATTTCCGGCGGGGTGTAGTCGACGCGGTTGGTGATATAGAAGAAGTACCGTTCATCGTCGAAGAGCACTTGCTCGCCTTTCTTCACGCTGATGTTCTTACGTACGATGATCAGGCGGTAAGACCGCGAGCATTTATTCGGCTGATAGTCTATTTCGGCCACGCTCTCCCCCGTGAGCACCTTGTTCTCATACCCCTTGAAACGTACGATGCTCTCCTTGACCCGTTCACTCTTGCGTCGCGGGCGCGTGGCAATCTCATAGCGCGGCAGTCGCTCCAACGGCGTCCATGCCTCTTGCGGCAAGGCTTCGGCCAGTCCGACCACCTTCGGGTGCGCGTCCATACCGAAGAGGAACTGGACGCCTTCTTTATCCCATCGATCCAGCTCGCCAGTCAGTGTGAAGTCCGTGTCGCCGCGCAATGTGATCTTTCCGGCATGAGGGCGCACCAACTCGATGGCCCGATCGATCCACGGCACGCACCCCTCATGACTGACGACATTCCCGGGGCGGTTGACCAGATATAGCACTTCATTGGTATTAGCCAGTGAGACTGTCAACGGCGCATACCCCCAAATGCCTTTGTAGGAAAGAGACATCCCGCCTTTGCATTCGCCGAGCGTCGGCGCGATGGTGCCGTCGGTATCTATAAAAGCCTCTGCCATGAACTGCCCGGGCTGCTGCTCCCACACCCGCCGGCGCACCGTGTTGGTTATCTCCATGAGATTGACGATGTCCTCCTCAGCAAAGCGGCGCGTAAAGTCACCGCTCGTTGTCGGGTCGGGAATGCGCTGGGCACCCAGGCCGTCAAGGAAGGCTTCATCATTGCGACGAAGCTCGATGTCTTCGAGCCGCACGCCCTCGAGCAGCGCGTTGTAAGTCAGGTTGAGCACATGATCGCTCTCGTGGTAGGGAAGGTGTTTCTTAAGAAGATGCAGTCGCGAGTCAATCTCCTCGCGGAGGCCCAGCTTGTTAACCATCAGATGAATCGCTCCGATTCCTCCGCAGTTGATCGCCCGGCTCTTCTCGGCCATCTCATAGTGGATGTTGCGGGCGGTTATGATAGGCTCCGCCTGATTGCTCCACCCACGCTTCGCGTCGAGACGGCGTTGAATTCGGCGCTTGCGATTACGCAGGATCTTCGGATATGTTCTTTTCACTCGAAATGACCTTTCTCTTTGGATGGTTTTGGTTTTAGCACCGCCATCAAACCAAGGATTCAAGGGCATTTCGAGTTTTTTATGGCAATGAATTTATCCCCATCACGCTTGTTCAGGGCCTAATGATCGCGTCCCCGCCCGGCGCAGTCGCCGCCCACGAGGTGTGGAGGAGCGACACGGGATTCCTTGAGAAGATGGAGCGCTGGCAGGACACCATGTCCGACAAGTTCCGCGACACCTGGCGGAATCTCTGGGGCGAGGAGGAAGGCGGGGCAATGAGCGGGAAGTCGATCGCCACGGCGTCGATCGATTTGCGCGAACAGAAGGACAGCTATTCCATCCGCCTGAACCTGCCGAACCGGGATCTCGACAAGGTGGAAGTGACGCTCGAGGGCGACACACTCTGCATCCTCGCGCCGGCGGGGGAAAAGGCCGGACGCTACAAGCAAGTCGTCGCCCTCGCCGGAGTCGCGCCGGGGGCGGAGCCGAAGATCGAGCGCAAGCCGAAGGACAATCTGATCGCCGTCACGGTTCCGAAGGGCGAAAGCGCGGACATGGCGAAGAGCGAACCGGTGCCAACGCTGCCCGATCCTGCCTTGCTGCCGCTCACCGAGTGGGACCGCGAAATCTTCGGACGCATGGAGCAGATGCGCCGCGAGATGGATCGCGTTTTCGACGACGCGTTCCACGAGTTCAAGTTGAAACCTGCATTCAAGGGATTGTTCGACGAGCCGCGCTTCGGCTCCGCCGTCGATCTCCAGGAGGAAGGCGATAGCTATGTCGTGCGCGCCTATCTGCCGGAGCGCGAAATGAAGAACGTCAGCGTCGTCCTCGAGGAGCAGACGCTGAAGATCGAAGCCAGCGAGCAGGAGAGCACGAGGAAGGAGGAGCCGGGCCAGATGTTGCACAGCACGCGAAAGGCCACCTACTCGCAGATGCTCGCGCTGCCCGGCCCGGTGGAGAGCGACAAGATGAAGGTCGAGCGCAAGGAGGGTATGCTCGTCGTGACGTTGCCGAAGAAGAAGTAGCCGAGAGCCGCGCCGGGACTCGCGTCCCGGCCCATCTTCCCGAATTCGATGAGGAGTCCTAGACAGGGGACGACATTTCACGCTCCCGATCTGAGCGCCGAGTTCGCGGATGCTTTAGGCAGCGAGCCGCGCACCGTAAAGTATGCAGCGCAACATCGTCACGATCGAGGACCCGGTCGAATATGAGCTGGATCGCAATCGGGCCGAAACATGATCCCCCTGTAGGATATTTCCTTAGCAAGCTGTTAAAGGAACACACCGGGGTCTCCCGGGCATAGGCAAGTTCGTCATTTTGGTGATAGCTCCTGCATCGATTTCCGAAACGCTATACTGAAAGGTTTGCAACCAAAACAGGCGGCTTCCCGAACGCAGTATCAGGAAAATTTTTAGATAGGCAGACCCGGACGAACGCAGTGCGCACTCGCTCGACAAACTTGCGGGGCACCTGCAGCATTAAAACCGCATAGAAAAAGCGGCTGGGAGCTCGCGGCTCGGGCCGTATCTTTACCGGAGTTGATCGGATTTCGTGAAATGACAGTCGTTGGATTGGGCCAATCGCCACGCACGCGAAGCCACCGACGCGATTCTGTCGTATGAGCAAGCGCCAAACAGAAGACCGCATAAAGGATGCTGTTCCACCGGCAGGAAAGAACCTCACGAAAGCACAGCGCCAACAGATTGAAAAGAAGGAGTTCGCCGAGCACGAGACGGGCTCGGAAAACGAAACAGCAATTAGCGAAACGCAAGAACTCGATGAGCAGTAGGCGCCCCTCCCCTAATTCTTGTGTTTCCGACTTTGCTCAAGCTATTGATCAACGATCGATCGCATTATGAGCAGGAGTTTCGTCCGCAGGACACGTCTTTCCCGCTGTCGGAGCTCTCTGGAATTGGGGATAGTTGGAGAGAGACCGCTTAGCAACCGAGCTTATGCCGCGAGATTTCGTCCTCCACCAGATACTGCTGCTAAGACACACCAACCTCGGCGCCAGAAGGAATGACTCCACAGCAATCGTCTGTCAATCCGCCCTATACCTCAACGGTCGTGGAGCAGGATATTCACGACCAGTGCTACTCCACCCGCTGCAGCGCCGAGAAAGCAAATGATCGCCAATCCGGGATAGCCGAAAATTCTGAATTCCGTCTCAACCTGCATCAGCAACGCAGCCCCGACGATCAACGCAGCGAGTATCAGCCCCAAAGTGATTCGATT
Source organism: uncultured Verrucomicrobiae bacterium (assembly GCA_963805815.1). Classification (GTDB taxonomy): domain Bacteria; phylum Verrucomicrobiota; class Verrucomicrobiia; order Chthoniobacterales; family Chthoniobacteraceae; genus CAWDWA01. The sequence goes on from CAWDWA010000026.1 coordinate 48,392, forward strand.
CGCGACCTTCTGGATCCCGGTAATAAGTTCTTTCTCGTCGATGGTGTCAACCTTCACACGAAAAGTGCCGGAAGCCAGACTTTCAAGCGTCTTGTTGAGCCGCTCCGGTAATCGAGAGACGAGATCCTTCAACTCTATCACGCCGCTGAATAGATTACCGGGTGACAGCGAGTGCAACATACGCTGTCGCAAGAGCTTCGCTGCATTCCGCCGAATCGACTCGTTGGGATCGAAGTCTGGATCCAGAGCTCGGCCGACCTGATCTAGATTCAGAAGCGTCTTGCCAAGCATCGAGAGCGAGGGCGGAACGCGGATACCGGACAGCGCTGCTACCTGTGTCACTTCGAGCACAATCGAACCGCATTGGATGTGACCCGCTCGAGCCCCTGCCTGGCGGGCCACCAGATCGGCGATACGGCGCGTAAAGATGGCTTCGTCAAAGTCCTTCGTCTTGGCGCCGATCTTTTGCGCCGCCCCTGCCGCATCCTCCCCTCTTCCGTCGCTGATCGCCAACAGTAGTTGAAGCAAATACTCTCGCGTACGCTCAGGGATATATGCCACCATTCCTAGATCGATTAACGCGATTCGGCGATCATCCGTAAGAAACACATTCCCAGGGTGCGGATCGGCATGAAGAAAGCCCTCGATCAGAATCTGCCGGAGATAAGCCTGAAAAATCTCCTCGGCGAGCTCAGCGCCATCGAAATCAAGCCTGCTCAATGGACTGAGCTCCGTAATCTTGCGCCCGCGAATGAAGTCCATCGTGAGCACTCTCGACGTCGTGTAGTCAGCCACCGGCGCGGGAATCACAATGCGGGGAAAATCCCGCAACGCTTCGCGCATCCGCACAAGATTTCTCGACTCTCGCTGGTAATTCAGTTCGTCCAGCAGCGTTCTGCGGAATTGGCGGATCAATTCGGCCAGATGGAATTTTCCCAGCGAGGTACCGCGATCGAGAAGACCGGCGATCTCTTCCAGCGACTCCAGATCTCCGATCATTTCTTCCCGGATATCCGGTCGCTGAACTTTCACAGCGACTTCACGTCCGTCCCGGAGCGACGCTCGATGTACCTGCCCCAAGGATGCGGCGGCCATTGGCTCCCTTTCGAAGCTGGAAAAAGCATTCGAGATCCGGACTCCGATCTCGACACGCACGATTGCTTCCACCTGCTCGAACGGAAACGGCTCGACCCGATCCTGTAGCCGGGAGAGCGCCCCAATGTATTCCGTCGGCAGCAGATCACCGCGTGTGGAGAGGAGCTGACCGAGCTTCACGAAGGTCGGCCCCATCCGCTCCAGATCCGTTGGGAGATCTTCGGCCTTCATCCCTCCCCGCCGCCTTCTTGAAGTCTCAGGTTCGTCTGAGGATTCGATCCCCGCCTGGCGAAGAAGATCGATACGTCCGTACTTGGCAAAAAGCCCCACAATATCGCGAAAACGGCGGAGCCGCTGAGGCTGAAGTTGCTTGATGACGGCAACACTCATCTTCTGTGATCGCACATTGGAAATCCTCTGCGTGTAACATCTCGAAAGGCGCCGAGCTGTCCGGCTCATAAATGCAGATTCCTGAACAACGCCAACTGACTCGAATCATGTCGAACCATGCATCGGGCCGCCCATAGCCCGACTTTCCCAACTCAGGCTGAAATTTGTACCTAAGTCATTGATAATCAGGGCGAGCATTTCAAAGATCTCCCCTACTCCTCCTCACATTGCGGCATTCTCGCTAAATTTCACTCTGACCCACATTAGCGAGCGTGGAATTATCAGAAACTCCCCCGGCAAAAAGTATCCTCACGATTGCTCGAGAATCCTCGGTGTTTTGCTCGCGAAGAATTCTTCCATCAAGCAGTCAGCGTCCATCCGATCTGCAATTGGAACGCAAATCGTTTTCATGCAAGAAAAGATTCCCACTAACGAGGCGGGGCCTCAGACCAAGCAAGATGTAGTGTCAGATCGATAGCGCTGCGGGAAATTGGAGCTGGGAGGCCCCGCCTCGTTAGTTAATTTTAGCTTCTTGTTCATGCGGGGCGTTTTGTAGTGGGTGGCGTCCGGCCGGAGCTGCATAGCGGCATCCACAAGGAACGCCAAATTGAGCCGTCAAAGCGGCTGGTGTTCTCCAATCATGGAGAGTAACAAATATCCAACCGGACACCGCCATGATTGCGCCAAAGAACGTCGCCGAACTCCAGCATGAAAACGTTCTCTTCGAGTTGGAATGCATCGACCGGATGTATCTGAACCTTTATGTCCCCCAGTTGACCAGCGCGGGCGGTGTGGCTGCCTATTTCCGCGGCTACAAGGGCCACCGGTTCGCTTCAACCAAAGACGCCGCGGCAATGACCGAGGGATTTCGCCGCCAGGTGTTCGACTTTGCCCAACGCCACGACATTGCGATCGTCCCGTTCCAGAAAGGGATGCGTAAAGACGACGTGATGCAGAAACGGCTTCGGAAGTTTAAAGCCAAAGAGGGCGTCGTCTTCATCGGCATCGCTCAGGAAAAGGCAACCGTGCCGCGCACCATCCGCAAGCGCTTCGGGGAGGGCGAAGGCACCATTCCGTGGATCGACTACACAAGCGCCATGGTCAATCACTATTACTTCTACTGCGTGGACAGAGACTTCGGGCCATTCTTCCTCAAGTTCTGCTCGTATTTTCCCTACACGGGCAAGCTCTGCATCAACGGGCACGAGTATCTCAAGCGGCAACTGGCCGGGCGCGGCATCGAGTTCGAAGCGCTCGACAACGGGCTTTTGCGCTGCGCGAAGCCGGCAGCAGCACAGCGGATAGCGGAAGGTTTCGATGAAAAGAAGATCGAGCGATTTTTTCGCAAGTGGCTCAAAGCGCTGCCCCAGGACGCTGACCGCGATCGGACTCATCCTGCTCAGGATGCCGCTAGTGCTCACCCTGTCATTGCTGGCGGCATCATTTTCCTTCAGTCAGATCCTCAGTATCATTTCATAGGAGATCTCCAAGCGGAAACTGGCAAGATATCTGACATAAACGCCGTCTTGCCAGTCGCGCTGATGACTCTACCGCTCCTGTTCGTTCTATTTCCTGCCCGCCCGCCTGGCGTGCTTCTGCGGACGAATGCCGGATCCGTAGCGCCGCGCGTACACCCGTGTAAATTCGGCGCCGTAAAAGCTGATAAGCGAGGAATAGTAGACCCAGATCAGCAGCACGGCGAAAGATCCGGCCGCCCCGAAAGCGCTGGCGACCGCCGTTTGGCCGAGGTACGCACCGATGGCATACTTACCACCTGTAAATAAACCGCCTGTAACTGCCGCCCCCACCCAGACATCCTTCCATGCGATCCGCACATCCGGCAGGTAACGATAAATCATGGCGAAAAGCAGCGTCGCCGCGACGAACGACGTCGCGATGTTTCCTGCCTGCCAAAGTAGGGGCATTCCCGGGCTCCACCGGTCGAACCAACCCTGCAGGGCACTGATCGCAGCGCTCATGACCAGCGAAACGAGCAGGATAAACCCGACCCCCAGAGCAATGGCAAAGGAGCGCAACCGGTCCCGTAGCAAGTCGAGGAGAATGCTGCGTTTCGGCTTCACTTCCACAACCCATACCGTATTGAGAGCCGCCTGGAGTTCCACGAAAACTGCCGTCGCACCCACTAGAAACGCGCCGATACCAACCATGATAGCCCACGCGCTATTTCCAAAGTTCTCCGAAGCCTGGAGCACCTCTCTCATCGCTTCCATGCCCTGTCCGCCCACGAGCTTTTCCACTTCCGCGAGTATGCGCTCGTTTGCGATGTCGCGAGCGAAAAACAAACTGGCTACTCCGGCAGCGATGATCAGCACGGGCGCCATTGAGAAAATAGTGTAGAATGCAAGCGACGCTGCCAGGCGGAACGTATTGTCGTTCCACCACTCGATGGTGGTCATCTTGAGCAAGAGCCACATCTCCCCCGCCCACGTGTTCCGGATAGGTTCGCTTTTAACGTCATCAGCCATTCAGTAATTTCGCGCGGATTCTTTCGGGCGCGCCTGCGGCCGTGAATTTACCTGTGCATGAGTTTTATCGTTCCTTCTCAGCGCTTTCCGCCTTTGCCTTCTCCACATTTACGATCGTGGCGCGCAGGGTAATTACATCATTGGCGACACCGGATCTCTCAGGGTGATCATTTAAATAGATCAAGTCGATAACTTTATAGATTTCATGTGGTAATTATGTTGTTCTTATTTCCAATCTGGGACGACCACGACATCATTGACAACTGGGGTTCCGACCCGGCGCACCAGCGAACGCCCTGGCTGTCCGTGGGTGAAGGTGCCCGGCAGGCGTACTACGATTATCAGGGCTCGCGCGTGTTGCCGTCGCCCGACCGTGACGCTTTTCACTATTCGATCGAATACGGGAGGGTGGCAATTTTCCTCATGGATCTTCGCGCCGAGCGGCGCGCAGGAAAGAACGGACGCTTGTTTTCCGAAAGTCAGCAACCTCCGGCAGAGCCGGAGGCTTGAAGAAGGGAACCGCTCAAAGCGGGTTGTCATTTGAGCCGGCTAAAGCCGGACTTCGCCACCGAACATCTCTTGTTGATCGGAGCGCTTATCGTGCTGTTCCTGCTCCTGGATTCACCGCCTCATCCTTGCCTACGGTCGAGACCAGATAGCCTCGTGCCCAGAAGTGCTGACCCACGAAGTTGCGCTTTCGCCCTCCGAATGCGCGCGCGATGTGGATCGCACTCTTGCCTTTGAGGAAGCCCAGCACCTGCGCCACCGGATACTTCGACGGTATGCTCAGGAGCATATGCACGTGATCCGGCATCAGGTGCCCTTCCTCCACCCGACATTCCTTCTGACGGGCCAGTTCGTGAAATACGTCGCCCAAATGGCGACGTAACTCTCCATACAGCGCCTTGCGGCGACACTTCGGAATGAACATCACGTAATATTTGCAATCCCACTTGGTGTGACTCAGACTTTGATAGTCCATTTGCTTGGTCCTCTCGGGTTGGCTTTGACCGGCTCTCCCGAAACGACGCAAAAAACGACTCCCGGAGCTGTCAAACTCCGGGAGTCTCCCCGGCAGAGCCGGGGGCTTACCCGAATTAGTCAAGAAGCTGACTTCCAGAAATTCCTCAACCGGCATCGGGCAAAACCTGTCGTTTTTGTCGTCCTTACCGTGCCGATCCTTCAACTGCCGCAGTTTCTGTCGCAGATTTTCTCGCGAATTACTCCATCGGGAGAAGACTTCTCGGACAGATGGTCCTCCGGCGCGCACGTCCGCGATCGGGACCGGATGCTGGGTCGCATCCATGCGCATCAGCTCGCGAATCCACATCAGCGCGTCGTGCTGCTGAGCGGCGACATTCATATTGGCTGCGCGCACGAGTTTCGCTGGAAGGATCTGCCGCTGAACCCGCTGCATCAGCTCATATCGAGCGGCATCACGCACGCGTCGTCGCGCTTCGTCGCGGTCGCCTCGGAGCTACTCATCCGGATGAACCGGAACTTCGCCACCGAGGATGGAAAGCTCGAGGGGAGATTCCGACTGCTTCCCGGCTCCGGCGATCTTCGCCGCAATCCTTTCGGCGAGTTGAACATGGGCCTCGTCGAGATCGACCATGCAGAGCTTCGATATTCGCTCTTCGGCCACCGGGCCGGAGCACCCAGGCGTGTCTTCAGATCGCACCCGATTCCGTGCGATTCCCCGAGGGTCCGATAGGGGAAAATCCCGACAGCCAATCGCCTCATCCTAGACGATTTGGGCAATATGGACATCCTACGAATCGTCGCCGCCATCATTCTGCCGCCTCTGGGAGTCTTTCTCCAGGTTGGTCTGGGAACCCAGTTCTGGATCAATGTGATCCTCACCATCCTCGGTTATATCCCGGGCATCATCCATGCGCTCTACATCATCATTAAGGTGAAATGACCGATCTGCGCAAACGTTTCGGCATCCTCACGCGGAAAGAACAAATTGTCTGGGAATTACTGGGCTTCTCCGCAGCGCTTCTCGGCGCTCACCTCACGCGACACAGCATCAAGAACGGATGGCGGCTACTGCGCCACGAGGAACCGCCCCAGAATCCGGCCCACGACGACGTGGGTTGGAGCGATGCTCTGATCCTCGGAGTTGTCACCGGCGCTCTCGCGGGCCTGATGCGCATTCTTTTTCGTCGTCTTGCCGCAGCGGGATGGCGTAGCTGGCGCGGGGAGTGGCCGCCCTCCAGATAGGCAGAAGAACTAACGGTGCATCCTTCCACGCCGAATCTAAACAAGGCGGCGTTTCGTAACGGGGAAAGGCGTGCGGTCAGTACGCACAAAGTTATTTTGAGGTAAACATGAAAACGACCGAGCCAGCATAGACCACCAGAATCACGAAACTCTCGAAACCGATATTGGCGACGCCGCGCTTCTCGCGCCGCACAAGTCTCATTTATGCGGGTCGGCGAGGAACGCCCGCGCATATGCTCCAAACTTCCGTCCTGCCTCGCCGTCACGTTCCTCAAGCCGTTCGTCCCAAACCTCGCGCAGTCGCTGTCGCACTGCCTCGCGATCCGCTTCCGAGAACCCCCTCAGCTCCGCTGTGTCGCGCGCCATCGGCCCTTCGTCGCGCATCGGAAGGCCCCAGAGATGACCGAGCAGCCGCAGGGCGCGAGCCGCGAGTGGTTCGGCGAGATTGCTGCCCGAAGCGAGCGCCTCGGTCGAGGCGACGCCCGCCTCGACCGAGGATGGAATCTCGTCCGTGCCGGTTCTCTCCGACGGGTCAAGCCCGTTTGGCACCACGACCAGCGCGTAATCCCAGCCCTGGTCAATCTTTTCCTCGACGCCAAGTTCCAACAGAGGAAGTGGATTTAGCGCCCCGCGCGGTGGAAACTGCCGCCGATTCACAGCGGGCATTTCCCAGCAGCCCCCCTCCCGGGCGCACCCGGGGAAAGACATCGATGAAACTTCCTTGATGGCGATTGCGGGCGTCTTCATGCTGGCGGGGCATCCTGCTGCGAGGCAAGCAATACGCCGATCTTACAGTGGTGCTCTCTTTGAGCCCGTCCTGCAGCTTGGCGCCGGAGGCCGTGCGTGAGGTCATTGGCGGCGCGCCGGATACACCTCCGGCCGACCCCGTATAAGAGAATACTCATGCTTTTCACCCTCCGGGCCGCCGCAGCCAGGATGCGCATTCCTAACTGAACAACCCAAGCGCATCACCATGGCCAAAAAGAGCATCCGCACTCGCAAGAAAAAATCCGTCGCGTCCCGCAGGAAGACCAACCCCAATGCCGCCGGCATCGACCTCGGTTCCACCGTCCATTACGCGGCGGTGTCCGCAGAGCGGGACCCACAACCGGTGCGCCACTTCGGCACCCTCACCGAGGATCTCGAGGCCCTGGCCGACTGGCTGAAGTCCTGTGCTATCACCACCGTGGCGATGGAGGCCACCGGGGTCTACTGGATCCCGCTCTTCCAGATCCTGGAGGACCGCGGCTTCGAGGTCTGCCTCGTCAACGCCCGCCACGTCAAGAACGTGCCCGGACGCAAGAGCGATGTGCAGGACTGCCAGTGGCTGCAATACCTGCACAGCGTGGGCCTGCTGTGGCGCATCCTTCCGGCCGCCCGCCGCGATCTGCGCGGTGCGCTCGCTCATGCGCCACCGCGAGAGCCTGATGCGCGCCGGCTGCCAGCACCTGCTGCGCGTGCAGAAGGCGCTCGACCAGATGAACGTGCAGCTCCATCACGCGGTTACCGACATCACCGGCTCACCGGTATGGCCATCCTCGACGCCATCGTGGCGGGCGAACGCGACCCCGAGGTGCTCGCCGGCCATCGCGACTATCGTTGCAAGAAGAGCGAAGCCCAGATCGCCAAAGCCCTCAAGGGCGACTGGCGCGAGGAACATCTCTTTACCCTGCGCCAATCCCTCGAAGCCTGGCGCTTCCACCAAAAGCTCATGGCCGACTGCGACGAGCAGATCGCCGGGCACATAAGTGCCCTCGAAGACCAGGGAGAGGGCCCCCCACCCCCGTCGAACAAGAAGGGTAACAAGGCCCCCGACGAACCGATGCGCCAGCACCTCTTTGCCAAGTTCGGAGTCGATCTCACCGTCGTGGAAGGAGTGAGCATCCAGACCGTCCTGGCATTCCTGAGCGAAGTCGGCACCGACGTGAGCAAGTTCGCAAGCGCCGAACACTTTGGTTCATGGCTGGGTCTGTGCCCGGACAACCGCATCACCGGCGGGCGCACCCACGCCGCGCACACCCGCAAGGTCAACAACCGCCTCGCCACGGCTCTGCGCATGGCCGCTCAGTCCTTGTTCCGTTCACAGTCCGCGCTGGGCGACTGGTTCCGCCGTCTGCGGGCCAAGCTCGGGGCCAAAGCCGCCATCACCGCCGCGGCCCATAAACTGGCGCGCGTCCTATGGGCCATGATCAAACACCGCCGCCCCTACGATCCCGAGCGACTCGGCAACCCGGAACTCCGGCGCGCCCACAAGGAACGCTCCCTGCGCCGCCAGGCCGAGCAACTCGGATTCACCTTGACCCCACTCGGAGGGGAAGTTTCATAAGAGGTAATTAGAAGCAGCGCGTGTAGCCGGTTCAAAAATCGCCTTCAAGAAACACGAGAAGTGCAATCTGCTGCGCCATCACCGGAATCATTTCGGCGTGAACTGAGCCAGGTCGTAGATCCCGAGCTTCTTTTCGATTTTGGCCACTTTATCAACCATGTTTTCAAAGCCCTCTTCCCCAAACAACTCGTGTTCCTTTTTCTCAAAGTCCTCCCCGAGCGCGTCGTATTCGTTCCTGCTGACGATGTTGCGGAACGCCGGAAAAAGCACGGTATCCTCACGTGCCTCGTGCGGATTATACATGCGGATAAAGCTCCGCAGCGACTCTGCGAGGGTGCGGCGATCATCCTTATTTTTGAGCGCCTGAGGTGTGGCGAGCTGCAGCGTGATATCCGTTAATTTCCTCCCGCCCTGATGCTGCTCAACCAGCACGTCCACCAAATGCGTGAGCTTGTCCGCTTTCCTGAAGCGAGGGAAAAGGAAATCTTCCTCGAGCTTCTCGTGTAATCCTCGATGAATCTGCGAACAATCCGCGCGGAATCGCCGACGGCTTCTGGTGGCAGGTCTTCGTTACCTTCAATGCGGCGGATGGCCTCGCCATACACCAGCAGCACTCGCTTTAGCACCCCATGCTCGCGCATCAGGTCCTCCGCCGGTGAAACCATCTCTTCATTCTCTTCGTCTTCCCGTTTTCCGGTAGCGAAAATGTGACCCCCTGCACTCAATGCGGAGGCTGCGGCGACGATCACGCCACCCTTCTTGATGAACTCCCTGCGTGAGGAAGGTGTGATGATATCCATGGAATCATCTGCGTTAATGATTACTTATTGATTTTTATTGATTGGGCCGAAATACGACCAGATCGCTGGCACGCACAGCCGCCTGCCCACTGAAAAGATACGCTTCTCAAGCGCGCGCCGCGTGTGCGTCTAATAGGCTTATGATAAATTCGATACGGCAAACAAACACTTGCAGCCTAAGAGACTGTCCAAAATGTAAAAAAAGAGGTCGCGCTGCTATCAGTGGGAACCTCTACCCACTCCAATTTCAAACTATCCCGCGACGGCGATAATGCCAGCCTCCGTTAATCGAGCAAGTTGCTGCTGTATGCTGGTAGTCGCGTCCACACACGTCGGGAGCTCGTCCTGACCTGGCCATTCGAACGACGCCAGATGATTCAAAAGCACCTGTCGCTCGATAGTCGGACGAGAAAGTTCGCTCTCGTTCAGCCTGTATCTTTCAATGACGTCCTGTTGCGCAATGGTCAGCACGACCAGCCGCGCTTCCATACCCAGACGCTTTGCCAATCCACGATACCGCGCGCGGAGAAACTGAAAACAGAGTGTGTCGTCGAGCACGATGTCTCGACCATGGTCCGCGTGTAACTGAATTTGATCGCACGCAGTTGCGGAGGCTTCCTCCCACAGTTCGGCGGGCAGTCCGCTACCCGGCTCATGTCCCCAACGGCGAAGGATCTCGTCAAGAGAGACTCTGGCAAAGCGACGACGTTCCAGCGCCAGCGCCAGCGTTGTCTTCCCGGAAAAGACGGGACCACACAATAGGACGAGCGTCATTGTTTCTCGATCTAATTCAGGGGCCCTGAATTCGCATCAGGGAATTTCCGATCCCGCATCACACGGACGAACGCAACATGCCGTTATCTCGATTTATCTTCATGAACTTGTACTCAATTTTCACCATATACCGAGTCTTTTCAGCGCCGGATCATGGCGGAGACGCCATCAAAGGAGGAGGTCATCCATCTGATTCACCGGTTCCTGCGGAGGAAGCCATTCACGACGCAGAGGGCATCCCGACGACGGCCCACGCCAAGACGGCTGGCACTGCCGATCCAGGCGTTCCGGGCAGTCGCACCAACCCGGTAACCAAAGGAGAGCCCGTGAGGCGCAGAGACGATCACCCCGTTTCTCCTCGGCGTCGCTCCCGGAACGCCGATGTATTATCCGAAATGCCGGAGCGGCGGGAGTAGACGCACCGGCCGGCCAGATTCCAGATTTTGCAGCACGCTGCTTCAAGCAAAGGAAGCACTTCGCTTTAAGAAGGTTCTATTGGTCGACGTGATTGAACTTTGCGAGGCGTTCTTTTCATACAGCGACGAGTAACGGATATGCCTGCACACCATGGCGAGCGGCACTGACAATTTCCGAGAGAGCTCTCTACTGAATCGCAATGGGACTGCCGTCATCCATTTTCGATCTACCTGTGGCTGGCTACAACTACGCTCCCGATGATGTGATTATTCTGTGAAGACTTGCAAGCGTCTCTGGCGCACAAGGAAAACATTTCAATCGGCGCATAGCCTGAGCAACGATTCATGACGTCCCTCCTGATATTTGCCATTACACTTTACATCGCCGTTCTGGTCTCGGAGCTTGCAAACCGCAGCATCCTATCGACGGCGGTGCTATTTCTTGCTGCGGGCTTAGTTTCAGGAAATGGCGTTCTTAATCTAATCATTCTGAAACCGGGCGACCCTCTCGTGCAACGCCTCGCGGAATTCGCGCTCTTCAGCGTATTGCTTACGGACGGGATGCGTGTGCCGTTGGGTAATCTGCGTGCTGGATGGCGACTCCCAGGACGCGCGCTGTTGATCGGAATGCCGCTTACGTTGTTAGGAACGGGAGTACTTTGCCACTACATCATTGGACTGGATTGGATCGAGTCGTTGCTCGTCGGGTCAATCTTGAGTCCGACCGATCCGGTGTTTGCGGCAGCCATTGTCGGCCGGGAGGAAATTCCCGGTCGGTTGCGACACATGCTCAACGTTGAAAGTGGTCTGAATGACGGTCTCGCACTGCCGCTGGTACTCCTATTTCTGGCGCTGACGTCGCATGAATCACCCGACACCACAGCGCTCGCCACAGAACTGGCTTCAGGTATGGGGATCGGGATCGCACTTCCGTGGGTCGCGTGCAAAATCGAACAAAGCCGCATTTTTGGAATCTCCAAGCCATATGAACCGCTCTTCGCAGTTGCAATCGGTCTGCTTGTACTGAGCGTCGCCATGATCCTTCATGCGAATCTTTACCTTGCGGGGTTCTCTGCGGGCATCACGCTGGCGACAGTTCGCCCTCAACTCCGGAACGAGTTCCATAGATTTGGAGAATTAATTACGGAGCTGCTCAAGCTTGGGGCACTTTTGATATTTGGCGCAGTCATGTCGTTTGAGTTCATCCGGGGAATCCCGCCGATCGATTTCGTCGCGGCCATCGCGATTCTCGTAGCCGTACGTCCGCTTGCACTTGAAATGGCCTTGCTTAAGAGCGGACTGAACCGGCGGGAAAAACTCACTGCGGGGTGGTTTGGCCCCAGAGGCTTCGCATCGGCGATCTATGGCCTACTGGTTTTCCATCGCAACATCCCTAACGCCGAAGCAATCTTCCACGCGGTTGCGGTGGTCGTGGTGTTTTCCATCGTGGCTCATTCCTCAACGGACGTTCCGCTGGCGCGCTGGTTCCGACGCCAGGAACTTAACGAATCTCGACAGGGTGCCGGAGCGGGAAATGCGTAAATCCAGTTCGCAACAGCCTCGCGTAGGACTCGAACCTAAAAATCATGGGATATCATATGTCCCGATGGAACGTAAAACTTAGGAACAGACGTGTGATGCCTAGTTTTCGGAGCTCAACGCCCGCCTAAAAAAGCGCTGCAGCTGACAGGATAAGCGCGAGAAAACAGGTCAGGAGAATATTCTTGTCCTACCAACCGGTGTTTTCCAAACTTTCCCAGCTTCTTCGGGGGCGATCAGCGCGATCTCTCTTAGCGTCACCGCAAGTTGAAAAAGATTGGTGATCAATAATTGCGGCGAATCGGAAAAAAGCAGGCTAACCACAGGTTTACAAGGATAGGCTGTTAAGAAATTTTGCCAGGCATAGCTGAACCTGATGCGAGCCGCCCACCTCGCTATCATCCTGAACTGCACGTAGGGAATTTCATTAAATTCTCGATCAAGAGGCCGTCCAATAAGTGGAATTTCAGAGATCCGATCACAGAAATTTATGCCTGTGATCTACGCAGTCGTTGTGTGAAATCCTTTGAATGTCACAACAAAACTTTCACCCAACAAGCCTTGCGCACATTCTGCAAACACGCCCCGCCGTCTGTTTACTGTCTCAAACGCATAGAGGATTTCCCCCATGCTGCAATCAGGGGTCCAACCGAACTCGTTGATTCGATCTGTGTAAGCAAAACAAGCTAAAGAAAAACACAGAAGGAATCAAAAATATGTCAAATTGGAGACTGAAAGGAAACTGGAACGAGATCAAAGGCAAGTTAAAGCAAAAATATGGTCAACTGACTGATGATGACCTTACTTTTGCAGAAGGCAAAGAAGACGAGATGCTTGGAAGACTCCAGCAGAAATTGGGAAAGAAGAAGGAAGAGATTCGCACAGAAATCGAATCTCTATAACCGAAAGTTCCCGTCAGGTGTGAACAGACGAAGTTTCGCAGCTTCACCGGCGCAGCGGTCTGCAGCGCACCCAGGTTTACACAAAGTTAACATCGTAGAGCAGCGATATGATAGGGAAAAACACACGAGACCAACGCGCACGACCGCCGCGTTGCGAATACGAAATAAGGAAAATACAATATGAAAAAAAGAAACATAATCACAATAACCATTTCAATACTCTTCCCCGTCGCTCTATTTGCCGCGGAGGAAACCATGGGTGAGAAAGCAGCAGCTACCGGAGAGACGGTTGAAGATGCAGCAGCAGCTACCGGAGAGACAGTCGAAGATGCAGTCGAAGCCACCGGAGAAACGGTTGAACACGCAGGCGCAGCTACAGAAGAGGCCGTCGAAGATGCAGCCGCAGCTACTGGGGATATGATCGAAGATGCTTCAAAATAACTGATTCGGGCAACCACGCGAGAACCTTGCTAATTTGAGATTTCCGGTCGCAGCCGCGGGAGTCATTTCTCCCGTGGCTGGTTGCTTGTTTCAACGTATCGTGATCCTTTGCCTGTGGTTTCCGATTCTCACTGGCATTCCCGGACACCGATGGGCAATTGGATTGATCAACAAAATCTTCGGCGAGCTGTGCTGCGAGTATCGCCCTCCGCATGGAAGTCGTAGTAGGAAAAAGATCCTTCTCGCCTCCCTTCGCTGAGGGCCTTGGAAGGCGCATGGCCGGCCGGTCGGCGGATGCAAGGTTGAAGTTCGTCGTTGGAATTGCTAATCATGCGAGGTTCTGATGTAAAATCCTGAGCGCATTGTGTTGAATCGCATGGCGGGTGTAAGGAAGTCCCGCAACAGCTTGGCAACAGCCGGATAAACCAGCGCCCCACTCCCAAAATTACTTTGGTTACTGTTAGTCCAACGGGAACCGCGCCTGAGCTCAAGCAGCGAGCGGAGTCCTTCGAGAAGGTCGTCGGGCCACTTGGTAAGGTTCGCCAGGGTGCGGTGGCGGACTTTTCCGGCGTCGCGAAAGGTCTCCCGCAGGAGGATGCAGGGCGGGGAAAAGCGGTTGGGGACCTTTTCGATAAACATGGCTACTACCTTTCGCGATACTCTGAGCATATGTCGAGCATAAATATTGAAATTCGGCGTCATTACATGGCTACTTTTTGCAGCCAAAAAATGCCGCAAACCTTTTATCCATGCGACTCAACGGTCTTTTAAGCCCTCGAAGTTCAGATTAAACCATGCCCAGGTGATTGCCGGCGGAGGCAAATACAACTAGCTCCGTAGAGGCGCCGGATGTCGCGGGGTAGAATGATTCAGCTTGTACCCCAGTATTGGATTCAAAATAGCACCAATTGAGGGATTCGGGAAAGCGTAAGTCTTCCCAGCAATCATTATCGACTATCGACTTCGAAGGATACCGGGATCTTACATTCCCAAAGACGCGTCACTTACTGTCCTTCGAAGAAGGTTTCGTGTTGGACTCCTTCGCGAGAGCGGAAAGCACATCTCCCATTTCGACAATGCCTGAGATGTTTCCGGATTTGTCTCGCACAACGAGCCGAGTAACTCCGTGATCGATCATGATCGCCAGCGCGTCCTCTCCCGAATCCGTATTCTGACAGAATACGATGCAGGGCCGTAGCACCTCACCGACCCGTGTTTTCCGAACCTTCCCGCCTTCTTCGGCAGCGATCAGAGCAATCTCCCGTCGCGTAACCACTCCCGAAAGATTATGTTCATCCTTCACCGGAACGAGCCCGACTTTATCCTCCTTCATCACCCTGGCAGCCTCAGCGATCGTGGCGTCCTCCGGCACACTCTCAGCCGGCTTCATTACTTCTCTTACGATCATTTGAAATTTCTGCCAGGCTTCTTTCTAACAAGAGAAATTAACGGAAAAAGGCTGATCGGGCTGATCGTTCAAAAAAATGATCCATCCGGAAGGCGGCATTTCTGGTACGCCGTGACGCCACGGAAAAAGACCGGAGTAGGAACTGATCGCTGGGCGGTCTTGCGGTCCGAAGTCTCCCTAACACCACTTCGGCTCGACTTGACCGATCATGAAACACTGCAACGCCTCACGGCTCATTAGCTCTCAGGGTCGAGGACCTCTCCGACCTCTGACGAGGGAAATAACGAACAACACCAGAAATATTATGAACAGTATCCAAGCAATATTGCTGGCAGTTCCGGCGATACCGGAAAAGCCGAGAATGCCGGCAACAATCGCTATTATCAAAAATATTAAAGCCCAGGATAACATTGTGCTTTTACCTCCTTCTATCGGCCGTGCGAGCATCAGGTCACTTCAAACCGTTTCCTCGCATCATGGTTTTTTCGAATATACTTCGGAGTTTCGGCGGTTCGCGGATGCACTCTCTTAAACTGTCCGAAAACTTTTGTGCTAAAGCGTATTGAGGCGCTTCGCGAAACGGGCGCGAGGCAGCATCCCTCCGACCGGCGGCCTGGCCGTATGACGCGGCCATGATCCTGTTCCGTCCAACCCTTTAGTGACTCGCGGCGCGGTCGAATCGTCTGCGAAAATGCTTCGTTGTCTGCGTTCTGTCGCGGTTGTCAGGCTGCGGTGGGGGAAAGCACCCGTTCCCAATCAGGAGGAGGGATATGGTCTTCAACCTTTTCTCGGGCGGACGGATGCTCTGGCGGGATTTTCCCCGCCTGCTATGCTGCTGCGGTGTTGCTGCTTCTTGCCGGACCGAAGAGACGTTCCCCGTCGTAATCGCTGCCGTGCGTGAGGATATGCCAGACGGTTTTGGCGATCTTGAAGCCAAGTGCTTTCCCCGCGACAATGGGATTGCTCTTCGCAAACCGCCATTTCGCACGTATTTTGGATACTTTCGGACACATGGGTTTACTTGAATCTGCTCGGCGGCGTGCTTCTTGTTGCCGCGCTAAACCATGCCCAAGTAATCGCCGGCGGAGGCAAATACAGCTAGCTCGGCAGAGGTGCCGGTTCTCGCGGCTTAGAATCATTTGATTAGATCAGGCCGATCGCTCCAGAGCAATCTCATTGCGGACATGTATTCTTGTAGCCTGGGATGCCAGGAAGATTCGCACAGCCAATCCCGAGTGGCCATCTCAAGCATTTGCGACGCGCAACATTCAGGTTGTATCCGAAACTGGATTCAGGCAAAAGCAGGAGCGAAAGAATATTCTCAGAGACAGATGAGAACTGAGTTACCAGTGCGACGGAGGAAGACCGCTAAGCCCCGCTAAGCCGCATCCACTTTCCGGCGTCCCGCCCCTTCGCCGTCGACTTCGGAATTCGAATCGTCGGCCATTCGCTCCCGTGAAGCAGTTTGCCAATCCGGTCCTGGAGTTCTTCATAGCTCATCACATCGGGCTCGGCGACCAGGAATACCTCCAACCTAAACACCGGTTGCGCAGCACGATCGATGTAATCATCGCCAATTTGAACGGGATCCGAAGGCCTGGTTTGAAGAGAATGGTTTGCCGCTTATGCCGCGCTCGGCATAAGCGGCATTATGCCGCGTGCCGGATTATGCCGACTCCGCCGCCCGTTTCTTCTGATGGTGGCGTGATCCACGCGGCATAATCCGGCGGCGCACGCGGGTATGATCCGCGTGCATGATTACGTCATTCGCTCAACTGAAGACGGTCCGGGGTTTGGACTCTGGGCCATTGAACCCTTTCATCGAAGATTATGTCGCAATGCTCCGCAGCCAGGGCTATCGGCCCGGTAGCATCCGAGGAGACCTCCGTCTCCTGGCCAAACTCAACGCGTGGCTCTCACAACATAACCTCGCCCTGTGCGAGATCGACGAGCATGCGCTCGAGCGGTTCGCCAGACGTCGCTTGTGCAGGCGAAAGAGTGTTGCAGGCGAGTCGTCCGCCTTGCTCCGGTTGCTGACCATTCTTCGCCGCGCTGGAGTGACGCCGCCTGCTCCCCCGAATGCGCCCACTGCGGCGCAAAGTCTCGCTGACAGCTATCGGCGTTTCCTGCGCGAGGAACGCGGTTGTGCGGAGTGGACGATCTCCAACTACGCGCGACACATCGACCGGTTTCTCGGCGAGCTGTTTGGCGTCCGAAAGATAAGCTTCCAGCGGATTGGAGCGCGCGAGGTGAGAGAGTTCGTGCAGCGCAATGCGCGGGAACACACTCAGGGGCATACCAAGCAGGTCGTCACGGCGCTGCGGTCGTTTCTCCGCTTCCTGCACTACGGCGGACATCTCCGCTCCGATCTCAGTTCCACGGTGCCCAACGTGGCGCACTGGCGAATGACGGCTCTGCCGAAGTCTCTGCCTGCGGGCGCGGTGCAGAGGGTGCTCGATGCGTGCGATCGGGCCAGCGCCGTGGGACGGCGCAATTTCGCCATTCTGCTGCTTCTGGCCAGACTCGGTCTGCGTGCGGGAGAGATTATCGCGCTGCAACTCGACGACATCGATTGGGAGAGCGCGTGCCTGACCGTGCGCTCGAAAAAAGGTTCTGGGTGGGCGCGGTTGCCGTTGCCTGCGGACGTGGGCAAAGCCATCGCACACTATCTGGAAAACGGACGTCCGCCGTGCGCCTGCCGCAATGTGTTCGTGCGGGCAGTGGCTCCCTACGTGCCACTCTCGGGCTCTCCAGTGATCGCCGTGATGGTGATGCAAGTCTTGAAGAAAGCCGGGATCTCTTCGCCTCACAGGGGAGCACACGTCTTTCGCCACAGCCTGGCGAGCGAGATGCTCCGCCGGGGCGCATCGCTTCAGGAGATCGGCCAGGTGCTCCGCCACAAGGATCCGGAGACGACCGCCATCTACGCCAAAGTGGATCTCGGCGCGTTGCGCCGCCTGACCGTCACATGGCCCGGAGGGGCGCGATGAAGGCACTTCGCAAAGCACTCAGCGATTACCTCGCGCTGCGACGCAGCCTGGGCTTCAAGCTCGGGCGCGCCGAAACACGTTTGCGCCAGTTCCTCGCGTTCATGGAGGAGCGCAAGGTGACCCGCATCACCACGGCGCTGGCGATCGAGTTCGCGACGCAGGATCAGGACCTCTCACCCGGCACCATTGCGAGCCGGCTCTCGGTCGTGCGCGGCTTCGCCAGTTATCTGCTGGAGAGCGATCCGATTCACGAGATCCCGCCCGCGAGTCTGCTCCCGGCGAGGAAGTTTCCCGCGCGTCCGTATCTCTATTCGGAGGATGAAATTGGCCGACTGCTGGAAGCCGCCAGGAACCATCCTTCGTGGAACCGCTTTCCCGGTCCCTGGTGTCGGCGCTGCCGGTCATGGGCTCTCTATGGTATCTTCGGATTGTTGGCTGTGACCGGAATGCGCATCGGAGAGATTCTCCGCCTGCAGGATGAAGACGTCGACTGGAACGAAGGCATCCTTAACATCCGCAACACGAAGTTCGGCAAATCGCGTCTGGTGCCCCTGCATTCTTCGAGTCTCCAGGTGCTGGCCGAGTGTTTGAGACATCGCAACGCCTTCTTTGCCAGGCAGCGCCCGGGCGTCAAGCCGGAGGCATTCTTCGTGAACAGTTGCGGCAAGCAGTTTGCCGTCACCGAAATAAACAGGGTTTTCCTGGAACTCTCCCGACAGATCGGCCTGCGGGCGCCGGGACTCCGGCACGGCCCGCGCCTTCACGATTTCCGCCATCGCTTCGCCGTCGAGACTCTGCTGCGATGGTATCGCTGCGGCGAAGATGTCGAGCGCATGCTGCCGGCGCTCTCGACCTATCTCGGCCACACGCACATCACCGGCACCTACTGGTATCTGAGCTGCACGCCCGAACTCATGGCCGCGGCCGGGGAACGGCTCGAAGCGCGCTGGGAAGGAGCCCGATGACCCCGCCCGCCGGCCTGCCCGTCCTCGTCGAGGGCTTCTTCACCAGACGCCTGATTGCTCAGCGCAAAGTCAGTCCGCACACCATCGCCTCCTATCGCGACACCTTCCATCTGCTGCTGAACTTCGCCGCGAAACAAGTGGAGCGAGCGCCTTCGAAACTCACCCTCGCCGATTTGAACGCTCCGCTGGTGGCCGCCTTTCTCGATGACATCGAGAAGAGGCGGGCCAACGGCGCGCGCAGCCGCAATCAGCGGTTGGCGGCCATCCGCTCCTTCTTTCGATACGCCGCGCTCGAAGCGCCCGAACACTCCGCCCTCATCGCGCGGGCGCTTGCCATTCCGAGCAAACGCCACATGCGTCCGCTGATCGACTTCCTGACCCGGCAGGAACTCGAAGCCCTGATCTCGGCGCCAGACCGCGGCACCTGGATCGGCCGACGCGATCATGCGCTCCTGCTTACCGCATTGCAGACCGGACTGCGTCTCTCTGAGATTACCAGTCTCCAGACACAAGATGTCGCGTTCGGCGCGGGCGCGCATATCCGCTGCATAGGTAAGGGACGCAAAGAACGCTGCACGCCGCTGGTTAAATCCACCGCTGCTGTCCTGAACGCATGGATCAAGGAACAGGCCAACGAACCAACGGCCTTCCTCTTTCCGAGCGGACGCGGCGGGCGCTTGAGCGCCGATGCCGTCCAGCGTCTTGTGCGCAAGCATGCCGAAAGCGCCCACGTGACATGCCCTTCCCTGGCCAGCAAACGCGTGACTCCCCACGTCCTTCGCCATACCGCGGCGATGGAACTGCTGCAAGCCGGGGTGGACTGCACGATGATCGCCATCTGGCTCGGACACGAATCGGTCGAGACCACGCAGATCTATCTGGATGCGAATCTCGCGATCAAAGAAGAGATCCTCGCGAAAACGCGGCCCGTGAAAAGCAACCCGCACCGCTACAAACCCAATGATCGACTCATGGACTTCCTGCGAAATCTGTGAGGGAATGACACCGGATTATGCCGTGTCGATCAAACCGCTCTCAGAAGAGACGCATCTCCAAGTCGGCATAATCCGGAATGCGGCATAATGCCGGTTATGCCGCGCTCGGCATAAGCGGCAAAATACTTTCAACTGGAGCACACATTCGACCTTCAGACATGGGTAGCCGAGCCCCTTCTTTACTCCAGCTCGACAGGGTACGCGGAGCAAGTTCACGAATCGTGGGATCCGCTGCCGGGTGACAAGAAGTTTTTTCGCTATCGCTCTGTCCGAGAAGCCGATGCCGATGAAGTCGGCTTGACGGCACGGGAGGAAGACCGGTTGGGCATCAGCAATACTGCCACGGATTCGGACAATGACAGAATGACGGACGCGCAGGATCGGGCAGGCGGATTCAACCCCGCAATTCGCGATGCGAACAACAACGGGATCGATGACGGTCTTGACGACGCCGATGGCGACAGAATGCCGAATGGTTACGGTCCTGAAAGCGCGCTACCGGACCACGACCCTCGAAACGACGCGAATGGTTACGAGCTAGCGAACGGCCTAAATCCGCACGCGGACGACAGCCTCGATGACCTCGACGGTGACCGCTGGCCCAATATATTTGAATGGGCGCACGGCGTCCGCGTTGATATTGCGGGGCAAGAGCCTGATCCATCGAATCCAGTTCCGGAACCGCCGCCCATCCTCCATTCGGATACAGGCAATACGCTTCCCGATGGAATCACGAATTTCCGCACGATCTACGAGGCTCTCGATGCCGCAAACAGCGAGGCTCACGGAGGAGACTACACGGTTATTCGAGTGGAAGCGGGCACCTACAACGAATTCCTGGATTTTGGCTGGGATAGCGATATCGGGGCATACCGCGATGTTCCGGTTCTTCTATTGGCCGAAGCCGGTCCGTACGGGGAACCTGTGACGATCGATGGAGACTACTTCGAGGATGAGTACGGCGGATGGACGCTTCTATGGGCAGGCGGGGTACAACAGTCCTGGACGGTTTCGTTCTCGAAAAGGGAGCCGACGGCGCGCTATACGCGTTCGGTGGAGCCCACGTAAAACTGGTCAATACGATCATTCGTGACAACATCGCGAACTGGGGAGCAGGAATCTTAGTGCAAGATGCCTCCGTCAATTGCGTGCATTGTACTTTTCAGCGGAACTCGGCTACCGATGGCGGTAACGCTATCAATGCCTACACGCGCGGACATATGACGATCGCGAATTCGATAGTCTGGAATGAGAACGGCCTTGCGCCCGAAGAGCTTCTTGTCGATGATCTCGGTGCGGAATCCGGTAACATCACTGTCGTTAGTTCCATCGTGAAAGGCGGCGAATACGGAGGGATGAATTTAGACCCATTATTCCGCGACACGGATGCAAGGCTGACCGCGCAGAGCCCGGCCCGCGACGCCGCTTCAGCACAGCGCCTCATCGAATATGACCGCGACGGCGAAATACGGACGGAACTCGTCGATCTCGGGGCCGACGAGTTCGTAGACAAGGACGGTGATGATTTTCCCGACAATCTCGGCCAGGCTGGCGACGGTGCATTGGATGCGGATGAGGACGGTTTACCAACCGCTGCTGAATACAACAGTTATCAGACCGACTGGACAAAGGCCGATACAGACAATGACCAGATGCCGGATGGCTGGGAAGTGAGCAACGGGCTGAATGCCAGATTCGATTATGATGCCTGGGCTGACGACGATCGAGACGGGCTAACGAATTTGGAGGAATACCAGCATGGCACCAGTCCACTGAGCGCAGACACGGATGGAGACGGCATGCCCGACGCGTGGGAAATCGCGCATGGCTTGTTGCCAAACTCGGCAGCCGATAGTTTTTTAGACCCCGATTTTGACGGATTGATTTCGCAACTCGAATACGCGTACGACTCGGATCCCAATGATCCGGATACCGACGATGACGGCGCCTCGGATCTCGAAGACGGCTGGCCACGTCATCCGGTAGTCGCGCCGCCGCGTCTTCCGGCGTTGCGGTATGCGATCATCGACGTTTCCGACACCCGCATCCTGAATGTGAACGACAGCGCCGATGGCCTGGCGGAGTATTTCGAAGATCCGCAAATGGGCAGCAATTCATCCTACGCACCCACGTTCCGCAAGTCAGTTCAAATTGCCGATCGATTGATATCGGTTACCAATGCGGCCGATGATGACACCCTGTTGGGCTCCTTGATCCAGGGCGCTCTCGACCAAAACGGACAGTTCGTTTTCGGGGGATCCGCTAATCTCCCCTGGCCAAAGCACGCCTTTGCGTGGCCCGACTCCCCGCTTTTGCCCGCCAATGAATCGATTGAGTTTCAGGGAAGTGGAACAGATTCCCTGGCCATCGCGCGCAACATGGCTTGCGAATACCTCCTTCTCGACCGGGCGAGCGCAGCCGATGGCTCTGGCCATGAGTGGCGTTTCCTCAAAGGGCAGGCGGGTTTTCTAACGGAAGTGCCGGGAACTCGTCACACTCCGCCCAACATTCTGGGCGATTTTACCGCCACCGCGCGGAAGTTGAACAGGGAGGGCACGGTCGTCTTCGGAGGAAATATCGTCTTTGCCGACGGCAAAATCGAAAGCCTTCCCGCAAGTGCCAACGGCATCACCGATCAGGATTCTTTCGGAAAAGAAACGGCGGTTGGAAACAACTTCATCTGGAGAGACGGCCAATTCGCGCCTCTGCCTTTCGCCGACCACGCGACGGTCACTACTCATTGGGTGAACAATCGCCACGAAATCATTGGCCAAGTGGGCGACTACCCAGCCGGTGGCAATACCCTTCGGTACAGTCCGGTGATCCTGCACAACGGACGTGAGCATAAGTTAAGCGACCTGGCTGATCTCACGGGATGGAGCAACATTGCGCTGCACCGGATCAACGACCGCGGCATGATATCCGGCTCCGGCACGCACAATGGCATCCTTCAATCCCGCTTCCTCCTCCTGCCAGTGGACATAGCGGTTGATGCGAACAGGGACGGCGTGATCAAGTTCGCGGGAAATTACGACTCCACCGAGGCCCAGGGGAAACCCTACGACAAGACCGAAGAGGCCAAGCCATTCCGGTTCTGGATCAATGACGATGACGACGGGACAAATGCTTCCAACGAAGAAAAGGTTCCTGCATCGATACGGGATTACCAAGATGGCATCATCGAAAGCCGCCGCGATCTTGAGGACTTTGCCCGCCTGCATGTGAACATCGGCGGACTCGAAGAAGCCTTAGAATCTGGCGCGATTAAAGCCGCCTTCGAGTGGCGCAATACCACCGGAAGCCCGAAGATCAAGCTCTATCGGGCGAAAGACGAAGGCACGGACTATGTCAACGATGAGTCTGCGGCGACAAGCCTGACCCTGTCGCCATTTCGCGGTACGCTCGGCGAGGTTGTTCCTGGTTCGACATTGCAGATGCCACAGGGCTTCTGGACGAGAACCTCGCCTTACGCGAATGTGCCGAAAACCTTGCCGACAGCATGGTTCCTTTTTGAGGGTAGCGGCGAAGGCAAAGGTGAATTGGTTTTAACCTTCTGGAAGGACGGTCAGAAGATCGGCGACGGCCCCGGCGTCTGGCTCGACATCAAAAACATCAAGAAGATGTATTGCCGTTCGGATAGCAATCAGTTCGATGGACCGCCTTGGGATCAGACCGACGATACGATCGTTTTCGTGCATGGCTGGAGGATGTCCCCAGAAGGCCGCAGCCAGTTCGCCGAGACGTTCTACAAACGACTTTGGCATCGCGGCTTCAAGGGTCACTTTGCCGCGTTCCAGTGGAACACTCACTACAGCAACAGCTGGCAGTGGCTGCCCTTGGTGGGAGGCGGCATTGACGCCTACCTGTCCTATTACAACGACAGCGAACACATCGCATGGCAGTCGGCGGCGCACTTGAAAAATTTTGTCAACGGTCTTCCGGGAAGCCGCAAACACGTAGCCGCTCACAGCATGGGCAATATCGTGGCGAGCGAGGCCCTTCGTCTTGGAATGGGCGTGAACAATTACGCGCTGATGCAGGCGGCTGTTCCCTCCGCCTGTTTCGACGACGATGAAGGGCGGATCAAGCAGACCGTAACAGAATCCCATTATGGGTTTACCATGTGGGACAACATCACGCCTGACGACGATCCTGATCCTGCAACCCGCGCGTTAGCTTATCGAGGGCGTTTTAAGACATTGGGATCTAACCTTGTCAGCTTCTTCCTTCCGCCCGACTATGCCACCTACATTCCTTGGGAGGTGAATAATGACCAAACCAAGCCTGAAAACGGTTTTTTAGTGACGAACTTTCACTACCTCCGTGATGGCGCAAGTGGTGAAAAATTTTACAAATATCACACAGTTAGTTACGGCCAAGGAACGTTCGTTGAGGTGTTCGACTATTATATCACCGATCCTTGCGAAGCCATGCCCTTTGCCTGCCATACATGGGGCAAAGCGCAAGGAGCGCAGAATCAAGCGCAAGGGGCGATAGACAGTAATGTCGATCTCAGTAGCCCCACCTTTGATCTTCCCGGTGAAAGCGATCCGGGCTTCGGAGATGAGCATAGCGGGGAGTTCAACGCGCCGATCCAAGTATTGAAATCCTTCTACAACCGGATACTTGAAGAATTTCAAATTGATCAAATCCCATGAGTCGGCAACGCATCATAGCAATATTCCTTTTTGTGATCGTGGCTTGCGCTGGTCTTTGGGTGCTTCTGAGAGACAAAGAGAATCCTCCGCGCCCTTCCTCTGAGCTCTCTGAAGATGCTCGCCCCCTCCCTTCAAGCACCGCTCAATCAACGCCTGTCAACGCGGAGTCGGTTGTAATGAGCCAGAAGGAGCGCGAAGCGAAGCACCAGAGAATGATCGAGAGGATCGCAGAAGCGTTTGATGCTCCTATCACATTTTATGGCAAGGTGGTGGACCAGAATGGAAGCGCTGTCGCAAACGCAAAAGTTGCTTATACGACCGCCGACAAATTTGCTCAGTCGGGCACTAACTATACAACGGAAGCAGACCGGCGTGGATACTTCGAAATCCAAGGGGTGAAGGGCGCAGTGCTGGGAGTGAACGTGAGTAAGGCCGGATATTACCAAGTGCATAACGTATCAAATCAACGTTTTGCATATGGAGTAGGACCAGACGGATATACAAAACCAGCGCCATCAAAAGAGGAGCGAGCTGTCTTCATCCTTCAGAAAAAAGGCGAGTCTGAGTCTCTGGTTCAACTCAGCAGCAGGCAGTTCACCATTCCGCAAAATGGGGAAGCTGTCGCAATTGATCTTGTGCCCGGCAGAAGTTCACAAGCGACAATCCGGGTTTCGTCACAGGTCGAAAAGGGCAAAAGCGATCGTTTCGATTGGAGTTTTGAAATATCAGCGCCAGGCGGCGGCTTGATCGAACGGGAAAAGCAGTTCGATTTTGAGGCTCCAACCGAGGGTTATGAAGAGGCGGTCAATGTGGGCATGGACGGCTCCGAACCCGCGTGGAAATCGCGCGCTGAGAAGAGCTATTTTGCGAAGTTGGCTAATGGAACCTTCGCACGTCTTCACATCCGATTTCGTGCGAGCGACTACAAAAGCACGATCGTTTTGGAATCGTATTTGAATCCAGAGCCTGATCATCGAAACCTCGAATACGATCCGGCAAAGCAGGCGTCCGCGAACTAACCAACCCTCCCACCAGCACGCATCGCGCCGGCGCAGCATGCCGCCCATTTAACCACCGGCATCCTTCGTCGTCACGTTGCGTGCGGGCCGCGCCAACGCCCCCCGACCGCCCGCCGTTCCAACCACCGTCTGGCACGCCGGCTGACTTGCGCGATGCCCTGCCCGCGGCGGCGCTGAACCTCCGCCGGTAGTGTTCGGAATGTTCTGCAAAAAGGAGCGGTCATGGGATGGGGTTACACGACGCCGCACTACGATCCCGATCCAGGAACCCGCGACCTAAGCTATCGATATAAGTTCAACCTAAATCCCGCAGTTGGGATTTAGGAAAACGGTGTCCGGCTTGCTTTCATAGCAAAAGTCATTGTCTAGCTTGTTGGTTAGCCATGCCAGGCTTGGATGAAGGTGACGGGCAGAGTTCGTATGGGGGGATTGGCGAACTGCATGGACAACGCGCAGGGAGCGCTGCGAGCGGGCAATGGCTATCGTCGTCGCAGCGGCGGTGCAGCGATCCGCCTACGCGTCTCCGCCCGGTAGATGGGTAGAGTTGAAAATCGGTTTCCGATTCCGTGCAATGGCCCTGGCGCTCGCAGAGGGGCGCTTGAAGCTGTCTTTGGAGCGCTTTCCTTCGGTTCACTCTCCGCGCAACCAGACGCAGCAGAAGGCGGCAACGCGCTTGATTGGAAGGGATCATCCTCGTCCCTGTAATGCATCGTCTTTGCTAGCCATCGGTCCCGGGATGGCGCATACTTCGGAATGCTAATACCAGACACCGTCGAGAACCGCTTCTTCGCTCCACTGTCCGCCGCAATTCCGAGCGAAAGAAGCGGCCAGCGGTTCTCCGATGGCGAGTTCGTGCGCGCGGGAATACTCAGAGTGGCGGCACAGAGCATCAGCGGGCGCGACTTCCTTCAGCTTAGCCATGGGATCCACGATCTGCCGATTGCCTCGAGCACCTACTTCGATGCCCTGAACTCCGGACGCCGACTCGAGATGCTCCGCCTGAGCGAGGCGAACCTCTCCGAAGCGGTCGTCGCCGAGCTTCGCCGGGGCGACGACAGGCTGGCGGGGATCGCGGAGCTTGCGGGCCGCGAAGTCTGGGCCGGTGACGGCCATTTCATCGAGCATGCCTGCCACGACGCCCGCATCCTGCACTCCGACGACACGATGCGCTACACGGCGCTCAACACCATCTATATGAAAGATCTGCGCACCGGTGCGGTGCGGCCTCTGGAGCTGTGCTGCGGCTCGGAGCACGAAGTCCGGGTCCTCCAGCGCCTCAATATCGGAGAGCTCAGGATGGGAGGCGGCAAGGGAGCCATCCTCGTCTACGACAGCGCCTCGGTGGATTTCGGACTGTGGTATAGGATGCGCCAGGGCAGCGGCGTCTATGTGGTCAGTCGCTGGAAAAGCAACCTGCGGCCCGTCGCGAGCGAACCCCTTGCCGTGGACCACAGCGATCCCCGCAACGACGGGATACTCTCCGACGAGCGCGTCGAATGGACTGGGCATGGGAAATTCCGCAAGATCACCTACCGTGATCCGGAGAGCGGCGCCATCCACGAGTATGCGACCTCCGACATGAAGCTGCCCCCCGGCGTGGTGGCCCTGCTCTACCGGCTCCGCTGGGATCTGGAGAAGACCTTCGACGAGTTTGAGAACAAGCTGCAGGAGAACAAGGCGTGGGCCTGCGGCGACGAGGCGAAGAGGGCGCAGGCCCTCTTCATCGCGATGTTCCACAATCTCATGCTGGTCTTCCTGCGCAGGCTGGCCGACGAGGAGGCAATCGAGGACACGAAGCTGGACCGGAAACATCGGAAGGCATTGGAACGCCGACGCAAGGAGTGCGGCCAATGGGGTGGCTACATCAACACCTGGGCTGCGGCCTTCCGCAGAGCCACGCAGTGCAGCCTCCAATTCATCCGATGGTTGCGACACCAGTTCATCCGGAAGACTTCCTATAGACAAAGCCTGACCCAGCTACGGCCGCTCATGGAAAGCTATCTCTAATACTTTCCGGACACCGTTTATTTAGGATAATCAGTTCAAGTCGATATCTCGAACAGATGGAAGAATCGCGAGGATTTGCGGTTCTCCCGGAAAGTTTGTGTTAGCACCCGGTGAATTGAAACTTGGATTCGTGCAGGCTGTAGAGCTTTAGGACGAAGAAGGTTTCGTCTCGATAGCCATAGGCTTTGCGTTTGAGGGTCTTTATCTTGTTGTTGATACCTTCGAGTTTTCCAGTCGAGATGCGGTGCTTGAAATAGTTGAGGATGCCGGTGGCATGGGTACGCAAGGTGGTGGCCAGGCTGACCATCTGCACGATGCCGCTCTCCATCGCCTGGGCGCACCACGCCTCAAGATACTTTTTCATGCCTGCAAGTGTTGGTTGGCTCCAGAGCAGGCGCAGCTCCTCTTTCATGTAGTAGGCCATCGAGAGCGGCTCGTTGAAACGCAGGGCCTCCTCCAGCGCCGCGCGCTTGTCATCAGGCACGTTCTCCTTTCCCATCAGCAGCAGGTAACGCGTGCCCTTGAGGTAACGGCGATCGAGGATGCCCGCCTCGCGTGCCAGGGCTCGCCGCAGTTCGTCGATCTTTTCATTCGCCAACTTGATGATGTGGAAATGGTCGAAAACCACGTCGACGCCCGGCAGATACTGGAGCACGGCGCCCCAGTAGGCCGCGCTCATGTTACACGCTACGGCCTTCAATTTCGCCCGTGCCTGGCGCAACCGGCGGAAGAACTTGCGCAGGGCTTCGCTGCCGCGACCCTTTGCCACCCAGAGAATCTGACCGCTCTCCAGATCGATCGCCACTGTCATGAAGCGACCTTTGCGACCAACGTGAAATTCATCGACAGCCAGATAGCGCACCTGGCGCAAGAGGATGCGTCGGTAGCGCTTGCGCAGGTCGCTCTTGACAATCTCTTTGACGGTGTCCCACCCCAGATGACTCACCGCCGCCACCTCGCTCAAAGTCATCCAACGGCTCAACGCACAGACGAATCGGATCAAATAGACGCTGTAGTGTGCATAGGCCGGGGGCAAAGGGGGAGAGACATCAAAGGTCTTGCCGCACTCCTGGTCCGGCAGCCGCCGGAGCAGCGCGGCACCTCCGTCACGAGCACGACTTCCTTGAGTCCGACCGGCACCGTGCGAATGCGCCGCCACCGCCTTCCGCGTCGTCGCGCCGGGGCGTGCCCGCATTGCGGACACTTCAACCGCTCGCCCTTGCAGCGGAGGTGAAACTCCACCCGCCCCTCCACATATTCAGTCTTCTGATATTCATAACCTTCCCGGACGCCGAACGCATGGTAAAGCAGACTCTGGCTCATGCCTGATCACCCTCCCAAAAATCCCCTCCCAGCACAAACTTCCCGGATGAACCGGATTTGCTGCAAAGTCTTCTACTTTCGCGGTTGGCGCAGAGGGCGATACCGGCGGGTCAGTATCCGGCGCGGTTAACTTGGGCGGTCCGGGATACGAGGATGAGCACAGTTCTTTCTGGGCATTCACACTCCAGAAGATGAAGACGAGATACGACACCCTGATGGACGAGCTTCGGATAAGTCGAAACCAAGAATGAGTGCTCGTCGTTGGACAGTTGTTATCGCAGGTGCTGCGCTCGCCGTTGCGGGATTCCTAGCGCTTCTGTTTTGGCCGCGACCGCCAATACTGGAAAAGTTTTTGCCCTCAGAAAGGGGCGATGCTGTTTCTTCGGCGAGTCCGACGCCTGCGCCGGAGGCATCCATCACACCACTTGCAGTCCAAACGAAAGAAGAGATAGAGAATGCACAGAGGGAAAAGCTGACCAGTCTCTATTCAACACCGATTGCCGTATACGGGAAGGTGATTGACAACGGTGGCAATCCAGTTCCAAGCGCGACTGTTGAAATCGGAATTGCCGACAGACCGATGCAAACCGGATCGAAGTATGAGATGCTTAGCGGCGCGGACGGACGGTTCTCTTTGGCCGGGGTTCGTGGGATTGCATTCAGCGCAAGTGCGGTGAAGGAAGGTTACTATTCGACCGAAAGTTCGACCGCGCATCGTCATGTTCTCGTGCCGGGGAAAGGTGACGCTCCCCAGCCAACTGCGGAACGCCCTCTGGTCTTGGTGCTGCGCAAGCAAGGCGAACCGGTGAATCTGCACCACGCCAGCAGCCGTCAAATCGACCTACCTGCCTCTGGGCAATCTTTAAGTATCGACCTTTCCTCTGGACGGACAGGCAAGGGGGATTTGGAGGTCACATCTTGGCTTGGGAACGTTGAAACGCGGCCCTTTGATTGGCATTACCAGCTAACTGTTCCGAGTGGCGGTCTGATTGAACGAACTGACCGATTCGAGTTCGAGGCACCCCCTGCCGGATACGCCCCGAATGTTGAAATCGAAATGGCCGCCACCTCCGAGCAGTGGGCGGCCCGCGCAGAGCGAGAATACTTTGCTAAACTCCCAGACGGTAGATACGCACGTTTTGTGATGCGATTTTATCCAGGCCAACGAAACTTTGTGGTAATTGAAAGCTACGTAAATTCCACTCCGGGTAGTCGGAATCTGGAGTTCGATACCGAGAACGCAGCTCAGGCGGGAAGGTAACTTCTGAAGGCAAGACTGGCGATGACGACCACCCCCCCGCACGCATCGGCTGGCGCAGCATGCCGCCATTTGACCGCCGGCATCCTGCGCCGTCACGCCGCGTGCTTGCCGCGCCAGCAAACCACTGACTACGTAAATCCCGATGGAACGACCAACCTCGAGTTCGATCCTGAATGGAACTTGTTTACTGGCTTGGGCGAAAAAGAGGTAGTGAAACATGCCTGACTCGCAACCTATTCCATCTGCCGTCGTTCGATCTATGAACGCGCCGGAACGCGTCGCCTTCCAATGCATTGTTCCCGCGATAATGATCCTTCCGCTCGGCTGCACTCTTCTTTGGTGGTTGGTGCCGAGAATTGCGCTTCAAGGACATAGCGGTGAAGGCTTTGCCGGTCTTGCTGCCGGGATAATCGTTATTGGAAGTGTGATAAATACTCTCGTCCTGTTTGGCGTATCGTGGCTCATAGCCGCAATCACGATTTGGTTCAAAGACAGCTCGCAAGGACGATTTGGTTGCATCGCGTTCGGGGTGGCTCTTCATTCGATGATTTTCGTCGTCTGTGCAGCGGCTGGGTATTTTCTCTTGACAGCTACTGGAGTCATGCTCATTCCGATCTCTAAGTAACATCGCTCCGATCACTAAATCCCGTCTTTGCCCCACCTTCCACCCCGCACAAATCGCGCCGGTGCAGCATACCGCCCACGCCTACGAAACCACCGGCATCCTGCGTCGTCACGCTGCGGGCCTGGTGCGCCTGTCGAGAGGAGAGAGCTTGCTGGATTATGCATGGAGTAGTCTGCGGCTCCGCCCTCGTCGCCGGAATGTCCATCGACAATTATGTGCTTATGCAAGCCGCCGTTCCGGCGGGCTGCTATGATGAAAGCGGCGGGAAGTCAACCGGAGGCGTGAACGGATACGCTCGGTTCTGGAACGCGGAAGCGACAGAACCCACGCCTGACCTCGCGAATCCCGATCGCGGCTACCGAGGCCACCTGACATCCGTCAGCGGAAATTTAGTGAACTTCCATAACAGTCTTGACTTCGCACTTGCAACTGGAACGACTTTGGGGCTCGAAACGAACTGGGAAGCCAACCAAGAAGACTTTAAGCCGGACAAGGCACCGATTAACACCTGGTATTACAATTACAATCCGAATGATCCGATACTGGATCAACGAGCGTATATTACTTGGTCTGCCGGGGGAGCGCGCTTTTCGATAGATCATCACGAAGTGATGTCCTTTGTCGCCAGGCCGCGTTCAAAAGCCGTGCGCTGAGGGTGCCACGTCGGGAAGCATCGGTGGTTCCGTTAATCTGCGTGACAGCCAATACGGATTTACCGGAGCCGACTATGATCATAGCGGACAGTTCAACCGTCGCATTCAAGAACTCGACGCATTTTATCGAACGTTGAGCATTCGCCTGGGCGTCGCGCCTACACAATAATGAAACGATCGGGTCTGCTTTTGGTGATAGCGCTCGCTCTTTTGGCGTTGCTTGCAGCACTGTTTTTCTGGCAGCTGAATAGAAGCTTGAACCGTGCGACAAATCCGGCTCGTCCGGCGAAAGCGGTCTCGCCTCCGGTCAATGTCGCGGCAGCGACACCGCCCACAAGAGTGGCTACAGATCGAAAGCAAGAGCCTGGTGGTGTTTACGAACCCCGAGATCCTCGATGGCAATGGTGGAACGAGCAAAAGGATATCGATCCGAAATTCGAATGGAAAATGCCGATCGAGTTCTACGGGCTAGTTGTAGATGAGAATGAAACCCCTGTGCCGGGTGCAATCGTGAAGCTCCAATGGAATGACTTATCCCAAACGGGAACCTCCTATGCTGAAGCGTTGAGCGGCGCGGATGGCCGCTTCTCGCTTGAGAACGTCACGGGAAAGGTGCTTGAGGTACGCGTCTCCAAAGAAGGATATGAAACGCTGGATTATGTGAAGGCGTTTGAATACGCCGCTTTCTTCGACAAACACTTCCACACTCCTGATCGCGATGCGCCGGTAATCTTCAGATTACGGAAAAAAATGGACGCCGAACCGCTCATCGTCCGGCAGACTTTGTATGGGTTCAAGGTAGATGGAACGCCGCATTCCATCGACTTGCGGACGGGCACCAAACGTGTGGGCGCAGACGGTGTAGGCGACTTGATTATCCGCGTTAATCGCCCAGAGAAACCGGACGGACAGTTTGATTGGTCGTTGTCGATAACAGGTGTCGGCGATGCTGGCCTGATTGAGGTAGAGGAAGGCTCCATGGCAGAAGCTCCCGAAGATGGATACAATCCGAATGTCGAGTATCACTTTGAGGCAACCGATCCCTATTGGAGGTCGTCAATAAAGAAACGATTTTTGTAGCCGTTCACGGGGTAGTTTGAAAATGGTGAAGAAAAAGCTGGAGTCTCGATTTCGCTGGGTTTACGAGTGGGGGCGATGGACAAGGAGATCATCGTTCGCGGACGCAGGATTGGAGCGGCGGAAGTCGCGTTCATCCGGGGGCTGATTTCGAGAGTGGGGGCTCAGGGGTGTACGCATGTCTCGAGGGTTCTGTGCCGGCGGTGGGAGTGGCGTCAGGCCAACGGGAGCTACCGGGAGATTGCCTGCCGGGACTTGTTGCGGCAGCTCGATCGCAAGGGTCTGATCGTGCTGCCGGCGATGCGCAAGCCGGCGCGGCGGCCCGGATGTACCAACACCGTGGCGCCCCTGCCGCCGATGGACACCGCGAATCTGGAAGCACCGCTTTCGCGCCTCCGCCCGCAGGTCCGTGTCGAGCTGGTCAAAGGCAACGCAGGGGAGCGGCTCCACAACAGTTTGGTGGCCCGCTATCACTATCTGGGATACCGTCAACCCACAGGGGCCGCGCTCAAGTATCTTTGCTATTGCGGCGAGCGCGTTGTCGCCGCCCTGGGCTTCGGTCCGGCGGCATGGAAGGTGGCCTGCCGGGACGCTTTTATCGGCTGGGAACCCGCCGTCCGTGAAGCCAATCTGCCCGGAGTCGTCAACAACGACCGCTTTGTGATTCTGCCCTGGGTTCGGGTGCCGCATCTGGCTTCCTTCCTTCTGGGGCATTGTCTGCGGCGGCTGCGGCGCGACTGGATGGCACACTATGCCACGCCTATCGTGCTGGCGGAGACGTTCGTCGAGCGTGAGCGTTTTGCAGGCACCTGCTACCGCGCGGCCAACTGGCGCCGGCTCGGAGAGACACGCGGACGCGGCCGTAACGACCGCACGCACCGCAACGCCGAACCGGTGCGCGATGTGCTGGTTTATCCGCTGTGTCGGCGCTTCCGGGAGCGCCTTTGCCAGAGCAAGGCGATGCCGCGGAGCCGCGGCGATGGGGTGCCCGGAGCTCAGCCATGATCGCCGGCGCTTTGCTTTGCGAGTCC
Source organism: uncultured Verrucomicrobiae bacterium (assembly GCA_963805815.1). GTDB lineage: Bacteria > Verrucomicrobiota > Verrucomicrobiia > Chthoniobacterales > Chthoniobacteraceae > CAWDWA01. The sequence continues at coordinate 81,799 of CAWDWA010000026.1, forward strand.
TGCGCGCGGCTGCGCGAGGAGAACACGATCCTCGTCGCCAGCCAGGCGCAGTTGCGCGAAGAGCTGGCCGTGTCCCAGCGACGGATCGACTCGCTCGAAGCCCGGATCGCGGCACTGAGCAAGAACTCGCGAAACTCCTCCAAGCCTCCTTCCAGCGATATCGTCAAGCCCGGGCCCAGCGCTCGCAAGGAAGCCGGGCGCAAGATCGGCGGGCAGCCCGGCCACCGGCGCCACGAGCGAATTCTCTTCTGTGAGGAGGAACTCAGCGTAGCGCCTTTCGAGCACTATGCATCCACCTGTCCCTGTTGCGGAGGCGAAGGCATTCCAGAGCCCGAGTGGGAGCCGAAGGTTCTCCAGCACGTCGAGATCAGGGAGATCCCCCTCTACAAGGAGGAGCATCGCTATCATGCCTGCCGATGCGCCGGGTGCCAAAAAGTCTACTATGCGCAACCCTCTGCATTCCTGCAGAAAGCTGGCCTGTGTGGGCCGCAGCTCACCGCCCTCATTGCATACATGAAAAGCGCGCTCCATGCCTCCTATTCCGCAATCCGGCGCTTCCTGCGCAACGTGGTTGGTCTGAAGTTCTCACGCGGTTATCTGGTGAAGCTCATTGCCAGGGTGAGCTGCGCCCTGCAGGATCCCTACGAGCAGCTCATGGCCGCGCTGGCAAACGAACCCGCCCTGCACGTCGACGAAACCGGGCACAAGGACAACGGCCAGCGGTTCTGGACCTGGGTGTTCCGCGCCGAACTCTACGTGCTTTTCAAGATCGAGGACACCCGCAGCTCGCAGGTCCTTATCGACGTGCTGGGCGACGAGTTCAACGGTGTGCTGGGCTGTGACTTCTTCAGTGCCTACCGCAAATACATGCGCGAGTTCGATGTGCGGGTGCAGTTCTGTCTGGCCCATTTGATCCGTGAGATCCGCTACCTCTGCGGGCTGCCCGAGGGTCCCGGTCCGGCCTACGGGCACAAGCTCCTGGAAGCCATCCGGGAGATGTTCGCACTGATTGCGCGAGCGCAGGACAAAGGGCTGAAGCGCGAAGCGATCCGCGGCCCACTGGAAGCGGCCCGCGAGCGGATCCTGCAGGTGGCGCGCCAGGAGGCTCCCGCGGAGCGCACCGGCAGCGCGGGACTTCGGGCTGCGTATAACCTCGCGGCGCGGCTGGAGAAATACGGAGCGTCCTATTTTGAGTTCATCACCACGCCCGAGATTGAGCCGACCAACAACCCGGCCGAGCAGGCTATCCGTTTCATCGTCATCGACCGTCTGATCACCCAGGGCACCCGGGGCGCGAGCGGCCGCCAGTTCTGCGAGCGGATCTGGACGGTGCTGGCCACGTGCGCCGCCCAGAAACGTGACGTGCTCGCCTATCTGACTGCAGCAGTGCAAACTTCATTTCGCAACGAGCCGCCACCCTCGCTCATGCCCGCCGGTCCCTGAGCCCGTTCCGCTCCCGCGCTCATGGCTTGTCTACCCCGTGGACGGTTACCGATTTTTCGTGCGAGGAAAAGATGGATCGTTCGCGAGAATCGAAGCTGATGTAATGGCAAAGTATAACGACCAAGCGGCGATTGATCTTCAAGTCTATCTGAATCCTTCGGGCTCTCGAAATCTCGAATACGATCCCGCAAAGCAAGCATCCGTTCGCTAGTCAGTTCGGCACGGACCTCCCGCCCTGCACGCATCGCGCCGGCTCAGCATGCCGCCCATGAACCCACCGGCAATCCTCAGACCTGATCCATCTCTGTAGTCGGAAGGGATTGAGGAATAACAATGAGCCAAAGTGATGGGCGAGATTCATGGAGCGCCGATTGCATTCGAGTCCGTGGAGGACGTGCCTGGCGGCGGAGTCCTTCTCGCGCTGCCCGCTCTGCTGCAAAACGGCATGCTGGCGCACAGCCTCGAACACTTTTCGATGTCGGAAGGTTACTATTCGCTGGAAAGCATCTTCCTGCTGCTGGCCTTCATGGCGCTGGCACGGATTCCTTCGCTCGAAGCCCTGCGATACCAGGCGCCAGGTGAATGGGCAAGGTGATGGGATTGGACCGCATTCCGGAGGTGCGCACCCTGCGGGCAAAACTCAGCGCGCTGTGCTCGCAGGCCGGAGAGGCTTCCGCATGGAGCGGCATCCTGGCAAAAGAATGGATGGACGTTCAGGCGCTGCAAGCTGCCGGAGTTTACTACGCCGACGGGCATGTACGCGTCTATCACGGCAAGCTCACCAAACTGCCGCGCCGTTACATGCCCGGGAGAGGCTCTGCCTGCGCGGCACCACCGACTACTGGGTCAATGCCATTGGACGGGCAGCCGTTTTTCCTCGTCACCTATCCAGTCGATCCAGGGATCGTGAAGGTGCTGCGCGAGGATATCGTACCCGGGCTTGAGCGTGAGGCGGGACTGCAAGATGCACCGGGGCGTGGCCGCAGGCCTGTACTCGCCTTCGGGGGCCGTCGCGAAGGCCATCTCGCAGGCGAGTCGACGTTCTCCCGAAGGTGGTGCCTGGAGCGTGCGGGCCATGGCGCGGGAAACGGGCTTGAGCAAGTCGAATGTGCAGCGTCTTTGAGCGGCGCACGGCATTCAGCCTCATCGAGTCCGCACCTTCAAGCTCTCGAAAGATCTTCAGTTCGAGGAAAAGTTCTGGGATGTGGTGGGGCTCTATCTCAATCCGCCGGATAGTGGTGCTCTGTTGTGACGAAAAGAGCCGGTGTCAGGCACTTGAGCGCACGCAACCGGGGCTGCCTCTGCGTCAGGGGCATATCCGGACCGAAACTCACGACTTTTATCGGCACGGCACGGTGACGCTTTTAGCGGCGCTTGATTACCTCTCCGACAAGGTTTTCGCCCATACCGCCGCGCGGCATACCCACCGACAATGGCTCGATTTTCTGCGCAAAATCAACCGGGAGGTTCCATCGGAGCTGGAAATCCATGTCATCTGCGACAATTACGCCACGCACAAGCACCGGAAAGTAACTTCCTGGCTCAAACGCCACCGGCGCTTCCATCTTCACTTCACGCCCACCTCTTCTTCGTGGCTCAATCTTGTTGAACGCTTCTTCGGCGAACTAACCCGCAAGGTCGTTCGCCCGGGGAGCTTCCGAAGCGTTGGAGAGCTGGTGGCTGATATCCTGCGTTTCCTGGACCAAAGAAACCAGAATCCGACGCCGTATCGATGGACCGCGGATCCCGAAAAAGTCCTCGCAAAAATCGACCAGGCTTGGGAAGCCTTGCTGGAAGAAGTATATAATCCTATTTACGGGACACCACACTATGTTTCTCGCGGAGGTGCTGAAGGTTCCCGTCCAGGAACTCTTCCCGCGCCGCGAGGGCGGCGGTCGTCTCTGCGATTTCATGGAGAAGCTCGAGACGACGCGGTTCTGACGAATCGCGCCCGATTCCCACTATGGCGCCGTAGCGGTAAGGGAGGTTCGCTTCTTAGAAAGTGAGTGTAACGAGCACCGTTTCCGCCATTTGTATCCCCTGATTGTAACCCCCAGCGTCAACATGCGGCTAAAGACGGCATACCTCGGCTAACACTGATTCTCTGTAAGTCATTGAATGGGAATGGGCAGCTAACGACATCCAAACATTGCAAAACCCGAATTTCTGATTCGTAATCAGTAGGTCGGGGGTTCGAATCCCCCCGCCGGCTCTGTTGAAATCGAGCAACTTACGAAAATCGGGAGCAACTCTCCAAATTTGCGCTTGCAACTTTTCCGGTAACTTTTTTCCGTCAAAAACCGAACGCTCCCTTGGTTGTAGGTTCGAGTCCTACGCGGTGCACCACTCAACGTCAGTGGCTTATGTAAGCTCGGCGGAGATCGGAAAAATTTGGTTTGCCACCTGCTTGCCACTTTTCAGGCGGAAGGGCGTAGTGCCGATTTAATTCGCATTCCCGGTGATCTGCCGTTGTTTTCAAGTTGCCTAAATCGTCGGCCGCCTCTTCGAGCTCAATAAGAGGTTAACGTTCTGCAAAACAAGATTAGCCACAAAACCGGTGCTCCATCCAAACTGCGCCGCGACAAATGGCAAAGCGGCAGAAATTCTTGGCACGGCGAAGTGATCCCGCTGGTCGACGATGGTGTTGACCGGGAAATGGCCGAGCAAGTGCGAGCGATTCGGGCGAAAGGCGCCGGACAGATTCGCAATGACATCGTCTAAAAGAACCCCTGAGCACGCGCTGGCTGGATGAACAAGGATTGCCCGAACTGCGCTCGCTATGGATCGGACTGCACTACGACGACCGCCGCAAGGCATAACCCGTAGTCAAATTGGAACCGCCCGGAACGGACCCGTACGCCGGGTGGTGTGGGAGCCGGGAGCTAATCACTCCCGGCGACCCGATTAGCAAGCTTCAGCAATTGCTTGTTTGAGATCATCGACAAATGCTTTGATTGTGTTGTCGTTGGTGTCCCATGAACACATCAACCGGGCGCCACCGACTCCGATAAATGTATAGAATTCCCATCCTTTTTTCTTCAGGGCGTCCATCACCACTTCCGGCATCTGCACAAAGATCGAGTTGGCCTCTCTGGGAAACAGGATTCTCACCTCCTGAATGCCCAGAAGCTCCTTCTCCAAGATTGCGGCGCATTTGTTTGCATGCCGGGCATACCGGAGCCAGGCATCCGCTTTCAGCACGCCCAACCATTGAGCGGCGATGAACCTCATCTTCGCAGCCAATTGACCACCTTGTTTGCATCGATATGCGAACTCCTGTGCTGCCTCCAGATCAAAGAATATGACAGCTTCGCCGATGGCCAGACCGTTCTTTGACCCCCCGAGACACAGAACATCAACTCCAACATCCAGTGAGATCTCCCGTGCTGCGACGTTGAGATGGGCGACAGCATTGGCGAACCGCGCACCATCCATATGAATCTTCAGGGAATGGGTTTCCGCGATTCGGTGGATGCCCTGAAGCTCGGATCGCGTGTATACAGTGCCCAACTCGGTGGCTTGAGATACACTCACTGCCCTCGGCCTTGGATAGTGGATATCGGTGCGCTTGGTCACAGTGGCGCCCACAAGATCGGAATCAATCTTGCCGTTGTCACCTTCCACCAGTAGAAGTTTTGCTCCGTGGGAGAAGAACTCGGGCGCGCCGCATTCGTCGGTTTCGATGTGTGCGTATCTATGGCAAATGATGCTATGATGTGGCTGGCAAAGAGAGGCCATGGATAGAGCGTTAGCAGCAGTCCCATTGAACACAAAAAAGACCTCACAGTCCGCATCGAACATACGCCGAAATAGATCGCAGGCCTCTCTTGTCCAGAAGTCATTCCCGTAGGAAGGTTGGTGACCCGAGTTCACCTTCCGGATGTATTCCAGCGCTTCCGGACAGATGCCGGAATAATTGTCGCTGGCAAATTGCTGAAGCATTGACCGTCTGGCCTCCAAGTCGTCCTTTTCTCTTGCTAGATCCTATGGCTGAAGCTCTCTGTGAGCGCGGCCGTTGAGGAAAGAGGCGGCGTGCATAGGGTTTTCGTGGGCTATCCGGCGTGAGCCGGACCTATCCAACAATAGAGAAATACCTACACACGCCATGAAGAAAACATACTACATCGGACTCGACGTCCACAAGGAAAGTGTCGCCATCGCATACGCCGCCGGAGGAACCCGGCAGGCTCCCGTCTACTTCGGAGAATGCGGCGGCAGCAATCTCTCGATCGAACGCGCTCTGCGCAAACTGGCAAAGACGCTCGGGGTCGGGCTTCGGGAACTGAAGGTCTGCTACGAGGCCGGTCCGACGGGCTTCGTGCTTGCCCGCCGTCTGCGCACGCTCAAGGTCGAGAGCGCCGTCATGTCGCCCTCGAAGAGGGAGCACGAGAAGCAGAGCCGGATCAAGACCGACCGGCGCGACGCGAAGGCCATCGCCAAACTCTACCGCAACGGTGACATCACCGAAGTGCGGGTGCCGCCCGTGCTCGACGAGGCGGTCCGGGATGTCTGCCGCTCCCGGACCGATGCCAGCGACGATCTCGCCCGTGCCAAACAGCGTCCCGTACCGGAGTCACGATCGCTGTGTCAGAATGAGAGTAGGAAAGAAATGCTGTCGCGCTGCGTAGAATACGGGTAATTCCCGAAATCTGCGTTCTCCAATCTGAATCAACATCGATAACCTCTATCTTTCGGCCGTGAAGGCTTTTAACGTGCGCCACTTCATCCTGGACCCATTTCGTTCGTTTTGCGTTAGAGCTATCGCAAAGAAGAAACGCGCCTCGATCTCTCGTTTGATCAGATCGTCAATTTCGTCGTGATCGGACAGGCATTTCAGAAAAAATAGAATGGGTTGAGCGCCCGCTTTTTCGATAGCGTCACGCACCTGTCGCACCTTCGCGATGTCCTTATTTGTGTGGGAAACGAAAACCCACGCGGTCGAGGTCTGCTTCATGTTTCTTCAGCGAACAGGTATTGGGCTGCACGTCGCTTTATATTACGACATGCAGGATATTGGGCGTTGAAGGCACGCATTACTCGTCCGGTACAGGGCGCCAAGCTTCGCGTCAAGACGGTTCTGGGAGGCTGGGGTCACCCATTAGGGCATGGGGCACCCATTAGGGCATGGGGCAGTCCGCGCATACGTGCATGCGTGCAGAAATTTCTGCAGTTTCTTGCGCTCAGCATCGCCGGGATCGCGAAACGCGGCCACTGCACGACTCACATTGGACCGATGCCCCATTCTCAGCCGGCTCACGATCCATTCGTCGCCCAGCACCGTTCGACTGCGAATCAACCACGCCAGCGCCTGCTTGCGTGCGTCGTTCTTTCTCAGCGCTAGCACCTTACTCTCGTTCAACTCCAGCTGTTCCATTCCGGCTTTGAGTAGTTGCTCCGCATGCGCCTCGTCATGTCGCCCGAGCGCTTCGCCGCTGTAGGACTGGCGGCGCCGTCCCCTGACCACACCGTTTGCCCAATCCATCAGCCGGTCCCGGAAATTCTCGCTGCCCAGATACCAGCCACGTTTCAATGCCTCCCAGTGCCGCGATTCTTCTTCGTCCAGTTCACATTCCAGCACGTTGCGCACTCGAGACGTCATCCACCGGCGGTAGTTTGCGCGCGAAGCTGCACTCTCGTCTGGAAGACCGAGCGAGCCGAAGACCCGAGCCCGGCACAGCCAGGGAGGCACGTATCGATCCTTTGCAAAACGCACAAAGCTACTCCGCGGATAATCCAGGAGTTCCGGTCGATCCCCATCCAGCAACCGGGCGCGCGCCGGATTGAGATGGATATAATCGCTCACCGCGCAGAAATAGCCCTCCGATTCCTCCTCCACCGGGATCGCCTTATACCGCCCCTGAAAAAGATGACCGCAAAGCCGGTGCCGCGCGTTGAAGCGCTGAGTATAGGTACCCTGGAACCACTTCATGCCTGCCACCAGATTGGGCTGCGGCGTCTCAATCAGGAGATGATAGTGGTTGCTCATCAGGACGTAGCTGTGGACCAGGATGCCACAGCGTTCGCACATTTCGGCGAGCGTGCGGAGAAACAGTTCCCTGTCCGCGGCAGGACCAAAAATGTCCTCGCGCCGGTCACCGCGACACATCACACTTGTTACGCCATAGCCGTAGGCGAAGGCGGATGATAATCCGCCTTCCGCATTTCATCGTCACGGCCCTTATAACGGGCTGGTGCAAGGCGATCTTTGACCGTTCCCTTGCGCCAAAAAAAACAAGCCTACGTCTTCCTCGGTCCGTCCCCGTCGGCGCTTCGCAATCTCGATCACAATGTCACGGATCTGACGCCCGGCGCGCTGAAATCCGTGATGGCGCGCGATACACCGGACCAGCACATCTTCATGAATCGGGCCTTCCGTATCGATAACGTTCCAGTGTGTTAGGCCACGAAGGCGGCGGCGGCGAAGTGGGTCCGGGGGTCACTCGGTTATCGGTCGGAGATCACGTCATTCCCCTATACACCGCCGAATGTCGCCAGTGTAAGTTCTGTACTTCGCACAAGACCAATCTGTGTCAGGCAGTGCGGGCCACCCAGGGCAGCTGATGCCCGATGGAACGTCGCGTTTCTCCAAGAACGGAAAAACGATCTATCACTACATGGGGACATCGTTCGCTTTTCCTAAAGGTAGCCTGTGAGAGGCATTGAGTCTTCCTTGGACGACAGCCGAGGTTCGTACACCTCGGAGTAGAAAATATCCGGATCTGGCCTATAATGCCCTCCGTCGAAGTGTGCTACCACATCTCGCGCAGGATTTCGTAGCTCCCGTCCCGGCGCCGCCTAACGAGCCGCCAATGCCGCAAACGCCCCAAAGCTGCGCCAGATCGAAATGGCGCATGGTGACGCGGGAAGCTCCTCAGACGATCTACTCGAGGTCTGACGATTCGGCCAGGTGTATCCAATGTTCGCGCGCTGCGGACCCGCGGGCATGGGAGTAATCTAATCTAACGAGGCGGGGCCTCAGACCAGGCAAGATGTAGTGTCAGATCGAAGCGTAGCGTGAAATTGGAGCCGGAGGCCCCGCCTCGTTAGGAAATTTTGGCTTCTCGTTCATGCGGCTTCCTGCGCGTTTGGCAACGGGTGGCGTCCGGCCGGAGCTGCATAGCGGCATCCACGAGGAACGCCGGATTGAGCCGTCAAAGCGGCTGGTATTCTCCAATGAGGAGATTTAACAAATGCCCAACCGGACACCGCCATGATTTCGCCAAAAAACGTCGCCGAACTCCAGCGTGAAAACGTTGTCTTCGAGTTGGAATCAGGGCTCTTGATAGTGATTTTGTAGTTGGTTGAACCTGAGGATCGGAAATCGGGACTAGACAATTTGGTGGTTTTGGGTTGTGGTGGGCTTGGGATGAAATCTCTTGTCGATGATTTAGAAGCCGGGAGCGGCCTTTTACGGGCCGATCAATCACTGAAAGTCGAGGTCGTTACAGCGTTGGAGCGGGAACGCTTCGACGAATTGCTGGCGGCGAAGCATTACCTCGGACGGGCGCCCTCTGTGGGCGATTTCCTGCGCCAGGTGGTCGTGCGTGACAAGCAATGGGTCGCCCTTCTGGTCTGGGGGCCGGCCGCCCTCAAGCTCAAGGACCGTGAGAAGTGGATCGGCTGGAACCCGGCTCTGGCAGCCGAACGCCTCAAGTTGGTAGTGCAGAACCGTCGCTATCTGCTGCCCCACGATAAGGGCCGGGAACCGAATCTGGCCAGCCAGGCGCTGGCCGCGGCCTGCCGGGCCCTGCCGGCACAGTGGCAGGAGCGCTTTGGCTATCGGCCGCTTCTGGCAGAAAGTTTTACCGATCCGGAAGCCTACGCCGGCACGTGCTACAAGGCCGGGGGATGGCAACCGGTGGGAATGAGCGATGGAAACAGCCGGCACCGGGCCGATTATTTTGTTCCCAATGGTCGCCCGAAGCGGCTCTGGCTCAAAGAGCTCGAAGCCGGCGCCCGGAAGAAGGCGTGCGCGGTGCCGCTGGCCCCCGAACACGCGGGCGCGATGGTGGCTGCCGCCCACGGGGTGCTGCCCGTCGATCAAAAGCAACGCCGCAGTCTGCTCGAGTTGTTGCGACAGGCCCCAGATCCGAGGGCGAAAAACACCCGCTTCCGCATCGGCCCGGTGCTGACCATCACCGCCATGGCGCTCTTGTGCGGAGCGCGGCAGATCTCCGAAATTGCCCGCTTTGCCAACCGTCTTAAACCCAATCAGCGCGCCGAACTGCGGCTGCCGATCAGGAAGGGCACGCGACGCTTTTACGAAGTGCCCAGCTATGACGTCTTCTACGACGTGCTTACCCGCATGGACCCCGAACCTTTCGCCGCGCTTCTGAGCGACTGGCTCTGCGAGCAGGCAGGCAGTCTGCCGGGCGCGCTGGCCCTCGATGGCAAGATGATCCGTGACATCATCGGCATGGTCAGTCTGGTCGATGTCGAGGACGGCTCGCCGGTGGCGATGGCCGTAATGGATCAGAAGGAAAACACGCAACGCTGTGAACAGAAGGTTGCGCAGAAACTCCTCTCCGACATGCCCTCGCTCGATGGCAGGACCATCACCACCGATCCGCTGCACTGCCAGAAAGAGACGGCGCGAATTATCGTAGACAAAGGGGGTGACTACTTTCTGCACATCAAAGCCAACCAGCCCACACTGTTTCAATACGCCCGCAGTGCAACGAACTGCTCCCCCCTTTTGTTCAGACCACTTGCGGGCACGGACGAATCGAAGAGCGCGCTGTAAGCCTTTGCGAAACCACACCGATGGCCACCGGCTTCTGCAGCAGCCGGGCGCTGGTACGCATTCACAGCACGCGTACTGATAAAAAGAGCGGGAAGGCCAGCGTGGAAGATCGCTATTACCTCAGCAGCCAGGAACCGGGGGAGCGTACGGCGGAGGGCTGGATCAATTTGAGTCGATCGCACTGGGCGGGCGTGGAAAACCGCAATCACTGGCGGCGCGACGCCTCGCTCGGAGAAGACAGCACGCGTCTGCATCACGGCAACGCCCTGATGAACCTCGCCCTGCTTCGCAGCGTGAACCTGCGACTGCTTTCGGGCGAGAATAGCGACGACTGGCTACCGGCCAAAAAAGAACGTCTCGCCGCCGATCCAGCCTCCGCTCTTGCCCTCCTTCGCGCAAAACTATGAATCAAAACCAAAAGCCCTGGTTCTGCCACCGGTCAGAGACGGGAAGATTGTTCCCATGGTGGCGGGGTGATTCAGCGCCCACGTCGGAAAGCACTGGATACATAAGACCACCCCTCCCTTCGGGAGAGATTAATTCCGGTGGTCTGAAAATCAGCCATCCGTTCATCGATTGAACCAGCTCTCAAGTTTCACTGTGCGCTTCTCACGAACCTCGGCCTTACTCACCGACGCCGCTCCGCGCCCGCCGCTGCAGGAGACGACCTACGAGCGCGTCTTCGACGACTTGCCCGCCGTGAGGAGATGTTGTGTACGCCGGGTAGTGTGGGAGCCGGGAGCTAATACTCCCGGCAACCCGACTAGAGGAGTCGTTGCTGTGCAACTTTGATGGCCTCCTCAATTCCGCGCTCTGCATTCTTCGCCACTTCGGAGAATAAATCCGGCAGTTGCTCGGGAGTACCGCCAAACATCAATAGAAAGGCATGATTCAGCTCCGTATGTTGCTCAAGGAGTGTAGCGATCTGGCCGTCCTTGAAAAGCAGGCGAAGTGTTGCGATGTTGGCACGGAGGTCATGGCGCGCCATTCTGTCTCCATCTGTGCATACTCGTCCGCAGTGACAACCTGGACGCCGAGTTCTTGCATCTCCCGGCACTCGAAGTGAGTCTGAATCCTTTCGAGACTCAAGACGACGTTTCGAAGTGCCTCGTATCGGTCGGACCATAGACGTTCCTTTCGCGTCTTGACAAAGGCGAAGTACGCGCCCAGCGCCGCGCCAAGAAAGGCCACGACTAATGGAATGACTATCGCGACATCCACTTAATACCCCTAGTCCTTTTGGGTGTCGTCGGCCGGTGATTCGAGCAGCCTGGGCCCCGGTTGAAAAACGTTACGACGTTGTTGCTGTTCATTGCATCACGGGATGATCTGGCGGGCTAGCCGGATCAAAGCCGCATTCAAAGGGCCATGCCGCCATTCGTTGACTCGAACAGGCAACTAACCCATGAGAAAAACTACACGTCATCTCGGACTCGATGTCCACAAGGATTCAATCACCGTCGCTATCCTACAGGTGGCGCTTTGTATGCACTCTATGTATGGAGTTACCCAATGGGGAGTCTTTGCAGGCGCTCAAACTTATTTGCAATTTTCCCTCTCGGACCGACTGTAAATGGCTCGGCCACCGGTCGTTCACTAGAAACGGGAAAATCATTGAATGAAGCCCCATGGGGACCCGACCGGGCCTTATTCTGTTTTCATTCACGAAAACTCTAAAAAGCAGAGCTTGGAATGAACCTCGCCGCAATTGTCCACAGCGGACACAAGTCGCTTCATTGCTGGTTCGAGCAGCCGCCAAAAACGACACGCGAGCTGCTGTTCTCATGCGTCGACGTGCTTGGACTCGACGACAATTTTTTTAAGAACGCTACACAAGCGTGCAAAATGAACGGCTACATGCCCGGCTTTATGCACGAGAAGACAGGTCGAAAGTCGAAGTTGCTCTGGCTTCGGCACCTCGACTGCCGTCGCTGATTAAGCGGCGCCATCTACTTCGCGCGTCGTGGCTATGAAGAGAAATAGGATTCTGGCTCCTCAGACGACCAACCGCTATTGGTAGGTCTTCCAGGCGACGCCGCCAATCCCGGACGTCCTGGTCTCGCTGTAAACCCCGGCATTCCAGGCGCAGCGGCTAGACCTTGGCGTGCAGGCGTGCCTCCTGAGCAATTAGATGTGACGAGCAAGGCACGTGATTTTGAATCAGAAATCACTCCTTCATCGAACCATCCGATGTGTGAACCTCTTTTCGAGTAAACGTCATTACCAGATATCCATCCGACCACGCGCCCCGCGTCGATCCCGCACGCAGTCGTCATCGAGAATCATAGTCGCCTTACCGTACCTGTCGTAAAGCCAATCAGCCATTCAAATCCTTCTTGTTTGTAATTACTTTTCGAAAGTTGCGGAAAACTGTTCGGCGCCCATTCGCGTAAATTCAGGGACGGCGTTGCTTCCCCGATACAGATCGCAAAGTTTCACGTCAAGGCAGTTCTACGTCCCCCCCCGGCGGAGCGCAGGAAGGGTTGCCTGCGCTGGCGCTTTCTATCGGCTTTCCAAGCAGCTTTCGCAGCCGGTATGCGTGCAGCAAAAGCGGAGTCGCGTCTCTTCCATCTGTGTAGAACGTATCTCGACCGAGACGGTTTGGCAGGCTGTTCGAACGTCCGAGCCGTGCAGAATCAAGTTAGCTCAGATGGGCGAAAGTTCGCGCCGAGAAAGAATGGATACGGACGGCAATACAAAAGCTGGCGCGCCACCGCATGGTTTCTTGAGAAGCTGATTCCAGAAGCAGTTCGGTTATCCTGATCTCAATCGACTCACGGACTTCGCTTTGCCGTTGTCGATGAGAACTGGCGGTTGGTGCGCTGAGGTGGCTCTTGGCATAAATTCTGATTAGAATACGGGCACTGCGGCTCACCTATCCGGGGCTCGACTAGAAATGAAAACGACCTTCGCTTTTACGATATCGTTCATTCGGACCTTGCATTCCGTATTTACGGCTCGCGCCGCTTGGTTTTTCTCCGGTAACGTCCGCGGAAGCGCGGTCGAAAATGCCATCGTTTGACCGGCCCCAACATGTTTGAACAGGCCTTCAAAAACATTGACGACGTCCTCTGGAAGGAGGCGGGTTGCACCACCGAGCTGGACTACACTGAGCAGACTTCGTGGCTGCTTTTTCTGAAATACCTCGACGACCTCGAGCAGGAGCGTGCGATGGTTGCGGAGCTGGAGGGGCGGAAATACTCGTTCATTTTGGAGGAGCCTTACCGCTGGGAGCGGTGGGCGGCGCCGAAGGACGCCAGCGGCAAGCTCGACCACAACACCGCACTCACCGGGGACGATCTGCGCGATTTCGTAAATCAGAAGCTCTTCCCCTACCTGCACGGGTTCAAGCAGAAGGCGAGCGGGCCGGACACTCTCGAATACAAGATCGGGGAGATCTTCGGCGAGATCAGGAACAAAATCCAGAGCGGTTACAACCTCCGCGAGATCATCGACCACATCGACGAGCTTCGTTTCCGTTCTCAAAAGGAAAAGCACGAGCTCTCCCAGCTCTACGAAGAGAAGATCAGGCGCATGGGCAACGCCGGTCGGAATGGCGGCGAATACTACACCCCGCGCCCACTGATCCGCGCCATGATCCGCGTGATAAAGCCGCGCGTCGGCGAGCGCATCTACGACGGCGCGTGCGGCTCCGCGGGCTTCCTCTGCGAGTCGTTCGATTACTTGAAGGCGCAGGGCGGTCTCACAACGCGCGACCTCGACACGCTCCAGACCCGCACGTTTTACGGGAAGGAAAAGAAGTCGCTCGCCTACGTGATCGCGATCATGAACATGATCCTGCACGGAATCGAGGCGCCGAACATCGTTCACACCAACACGCTGGCGGAAAACATCGCCGACATTCAGGACAAGGACCGGTTCGACGTCGTGCTGGCCAACCCGCCCTTCGGCGGCAAGGAGCGCAGGGAAGTGCAGCAGAACTTCCCGATCCGCACCGGCGAGACTGCGTTCCTCTTCCTCCAGCATTTCATCAAGATCCTCAAAGCCGGCGGCCGGGCCGGCATCGTGATTAAGAACACCTTCCTCTCGAATACGGACAACGCCTCCGTGAGCTTAAGGAAACTTCTGCTGGAAAGCTGCAACCTCCACACCGTGCTCGACTGCCCCGGCGGCACCTTCCAGGGCGCGGGCGTGAAGACCATCGTGCTATTTTTCGAAAAAGGTGCGCCGACGAGAAAAATCTGGTTCTACCAGCTCGACCCCGGCCGCAATCTCGGCAAGACCAACCCGCTCAACGATTTCGATTTGGCCGAGTTCGTGGAGCTACAGAAGACCTTCGCTGACTCGCCTAAAAGCTGGAGCGTGGACGCCGCTGAAATCGACGCGACCACGTGGGATCTCTCCGTGAAGAACCCGAACAAGGAAGAGGATGTCGCCCACCGCACCCCGGACGCCATTATGGAGGAAATTGCTACCCTCGATGCGGAAAGCGCGGAGATTCTGGAGAGAATTTGGAAGCGCCTCTACGCGAACAAAGAGGAATTGGTATGAGGAACGGGTGGGTGAGGAAAAAACTCAGCGCAGTGTCGGCCATCAACTATGGCTACACTGAAAGGGCGTCCAGTGAACCTGTCGGGCCGCACTTCCTTCGGATTACTGACATCCAAGACGATAATGTCGATTGGGCGGCAGTCCCGTATTGCGCGATCAGCTCAGCCGATGCCCCTAAGTATCGACTGAAAAGCGGAGACATCGTTTTCGCAAGGACCGGCGCCACAACTGGAAAGAGTTTTCTCGTAATCGATCCGCCCGACTCAGTTTTCGCGTCCTATTTGATTCGACTTCGGCTAATCGATCGACAGCTTCTGCCACAATTTCTGTCTTTGTTCTTTCAAACGGCAAGCTATTGGCAAGCGATTAAGGATGGGTCATCGGGAAGTGCCCAGGGTGGTTTCAACGCTACCAAATTGGGTGCTCTTCGCATTCCCGTCCCGCCTTTGGCGGAGCAGCAGCGGATCGTCGGTATCCTTGACGAAGCGTTTGCGGGCATCGCCACCGCCGAGGCCAACGTCGAGAAGAACCTCCAAAACGCCTGCGCCCTCTTCGAAAGCCACCTCCACTCTGTCTTCACCCGCCGCACCCCCCGCTGGGTGGAAACGACAATCGGCGAAATCTGCAACTTTCGAGGCGGTGGTACACCATCCAAAGCAGTTGAGCGATATTGGAACGGAAAGATTCCGTGGGTTTCGCCAAAAGACATGAAGTCAGAAGTCGTCTTTGACTCAATTGACCATATCTCACAGGAAGCGATTGATGGCAGCGCAACTTCGCTGATTCCAAAAGGTGCCGTTCTTATGGTGGTAAGGTCTGGCATCTTAGCTCGGACCGTTCCGATTGCCGTGACCGGGCTGGGAGTTGCCATCAATCAGGATTTGAAAGCTCTCTGCCCCAAGAGCGTGATTGAGTCGCGATTTCTCTATTCGCTTTTAGAGTCAAAGATGCAGGAACTACTTTCGATGGTCAGTCGCGGTGCAACTGTGCATCGCCTTATGACGGAGCAGGTTCGAACGTTGAAATGCTTTTTGCCGCCGAAGCCGGATCAAAATCGCATCGTCGAGAAGGTTGAAACAATGCGCACCGAAACTCAGCGCCTTGCCGCCATCTTCGAGCGCAAACTCGCCGCGCTGAAGGAGCTAAAGAAGTCGCTGCTGCACCAAGCCTTCACGGGAAAACTCTGATCCACCATGTCGGTAAACCTGAATCCCGAGAAAGCGTTCATATTCCGCATAGTGCACATTGACAACGTGCAGAGTATTCTGGACCACGGCTGTATCTCTTGCCGCAACGCTGGCGAACATGACCCGAACTACGTGAATATTGGAAATCCCGATCTGATCGAGAAGCGATCCCATCGTCGGGTACCGATTCCTCCCAACGGCACACTGAGCGATTATGTGCCCTTCTATTTCACTCCATTCTCGATTATGATGTTCAACATCAAGACGGGCTACGGCGGCATAAAGCAGCGAAAGAACCGCAAGATTGCAATCTTCGTCTCCTCCATTTACCGGCTGAATAATTTGAACTTGTCGTTCGTTTTCACCAACCAACACGCGTATGCGATCGATACGGAGTTTTTTACGGAGCCCGCTGATCTCGCTCAAATCGACTGGCGGCTTCTACGGAGTCGCAATTTCAAGACGGACGACGCCGACCCAGGCAAACAGGTGCGATATCAGGCGGAGGCATTGGTGCACTTGCGCGTCCCATTGGCTGGTTTGCTCGGGATCGCTTGTTACAACTCGACGGTGAAGGCTCACCTTGATGGTTTGTTAGCAGCGAAGGGTGTGGAACTAGCTGTAAAAGTGACGCCAGGGTGGTATTTTTAGACGATGAGATTCAGGCAAGGAAACCTCCTCAACGCGGACGTCGAAGCTGTAGTGAACACAGTGAATACGGTGGGTGTAATGGGAAAGGGCATCGCACTCATGTTCAAAGAGCGCTTCCCTGAGAATTTCCGCGCCTACGAAGCAGCGTGCAAAGCAGGTGAGGTTCATGTCGGCGAGATGTTTGTGACTGCTGGGGTCGAATTGGATGGGCCACGCTGGATCATCAATTTTCCGACCAAGAAGCATTGGCGGCAGCCAACGAAGCCGGAGTGGGTGGAGAGGGGTCTTATTGCGCTAAAGGGTGTGATTGAGGAAAAGCGCATCCGCTCGATCGCGATTCCGCCACTCGGCTGCGGGAATGGTGGACTGAACTGGCGGGATATTCGACCGATGATCGAGGCATCACTGTGCGACCTGCCGGATGTCGATGTAATCGTCTATGAGCCGACGGCGAAATATCAGAACATCGCTAAGAAACAGGGCGTGAAGAAGCTCACGCCCGCCCGGGCCCTTATCGCGGAGCTGATCCGGCGATATTGGGTGTTGGGGATTGAATGCACGTTGCTCGAAGCGCAAAAGCTAGCGTGGTTTCTCGAGCGAACCGTCAAACGACTAGCGCTGAATGATCCCCTCGACCTGCGCTTCACCGCCGACCGCTACGGTCCCTACGCGCACCGGCTGAGTCACTTGCTTAACAGCCTCGATGGCAGCTATCTGCATTGCGAACGGAGGATTGCCGATGCACGGCCATTCGACACCATTTGGTTTGAGGAGTCGAAGCGTGAGAAGCTGTCGCTTTACCTGAAGAGCATCGAAGCGCGCGATTATCTGCCAGCTGTCGAAGCAACTGATGCACTGATCGACGGTTTCCAGTCTCCGCTCGGCTTGGAGGCATTGGCTACAATAGACTGGTTGGTGAGCCGTGAAGGCGTGTTACCCACGCTCGAAGCTGTGCGTTCGGGTTTGGCTAGATGGCCGGCTGGGAGCGATGCGGCGAAGCGGAAAGAGAAGTTGTTCGATAATCGACTCCTTGAGCTGGCGCTGGAGAGATTGGGGTCGGTTGCGGCGACGGAATGAACGAAGCCGAGACGCGAGCTGAACTCATTGATCCCGCGTTGAAAGCTGCGGGATGGGGCGTGGTCGAGGGGAGTCGCGTGCGGCGGGAATATCTCATTGCGCCGGGGCGGATCGAAGGCGGCGGGAGACGCGGAAAGCCGATCATCGCGGATTATGTGCTGGAGTATCGAAACACGAAGCTGGCGGTGATCGAGGCGAAGGCGTGGGACAAGCTTCTGACCGAAGGCGTGGCGCAGGCGAAGAATTACGCGGGACAAGTTGGAGGTGCGCTACGCCTGCGCGACAAATGGCCAGGGCATTTACCGCATCGACATGCAGACGGGGGCGGAAGGAGAGATTCCCTGCTTTCCCACGCCGGAAGAGCTGTGGGCCTACACTTTCGCTGAGGAGAACGCGTGGCGCGATCGATTCGCCGATGTGCCATTCGAAAGCCGCGGGGGATACTTTCAGGGGCGATATTATCAGGATATTGCGATCGAGCGGGTGCTCGAAGCGGTCGCTGCGGGACGCGAGCGCATCCTGCTCACGCTGGCCACCGGCACGGGCAAGACGTTCATCGCGTTCCAGATCGCGTGGAAGCTTTTCCATTCCCGCTGGAACCTGAGCCGCGAGCCGACCCGGCGCCCGCGCATCCTCTTCCTCGCGGATCGGAATATTCTGGCGAACCAGGCATTCAACGCATTCTCCGCCTTTCCCGAGGATGCGCTGGTGCGGATCGCGCCCGACGAGATCCGCAAGAAGGGCCGTGTGCCGAAGAACGGCAGCCTCTTTTTCACGATCTTCCAGACATTCATGTCGCGGGCCGCCGAAGGACGGGAAGCCGTCCCTTACTTCGGCGAATATCCGCGCGATTTTTTCGACTTCATCGTGATCGACGAATGCCACCGCGGCGGCGCGAACGACGAGAGCACATGGCGCGACATCCTCGAATACTTTGCGCCCGCGGTTCAACTCGGGCTCACCGCTACGCCCAAACGGAAGGACAACGTCGATACCTACCGCTATTTCGGCGAGCCGGTGTTCGTCTATTCGCTCAAGGATGGAATCAACGATGGATACCTGACGCCTTTCAAGGTGCGGCAGATTTCCGACGACGCTCGATGAATACATCTACACGCCGGATGACACGCTTGATGGAGGGGGAGATCGAGACGGGCAGGATTTACGAAGAGGCGGATTTCAACAGGATCATCGAGATCAAGGAGCGAGAAAAACATCGCGTGAAGCTCTTCATGGAGATGATCGATCAGCGGGAAAAGACGCTGGTCTTCTGCGCCACGCAGGATCATGCGCTGGCCGTGCGCGATCTGATCAACCAGATGAAGACGAGCAATGATCCGAACTATTGCCAGCGGGTAACGGCCAATGACGGCGCGCTCGGTGAGCAACATCTGCGGGACTTTCAGGATAATGAAAAGATGATCCCGGCGATCCTGACGACCTCCCAGAAGCTTTCGACCGGCGTCGATGCTCGAAACATCCGCAACATCGTCCTGATGCGGCCGATCAACTCAATGATCGAGTTCAAGCAGATCATCGGGCGCGGCACGCGGCTCTACGAGGGGAAGGATTACTTCACGATCTACGATTTCGTGAAGGCGCATCTCCACTTCAATGATCCGGAGTGGGATGGCGAGCCGCTGGAACCGGAGCCCAGACCACAACCCCCGAGAAAGCCCGGCCCGAGGCCCGAACCGCCAGGTCCTGGTCCCGAACCCGAACCGCGGCGAAGGAGGGCCAAAGTGAAGCTGGCCGATGGGAAGGAGCGGAACATTCAGCACATGATGGCGACGAGCTTCTGGCATCCGGATGGGACCCCGATGTCCGCGCAGCAGTTCATGGAAGCGCTCTTTGGCAAGTTGCCGGAATTCTTCCACAACGAGGACGAGTTGCGTTTGCTCTGGAGCTATCCGGCCACGCGACGCAAGCTGCTGGACGGTCTCGCGGAAAAAGGCTTCGGGCATGAACAGATGACCGAGATGCAGCGGTTCATTGATGCGGAAAAGAGCGATCTTTTCGACGTTCTCGCTCACGTCGCTTACGCTCTCCCACCGCTCACGCGCGAAGAACGCGCCGCGAAGGCAAAGGTGGAAATCCCCACACACTTCAACAGCAAACAGCAGGTCTTTCTCGATTTCGTGCTTTCACACTACGTGAACGTGGGAGTGGAAGAGTTGGATGCGGAGAAACTCACGCCATTATTGCGACTGAAATACCACGACTCGATCGCAGACGCAGTGGCAGAGCTCGGGAAGCCGGCGGAGATCGGAAAGATTTTCGCAGGGTTTCAGAAGTATTTGTATCAAGAGGTGGCGTGAAGGTTACGCAACGCTGTATTCACCGGGAAAATTAACGAGACGCCGCCGTGGCGACACGCCGGCGCCGGGCGATGCTGCCCTTTTCGAACGTGCTCATGAAACCATTTTACACAATTAACGAAGGCGAATTCCTTGTTGGATCGAAAATCGAAAAAAAATTGAAGGGGGGTTCGGTGTGGTTCCCATTTAAGGACGATCCTCCCCAGCCGTCGCCCAGGACATCGCCACTAAAACCGCTCGCGGAAACCCGGTCCCGACGAGCTAAACTGTTACGAGATCATCGGCAACCTGTTTGAGCGGCCGTCCGCTGCTGAGCAGGAGATTAACAGCTTCCTGCCGGAATTCGTTGTCGTAGGATGGATGGGATCGAGGCATGTTTGCAGTCCTTTCTGAATTGACTGCGCCCTCCCTGTCCATGAAATCGGGGGAACTTTAAACCCGCGCCCCATTGGCCACTTGCTTTGCGATCCCCTGCCCAGACACTCCTGCCAACTCATTCGCTGCGCCGGTTGTGGTAGCCTCCCGCCCTCCTGCCGACACACCGTGATCTGTGTCGCATGCACATCCAACTCCCGCTTTACAATCAGTTCTTCCTTGGCATTCGCCAAAGCCCCCCTTTTCTTCGTATTCATAAGAGCCGACAGGTTGGCACACCACGCGCCTCCTGTCGGCTCATGTCATCTTCTTTATTCTCTTTTCCGCTGGAAAACACCGTCCACCCGTGCGTGCATCGCCCGGGAGATAACTGGCAGGTGAGAGGGTTGGCTTGGCTGGCCAGACCTCTCACGGGGCCCTCGTGCTGGGTCAAGGGCTACTCTTCATAGGTCAGCGTGCTCGGGTTGGTCTTGCCGAACGTCATGTACCACGGCGCGACCAGGACACCGGCGGGTATAAAGGAGTCGTAGTCTCCGGTTGTCGGGCTATTGTAGCGGCGGACCTCTCCGGTGTTATTGATGGGCACGAAGAGTTTCCCGCTCGGTCCAAACAGCAACGACTGGGCGAAGACGCGTAATTCTGAGGTGCCGTTATGCAGGTCTATCTTGTTCACGAAATTACCGTTTGCGTCGTATATACGGATGGAGTCTGAATCCCCGGGGGAAGCGCGAAAACTGGTCAACGTTATTTACGAATACTCTTTGCGTTTGTGATCCTGATACTGCTGGGGCTATTCCCAGCAGGAATCGCCCTGGCCGATACCCTCTATATCGGCGACGGCGGGAGATAATACCATCAAAAGCTTTGATGCCAACTCGGGCACTTTCCTGGGAACGAGCGACGGTCCGGATATCTCGGGCCTTGCGGGACCCAGGGGCGTCGTGGTCGATGGAGGCACACTCCTGGTCGCCAACCAGAACGTGGACCTCGGCATCTCCGGTGAGGTGCTCAGTACAGACGCTGCTACCGGAATATTTCTGGGTGCCTTAATTCCGTTCTATGATAAGGACGCTCCGTTTGCGCCGGATGGCATCGTCCTCGGGGGCCAGAGCGATCTATTCGTTGCGAATGTGCTCAGGAAAGCCAACTCAGGTCCGCCGGGCCGACTGAAACGATACGACGCGTTCGACGGAACTTTTCTCGGCGACTTTAAGGTCAAAAACAACAGCACCATCCGCGGGGCGTAGTTGTTGGCCCAGACGGCCTGCTTTATGTCTCCGCACGGGATCTGAAGAACGGGCTTGGCGGCACCGTGCTCCGCTTTGCTCCTGACGGGAAATCCGAAGTCTTCATCGACGACAAAGGCGGCCCCGGCCAGCTCAACCGCCCCGATGGGTTGGTCTTCGGACCCGACGGTAGCCTGTTCATGTTCATATGACTTTTCTCCTTATCGTAGTGGATGGGTTGATCGGGTTTGTCTACCAATATTTTTTGTTCGCACTTTCTTTCGCCTTTTAATTTTGAGATGCGCCCAGAGTCCTTGAACCGACGAAGTCGGTCTGAACTGATAGGAATTTGCTTTTTCAGGTTCGGAGTCGTTCCGGCGAGGCACCGCGGGGTTGGAGGGGGTTCCCTGGGAGTGGATCGACGCGAAAACAGGGGAGAAGAGATCCGTGAAAGCGATGACGCTCGGAGGAAGCAGAGCCTCGTGGCCGGTAGGTCTGCTTGAAGCGTCGCAATATCCAGTGATCGCTTTGGTTGAAGGCGGGCCCGACCTGCTCGCAGCGTTCGATCTGATCCTGAAATCTGGTGTGAAGAAAATTATTGCGCCCGTGGCAATGCTCGGCGCGAGCCTTAGTATTCCGGACGACGCCCTGCCGTTGTTCGAAGGCAAACGGGTGAGGATTTTTCCTCATACAGACGCAAATGAAGCGGGAACGAGTGCTGCGCGTCGATGGGCCGGACAGCTTCAATCCGTGGCAATGAAGGTGGACGGATACGCGTTCGCTTACGGCGATCTTAACGATTTCGCAGTGCGGGGGAATGGCAAACACAAGGAGGCAATGACCTATTGAGCGAAGGAGTCATTGAATTTGCGCATCTGCGCCAGCAGAACGATTCGGCCTCTGACGTAGCACCGACGGAGAGTACTGACTCGCTGCGTCGAAATGGGGACGTTACCGGATAAAAACCTCGCGGCGCGAGCTTTCGGGAGTCTGAGCCGTCATCGCCCGCTCGTCATAGCCGTCTGAGCGACGCGAAACGTTCAAACAAAACAGACAGCAACCTTATCGGATACGGTTTTCTTCGTCGCGGTAACGGCGGGCTGTGTCGATGCGGCGGGTTTCGTGACGGACGGGGTTTTCCCTGCGAACATGTCCGGCAATTCCGTCGTGCTCGCCTTGGCAATGTCCACTGTCAAGGTCGACGGTGCTTGGCTGGCCGCGTTCGTTTTGATCGGATTCTGTCTCGGTGCCGCGGGCGGATGCGCGCTCCTGCGTCAAGCGCCGCCCGGTTGGTCGCGAACGGTCTGTCGCGTCCTGGCAGTCGCCGGTGCGGTGCTGCTTGTTGGCGGAGTGGCCCTGTTCCTCGGTCTGCCCGCCCAGTTCGGTCCGCTTGTCACCGCTGTGGCCATGGGCTTCCAGGCTGCGGCGGTTCAGCAGGTTGGCGTCTCGGGGGTCAGCACCGTCGTCGTGACGAACACCCTCCTCACTGTCATCCGCGGCTGGGTCGGTTGCGCGAGTGCGCTGGCACGCCCGTCGCACCGCTGGCTTCCGGCCGGAAGCTGGATCGCATACTTCGCTGGCGCTCTCGCTGCTGGCCTCCTCCACCGTTTCGCCCCACCCGCCATTTCCATGCTTATCACCGCCGCGATCCTCGGGATCGTTGTGCTGCTTCAACGGGATGCAACTGCCGCTCCCGCGGGCGGCGGAGCAGTCGGAGGTTGTTGAACACGACGACCACGGTGCTGCCTTCGTGGCCGATCACACCGAGCGTGAGAAAGCGATCCTGAGCGTCTTCACTCATTTCGTTGAAAATTGGAATCCTTTGAAAGCCAAGCTCGCACCATAAAGCGCGGAATTTGAGTCGCAGTGACTCAGCCTTTACACGTTGTGCACGAAAACGGGCTTTCGCGGGAAAGACCGCAACTCAGAAAGTCTTCAGTTTGCGCTGCCGTTTCGCCCAAAAAGTGGCAAGCAGGTGGCAAACTAAATTTTCTATTCCGCGTTTGAATTGATGTAAGTCGCTTACATTCAACAGCGCACCCGGAGAGACTCGAACTCCCAACCTTCTGATCCGTAGTCAGATGCTCTATCCAATTGAGCTACGGGTGCTTTTAAGACCGCGCCGGGTGAGGTGTGCCCTCTTCCAGCGGGCGGAACCGTTATTATGCTTCGGAACGATTCGCCAGCAAATTCTTCGAAAAATTTTTCCGGAAGTTTGCTCGATCAGCCGCGAGCGCCGTGTCCAGGCCTCTGTGGGAGTAATCTGTGGGAATACTGAGCGGGCGCGTCGCGCAAGCAGGGGGTGATTGACTCACACTGTCCGCTGGTTGATCATCTCTTACCTATGGCCAAGAAACCTGTAATCCTCATCATTCGCGACGGATGGGGCATCAATCCGCACGGGCCTGAACAAGCCGAGGCGGATGGAAATGCCACACTGCTCGCTAAAACGCCGTTTCATGACGCGATGTATGCGAAATACCCCGGTGCAACACTCAGTGCCAGCGGGATGGACGTGGGACTGCCGGAAGGGCAGATGGGCAATTCCGAAGTCGGACATCTCAATCTGGGCGCGGGCCGGATTGTTTACCAGGATTTCACCCGCATCAACAAAGCTATCAGAGACGGCGAACTGGCAGAGAATTCCTCGCTAAAAGCTGCGTTTGAAAAGGCGAAACAATCCCGGTTGCACCTTTTGGGTCTGGTTTCAGACGGAGGGGTGCACAGCCATCAGAACCACCTGATCGCTCTCGCCAAAGCGGCTCACGATGCCGGGGTCTCGGACATTCTCATTCACGCGATCACGGACGGGCGCGACACCTCTCCGACAGGCGCGTCCGATTACCTCGCGACGGTGATGGCCGGTGTCGGACCGACGGGGGCGAAACTCGCCACAGTGATTGGACGCTATTTCGCCATGGACAGAGACAAACGATGGGACCGCAACAAGCTTGCGTGGGACGCCATTGTTCTGGGGCGTGGGCAGAAAGCGTCGGGGAACCCGAGTGGCGCCGTTTCAGAGCGATATACCAAGGAAGAAACCGACGAATTTATGAAGCCGATCATTTTCGCGCACCCCGACGAGCAACGCATAAGAGACGGCGATGTCGTGTTGTTTTTCAACTTCCGGGCAGACCGCGCGCGTCAGCTTTCGATCGCGTTTCTGCAGCCGGACTTTGATGAGTTCGATCGGGAAGTCACGCCCAAGGTGCATTACATCACCATGACACAATACGACAAGACATACGGCTGCCCGATCGTGTTCGCTCCTCAAAGCCTTTCAAAGATTCTGGGCGAAGTCGTTAGTGAGGCCGGGTTGAAGCAGCTTCGCATCGCCGAGACGGAGAAGTATCCTCACGTGACGTATTTCTTCAATGGAGGGGTTGAGAAACAATTTGAGGGCGAAGACCGGGTGATTGTGCAGTCGCCCCAGGATGTGCCGACTTACGATCACAAGCCCGAGATGAGCGCGCCCGAGGTGACGGCGAAAGTTCTCGAAGGATTGCCCAACCACGACCTGGTAATTCTGAATTTCGCAAACCCGGACATGGTTGGACACACAGGAGTTGTCGAAGCGGGGATCAAAGCTGTCGAGACTATCGACGACGCCGTGCGGCAGGTGATTGAAAAGACGCTGGAACTCGGTGGACGGGCCCTGGTTACCGCCGACCATGGAAATTGCGAGCAGATGCGCAATCCCGACGGCTCACCTAACACGGCACATACCACGTATCTGGTGCACGTATATTATGTTGCAGGCGACGCGGATCAGTACAAGGTCAAAGACGGCATTCTGGCTGACGTGTCGCCGACCCTTCTGGACATGCTGGGGTTGGAGCCGCCTCCGGAAATGACCGGGAAAAGTCTACTTGTGAAAAAGTAAAAACAGAAAGGCTCCGGGAACCGCGCGATTTAAGAAAGGGATCTACTCATGGACGCAGAAGGAATTCTGAATGCAGGAGAGCAGCGGGTTCTTGAAACGAATACTCGTGAGGAGGAAACTCCCGCGGAGGCGGCATCTGCGGAAAAGTCGGGATGGTCGTTGCCCTCCAGCTATCCGGAGGGCACGATCGGCCGATTGATGGAGCCACCGCTTGCGGTGTTTCCTCCGGGAATGACCATCGCGGAAGCGACCGAAGAAATTCGCGAGCTAGTCAAAAAGCACTTCATCACCTACGGATTTGTCGTAGATGAATCCGACACGCTTCTCGGGGTGATCGTGATGCGGGAACTGCTGCTTGGGCGGGATGATCAAAAGCTCGAGGAAGTCATGGTTCCGAAGCCATTTTATCTCACGCCGGAGCTGGAGCTCACAGACGCGATGCGCGCCGTGTTGAACAAACATTACCCAGTGTATCCAATCTGTGAGCCCAACGGGAAACTGGTGGGTCTCGTACGCGGTCAGAATATGTTCGAAGCGGAGGCAATTGAGATCAGTTCCCAGGCCGGTCGCATGGTCGGTGTCGAGAAAGAGGAGCGTCTCTCGACTCCCTGGCGGACAAGCCTGATCTTTCGTCACCCGTGGCTGCAGCTCAATCTTCTGACGGCATTTGCAGCGGCTTTTGTAGTCGGAATTTTTCAGGACACAATCGATCGGATCGTGATTCTTGCGATGTTCCTCCCTGGTACTGGCCGGCCAGTCGGGAAACACAGGATGCCAGGCTCTCGCGGTCGCACTTCGAGGCATGACGCTGGGGGAACTCGAGAAGGGCAAGGAGAAGGCGCTTCTTTTCAAGGAGGGTTTGCTCGGGCTGCTTAATGGCGCACTGGTGGGTGTTACTGCCGGAATCGGGATGTTTATCGTGGCAACATTGCAGTCGAACCCGAATGCGAAGATGCTTTCGTTTATCGTCTTCGCCGCGATGGTTGCGAGTTGCGTGATCAGCGGTGTGGTAGGTGGTCTCGTCCCGCTTATCCTTCGAAAGCTGGGAGCGGACCCGGCTACCGCGTCGAGTATCTTTCTGACGACCGCGACGGATATCGCGAGCATGGGGATCTTTCTTGGGCTCGCGACGATGTTGTTGTAGCCGGGCAGGATGCTCCCGCGAGCGAGCCATAGGTCGGCTTGCGTGACGAAGGATGGTTGGCTCTATGAACTACTCGTAATCAAATGCGACTTGACGGAAAAAGGCATCTCTCGAAAAGAGATCGAATCGGCGCTGCTCCGGAAACTGAAGGACCGGGGCATATATTTTTGGGCGAGTAGAGCCGGGAAAATGTTAGAGATGCCGAAGCGCTGAACACCGAGGAGGCCCGGCACGGGCACGAAAATCGGTGCGAGCCTTAAAATTAGTTCGCGTCCCGTTCTTCGAGGGTACTCGCGAAGGTGCGGCCCAACAGGCAGGGCGCGCACCGACGGAAGGGATTTGAAGCTGGCCCACACGACCTCCCGGTTGTCGACAGCGATCCGGGGACGAGTTTCGAGTTCGATCTCGACGATGGTCACTTCGTCGTCACGGTGCTCGAACCGCTTTGTTGCATTATACGCGAGACGGATCTCCGAGGCAGGTACCGTGATGCCGCATTCCTCGCGCAACTCTCGAGCCCCTGCTTCTTGCACAGACTCACTGCCACGTACATACCCGCCAGGCAGTGTGTACTGACGACGATACGAATTCTTGACCAACAGCAGCTCTCCATTGTTCCAAACCGCGACGAGCGCACCCCGGGTATGAGGGCGACGAACCGCCCAGTACATTCGCAGCATCCAATGAGCGAGGCGATATGCGGTGCGAAATCCGAAGTCGACGATACTTCTGACTGCAGACGGATCACCGAGCTTGGAGACATTCGTCATTGCGGATCAATGAGCAATGAGCCACATGTGCAGCTCTTTGTCGATTCTGGACCGAATAAACGACTTGGCAGCTGAACGGTGGAAGGGATCGAAGTCGCCAGCAGCTGCGTCATCGGCGTCGCGCGGTACTGCTCGTAGTAGCTAACCCGCTGCAAAGTGACTCAATAGTGAGGTCTGAGGGAATGCTCGAGCGTTGAGGAGATCGAGGCGTGGCGCAGAAGCGCGCGGCGTTCTTGATCCACGCAGATTGGTCGGTCAAACGTATTCGAGCCAGTCGATTGGAAGGACTGAAGCAGTGGTTTTCATTCGGACTGGCGCCGCAAAAAGACGATGAGTTCGTAGATGCGAGGCTCACGGTGAAGCGCGGCGATTCGACGAGATATCCGTGTCTCCAGTTGTGAAGTCTCTTCTCCTGCGTGGCGCTCTGCGAGCGCCGAATCGGAAAAAACTATTGGGAGATGCTCTAGACGGCCCAGACCGTGACCTCGAATCAAGAATGCAAGGCCAGAGGTTTGCGTGTCCAACCTGGAGCATCCGGACTGGCAGGAAGGCGCAGAGGGGGCGAGGTCCCTTAAGAAAATCCCGCTCGAATATCACGCTCCTGTTTTTGGACGGCCATATCCAAAGTGCTCACGCATGGACTGGATCACGACGTAGAAGACCGGGACCATGATGATGAGCAGCGTGGCGATCAGCATACCGGCGACGACGGTCGTTCCGAGGGATTGCCGGCTGTTTGCTCCGGCGCCGGTTGCAAAGGCGAGAGGAAGCACACCAAAGATGAACGCGAATGCGGTCATCAGAATCGGACGCAGTCGGATTCGGGCGGCGTTCATTGCGGCTTCGACAATTCCTTCGCCGCGTTGACGGCGGTCTTTCGCGAATTCGACGATGAGAATCGCGTTCTTTGCCGCAAGTCCCATCAGGACCAAAAGGCCAATCTGCCCATAAACATCCACAGGCATGTCGCGGACCGTGAGCCCCAGAAGTCCGCCGAGCAGACCGAACGGCACCGCGAGCAAAACCATCAAAGGTAACGTCCAGCTTTCGGTACTGCGCGGCGAGAACGAAAAAGGTGAAGACGAGAGACAACGAAAAGAGGATGGGCGCCAGATTGCCCGCCTTGAGTTGCTGATATACAAGACCTGTCCACGCAAAGGCGAACCCATCGGGCAGTGCTTCTTTGGCAACGGCCTTCATGGCCTCGATCGCCTGGCCGGAACTGTAACCTTCCGCCGGGCTGCCCAGTAATGAGACCGAAGGATAGAGCTGGTAGTGCGTGATGTTGTACGGGCCGACTATCGGCTCGATATCTACGAAGGTCGAAAGGTCGATCATCTCGCCGTCTGCATTGCGAACCTTCAGATCCATGACGTCCTGGTCGTTCATGCGAGCGTTTTCCTCGGCCTGCAGATAGACGCGATAAACGCGCCCGAATTTGTTCATCTCGTTCACGTAGAGCGAACCGAGGTTGATCTGCAGGGTGTCGAAAAGATCTGTGAGGTTGACGCCCATCGACTTGACCTTCAGGCGGTCGATATTCAGCATACGCTGAGGAAAATCTGCGGAAAACGTCGTGGCCAGATTCGCGATCTCGGGACGGGCCGCGGCCTTTTTCATGACTTCCTCAGCAACTGCCGCGAGACGAAGAGAACCGGTTGCATTGAGGTCCTGAAGCTCCGCCTGGAACCCGCCGGTGGCGCTTACCCCGCGGATCGGAGGCGGATTGATGGCGAACAACGTGGCACCGGGGATGGAGGAAAGTTTCTCGTTTACGCGCTTGATGAGCGCAGTAACCTGAAGATCAGGATCATTGCGATCTTTCCATGGCTTGAGAATTGGGAACATGACGCCCGAGCACGGTTCATCGATCGAGTCGATAAGATCGAGCCCGGAAACCGCTACCACGTGCGCGACACCCGGTGTCTGCATCAGGATCTTTGTAACCTGATCCATGAGCGTTTCCGTGCGACCTGAGGTCGTTCCATTCGGAAGCTCGGCAATTACAATGAAATATCCCTGATCCTCCTCGGGCACGAATGCTGTCGGACGTGAAAGCAGAAGAATTACAAGGGCAAAGCAGAGTCCGACGAAGACCAGTGCCACCAGAATCCAAATTCTGGAGAGGATGCGGACGCTGGATTCGTAGGCCTGGGAAAGCCATGTAAAAGCCGCGTTAAACCCGCGAAAAATGATGTTCGGCCTGCGTTCTCCTGCCGCCGGCCTGAGCAGGATGCTGCAGAGAGCCGGACTAAGGGTCAGAGAATTGAAAGCAGAAAGGACCACAGCAAAAGCGACCGTGAGCGCGAACTGATTGTACAATTGTCCCGTCAATCCCGGCATGATCGCGACAGGTACGAAAACCGACAGCAGCACCAGCGTGGTGGTGATGATCGGGCCGCGGACTTCCGACATGGCGTGGAGCGTCATTGCCTTCATGTCCGTGCCGCCCTGCTCAATCTGGCGCTGGACATTTTCCACGACCACGATGGCGTCGTCTACGACAAGCCCGACGGCGAGCACGAGGCCCAGCAGGCTCAACGTGTTGATTGAGAAACCGAAGAGCTGCATGATCGCGAATGCTCCGATCAACGACACAGGAATGGTGACGGCGGGGATCAGAGTGGCACGCCAGCTCTGGACGAAGACGAATACCACGAGGAAAACCAGCGCAATTGCCTGAAGCAGCGTCACAACCACCTCCCTTACCGATTCTTTCACGAACCGGGTCGTGTCGTAGGCGATCAGGTATTCGAGATCTTCGGGGAAATGTTGAGAAAGACGTTCCATCTCGGCGGCGACGGCTTTGTAAATGTCGAGGGCATTGGCGTTCGCGAGTTGGAACACGGCGAGGCCTGCGGTCGGTTTTCCATCGAATTTGGTGTCGGATGAGTAGGTCTCGGCGCCGAGATCGACTCGCGCGACGTCTTTGAGTTTCACCACGGAACCGTCGGGCTGCGCGCGAAGAGTGATTTCTTCGAACTGGGCGATCTGAGAGAGCCGGCCTTCGACGTTCAGTTGGTAAAAAAACGCCTGGTCAGCTGGTGCCGGGGCAAGGCCGAGTGTGCCGGCGGCGGCTTGCTGATTCTGCTCTCGCACCGCGTCGGCCACTTCGGTAGCGGTAATCCCCATGTTCGTGAGCTTCGCCGGGTCCAGCCAGATCCGAATGGCGTACTTTCGTAATCCGAAATTGGTAATCGAAGCGATCCCCGGGATCCGGGATAGTGCGTCGGTGATGTGGATATCGGCGTAGTTCCCCAGAAACACCGAGTCGTGCGTGCCGTCGGGGGAGATCAAGTTCACAACCAGAAGCAGATCGTCGGATTGTTTCTCGACAGTGACGCCAACCTGGTTCACGTCCGACGGTAACTGCGGAAGTGCCTGATTGGTTTTAGTCAGAACGTCGACCTTCGCGATATCAGCGTCGTAGCCCACTTCGAACGTCACGGTGATGATCGAATCTCCGTTGTTCGTGCTGTTGGACGACATGTACATCATGCCCTCAACGCCATTGACTGCTTCTTCGATGGGAGTCGTGACCGTATCTGATACGACCCGCGCGCTTGCGCCGATGTACTGGGTCGAAACGGAGACCTGCGGCGGAGCAACCTGCGGGAAAGTCGCAATTGGCAGCTGGGTCATGCTGATCGCCCCGGTGAGGATGATCAGAAACGCGATGACCGATGCGAAAATCGGACGATTGACGAAGAACGCGATGAATCCGCGGTCAGGGTTCGCCATATCGTCAGGAGGCTGCTGTAGCTTTCGCTGCCGGAGCGGCGGATTGCGTTGGCGCCGGTGTCGCAGCGGGTCTGGTTTTTACCGTGACCCCATTTCGGACGCGCTGGAGTCCCGATGTGACGATAATTTCGCCCGGTTTTAATCCCGAAATGATCACCTGGAATTGATCATGCGCGGGTCCAGGCTCCACAATTCGCGTTTCCACCTTGTTCCCCGCACCGACCACATAGACTTGCGAGCCCGACTGGGTTTCGAGAAGCGCTTCTTTCGGGATTACCAGGGCATCGGGCTTATTTCCCAGAAAAAGGTCGACCTTCACGTATTGTCCGGAAATCAGGTTTACGCCCGATCCATCTCCGCCCACGTTTGGAACGAGCGCGCGCACAAGCACGCTATCAGTCATGGGATTTACCTGAGACGCGACAAAGTCGATTTTCCCTTTCTTCGGGTGGAGTTTTCCGTCGGGAAGAGTGAGGTCGACACGGACATATGGAGCGAAAAGGAAACCCTTGCCGTGAAGCATGCGGATTTCGAACATTTCACGGCGGCTCAATCCGAATTCGATATACACCGGGTCGATCTGAAAAAGCGTGGTAAGGACATCGTTCTCGGCGGTCACGAGCGCGCCAACATTCTTACGCGTGGTCTGAATGCGCCCGGAAAAGGGAGCGGTGATTTTTGTATACGCGAGGTTGAGTTTCGCCGTCTCAATGACGGCCCGGTCCTTGGCCGCGGCTGCGTCAGCTTCGGCCTTGCGCGCTTCCGCCTGCTGCAGCGCTTCAATTGATGTTGCCTGTCGAGATTCGGCTTTCTCATAACGAGCCGCCTGCTTCTCATAAAACTCTGAATTCGCCAGATCCTCCTTCAGTTGCGCCTGCGCTTCGGCGAGTGCCGCTTCGAAAGGACGCGGATCGATCAAGTAAAGGGGGGTACCTTTCTGTACGAATGCACCTTCGGTGAAATAACGCTCCTGCAGATATCCGGTGACGCGGGGAATGATTTCCACTTTCTTTACCGCACGCACCGTTCCGCTGAAGGTTCGCATGATGGGGACTTCCGCTGTCCCGACAACCGCGGTCTCGACAAGGGGTTGCGTCGACGTTTTCGTCACCGCATGTTTTTCGCATCCAATCAGAACGGAGGAAATTGCCGCGACCGCGCATAGCAGAACTTTTTTGCGGAGAACACCCGAAGTGATTCGTTCGAGAAGAGACAGTGGTATGGTAGATTCGGGTGCGAGTTTTCCCACGGCAAGTCATCGGAGCAGGCAAATGATCTATACGGCAAGGATATTTGTCTTTTTCATCCCCGCTCTTCTGCTTTTTGCCCGTCTATGCGCGGAAAGTACCAAGCTTCCGACGTATGTGCACAAGCATTGCCTCCACTGGCTTACAACCTGAACGTTAAAGACGCTTACAGAATTTGGCGGACACCATTGTTTGCGAAGGGCCGGGATGCTGCAGCCGACCTCATCCGTGGATGTCGGATGGTATCGATCTCACGGGTTTTCGGAATTCAAACTCAAACCTCGGCACCGTCCTCTTTGACAATGCGCTCCGCTGAAACCGGAGGCGCTTGCAGATCCGCCCAGGCGTCGATTACGTCACCGATTTGCTCGCGGACCCATTCTTCCGACAGGCCGAACTCTTCTAGCGAATAGCGATGCGCGCTCTTAAACACTGTCTGCCGCTCATTGGCAGTTTCCAGCAGCGCCTTGAAATCCGGAGTCGTCTCGCACCCGAGCCAGTCGTAAAGCGCCCCGATCGTTCGCGTTGGATCACCGACGAGTTCATTGTACGGAATCGAACAGAAGTGCTCCAGAGACTGGCTTGTCTCATACACGTGACGAAACCAGGCTGCCGCCAGACGGGCATACGCCTTCGACTCCGGACCGTCCTTCGCCACTTCGGGAAATAGAACTTTCCACACCACGTAGAACACGTTTACATGGGAAGCGATCGATTTTGCCGGATCGCGGTAGATCGTGACGATGCGTGAGTCTGGAAATTCACGGCGGAGGGCGTGAATCGCACCGGAGAACTGTGTGGCTTTGCTGAGCAGTGTCTTTTCCGGCCCCGTGGCATATAAATGCCGCTGCAGGCAGGTCCGATAGTAGGTCATTGCTCTTCGCTGAACCTTTTCGGGAAGATCATCGAGAAAACCCGCTCCCCAGAGATCATCGACATACGGAAAAAGCAGATAGATTGCCTCCGTCAGGAACGTGTAGACAAAGAAGCCGTCGTCCTCTTCCGGTTCGTTGAATCTCAGCGCGTGCATGGTATCCCATCCGGTGAAGAACGTTCGCTCGATCCATTCCGCAAATCGTGAAAAGATTTGACCGCAGTGTGCATCGGCGCAGCCGATCACCTCGAAACATTTGTACCAGGTGATCGCCGGAAAAATCGTTTGATACAGCCGCACGCAGGAAAAGCGCTTCGTATCTCCGGCCATAAGTTTCTGAAGCAGCGTCGTCCCGCTGCGAGGCGGCGCCACGATAAAGACCGGCTCGCGAATCTGCTGTTGTTTGAAACCCGGGAATAAGATGTGGTCGAGCATCCGCCCGAAGGCCACAACGATCCACATGAACCCGAGAAGCAAACTGAAGAACAGCACAGCCGCCCACCGGCGCGCGCGGAAGGGACGCTCAAGCAGCGAGATCCGCAGGGCTTTGAAAAATAAGGGCCAGTGGAAGAACATTCTCAGAAAAGCGTCTCACCCGTGGAAATTTACTCAAGCCATGAATTGACGCGTCGGGCGGCGAAGCATGACACTGCGCCCTCTGCCTGCCGTGGATATTGCTGCACAGATTGCCAGATACCGCTACCTTGCCATGTTCGGGATTCTGTTCATCTCGGCGCTTGGCGTCCCGATTCCCGAGGAACCGGTGCTTATCGCCAGCGGTCTTGCCGTCGGATGGGGACAAGCTGATTTTCTAAAGGCCAGTATTGCCTGCGTGCTCGGGATCCTCGCCGGTGACATCTTTGTATTCGCAATGGGCCGGTATTATGCGGCCCGATTTCTCGCCTTGCCGCCATTCCGATGGATTTTCACCCGGCGACGGCAGGTGCGGATCCGCGCGCTTTACCGAAGACATGGTAACAAGACCATTTTCATGGGGAGATTCGTTCCCGCCGTCCGGTTTGGCGTGCTCGTGTTTGCAGGGCAGCACAAAATTCCGTGGGCGCGTTTTCTTTCGATCGACATTCCCGCCGCCGTGATCTCCGGTCCGCTGGTCATCTGGGTCGGAAAATTTGCCGCACAGAAAATCGGGGATCCCGAAGCGGCCCGGCAATTTGCCCGTCGGCTTGTCCGGGAAGGCTCATTCTGGATTTACGCAGCCATTGCGCTGGTAATCGTCTTCTACGGGGTGGCATGGCTGCGCAAGCGAAGGAGGTCACGCCGATAAGCCCGCATTTAGCATCTTCTCCTGAAATTGGTCTCTGCTGGCGATAAATTTAAAATTTGTCGAAAGTTTGCCGAAAAATGCGGCACTTCGCGCAATGTGGTCTGAGCCGATGCGGGCTGTAAGAGTAAACGGGCCTTACAAAATCAAGGAACGAAAATCAGAATGGCATCGCGATTTCGATCACGAACATCATCCAGACTTGAGCGGCATGAAACGGTTGCGGTAGATGATGCGCATACCAACCAAGCACCGTCGGCAATGGCTGTGTCTCGAAATGATAAGTTCGAGGCCGAACCATCCAACCACGCGGAGTCGCCACCCGTCAGCTTGAAAAGCAGCAACCGGAGAAAAAAAAGAATGACGCGCGAAGGTTCTGAGCCATGCCAGAAGCGCAGTCGCCACATCATCGGCGCAAAGAAGATCGAAAGGAATCCCGTTTCCAGGAGCAGGATATCCCATTGAAAACTGAGGAAAGTTTGTCCGGCGACGGTAAGCGAAAGATGGATCACCCATAGAAGAACGCAGCGAACGCCGGCGCTATTCCGGCGATCAGCATCAGCGCAAGAACCGCGCCCGCGCCGCAAAGGCAATCGAGCGCAGTGTCGCTAGACCACCACCATGTGGACTCCGCTTTGGTCCGGATGCTCAAAGAAAGATCCACGAAGATGCAATGAACCGATCTCTTGAATCAAAGGGAGGGTGGAGTGCAGGTGCCTATGAATTAACGGAACGGTGCTCTCGCGACTTGCGCTGCTCCAAGCGCGAAGTCTCTTGGACCTGTTTAGAAATTCTCGAATTTGTCCATTCCGTGCCACTATAAACACGCCTATTCCGGAAAACGCTCATGTCGAAACCAAAAGGACCAAGAACTCCCAAAATCTGGCAAATGCTCCGGTGGGTCGCAACGCCATTTTCATTCATGCGCACCTGTAGCACGCGCTATGGTGACTGCTTCACAGTGAGTCTAAGTCCGGGCCTGCCTTCAGTCGTCTTTGTTAGCGAACCGAAAGCACTGCAAACCGCCCTGACTCAGGATGATTCCAATCTTTTCGATGCGCCCGGTGAGCTCAACGCGATTTTCGAGCCGATTTTTGGAACTCAATCTGTCTTCGGTTTAAGTGGAGTTCGTCATCGGCGTATGCGGCAACTGATGATGCCGCCATTTCACGGCGAGAGGATGCGTTCTTATGGACAGCTTATCTGCGAAGTCACGGACCACGTCACGCGCGACTGGGCTGCTGGGCAACACATCCTGGCGCGCAAGTCGATGCAAAAAATTTCATTGCAGGTAATTTTGCGAGCCGTCTTTGGATTGGAATATGGATCGCGCTACAGGCAATTGGAGGCGTTGCTAGGGACGGCGCTTGACGCGATGGGCAATCCCCTCATTTCAAGCCTTCTCTTCTTCCCGATGCTCCGTCAAGATTTTGGGCCGCTAAGTCCGTGGGGACGCTTTGTTCGATTGCGCCAACAAGTAGACACGCTTCTTTATGAGGAGATCGCGGAACGCCGAACATACCCGAACAAGTCGAGGAACGACATCCTCACGTTGCTCCTATCCGCGCGTGATGAAGCGGGCGATGGCTTAACGGACGCGGAGTTGCGAGATGAGTTGATGACCCTTTTGGTAGCCGGTCACGAAACGACCGCGATGGCTCTCACGTGGGCGTTGTATTGGATTTACAGGAATCCCGGTGTGCAGCAGCGGCTCCAGGAAGAACTCGAGAGTTCAGATGCCCTTTCGGAACCAGGCGACGTGTTTCGACTCCCGTATCTGAATGCAGTTTGTAGCGAAACCCTGCGAATTTTTCCAGTTGCGATGTTGACGTTTCCCAGGGTAGCGCGCTCGCGTGTCGAACTCGCCGGGAAGGTGCTTGAACCCGGCACCGTTGTGGTTGGCTGTATCTATTTGGCGCATCATCGTGAGAGCGTGTACCCCAACCCTGATTCGTTTCGACCGGAGCGGTTCTTAGAGAAGCGATTTTCTCCATTTGAGTTCCTGCCGTTTGGGGGAGGCGCCCGGCGCTGCATAGGTATGGCCTTCGCTCAATTCGAGATGAAATTGGTCATTAGCAGAATAGTTTCCACTTTTGATCTTGCTCTGTCAGATAGATGTTCCGTGCGACCCCGGCGCCGGGGGGTCGTTTCAGGTCCATCGCCGATCCGATTGAGTGTCCGGGCCCGTCGTCCAGCTATGCTTGCGAAGACAAGTCCTGATTCGCCTATCAATTTTTGACTATAGATACTCACAACCACCCGAACTGCTGCAGACCTCGTCCCGGTGCGCTTCGGAATCTTTCTGCTGATATACAACCAATCGCACGAAGAAATTGTTTATGACCGCGCCATCTTCTTCTTCGATAACGGTGAAATTCTCAGAGACTACGCGTTAAGCGACGAGGTGATTCCCCGGCGCGAATAGGGAGCTTCAAAATGAATCTTACATTTTGCAATCCCGATCAACTCCCGCTATGTATTGGGCGCCAACCGGAATAAGTTCCTGTTGGAAGCCTATGCAGCGAAACGGTTCGGGTTCGGACTTCCGAATCGCGTTTGCTTTGTTGTTGGGAAGTGTCTTGTTAATATCGGGTTGCTCAAGTTTTCATACGGAAATTCGAAAGCCTCTAAAAGAGGCCGCCGTGCCGTTGGTGAAGGGGAAAACACACGTTCGAACCGTCGTGGATGAATTAGGACCGCCTCACCTCGTCAGTTCACTCCCAAACGGATTTGTTTTTCATTATGAATATCATCGAATCCGCGAGTTTCAGTGGGGCGTCAGTTTGGAGGCTCTCAAATTACCGTATTTCAAGGTGGTAAAAGCGGATAGCAAGTTGTCCGAATCTGTGCGAATCCTGATATTCGATGATCGGGGAATATTGAGGACTGAAGGGTCGGAAGCGTGGGATGAGAAATTGAGTGGGGGCGTATCCGTCCAATGGATTGTTTCGGTCATTAGCTTGAGCGATACATCTGTTTTTCGACAGACTCCTGAGAGTGTTTCCTGGGGTCGAAAATTGCTGGATCCACTTCCAAAGTCATTGAACGCAAGACAAAGTCTTGCGGCTGGTAGCCACGGAGTGGAAATAACCAGTAGTCCTGCTTTTGTCGGTCAGTCGTCTCTGGAAATGGCGCGACCAAGACCACTAAAAAAGCAGGCATCGAGAAGACAAGGTTCGAACTGATGCCGTCGATCATAGCGCTGTGCAATGGGCAGTGCGCTACGCCGGTCAGTGCCACAAGCCCCATGAAATCTGCAGAGTAATTCCGTTATTCAGACTGCGGACGTCGAGTTCGTTTCAGGCTTCCATGGCCTCCGGGTGCGGTTCACAATTTCAAGCTTTCGTGTTTGAACAAGGTATATGAATCAGAAGAACATTGCTGTGCGATTTTGCCGCGACAATCGTTGGCGCTGGCATAGACACGGAGGATTTGGAAATCCGGGACGAGAAATCGGGTGATGGCGTTCCTACTACGGATCGTTTCCGCCATTAGATTGACCGATACAACGCCTTTTCGAACAACTTCGAGATGCAGAACCGCCCGTAGCCCGTTTCTGGCAGGTCACGGCGGCTGGCCGCGCCTTTTACCTCAGGTATTGGCCTTTGGGAGCGGGGATGCAGGTTAGGCTGATGCATCTTGGCACTGGCCGGAGAGGTCGGACCCATCCGGCATCTCGCAAACCCGTTTCCGGGCGTTTTCGCCCAGCCTTGGGAGACACCACACTCAACACACAACGAAATCCAATGTTATCGTTACGATTACCGGGATGATCGTTGTTGCGGTTCGATAAAAGCAGATTAAGGCGATTGTTGTTGATCCACGACGCACTGCGCAACACCCGAGCGTTTTCTGCTGCGCCGCCGCTTCAGCCGTGAATCGAGCGGCCAACGGACATACGCCCGGCGCAGCCCTTCACTATTTGCTTCGCGGCTGAATTGCATGACTTGCGTCAGGGCACGCATCTTCGCCCGGCGGTAAAGAGAATAGCGCTTTGCCTCGAACCGCCGCCTGGTCGCGCCAAGGATCCGAGGGGAAAGGGCAGTTTCCAAAGAATCATCCGAAATAGCGAAGGTGAGCGCCGATGCAGGCGCCATACCGGCGCCCTGCGAGCGCCGACCGCGGTTTGGCCAAACCCCAGAGCGCCGAAGGCGCGAAATCCCATAGCCCAGCCCAACGGGCTGGTGTTGCAATCGATCGAATTTTGCGGCCTGAAGGGCCGCGATACTCTCTGAAGCATCCTTACGCATCTGGCTTTCAGCACCTGGAGACGTCAACCATTCTTAACCGCCGAAGGAGTCGCCGCCAAGATTCACCTCTATCTCGCCGGGATTCTCGAGAACATCGGGTGCCCTTCGCTGCAAGTCGGCGGAGTGTCGGACCATGGGCATCTCTCCTTTCGGCTTCTTCCAAGAGGAATACAGCCGGCTGCTCGAATGTTATCAGATTCCCTACGATAAACGGTACGTTTGGGATTAGGAATCGCCCGAGGCGCGCTTGCGGATGACCGACGGGATGTGACAAAAACCCCGGCCCTACAGGCCGGATTCTTCATTGATCGAAATCCCAGCCCGTTGGGCTGGGCTATGGAATTCCGCGCCTTCGGCGCTGTCGACACTCCCTCAGAGCCGAAACGGAGACCACTTCTGAGAGATACATTGGTCCAACGAAGATGCGAAACCCGCAGAATCTGTCATTGGGAAAATCGATGAGATCGAGCGGATGGTCGGTGGTTGGATGAAGCCGCTCCCTTCCCGGTAACGCAAAAAATTTTTTTTGTGGCTTCGCCCCCGCGTGGAGCCGTGGCCGCAACTATGGAGCGATCGACCAAAACCAGCCCACGGTACTGCTTACGCATTTTCCACTCGGGCCGCGTGTTTTAGGTCGCCCTCTGAATGCGCCAGCCGTGCTGGAGCGTTTTCGCCATTCCGGGTTCGCGAAAGGGCGATCCTCCGCATTGATTCATTCGGCTTTCCCGAAGCGCAGTGCTGGCTCTCCAAGCTCTTCCTGGAAGTTGAGCAAGTGTCATCACTGCGGAGGGGATGATGCGCTACTCACGGGCAGGCGGCTTTTCGGTCCGACAATAGACAGCGGGCGTAATTGATGCACTTGATTCGATTGGCTGGCAAAGCACCAGAGAAGTCACCCGAGCTGTGTCGTGCGTTCGGCCGCTTCCTTCACGGTGCCCCGGTTCGAAAAGCGTCCGCCCAGCACGAAGAAGAGATGCGGGCGAACGACGTCCGCGAAACTTTCGTGATCCGCGTAATCGGCTACCAAACCTTTGTTGGAAATCTCGTGCCGAAAAGCCAAGACCTTTCCGATCCACTTCGTCTCGTTCGGCTCCAGGCTGATGGCGGCGCACCGTTGCCGATGCGGCTGTCTCGACGGGCGAGACAGCCGCATCCACCCCCGACGCGGCGGGCAATCTGCTCGCCGACGCCAACTGGCCTCCCAGATCATCAAGTTCATCATCTTAGA
This sequence comes from uncultured Verrucomicrobiae bacterium, assembly GCA_963805815.1. GTDB lineage: Bacteria > Verrucomicrobiota > Verrucomicrobiia > Chthoniobacterales > Chthoniobacteraceae > CAWDWA01. Next base: position 121,750 of record CAWDWA010000026.1, read on the forward strand.
TTCCGACGGTCGCCTTGCCGCCTCCGATCCTCTGAACTCACTTTCCGTGGCCTGCAGTGCCGCCCGAATAGTTCTCTTCGTTCCGATTCACGACAAATCTTATTCTTCTCCCCCCTTTATGCATAGCAACGGTAATCCTAAAGTTTCAGAATGTAGCCCACTTCGCCGTGATCGCTGATGTCCAAACCCTGGGTTTCCTCCTCCAACGAGGGCCGCAAACCCAGCGCAGCCTTGATAATGAGCGCGATGATTACTGTCCCCACGATTGCCAGTACCGATAGTCACCATCATCGACTGGAGCTGCACCAGCCAAAGCGTATGTCCCTCAACCGCGGCTTTGAGTCCGTTCTTCGCCGCATAATCCTCCGAAACGAGATTCACGTTTACGGTCGGCGTCGCCAGGAAGCCCGTGAGAAGGGCACCGACCGTGCCGCCGACGGCATGGACGCCGAACGTGTCGAGCGCGTCGTCGTAGCCGATTCCCTTCTTTAGATACGTAACGGCGAGAAAGGGCAGGACACCAGCGATAACGCCGATGATCATAGCGCCTGTCGCATCGACAAATCCGGCAGCCGGCGTGATGACGACAAGACCGCTCACCGCACCAGAGCAGAATCCAAGAATGCTGGGCTTGCCCTTGAAAATCGCTTCAAGCATCGCCCAGACAAAAGAACCGACTGCCGCCGCCAGAGTGGTAACGAGAAAAGCGTTTGCCGCAATTCCATCTGCTGCAAGGGCACTGCCTGCATTAAATCCATACCAACCGACCCACAACATGCCTGTCCCTACCATACAGAGGACCATGCTGTGCGGCGGCATGGGTTCTTCTCCGTAACGCACGCGTTTGCCAAGGATCAGGCATAGGATGAGCGCCGTCCAACCCGAAGACATATGTACGACCGTCCCGCCCGCAAAGTCGATTGAAGGGATTCTTGCATCAGCGTTCCATAAACCGTTCATCAAACCGGTCGCACCCCAAACCATGTGGGCCAGCGGAAAATAGACGATAAACATCCACAGGAAGACGAAACCCATCACAGCAAAGAATTTAATTCGTTCCGCGGTGGCTCCGAAGATCAGGGCCGGCGTGATGATCGCAAATGTAAGCTGATAGATGCAAAATACGCTCTGTGGCACCCAGTAGGCGTAATTTGTATTGGGAGCGGCGCTTACATTCTTGAGGAAAAAAAACTCCGTGCCACCAAAAAACGGGCTGTTGAAACTCGTTCCGAAGACGAGACTGTAGCCAACCGCCCACCATAGAATAGCAACGAGGCCGGCACAGCCGAAACACATGGCCAAAATAGACAGAACGTTCTTTTCCCGCACCAGGCCCCCATAAAACAGCGCCAGTCCGGGAAGCGTCATAAACAATACGAGTGCCGCAGCGGCCATCATCCACGCGGTGTGACCCGGGCCAGGCACATCGGCGACATTGCTGCCGGCGGGATCCCCATTATTGACATATGCTTCGAGGCCGGCGACGCGGGATTCCAAGGCAGTCGGAGCGTCCTGCGCGAACACTGCAACGGCAAGAAACAGGAATATGAATACAACAGTTGATGTATAGAAATATTTCATCGTAGTTAGGCTGCCGGGTCGCGGAGGCCGCCCGGCCTGATTAGTTTGATTGTTGAATTGCGACCTGACACGAGATCGCGACTTACGCAGCAGTTCAGATCGATTCCAGCCCGGGAGGAGCGAGCCCGGTGGCAATGCCCATCGGCCAAATTCCGAGCCGATTTTGAATACAGCTGGGAGGCACCCCATCAGAAGTGGGCGGATAATTCCCGGCGGCAACACCTTCTTGAACATTTCCCGCGAATTCCAACGCGACATCCTCAGCAAGACACAACGTGATGTCCGGTTGATTCATACTGCTGGTGACAAATGGTCTAATTGAATCGCTCCTTGCTCGCCCGTTCGCCACAACACCATCTCCAAATAACAAGGACAGCCCGGCGAACAACGCGAGAGCGACTGCAGTCCAACGGACCAGTGAGTTGTTCATCGGGAGCGACCGTTTAGCAGCATTCGTTTCGCCGGACAAGAGGAATGTCATGCCTGTGAAACGGGGCCTGTCAACGAAACTTGACGGAAGCTCGTTTCCTTGAGGACGGGACGGTCGTCAGTGATAGCGCGGTTCGTTGGGCAGTTCGTTGACGTCATCGTCTGCGGGTGGAAAGTGTTCTGCCAGTTCTCGGCCCACCCGCTCGATGGCGTGGACGATGGCCTGCGTCGGCTCGTCGGGCAGTTCATTCCGGAGAAACTCGATCACCTCCTTCCACAGCGCCTCGCCGCAGACGCGGTTGACTCCCTCGTCGCCACAAATCGCGGTGGTCTGCGACTCGGGGGCGAGGAGGATTAGCACCCCATTGCGTTGGGCGGTGCGATGCAGGCCGAACTTCTCGAAAAGTTGGACTGCCGTGGCCATGGCATCGCTCGTCGGTTTGCTGCTGATGCACACGCAGATTTCGCCGGAAGTCCGCTTCTCCTCGCGGGCTACGGCTTCGGTGACTGCCTGGTCGTCGATCCGCTTGAGAAATGTCTTATAATTCATGAGTTCATCGGGAATGTGCGTTCACCATCCCCCGCTCGCACCACCACCACCGAATCCCCCGCCGCCACCACCGAATCCCCCGCCAAAGCCCCTTCCTCCTCCGAATCCCCCGCTCCTACCGCCCCTGCCGATGACGAACGGGCCTGTGGTGTATGGTTTGCGACGCCCATGCGCGTAGCGGACGCCACTCCGCAAACTCCGCAGGAAGATAATTAGCAGCAAAGCGATAATGAGCAGTGTGAAGAGCGAGATCGGGGGCTGACCGCGCTTGTCGCCGGCGACCCTGCCATCGCCGGTGAACTCGCCGCGCGCCGCCGCCATAAGGGCCTGCGCCCCAGCCGACATCGCGGCGTCAAAATCCCCGCGACGCAGGCGCGGCGTTACCACCTCGTCGAGGATGCGCTTCCCGATGGCGTCGGGAATCGCCCCCTCGAGCCCGTAGCCGACCTCGATCCGCAGCTTTCGGTCTTCAACGAAGACAAAAAGCACCGCCCCGTTGTCTTTTCCCTCCCGTCCGACCCCCCATGCCTGAGCGGTTTCGACTGTGAACTCCTCGAGCACGGTGTTATCCGGCAGGCGTGGGAAGATCGCGAGCACAATCTGGGTCGAGCTCTCCCGCTCGAAATCCTTGAGCTGCGCATTGAGGCGCGCCTCGACCTGGGCGCTGACCACCCCGGCCTCATCGAGGACGTAGTTTTCGGGCGGAGGTGGTATCTCGAAGTCCGCCCCCGCGGCATGCCCCGCCAGGACGAGCAGCAGAAGCAGTCCGCGGCAGAGCCTTTGCAACCGCGCCGTCACGCCCCTTTACTCCGAGCTCTCCTTGCCGAAGTCGAACTGGACCTCCGGCGGACGTTCCGCCCCGGGTGCCGCTTCGAAATACGGCTTCGGCTGGAACCCCATCAGGCCGGCGAACAGGACGGTAGGGAAGCGCTTCGCCGCGGTGTTGAATCCTTGCGCGGCCTCGTTGAAGCGCTTGCGCTCCACTGCGATCCGGTTCTCCGTTCCCTCCAGTTGCGCCTGCAGATCGCGGAAGTTTGCATTGGCCTTGATGTCCGGATAGCGCTCGACTGTCACCAGCAGGCGCGACAAGGCGGAGCTGAGTTCCCCCTGCACCTCCTGAAATTGCTTCAACTGCGCCGCGGTCTGCGGAGCGTCGCTCGCGGAGATGTTGACCTGCGTCGCCCTGGCCCGCGCCTCGATGACGCTCTCCAGCGTCTCCTTCTCAAACTCTGCCGCGCCCTTCACCGTGGAGACGAGATTCGGAATCAAATCGGCGCGCCGCTGATAGACGTTCTCAACCTGCGCCCATTGCTTGTCCACTTCCTGGCTGAGCCCGACCAACATGTTGTATTTTCCGACCCCGAAGACGATCAGGCCCAAAACGATGAGGCCCACCAGGCCGAGGCCAACAAGACATCCCTTGCTTTTCATCCTTGCATATTCTCAGAGCCCCCGCTTCGGGCCAGAATAAAATACCGACGTCTCTCGGGCGCGCGATGTTTCATGCTGGCAACTCGAGGCCACTTAGTCGCGAACAAACTGATTAAATGAGCAAATCGAACGCACCGCGGAGATAGGACGGAGCAGCGTGCTGCTGCCCTTGTCGGACAACGCGGCCAACATCTACCGGCGACCGGGTTTTGTTCACCGCCGCATCATGTCTACCTCTGAGACTACCGCTCGATAGGGCATGCAACCTGTCCGGGTTCACCGCAGGAGATAATGCGTCCCTGCATCGCCAGCCCAACCACTCAAAACGCCGAATTGCCAGATATGTTGAAAGACCCCTAACGAAGATAAAAACCGCGACCGAAAGTCGATGCAACCCGTCGGTCGCGCCGGCTGCCTTGCTCTTTCGATATTTGCACCTCCGTTGCGAGAAGTTTCATCAATGTCCCCATCGTCTACTCCTCGCCCGCATTTTCAGCGGCGCACCGCTTGACATGAGAATCGCCCGCGCCATCCTCACCCTGCGCTCTTGGCAAGGGCCCCGTATCCATGCGCTGCAACGCCTCTTCTTTTAACCTGGAAACCGGTATTACGCCGTGGATACTCTGATTCTCTACTCCAAGCCGGGATGTCATTTGTGCGAGCAGGCGGAAAATCTGTTCCACGCTCACCGCGGCTCCAAGCGATTCAAGTTGGAAATTAAGGATATCTCGGGATCCGCCGAGCTGATGAAGCGATACGGCATTCGCATTCCGGTGATTCGCGACTATCTGTACGGGGAGCGAAATCGGCTGGCCCTTTGATGAACAGCAGTTGTCCGAGTTCCTAAATCCCCTTTCCTGAGCGGCTCGAAACCCAAACTTACGGGACAATACGCCGATTCCGCCACCTCCGTATTTTGGTTGAATCCCGGAATCATCCACGCTCAGGCGCGCGGAGTGCGGAAAGGTCTATGCAATATTTCTTCACGCGCAATCCCATCTGGCGCTCGGAAAGCCCGAGCCGGCGGGCTGCGGCGGCTTTGAGAGCTTCGACCACCATTTCGCGCTCGACGAATCAAGGGCGGTCTGAAGGGGGGGCTGCCGTATCTGTCTGCGTCGCAGCGCCCGTCTGGAGACTTGCAGGCAGGTGATACCCATGAATCACGGAGTCCTGCGTGAGCAGCACCGCACGCTCGATCACATTCTCCAACTCGCGCACATTGCCGGGCCAATGGTAACTCATCAGCATGTCGATCGCCGGCGTAGAGATTCGCACGACATGTTTCCCGGTCTTCCGAGAGCCATCAGCGCTACGGATCGGAATTACGAAAGCGATTTGAAATATCTGCAGTAGCGCGCTCGAGCTCCTCGCGAAGCCTGCCAGCGGCGGCACGCAGTTCACCATCACCTTTCAAAAGATCAGCGACGGAATCCTCCGACGTCAGACGCCCATCGCTCACACACAGGATCCGTGATGCCAGGCGTGCCACTTCGATAATGTCGTGCGAAACCAGAAGCGTCGTGCAACCGATCCGCTCATGCAGCCGAAGGATCAGCCCCTGGATCTTCAATCGCATGGAGAGATCCAACGCGCTGATCGGCTCATCGAGAAGAAGCAACTCTGGACGTCGCGCCGCAGCGCGAGCCAGAGCGACCCGCTGAGCCTGGCCGCCGGAAAGCTGGCCGGGTCGACGGTTCGCCAGTTTATCGAGTCCTGTGTCGAGCAACAAATGCTCAAGCCATTCGGGATCGCCGGTTGGTGCTCCATAGGCGACGTTTTCATGAACTGTGAGGTTTGGGAACAGCGCCTGATCCTGAAATACAAATCCAATGGACCGCCGATGCACCGGCATGCAAATCCCGCATTCAGAATGGAACCAGAATGTCTCCCCCGCGCGGATAAATCCGCGATCCGGAGGCGTCAGGCCTGCCAGCATTCGAAGGAGCGTGGATTTTCCGGCGCCGGACTCGCCGAAAACCGCAACGAGTTCACCGGCCTCTACGCGCCCATCGAATCTCAATTCGACCGGACCGTCCGCGCTGAAAACCTTCTTTCGAAGAGCGAATTCGATCATCGTGTTTCTCCCACACGTTTCCATGCACCTCCGTGAACCAGCGGAAATGCATCCTTGCTTACGAGCCTGCTCAGCAAGAAAAGCAGCACTAGACTGACGCTAGCCAGAAGCAGGGCCGTGCCGTGCGCACCCGCGTAGTCGAGCGCCTCGGCCCTGCTATAGATTTCAATCGAGGCCACACGCGTAACGCCCGGAATGTTTCCGCCAATCATCATCGACACGCCAAATTCGCCCATCGTGTGCGCCATACAAAGGATCACGCCGCTCAAAATCGGCAATCGGACGTTTGGTAACAGCACACGCCAGAATGTCTCCCATTCCCCCTTTCCCAGGCTGTAGGAGGCTTCGCGCAACGACGCGGGCAGATTCTGGAATCCCGCCCGTACCGGCAGCACCATGAAGGGCAGACTGAACACGAATGCGCCTAATACGAGACCGGGAAAGGTGAATGCCAGACTGTCGCCAAATAGCGCCAACCAGACCTTGCCAATCCACCCCTCGAGACTGAATGCCAGAAGCAGGTAAAGACCAAGCACGGTCGGTGGCAGCACCAAAGGCAGGCAGATGAAAAAATCGACGATCCCACGAGTGCGCGACCGCGTATGCGCCAGCCAGTAACCCAGCGGGACGCCGGCGACCAACAGCAGCGCCGTCGATATAAACGCCAACTGCAAACTAAGAAGAATCGGTGGCATCGTTACTGGCCTCAGGCGATCGGTAACCGGCTTTACGGAAGATCGCAACTGCTTCGGGCGAAAAGAGAAAATCAAAGAAAGCCGCAGCCGGCGCAGAAGTCCCCTTCCATTTTCTCTTCAACAAAACCGCCGCCTGACGGATTTCCGTATACCCATTCTCAGGAACAATCGCCCAATTCCATTTCTGATCTGAAAATGCCTTAACCTGAGACAAGGCAAGAAACCCGGCATCCACAGAACCCGACAGAAGAAACTGCGCTGTCTGACCGATGCTCTGTCCCACGACACGTTTTCCGGAGAACTTCGTCGCGCCTGTCGTGTGCTCGAGGTGTTCGATGGCCGCCCGGCCGTAGGGCGCCAGAGTTGGATCGGCGACGGCGAGCCGTTCAATCCTTGACCAGTCCACACCCGCAGAAGACTCCGCAGATGCCAGGTCCTTTCTAAACACGAGGACAAGGACACCCCGCGCATACACGCGCGGCCCGGCGACGCAGAACCCTTTCGCCTGAAGCCGCCATGCGTAGGATTCGTCGGCGGAAAGGAAGACGTCAAACGGGGCGCCCTGCATGATCTGAGTCGTCAATTTGCCCGAGGAACCCACGACAAAACGCAGAGTCGCCGGATCCTTTTCCGAAAACGCACTTTCCAGGCCTGGAAGAATCGGAGAAAGATTTGCCGCCGCGGCCACCGTGACCACTTCCTCTGAAAGAGCGGAAACTTTGAAGCTCCAAAGCATGAGCAATGAGGCGATAATTGCACCGATGAGGCCCCGGCGCGGCATCCCGACCTTCGGTACTGCCAAGCTGCATTTGCGGAGACATCCAAGCCCATGATCCGCGCCCACGCGTCGTCCCTATGGATAGTCCGAGCGCCTCGGAAATCCGGATCCCCGTAGACCTCACATCGACAACGTCCCCCGACCGTCCGAGCACATCGAGCATTTCCATCTCCACGAGGATTTCAGTCTTATCTTCGGTGCTCTTTCCATTCACTGCATGCACCTGCTGAAGATGCATTGTTGCGGATAGATGTGTTCATAAATCTTGTCGAGATTCGGCGTTTATTAGTATGGCGAATGCATTTGCCACCGTAATTGTAATTACCGGAATCAATTTAGGTATATTACGACAGCGTCCTGAATTCGCGCAACGAGGTCCTACAAAGATGTAGCCCGTCCCCCCTCGATTTGCCCGAAGTCCTACAAGAATGTGGGATTCCACAAATCCACTACTGGAAGAGGGCACTTGAAGCCGGGCACGGTCTTCCGGCTACTCCCCATATTGCCATGCTTGCGCGAATAACTATCTAGACAGCCAGTGTCGGCACGTGGAACTGCGTGCAGCTCGCATGAGCCTCGTGACTCATCATGCGGGGGGCGAACTTCTGGAGACTGCGGCGCGGGTCCTTTCGCAAGCGGGTGTATCCGAAAACGCGGCAGAGTTGAGAAACATTGCCGCCTCCTCCGCACCCGGAGAATAATGCGCGCATGTCGGTTCGCATTGCATGGCTTCTGTTTGGCGTCTTCGCCTGTTCCACTGCCGTTATCTTTATCAAGTTGAGCACCGTGCATCCGCTGCTCCTTTCCGGGTATCGGCAGGTCCTGGCCTCCCTCATCCTACTGCCTCTCTTCTTGCGCGACGTCCGGCGGTATCGCGACCGCTACGGGCTGACGCATATTCGCCGGGCGGCGCTGCCAGCCTTCATGCTTGCAACTCACTTTGCAAGCTGGACGGTGGGCGCCCGCCTCACCAATGCCGCCAACGCCACGTTGATCGTGAACTTCGTTCCGGTGGTGATGCCGTTCCTCATGTTCTTTGTCACCCACGAGGTGGTGAGCCGCGGCGAGGTGGCAGGCACGATGATCGCCATCGCGGGTCTGCTGGTCCTGACCGTGGGGGACGTCACCTTCAGCGCGGAGCATGTCTCGGGCGACATGACATGCTTCCTTTCGATGCTTCTTTTCGCTGTCTACCTGTCGCTGGCGCGGAGGAACCGGAATTTTCCGTCCATCTGGACGTATGTGGTACCGCTATATTTCATGGGCGGCATGATGTGTTTTGCCGCCGCGGCCGCCGTCACCCCGCTCCTGCAAGTCTTCCCGTCAAAAGAGTATCTTTACCTGGCGGGGTTAGCGATAATCCCAACCATTTGCGGCCATTCAATTCTGAACTATTCGCTAAAACACAGCCTGCTTAAAAGAAACTGTGGGTAAACTGCGGTTCGGGTAGTTTCCCAAGTGTGTGATAGAGAGCGACTTCGCGGGCTCCGGCAGTGCGGAATCCATAGGCCCGTTTCACGGTCAGTTTGACCTTGTTGTTGAGGCCCTCGACCACGCCGCTCGAATACGCCTTCCTCGCCGTGAAGTAGTTCATGAGAAGTGGGCGATGAGCGCGCAGGCTGCGGGCGACTTTCTTGAGTGGTTCGAGCCTGCTGCGCATCGCACGCCGGCACCAGGCGTCGAGGAACTTCCCCGCCCAGCACGGCGACACGTAGGTCCAGAAGTGCTGGAAGCCCTCCACCATCAGAAAGGCGCGCATCGTCCGCAGCGTGCTTCCCTCGAGCGCCCGCATCCTCGAGCGCTGCCCGCGCGTCCAGTTCCGGCGTCGCTTGAGGAACGCCCACCGCATCCGCTTGAGCAGCGGCGCGAGACCCGCCTCCGCCAGTGCGCGGCTCTCCCCGCGCCGGATCTCGTCGATCGCCTCGTTCATCTTCTTGACGATGTGGAAGCGGTCGAGGATGTGCAGCGCGTTGGGCAGGCACTCCGCCGCCACGTCGATGTACGGCCGCCACATGTCCGAGCACACGAAGCGGATGCGCTCGCAGAACGCCAGCCCGAAGTGGGTGAAGCAGTCCTCCATCGTCCCGATGGTCCGGTCCCGCCCCACCCACAGCAGCCGTCGGCAGCCCTCGTCGATCTGGTAGACGACTGTCCAGAACCCCTCCTTCCTGCCCACGTGGATCTCGTCGACGCCCAGCGCGCGCACTCCCTCCAGGCAGCGGTGGCGCAGGCCGTGGTCCACCACCCACTTCACCGCCCCGTACACGTCCGCCCACGACACCGCGAAGACCTCCGCCGTCTCCCGCCACGAAAGTCGGCGCGCCCATGTCGCGAGGAAGAGGCGCATCGCGTCGCAGATCCGCAGCTTGCCGGTGGCCCACGGAACGGCCTCGGTGTGGATGCCGCACCGCGGACAGTCCACCCGCCGCGGCCGGTAGAGCAGGAGGAAGGGCATCGCCCACAGCGGCACGAAGCGCAACACCCGCTCGGGCTGGTGGTCGTAGGTCGGCCCCGCCCTGCCGCACTTCGGGCACCGGGGCCGACATCCCTTGCGGGGTACGACCACCGCCTCGAGCACGTCCCCGCACATCGCGCCGAAGCGCACCTCCGCGTACCGGAATCCCTTGAGCGGCGCGAGCCGCCTGAGTAGAGTCTTGACTGTCAGATTGCACATCGGGGGGCTGGTTGACACGATCCGCGCGGATTGGCCAGCCCCCCTTTCTCCACGCTTGCGCAGGGAGGACTCCGAACGACACGCGGCGAGTAGGCTTATTCACAATTTTCCCCTCCCGACCGGCTGCGAGAATGTCCGCCTCGGCGGATCCATCACGTCGGAGCAGACGGACGGGAGGGATCGGAAAATTGTGAGTAAGCCGGGAGTTGAAGCCACACGCCGCACGCACGCTAGACGCCCCTGTTGCAGCCACGACTCGCCATTTCACCCACAGTTTTCTGTGAAGAGCCCAGTTTGTCAGCGTGTGCAACCTCGCACAGTTTATCTTCGCCGGGCTGATGGCCTTTTTCGTCTTTTCCGAGATTCCGAGATGGAATTTCTACTTGGCCTCGGTTCTTATCGTCCTGGGGGCAACCGTGACCATCCGGTCGCACCAGGATGCATGAATCCGCCGATCAACGGTTGGGTTAAGGGGCGTGCGGATAGTCAAGAAAATGATATGGATACCGTGTGAGCGCCCCTCATGCACTCACGATACCCTCCGATAGTCTAGCTCCTGGATCCTTTTGTTCCAACCCCTTCTCTAAGAGACTGTCCAAAAAATAAGCAGGAGTCGCTCCCTACGTTTTGGACAGTCTCTAAACCAACGCGCTATCATTCGCCGAGCTTTCGCCTCTGCCTGCTCGAGGATCGCCGCTTTTCACGTCGCACCGCGAGGTCGGGCTAGATTCCCCCCACCATTCTTGATTCGCATCTTGATCGCCATAAATGCCGACACTCACAAGCCTTCTGCTGCAGTACCGATTATTTTCCTGACCCATGCCCTAATGGTTGAACTCTATTTCGAACTCCACGGCGGGCTTCCTCAACAACCAGTTCTATTCCGAACCTCGCCGGAACGAATCTTGAGGGTTTCGACCGGTTCGCTGGCGCTCGCGGCCGGCGGACCGGCAGAAACTTCATGGTTTTCACGCGCGACCACCAAAATAAGTTCCTTACAAGGCGCACTTCCTAGATACGTCCCCAGTAAGGCTCAGGCTGTATTCGCTATCCGTGTCCGTCGATCACCCACCCGAGATTCCCTTCACCCCGTTTGTCCTTTGAGATTCGAGATACTCTTCTCAGGATTCGCAGACAGAACAGATATAATCCTCCTGCCAGAGCGATTCCCACGCTATTCAAGATCCAGTCCAAGGAGCTGCTGCTTCGGGAGGGGATCCAAGCCTGCGTGAACTCGATAATCAGGCTCAACGTACTGCCAGCCAGGACCAGAGTCATCCAGCGCCCAAGTCCAAGACCGTGACCGCCCCGGTCGAGCATCAATGCCAACGTAAATCCTACCGGCACAATTCCAAACAGGTTCCAGAACAGATCCGAGGCAAATCCCGCCGACCATTCGAAATTATCGAACGAATCCCGAAAGAAGTCCGGTATCATATAGGTTCGATGCTCCGGGATGGTGAGCTTGAACCCGCTCCCGGATCGGTCGACAATTGAGCTTGCTGCATCGCTGGAAAAACTGAAAGCCAACACGTTTTCCCCGTACTGATCTGAGGGAAGAGGGTAAAATCCATTTTCCCGGTATTCCCGATCCCTTTTGCGGACCTTTTCAGCGCCAAGTATTCCGCGACTAACGGCAACCCATTTCAACGTGCCTTTCCAGGGGTGCGAGCCTCGGAGGGAATTGCCCAGAACCCACCAAGCATTGGCACCCGTTTCAAACACCCGGCATTTCAACTGGGGGTGGAACTGGACCAGGCGGCCGTTGTGGTAGACCACGGTTCCGTCCGGACCGGCTGCCAGGATCAGACGATGGACCGGTTCGTCAGAGGTCTCCATTTTAAGGGTGATTCGGGGCAGCCGTTTCCTGAAGCTATAATCGTCGCCGGTCATAACCACGAGTTCATGGCGCCATTGGCCGAACAAGAATTGGGTGGTGGTATCCTCACTCGCCAACTGGAGGAGAACAGCGAAGCCATCGGGAGGTACTTTGGCGAGAACCAGGCCCAAATCCACGGTGAACGAAACGTCGTCGGTATCGGATAGGAAATACTCCGAAGGCACCGGCCCCGTATACGCGATGCCGGAATCGGCGAAAGTGAGCCCTTCCGGTTCCCGTGTCCAATCGATCTGATTTCGAAATAAATAGCTCCTAGGGTTCAAGCCGAACCAGAGCGTGACCAGCAGCATTGCCAGGAAGATAGTACAGGCGTGGCGATGCAAGGGGGTTAGGGCGGAATCCACGGAATTGGCGCGGTCGATCGTTGGGAGGCACGTGGAGTCTTGGCAACAGGGTACTCTCCGAAACGTTTAGCAAAGGGCTCTTAAGCGATTTCCGAGGAGCTTGAATCGGGCTTGGTGGGCATCCTGTTTCCTAAAAAGTTCAGCATCGATCTGACCACGTCAAGGCCAACCCAAATTTTTCGTTGTGAAGCCAACCTCAGGTTCGTAGAACCTTTACAATGCTGAGCGCGCGAGGATTAGATTAAATGAGCAAACAAAAAGCACTTCTTCATTTTTTGATTCTTGGGATTGTCGCATTTTTTTCATTTCCCCATAACCTGCGGTCGACGACAGCGTCAGCAGAGAAGGAACTGCAGCCCATACTGAACGCGCTGCGCAAACTCAACCTAAAAAATTCACGCCGTAAGGTGAATTTCTTGCCCAAGGGAGGAACATCAGATCTCGCGGGCCAGCGTATTCGCCTGCAAGTAAAGAAGGGCAAGCTGTACTTTTTTTTATTGGGTGGCTGCGCCGATGCGTTTTCTCTTGATCTTGGTATTTACAACCGTGCTACAGGAGACCTGCGTTATGCTGATGCGAAAAACGGGCGATTAACCCAGTTGATTTACGTTGCCCCAAGGGATTCGTTGCTGGAGATCCTGGTCGGAATGGCCGACTCGACTCCAGATGGAGCTCATTACGCGTTGGTCGTAGGAGAATTGGATTATGAAGTTAACCCGGCCGCTGACCTTGAAACGAACCCGGCGGCAACCAGGATCGACCTCGATACTCAAGTAGAATCTTTTGATGGCATGGTTACTCTACGAGAAATAATGGGGACCAGAGATGCTTTATACATACAATTTTGGGCGACATGGTGCAAGCCTTCTATCGCATTACTGCCAACATTGAACTACCGTGCGGAACACCTTTCTTCGCAAGGGGTTGCTGTTGCTGCTATCGAGAATCAAGCCTGGAACGGAGGACCCGGAGGGCAGCTTGAAAATGCCAAGAATATAATGGACCAGCATAATGCGAAATTGCCAGTGTACGCAGAAACGAAAGATCAACCATTGTTTGAAGCGCTTAATATCAAAGGTCTTCCGCACTCCGTTCTTCTAGATATGACAGGAAAGGTGCTCTTCAGCGGCCATCCATTGGACGCGCGACTTTCTGCCATTCTACAAGAGCTTGGCGTTGAAGGTTTCAATCTCTATGGCGGCCTGGAAGAATAGAGACCGCCTCTTCACTCATCTTTTTCGCCAAGGAAATTGCGCTCTGCCCGGCGAAAACATTTTCCCATGCACCATAGGCGGCTCCACCTTGGGACCTCTGCATCCACCTGAAAACCACGTTTAACGCCATCGGCTTCCTCGAAACACAACCCGATGCTCCCCTACCCCACTTCATTCTTCCCATGCCGCCCGGTCTCATGGCGCCCCGGACAAGCGTTTCTGTTGTCCCAAAACGTCGCCGCACTGCTCAAAAAGAATTAGCCCCCTCGGCCACGGGGAAAATGCGCCTTCGCCGGCCTCAACGAGATTCTCCCACTCAATGCTCTCGCAACACCACACTGTGGGACCAAATCACGCCAAAGGTTGTTAAAGAAATCTGGACAGCGCTTCTCTTCTTACCTCAATTGTTTCTCGGAGGAATTGACTTTGAACACGCAACAGTCAAACGCAACCGACCCTTCTCGAAGCCACGCGGAATCGATATCCGATTTCGAAAAATTGAATTACTACCGGGACGAATTTAAACATGAGTTCAACCTCATCGGTATGCGCTCGACAATGCTGGTTTTTTGTCAGTCCTTCCTCGTTGTGCCTTTCGCAATTCTCAACACCGCAGCCGAGTTCCGAACCGTTTTGTTAGCGGAATATTTGATCGGGGCGCTCGGCATTCTCCTGGCATTGTTGCTTGCAGAGCCTATCAATGCCGCACACCGCAGTCTGAACATGTGGCTTGTAAAACAGCGGGAACTTCTGCATCGCAGTGAGACACTCAGAGACCTGGCCAGTGATAGAGATATGATTCCGGGGATTATACAAAGTCCCAACAAGGACAAGGATCATTTCCGAAGTCTGGCGTTTTCCCGTTATGCGCCGGGGACGTTCGTTGTATTTTGGATATTCGCAATGATATTCTGCACGGTTAGAGCGTTTCATTAGCTCGCTATTCGTGGAGAGTAGGCAACGGCGAGCCATGGCATCTGGCGGCGTTGGCCGCTCGGTTACCCTGCAGCTGCCCATAAGCTAAAAGGAACTCTGCAATTTCTTCGATCTGCACGGGACTGGACGTCGGTCATTCAGCAGGGCCCCCGCGAATACCGCACCCCCGGCATGTTCGTCTCGCGGTTCATAGAGCATCATTACCACGATGCCCTACCCGGCACGCGGGAAGCGGCGTCGGCGAGCGCGGAAGGCGGACAGCGTTTTCGGCGAGTCTTTGGATGAAGCGGAGGCCGGCTCGTTCACACGCTCATGATAGCGGTTGCCCTCACGTCCTCTGAAAAAATCAAGGAAAGACGCTCAGCGATTCCACCAATTCACGAGGCGCACCGATGTCGGCTACGATTACACGACCGGTGTAAGCGTCGGCGCCGGGCGCTCGAAACCCCTTTTTGAGACCGACGAACGTCACCGTGGCATCGGCCTCAATCGCCGTGCCGCGCGGCTGACCGGTGTCGCAATCCAGGCCGGAGGGAATGTCGATCGCCAATACCGGTGCGACCTGCTGGTTAACGTATTCAATCACCGCATCGAACGGCGCCCCCACTTCGCGATCCAGTCCCGTTCCCAACAACCCGTCCATGATCAGCGCGTGCTCACCCAAACCAGCCAACACCGCTACGGGATCCTCCAGCGCCTCTACGATCGGCAGACGCATGGCCTGGCAAATTTTGAGATTCGTCGCTGCGTCGCCCCGGTAACTATCGGTGGGTCGTAACAGCACGAGCGTGCATTCGACGCTCTGGTTGTGCAAGTGACGCGCCGCGGCGAACCCGTCACCACCATTGTTCCCGCCTCCGCACAGAATGAGCACCGATCCCGACGTGGAACGGCCGAGCATCTGCAACGCATGCAGTGCCAGACCGCGTGCGGCATTCTCCATCAACACGATGCCGGGGATGCCGAACGTTTCGATCGATCGACGATCAACCTCGCGAACGGCTTCGCGCGAAAACTCCCTTTGGACCTGGGGCTCACTCACACCATTGCCTCGGGATTTTCGCGTCCTTCACTACGTTGGTCAGCATACGCATCGTGTCGGCCCTCAGTACGTCGTTGACCGGAAATTGCTTCTTTCTGGCCCGGCGACGGACCGCGGGGGTTGAAGGGATTTCTCGGGGAGGAAGGGATGTCGTCCGATTCATTTGGTCAAACTCCAAGTGAAGTCGGGCGTTTTGAGCCGATCTTGTCAAGCCTTCAGGCGCCAGGACGCGAGCACCGACTCCGCGGCAGCATTTTCCAGTCGGCAGTTTGGAAGATCGAACAAACATACGTAGTCCTTTTGGATTGCAGCGCACCGCCTCGCCCAAAAAGTCTGCCGGAATGAATAAGGCGCCGCCGACAGTCCGTGAGAGTCGGCAATATCCACACCCCCCGAACGATGAAGCGCACGCGCCGGCTGAAAACGCGCGGCCGTTACCAGGTACCTCTTCCATTACTCGCCATGTTTTCCTCCTGGTTCGTTCAATGGCCTTCCAGTCACTGGCGAAACTGCTCCCACAGCCTGGTGAATCGGCTTTCGTACACCATGTCGTAGAGATCGATCCTGTCCGGAATTGCATCGAACGCCTGCACACGAAGGTTCAATCGCTGCCGTTCCACTTCTTCCGCGGGGCAATCGGTTGAAAGAATCATCAAGCAAAGCCGATCGACCCGGCGTTGAAAGTCACGGTATTCACGATCGGTTGAAAACATAACCAATAATAGCCCCGGAAACGGAAGTCGGCCAGCTTGGAGAGGACGTTTGCCGACATCCGACATCCCTTGGCAGGAACCGAATGCCCAAACTTGTTTGCCCGCAAATTCGCAATCCAGACTCGGCAGCGAATTTTTTGTGAAGTCGGCGGCTGAAACACCGGCTCAGGCGCAAACACCGCAAATCGGCTTGCCTTGGAAGCCGGAATGCGCGACGTATCGGCCTCCGCTCCGAAATCGGATTCCACATTGTTCTCGCCAGTTTGCATCCATTTTTTTGATGGGGATTTAAATTGGGGATACAATGGCCGAGCGGAAGCCCTCTAAAGAGGCCGATTTCCAGAGTAAATGCCGGCGTAGCTCAGGGGTAGAGCAACTGATTCGTAATCAGTAGGTCGGGGGTTCGAATCCCCCCGCCGGCTCCATTTTTAACCGGCTGAAGCACAGTGGCTTGCTGGGGCACTGGTTGGTCTTATCCGGGTGCTTCTCCGTGATTCGGAATTCTCTATTGCTGTTTTTGCGGCTCATCCTCTACATCTCGCGGATTCGATCTTCTCCTCGATCACCTTCTCCAGCGCGACGCGATAGTCGTCTTCGTAATCCTCCGGCCTCCACTCGTCCGACATCGAGTCGATGAGTGCCTTGGCCATTTGCATCTCTTTCTTTCCCACCGCCACCTTCCCGGGGAGCTTGAACTCCTCCGCGTCGCGCAACTCCGTCGCGAAGTGCATGAGTTCGAGCATGAGCCCGTCGCCCTGCGGCTTCACGGCGGCAAGATGCTGCCGGGTCTTGATGACGACCTTCGCGATGGCGATTCTGCCGCTGTCCCGCAGCGCCTCGCGGAGCAGGACATACGCTTTGTCCCCGCCCCTTGAGCGGCTCCATGTAATAGGGCTTGTTGAAGAAGATTGGGTTCACTTCCTCGAGATTCACGAAGCGCTCGATATCGACCGTCTGCGTTGCCTCGATGTCCACCCGCTTGAAGTCCTCCTCCTTCAGCACCACGAACTTCCCCTTCTCGTATTCGTAGCCCTTCACGATCTTCTCCCACGGCACTTCCTTGCCGTCCGCCCCGGCGACGCGCTTGTAGTTCACCGGGCTCAGGTCGCCCTCGCGGAGGAGGCGGAACTTCAGATCCTCCGTGCGCGTCGCGGAGTAAAGCGAGATCGGGATGTTCACCAGCCCGAAACTGATCGCGCCCTTCCAAATCGCTCGCATGGCCATGGCGTCT
Source organism: uncultured Verrucomicrobiae bacterium (assembly GCA_963805815.1). Taxonomy (GTDB): domain Bacteria; phylum Verrucomicrobiota; class Verrucomicrobiia; order Chthoniobacterales; family Chthoniobacteraceae; genus CAWDWA01. The sequence continues at coordinate 139,342 of CAWDWA010000026.1, forward strand.
AGATTTCGCCCTCCGGGCGCTGTGAAAGGTTTCTCATCGTCACTAGGATTTCGCGTCGCGCAGCCCATCCGCGCTTGGCGCGATTGTCGAACCCATCGCCTATTCCGTGTAATCCCACTACGTTGCGCGTCACGCGCGAAGCTGCTAATATAAAATACGCAAACGAGCTAAGCTATTCCCGATTGGGCCTATCAAGCCGAAGTCCGTTGCTTCGCGTGCTCGCCTTTGGCGAACTCCTCGATCATCTTGGCATTGAAGGCTGGGATATCTCTCATTCGGTAGCCCAATTTTTCACGGCGGTGATTCATGCTCACGGGGTTCTTGGAGCCCACTTGCGACCGGAACCGTCCCGCGAGCGGTAGGCGACCCCGGCCGCAAAAGCTTTGCTAGGCGGTCGCCGCTTCCGTGTTCACACCGCTCTCGGCGATAGAGGTCAACTTCTTGTCTGCCGCGCCTTCCTCATCAAGCGTCTGCTGGAGGAGGTCGGCGATGTCGTTGCGCCAGATGCGCTGGGCCAGGGTGCGGAGCGTTCCGTAGCCCGCCATCTCGTAGTGCTCCACGCGCTGGGCGGCGGCGATGAGCCCGGCGTCGCGGACCTCGTCGCTGCCCTTGGCCTTCACGATCTCCTCGCCCTCCGAGATGAGACCCTTGATGGCGTCGCACGTCTCGGTCTCGGGGTCCTCGCCGAAGTACCAGAACGCCTGCTCGAGCCTCTTCACGTGGTTCTCGGTCTCCTGCAAGTGGTGCGAGAACGCGGATTTCAGTTCGGGATCGTGCGCGGCCTCCTCCATTTTGGGAAGGGCATTGGCGATGCGCTGCTCGGCGTCGTAGAGATCCCGCAGTTGGTTGCGGAAAAGATCCTCGAGGGTTTCGAGTTTGAGGGATGTCAGTTTCATGGGTATCATTTCGTTGTTTTGGTTTTGCTTGTTTAACGTTTTTGGTGGCAGTCGGCTCTTGCGATTGCTGCATTGAGTTCGCGGCTGCAGGGGATCGTGAGTCTCGGGAGCGCACCTGAGCTAGCCATCGGGGAAGCTCCGAGGGGAGTTGAAAGCGGTCCTTCAAGGGATTAAAGGGACTCAAGAGACCGAAAGGACGGAGACGCCGCTCCGAACGCGAGATCTCCCTTGGGTCCCTTCTGGGCAGTTGGGGCTAGTCGCCGTCACTCCTGGCCAGAATCCGCTACTCGAGCCAGCCCATTCCCCGCAGCACGGGAGCGCGATCAGCGTGCCGCGGACGGCAACGACGCAGAGCAGTCCAAGACCGCCGGAAGGATAGTGCCCCACCCCCTGCTGTATGGCCAGGCTGGAATGGCGCCGAGAAGCGGCAATATGAGTACGATTAGCAATATTGTATGAAGCATCGATTTTGGTGGAAGGGGCTATTGCTTCCACCAAGGAATCGCATCGGTGTCGATCGTTCGTTCCGGCTCTCCCGCTAGCCGTGGTTGTCACCGCCGAAGGGTTGTCGTCTCTGGTCGCTCCCGCGAGATAGGGGTATTCCTCATATTACGGTCAGGCCCGAGCCGCAGCCGTAGAGAGCCGCGACAAATCGATGATCTCTACAACAAGCATGCACCCATGAAGATCGACGATCTCGCAAATGCGGCCCCGACGCCGCCCTATCCGCCCCAGGAGCAGGATGCGCCCGGCTCTGACGCCGACCTCCGTCCGAAGGCGGACCACGGCGAGGACAGCTATGTCGGCCATGACCGACTTTCCGGGAAGCGCGCTCTCGTCACCGGAGCGGACAGCGGCATCGGACGCGCGGTCGCGCTGGCGTTCGCGCGCGAAGGAGCGGACATTGCGATTGCCTATTTCGAAGAAGAAGACGACGCGAGAGAGACCGCGCGTCTTGTCGAAGACGCGGGACGGAAAGCGAGGCTATTCCCCGGCGACATCGCGGCCGCCGCCCACTGCCGGGAGCTGGCGGTGTCGGCGCGCGAATGGCTCGGTGGCCTGGATATCCTCGTGAACAATGCGGCGCACCAGCGGACGTTCGAGCGGATCGAGGACATTCCCGACGACGAATTCGTGCGCACATTCGAGGTAAACGTCTTCGGCATGTTCTACCTGTGCAAGGCTTTGCTGCCGCAGCTTCCGGAGGGCGGCTCGATCGTCAATACCGCCTCGATCCAATCGTTCGATCCAAGTCCAAACTTGCTAGCCTACGCCGCGACGAAGGCCGCCATCGTTAATTTCACCAAGAGTCTCGCGGGGCTCGCCATCGAGCGCGGCGTACGCGTGAACGCCGTCGCCCCCGGTCCAGTCTGGACCCCGCTTATTCCGGCGACCATGCCCAGGGAGAAGGTCGAGCATTTCGGCGAGAACACGGCGTTCGGCCGCGCGGCGCAGCCAGGCGAACTCGCACCACTCTTCGTTTTCCTAGCGAGTGCGGAAGCCAGCTATGTCACCGGCGAGACGTTCGGAGCGACGGGCGGTCGCATGCCTCTTTGAATGCAATTCGGACAACTATGAAAACACCAACGACACCAACGATGGCGATTGCCGCGGCGATCGCACTTTGTCTCGGCGGATGCGCCGAACCCGAACCCCCAACTGTCCAGCGGACGACGACTACCACGACCGAGCGCACGCGCTTCGTGCAGCCGTCCACACCCGCCACGGTGACACGGCAGACGACTGTGCAAAGCTACTAGCGCTCAAATCGATTTCATCGCTCTTGCGACCCGTTGGAACGATTTCCAACGCGGATTTCTGCCGCCAGAAGAACATCTGGCATTCGGACCATCGAGCGCCAGCCATCATAAGAGAAACAAAAAAAACATAGAAAGAATCAGTATGAAAGCCAAACAGTTCATCCGTTGCATCGCGAGAGTCCTGACGCTGTTCGCAGCGGTCGCGGTGTTCGACGTCCAAGCCCAGGAGACCCTTACCACGACGAGCGTGGAAACGACCACGACCGCCGGTACCGTCTCCACGCTAGAGGGCGAGAAGATCTCCGTCACCACGGAGAAGAGCGCCTCCCCGGCAAGCTACCGACTCTCTGAGAAGACGACGTTCGTCGACGAGTCGGGCAACGTCGTGTCGCGCGAGATGGTGAAGAGAGGCTTGCCGGTGACGGTTTACTACTCGGGTGCCGGCGACGCAATGACGGTGTCCAGAGTCGTCGTAAAGAAGCCGAGGCCAGCCGCCGTGGTCGAGGAGGAGAGGACGACGACAACCACTACGACGACAACCGAGGAGGAATAGACCTCTAAAAGGCGCATGCCTTCGAGAACAAGGGCGCCCGGTGCTAGACAAGAGCGACGAAATCGCCGGGAAGCCCGGTCTCGCCGCGATCTACCGCGCGCAACGCGAAGAGGACGCACGGCACCGACCTCTTCGAATGTCGTCTCGCCGCGCTTGGAGCCGATCCCTCCACGCTCAAGTACAGCGCCCCGGGCGGTTCACGCGACGCTTGACGCGGTCGCTAGCCAGCGACGGATGGAACCCAAGGGGGGACACCGCGCACCGGTGCGGGATTGTAGTTTTGGTCCTTTGAGTCCTTGTGGTCCCCGCACTAGCCATAGAAATCCCTCCGGGAAGGCATGACCTGCAAAGATCCACATTCATTTCGTCCCGCGATTCATACCCGATAGCATCGGCAGCCGCGTTGCCGCGCCTCGGACGGACGCTCACACGCCACCTCACAGTCGCGCGCCTACCGTTCGCGGGGATACCTGCCGAACATCATCCGCGTCTGGACCTCCAGAGTGGGCAATGCGTTCAGGAAGATGGCTAGGACCGGTAGCAGCAGCCATTCGAGAAAATGCGTTGCCACGAGTGTCGGCCTGCGCGCGGCTGGGCGCTCCGGGCCCTTGCGCGGGAGTTGAAGGAGGCTGAGCGCAAGGCAGATCCCCAGCGCGGCGAGCACGAAACAGAGAACGACGGTCTGGATGCGCGGGGCGTTGTAGGCGACGATCGAGACGGGGGAGTGCCACGCGGCGAAAATCCCCGGCAGCCACCCGGCGCCATCAGAACTCAAATTGATGAGGAGGTCATGGAAGACAAGAAGCAGTTAAACGCTTTGCTGGCAAATATTCCGCTCAGGCGCGTGGGGACGCCGGAGGAAATTGCGGGAGTTGCTGCATTTCTTACTTCGAAAGACGTCGATCATTTTCCCGGAACGACGATCTTCGTGGACACTTTTCAATTATAAGGTGCTGAATCACGGAAAAAAATCGGGACGATAGGCTGGAACCTGCGGGCGGGAGGGCGAATCGACTTCGAACCCAAGCCGGAACGCACCTTCGCGGCGCTCAGCATGGAATGTCTCGCACCCTATTCAACCTTTACGTGGACGACGAGGCGCGCGTCTCTTTCAATATGGAGGTCGAGTTCGACATTCGACTTACCCAGCGGCTCGTGCTCCAACCCCGGGTGGAGACGGATATCGCGGTGCAGGACGCCCCGGAATACGACGTTGGCTCGGGCTTCACGAACATCGAACTCGGCCTGCGCCTGCGTTACGAGATCACCCGCAAGTTCGCACCCTACATCGGCGTGAGCTGGGAGAGCGCGCTGGGCGAGACGTCCGACATCATCGAAGCCAACGGCGGCGACTCAGGCTCGACCTCGTTTGTGGCGGGCATTCACTTCTTGTTCTGATGAACGTCGAACCCCCCGAGCGCTCGATGCAGTGCGCCAACGAAGAAGCTCAAAATTTGCAGACAGAGCCGGAGATGACGAACCACGAGGCGTTCTGCGAGGCTCAACATTCAACCGGGCCCTTCACAGCTTCGTCTCCCGCCACATGGTCGGCGTGATAGGCGCCCCGCTCGCCCATCGGTTCGGAGGGGCCGGTGGTGGTGTCTTTTTCCGTCTGGTGTTCCATCTCGGAGTTGATCTCCGCGCCGAGCAGGATGATGAAGGAAGTCAGCAAAAACCAGAGCATAAGGATGATCACTGCGGCAAATGCGCCGTAGGTGTCTCCGTATTTGCCAAAGTGATCGACGTAGTAAGAAAAGAGCGCGGAGCCGCCCAACCACAGTGTCGTGGCCACCACTGAGCCCGTAGTCACCCAACGCCACTTGGGTTTCTCGCGATCGGGTGCCAGACGGTATATTAGCGCCAGGAAGATGGCGACCAGCAGGGCCATAAACGGCCATCGCGCCCAATCCGCCACCATCTTTGCCATCGGAGGCAATCCCAGCATTCCGGAGAAGGCGGGAAATCCGACCACCAGCGCCATCATGATGATACCGGTGAGGATGGCGCAGAGCGTGACGCAGAGGGTGACGGCGTAGAGCTTGATGAAGCCGCGGCTCTCTTGCTCGTCGTAGGCGATATTGAGACCTTTAAAGAGCGCTTGCGTGCCTTTGTTGGCGCTCCAAAGACTCAGTAGAATGCTCAGCGCGACACCCCATCCCAGCGCGCTGCTGGAGTTGCCAGTCAGATTGGTGGCGATTTCTGCGATCATGCTGCGAACGTCCTCCGGCAGCATCGCTGCCAATTGATCGAATTGCTCCCGCACCTGGGCCGGATCCATCACCAGACCATAGACAGAGACCGTGGCTGCGAGGGCTGGGAAGAGAGAGAAGAAGAAGTAAAAGGCCACACCGGCGGATACGATCTGGACGTGATCCTCCGTCAGTTGACCCTTCACTCGTTTCACAATATCCCACCACCCACGGGAAGGAATCTCGGTGGGCTGTCGGGCCTCGCGACCGCGCGCGGAACTCGGGCGTTTCATCTTGCGTGCTATGCGTGGATGATGGTGCGCAGAAGCCGGGGTTAGTGACCCGCGGCTCCAGTCGATTCTTGAGCCTTTTCCCGGGCGGTTTCCTTTGTTCGCTCGGCCACTGCCCTGGCATCTTCCTGCAGATCGGAAGGTGTCATGCCTTCTTTTTCCGCGGATGCTTTGCCCGCCTCCACAGCTTCGGAAACGATGCGTCCGGCTTTGGACGCCAGGTTTTCCGGACTCAAACCGCGCTTTTCCGCCTCATCCATCGCTGATGCTGCAGTCTCGGCGACGGCTGCCTTTCCCCGTTGGAGAGCTTCTTCGCCCCGGGTTCGCACCTCATCCTTTAGTTCGTCCGCTGCCTCGCCGACCCACTCATCCTCCTGCGCGGTCCGGGGCAGGAGCAGGCCCGCCAGAACTCCCGCAGCCAGGCACGCCCCGCCGACGACCAGTGGATATTCATCGCTTGCCTCCCGGAGCCGCTCCCGTGCAACACCCGTCTTCCGGCTGACGACCCGCCCTTCGCGCTCGGAATATCGGCGGACGGCGCTCCCGCGGTCGCGAATGCTTTTCCAACCGGCATGGGCTGCGGAACTCGCGGCTTCACCGGCATCGGAAATTTTCTCACCGATCGCGGATGCGACTTCAGAGACCTTCGTTCCGGCTGCCGATGTCTCTCCGGCCTTGTCGCCCGCCCGAGATGCAACACCAGCCATTCCCGACTCACCTCCGTGGCCGGGTGAATAGGCACTCCCAGTTCCTGTCTCAGTGCCATAACTCGGACGCTGCTCTGGCTGGCTGCCTGGAGGATATCCGTATGGCTCGAACTCTTCTTCGTCACCGGCGAATGCGTCAATCATCCACCAGACGATTCCAGTCCCTGCGACGAGAGCTGGCAGCGGATGCACTTTCACTTCGCGGGCGATAGAACGCCCGAGCCGCCTGGACGTGCGGGCCGCTCGCTGACCGACCTCGCTTCCGCGACCGGAGCCACGGAAAACGTCGAGCAAATCATCCAGCAAGTGCCGCGGATGCAGCCGTTGACCGATCTCATCGAGCGTCTCGTCCATTTCGCGCCTGGTGCCGCGGATCTCGCCGCGAATTTCATCGCTGGAGGCATTCTCCAGCTTTTCATTTTCTAACTGACTTTGTTTTGGATCCATTGTTTGTCTTGTTTAAGTGAGCTGACAGTTTTTTCCGGCACAAGCGACTCGCGTTTTAAAGTTGCGAGCCCTTTCTTCGCGGCGACGGCGCCCGCAATCGCCACGACTAATCCGATAATGAGAGGAGCCAGCCAAATCGCCTGCTGCTCGAGTCCTGCCGCGACCAGGCCGAGAGCGGCTCCGGCGGTGGCGGACTGGAGGAGGAAGATGAGACCCACGAAGAGGACGACTACGCCGGCGATCACATACCCGAAATTGCGGAGAATTCGGACGATCTTTTCCATCATCTCCGTCTTCGCCAGCGCGATCTCCTGACGCATTAGGAGCGTGGTCTCATCGCGAAGGTCCTTGAGCAGTTGCGCGAAACTTTCGGAGCGATCGTCGCGGACGTTCAGGTGAGCTTCCCCGGTCGAATGTGTTTCCATAAGGTTAGATATTTCCTCCAGTCGATGCTCCCGTGCCGCCTGAAACATAAGGCCCTGATGGCGATGGGAATGCTTTAGCGGGCGACCCGGCAAAGGGTGGAATCTGGGACGGAGGCGAGAGCGGCGGGCTGTCGTTTCCCGGGCGATTGACTTCCGTGCTGTAGCGGCGGCTCGTCCATGCGTCGCTCCGCCGGATTCGTCTCGAGGCCTTCAGAAAACGGGCCGCAGCCAAACCCACCACAAACATCCCGCCGAAGAAAACTTCGGGACGCCGCCGTGCAATATCCTCCACGTCATCCACCAGTTCACCGAGGCTACGATCCTGAATCCTGCGACCCAATTGATCGAGACGCTCGGCCGCTGACGTAAGGAAGTCCGAAAGGTGAGTGGTGTCCTCCTCTTCCAGCTTGTCCGCAACCTGGCGCGCTGCGTCCGAATAGTGGCGAACTTGCGTTGCCACCCGATCTTTTTGTGCCTGCAGCAGATCGCGCCCCGCTTCTTTTGCCATCTCGGCGCCCTTCGACACTCGCTCGCCCACCACTTTGGCCGCATCTTTGGCGTTCTCGATTGACTCCTCCGCAGTGCGTCGGACTTCGCTCTCAGACTCTCCGGCTTCAGCCTCCAGCGAGCTATGTGCCGCAGCCCTAACTTCAGGATTAGGTACCGGCTCCCGCGACTGGCTGGTCGGGTTTGGATCATAAGATGGTTCGTTCATTATCACCAAGAACGGGAGCATGTAGGTCGCCGGCTGTCGGGTGCTGTCCCGAAGCTGCCGTCGGGAAATCCCCCAACCGGGGGTTCCGATGCCATCTCGCAATAGCGCGGCGCAACGGGACAGGCGTGCACTCTGGGTAGGTGAATGGCTTCGGAGTCTCACCGGGAGATACTGGAGCGTGAAAAAAGGTGTGGTCGCCGCGCGCGCCTGCATCCGCACCGACCTCGATTGCGCCGACATCTGTTCGGCAACCGCGCGATTGCGGGCCGCCAAACGAAGACCGACGATCAAATTCTGCGCGTGCTCGCCCAGGCGTGTCGGACCGCCTGCCAGCGTTGCGGCTCCGAGTGCGACCAACATTGTGCCTCGAAGATGGAGCACTGCAAAAACTGCGCAGAAGTCTGCCACCGCTGCGAGGAGGCCTGCCGCACTTTCTTTTTGCGGGGATTAATTTATTGCGCCGAGACGCGGAGCGGTGAGACGACTGCCCGCGCTCCCCGGCGTGAAACGGCCTGCAATATGAAAACTGTAACCACCGATCCCGTGTGAGGAATGGATGTGGAGGAAAACTTCTCTCACCGAGTCGAGCACCAGGGCACCGCGCATCTCTTTTGCAGCGCCGGAGGTCGTTCCAGCGCGGCCCAAAGGAATTTGTTGAAGAGAAAGAAGACGAAGAATCTGGCTCAAAGAAGGAATCCGATTTCAGGAGCCGGAAAGAAGGGCGCGGCGCAAGCTGGACCAACTACATCCCGCACATGGTGATTGTCACGCTCACTTTGCTCTCCTCCTGGGCCAGGCAATACGCCTACGCGGGCGGGTGGGATTGGATGCCCTGGATGCACGACTTCATGGCGTAATTCCTCGTCGTTTTCTCCATGTTCAAATTCTTCACCATGGAAGGCTTTGCCGATGAATTCCAGATGTATGACCTGCTCTCGAAACCGTTTCGCCCTACGCTTACGTCTATCCATTCGTCGATCTGGGACTCGGCCTCGGCTGCCTCGCGCGCTGGCAGCCGGTCGCGATCTATCTATACGGCGACAATCGTCGTGCGCCAGGGTCTCGATCTCGAATGCGCCTGCATGGGCACCGTGTTGCACGTCCCGCTCCTCGACCGTGGCGCTGGTGGAAGATGTCGTTATGGCGAGCGTTGGCTGCCGGGATGCTCCTGCCCGCAAACTAAGTTTCAGAAATCTGGCGGACTTTGCCGCATTTCAACTTGCGACGTTTTCCATTGGCGTCGCGTCACGACATCGGCTGCTTTCGCATTCGGGCACATCCAGCCGCGTTTCGCATGCAAGGGGCACGATCTTCGCGTCGAGCGCTCGATGTCCACCATCTGCGTCGCCTCGATGTCCACCCGTTTGGAGTCATTCGCGGGGATACCTGCCGAACATCATCCGCGTCTGGACCTCCAGAGCGGGTAATGCGTTCAGGAAGATGGCCAGGAGCGGCAGCAGCAACCATTCGAGAAAATGCGTCGCCAGGTGTGTCAGCCTGCGCGCGGCAGGGCGCTCCGGACCCTTGCGCGGGAGTTGAAGGAGGCTGAGCGCGAGGCAGATCCCCAGCGCGGCGAGCACGAAACAGAGAACAACGGTCTGGATGCGCGGGGCGTTGTAGGCTACGATCGACACGCGGGAGTGCCACGCGGCGAAAATCCCCGGCAGCCATCCGGCGACGAGCACGAGGAATGCCCAGGTCGCCCACGCGACGTGGTTATGCAGAAGGTTGAAACCGTGCCTGAGCCGCGCCGGCAGCGGAATTTCCTTCGCCGCCAGGAACCCCCGCATGACGATAGGAAAATTCTCGATGCCCCACGCCCGGCGGCGCTTCTCGCGATAGACGCTCTTCACCGCGCGCCGAAACGAGCCGGTGTGCGGCACGTCGAGCGACAGGGCGCTCCACATCGGCACTAACTGAAAATCGCCCCCGAAGCGGAGATAGCTCTTCCAGAAGATCGACGCGTCGTCGGAGATCATGTCGGCAGGCCAGTAGCCGACTTCCTCCAGCGCCGCGAGGCTCATGCTGTGGCTGGAGAATGTGAGCAGTCTCTCGGGATTCGTCGCCTCGACCATGTGGAAGAAGGAGGAGCCGATCTCCAGCACTCGCGCGACCGCCGGGGCCTCCCAGATGTTCCTGTCATAGACCGGGATGGGCTGGAAGCTGGCGCGGTTCCGCTCGGGACAGCGGAGGAAGTTCCAGGCGAGGCATGCCAGGTAGTCCGGCGCGGGGACGGAATGCGTGTCGAGGCAGGACACGATGACGTCGGCGCTCCCGATGCCCTTGCCGCGAACCAGCTCCGCAGCCATTCTGGCGGCGTAGCCGACGTTGGCGGCGCGGAAGCCCCCGCTCTCTCCGTCGCTTGCGTGGCGGGGTGCGACGTTGAGCGCGAGGAAACTCTCGTAGTGTTCGCGGTGCAGTTCCCATGCGGCTTCCTTGACCTTGCGGGGCGCAGTTTCCTCCACGGCTAGCACGACTATCGTGCGGTCCAGAGGAAAGGTCTGCCGCAGCAGGCTCTCCACGGCGCGCTCGATCGTGGCGCGGCTCTCACGTTCCAACGGGAGGATGACGACGTGATGGATCGCCTCCGACGACGTGCCGTTCAAAGCGCGCAGCCGCGCCATCCAATCCGTCCGACTTCCGACCGCCAGCCGGCGGAAGGAGATCACGAGGAGGATGAGCGAATAGACGAGATAGAGTAGCCAGAAGGTGTCGAAGGCCACAATAAGAACCAGTGCCCACACGGGCCGCACATAGGACAGCGCCGACAGCCCCGCGATGACGCTCCAGCTTGTCGCTCCGGGCACGATCTCGAACAGGCGTTGAAGCCTCCTGTCCCTGCCGTCGAGTCCCTGCCGTGAATAGTCGAATTCCATCGGGTGCGTCTTTCTCACGGTTTGTCGCGCACCTCGCCGAATGTGGCCGGCGGCGCGACCCGCACGGAAATGAGGCGTCCCCGATCCCCGTCCAGCGCATAGACGACCCCGCGCCCGGCCGAGAACCGGAATCCGCCGCCTTTCTTCGCGTGCGCCACCGTCCGGGGACGGGGATGCACGCCGGGAAAAAGCTCGATGATCGAGATTACGCCGTCGTCGAGAATCACCGCGTGGGAGCCTCCGTGCGCAAACGCTGCAGCTTCGATGTCCGTGCCGTCCTCGAAGATCCACGACACCTGCCGGCCCTTCTCGAACTGACCGGCCTGTTTGCTGCCCGCGTCGGTGGCGGCATCCAGAATTCCCAGCCTTTCCGGAGTCCATACGAGCGCGCGCCTGTTTTCGCCGGAGACCGCGAAGCCGCGCACGCCGTCTTCGACGAGGAGATTGGGCAGGCCGTTCTGGCACAGCCGTCCGTCCTCGCCGAGAAACAGGATCGTCTCCTTGTCCAGCGGCGAGATCGAGAAACGGCCCCGCCCGCCGAAGAGCTGCCGCCCGGTCTCGGGATCGTCGGAGATGCTCTCGACCTGGGATTTGTCGAAGTCCATCGCATTGACCCGGCCGTCGCCGAGGAGACCGTGGATTCGCCCGCCGAAGACGCCCATTCCCTGCCAGCCGGACGCGAAATCCGGATTGTCCTCTCCAGCGCGGAGATCGATCTTGCGCACCCACCCTTCCCGCCAGGCGAACAGGATGTCCGCTTCCGTCGGATCCCAGAGCACTTCCTCCGGCGGTTCGGCGAAGTGGGGAGTCACGTCGTCGATCCGAGTTGGATCCTCGGCGGGATCCACGCGCAGATAAAGGTCGGACCCGTCGCGGGTCGCGCGGAGGACGATCTGAGAGCTGCCCGCTACGGCGAACACGCGCCATATCCGCGCGTTTGCATAAGGCGATCCGGAAGGAACGAGCGGACGGAGCTTCTCCTCCTCCAGGTCATACATTCGCCAGGCCCCGACAGTTTCGCCGCGGGCCAGGAGGAAGAACGGGACCGCCTCGATCGGGACAAGCCTGTCGTAGGAAGCGGCGTCGAGCGTCTCGATCCCGGGCTTCTCCGGCAGCAGGAGGACATGTTCGAGCGCCGTCACCTCCCCGCGCCGGACGGTCACGACTTGCTCCCATGGCCGGTAGCCGTCCGCCGCGACCGTCAGCTCGTAGTCGCCGGAGGGCAACCTAGGGATCTCGAGGGGCGTTGTGGCGCCGATGGGCCGCCCGCCCATCAGGACGCTCGCTCCGGGCGGGACGGAGCGCACCGAGATCAGGCCGCTGTGCAGGTAGCCGAGCGTGTAGAGGATCACGATCGGGCAGAGCACCAGATACGCGGCGGCGAAGAACCGAAAAAGAGTCTTGCGCAGAATAACCACGGGAAAAGGTTCAGCCGACGAGTTCTAGAATCTCCGGGGCCGTATCGCGAAGGAATTCGCGGCAGAGATCGAGCACGTTGCTTCCCGAGCCGGCGCGCAGCGCCTCCCCGGCCAGAGCCTGCGCCGCCGGCAGCGACAGCCCGCGGACGACGCTCTTGACGAGGGGCACGGCGTTCGGCGCGACACTCACCTCCCGCACGCCGAGCCCGAGAACAAGCGGGGTCAGCAGCGAGTTGGCCGCCATTTCCCCGCAGATGCAGACGCCGATGGAGGCCGCGTCGCCTTGCTCGACGATGGAGCGCAACAGCCGCAGCACCGCCGGGTGCGCCGGGTCCTGCAACCCCGCGACGCGCTCGTTCGTGCGGTCGGCGGCGAAGACATACTGCACAAGATCGTTGGTCCCGATACTGACGAACGAGACGTGGGGCGCAAGGAGATCCACAGCCAGCGCGGCCGAGGGCACTTCGATCATCGCGCCGAGGGCGACGTTCCCGTCGAACGGCTCGCCTCGCGCCCGCAGCTCGCCCTTGGCCTGGTCGAGGAGTTCGGTCGCCTCGATAATTTCCTCCGCCATGCCGACCATCGGCAGCAGAATTTTCACGTTTCCATGCCTGTTCGCTCCCAGAATCGCCCGAAGCTGGCAGAGGAAAAGATCCCGGCCCTCTGACAGGCAGAACCGGATGCCGCGGCATCCCATGAACGGATTGCGTTCCGCCGCTGCATCAAAGTGCGCCGAGAGCTTGTCGCCCCCGAGGTCGATGGTGCGGATCACCACCGGGGCGGGCGCGAGTTCCCGCGCGACCTGTTCGTAGGCGTCGCGCTGTTCCTCCTCGGAGGGCGGGTCCGGGCGCGACAGGAACAGAAATTCGGTGCGGAACAGCCCGACCCCCTCCGCGCCGCACTCGCGTACCGCCGGGAGGTCTTCCACGGACTCGATGTTCGCGGCGATATGAAGGCGGTGTCCGTCCGCAGTCTCGGCGGGCTCGTCCTTCAAGCCGTTCAAATGGCTGCGGATCTCCCCGTGAAGGTCCGCGAGTTTCCTGGAGCGGGCGAGTTCCTCCGGTCCCGGATTCACGATGACGAGGCCCTTTCGCCCGTCGATGAGCAGCGTGTCTCCCGGCGACACGCGCGAACTAATGTCGCGCAGACCCACGACCGCCGGGATGCCGAGCGAGCGCGCCATGATGGCCGTATGCGACGTGGGGCTGCCCAGATCGGTGGCGAAACCGAGAACCTTGTCCTTGTCGAGCGTGGCCGTCTCCGATGGAGCGAGGTCCTCCGCGACGACGATGCAAGGCTTCTCCATCGCCGAATGCCCCGCGTGTCCGCCCCCCGCGAGGTTCTGCAGGATGTGCCGCACGACATCGCGGAAATCGGCGCCGCGCTCCTTGAGGTATTCGTCCTCCATGCCGGAGAACGCCTCCATATATTCCTCCGCCACCGCCAGCACGACCGGCTCCACATTCGTCCGTTTCCCGTGGAGGCGCTTGAGCACCTTGTCGATGAACGACTGATCGTCCACGAGCATCAGATGCGTCTCGAATACGTCCGCGTCCGTCTCGCCGACGGAGTCCTCGGCGTGCCGGCGGATCTCCATGATCTGGCGGCGGGTCGCGAGGAGCGCCTCCTGGAGACGGAGCGACTCGCGCGGGATCTCTTCCTCGCCGATCTTGCGCTCGGCGACGCATTCGTCCGCGACCGCCAGCGGAAACACTTCCCCGGTCGCCACGCCAGGCGACACGCCGATCCCTTGGATGTGGAAGGATGCCTGGTCAGATTTCAAGTTGAGCGTCATGCGAGTGTTGGCGTCTGAACGAGAATAGCGCACGAGACATTCCGGTTCGCAAGGAATGCGGTTTCCCGCGCGTGATGGAGCGTAGCCGGGTATGGAAACGGATTCCTTCGTCCTCTCGTCTCGCTGGCCGCACGGTACGAAAGGCGCCGGTCCGCTGGCGGCGGAACGCTCAATGAGCCAACTTCTAGGACCGCCCCTGCTGCCCGGGAACCGTGTGGAGACGTTGCGAAACGGCTGCCGGTTCTACTTCCCGACATTCCCCTCCCGATGGCCGCTGCTGCCGCTCGACTACGTGTTCGCCACCGACGACCTGGAGATTCGGACCCTCGAGGTCCCCAGCACCGCGCTTCCCCGAGACGCCTCCGATCATCTGCTGGACCTCCCTGCGCCCCGCGCCTGCCTGTAGGGCTTTTCCTTATCCTCCGATCAGCATGCCCCCCGAAACGCGCATTCCGAATCGCCGCGATTACTTCTCGGGGAGGACCGTAAGGAACGGCGCCAAGCCCCGCAATAAACGAAAACCGAAAGGGACAGCTACTATGAACAAACTCGAAATGAAGGGGAACTGGAACGAGGCGAAGGGCAAACTCAAACAGAAGTACGCCGAACTGACCGACGACGACCTCACCTTCGCCGAGGGCAAGGAGGACGAAATGCTGGGTCGTCTCCAGCAGAAGACCGGTCGCTCAAAGAAACAACTCCGCGCCGAGATCCGGGATCTCTAGCGCGGTCATCCACCACCCTCCATGCTCTGGACTCTCCTCATTGTCCTGCTGGTTCTCTGGGCGCTAGGCTTCGGCTTCGGCGTCGTGGGAAATCTCATCCACATCCTGCTCGTCATCGCCTTGATCGTTCTGGTCCTCCAGCTCGTCACCGGTCGGCGCGTTCCCTGAGGTTGTCGCCATGCCTGCAAAATCAAAGAAGCAGCAGATGGCTGCCGGGGCGGCACTAGCGGCGAAGCGTGGCGACAAGCCGAAGTCCTCCCTCAAGGGCGCATCCAAGGAAATGGCGGAGTCGATGAGCAAGAGCCAGTTGAAGGATCTCGCCAAAACAAAGCGGAAGAATCTGCCAAAGAAAAAGTCGTAGCGGGTCACCGCTCCGAAACCAAGGAGGCCGGACCCCAGTCCGCATTCTTCTCAACTTCAGACCGGACGTCCAGCCTTCTTTTTCCCGATCAATACTATCGAATCCCGGAGAGTGGTTGTCATCACCGGCGCGTCCGCCGGAGTCGGTCGCGCGACGGCGCACGCGCGTTAGCGCGGGAGGGCTGCGCAATCGAATTGATCGCGCGCAGCGAGTCGGCGCTCGAGGAAACGCGATTGGAGGTCGGACGGCTCGGTGGCGAAGGCTTGGTTTTGCCTTGCGACGTAGCCGACGTGGAGAGGATCGAGGCAGCGGCGGCGCAGTTGGAGGAACGCTTCGGCCCCATCGACGTGTGGGTGAACAACGCGATGGCCTCCGTCTTTTCGCCAATTAAGGAGATGACGGCGGAGGAATTCCGACGCGTGACCGAGGTGACATATCTTGGCTATGTGCATGGGACGCTGTCGGCTTTAAAGCGGATGCTTCCGCGCGACCAGGGCGTGATCGTGCAGGTAGGCAGCGCACTTGCCTACCGAGGCATCCCGCTCCAGGGCGCCTATTGCGCGGCCAAGCACGCGATCCAGGGATTCTGCGACTCGCTCCGCTGCGAGCTGATCCACGATGGGAGCCGAGTGCGCGTCACGATGGTGCAGATGCCTGCGCTAAACACCCCGCAATTCGGCTGGGTGCGTAGCCGGCTCTCGCGCAAGGCGCAGCCCGTGCCGCCCATCTATTCGCCCAAGGTCGCGACACGCGCGGTCGTGTGGGCGTCGCGGCATCCGCGACGAGAGCTCAGCGTCGGCATTCCCCCGGTGCAGGCCATCGTTGCCAACAAGTTCTTTCCCGGCCTGCTCGATCACTACCTTGAACGCCCCATGCGTCGTATGCTGTCCCTCCACGGGCTCGTATAGATTGTCCGCCGTGCTTCGCGGGCTGGCTGGTGTCCCGCTATCTCGGCGCGTTCCATCTCGGCTATCTCGACGGCGTCTGGGAACCGTTCTTCGGCGACGGAAGCCAACGGGTGCTAAAACTCCGACATGTCGCACGGGTGGCCGATCTCGGACGGCGGGCTAGGCGCGTTCTCCTACACGTTGGAGTTCCTCATGGGCTACATGGGCACCGCGTCGCGGTGGCGGACGATGCCATGGATGGTCGCGTTCTTCGGCGTGCTCGTGGTGCCGCTGGGGCTCACGCACATTCTGCTAGTCATCTCGCAGCCGGTGATCGTCGACCACTGGTGTACGATGTGTCTGCTGGCGGCGGGAATCATGCTGCCCATGATCGCGGTGGAGATCGATGAGGTGATGGCGATGATCCAGCACATGTTCGAGCGAGGAAGCGCGGCGAGAACCTCTGGCGCGTTTTCTGGAAGGGTGGCTCGCCCGAGGGCTGCGGCGAGGACGAGCGCACGGTCGATCTGGTTAAGCTGCCGCAGCAGCCGATGGGCGTGCTCAAGTCGGCGGTGTGGGGCATGAGCGTGCCGTGGACGCTTGCCGTGTCGGCGGCTCTCGGCATTTGGCTAATGTTTTCCCCGGCAGTCTTCGGCACCGAGAAACCGGCGGCGGACGTCCTTCATCTCGGCGGCGCGCTGGTGGTCGTCGTGGCGGGGATCTGCATGGCCGAAGTCGTGCGCATCGGGCGCTATCTCAATGTCGTTCTCGGCGTCGGGATTGCGCTGCTGCCGTGGATCCTTGGCGGCGCGACATGGATGGCGCTCCTCCACGCGACGTTCGCCGGTTTGCTAGTCGCGGCGCTCGCACTGCCACGCGGCCCCAAGCTCGAGAGCTACGGAATGTGGGATCGCTGGGTTCGTTGACATAAGGCCCGAACGGAAAATGGACCGAAAGGAAAACGGTTATAATCATCTCCCCCGATCGCGTGCAACCGCGCCCGCGACTCAGAGGGCTGGCTATCGCGAAGTGGTCTTTGGGCGAGCGGCCCTTTTTTGGAGCGCGTGCTGCATCGGGGTGTTTTACGTGGTCGATCCCGCGACCTTCGTATTGGGACGATTCGCGGAGGCGGGCACTGCGGGGCGGGCCTTTGTCCGTACGGTGACTTACTTGTTCCTGCTAAGCATGGTCACGATAGACGATGCGTGCGTCCGAAGCGCGGAACCCCCGCGTCGCGCGAAAGATTGATGATGAATCAGCAAACGACTCGCGAAGCCTGGAATCTCCTGAAGATAACATGCCGGGAGTGGTGGAACGACGACACATTCCGGCTCTCGGCTTCGCTGGCCTTCTACACAATCTTCTCGCTCGCGCCGGTGCTGCTCATCGCCGTCGGCGCGGCGGGGTTCTTCTTTAGCCACGACACGGCGGCAGCGAAGATCGAGGCTGAGGTGCGGGGAATGGTCGGGGCGGATGGCGCAAAGGCGGTGCGGCAGGTGATCGACGCGTCGCAAGGGTTCGGCTCCGGTCTCTGGAAGATTGTGGTCGGCGTGGCGACGCTCGTGGTCGGGGCGACGGCTGTCTTTGGCGAATTGCAGGCGGCGCTCAACAAGCTGTGGGACGTGGAGAGTGAACCAAAACGCGGGGTTGTCATGAGGCTCCTCCTGGATCGCGCGCGCTCGTTCGCGCTGGCGCTTGGCGTCGGATTTCTGCTGCTCGTGTCGCTCGTGTTCAGCGCGGTGATCAGTGGATTGCAGGATTTCCTCACGCAGTGGATGCCAAGCGTACCCTGGCTTTGGCAGGCGGCGAACATCGTAACCTCCTTCTTCGTCGCCGCGATGCTCTTCGCGATGATCTACCGGTTCCTGCCCGACGTGCGTCTGGTATGGAAGGACGTGTGGGTCGGGGCGACCGCGACGGCGATACTCTTCACCGGAGGCAAATACCTCATTGGCCTCTATCTCGGCCAGGCGGCGGTTGCGAGCGCATTCGGAGCCGCGGGATCGTTCGTCGTGCTGCTCTTCTGGATCTATTATTCGGCGTTGATCAGCTTTCTTGGTGCGGAGTTCACACAGGTCTATGCGCGTCGGCATGGGTCGGGGATCCGCCCGCAGGCGCATGCGCGTCGGGTAGGGGCAAAGCCGGATCGGATCTGAGTTCAAAGAAATGGAAACGCGGATCGGGAAATCCCTCATAGCAAGCCCTCAATCGACGAGGGTGACATTGGTAAGTCGAATATGACTACGGGGCAGAGCTGGTAGACGCGAGTAATCGATCCTCAGGTCCCAGGGCTCTTGATAGTGATTTTGTAGTTGGTTGAACCTGAGGATTGGAAATCGGGACTAGACAATTTGGTGGTTTTGGGTTGTGGTGGGCTTGGGATGAAATCTCTTGTCGATGATTTAGAAGCCGGGAGCGGCCTTTTACGGGCCGATCAATCACTGAAAGTCGAGGTCGTTACAGCGTTGGAGCGGGAACGCTTCGACGAATTGCTGGCGGCGAAGCATTACCTCGGACGGGCGCCCTCTGTGGGCGATTTCCTGCGCCAGGTGGTCGTGCGTGACAAGCAATGGGTCGCCCTTCTGGTCTGGGGGCCGGCCGCCCTCAAGCTCAAGGACCGTGAGAAGTGGATCGGCTGGAACCCGGCTCTGGCAGCCGAACGCCTCAAGTTGGTAGTGCAGAACCGTCGCTATCTGCTGCCCCACGATAAGGGCCGGGAACCGAATCTGGCCAGCCAGGCGCTGGCCGCGGCCTGCCGGGCCCTGCCGGCACAGTGGCAGGAGCGCTTTGGCTATCGGCCGCTTCTGGCAGAAAGTTTTACCGATCCGGAAGCCTACGCCGGCACGTGCTACAAGGCCGGGGGATGGCAACCGGTGGGAATGAGCGATGGAAACAGCCGGCACCGGGCCGATTATTTTGTTCCCAATGGTCGCCCGAAGCGGCTCTGGCTCAAAGAGCTCGAAGCCGGCGCCCGGAAGAAGGCGTGCGCGGTGCCGCTGGCCCCCGAACACGCGGGCGCGATGGTGGCTGCCGCCCACGGGGTGCTGCCCGTCGATCAAAAGCAACGCCGCAGTCTGCTCGAGTTGTTGCGACAGGCCCCAGATCCGAGGGCGAAAAACACCCGCTTCCGCATCGGCCCGGTGCTGACCATCACCGCCATGGCGCTCTTGTGCGGAGCGCGGCAGATCTCCGAAATTGCCCGCTTTGCCAACCGTCTTAAACCCAATCAGCGCGCCGAACTGCGGCTGCCGATCAGGAAGGGCACGCGACGCTTTTACGAAGTGCCCAGCTATGACGTCTTCTACGACGTGCTTACCCGCATGGACCCCGAACCTTTCGCCGCGCTTCTGAGCGACTGGCTCTGCGAGCAGGCAGGCAGTCTGCCGGGCGCGCTGGCCCTCGATGGCAAGATGATCCGTGACATCATCGGCATGGTCAGTCTGGTCGATGTCGAGGACGGCTCGCCGGTGGCGATGGCCGTAATGGATCAGAAGGAAAACACGCAACGCTGTGAACAGAAGGTTGCGCAGAAACTCCTCTCCGACATGCCCTCGCTCGATGGCAGGACCATCACCACCGATCCGCTGCACTGCCAGAAAGAGACGGCGCGAATTATCGTAGACAAAGGGGGTGACTACTTTCTGCACATCAAAGCCAACCAGCCCACACTGTTTCAATACGCCCGCAGTGCAACGAACTGCTCCCCCCTTTTGTTCAGACCACTTGCGGGCACGGACGAATCGAAGAGCGCGCTGTAAGCCTTTGCGAAACCACACCGATGGCCACCGGCTTCT
The DNA here is from genome assembly GCA_963805815.1 of uncultured Verrucomicrobiae bacterium. Classification (GTDB taxonomy): domain Bacteria; phylum Verrucomicrobiota; class Verrucomicrobiia; order Chthoniobacterales; family Chthoniobacteraceae; genus CAWDWA01. The sequence goes on from CAWDWA010000026.1 coordinate 159,180, forward strand.
GCAGCAGCCGGGCGCTGGTACGCATTCACAGCACGCGTACTGATAAAAAAGAGCGGGAAGGCCAGCGTGGAAGATCGCTATTACCTCAGCAGCCAGGAACCGGGGGAGCGTACGGCGGAGGGCTGGATCAATTTGAGTCGATCGCACTGGGCGGGCGTGGAAAACCGCAATCACTGGCGGCGCGACGCCTCGCTCGGAGAAGACAGCACGCGTCTGCATCACGGCAACGCCCTGATGAACCTCGCCCTGCTTCGCAGCGTGAACCTGCGACTGCTTTCGGGCGAGAATAGCGACGACTGGCTACCGGCCAAAAAAGAACGTCTCGCCGCCGATCCAGCCTCCGCTCTTGCCCTCCTTCGCGCAAAACTATGAATCAAAACCAAAAGCCCTGCCTCAGGTCCTGCCTGGGCACCTCATAGCGAACCTCGCGAGTTAAGAAGCGGACCGCATCCTTGATTAGATCTATTGTGATCCACTCGCCTGCGCAGCGGTGGTTAAGGTGATGACTATCGCCACCCTGAGGGACGAGATTAAATGGGGTCGGCGCGTTGTCGGCAAAACGCTCCGGATGAAACCGGTCTGGATTGCGCCAGTTGCGCGCGTCATGGTTTGTGCCATAAAGGTCGAACATGACTCGGCGGCCTTCTGGAAATAGATAACCGCGCCATTCGTAGCTACGTCGCACTTTCGCGAGCACCGCTGGAAAGAACGGATAGAATCGCCTAACTTCCTCGACAAACAGATCAAGGAACTCTTCGTCGCCGTTTGCGAGGCGTTCCCGCATGACTTGATGCGCGTGCAACGCGTGGGCACAAAAGACAATGTATACAGCGACCGCCACAGTTGGTCGCAGAACGTTCAAAATTTCGACCGCAGCGACGCGCGGTTCGAGGGAGGTTCCTTCAAGGTCGAGGTGCTCGGCAATGCGGCGCGCGGGACTGTCTACAGGAAATTCGCGATTGCCCGCCCGAATGCTGCTTGACTAGACGCTCGATCCATCGATCGCATCTGCGGCGCGCCAGAATTGCCCACAGATAACGTGGCCCGATGGATCCGGCCGCATCGAAAAGGGCGCTTAGCTGTTGATCGACTTCACTTTCCTCGACAGGCACACCGGCCCATTTGAAGGCGGCGCGGCACCCTCCCGTGTAAAACGATCGCGATCATAGAAGATCTCTGCAGCGTCGCTGCCCGTCATACAAATCGTTCTTCGAAGGAACAAACGTTTCGAACAAATCGGTCCCATACTGACGACAGCGGCGGCCAATGTACCGATACGGGTCGGCTATCAGGGAGATCGTAGTGTCTGGCATTGACTCTCGCGGGATTCGCCGAACGGCGCATGCGGAATTCGCGCTGAGAACCTTGCCACGCGTTCGCATCCTTTTTGCCTGCGCACCCTCCGCTCCACACCGCCGTAGTGCAGAATCCAGTTCGCCGGATACGGTGATCCAGAGCATTTTTAAGCCGGCTGCAAACGAATAAAGAGGTTTCACGAGCCTCGCTGGATTGTTCCTAAGAATTCGCAGCCACCAAGGTGCATAGCCAATTAGCGGCGCGCCCAATGCCAACAACGGACGACGAAGAGGACTGCCAGAAGAGTGGCTGCTGCACCAAACACAAGCAGCCGGCGATTCACTGCGTCACCGTAGTCCAGGCGGGATTGGGGCCCCGCCACACCCGTTTCACTGTAAGCACCAGATTCGTGCTTATTCTGGGCCTTCTCTTCGTTCTCCATGAGGTTTTGCTTTTAGTGCTCCTGTATCCAATCCTCCGAATTGGATTCGCGGCTGTCTCCTGCGCGCTCTTTCTCACCGCGCTGTGCGGGATGGAAAGACGAGTAGAAAGCCACCAAGCCCGTTACTCAATCAATCGACACTAACCTAAATTATTACGCTGTTCCTTTGCGGGGGCGAAAAGAAGCCCCTCGTCGTTAGCCCTCAAAAGAAATCTAAACTCGCGGACCTCGTCGACCCGTTACTAACGAAACAAGGAACAGCACCAAGAACAGTACGAACAATATCCAAGCGATATTGCTGGCCGCTCCGGCTACTCCTGAAAGGCCCAGAATGCCGGCAATAATCGCTACGATCAAAAATATCAATGCCCAGAATAACATGGTTGTTTTCACCTCCTTTAGCACTCGCGAACATAAAGCCACAGTGAGATGTATTTCATCGCCTCATACCGCGTTTTCATTTTCGGATCGAACTGTGCACAGCTCTCGGGACCGATCCAAGCCAGCTCGCTCGCTGCGGCAAGCGGCGAGATGCCTGCCTCTGCGCTCAAATTGCGCGAGTTACTCGCGGGGGAGAATCTCCGACGGAGTCGTTTCCGTCGCAGGAGTCGGGCTCATCGATGGCGTGGAGTTGGACTCGCTGTCGGCGTCGCCTCCGGCCGATGCCGGACTAGCCATGGGGCTCATCGTAGGCGATGCAGCGCTCGGCCTGGACGACGACGAACCTGGAGTCTGTGGCGTGGGGCTTCCCTCCGCAGCGGGTTGCGAGCTCTGGGTCTGAGAAACATCAAGCCAAAGCACGTCCCAGTATTCATAGATGGGCTCTGCTGTTTCCTGCGAATAGAGCCGGTTGGCGTCTCCTTCCATGTATCGCGGCGCCCGCTGGAGCTTCTCTTTGGTAGCATTGAGAGTAACGCGGAGCTTGTCTCCTTGCTCTGTTTTCACGTCAAGTGCCGACCACGGCACTGCTACTGCGGGATCATCAAAACTCCATTCCTTGTCGACTTCCACGACCACGAAGCGCACAACCCCATTTTGGGGATCCACGAGGTACTTTCTGAATCGTCCCGATCTTATTATCCGCGGCATCCCGCAATTCCTGACTCCGTCCTTCGGAAACATCTACGAGGTCGGATGTAGCCGCGGCGGGCACCGAACCTCCGGAGATCGCGATTGTAAGGCATGCTGCGATTGTAATGCAGTTGGGTATTTTCATGAGTTTCTGAACCTGTTTATTTCTTGTTTCGATGCCGCAACGCTCCTCACCGGAGTGTTACGCAATCTTAAACGTTGGGGGAGAGAGCGCTGGAGGCAGGGATCACTCTGAGTTGAGAATCAGGAAGTCCCTGATCAGGCACGAAGAGTCGCGTGAGCTTGGTTCCCGGTCAGAACTTCCCGCTTTCTCCACGATGCCGCCGCTTGCTTTCTTAGGTGTCAACCGGTTTTGCAATCATGCCGCTGGACGGGAAGACGATTTCTGTTCCTCATAGAGCCCATTCAACTAGTCGACGAAGTCAGGCCACCCTCGGGCAATTGTCCCGGGCCAATGCAAGCGCGTTGACTACGAGTATAAGCGCAACGGGACATACAATGTCTTTTGTGCTGTAGAGCCCAAGCGCGCCCGGCGACTGATGGCATTTTACGTCTAGACACGTGGTTCGCCGATCCCGAATATTGCCGGAATCCGTTGATCATGGAAAATCATCACGAAGCAGCGCCTGATCCCTCCCGTTGCCGCATCGGCATCGAGGGGCTCGACGACATCCTTGCCGGGGGGCTGACCCGGAACTCTTTTTTCCTTATCCAGGGCGATCCGGGTTCAGGGAAGACGACGCTGGCACTTCAGTTCCTGATGGAGGGCCGGCAGAATGGCGAGGTCGTCTGCTACGTCACGCTGTCCGAAACAAGAGCCGAGCTTCTGCAGGTTGCGCAATCGCACGGGTGGTCGATCGAAGACATTCCGTTGCTGGAATTGTCCGCCATCGAGCCAATGATCCGGCCAGAAGAGCAAACCACGGTATTTCATTCCTCCGAGATGGAGTTGAATAAGTTGTCGCGGCTGGTCCTTGAAGAAACGGCGAGGATCAAACCGGCCCGAATTGTTTTCGATTCGCTGTCGGAGTTTCGATTGATCGCCGAATCGCCTTTGCGGTACCGACGGCAGCTGCTGACCTTAAAGCAGGAGTTCGCGAAACTTGGCAGCACAGTCCTGCTTCTGGACGACAAGATGGACCGGAGGGGCGAGACGCGCGATCCGCATGTGTTGAGTCTCACCCACGGCGTCATTGATATGGAGCAACTGACGCCCGATTTCGGCACCGCGCGGCGCCGCCTGCGCGTCACGAAGATGCGGGGGGTGAAGTTTCGGGATGGTTATCACGACTACGTCATCCACACCGGCGGGATTCAGGTCTTCCCGCGCCTGATCGCCGCCGAGTATATTGCAGAGTTCCCGCGTGAGAAGGTTTCCAGCGGGATCGAGGAATTGGATGCTCTTTTCGGCGGCGGACTCGACCGGGGGACCACAACGTTGCTGCTGGGGCCGGCGGGAACCGGCAAGAGCACGCTCGCCCTGCAATTTGTGACGCAGATGGCGCAGCGCAGAGAACGCGGGCTCATCTTTACCTTTGATGAAACGATGGAAATCATGAGCACACGGGCCACCGCGCTCGGCCTGCCGCTGCGGGAGCTTATCGCGAGCGGAACGATCACGGCGCGGCAGGTGGATCCTGCGGAATTGTCGCCCGGTGAGTTTGTGGTGAATGTGAAGCGGGCCGTGGATGGCGGCTGCAGGGTGGTGGTGATCGACAGCCTCAATGGCTACCTCAACGCGATGCCTGGCGAGAAGTATCTGATCAATCAGTTGCACGAACTCTTTGCCTACCTGAATCACAAGGGGGTCGTGACCATCATGGTCATGGCGCAACACGGCTTAACCGCAGCATTCGAATCGCCAGTGGATCTAAGTTATCTCTGCGACATGCTGGTGAATCTGCGCTATTTCGAATCCGCCGGCGAAGTTCGGCAGTCCGTCGCGGTTGTGAAAAAGCGAAGCGGTCATCACGAGAAGACCATTCGCGAGTTTCGCATTGAAAGCGGGACGGGGATTCGCATCGGCGAGCCGTTGAGGGAATTCCGCAGGCTTCTGGGCGGTGCGCCGATTTTTCTCGGTGGAGCTGAGCAGATGCTAAACTCGGGGTAAGACTTCATGGAGCCTGACTTGCCATCGGAAAGGGTGCTCATCGTTGCTCCGATTGGGCACGATGCACCCGCGATGACTTCGCTGCTGGAACGCGAGGGATTCTCGACTTTCATCTGCCAGGGACCCGCGGAATGCGTTCAGCAGATCGACGTGGGGGTGGGCGCGGCTTTGCTCACGGAGGAGGCGCTCGAGCTGCCGCAGATCGATAAGCTGCTCGAGTCGCTGAGTTCGCAGCCCCCGTGGTCGGAGCTGCCCATGATCATCCTTACGACCGGAGGCGAATCGCGTCTCCAGCGACTTCTGGAACTGACCGCGAAGGCAGCTCATGTCGCGACGCTCCTCGAACGGCCGATCAGTGCCGCTACACTTGTGCGTTCCGTCCAGGTGGCACTGAGTTCCCGGCGACGCCAGTATCAGGTGCGCGATCTTCTGGAGGAGCAGCTCCGCGCGCACGAACGGCTCAAGGAAGGTGAGACGCAGTTGCGGTTCGTGACCGATCATGCGCCGGCACTCATCGTTCATTGCGGTGCCGACCGTCGCTTCCTTTTCGTCAACGCTCCCTACGCGAAGCGTTTCGGTCTACGTCCGCAGGATGTGCACGGCAAGCTCATCCCAGAAGTGGTCGGAGAGAAAGCCTACTCCAGCTTCCGGGATTATGTCGATGCGGCGTTGCGCGGAGAGCGGATGGAATTCGAAGTTGAGATCCGCTACGACCAGATAGGCCCGCACTGGATGCATTGCGTCTACGTGCCCGATATGCGTGACAACAGGGTAGTCGGTTTCGTTGCGCTGATCCAGGACGTGACGGCCCGCAAGAAAGCGGAGATTGCCCAGGCAATGCTCGCCGCCATTGTCGAGTCATCCGGCGACGCGATTGTGAGCAAAACTCTCGAGGGCATAGTTACCAGTTGGAACGAGGGAGCCGAGCAGATATTTGGCTATTCCGCCGCAGAAATGATCGGCCAATCGATCACGCGAATCATCCCCGACGAACTTCAAGACCAGGAGATCGAGATTCTCGCGAAGATTCGCAGCGGCACCCGCCTCGAGAATTCCGAAACGGAGCGCATGACGAAGGACGGGCGGAAGATTCCGGTTTCCCTCACGATCTCCCCGATCCGGGATGCGGCAGGGAACATCATCGGCGCCTCAAAAATCGGGCGTAACATCAGCCAGCGCAAAGCTGCCGAGCAAAGTCTGCGTCTGGCCAAGGAGCAGGCGGAAGCCGCGTCGCGGGCGAAAGATCATTTTCTGGCCGTGCTGTCGCATGAGCTGCGGACCCCGCTCACGCCGGTGTTGATGGCGGTCCGGACGCTGGGCTTACGCGGCGATCTGCCGGAAATCGTTCGGGAGGGCCTTTCGATGATCCAGCGAAACGTGGAAATCGAGGTGAAGCTTATCGATGACCTGCTGGATGTCACGCGCATTACGAGAGGCAAGCTGGAAATCGCGCACGAGGAATTCGATGTGCACGAAACCATCCGAAACGCGGTGGATGTTTCCAGGCCGGACTTCGAGGCCCGGCAGCAGAATCTTGAAGTGTCGCTGGAGGCGGAAAAGCACCAGATCGAGGGCGACCGGATGCGGCTGGAGCAGGCATTCTGGAACCTGCTGAAGAATGCATCAAAATTTACGCCGGAGAAAGGCGAGATCCGGGTCGAATCGCGCAACAAAGGAGATTATTTGCTGGTGACGGTGTCGGACGCGGGCGACGGGATCGATCCCTGTGTAATGGCGGCAATCTTCGAGCCATTCGAGCAGGGCTCGGTGGATATTACGCGCAAGCATGGTGGGCTCGGCCTGGGACTGGCTATTGCGAAAGCCGTCGTGGAAGCGCACGGTGGAGAACTGCGAGCGGAAAGCCCCGGCCGCGGAAAGGGCTCCATCTTCACGATTGATCTGCCGAACGCATACAGGCGGCTCCCCCCGATAGAGGGTGGGCGCCTCTGACTTCTCAAACAGAGACTCCGACAGGCTCCGTTCGAAAATTTGAGGCGGCCCTACGCGAGCGCCGCCTCATGCACTTAAGCGTGCAGGGCGTTGAGCACCTCACTGGCCAATCCAGAATGGCACCGCTACGAGCGCCGCCACCGCTGCGATCAGGCCGACCAGCACCAGCAGCCCGTCGCCCGTCAGCAACGCAAGGCCCAGCACGGCGATTGCAGCCATTGGAGCGCTGCTGGCGAACGGCACAATTTCGAGCGGCAGGACTGTTCAACGCAAGCAGGATGCAGGTGGCCGCCGTGATCCGGTCAAAAGGCGGGCCGGTCATTGATTTCATGCGGCCGTGAAAATGCCGGTCGAGGAATCAAGCCGGTTTGCGCAGCCATGAGAAGGCCTTCTCCAGCCGCTTCGCCCTCACTTTTCGCCTCTCGATAAATCCGGGAATCCAGAACTGCTTACGCCCCATCAACACCTGCCCGGCCACGAGCACAATGATGACGGCCAGGAAGGTCGGCACACCGGGTATTGAACCGATTGGCATGAGCTCGATCAGCGCCGGAAAGAACAGGAGCGGTCCGAAGCCCATTCGATGCCGCTGAAGCCGGTGGGAAAAATGTCCGTGAGAAAGAGCACCTGATCGTCGGTGTAATCGTCGCGCACTTTTCGCGCGCCGAAGTTCGCATACGGAACACGCACATACTCGGCCTGGCTGTCGTCGTAGCCGCCATAAAGATCAGTGTAGCCGAAGAGGCCGCCGCCTTTCTGATCCAGTAAGGCGCCCTCCGGACCGGTACTTATTCGGATTCGAGTTTTCGCAATGCCCCGGCAAGCCGTGGCCGCAGAAAAAGCAGGCGCCGCACGCGATGGGGAACGGCACAACCACGCGGTCACCGCGCTTGAGCGAGTGCACCTCAGTGCCTGTCTCCTCCACCACCCCCATGAACTCGTGCCCCATGACCAGCGGTTCTTTTTGCGGCATGAAACCGTTGTAAATGTGCAGGTCTGATCCGCAGATCGCGGTCGAGGTAACGCGCACGATCACGTCCTGCGGAGCTTCGATGCGCGGATCGTCCACGTCATCGACTCGCATGTCTTTGTGTTTATGAAAAACGACAGCTTTCATCGGTTATTATCTTTCTGTGGGTTCCCATATCGCCGCGCTCGCGTTACGGGTCCTCGTTCTCAGGCGGTACGTCCTCGCAAAGTTTCTCACACCCCTGCGAAAAAGTGTGACAACGACCACACCAGCCGGGTGGCAATGAAGAAAGGTTTCGTGATGAAATCGCGCATGATTTCCATTTGGACATAGATTTCGTATTCCGCTGGGTGCGGACGGACTCGATGATTCTTCAGTTACGATAGTCAAACCCGACGAAGAGGTACGTGGAAACCCAGCGGCTCTATGTTCATTCCGAGGATCTTCGGGATTACACGATGAGGCTCATACTCGAGGTTTCTTGCGACCGCTCACGGTTGTGACGGTGGAGTACTATCGATTCCTTCCCTGAGGCGACTTTAAACTGAACTTCGAGGGCTGAAAAGACCGCTTGGCGTCGACGGTCTGGATTGGATCAGCGCTCTGCGTTCGGGCCAGTCGATGACAAAAACCTCGCTGAAATCCGCAGCCCCGACTTTCCCGGCGAGCGTCTGGTGATCTGCCGCAATCCGTTTTTGGCCCTCTCGCGCGCCCGCAAACGCGAGGAGCTGCTACGCGCCACCGAGGCCGAACTGGCAAAAATCGCCCAGGCTGCCACCCGCCCCAAACGTCCGCAACGCGGTCGCGCCTCGCTTGGCCTGCGCGCCGGTCGGGTGATCAACAAATACAAGATGGCCAAACACTTCTCGCTAACCATCACCGACACGGCCTTCTCTTTTGCACGCCGGCAAGAGAAGATCGCCGCCGAAGCCGCCCTGGACGGCATCTACGTCATCCGCACCAGCAGCCAGGACCCGGCCCTCGACGCGGCCAGCATCGTCGAGCGCTACAAGGACCTGAGCCTGCTCGAGAACGCTTTCCGTTCGCTGAAAACCGTCGACCTCAAAGTGCGTCCTATCCACCACCACAGCGCCGACCGGGTGCGTTGAGCCACCTGCTGCTTTGCATGCTGGCCTACTACGTCGAGTGGCACATGCGCGCCGCCCTCTTTCCGAAACTCGACACCGATCACGATGGCCTGATCAGCCGGAGCGAGTTCATCGCCAACTTTCACCTCTTTCCGGGTGCCGGACCAACCGGAACCACTGGAGCAACCATAGGAACCGGAACTGACGCTACTGATTCAGGCACCCCGGAAACCGGCACCGGCGGCGGAGCCCTTGATCAGGACTAACCTAACAGGCGGCGACCTCCCGCCTGGTTGCAGCGGGCCCGTCCCGATGCGTTTCAACCGAAAATCGGGCGAGCTACCCCAAGTTCATCACTTAACTGACGAACTTGGGCTACGTCGGCAGTTAACGCGCCCGCAAGAAACTCTCCATGTAGAGCCCTGCCACGCGCGGCCAGATCATCTCGCGCCCCATTAGGTATGCTCTCTTTCGCACCGCATGTCGCTTTGGCTCGTCGCCGAGACAGCAGTTCACCGCCTCGGCGATTCCCGCCGAGTCGTTGAAAGGAACGATCCATCCTCGCCCGTCGGCCAACAGTTCCTGCGCGTGCCAATAGGGCGTCGAGATCACGGCTTTGCCCGCGCCGAACGCATAGACAAGCGTGCCAGATGTAATCTGTGCCTCATTGAGATAAGGTGTGATGTAGATATCCGCCGCGCCAATGAACTCCATCAGTTCCTCCTGTGTAACGAACTGATCGTAAAAGAGCACCTGCCTTTCGACTCCGCGATCCTCCGCAAGACGCTGCAGTGATAAGCGATACGACTCGCCGTCGCGCCGCTGCAAATGCGGGTGCGTCGACCCGAGCACTACATAAACGACCTGCGGATGCCGCTTGATAATCGCCGGCAGCGCGTCGATCACGTGCTCGATCCCTTTTTGCGGCGAAATGAGACCAAAAGTGAGCAACACGGTTTTTCCCTCCAGCCCAAATCGATCCTTATAAAAACTCGCATCGACAAAGGGGACGTCCGGAATCCCGTGTGGAATGAGATCAATTTTGCTCACAGGCGCGCCATAGATGTCCCGGAGAAACTCTTCGCCCTTGCGCGTCATCACCACCAGCCGATCGGAGCGGGCGATGAGTTGCTCCATAACGCAGCGCTGCTCGGCGCCTGGCTCGCGCAGGATCGTGTGCAGTGTCGTCACTACCGGCATTCGCAGCTCGCGAAGCAGCGTCAGCAGATGGCTTCCCGCCGGTCCCCCATAGATGCCAAACTCGTGTTGCACGGACACCAGTTCGACCCCGTCGAAATTCAGAGAATCTGCTGCGCGTCGGTAGGACTCCAGATCGCGCTCTGCTATTTCGAAACGCACCGGTTCGGGATAGCTGTAGGCCTCTTGATCGTTGACCGGGGCCACGATCCATGACGTATCGGGAAATTGCCGTGCGAGCGACGTGCATAGGTCGGTGGTGAAGGTTGCAATGCCGCACCGGCGCGGCAGATAAACGCCGACCAACGCTGCCTTTCGAAGTGGTTCTGTGTGATGCTCGCTCGTCATGACTGCTTCACAAGCGGCGCGGCTCGACGAGGAGTCGCGCCGCCTGGTGTTTTTTCCCTGGTTGAAGGGGAAAGAAAATCCGCAAACTCCAGCATACCGACGACCGAATGTGCTCGGCGTTGTTCACGAGGATGTCCAAGCGCATCGCCGCCACGGTGATTCCTGTGGCCAATTCAGCCCGTTCCAGTCGCCCACGACCGCTTTCGCTGTCACCCCATGTTCCTTTTCCCGGTTTTCCCTTGCGCATCGTGCTGGTCATATCTCTGAGTTCGCTTTTGCTCATCGACTCGTATATACTTTTCGACGCGCCTTTGAGGTACGATTTCTTTCTGTCTGCCGGATTGCATGTATAAGATTGCTCCATTTACCGCCAATTCGTGGTCTGAAGGCCGGTTGCTTGTAAGGGTAGCGCCTGATTGCCTAAAGGAGGAGGGTTTCCCCGAACCGCAGCAGCATTGTCGCACGCGACCTGAAACGGAAAAAGCTGAATCGGGAGAAGGCGCTGGCCACGGTCGTTCGACTGCGGTCGAAGCGACGCTCATCCGCGTCGGTAACGAAGAATACGCACGCGAGAACAAATCGTTTGGTCTCACAACCATGCGGGATCGGCACGCTCGCATTCGGGGAGGAAAGGTCCGTTTCCGTTTCCGTGGAAAGCTGGGCAAGGAACACGAAGTGACGCTGCACGATCCCCGACTTGCCGCTGCCAGAACCTGCCGGGGCAGGAGCTGTTTCAGTATTTGGACGAAGAGGGCGAACGCCGCAGCGCGTGATGGAGCGTAGCCGGGTATGGAAACGGATTCCTTCGTCCTCTCGTCTCGCTGGCCGCACGGGTACGAAAGGCGCCGGTCCGCTGGCGGCGGAACGCTCAATGAGCCAACTTCTAGGACCGCCCCTGCTGCCCGGGAACCGTGTGGAGACGTTGCGAAACGGCTGCCGGTTCTACTTCCCGACATTCCCCTCCCGATGGCCGCTGCTGCCGCTCGGCTACGTGTTCGCCACCGACGACCTGGAGATTCGGACCCTCGAGGTCCCCAGCACCGCGCTTCCCCGAGACGCCTCCGATCATCTGCTGGACCTCCCTGCGCCCCGCGCCTGCCTGTAGGGCTTTTCCTTATCCTCCGATCAGCATGCCCCCCGAAACGCGCATTCCGAATCGCCGCGATTACTTCTCGGGGAGGACCGTAAGGAACGGCGCCAAGCCCCGCAATAAACGAAAACCGAAAGGGACAGCTACTATGAACAAACTCGAAATGAAGGGGAACTGGAACGAGGCGAAGGGCAAACTCAAACAGAAGTACGCCGAACTGACCGACGACGACCTCACCTTCGCCGAGGGCAAGGAGGACGAAATGCTGGGTCGTCTCCAGCAGAAGACCGGTCGCTCAAAGAAACAACTCCGCGCCGAGATCCGGGATCTCTAGCGCGGTCATCCACCACCCTCCATGCTCTGGACTCTCCTCATTGTCCTGCTGGTTCTCTGGGCGCTAGGCTTCGGCTTCGGCGTCGTGGGAAATCTCATCCACATCCTGCTCGTCATCGCCTTGATCGTTCTGGTCCTCCAGCTCGTCACCGGTCGGCGCGTTCCCTGAGGTTGTCGCCATGCCTGCAAAATCAAAGAAGCAGCAGATGGCTGCCGGGGCGGCACTAGCGGCGAAGCGTGGCGACAAGCCGAAGTCCTCCCTCAAGGGCGCATCCAAGGAAATGGCGGAGTCGATGAGCAAGAGCCAGTTGAAGGATCTCGCCAAAACAAAGCGGAAGAATCTGCCAAAGAAAAAGTCGTAGCGGGTCACCGCTCCGAAACCAAGGAGGCCGGACCCCAGTCCGCATTCTTCTCAACTTCAGACCGGAGGTCCGGCCTTCTTTTTCCCGTATGGCTCATACGGGGTGCTTTTTGCAGTCTGGCGATTCCGCTATTGTCGCGGGAAATGCCCCTCGAAGACGAACAACTTGGAGAGCGACCGTCTTATCCTCGAACTGCGCGCCCGTATCCTCACATCCGCAAACTAGACTCGCACGTTCGGAGCGAAACCGTCTAATACGTGGACGCGACTGCTATTCGCTCTCCGTGGAGTCGGGAGGGAGCGAGCCCGTGATCTGAGCGGGTTTGACTCACGCAGGCACGCCATTCGACGGCACGATGGTGGGACAGCGCAGTGCGGTCGCAGATTTCACTTCGCTCTGGAGAGCGCGGCGAGCAAAGCCATCGAGTGAAGGCCAATCATGTTTTCCTCGGTATCCATGACGAGGTAGATGAAGCCATATTCCCCAATCGACATCTTCTCCTTTTGGACTTGCTCGCGGGATTCATGGCCGGGGGCTACCTCGCGCAGATCGCGGCAGACAGTTTCGCCCACGGCACGATGGACAACGTCGCGGTCGCGGCCTTTTTCGTCGGCGGCTTCACCCTCGCGGTGCTTGTGGTCGTCTTTCTCGACTGGGCGCTCATCGCGACCTCCACCATGTTCGGAACCGCCGTCATTTCGAATTGGGCAGTGGACGGTGCGCTTCCGCGAGCTGCGGCGTTTGTCGTGCTCTACCTGGCGGGCGCGGCTGTGCAAGCGCGCGGCATGGCGGGATCCGCCGGCGCGGAATCTGGCCGTACGCCCAGATGACGCAGAGTTCCGGTTTCGCGTGCTGATGACCGGGCGCTCGCTGGAGTTGCCGGGCATGGCGGGGGAATTGGCGGCCGGCATCGCGCTCGGAGCCGCGGTGCCGTGGCTGGCGTGCAAGATCGAGCAGAGTCGCCTTTTCTCCGTCGCGAAAAGTAACGAACCGCTCTTTGCCGTCGCCGTCGGCCTGCTGATCCTCGCCATCGCGTCACTGACGCACGCGAATCTCTACCTCGCCGCCTTCTCCGCGGGCATCACGCTGGCCACCGTGCGCTCCGATTTGCGCGATGAATTCCGTCAATTCGGCGAACTCGTGACCGAGCTGCTGAAGCTTGCCGCGCTGCTCGTCTTTGGCGCCCTCATCTCCCCCCGCTTCCTCGCGGAAGTCCACTGGAGCAGCTACCTGACCGCCGTGCTCCTACTGCTCTTTGTGCGGCCCGCCGCAATCGAGCTTTCGCTCCTCGGCAGCGGGCTGACGTGGCAGGAGCGGCTCACCGCCGGTTGGTTCGGGCCAAAGGGAGGCCTCCGCGATCTACGGTCTGCTGCTCTTTAGCTTCGCAGTTCCGAATGCGGAGCATCTTTCCCACCTCGTCGCCGTCGTCATCGTCGCGTCGATCCTCGCGCACTCCTCCACGGATGTGCCGCTCGCGGCTTAGTTTCGCCGATGCGAGGAGCGGAAGGCCAAAGGAACGGAAAGGACCGAAGGGACCGAGCGACGACATTTGGAGGGAGAGCGATGATTTTCACCTGGCTGCTCCTGCTCATCCCGTTTTCGCTTGGCCTGCACTACTTCCTCGGGCTCGGTCCGGTCTGGACATTCGCCACCGCTATCCTCGCCATCGTGCCGCTCGCGGAATGGATCCGCCGCGCCACCGAGCAGCTCGCGCATCGCGCCGGATCGGCGATCGGCGGACTGCTTAACGTGACCTTCGGCAACACCGCCGAACTCATCCTCGCGCTCTTCGTGCTGATGAGCGGAAAGCCCGACGTGGTGAAGGCACAGATCACCGGCTCGATCGTCGGCAACAGCCTGCTCGGGCTCGGCCTCGCTATCGTCGTCGGGAGCTGGGGCCGCGAGCGGCAGACCTTCAAGCGCGAACGCGCCGGCCTGCTCTCCAGCCTGCTCATTCTCGCCATGATCGCCCTGCTGCTCCCCGCGCTCTTCGACTACACGGAGCGCGGCATCATGGCCTCGCCCGACGCCGGCCGGCTCGACGAGCAGCTTAGCCTCGGCGTCTCCGCCGTGCTCATCTTCGTCTATCTCGCGAACCTCGTTTACACCTTCGTCACGCACCGCGACGTCTTCGCGTTCGAGGAGGTGGAAGGCGGCGCGCGGAAAAAGGCGTGGCCGCTGTGGCAGTCGATTGCGATCCTCGTGGCCCACCTTCACCGCCTGGGAGGCCGAGCTTGTCTCCGGTGCGCTCGAGGAAAGCGCTAGGCAGCTCGGGCTCTCAACGTTCTTCCTCGGCGTCATCGTCCTCGCCGTCGTCGGAAATGCCGCAGAATACGTGGCCGCCGTCTATTTCGCCCGCAAAAACCAGATAGGTCTCGTGATGAGCATCACAGTCGGCTCGACCATACAAGTCGCGCTCCTGCTCGCGCCGCTGCTCGTCATCGTCTCGCTCTTCATGGGGAAGCCAATGAACCTCGTCTTCGCCAACCCACTTGAACTCATCGCTATCGGCGGCGTCACCTTCGCCATCAATGCCATCGCCGAAGATGGCGAGACGACGTGGTTCGAAGGCGTGCTGCTCCTCGCGGTCTATGTCGTCCTCGGGATGCAATTTTTCCTAGTGAAATAGATTGCGAAGCGGACGGCGGACGCTCGTCCGGAAACGAGAGCGTGTTCCGTCCCCGGCCGCTTCGGCCTGCAAGAAATACCTATACCGGAATCAGGGGATCGTCGCCCATCCGTCCGCCCTGTCGCCTCCGCTGCGAGCTGGATCCACGACGGGAAGAAGGTGCGCGTGACGATGGTAGACCGACTGCCGACTTACCGCCTAAGATTTTCCCCGACCCTTCGGTCAGGGAGAGTGTTTACCGCCGCCTTAGTGCGCGCTGTCGATCCTCGCGTATATGAGCGAAACGACCAGCGACCATCTCGTCAATCGCATCGCCGAGTGGGGCCTCAAGCGCATCTACGGCTTCCCCGGCGACGGCATAAACGGCATTGTCGGCGCGATCGACCGCGCGGGCGACCGCATCGAATACGTGCAGGTGCGGCATGAGGAAATGGCGGCCTTCATGGCGTGCGCGCATTACAAATTCACGGGCGAGGTCGGTATTTGCCTCGCGACATCCGGGCCGGGCGCGATCCATCTGCTAAACGGGCTCTACGACGCAAAGATGGATCACGCGGGCGTCGTCGCTATCGTCGGGCAGCAGTCGCGCGCGGCGCTTGGCGGAGATTACCAGCAGGAGGTCGATCTTATTTCGCTCTTCAAGGACGTCGCCCATCACTACGTCCACATGGCGTCGGTGCCGTCGCAAATCCGGCATCTCGTGGATCGCGCGATTCGCATCGCCGCCGCCGAGCGCACGGTGACGTGCATCATCGTTCCGAACGATTTGCAGGAACTCGAAGCGATGGAAACGCCGCCGCGCAAACACGGCACGATCCATTCCGGGCTCGGCTGGTCGTCGCCGCGCGTCATTCCGAAGGACGCGGATTTGCGCCGCGCGGCGGATGTTTTGAACGCGGGGAAAAAGGTCGCGATGCTCGTCGGCGCGGGTGCATTGCAGGCGACGGATGAGGTGATCGAGATCGCGGAAATCCTCGGCGCGGGCGTCTCGAAGGCGCTGCTGGGCAAGGCGGTGATTCCGGATGATTTGCCGTTCTGCTGCGGGCCGATCGGCCTGCTTGGGAGCAAGCCGAGTTGGGACATGATGACGGAATGCGACACCCTTCTCATGGTCGGCTCGTCGTTTCCGTATTCGGAGTTTTTACCCGAGGAAGGTCAGGCGCGCGGCGTGCAGATCGAACTCGATCCGCGCATGGTTTCCATCCGCTACCCGATGGAGGTCAACCTCATCGGCGACAGCGCGGAAACGCTGCGCGCGCTCATTCCGCTACTCGAAAGAAAGGCCAACCGCTCGTGGCGCGAGACCATCGAAAAGAACACCGTCGAATGGTGGAAGCTGCTCGAGGCCCGCGCGATGAACGACGCGAACCCGATCAATCCGCAGCGCGTTTTTTGGGAACTCTCGAAGCGCCTGCCGGATCGCTGCATCCTTTCTTCCGACTCGGGCTCGTCGGCGAATTGGTTTGCCCGCGATCTCAAAGTTCGACGCGGCATGATGGCCTCGCTCTCGGGAAATCTCGCGACGATGGGGCCCGGCGTGCCCTACGCCGTCGCCGCCAAGTTCGCATTCCCCGACCGCGTCGTCATCGCGCTCGTCGGCGACGGCGCGATGCTGATGAACGGCATCAACGGCCTCGTCACCATCGCGCAGGAATGGGAGCAGTGGAGCGACCCGCGCCTCATCGTGATGGTCCTCGCGAACCGCGATCTCAACCAGGTGACGTGGGAGCAGCGCGTCATGGCCGGCGATCCGAAATTCAAAACATCGCAAGTCGTCCCGGAATTCGGCTTTGCGCGCTACGCCGAGTTGCTCGGCCTGCAAGGCATCCGCGTGGAGAAGCCCGAGGACATCGGACCCGCTTGGGATCAGGCGCTCGCGGCCACGCGACCCGTCGTTTATGAAGTGCTCACCGACCCCGAAGTGCCGACGCTCCCGCCGCACATCAGCTTCGACCAGGCGGTGAAGTTTTCGGAATCGCTTATCCGCGACAGCGCCGCGCCGTCGATGCTCCGCGGCGCCTTTAAGGATGCCGTGGAAAGCTTCATCCCGCACAAGAAATGAGATGAATGAACAACGGAGGCACGGAGGACACGGAGATGAAGTGAACGTTTTCAGCAGCGAACGAACAGCGGCTCGCGTCACTGCTTTCTCCTCCTGTACTCTCCGTGCCTCCGTGGTTAAGCCACTAGAAATGAGCTGGCTCACCGACAGCCTCTATCACGCCGCGGCAATGCTTTGGGAGATGCTCTGGGCGCTCGTGCTCGGCTTCAGCATTTCCGCGGCGTTGCAGGTCTTTGTGAGCAATGAAAAAATGGCCGATCTCTTCGGCCGCAACGGTCTGCGCGAGGTGGTCATGGCGATGGGGTTCGGCGCGGCGAGTTCGTCGTGCTCCTACGCCGCCGCCGCGACGACGAAGACGGTCTTCAAAAAAGGCGCGGCGTTCGTGCCGTCGCTCGCCTTCCTCATCGCCTCGACCAATCTCGTCATCGAACTCGGAATCGTCCTCTGGATGCTGATGGGCTGGCGCTTCGTCCTCGCGGAACTCGTCGGCGCGATCGTCATGGTCGCGGCGGTCTGGGGCATCTTCGTCATTCATCCGCCGAAGAAACTCATCGAGGCTGCGCGGGAGCATGCAAAGAAAGGCAAGGGAGGCCACGAGCACAGCAGCGGTGGCGAGAAGTCGAAAGCGGTGAAGGTCGCCGACTCCTTCTTCATGGATGTTTCCATGCTTTGGAAAGAAATCGTCATCGGTGTGCTGCTCGCCGGATTTCTGATGACGCTGGTGCCGAAGGAATGGTGGCAGGCCGTCTTCCTGAGCGACGGCCCCTACGCTCTGCGACTCGTGGAAAACGCGGTTGTCGGCCCGCTCATCGCGGTCGCTTCCTTCGTCTGCTCGGTCGGCAATATCCCGCTCGCGAGCCTGCTCTGGGCGAGCGGCAGCACCTTCGGCGGCGTCATCGCGTTCATCTACGGCGACCTCATCGTGCTTCCGCTCATCCTCGCCTACCGCAAATACTACGGCGCGAAACCCGCCGCCTATATCACGCTGGCACTCTTCATCTCGATGATTGTCGCCGGCATCTTGGTCGATCTGATTTTCGCCGCTGTCGGCCTCATGCCGGAGGGCTCGCACGACCAGCCGGCGATGTCGCAGGCGGGCTTTGAATGGAACTACACGACGTGGCTGAATATCGCCGCCATCCTCGGCGGCGGCTGGCTGTCATGGCTGCATTTCGGCAACAAGGACGGCGGAGAGCACGCGGAACATCACGCGCACCATGAGCAGCACGCCGCGCATTGAAGACCTGCGCATCTCCGCGTTCACCATCCCAACGGAGACGCCGGAGCAGGACGGGACCATTGAGTGGAATGCGACGACGCTCGTCCTTGTGGAAGCAGATGCGGGCGGCGCAACCGGGCTTGGCTATACCTATGCGAGCCGCCCGGCAGGTGTGGTGATCGGCGACGTCCTGCGCGAGATCGCAGTCGGACGCAGCGTGCTGGACTTGCGCGTGATCTGGGATGCTATGTGCGCCGCCGTGCGAAATATCGGCCGCCCCGGCATCGCGGCGACAGCCGTCTCCGCCGTCGATTCGGCGCTTTGGGATTTGAAGGCGCGATTGCTCGGCGTGCCGCTGGTCTCCTTGCTCGGAGCGGCGCGGGATGCGTTGCCGGTCTATGGCAGCGGCGGCTTCACCAACTACTCGCTCGACCAGCTCCGCGAGCAGCTCGGCTGCTGGGTGCGCGACGGCATTCCGCGGGTGAAAATGAAAGTCGGTCGCGATGCGAAAGCCGACCTTGAGCGAGTCGCCGCCGCCCGCGAAGCCATCGGCGCGGACGCGGAACTATTCGTCGATGCAAACGGCGCCTACTCGCGTCAGGAGGCGCTCGCGCAGGCCGAGGCGTTCGCGGAATTCGGCGTGAGTTGGTTCGAAGAACCGGTTTCCTCCGACGACCTCGAAGGCTTGCGTCTGCTGCGCGACCGCGCTCCCGCCGGGATGAACATCACCGCCGGCGAATACGGTTTTGATCCCGATTACTTCCGCAAAATGCTCGCTGCGGGCGCGGTCGATGTATTGCAAGCCGACGCCACGCGCTGCTGCGGCATCACCGGCTTCATCGAGGCCGGCGCGCTCTGCGACGCACATCACCTTCCGCTCTCCTCCCACTGCGCCCCGGCGCTCCACGCGCATATCGGCTGCGCCGTGAGCCGCATGGTTCACGCGGAATATTTCTTCGATCACGCCCGCATCGAAAACCTGCTCTTCGACGGCGTCCTCCAGCCACGCAACGGCGCGCTCGCGCCCGATCTTTCACGTGCCGGCAATGGCCTCGTCTTCAAGCACGCCGACGCCGAACGCTTCCGCATCAATTTATGAAAACAAACACAATCGCCACCCGCTGCCTCGAAGTCCTCGCCCTCGCCATGATCGGCGAAGGCATCGTCGGCCTGCTGCGTCCCCGCCGCTATTCGCTCTTCTGGAAAATCGGTCCCGATTGGCTCCGCACGACCGTGGAAACACTCGCCGAACACCGCGAAGCCACCCGGTTGTTGTGCGCCGGCGAAATCGCGTTCGGACTTTGGCTCGCACTTCGGGAAATCGAGGAATAAAGAAACAGCGAAAATCGGCGCACACCAATCTCGTTTAACATGCCCCCCACCTTCCGCCTTGCTCTCTCTTTGCTCGTGTCTGTCTCCCGCAATGGGATGGCGGCGACGGTGGAATACAACCTCACGATTGCGGAGAAGGGGTGAACTTCACCGGCGCGGCGCGCACTGCGATTGCCGTAAACGACAGCATCCCCGCGCCAACGCTGACCTTCCACGAGGGCGACATCGCGCGCATCCATGTGACTAATGCGATGAAGGACGAAGCCTCGATTCACTGGCACGGAATGCTGGTGCCGAACAGCATGGACGGCGTGCCGTTCGTGACCTTTCCGCCGATCAAACCGGGCGAGACCTTCGATTACGTTTTCCCGATCCGGCAGCACGGAACCTATTGGTATCACTCGCATACCAAGCTGCACGAACAGCGCGGCGTCTATGGCGCGCTCCGCATTCTCCCACGGCGCGGCGGCGTGAGGGGCGACATGGATCGGACCGTGGTGCTCTCCGATTGGACCGACGTGAGCCCACATGAAGTGCTGCGCTGGCTCAAGCGCGGCAGCGAATTTCCAGCGCTCCAGCGCGGCACTTCGCAGACGGTGCTCGGCGCGCTGAAGGCCGGGAAGTTTGGCGACTACTGGAAGCGCGAGTTGCTGCGCATGCCACCGATGGATCTCTCCGACGTGGCCTACGATCGTTTCCTCGCCAACGGCGGACCCGAGCATCGCATCGCGGCGAAGCCCGGTCAGACCGTGCGCGTCCGGATCGTCGATGGCTCATCCTCGACCTTCTTTCATATGCAATTCGCGGGCGGTCCGCTGACGATTGTCTCAGCCGATGGGCAGGACGTGCAACCGATCAAAAAGCCACGCGTGCTGATCGGTGTGGCGGAGACTTACGACTTACTCGTGAAACCGCCGGGACCGGGCGCGTATGAGCTGCGCGCGACCGCGCATGACGGTTCCGCGCGGGCTTCGATCTGGATTGGCAGTGGCGAGATGCATCCGGCGCCCCATGTGCCGCACGCGAACCTCTACCACGCGATGGGCAAGTTGAAGCTGGATAACATCCTCGCGCTCACTCCGGGCGGCACGATGGGAATGTTGAACCGCGACGTGGATGCCGGCAAATTCGACAAGCCCGGAGTGATGGGCGGGATGATGACGATGGAGGAAATGATGGGAATGAAACCCGGCATGAAGATGGATCACGAAATGCCGATGGGCGGAAAGATGAAGATGGACGACGGCATGGAGATGAAAGGCATGGAGGGAATGGCGATGGAGTCAGGCGCCGATCCGCACAATGGCAAGAAGCACACTTGGGACTTCGCGCCGCTCGGCCCCGATGTGTCGTTGCGGAAGCCGCTGGTGATGGATGGCATGGGTCCGCGTCCCGGCCCGCCTTACAAGGAAATGCGCTCGGTGAAGAAGACCGCGCTTTCACCGAGACGTCCCGTGCGCGAGTGCGGCTCACGCTCGAAGGTGACATGGAGCGCTACGTCTGGAACATCAACGGCAAGCCAATCTACGCGAGCGACTCCATCAAGATCCACGAGGGCGAGACGGTGCGCTTCATCATGATCAACCGCTCGATGATGCACCACCCGATGCACCTGCACGGCCACTTCTTTCGCGTCATCAATGGCCAAGGCGACTACTCGCCGCTCAAGCACACTGTCGATGTTCCGCCGATGCAGACGACGGTCATCGAGTTTGCCGCCGAGGAAGTGGGCGACTGGTTCTTCCACTGTCACCTGCTCTACCACTTCGATAGCGGCATGGCGCGCGTGGTGCATTACGAAGGCTTCGAGCCTTATCCCGACACCGCCGCTGTGCGGAACAGACTCTACCGCGATCCTTTCTACTTTTGGGGCACGGCCGACGTGCTGACCAACATGACTCAAGGCTACGTCGAACTCTCCAACACGCAGAATATCTTCAACCTCGAATGGGAGGCTGGCTGGAACAACCTGCCCGACTCCGAAGTCGAGACGACCTTCCTCTACGAGCGCTACTTCAACCGCTTCTTCCGGCTCTTCGGCGGCGTGGATACAAACGGCGTCATCAAGGACCGCTCGCTCCGCTACGACGGCGGGGACAATCGCGGCGTCTTTGGACTCATGTATAAACTGCCGCTGAACATCGACATGATGGCCTGGGTCGATACCGACGGCGGCGCCCGTGTGCGAGTGAGCAAAGACATCCCGCTCACCCCGCGTCTGATCCTCGGCGGCGAAGTCCGCTACGACACGCACGACTATTGGGAAGAGCGCGTGCATCTGACCTACATGCTGAACAAGAACGCCTCCATCTTCGGCCAATGGCACTCCGACTACGGCTGGGGAGTCGGCATGCGAATGCGGTTCTGACGGACCACAACATCAGGCTTTTCCTGAATTAGCCAGCGCAGCGGCAAACGCACCCAAATGCAGACACTCGAAGGACGTAAGCAATGCGAATCACCGGTATGACTTTGCCACCTGTTCATCCTGCACTCGTTCATTTTCCGGGCCTTGACCATCGCGCCGATGCGCGACCTGTCCTTCGGAAAAGACATGGTTGCCGCGGCCAAGGCCGACTTCTTCTCACTGACCGCCTGGCAGGTCGGCATGTATGGGTGGATTGCCATTGCGACGTTTGTGATCTTCGGCCACGAGATCGAGAAAACGAACCCCGCGTTTTGGTTCATGATGCAGATCGCAATGCTTGCCAGTTTTCTCACGTCCTATCCCGTGAACTGGTGGCTCCTGCGAGCCGGCATCAAAGAAAAGATGTGAGTGAATTTTCAGAACGCGAAAGGAGGTGAAGACTTATGCTCGAAGAAGGCGCTAACTACAAATGCCCGGAACCTGACTGCGGTTGCGAAGTGAAAGTAACCAAAGGCGCTCCCGCCGACGAAGCCGGCGACGATGCCCCGACGTGCTGCTGCGGAACCAAAATGGAAAAGCACGAGTAAGTCTCCCGCGCTCACGCCGCGCACCAGCGTGAGCGTTTCCACCTCAAAATCGAACAGATAACTCCGTGAAGACCAATGCCCTAAATACGACTGTCCGGAAAGACAGCCCGCAAATCTCGAACGTCGATGCGCCCGCTCTGGAAAAGGAGCTGCGCGCGACGATCCGGGGAAAGGTGCGCTTCGGTGACGGCGACCGCGCGCTCTACTCGACCGACAGCTCGAACTACCGCCAAATCCCCATCGGTGTCGTGGTGCCGCGCAACCGCGCCGATGTCGTCGCGACCGTCGCCGCGTGTCGAAAACATGGCGCGCCGATCACCTGCCGTGGCGGCGGCACCAGCCTCGCGGGGCAATGCTGCAACGTCGCGGTCATCATCGACTTCACCAAACACCTGAACCGCGTGATCGAGATCGACGCGGAGAAAAAGCTCGTCCGCGTCGAGCCCGGCATTGTGCTCGACGAGATGCAGAAGGCGGTGGGAAGGCACGGCCTGATCTTCGGCCCCGATCCCGCCACGCACTCGCATTGCGCGCTCGGCGGGATGCTCGGCAACAACTCCTGCGGCGTGCATTCGGTGATGGCGGAATTCTACGGCGGCGGCGCGCGGACGAGCGACAACGTGGAGTCGCTCGAAGTGCTGCTCTACGACGGCACAATCCTGCGCGTCGGCAAAACGGACGACGCGGAGCTGGAGCAAATCATCCGAGAAGGCGGACGGCGCGGGGAGATTTACGAGATGCTGAAGAAGCTCCGCGACGAATACGGCGACCAGGTACGCGCGCGTTTCCCGAAGATCCCGCGCCGCGTCTCAGGCTACAATCTGGACGAGCTTTTGCAGGAGAAAGGATTCGATGTCGCGCGGGCGCTCGTCGGCACGGAAAGCACATGCGTTCTCATCCTCGAAGCCACGCTGCAACTCATCGAAGAACCGAAGCGCCGCTCACTGCTGGTGCTCGGATACCCCGATGTTTACAGGGCTGGCGACGATGTGCCCGTGGTTCGCAAATACAAGCCGGTTGGGCTGGAAGGCGTCGATCACGTGCTCATCGACGCGATGAAGGAGAAGCACATCCATCCGCGCGATTTGAAAATCCTGCCGGACGGCAAGGGCTGGCTCATCGTGGAATTCGGCGGGAAGAACATTGAGGAAGCCGACGCCCCGGCGCGCGAGCTGATGGCGAAACTCAAGGCGCGACCGGATGCGCCGACGATGAAGCTCATCGATGATCCCGAGCACGAACGCGTGATCTGGGAAATCCGCGATTCCGGCCTCGGCGCGAGCGCGCGTGTGCCGAATGAGCCCGACACCTGGGAAGGCTGGGAGGATTCCGCCGTGCATCCCGACGACATCGGCAAATATCTGCGCGACTTCCGCGCCTTGCTGGAAAAGCACGGCTACCTCTGCACGCTCTACGGCCACTTCGGCCAGGGACTCGTCCACACGCGGATCGACTTCGGACTGAAGACGCACAACGGCATCGAAAACTACCTCGCCTACACCCGCGAAGCCGCCGAACTCTTGGCCCGCTACCGCGGCTCGCTGAGCGGCGAGCACGGCGACGGGCAATCGCGCGCAGAACTTCTGCCCATCATGTTTGGCGAGGAATTGGTCGGCGCGTTCCGCGAGTTCAAGACGATCTTCGATCCGCGCTGGAAGATGAATCCGGGCAAGGTAGTGCGCCCTTTTCGACGCGATGAAAACCTGCGCTACGGCGAGCGTTACGATCCGCCGCAGTGGCCCACGCACTTCAAGTTCCCCGACGACAACGGCAGCTTTTCCTACGCGCTGGAACGCTGCGTCGGCGTGGGCAAGTGCCGCCGACACGAAGGCGGCACGATGTGCCCGAGCTACATGGTGACGTTTGAGGAAAAGAACGCCACCCGCGGACGTGCGCGGCGGCTCTGGGAGATGCTGCAGGGTCAGGTCACCGGCAAAAATGGCTGGCGCGACGAAGCGGTGAAGGACGCGCTCGATCTCTGCCTCGCGTGCAAAGGCTGCAAGGCCGACTGCCCGGTGAACGTCGATATGGCGACCTACAAGGCAGAGTTCCTCTCGCACTACTACGCCGGCCGGTTGCGCCCGATGCCGGCCTATTCGATGGGGCTGATTTATTGGTGGGCGCGGATCGCTTCGCGCATCCCGAACCTCGTGAACTTCGTCACGCAAACGCCGCCGTTTTCCACCATTGCAAAGTCGCTCGGCGGTATCGCGCAGGAACGCCGCATGCCGAAGTTCGCCACCGAGACTTTCAAGGCGTGGTTCTTCAAACGCGCACGACGCAACGTGGACAAAACGAAGGTCATCCTATGGGCGGACACCTTTAATAACTACCTGCTCCCCGCAGCCGCGAAGGATGCGGTCGAGGTGCTCGAAGGCGCGGGCTTTCAAGTCATCGTCCCACGTCAGTCACTCTGCTGCGGACGCCCGCTCTACGACTTCGGCTTCCTCGGTCTCGCCGAGCATTTACTCAAACAGATTCTCGCGGCGCTCCGCGACGAGATCCGCGCCGGGACGCCGGTCGTCGGCCTGGAACCGAGCTGCGTGGCCGTTTTCCGCGATGAACTCTGCAATCTTTTCCCGAACGACGAGGACGCGAAACGGCTCAAGAAACAGACCTATTTGCTGAGCGAATTTCTCGAACAGAAAGTGCCGGACTACCAGCCGCCGAAGCTCCAGCGGAAAGCCGTCGTCCACGGCCATTGCCATCAAAAATCCGTGCTCAACATGGCCTGCGAAACGGAACTGCTGAAGAAGGTTGGCCTCGACTGCGACATGCCCGACACGGGCTGCTGCGGCATGGCGGGCTCGTTCGGATTCGAGGCGGAAAAGTACGAAGTCTCCAGAGCGTGCGGCGAGCGCGTCCTACTCCCAGCCGTGCGCGACGCCGGCAAGGACACGCTCATCGTCGCCGACGGCTTTTCCTGCCGCGAACAGATCGAGCAACTCACCGACCGCCACGCCCTGCACACTGCGCAGGTGTTGAAAATGGCGGGCAAGACCGGCCCGCACGGCCCGTCGGGAAACTACCCCGAGCGCGACTACCTCGAACGGCAATCGTCCAAGCTCAAACCCCTGGAAATCGCACTGCTTGTGTCGGCGGGCATGGTGCTCGCGAGCGCGGCAGGCCGACTCTGGAGAACCGATCGCGACCTCTGAGATGCAATCGCGCTTCATCCATTTCCCGCCGATCGAGAAGCACGGCGTCGTCGGCGACCGGCGGACTGCCGCGCTGGTGGCGGCGGACGGGACGATCGGCTGGTGCTGCCTGCCGGACTACGACGACCATGTCCTTTTCGGCGCATTGCTCGATCCGGAGCGCGGTGGCCATTGCCGATTCGGGCCGGTGCGGCCCGCGCTCGGGGAGCAACGCTACGAGGGGGCGGACGTGTGCCTGCTCACCTGCTGGCACGATGCGGAACTGGCCGACCTGATGCCGTGGCCCGAGAGGGACCGCCCGGAGGGAGCGGAAGGCAGGCGCGTGATCCTGCGGCGGCTGCGCGCGCTCCACGGAATGCCGCGCGTCCGCTTCGAGTTGCGTCCGCGATGGACCTTCGGGCAGGCGTCGCGCGCGACGCGGCGCGATGGCGGTGCGCGATTCGAGATCGACGGGCACGCCGTGGGGCTCTGGACGTCGTTCGCCCTCGAGACCGACGACGAAGGCGCGTGGGGAGAGTTCAATTTGTCGCCCGGCGACGAAGCGTGGGCGATGGTCGGGCTCGACGAAACCCCTGCGGATTGGACCGTCGCGCGTTGCGGGGAATTGCACGGGCGGACGAATGGCTATTGGCGCGACTGGTGCGCGGAGCTGCATCCCTTCGCCCAGACGGACGACACGCTCCGGCGGTGCGCGATCACCGTGCATCTCCTCGCGCACGCGCCGAACGAAGCCGTCGTCGCGGCGGCGACGACCTCGCTGCCCGAGCGCATCGGTGGCAGCCGCAACTACGACTACCGCTACACCTGGGTGCGCGACGCTTCGCTCTCGGCGGCGTTTCTCGCTACGATGGGTCAGGCGCGCGAAGTGGCGCGCTACTTCGACTGGCTGTGCGATCTGGACTCCGAGAGCGATGCGCCGCTGCAAGTCTGCTACCGCACCAATGGACAGACGCGGCTGGAGGAGCGCGAAGTCCCCGGCGTCGCCGGCTATCTCGGCTCGCAGCCGGTGCATTTCGGCAATCGCGCTTTCAAGCAGCGCCAGCTTGGTTCGCTCGGCTGGTTCGCGGATTCCGCGCTCATTTTTCTCGAAGCCGGCGGCGAGTGGAAACCGAAGTTCTGGCAGTTGCTGCGGCGCTGCGCGGAGCACGTCTGCGGCGCATGGCGGAAGCCGGACAGCGGCGTGTGGGAACTCGGCGTGCAGGCGCATTACGTGGAGAGCAAAGTGATGGCCTGGGTGACGCTCGACCGTGCGCTGCGAGTCGCACAAGCGCTCGATGAAGACGCGCCGGAGCTTTGGGGGAAAACACGCGAAGCGATCCGCGAAAAGTGCTCGCGAAAGGCTGGAGCGCGAGCAAACGCGCCTTCCGGCAGCGCTATGATTCCGACGCGCTCGATGCTGCGGTGCTGCTCATCCCGCTCATGAATTTTCTCCCGCCGGACGATCCGCGCGTGCTCGACACGCTCGACGCCATCGAGCACGAACTGGTCATCGACGGTCTCGTGCATCGCTTCGATCCAACGGGGACGCTCGGCGGCGAACAGTTGCCGATCGGTGAATTCGAGGGCGCGTTTCTGCCGGCGACCTTTTGGTATGCGCACGCGCTCGCCGGCGCGGGCCGCACGGAGCTGGCTGCGGCGGTGCTTCAACGCTGCGAGGAGATCGCCGCCGGCCCCGGCATTTTCGCCGAGGAAGCCGACGCGCGGAGCAAGACTTTCCTCGGCAACACGCCGCTCCTTTTCTCGCAAGTCGAATACGGACGGGCGCTGCTCGCCTTGCACAAAAACCAAGACGGCGCGCCCGCTGCAGAAACGAAATGCTTATGAAAACCTCAGACAAACCCAGAGTCGTTGTCGTCACCGGCGCTTCCGCCGGAGTGGGTCGCGCCACGGTGCGAGCCTTTGCCAAGGAGGGCGCGCAGATCGGCCTCATCGCGCGCGGTCAAGACGGCCTCGAAGGCGCGAAGCGCGACGTGGAGGAACTCGGCGGGAAGGCGCTCATGTTGCCCACGGATGTGGCGGATGCCGACGCGGTCGAGGCCGCGGCAGAGCGCGTGGAGCGCGAGTTGGGGCCGATCGACGTGTGGGTGAATGTCGCGATGACGAGTGTCTTTTCGCCGGTGAAAGAAATGCGCGCGGATGAATACAAGCGCGTCACGGAGGTGAACTATCTCGGCTATGTCTATGGCACGCTCGCGGCGCTCAAGCGCATGCTGCCGCGCGACCGCGGGTGCATTATTCAAGTCGGCAGCGCGCTCGCGTATCGCGGCATCCCGCTGCAATCGGCCTACTGCGCGAGCAAGCACGCGACCCAGGGCTTCATGGATTCGCTGCGTTGCGAGCTGATTCACGACGGCAGCCAGGTGAAAGTCTGCATGGTGCAGATGCCGGCCATGAATACGCCGCAATTCGGCTGGGTGAAAAGCCGGCTCCCGAAAAAGGCGCAGCCGGTGCCGCCGATATATCAGCCCGAAGTCGCGGCGGATGCCATCGTCTTCGCTTCGCACCATGACCGACGCGAAATCTGGGTGGGCATGCCGACGGTCAAGGCCGTCGTGGGCAACAAAATCTTCCCCGGCCTTCTCGATCACTACCTCGCGTGGACCGGCATCAGCGGACAGCAGACGAGCGAGGACAAAGACCCGGCCCGTCCGGACAATCTCTTCCAGCCCGTGCCCGGCGATCACGGCGCGCATGGCACCTTCGGCGACCGCTCGCGCAGCTTCAGTCCGCAGCTCTGGACCGACAAACATCGCGACGCCCTCGGCCTCGGATTGCTGGCGCTCGCCGCAGCGGGATGCGCCGCTCTCTTCGCCAAAAAATCATGAGCCCAAACCCGAAGCAGCTCAGCGAAGAACTGCGAAACGGAAACAGCGTCGCGCTCGATCGCCGCCGCGACATTGCCCTGCTAACCCTCACCGCGATTTCCTCGATGGCGGTGATCAGCCTTTACCAACTCGGCATTCTCAAGCGCCTGCCCGAGCCGCCAAGCCGCCTCTTCAATACGAAAAAGGTGAATGCCTCCCAGGAAGGCTATAGCAAGCTCGACATGCCCGACGCCGTGCTCGGTCTCGGCAGCTACGCGGCCACGCTCGGCCTCGCTGCGATGGGTGGAAAGGAGCGCGCGAAAACGCATCCGTGGATTCCGCTCGCGCTCGCCGGCAAGGTTTTCGTGGATGCCGCGCAAGCCGCCAGGCTCACGCGTGATGCGTGGGTAAAACACGGCGCGCTTTCCATTTACAGCCTCGTCGCTGCGGCGGCGACCTTTGCCACCTTGCCGCTGGCACTGCCCGAGGCGCGCGCGGCTTGGCGACGCTGGTCCGGCTAACTTACAAACACTTATGGCCCAGCTTTTCCATCGCCGCGCAAACGCGATCGCCAGGGCGTCCATTCTCGGGGCGGCGCTCCTTGTCGTGGCGCTGGGCGTCGGCGGCTTCGCCGTCCAGCGGTCGGCGTTCGTTACGCGCGTGGAAGAGCCGCTGCCGCAGCCGGTGCCGTTCAGTCACGAGCATCACGTCGCGGGGCTCGGCATCGATTGCCGTTACTGCCATACGTCGGTGGAAACTTCGGCCTTCGCCGGCCTGCCGCCCACGGAGACTTGCATGACCTGCCACTCGCAGGTGTGGAAGGACGCGCCGGTGCTCCAGCCGGTGCGCGACAGCCTGCAAACCGGCAAGCCGCTGGAGTGGACGCGCGTGCATGATCTGCCGGGGTACGTCTATTTCAACCACAGCATCCACGTGAACAAGGGCGTCGGCTGCGCGAGCTGCCACGGGCGCGTGGATCAAATGCCGATCACCTGGAAGACACAGGAGCTTTTCATGCGCTGGTGCCTCGACTGCCACCGCCACCCGGAAGAGCACCTGCGCCCGCCCGACGAAGTTTTCAACATGGGCTACAGGAAACCGGACGACCAACTCGCGCTCGGCCGGAAACTCGCCGCCCAGGCGCGTCTCCGCAGCGAGGCGGGGAGGACGGATTGCTACACCTGTCACCGCTGACCGGAGACTCCAAAGATGAACCACAGAGGCACAGAGAGCACAGAGAAAGGAATAGGCGCTTTCGCAGCCATCTCTTCTGAAATCTCCGTGTCCGCTGTGCCTCCGTGGTTAAAGAAGCAGTGGCGCAGTCTGGACGAGTACGCGGACACGCCGGAGTTCCGCGCGTGGATCGAACGCGAGTTCCCGCCGCTCGCGAGCGAGTGGGCGGATGGGTTGAGCCGACGCCGTTTCCTGAAGTTGATGGGCGCGTCGTTCGCGCTCGCGGGCCTGGGCGCCTGCACACGCCAGCCGCTCGAAAAGATCGTGCCGTATGTGAAGCAGCCCGAGGAGGTGATTCCCGGCAAGCCGCTCTATTTCGCGACGGCGCTTCTGCTCGGCGGCTACGCGCGCGGCGCGATCGTCGAGAGCCACGAGGGACGTCCGACCAAGGTCGAAGGCAATCCCGAGCATCCCGCGAGTCTTGGCGCGAGCGATGCCTTCATGCAGGCGGACCTGCTCGCGCTCTACGATCCCGACCGCGCCAAGACCCTGACGCGCGGCGGGCAGATCGCGACCTGGAACGAGTTCCTTGGCGCTATGACGAGCGAGCGCCAGAAATGGAAGGCAAACGGCGGCGCGGGTCTGCGGCTGCTCACGGGCCCCGTCACGTCGCCGACTTTGCTCGCGCAGCTTGCCGCGCTCCTGAAGGAATTCCCTTCCGCGAAATGGCACGCGTACGAGCCGCTCGCTCCGGCTGCGCCGCCGCCCTTCTACGATCTCGCCAAGGCCGATGTGATCGTGGCGCTCGACTGCGATTTCCTCGGCACGGAACCGGCGCAGATCAAATACGCGCGCGACTTCGCGAGCCGCCGCCGGGATGCGGCCAAGCTCAACCGCCTCTACGTCGCGGAGAGCACGCCGACGATCACGGGCGCGAGGGCGGACCACCGCTTCCCGCTCGCGCCGCCGGCATTGGCCGAGCTGGGGGCGGAGATCGTGGCGGACTCGCCCGTCGCGAAGTGGACCGGCGTGGCGAAGGATTTGCGGGCGCACGCGGGGAAGAGCCTGCTTCTGGTCGGCGATTCGCTGCCGAATGAAGTGCGGGATTTCGCCCGGGAATGGAACCGCCCGCTACAGATCGCCGAGCCGGCCCCCTCGACCGCGAAGCCGCTGGCCAATCTCGCGCGCGACCTTGCCGCGCGAAAGGTCGGGACGCTCGTGATCGTCGGTGGCAATCCCGTTTACGACGCGCCCGCCGATTTCGATTTCGCGAAGAAGCTGGAGTCCGTGCCGCTGCGAATCCGGCTCGGTCTCCACGACGACGAGACTTCGGCGCTCTGCCACTGGCGCCTCCCCGCCGCGCACGCACTGGAGACATGGAGCGACGCGCGCGCGTTCGACGGCACGGCGACGATCGTGCAGCCGCTGATCGAGCCGCTGTTTGGCGGGCATTCCGAACACGAACTGCTCGCGGCACTCACCGGCGATGCGCCCGCGAATGGCTACGAGATCGTGCGTGCATTCTGGCAGAGCCGATATGACGGCGCGGACTTCGAGAAATTCTGGCGCAAGTCGCTGCACGATGGGGTCGTGGCCGATTCCCCCGACCCGATCTCCAATCCCACGCCGAGCACATCCGAAATCCGAAATCCGAAATCGAAAATTTCCGGCTCGCTCCACCTGCTTATCCGTGCCGATCCGCACATTCACGACGGGCGTTTCGCCAACAACGCGTGGCTACAGGAACTACCGAAGCCGTTCTCGAAAATCACCTGGGACAACGCCGCCCTCGTCTCGCCTGCGACCGCGCGGAGGCTGCAACTCGAGACTGGGGAGATCGTCGATCTGCAATTCCGCAGTCGCTCGGTACGCGCGCCGGTCTGGATTCTGCCGGGTCAGGCCGACGACTGCGTGACTGTGCATCTCGGCTATGGCCGCACGCGCGCGGGCAGCGTCGGAAATGGAGTCGGCTTCGACGCGTACGCCCTGCGCACGTCCGACGCGCCGTGGGGCGGCCCGGGACTGGAGATCGCGAAGACCGGCGGGCGGCATTCGTTCGCGACCACGCAGCATCATCAGAACATGGAGGGCCGCGCGCTCGTCCGGGCCGGAACGGTCGCGGAGTTTCTGGACGATCCGGGCGCGATCGCGCGCGGCGACGAGCCCGCGCCTTCCCCGGATGAATCGCTCTACCCCCCGGTGGAATACGAGGGCCACGCCTGGGGCATGACGTTGGATCTCAATGCCTGCATCGGCTGCAATGTCTGCACGATCGCGTGCCAGGCGGAGAACAACATCCCGGTCGTCGGCAGGGAGGAAGTCGCGCGCGGACGCGAGATGCACTGGATTCGTGTGGACAACTATTTCGAGGGCGCGCCGGAGGATCCCGCGATCCATTTCCAGCCGGTTCCGTGCATGCACTGCGAGAACGCGCCCTGCGAACTGGTCTGCCCGGTCGCGGCGACGGTGCATAGCTCCGAGGGGCTGAACCAGATGATCTACAACCGCTGCATCGGCACGCGCTATTGCTCGAACAATTGCCCCTACAAAGTGCGGCGGTTCAACTTCCTCGAATACGACCGCAACCGCTTCGAGACCGCGCCGGTGCTCGATCTCATGCGCAATCCCGACGTCACCGTACGCACACGCGGCGTCATGGAGAAATGCACGTATTGCATCCAGCGGATCGAGCGCGTGCGGATCGACGCGATGAATAGGAATGCCGAGATCCGCGACGACGAGATCGTTCCCGCATGTGCGCAGGCGTGCCCGGCGGAAGCCATCGTCTTCGGCGACATCGCCGATCCGCAAAGCCGCGTGTCGAAATCGAAAGCCTCGCCGCTGAACTACGGCCTGCTCGCGGAGCTGAACACGCGCCCCCGCACGACCTATCTCGCCAAGCTGCTCAACCCCAACCCGGAGGTGGGAAAATGAACCAAGGAGGCACGGAGAGCACGGAGAATTTGGTTGGAATCACCCACTCCCAACTCCGTGTCCTCCGTGCCTCCTTGGTTAATTCTCTTGCTCGCGCCGGAGTTGGAGCCGGTGGTGGAGTGATGAACCACGAAAACACGTACAACACGGAAATGTACTGCAACGAAACCACTGGGGCGATCATCGGGGCCGCGATCGAGGTGCATCGGGAACTCGGGCCGGGCTTGCTGGAGTCCGCCTACCAGGCGTGCCTCGCCCGTGAGCTGTCGCTGCGCAAGATCTCCTTCGAGCAACAGAAGCCGCTGCCTGTGAGCTACAAAGGGGTCGCGATCGATTGCGGCTACCGGCTCGACTTCGTGGTCGAGGAAAACGTCGTCGTCGAACTCAAGGCAGTCGAGGCGCTCCATGACGTTCGCGATGCCCAACTGCTGACCTGCCTCAAGCTCACCGCCCACAAAGTCGGCCTGCTCATCAACTTCAACGTTGCGGTCTTGAAACACGGCATTCGCCGACGCGTGCTATGAAGAGGAAAAACCACGGAGGCACGGAGAGCAAAGCGAAAGGTGCGAACCCGCCCACTCCCCCCTCCGTGTCCTCCGTGCCTCCGTGGTTAACCTCCCCGCCCGTCGTCGTGCCGGGATACGACTCCGCGTCGGTGACGAAGAAGATCGCCGACGTGGTGCTCGCCCGTCCGACCGGGTTCGGATGGATCGGCGGGTTCGCAGTCGCCTTCATGCTGTTGATGCTGCTCAACTTCGCGGTCGCGTGGCTGTTCCTGAAAGGCGTCGGCGTGTGGGGTGTCAACATCCCGGTGGCATGGGGATTCGCGATCACGAACTTCGTCTGGTGGATCGGGATCGGCCACGCGGGCACGTTCATCTCCGCGATCCTCCTCCTGCTGCACCAGGATTGGCGCACCTCGATCAACCGCTTCGCCGAGGCGATGACGCTCTTCGCGGTCGCCTGCGCGGGGATGTTTCCCCTGCTGCATCTCGGCCGTCCCTGGGTCTTCTACTGGCTCTTTCCCTACCCCGACACGATGGGGCTCTGGCCGCAGTGGCGCAGCGCGCTGGTCTGGGACGTCTTCGCCGTCAGCACCTATCTCCTCGTCTCGCTGATGTTCTGGTATGTCGGCCTCGTGCCCGATCTTGCGACGATGCGCGACCGCGCGGCGAGCAAGCCGGTGCAGTATTTCTACGGCATCATCGCGCTCGGCTGGCGCGGCTCGGCGCGGCACTGGAAACGATTCCATGTCGTGTATCTGCTGCTTGCCGGGCTGGCGACGCCGCTCGTGCTCTCGGTGCATAGCGTGGTCTCGTTCGACTTCGCGATCGCGATCGTCCCCGGCTGGCACTCGACGATCTTCCCGCCCTACTTCGTGGCCGGCGCGATCTTCTCCGGCTTCGCGATGGTGCTCACGCTCGCCATTCCGATCCGCAAGTTCTACGGGCTCGAGGATTTCATCACGCTCCGGCATTTGGAAAACAGCGCGAAGGTGATGCTCGTGACCGGCCTCATGGTCGCGCACGGCTACCTTACCGAGCATTTCATGTCGTGGTATAGCGACGACAAGTTCGAGATCTATATGACGCTCAACCGCATGTTCGGGCCGTATTGGCCGGCGTATTGGATCCTCATTTTCTGCAACGTCCTCGTGCCGCAGGCCATCTGGTTTCGCCGCATCCGCACGAGCCCCGGCTGGCTTTTCGTCGTCGCGCTGCTCGTCAATGTCGGCATGTGGACGGAGCGCTACGTCATTGTCATCACGAGTCTGCACCGCGATTTCCTTCCGTCGGCGTGGGGCATGTTCCACGGTACGCGCTGGGATTGGATGACGCTTCTCGGCTCGTTCGGACTGTTTGCGACACTGCTCTTTCTCTTCCTGCGCATTCTGCCTGCAATCTCGATGAGCGAGATGCGCGACCTGGTGCATGAGAAAAAGGAGGGCGGGAAATGAGCGCGCCTCTCCACGGCATCATGGCGGAATTCGAGAAGCCCGGGCAACTGCTGCATGCCGCGCGCGCAGCCTACGGCGCGGGGTATCGCAAGATGGATGCCTACAGTCCATACGCGGTCGAGGGCGTGGCGGAGGCGATCGGCTTCCACCGGACGCGCGTGCCGTTGATCGTCCTGCTCGGCGGGATCTGCGGCGCCCTCACCGCCTACGGGATGCAATGGTATTCCGCCGTGCTCGACTATCGGCTGAACGTAGGCGGCCGCCCGCCGCACAGTTGGCCGGCGTTCGTGCCGATCACCTTCGAGCTGACAGTGCTCTTCGCCGCCATCGCGGGCGTGATCGGCATGCTGGCACTGAACGGATTGCCGAAGCCTTATCACCCGGTCTTCAACGCCCCGGAGTTCAAGCTCGCGAGCCAGACGCGGTTCTTCCTCTGCATCGAAGCGGGCGACCCGCAGTTCGACGCAGAGAAAGTGCGGGCGTTCCTGGAAACGCTCGCGCCGGAAAAAGTCATGGAGGTGAAGAAGTGAACTGGGGAGGACGCGGAGAAATGAACCACGGAGGCACGGAGGACACGGAGTGGAACGATTGCGGAAGACTGCGTGTAGTCATCCCCTCCCCCCTCCGTGCTCTCAGTGCCTCCGTGGTTAAAACTCCCCGGTGGGGGGTCGCGCTGCTCACGGTCGCTTTGGCCCTCGCGGGCTGTCGCAAGGGCATGGTCGATCAACCGCGTCTGAAGCCGCTCGCCGAAAGCCGCTTCTTCGCCGACGGCAGCGGCGCGCGCGTTCCGCCCGCGCACACGGTCGCGCGGGGGCAACTGCGCGACGACGACGCATTCCACACCGGCCTGATCGACGGCCATCTCGTCGCGGAATTGCCGGTGCCTCTCTCGGCCGAGCTGCTGGCACGCGGCCGCGAGCGATTCAATATCTACTGCGCGGTCTGTCACGGCCGCACGGGCGAGGCCGACGGGATGATCGTGCAGCGCGGCTTCCCCAAGCCGCCCACGCTGCACGAGACGAGGCTGCGCGAAGCGCCCATCGGCCATTTCTTCGACGTGATGACGAACGGCTTCGGCGTGATGTACCCCTACGCCGCGCGCGTGACGCCGCAGGATCGCTGGGCCATCGCCGCCTACATCCGCGCCCTGCAACTGAGCCAGCACGCGACGCCCGAGGACGCGGACGCCGCTGACAGAAAGCAACTCGCGACACCGTGAACGACGACGCGCTCCATTCGCAGTTCGCACGCTGGCAGCGGCGCGCACTCGTCGTCGGCGCGGCTGCCGGCGTCCTCTCGCTCGTCGGCGCTCTTTTCGACCGTACGCAGTTCTTCCGCTCTTATCTCTTTGCGTGGCTCTTCTGGAGCGGGCTGTCCTTTGGCGCGCTCGTCGTCGTGATGATGCAGTTTCTCACCGGAGGAATGTGGGGAATGGCGGTGTGCGGCCTGGCGACCGCCGCGTTCCGCGCGATCCCGGCGATGGGGCTCCTGTTCCTCCCCGTGCTGCTCGGCCTGCACGACATCTACGGCTGGGCCGGCGGCGCGCCCGGCGACACCGGCGGCTACCACCACAAGGCGCAGTATCTGAATGTGCCATTTTTCACCGCGCGCGCGGTCTTCTACTTTGTGGCACTTGGCGTCGTCGCCGCGCTTCTGCGCCGCTGGTCGCCCGCGCGGGGAAATGAAACCGCCGTCCCGACACGCCTCGTGGCACTCTCTTCCGGCGGCCTCATTCTCTACGTGCTCTGCATGAACTTCGCCTCGACCGACTGGGTCATGTCGCTCGACCCGGAATGGTATTCCACGATCTTCGTCGAGATATTCATCGCGGGACATTTCCTCTCCGCGCTCGCGCTCATGACCGCGCTGCTGGCGCTTTTTTCGCGAGACGACGAGATCCCGGCGAAGGCGTTTCACGATCTCGGCAACCTGCTGCTCGCGTTCGTCATCTTCTGGACCTACGTCTCGTTCTCCCAGTTCCTCATCATCTGGTCGGGCAATCTGCCGAAGGAAATCGGATGGTATCTCGACCGCAGCCGCGGCGACTGGCAATGGGTCGCGGTCGCGCTCGCCCTGTTCCAGTTCCTGCTCCCATTCCTGCTCCTGCTCTCGCGCGCGGCCAAGCGGAACAGGGAGAGGCTGGCAGGAATCGCGCTCGGGATCTTCGCCGCGAACATCCTCGCGACCTTCTGGCTCGTCGCGCCGTCGTTCCATCCCGACGGCTTCGCCGTGCATTGGCTCGATGCCGCGGAATTCCTCGCGCTCGGAGGATTCTGGTTCGCGCTCTTCCTCCATTTTCTGAAACAGCAACCCACGCCATTCCCGGCGCAACTCGCGGAGGCGAAGTCCGATGCCTGAGACGTCGAAAAACGAAGTCGGCCACGAAACACGCGACGTGAACGCGCGCGCGATCGGATGCTTCGCGCTCGCGCTCGTCGTGGCGGGCATCGCGGCCATGCTCATCGTCGCGGGGATGTTCCGCCGCTTCGACGAGGTCTTTCCCGGAGGCGATGCCAACCGCATCACCACCGACCGCATCGACGCGCCGTCGCCCGAGTTGCAGGTGAACCCCGCGAGCGATTTCGCACAGTTGCGCGCCCGCGAAAACGAAACGCTTACCACCTACGGCTGGGTGGACCGCGACTCGGGCATCGTGCGGATTCCGATCGAGCGCGCGATGGAAATCATCGCGGAGCGCGGTCTGCCGGCCGCTCCCGACAGCGCCGGCAAAACGCCCACCGGGATGCGGCAGGAAAAGGCGAAGGAGGGCGCGCGATGAAAGGCACTTCCGCCCCAAAGCAGCACCATCCCAGCCCACGGCAGCGCCCTGGGTCGCATCCCGTGAAAGCGTCAAGCTCTGAAGGGGCGACCCATTCCGCAGCGTCCAGGCGCCCGTTGGTTCGCCCCTTCAGGGCTGATTCCGTCTTCGTCGGGTACCCAGGGCGTTGCCCTGGGCTGGGTTGTTGCCGCCCCCTTGGGGCTTCGGACCGGCTTTGCCGGTACTGGTGCCTCGCTTGGCTTTGGCTGCTCGTCGTCGTGGCATTCGGCTCGGCGCGCGCCCAGACTGGCGCGCCGCCTAGCGTCGGCCTCGACCAGAAGCTCGACGCGCAGGTGCCGCTCGATGCGACCTTCCGCGACGAGACCGGCGCGGGCGTCCGGCTCGGCGACTACTTCGACACGAAGCCCGTGATCCTCGTGCTCGCCTACTACGAGTGCCCGAACCTCTGCACCCTCGTCCTGAACGCGACGCTCGCCAGCGTGCAGGACTTGAAACTCGACGCGGGGAGGGACTTCGAGATCGTCGTCGTCAGCTTCGATCCGCGCGAGACTTCCGCTCTTGCCGCGCAAAAGAAGGAGACCTACACACGACGCTACGGCCGACCGGCCGGCGACGAAGGCTGGCACTTCCTTACCGGCGACCCACCGGCCATCGCGCAGCTCGCGAAGAGCGTCGGCTTTCGTTTCGCGTTCGACCCGAAGACGAACCAGTTCGCGCATCCGAGCGCCATCATGGTCCTGACTCCCGAAGGCACGATCTCGCGCTATTTCGCGGGCATTGAATACCCGCCCGCGGAACTGCGGCTCGCGCTCGTCGCGGCCTCGGACCGCCGCATCGGCTCGCTCACCGACCAGATCTTCCTCCTCTGCTTCCACTACAATCCGCTCACCGGGAAGTACGGCCTCGCGATCATGCGGGTCATCCGCGTCGCGGGTTTCGCGACGGTGGCGGCGCTGGCGATCTACATGGGAGTCATGTTCCGGCGCGACCACCGCATTTCCAAGGAAAGGGAGGTCGGCTGATGCGCACCGTGCTCTCATACTTCACCGAGGAAGGCCCGTCGAATCTGGCGCTGGAGGTGGACTGGCTGTTCTGGGCTCTCACGGCGCTTTGCGGGGCGGTGACGCTGCTCGTGTTTGTCCTCGTCGTCCTGTTCTCCATCCGGTACCGGCGCGGCACGCGCGCCTCCCGCGTGGAGCGGCAGGGATGGCGGGGACGCATCCTCTCCACAAGCCTGGAAATCGGCTGGACCGTCGTGCCGCTGTTTATCTTCCTCGCGCTGTTCGCGTGGGCCGCCAGCGTCTTCTTCCGCATGTCCAAGCCGCCCGCCGACGCCGACGAGATCTACGTCGTGGGTAAGCAATGGATGTGGAAGATCCAGCACCCGGACGGACGGCGCGAGATCAACGAACTGCACATCCCCGTCGGCCGTCCGGTGAAACTCGTTATGACCTCGCAGGACGTCATCCACAGCTTCTTCGTGCCCGCCTTCCGCACGAAGCAGGATGTGGTGCCGGGCCGCTACACGACCCTGTGGTTCAAGCCCACGAAGCCCGGGAAATACCATCTCTTCTGCTCGCAGTACTGCGGCACGAACCATTCGACGATGGGCGGCTGGGTGTACGCGATGGAGCCGGCGGAACACTCGCGCTGGCTCGCGCAGACGCAGTCGCCCCCCTCGCTCGTCGCACAAGGCGAGCGGCTGTTCCTAACGCACGGGTGCAGCGGGTGCCACACTCCGGGCTCGCAGATCCGCGCCCCGCTGCTCGATGGGATCTTCGGAAAACCGGTGCCGCTCTCCGACGGCACCGTCGTGCGCGCGGACGAGCAATACCTGCGCGACTCCATCCTCCTGCCAAACACGCAGGTCGCCGCCGGCTACGACGCGCTGATGCCCACCTTTCAAAATCAAATCAGCGAAGACGATCTCGCCGCGCTGCTCGCCTATCTCAAGTCGCTCGGAAATGCCGAAGGGAAAAACCGATGAACACCGCAACGCGCGAACTGCCGCTGACCGTCGAGCCGGCGAAGAACTATCTCACCGACGGAACTTCGATCCGCTCGTGGCTGCTCACCACCGACCACAAGCGCATCGGCCTGCTCTATATGGTGTCGATCACGCTGTTCTTTCTCGTCGGCGGCGCTGCGGCGACTCTGATGCGGCTCGAATTGCTGACCCCGCAGGCCGACCTCGTCACATCGGCGACCTACAACAAACTCTTCACGATCCACGGCGTCGTAATGGTCTGGTTCTTTCTCATCCCCTCGATCCCGGCGGTGCTGGGGAATTTTCTCGTGCCCCTCATGATCGGCGCGCGCGACGTGGCATTCCCTCGACTGAATCTCGCGAGTTGGTATCTGTTCATGGCGGGTGGCGCGTTCGCGCTCTTCGCGATCGTCACCGGCGGGGTCGATACCGGCTGGACGTTCTACACGCCCTACAGTTCGACCTATGCGAATGGCCACGTCATTGCGATGGCGACGGGAATCTTCATCGCGGGCTTTGGCTCGATCGCGACCGGGCTCAATTTCATCGTCACCATCCACAAGATGCGCGCGCCGGGGCTGACATGGTTCCGGCTGCCGCTCTTCATCTGGACCATCTACACCACGAGCATCATCCTCGTGCTCGCTACGCCAGTGCTCGCGATCACCCTCACGCTCATGGCACTCGAGCGCGCGTTCGGCGTCGGCATTTTCAATCCCGCGATGGGAGGCGATCCGCTGCTCTTCCAGCACCTGTTCTGGTTCTACTCGCACCCGGCGGTCTATATCATGATCCTGCCCGGCATGGGCGTGGTGAGCGAAGTGATCCCGTGCTTCGCGCGCAAGCGCCTGTTTGGCTACCACTTCGTGGCCGGGGCGACGGTGGCGATCGCGCGTCTTCGGATTCATGGTGTGGGGACATCACATGTTCGTCTCCAGCCAGTCCGTCTATGCCGGAATGATCTTTTCGCTCCTGAGCTTCGCGGTTTCCATCCCGTCGGCGATCAAGGTCTTCAACTGGACGGCCACGCTCTACAAGGGCTCCATCACCTTCCAGACACCGATGCTCTACGCGCTCGGCTTCATCGGCCTCTTCACCATCGGCGGACTCACCGGCCTGTTCCTTGCATCGCTCGCCGTCGATGTGCATCTGCACGACACCTACTTCGTCATCGCCCATTTCCACTACATCATGGTCGGCGGAATGGTCATGGCGTATCTCGGCGGCATCCATTTCTGGTGGCCGAAGATCACCGGACGGCTGTATTGCGAATGGCTGGCCAAGCTCTCCGCGCTTTCAATCTTCCTCGGATTCAACCTCACGTTCTTTCCGCAGTTCATCCTCGGTTATCTGGGAATGCCACGACGCTATCCGGTCTATGCGCCCGAGTTTCAGGTGCTGAATGTGATGTCCACCGCGGGTGCTTCGATACTGGCCATCGGCTACTTTCTTCCGCTCGCCTACCTGCTCTGGTCGGTCCGCTTCGGGAAACCCGCCGGCAGGAATCCGTGGCAGGCGACGGGCCTGGAATGGACGACCGATTCGCCGCCGCCGAAGGATAACTTCGAGACGACGCCGGTGGTGACGGAGGAACCGTATGGCTACGACGCTCAGCTCGTCGAAAGGGAGGCCGCGCGCCATGTCTGACTCCGCCACCCACGCGCACCAGTTTGACGACGCCGCGCAGCAGCGCGAGGCGGCGACGTTCGGAATGTGGATATTCCTCGCGACGGAAATCCTGTTCTTCGGCGGCATGTTCCTTGGCTACACCGCATACCGCTACCAGTATCCCGCAGCGTTCGCCGAAGCGAGTCGGCACACGCTCCTGGCGTTCGGCGGGACGAACGTGGCCGTGCTCCTGCTCAGCAGCGCGACGATGGCGTTCGCGGTCCGCGCCGCGCGCATGAGACAGCGCGCCGCGCTCGTGTGGCTGCTGGTGGCGACGGCGGTGCTCGGCGCGACATTCCTCGTCATCAAGGGCTTCGAGTACGCCCACGAAATTCACGAGCATCTGCTCCCCGGGAGATCCTTCCATTTCGACGGCCCGCACGCCGCGCACGCCGAGATGTTCTTCTACCTCTACTTCCTGATGACCGGCGTTCACGCGCTCCACGTCACGATCGGAGTCGCGCTCATCGTCGCATTCGCGCTGCGTGCGAAATGGACGCACTCGCTGACGCGGCTCGAGACATCGACCGATCTGCTAGGTCTCTACTGGCACTTCGTGGACATCGTCTGGGTATTCCTCTTCCCGCTTATCTACCTCGTGGATCGCCACTCATGAAACTCGCCGCCGACAGCAAAGTCTATCTGCGCACCACCGCCGCGCTGCTCGCCCTGCTCGTGCTAACCATCGCCCTCGCCTCCGTCGATCTCGGCCCGTTCAACACCGTCGTGGCCATGGGCATCTCGCTGGCAAAGGGTCTCCTCATCGTCCTGTTCTTCATGCATGTGCGCGACAGCAGCCGACTCGTCTGGCTCGCCGCGGCCGCCGGCTTCTTCTGGCTCGCCCTCATGTTCGTGCTCTCGATGAGCGACTACATGACGCGGGGCTGGTAGCGGAACCGTTCTGAAGGGGCCAATGGGATGGGACCGGCGCGACATTCGTGGGCCTTCGGTCCTTTGCGTCCCTTTTGGTCATTTTGGTCATTAAGTGTTGTCCGCTATGTCTTGTTCTTCGCCCGGGTGGTTTTCTCTTCCCCGATCGCCGGTTGCATCGGGGTGTTCTCCTTTTTGGAGCCGGGGACTTTCGTCTTGGGGCGGTTTGCGGATTCGGGCTGCGCGGGGCGGGCCTTGGCGTGGACGGTGACTTTCTTGTTTTTGGTAGGCATGATCATAAGACAATTCGTGCAGCTCGAGACGGCGAAGGGCAAGTCGGTCCTCGTGGACTTCGGCCCCAAGGCGACGCCCGGCAAGGAGGAGCTGGAGGAGGGCAACAGGATTCAGGTGACCGGTCCCCGCACCAAGCTGAACGGCAAGTATGTGCTCGTCGCCCAGCAGGTGAGCGCCGTGAATCCCGAAAAGAAGAAGAAATAGCGTAGCCGCTGCGGAGAATGGAGGCCCGCCGGGAGTCGCTCCCGGCGGGCCTTTCGCGCGCGTGCCTCCCTTCTCGGTCCCTTCGGTTCCTATCCCGGAAGACGGCCAACGCCTCCCCACCGCCCGAACCGATAGACACTCCCCATGCAACAACCCAAGCCCCACCCCGTCACACTGACCTTCGACCGCGACCTCCATCCCGGCGAGAGGGAGTTCCACCAGGATCTTTCGGCCTGCGCGCTGGTGGGCGACGACCTTTGGCTAGGCTCCGACGAACTCACTTCCCTCGAGCGCGTGACCCGCGACAAGGACGGGAACTTCGGAAAGCACGCGACGTTTTGCGCGGAAAGTGATAGATGAATGGCGATAGTCCCAGCGCGCTGCCGATTCGCCGCGTCCTCGTCGTCCTCGGCGTGCTCGCGCTGGGGCTTTTGCTGTGGACGACGGCGACCCTGTGGCTGCTTGTCTTCGCGGGCATTCTCTTCGCGATCTTTCTCGACGCGCTTGCGCGGCTCGCGTCGCGCATGGGAGGCATCTCC
Source organism: uncultured Verrucomicrobiae bacterium (assembly GCA_963805815.1). Taxonomy (GTDB): domain Bacteria; phylum Verrucomicrobiota; class Verrucomicrobiia; order Chthoniobacterales; family Chthoniobacteraceae; genus CAWDWA01. Next base: position 202,022 of record CAWDWA010000026.1, read on the forward strand.
CGCAATTGGTCGCTTGCGATCGTGTGCGTGGCGCTACTGGCGGTCTGCGCACTTTGCGGGATATATGTGGGACCGAAAATCGCCACGCAGGCCCAGCAACTAAGCGAAAAGCTGCCAAGGCAAGTGGAGGAACTGAAGTCGTTTCTACGCGGCTATCCCATGGGGGAGTGGGTACTGGCACATCGTCCGAGCCCGGAGCGGTTTCTGGGGATCGACGCCGATTTCGCCGGGCGGATCTTCGGTTTCCTATCGACGCTCGCCGGGGCGGTGACCGCGGCGGTGTTCGTCGTCTTCGTGGGTCTCTACGCCGCGGTGGATCCCAAGCTCTACAGCGAAGCAGTCCTCCGTCTTCTACCCAAGGGCAGGCGCGAGCGGTTGCGCGAGGTTCTGGCGGCTATACGACACGCGTTGCTATACTGGCTATGCGGACGCGCCCTCACGATGGCGGTGGTCGGGATCTCCACCTGGGTGGGGCTGGCAATCCTCGGAGTGCCTACCGCCCTCACACTTGCGCTAATCGCGGCGGGCCTTGCGTTCATTCCGAATCTCGGGCCGGTGCTCGCGGTGATCCCGGCGCTGCTGGTGGGGCTGATGCAGAGCCCGCCGACAGCGCTCTGGGTCGGCGTGCTGTATCTCGGAATCCAGACGGTCGAGAGCTATCTGATCACACCCTTCATTCAGCAGCGGGCGGTCTCGATTCCGCCAGCCGTGCTAATAACGATGCAGGTGCTGTTCGGCATCTTTGCGGGGGCGCTGGGAATTCTGCTGGCGACTCCGATCACCGTGGCGGTCATCGTAGCCGTGCAGATGCTATACATCCGCGATGTGCTGGGCGACGACGTGACGCTGCCGGGGGAGTGAAGGAAGGGCGATTCCGGAGAAACGCGCCACCCCGAGGCCACCCGTACATGCGGAAGGCGCGACCGGATACCGGTCGCGCCCCGCGGAGGTCGGCAGGTAGCTAGGCGGCGTCCTGCAACCGCTCCAGCTCGGCGATGTGCTGGCGGATCGGCGGGATGAGCCGGGTCTCCATCATCGTCTTGCACTCGGGCATGACGTCGTCGTTGCTGACTGCGTCCTCGTAGTCGTCGAGGCCGTGCTTCTCGCCGGCGATGAGCGCCTGGATGGCGGACTCGGCTCCGAAGAGATTGGCAGCGGATTGCACGGCGTTTGCGAAGCTACCCCACGCGCCGGAGTCGGTCTCGGGGGTGCCGCCCATGTCGCGTACGTTCTGCTCCAGAGTCGTCACTGCGGACGCGTGCTCGTCGCGGATGCGGCGGAGCCCGGTGACTGCGGCGGTCTCCGAGGCGTACTTCTCGATGGCCCTATCGTAGGTCTCCACAGCGGAGCGTTCCACGCAGGAGCTTGTTACAGTTTTCGATGCATTTTTCCTTGTTCATAGTATCTGTCGAATCGGATGAGAGTTCGCCGGGAGGGGTATCGACTTCCCCGATTGCATCATCGGGACGACCCCGAGTGGCTTCAGTCGTTGTTTTGCCCCACCTCGGATTTCAGCGAACCCAGAATCCGCAGGATCGCGAAGTTGAGGACGCTCACCAGCACCGCGATGTCGTAGGCGCCGAGGGCGACGGTCGCTCCGATGGCGCCGGTCGTCCAGATGCTGACGGCGGTGGCTGTGCCGGTGACGTTGCCGCCACCGTTCTTGAGAATCGCGCCGCCGCCAACGAAGCCGATGCCGGTCATGAGTCCCTGAATCGCGCGGGCGCGGGCGTCGGGGCTGTCGCCGAGCGCGGTGTCGGCGAGGAGGATGTAGGCGCAGCTCGCCAGGGCGATCAGGGGGAAAAGCGCAACCCCATGATGCGGGTGTGGCGCTCGCGGTCCCACGCGATCGGGAGCGCGAGGAGAATGGATGCGACGAGACGGAGCAGGACGGTGAGGAATAGGGTGGAGTCGAGGGTGAAGGGTTCCATGGCTAGTCTTTCGCAGTGAACATGAAGATGACGGCGCCCGTGTAGGTCACGAGGATCACGAAGCTCTCGAACCCGATGTTGGCGATTCCGCGCTTCTCGCGGCGGACGAGTCCCATGAGCAGGGTGCCGACCATGAAGATGGTTAGCACCATGAGGAATGCCTGCGTGCTGGTGATGTGGTGGTAGATGGAGCCGGGGCGGTAGGCGATGTCGGCGACGGCGAGGAAGAGCGTGTCGAAGCAGTTGCCGCCGATGATGCCGGCGACGGCGAGTGTGAGCGCACCCTGCTTGACGGCGGCGATGGAGGTGACCAGCTCGGGCAGCGAGGTGGAGACGGCGGTGAGAAAACCGCCCACGGCCGTTTCGGACAGCCCGGTCTGGTCGGCGACTGCGGACCCCGTCCGGGCGACGACCCAGCCGGCGATTCCCACGATGGCGGTGTTGACGGCGAATCCGATCCAGAGCCGGGGGACATTCTCGTCACGGGTCGCCTGCTCGGGCACGTCCTCGCGGGTCTCGTCGGTCTGCCGCGGCTTCCATGGGGCGAGTTGATGCGCCTGGTTCACCAGCTTCATTCCATAGATATAGAAGGCTAGCAGAATCGGCGTGGCGGGGTGGATGCCTAGCACGGAGAATTGCGGACCTGTCATGGCCAGCAGCGGGATGGCTAGCAACGTCACCAGCAGCGTGCCCTGCATGATGTTCGGGGCCGAGGCGGCGGCGTGCTCGAGGTTCGAGCGCTTGTAGGTGATGTCGGCGATGCCGAGGAAGGCGGTCTGCGCGGCGATGCCGCCGATGGCGTTGCTCACGGAGAGCTGCGCGTAGCCCTCCCAGGCTGTGACGGCGGAGGTGGTGATGCCGGGAAGCGAAGTGCTGGCGCCGAGGAAGAGCGCGCCGGCAACCGCCTCGCCGAGGCCCGTGACGTCCGCGAGCCAGTCGGCGAGGGCGGCGAGCTTCCAGCCGAAGTACGCGATGACCCCCGCCGCGACGAGCAGGATGGCGAGATTCGCGCCGGGATGGAGATCGGAGAAGGTGGGCATGGAGGTCACTCGAGAAATCGCTGTTGGAGGCAGAGGGAACCGCTAATCGACGCCAATGGCACGCTAATGAAAGCAGCGGACCCATTCGGCGATGCGGTAGTCGCTTTCCCCGGCTTCTTCGTTATTGGCGTTCTATTAGCGTCCATTAGCGGTTAGCTACTTCTCCCGGTGGCTACACCTCGTCGTCGTCGAAATATAGCATCGCCTTGAACTTTCCCTCGGTCTCCAGACTGCCGCCGAGCGCGCCCGCCAGCACGCCGACGGTGGCGAGAAACGCCGCGTATCGGAGCGTCTCGGCGATGTCGAGTCCGTCGCCCAGCCAGCGCGCGGGGACCTCAGCGGGAAAGGACGCCACCAGCCCGCACGCCGCCAGCGCCAGCAGCAGCCAGAGGGTGCAGATTCCCAGCAGGCAATCCGAAAATGCCATTGCCCCTTGTTGCGTCGGCCCGTCTCCAGTGGGCGGCTCAATCCCCGCCGACACTCGCCGCCTTCGGATTGATCGAATGGGTGGCGAGGGTGGTCAGCTTCTCGTTCGTCTCCGACTCCTCGTCGAGCGTCTGTTGCAGCGTCTTCGCGGCTTCGTCCTCGCCGAGGATCTCGGCGAAGGCGCGGGCTGTGCCGTAGGCGGCGATCTCGTAATGCTCCACGCGCTGCGCGGCAGCCACCAGCATCGCATCGACCACCTCAGGGGCTCCCTTCTTCTCGAGAATCTCCGACCCCTCCGCGACCAGGCCCTCCATCGCCTCGCACTTCTCCGCGCGCGCCGTTTCCCCCAAGTCCTTCAGAAGCCGCTCCAGCCGGTTTACGTGCTCCTCCGTCTGGTGGAGGTGCTCCTTGAACCCCTTGGCGAGTTCCCCGTTCGTGGCACCCTCCGCCATCTTCGGCAGGGCCTCGGTGAGCTGCCTCTCGGCGCTTAGCAGGTCCCTGAGTTCGTGGACGAATGCGTTTCGCAATGTATCGAGTTTCATAGCGAAGGAAGATCGACGGCGCCCCGGCGCGGGAGTGTAGGGCGCATCCCTGATTCAACTACCGGGGATTTCCCCAAGGGTGGCGTCGTACGGCGCGCGCCGCCCTGCGCGAGGTGCCGGCGTGAATGAGACCAGCATTCGCAACTTCGCTCTGGATAGGCGCGAAGCCGATGCTGGGTCCGATGTGCTAGCTATATGAACCTGCCTTACGTCGTTCTTGCACAGGCGGGGGCATCCCCAAGCCCTGCCGCCGAAGCCCCTACGCCCCCATCGGCGGACGAATCGGTGGATACGATCTGGCGGAGCGTGCTGGACATGTACGAGAGCGCGCTGGCCTATCTCCCCACGCTGGCCATCGCCCTCGTCGTCGTGGTCGTCACGGCGTTCGCGGCGAAGATCGCGGTCGCGATCGGCGGGAAACTGCTTGGCCGCATGCACCTGCGGGGCAGTCTGCAATCGCTGCTCGAGACATTCATCTACATCGGCATCTGGCTGGCGGGGCTCGCCGTCGCGGCCACGATCCTCTTCCCGGGCTTCGGAATCGGGAAGCTGCTGGCCACCGCCGGGCTGGCCTCCATCGCGATCGGGTTCGCCTTCAAGGACATCTTCGAGAACTTCTTCGCCGGCGTCCTGCTGCTGTGGAGGTATCCGTTCGAGAAGGGCGACTTCATCGAAGTGGAGGGCGCGGACGTGGCGGGAAAGGTCGAGGACATCCAGCTCCGCGTTTCGCTGATCCGGCAGACCGATGGGCAACTTATCGTCGCGCCGAATTCGACGCTCTACACGAATCCCGTGCGGGTGCTCACCAATGCGCCGCTGCGCCGCGTCACGCTCGTGTGCGGTGTGGCCTACGACGAGGATGTGGACGAAGCGCGCGACGTGATCCGCAAGGCGGTGGAAAGCTGCGACTTGGTTAGCAAGGAGCGGGATGTCGAGGTGTTCGCGACGGAGTTCGCCGACAGCTCGATCAACTTCGACATTCGCTGGTGGACGGAGCCGACGCCGCGCGATGTCTTCCGCTCCCGCGACCAGGTCGTCGGTGCGGTGAAGCGGGCGCTGGACGAGGCGGGCATCGAGATTCCGTTCCCGGTACCGGACGCTGACATTCAAGGAAAGCGAGCCGCTGCATCTGTCGCGGCCTATGGGGGAGTGAGAGCGCCGGCATGAAAGGCAACGGTCTTCGGGCCGTACCGAGCAGCCCCCCAATGAAAACGCAACTCCGGTCCCTGTGGCATCGCATTCCCCGCGCCGCGGAGAGACTCCGGCACATCGAGTTCAGGGTGCTTCTGCTGTTGCTCTGCGGGACGCTGGCGATCTGGGGATTTGCCGGGATCGCCGACGAGGTAATGGAGGGGGACACCCGCGCCTTCGACGAGGCCGTCCTCCTGGCCATGCGGATGCCGGGCGATGCGGCCGATCCGCGCGGGCCTCGCTGGCTGGAGGAGGCCGCGCGCGATATCACCGGTCTCGGCGGAGTGACGGTGCTGGGCTTCGTCACGCTGGCCGCTGCCGCCTACCTCTGCCTGCGTGGTAAGACGCGGACCATGTGGTTTCTGCTTATCGCGGTCGGCAGCGGGATCCTACTCGGCCTGCTCATGAAACAGTGGTTCGACCGGCCCCGTCCCGATCTGGTCCCGCACGGATCCTATGTCTATACCGCCAGCTTCCCCAGCGGGCATTCCATGATGTCGGCTCTAACCTATCTCACGCTGGCCGCGCTGCTGGCGCGGGTGGAGCGTCGGCGCGCGATCCGTGCATATCTGCTTTTCCTAGCCGTGTTGCTGACCATCCTCATCGGCACGAGCCGCGTCTATCTCGGCGTGCATTGGCCCACCGACGTGCTTGCCGGCTGGGCCGCCGGAGCCGCCTGGGCTCTGCTCTGCTGGATCGTCGCACGCTTCCTTGAACGCCGGGGAAGCATCGAAACCGCGCCCGATGCCGGGACGCCGCCTAGCGACTCCGCGAATGCGCCGGAACCTCGTCGGTCCACACCTTGAAGCTGGCGAGATGGTTGTAGCCGAAAGTCGTCGTGAGCGCCACGTCCGCGGCGTCGCGTCCCCTCGCCATGAGAACTCGCCCGATGCGGCGCGCGTTGTGCCGGGGATCGAAAACATGCCACCTGTCGCCGAGATAGACTTCCATCCACGCGCTGAAATCCATCGGGTAGGGTACCGGCGGAATGCCGATGTCGCCGAGATAACCGGTGTAGTATCGCGCGGGAATGTTCAGACAACGGCAGAGCGCGACGGCGAGGTGGGTGAAGTCGCGGCAGACCCCGACGCGCTCGTGGAGCGCCTCCCGCGCGGAGCGCGTCGCGCGCGCCTGCATGTAGTCGAACCGCAGATGCCCGTGGACGAAATCGCAGACCGTCTGCACGCGGGACCATCCGGACGGGACGCCGCCGAACTGCGACCACGCGAAGGAATTCAGATCGCTATCGACCTCGCAGTACCGGCTGCCGAGCAGGAATTGCAAGCATTCGTCCGGCAGATCGTTCACGGGGTGCTGCCGCGCGTCGGGCGCCACGGGATCGGGAAGTCCGCCGTCCTCGACCACCGCGTCGTCGCGAGGACAATTTGCCCGGCAGGAGCGGAGATTCGTCCGCATCGGTTTCCGAAGGTGTCGATGAACTCATGGATGGGAAGGTCTCGGCTGACTCCAATGCGCTCGGTCCCGCGAATGGATCCCGATCGGGATGGATGAATTCTAAGCAATAGCATCACCGCCACGGGTGCGGGAAAATCGAATTCGATTTCGTAGCCAACATTGATCTTCATGTGCGTTGATTCGTGTGGACCGCAATGGGAGGACGGGTCACCACGCGGATAGAGGGATGCTTGCAGACGGAGTGACACTCGCATGGGCCGAGAGACGCGAATATGGGGCCCCGAAGAATGAGTCGGGAATCTCCCTATTCCCGTTCCAGCACGTTCTCTTCGTCCGATTCGCGGAGATCCTCGGCGATCTGCTGGTCCAGCTCGCCAGTGGGCGCGACATCGCCGGGCTCTTCGCTCCTAGGCGCGGCGACCGGAGTTTCCTCCCGTTTCCTTCCCGCTGTGGGGCGCCGCAGCCGGATCTGGTGGATCGGTTCGGGCATTTCGATCCCGGCTTCGGCGAGCGAACGGAACACCGCCTGGATCGCGGCACCCCGCACCTTGAAGAAATCCGCCTCGCCCTGGTGCATCCAGCCGAAGCAGCGGACGAGGACGGTGGAGTCGCCCAGCGAATCGACGAGCGCGTAGGGCGGCGGATCGCCGAGGACGCCAGGCGTCTCCGCCATCGCCCGCCGCGCGACTTTCAAGGTCTCGCCGACCGGCTCCTCGGTGCCGATTCCGATGTCGAAGACGAAGCGGCGCTTCGGGTTGTGCGTGTAGTTGACGAGGACCTGCTTGAAGACGGTGCTGTTGGGAATGCGGACGTGGTTGCCGTCGAGCGTGATGAGGATCAGCTCGCGGGAGTTCAGCCGCAGGACCTTGCCCTCGTGCTCGCCGATCCGCACGAGGTCGCCGAGGGCGAAGGGATGCCTCAGACTCAGTAGGATGCCGGCGAGGTAGTTCTCGACGATGTCGCGGAAGGCGAAGCCCAGCGCGATGCCCACGAGACCGGCGGCACCGAGCGTCGCGCCCGCGATAGCCGCCACGTCGAGAAGATCGAGCGCGAGGACGATCCCCGCGACGGCGACCGTCGCGAAGAGCAGCCGTTGGACGAGACCTCGCACGAGCGGCGAAATTCCGAGAAGCCTCCAGGGCGCGTCCCATGCGTGGACGAGCCGCGCGAGGGCGAAGGAAATCGCGATCACAAGCGCCGCGAGGACGAGCACCGGCGCCATTCGCAGGAGCCGTCCGCCGTAGTGCGCGAGCTTCCCGAGCGCCTGCTCCAGCCGCCAGCTCAGTCGCGTCTCTCGCTCGATCCGATTGTCCACGAAGACGACGCCTTCGAACCGCTCGGCGATCTCGCCCGCCCGCGCCTTCGCCGCGCTCTCCGCCGCCGTGCCGCGCAGGGTGACCACTCCGTCCTCCACGGAGACCTCCAGACCGTCGAGACCGTCGATATTCGCGAGGACCTGCCGCAGGCGGTCGCCGATCTTCGCGTCGGGCGCGGTGTCGAGCGCGACGGTCCGCGGCGTTTCCGCTTCGGCGGGCTTCCCGCCGTCCAGCAGCGAAGCCTCCTGCGCGGAGACGGTGGCGGCGAGGGCGAGAAACAGCGCGCCCCACATCCACCTGGCGGTCGTTTTTCTACCGGTCATGACGGTCGGCTGTGTGTCGGGTCTTCCATCGGGGCGATCCAAGGAGACATCGGGCGGCACACCCTCCGTGCGTCCCACTGGGCAGTTACGACCGCTGGAGGGCACGGTTGCGATTCACCGGGGACGCCTGGATTCCCATGCACTTTCTCGGACTTCTGAAACAAACCGCCAACGACTGGATCGAGTACCGCGCGATGCGTCTCGCTGCGGCGCTGGCCTACTACGCGACCTTCTCGCTCGCACCTCTGCTGCTCATCGCCATCTCGATCGCCGGGTTCGCATTCGGCGAGGACGCGGCACGCGGCGTGGTCGAGCGCGAGCTGTCGGGCGCAATGGGGAAGGACGCGGCGGGCGCGATCCAGGAGATGGTCGCGAAGGCGGAAACCGGCAGACGGGCGGCGTGATGGCCGTGCTCGGCGTGGTGCTTGTCCTGGCGAGCGCCTCGAGGGTGTTCGCCGGGCTGAAGGACGCGCTGAACACGATCTGGGGCATCCAGGCGAAGGCGGGTCGCGGCGTCTCCGGAATGCTGAAGGACCGGTTCCTCTCCATCGCGATGGTGCTGGTGATCGGCTTCCTGTTGCTCACGTCGCTGGTCCTCTCGGCGGCAGTCAACGGCTTCAGCGACTGGCTCGGCAGCGTGCTCCCGGTGCCGGGGTTCGTGTGGCAGGGCGTGAGTTTCCTGATCTCCTTCGCCGTCGTGACCGCGCTTTTCGCGATGATCTTCAAGATCCTGCCCGACGCGAATGTCGAGTGGACGCATGTGTGGACCGGCGCCGCCTTTACCGCGTTGCTCTTCGCGGTGGGAAAATTCGGCCTCGCCCTGTACCTCGGGCGGCAGGACGCGGCGTCGATGTACGGCGCGGCGGGCGCGCTGGTGCCGGTGTTGCTGTGGGTCTATTACTCCTCGCTCATCCTGCTCTTCGGCGCGGTCTTCACCCGCGTGTACGCGCGGGCGAGAGGCCACCGCATTGAGCCAAAGCCCTGGGCAGTGCGCATGGACGCGGCGGCGCTGGCGAAGGAAGGGATCGCCGATCCCGAGGCCAATCCGCCGCGCGCCACCGCTCCGGTGCGCGATTCACAGGTATGAGCGAGCACCAGCCAGACGACCGCCTCGGGAACGCCGTTCCGCCTGCGGGAGAGAACCTCACCGAAGGGCAGCGCCGACAAATGGAGGCGAAGAGAGAGGCCGAGCACGAGGATGGGAAGGAGCGCGAAAAGTTGATCGAGGAAGCGCAAACTCGGATGGGCAGTAGCCATGCCGAGCGACCGCCGGGCAGCCGCGCCTTGCCGCAGCCCATCGCCGGGAGAGCCCTCGCGGGCCTCTTCATCCTCGCGATCTTCTACACGATCTATTTCACGCGGGGACTGCTTTTCCCCATCGTCCTCGCCCTGCTGTTCACCTACCTGCTCGCGCCGGTCGTGCGCGCGCTGGCGAAGATCCGCATTCCCCGGATGCTCGGCGCGGGCCTGGTGATCGCCGGCGCGCTCGTCCTCTGCTGGGCGCTCTTCTCGCAGATCGCGACACCGGCGGCCGGCTGGGTCGCAAAAGCCCCCCACAGCATCCAGGCACTCAAGGAAAACGTGCGCCCCCTCAAGAAGCCGATGGAGAAAGTGAGGAAGGCGGGCGAGGAGATCGAGAAGCTCGCGGAGGTGGAGGAGAGCGATTCCACCGAGGCGGTTCAGGTGAAGGAGCGGACTCTGCTCGAGGAATTGCTCCTGCAGACGCCCGCGTTTCTGGCGAGTGTGGCGACGACGATCATCCTGCTCTTCTTCATGCTGGCGTACGAGGACTCCTTCCTCCGGAACGTCATCAGGATGTTCTCCGCCACGCGCCAGCGCCACCGGGCCGTGAACATCGCGCGCGACGTGAGCGCGCACGTTTCGCGGTACCTCTTCACCATCGCCTGCATCAACACCGGCCTCGGCATCGCCGTCGGCATCGCGATGTGGGCGATGGGACTTCCAAATCCATTGCTGTGGGGAGCCCTCGCCACCGTGCTGAACTTCGTGCCCTACCTCGGCGCGCTCGCCGGCACCGTCTTCGTCGCCCTCGCCGCGATCCTCAGTTTCGACCAAGTCGCCTGGGCGCTCGCCTTTCCCGCCGCCTACTATGCCCTCACCGCCATCGAGGGCACCCTCGTGACCCCCATGATCCTCGGGCGATCCTTCACCCTGCATCCGATCGCGATCGTTCTGGGCCTGCTCTTCTGGACGTGGCTCTGGGGCGTCGCGGGGACGCTGCTCGCCGTCCCCATCCTCGTGTGCCTGCGCATCTTCGCCCAGCACATCCGCGCGTTGCGACCGCTGCGGATGCTTCTCGAACGGGACGGGTGAGCGCGAGCCCACGTCGCACACCGTCGCACACCACGAGGAACGTGACGAAGCCGACCGTCGCGACCAGCACGGCGGGCAGCAGGAGCGTGGGCTTCCCGCCGGTGAGCTTGACCAGCCGGATCGCGATGAAATGGAAAAGCCCCGAGCGCCCCGCGATGCCGACGAGAATGCTGGTGCCGACGATCACGCCGATGACGTTCAGGTCGTGCGCGATGAATCCGTGGACGGCGTGATGGGGATCGGGGCCAGGGAAGACGCCGAGAAACAGCGCTAGCACCACCGCGACGATCGCGCCCGCGACGGAGGCGAGGCTCTTGTGGAGCAGCTCGAAGGCGATGGCAACGAAGGTCGCGAGCAGCACCCCGCCGATCAGCGCCATCGGCAGGATCGGGCGCGCGCCTTCCACTGCGGCGGCTAATAGGACGGGCGGCTCCACGAAACGGGAATCGAATGGCGCAGTCGCAGCGGGTGCCCTCGAAGCTCCTGGGACGCCTCGCGGCGGGCGAGTTTGTCATTTTGGGTTCCTCAAAGCCGGTTTGATTTCCAGGGTTCGCCCTCGGACTCGTTCCGTGGTCGGAACTCGTCATCGATGTTGACCCGATCACTCCGCCGACGGCAGAATTCGGGTTGTCGGCAATTTGCCGTAACTCCTTTTTGTGGCCGAAGATCTCGATCCCGCACCGTCTGCCGCTACCCACTTCCCGCTGGCACCGCCCGCGCACCGCAAGCTGGGCCAGCTCGCCGCAACGGCGATCTGCGGCAACGACATCACGTCCTCCTGCCTCTACGTCTCGGCGCTGACGATTCTCTACGCGGGCACTTGGGCGCCGGTGGCGCTGCTGCTGGTCGGGGGGCTCCTCTATCTCTTCCGCTCGATCTACGCGGAGGTGGTCGGCGCGCTCCCCCTCAATGGCGGCGCCTACAACGCGCTGCTGAACACAACCAGCAAGTTCCGCGCGTCGATGGCGGCCTGCCTCACCATCCTCTCCTACATGGCGACGGCCGTCATCTCGGCCAACGAGGCGATGCATTACGTCGCCGCGCTCTGGGCTCCGTGGCCGATCTTGTATGCCACCATCGGGCTGCTCGCGCTCTTCATGGGGCTTACGATCCTCGGCATCGGCGAATCCGCCGCGGTCGCCATCGGCATCTTCCTCTTCCACATCGCCACGCTGACACTGCTAGTGATTCTGGGCGTTCTCTTCGTGGTGGGCCACGGCGTCGGAATCCTCATGGCAAACTTTCACGTCCCTGCTCCCGGCGGATTCGCGCAGGCCATCTTCTTCGGGTTCTGCGCGTCGCTGCTCGGTATCTCGGGATTCGAGAGTTCGGCGAATTTCGTGGAGGAACAGGCCGACGGCGTGTTCCCGAAAACCCTGCGCAACATGTGGCTGGCCGTGACCTTCTTCAATCCCGTCATCGCGCTGCTCACGCTGGCGCTAGTTCCGATCGGCGAGGTGGCCCGGCACGAGGAGGCTCTGCTCGCCCACATGGGCGGGATCACCGGCGGCGGCTGGCTCGCGACGCTGATCGCCGGAGACGGCCGCGCTTGTCCTGAGCGGCGCTGTCCTGACCAGCTTCATCGGCGTCACTGGTCTGGTGGGACGCATGACGCTCGATCGCTGCTTGCCGCAGAGTCTCCTGAAGAAAAACCGACGCGGCACGACGCACCGCATTATCGTCGCATTCTTCGTCCTGTCCGTGTCGGTGCTGCTCATCACGCGCGGCGAACTCAAGGCGCTGGCGGGCGTCTATACCATTTCCTTTCTCGCGGTCATGGCGCTCTTTGGCTGCGGCAACGTGCTCCTGAAGACCAAGCGCGCCGCGCTGCCGCGTCCGACGCGCGCGTCCTGGCCGGCGGTGCTGACGGCCATCGGCGCGGTCGTTCTCGGGCTGCTCGACAACGCGAGGATGAATCCTCAGTATCTCAAGTTCTTCCTCGAATACTTCGTCCCGACCGCGCTGGTGGTCATCGTCATGCTCACACGCATCGAAATCCTCAGGGCGATCGTCTTCGCCAGCGCCAAGATCGCTGCATCTTTTTCGCGTCCGCCAGCATTCTCACGTGGATGGCCCGGGAGAAGATCCACGAGATCGTCGCCCAGCGAGTTGTCTTCTTCACCCGGGGCGACAACTTGGCGAATCTCAACCGCGCGATCCTCTACGTGCGGGAGAACGAGCACACGAATAGGATGAAGATCGTCACTGTCCTGCGCGACGCCCGCGAGACGCCGCCGCGACTCGAACGCGACTTGCAGTTTCTCGACGAAGCCTATCCCGAGATCGACATCGAGTTCGTGGCGATCGAGGGGGAATTCGGCCCGCAGCTCATTCAGCGGCTTTCGCAGGAATGGCGTATCCCCACGAATCTCATGTTCATCGGCTCGCCCGCCGGAAAGCTCCCGTACGACCTCGGCGACCTCGGCGGCGTACGGCTGATCGTGTGACGCGCGGAGCGTCGCGTTGCGCCTTTCAAGCGCCAAAACGAGCGGCGACGGCTTCTCGCGCGAAGTCTAGATGTGCCCCACCACGACAAACGCCCGCCCTCCCGCGCCGGTTCGCTGGCGGCGGCCGCCCTCGCGGGCGCGGCGGCGGGCGTGCTGGTCTCGCGGAACTTCCTCGAATCCGAGAAGCGCATCGGCAAGGAGGTCCGCCCCGACTATTCCGTCGGCGACCCGGCATTCGAGCGCTCCATGAGCCAGCTACTCGGGCCTCCCCTGCTGCCCGGCAACCGAGTGGAGACACTGCGGAACGGCTGCCGCTTCTACCCCGCCATGCTCGAGGCGATCGCCTCCGCGAAGACCTCGGTCACGTTCGAAAACTTCGTGTTCCGCGAGGGCGAGGTCGCGACGCGGTTCACCGACGCGCTGCTGGAGCGCGCGAATGCCGGCGTGCCCGTGCATTTCCTGCAGGACGCCTTCGGGTGCGACGAACTGCGCGGCCCGTCGATGCGGCGGCTCCGGAACTCCCCGGTCGAACTCGAGATCTTCCGGTTCTTCAAGCTCAGCAAACTCAACAAGAGGACGCACCGCAAGCTGCTGATCATCGACGGGAAGGTCGGCTTCACCGGCGGCGCGGGAGTGTGCGACCACTGGGACGGCGACGCCGACGCGCCGGGGAAATGGCGGGACACTCACTACCGCGTCGAGGGTCCCGCCGTAGCGCAGATGCAGCAGGCGTTCATGGAGAACTGGATGCAGACCCGGGCCGAGATTCTGCACGGCGACCGCTACTTTCCTGCGCTCGCGCCGGCGGGTCCGCTTCCTTGCCAGGTCTTCATGAGTTCCGGAAACGAAGGGGCCGACAGCGCGCGCGTCATGATCCTCCTAGCGCTGGCGGCCGCGCGGAAGTCGATCCGCATCGCGAACGCCTACTTCCTTCCCGACGATCTGATCCGCCAGACGCTCGTCGAGGCCTGCGAACGCGGCGTGACGACGGAACTGGTCACGGCGGGTCCGGTGACCGATCAACCCCTCACCCGGCTCGTCGGTCGGGAACGCTGGAAGCCCCTGCTCGAAGCGGGCGCGCGCCACTACGAATTCCGGGACAGGCTCTTCCACTGCAAATATTTGATCGTGGACGACCTGTGGGTTTCCGTCGGCTCGGCGAATTTCGACAACCGCTCGCTGCGCATCAACGACGAAGCGAATCTCAACGTGCTGGACGCGGAGTTCGCCGCCGAGCAGATCCGCATGTTCGAGGACGACAAGGTGCGCTCGCGTCCGGTCCCGCTGGAGGAATGGCGTCGGCGACCCTGGCGCGAACGGATTCCCGGCGGTGCGGCGCAGATCCTCCGCCCCCAACTCTGACAGCCGCGATGTCCCTGCGCCTCATGACCTACAATGCCCACAGTTGCGTGGGCACCGACGGACATCTCTCACACCTCCGCATCGCCGAGGTCGTCGCCGCGTGCGATCCCGATGTCGTTGCGTTGCAAGAACTCGACCTCTCGCGCCCGCGCAGTGGCGGGATCGACCAGGCCGCGCGCATCGCCGACCGGCTGGAGATGCAATTCCATTTCCACCCCGCTCTCCGCGTCGCCGAGGAGCACTACGGCGACGCCCTCCTCAGCAAGCTGCCGCTCCGGCTCGTCAAGGCGGGAGGGCTCCCGATGCCGCCGCGACGCATTCTTCCGATGGAACCCCGCGGGGCGCTCTGGGCCACTGTCCCGTTCGATGGGACCGAACTGCAAATCGTGACGACGCACCTCGGGCTCCTCCGGCGGGAGCGGCTCCTGCAGGCCCGGGCGCTGCTCGGCGCGGAATGGCTGGCTCATCCCGAATGCCGTAGCCCGGCGGTGCTCTGCGGCGACTTCAATTCCCTGCCAGGCTCCAAGGTGTACCGGGAGTTGACCGCTTCGCTGCGCGACGCCCAGCGAATCCCAGGTCGGAGCCGGCCAGCGACCTTCCCCTCCCGATGGCCGGTGCTGACGCTCGACTATGTGTTTATCACCGGCGATCTGGAGGTCCGGGCCGTCGAGGTTCCCCGCACGGATTTGACCCGCCGGGCCTCCGATCATCTTCCGATCGTCGTCGATCTGGATCTGCGCGCCTGTCCGTAGGGAATTTCCGTACGCCTGAATCAGGGGGCGGCGACAGACGCGCAATCCGCGCCGATGCGAACACATCTTGGGCGGCAATGACGCCATCCGACAACAAAAACGCAAACCGAAAGAACGACCACAATGAACAAACTCGAACTCAAGGGAAACTGGAACGAAGCCAAGGGAAAGCTGAAGCAGAAATACGCCGAACTCACCAACGACGACCTTACATTCGCCGAAGGCAAGGAGGACGAGATGCTGGGCCGACTACAACAGAAGACCGGTCGCACCAAGGAGGAACTCCGCGCCGAGATCCGGGATCTGTAGCGCGATCGACGCCATGCTCTGGACACTCCTCGTCATCCTGCTGGTTCTCTGGGCGCTGGGCTTCGGCTTCGGCGTCGTGGGAAATCTCATTCACATCCTGCTCGTCATTGCCTTGGTCGTGCTGGTTCTCTAGCTCATCAGCGGGCGGCGCGTTCCCTGAGGCTATAACATGCCCGCAAAATCAAAGAAGCAGCAGATGGCTGCGGGGGCGGCCCTGGCGGCGAAGCGCGGCGACAAGCCGAAGTCCTCGCTCAAGGGAGCGTCCAAGGAAATGGCCAAGTCGATGAATAAGAGCCAGTTGAAGGATCTAGCCGAGACGAAGCGGAAGAATCTGCCGAAGAAGAAATCGTAGCGAATCCAGTCGCTAGACAAGGGAGGCCGAACCTCCGGTCCGCAGTTACCACAGTTGGAGAGCACTGAAAGCAGAGGAAACCGCCAATCGACACTAGTGTTTCGCTAATGGGGAACAGCGGAAATCGGCTCTGCATCAAAGATGAGGCGCTCGCAAGTGCCGTTTTATAAGCGTTCTATAGCGTCAACTAGTGGTTCACTCCCCCGATGACTCCTAGCGAAACCCGGAAAGTGATAGTCATCACCGGTGCGTCCGCCGGAGTCGGTCGCGCCACCGCGCAGCGAGTCGGCGCTGGAGGAGACGCGGTTGGAAGTGGAGCGCCTTGGCGGCGAAGGTCTGGTTCTACCCTGCGATGTGGCCGACCCCGAGAAGATCGAGGCGGCGGCGGCGAAAGTGGAGGAGCGCTTCGGTCCCATCGACGTGTGGGTGAACAACGCGATGGCCTCCGTCTTCTCGCCCATCGAGGAGATGACTGCGGAGGAGTTCCGGCGCGTCACCGAGGTGACGTACCTCGGCTATGTGTATGGCACGCTCTCGGCGTTGAAGCGCATGCTCCCGCGCGACCGGGGCGTGATCGTGCAGGTCGGCAGCGCGCTGGCCTACCGCGGCATCCCGCCGCAAAGCGCCTATTGCGCGGCCAAGCATGCGATCGCTCCGCTGCGAGCTGATCCACGAGAGCAGCAAGGTGATCGAGCAGGCCAGGAAAGAGCTTGTTGGACGATAGCCTGCACCGAGGAAATGCCGACGCGGATCGCGACGCCCACAGGATCGCGCGGGCCGCGACATTCGACGAGCCCGTGGAGGGACACCATGCCACGCACGGCGCATTCACAGACCGGGAAAGAAAATGGAGTCCACAGCGGTGGACGAGCCGCAACCGGGGTTTGCTAGCCCGACTTCGCGGATTCGAGGAAAAAAGATTGGTAACGCATTGATTTTCAGCTCGGAGATTCAAAAAGTCTGCACTACAGCGCGCGATTCGACGAGTTTCCCGTTCGCGGTGATTCGTGGGGGTGGCTGGGCGGGAAGTTCGATTTTCAAGCGCTTGAGCAGCAGCTTGAGTTCATTCTCCGGCTGGGTGTAGCGCGCCATGATCACGGTGCGTCCGTCGGTCGTGGGCAGGTGCACATCGACCATCGACACGGCAGCGAACTTTTCGAGCACCGAACGCACCGTGAGTCCTGGAGCGAGATCGCGCAGGCGGCGCTGGAGGGTGACCTGCAGACAGTAGGAGAGGAAAGCAATGAAGATATGCGCTTCGATGCGATCCTCGCGCTGATGATGGATGGGACGGATGGCCAGGTCACCTTTGAGATTTTTGAACGCATCCTCGATCCGCGTGAGCTGCATGTAGAACTCCCACAGCTTTTCGTTCTCGCAGGGCGAGGTCATGAAAGAGCGAAGAAGATAGCGACCTTCGCGTCGGCAGACCTCGCGTAGTTTGCTCTTGTTGAGTGTGAAAGTGAAGGTCTGCGAATTGACCGGCTGGTGTGCTTTCGGAAGGCGGATATCCACAAGGGAGAACGTGCGTCCGGCCCTTGCTTTGGCCTGCCCAATCTTGATGAGCAGAGCGTCACGTTTGAGTTTCATGCCGGAAAGTTCGCGCAGACGGGCAAGCAGTTCCTTCAGGCGGCGGCGGCGGATGGCGCGTTCCTTGTGCACGCGATCACGGCTTTTGGCGAAAACGTAGAGTTCACCCTCTCGCGGCAGCAATTTCATTTCGACTCCCTCGCGCACCTGCTCCCACGGGCGTTCACAGAGTTCAGCCTCCAGTTTACTCAGCCTCCCCTTCGGCGTACCAACGATGTAGGAGACTGGCGGATCGCTCGCCCGCATCTCGGCGAGAACTTCCTCGGTGGGAATCCCACGATCCATCACCCAGATGCGCTCGGCTTTGCCATACTGAGCTTCGATCTTTTTGAGAAAGGCCCGCAAAGTGGTCTTATCGCTGGTGTTGCCGGCGAGCAATTCATAGGCCAGCGGAAAACCTTCCGGGGTCACGATCAGGGCGATAACGACCTGCACACAGTCTGGCCTCTTGTCCCGGCTGTAACCGAACTTGCGCTTGTCCCCCTCGGGAAACGGCGGATCACTTTCGAAATAGGTGCTCGTCAGATCGTAAAGCAACACTTCGAACTTCGCGTTGAAAAGATCGCGCCAGCGTTGCTGGAGATGGGAAAAAAGCGCCTGCTTATGCTCGAGCAAACGGTCATGGACCTCGTAGATGCGATGGCCTTCGGCCAGCGAGAAATCGCTGCCGAGCAGATCGGCCATCGCGCTTTGCTCGAACCATTGCCGGTGAAAACGCCATTCACTGCCGGGATCAATCAACCGATAAGCACACAGCGCCTGCAGCACGAGATCCCACCGCGTGCCTTTGCGACCGGGTGGCAGCCTTTGCGCCCAGAACCCATCGAGCTCGAGCCGCTCGTAGAGCTGGCAGGCCATCCAGCAGGCACCCCACTGTCGCGGCCGGTGCAGTTCGAGACGATCGAGCCGGATCCGCACGATGCTTTCCTCGGGCGTGGGCGCGATCCGCTCGTGGGGAAACAGCGCCACAGTGCGCGGATGCGCTTTGCCATCCTCGAAGATCTCGATGGTTTTGCGCCACGCTTCGCGTTGGCTGTCATTGATTTCGCCTAGGTAAAGGACATGCCTCTGAACAACCTTCCCACCAGCCACCCGTTTGTTTTCAACGATACTCCAGTAGTAGTGCTCCTTGCCATCTTTGAGTCGTTTGCTCACTCGTAGAAACATGATGGCTCCCAAGTATCGACATATTTGCATTCCTGGGAACAGGGTAGGTCTGCACTACAGCCACTTTCGGCGGTTTTCGCAGGAGCTTTTGCTGACTTTCAGCAACTTACGCGGCAAAAAAAATCGAAACCGCATTCCAATCCGCGAAGTCGGGCTAGGCATCGTCGGATTGCTAGCCATCGCCGACGTGTGGGTCTCGATGAAGGAGGATGATTAGCCATGGGCTCACAGCAAAACCAAAACCAACAGAAAGAACCGAAATGAAGAATACACACAGCATCCTGGCAATCGCAGCCGTCGCCGCTCTCGCGGTGTTCCCGATCTCGACCCACGCGGGCGAGGACGGCAAGGAAGTGACCGTGACGGGCGAAGTGCTCGACATGGCCTGCTACATCGACCACGGCGCGACCGGCGCGGACCACGCCGACTGCGCGCGGAAGTGCATCGGGATGGGTCTGCCCGTCGGCATCAAGGCCGACAACGGCGAGACCTATCTGCTCATCGGCGAACACAAGCCGATCAACGAGGAACTCGCGCCGCTCGCAGCGACGACCATCACCGTCAAGGGCAAGGAAGACTCCCGCGACGGGTTCAAGATGATCGAGAACGCCGAGATCGTGTCCAAATAGCAAGCGCGCGAAAGCGGCTGTGCAACGGCGTTTCGGAGGGTCCGGGCGACCAGGGAGAAAATCTCGCTCCTCCGCGACCGTTGCCACAGCCATCCTGCCTCGTCCCCGATGGATATCTTTCACGGATTCCTCAAGGACCTCGAACAGGCTGTATATATCCACGCCCTCGTCAACCCGATGCCGGTCTATGGGCTGGCGATGGGTATGCTCGGCTTGCTGGCCGGTATCGTCGCGCGAAGCCGCGCGGCGCAGATCGTCGGCCTGATGCTGGTGGCGATCGCCGCCTTGAGCGCCTGACCGGCCTACCACTATGGAGAGGAAGGCTACGACCGCGTGTATTCCATGGCCGACGCCGACGGAGACGCATGGCTGGAGGCGCACAAGGAGCGCGCGGAGGATCTCATCTGGATGTTCTACGCGTTGGCGCTGGCCGCGATCGCCGTCGCCGTGCCGATCAAATGGCCGCACGCCGGCGCTTGCGCCGACTCGCCCTATGTGAGGGAACGGAAATGGAGCTTATTCCGCCACTGGAGGCAGTGTCTGCGCAGGAATTCGAGTGCCATGTTGTGGACAAGCCTAACATGCGCCGACGCTCAGTCGCCACCATCCTTGGTGCGCAGGACGACGCTGACCTCGCCATTGCGCTCCATGCGGGCGCTCTTCACTTGGGAAACATCGTCGGTGGCGGCGCGGAGCCGCAGATCCTCCCGCAGGTCTTCGTGGCTGAAATGATTGCGCCGCATGTTCCGCTCGATCACGCACCCTTCCTCGATGAGAGTGTCGCCCCGGCCCTTGATTGCGGCGCCGATCAGGTCCCAGTGACACGCCATCCAGCCGAGAAGCCTGTGAAGGAGGACCATCACGAATCCCGCGACGAGGCTGCCGACAAGCGCGGCGGAGCCATTGATGGCGCGCGAGAGCATGGACGCGAGGATCAGCGCGAGAATGATGTCGAAGGGCGTCTTCTTCGAAAAGACCCGCTTGTCCGCGAGTCGCGCCATGATGAGCGCTGCAGAAAAAACCACCACCGCGCGCAGGACGATCTGCGCGACGGTGAGGGTCTTCATTTCCGCATGCAGGCCGAGCGCGTAGCTTAGGGAAGCGAGCAAAGCCATGCGATTCTCCCAAGCGCTAGCGCCCTCTGCCAGCCGACGCGGCGATGGGCAGGAGCAACTCCACGACTGGCTTCTTCGGATCGATGTTCACCTTCTGATAGTAGCTGTTCGTCTTCCGATTCAGGACATTGCCGCGTGTCCAGGAATCTCGACGGTTGATTTTTTCAGCAAGCCCAGATTGTGGAGCCGTTTGTTGGGGGCCAGAGGCGGTCACGATCGACCGTCCATCATCGGGGCGGAGTTTGATCAGTTTCGTGTTTGTTATGGTTCTCGACCCCAAACAGCGGAATGCAGTCTGCGGGTAATGAACACTACGGAAGAGATCGTGGCCGCGAATGTCAGGAGTTCGTCCCATAGGCCGTTGGGGAGATTCCCCATGCGCGGCGGGGCCCCCTGCCGGCTCAGTGTTTGCCGAGCACTTTTACCGAATCGCCGAGGACATCCTCGATGTAGAGGGTTTGCACGAGGACGAAGGCCACGACGGTCAAGGGAGAAGCCAGAATGACCCCGTTCACGCCGAGCAGGACGCGCATCACGACCTGCATCGCAAGCAACGCCGCAGGCGGCAGCGCGACGGCTCGCGGCTGGATAAGCGAAATGACGGCGTAGCCTTGCACCAGATGAATCCCTGCGTAGAGGGCCGCCACCTTCAGCGCCATCCACGGACGGATCGTGAAGGCGACGAGCACGGCGGGAACGGCAGCGGCGATGGCACCGAGGTAGGGAACGAATTGGAAAAGGCCCGCGATGATCCCGTCTGAGCACAGCAGCCAGAGGCCGAGCCCGGTGAGCGCGCCCATCACCGACATTGTCGCGACTCGCCCCACGAGCCACCAGCGCAAAGCCTGTCGAAGCAGCGTCACCACATGATGGGCGCGCTGGCGCCGCGGCTTGGGGACGAGGCGCGCGAGGGCGTCCACATAGAGGCGAGGATGGGCCGCGGTGTAGATGCCGACGAATAAGACGACGACCGCCATCGCCACCATCTCGGTGGTGGTCGATAGCATGGCGGAGATTTTCCCGAGCATCGTGCCGGGAGCAGACAGCATTTCCGGAACGGGCGGCATGTCGGCGACGAGGGGACCGGCACACGAGCTGCGGGCTGCCGGTTCCGCGCATGACAACCGCGGCGTATTCGCGAATCCTCGGGGAACCATGACACTCACCTCCCGACTCAGCTGGAAAGTTGTTGGCCTTCTCTGCTCCGCGCAGATCGCGCTCGGCCAGGCGGCAAAGGAAGCGGAGAGCGCAGCGCCGGAACGCGGTCTCTACGGCGATGTGACGCCTGCGGATTTCGCCGGACGTGACGACGTGCGGCAGGCGATCAATCCGGAACATTTCGACGTGGAACTGCTCTCCGCGTCCATTTTCCATCGCACCAACGCCGTCCGTGCCGAACACGAATTGCCGACCCTCGCCCACAACGCCAAGGCTGCCTTGGCCGCACAGCAACACTCCGAGGCCATGGCGAAAGGCGAGTATCTTTCCCACGGCACGCCGAAGAGAAAGAAGAACCTTACGCCGTTTGAACGGCTGCAGAACCAGGGGTTGCAGCCGCAATTCAGCGCCGAGAACATCGCCTTCAACTTCCTGCTCCAATACCAGCCCGGGAAACCCTTCTTCACGCGCGAGGAAAACGGGAACACGGTGTTTTCCTACGAGCCGGAGGGAAAGCCGCTCCAGCCGCACACCTACGCGAGCTTTGCGCAGGATATCGTCCAGCAGTGGATGGATTCGCCGCCGCATCGCGAAAATCTGCTTTCAGCCGAGCCGACTCAACTCGGGGTCGGGGCGGCGTTGGCACACTCGCCAAACGGCTTCGACCAGATCTTTTCCACCCAGGATTTCTTCGCGCCCGTCCTACCGGAGGGCCTCTCAGCCGACGACGAGTAGCAGCCCTCGCGAAAGCGGCTCGTCGAGGCGCCAGCTCCGCCACCTTTTCCCAAGACGAAGCCGACGCTAGCTATTCTGGTCGCGGCGGCTCGAAACCGGAGACTGGAATGAACGGAATATGCCCTATTCGGTCCCGCTCCTATCGTTCGCCGACGGTGTGGGAGTGGCGGAGGATTGGTCAACCACCGTCTCGCCGGTGCCATCGGAAGTCGTTCCCTTACTGCCCATGGACGAGTTCTTCGGATTCGTGCCAGTCGGCTCCTCCCACCAGTAGATGCTCCAGTAGGTGTAGATCGGCTCCGAAGCTTCCTTGCTATAGAGGCGATTCGCGTCGCCGACTTTGAATTTGGGCGCTTTCTCCAGCTTTTCCTTGGTCGCGTCGATGGAGAGGTTTGGCGTTTCGCCGTCTCCCTTCTTCACGACAAAGGATCCCCACGGGATCGCGATGTGCGGATCGTTCCAGTTCCACGCTTTGTCCACCTCCATGACGCCGTAGCGGATATGGCCACTCTGGGGATCGATGAGCATCTGCTCGAGTTCGCCGAGCTTCTGGCCGTGAAAGTCATACACGTCCGTGCCCTCCAGCTTTGATGCATCGACCAGCCCGCTTGTATCCGCCGGGTTGCTGGAATCCGCGGCCATGCCCATGGATGCGGAAAGGGCGAAAGCCGCGAGCGCTGCAGTGAGTTTTGAATATTTCATATGTAGTGTTTATTTCTTATTTGATGGTTTGCATTCGACTCGGAGCGTCAGGCCACGAGCGTATTGGTATTTCGCGCCAGGGCGGGGCTGGTGGCTTTCGGGTGCCGCCATGAAGAACGCATGGGGAAATTCCCTAGATTGATGTTTTTGACCGACAGAGTTTGCCGGGTGAGCTGCCCTCCACCATCATTAGGTCGCTAGGTCGCGCGAGCATCGCTCGATTTCAGCCGCGCTCCTTTCGTTATGAAATCCATCGTCTCGCCTTCGCGCACCCTGTCGCACGCCTTCGCCGCCCTCGTTGGAGCTGCGGTCGGCATTCTCATCGGGCACAATTTTTTCGATTCAAAGCACCGCGTTCAGGCGCGCATCCACACCAGCTACGGCGTGGGAGATCCGCCCTTCATCCGTACGATGAGCCACCTGCTTGGCCCGGGGTTCGTCGAAGGAAATCAAGTGCGCTTGCTCAGCAACGGAACCGAGATTTTCCCCGCGATGCTAAAGGCGATCCGCTCCGCGCGACGGACCGTGACGCTGGAAAACTTCCGCTGGCAGGATGGTCGAATTGCCGCGCAATTCGCCGACGCGCTGATCGAGCGGGCGCAAGCCGGCGTGCGCGTGCATTTCCTCCAGGACGCGCTCGGGTGCTGCGGTCTGCACACCGGCTCGATGCGCGCGCTGCGACGGTCACGGGTCGAGGTGGCAATCTTCCGCGCGATCATGCTCACGCGCATCAACTACCGCACCCATCGCGAGCTTCTCGTCGTCGATGGCCACACCGGCTTCATCGGGGGGGTCGGGATCTCCGACGCGTGGGATGGAGACGGAGACGAGCCCGGCCATTTGCGCAACACGCGCTACCGCGTGCGCGGCCCGGCGGTCGCGCAGATTCAGCAGGCGTTTGTGGAAAACTGGACGCAGACGCGCGGCGTCGTCCTGCATGGCGACGACTACTTTCCCGAACAACAGGCAGCGGGCGGACTGCGCTGCCAGGTCTTCAAAAGCTCCGAAAGCGATACGAGCGGGAGCGCGCGCGTGATGCTGCTTTTCAGCATCGCCGCCGCACACCGGAGCATCCGGATCGCGAACGCCTATTTCATCCCCGACCGCCAGACGATGGATGCACTCGCGGAGGCGCGAGGCCGCGGCGTCGAGATCGACATCATCACGCCTGGCGAACACATCGACACGCAGTTCGTGCGCTACGCGAGCCACACGCGCTGGGGGCACCTGCTCGCGGCGGGCGTGCGCATCCACGAGTTCCAGCCCGCACGCTTTCACTGCAAATACATGATCGTGGACGAATGCTGGCTCTCGGTCGGCTCGGCCAATTTCGATAACCGTTCCCTGAGCCTGAACGACGAGGCGAATCTCAATATCCTCGACGGCGGCTTCGCCCGCATGCACAGCCACGTCTTCGAGGAAGATCTGGCAAAATCCCGCAAAATCACCTTCGCCGAATGGCAGCGGCGATCCCTTTCGGAAAAAGCGATCGGCCATCTCGCGGGGTTGTTCCGATCACAGCTATGATCTTCACCTGGCTCCTTCTCCTCATCCCGCTTTCGCTCGGGCTGCATTACTTCGCGCATCTCGGGCCGCTCTGGACCTTTGCCACGGCCATCCTCGCGATCGTCCCGCTTGCGGAATGGATCCGCCGCGGCACCGAGCAGCTCGCGCATCGCGCCGGCCCGGCCATTGGCGGCCTGCTCAATGTGACCTTTGGCAACACAGCCGAACTCATCCTCGCGCTCTTCGTGCTCATGAGCGGCAAGGCCGATGTGGTCAAGGCGCAGATCACCGGCTCGATCATCGGCAACAGCCTGCTCGGGCTCGGCCTGGCCATCGTCGTCGGGAGCTGGGGCCGCGAGCGGCAGACCTTCAAGCGCGAACGCGCCGGCCTGCTCTCCAGCCTGCTCATTCTCGCCATGATCGCCCTGCTGCTCCCCGCGCTCTTCGACTACACGGAGCGCGGCCTGCGCGCGCCCGCCGACGCCACGCGCCTCGACGAACGCCTCAGCCTCGGAGTCTCCGTCGTGCTCATCCTCGTCTATGTCGCGAACTTGGTTTACACCCTTTTCACCCATCGCGATGTGTTCGCCTTTGCGAGGGGTGAAAACGAAACGCCGCGCGAGCAGGCGTGGCCCATCTGGCAATCCATCGGCGTGTTGGTGATCGGCACTGCCTTCACCGCTTGGGAGGCCGAGCTGGTCTCCGGCGCGCTGGAGAATAGCGCCGAAGCCCTTGGCCTCTCCACCTTCTTTCTCGGCGTTATCGTCCTGGCCATCGTCGGCAATGCCGCCGAATACGTCGCCGCCATCTACTTTGCGCGAAAGGACCAGATGGGCCTCGTGATGAGCATCACCGTCGGCTCGACGATTCAAGTCGCCCTCCTGCTCGCGCCGTTGCTGGTCATCGTCTCGCACTTCCTCGGCACTCCGATGAATCTGGTCTTCAGCAACCCGCTCGAACTCATCGCCATCGCCGGCGTCACCTTCGCCGTGAACGCCATCGCCGAAGACGGCGAGACGACGTGGTTCGAGGGCGTGCTCCTGCTCGCGGTCTATGTCGTGCTCGGCATGGCCTTCTACCTCGTGAAATAGCCTGCTTCCACTCCGGCGACCGCCCCGATGAATCTCTTTTTCGATAGCTGGCCCGCGCTTCTCCGCACCGCTCTCGCGGGCACGCTTGCCTATATCACTCTCCTTCTATTCCTGCGAGTGGCTGGGAAACGGACGCTGGCCAAAATGAACGCCTTCGACCTTGTGGTGACGGTTTCGCTCGGCTCTACGCTCGCAACCATTCTGCTCAATAAAGACGTGACGCTGGCGCAAGGCGCGCTGGCGCTGGCGTTGCTGATCGGTCTGCAATTTCTCATCACCTGGTCCAGCGTGCGCCTGCGCTGGGTGCGCCGGCTCGTGACCGGCGAGCCGTCGCTCCTCCTGCATCATGGAAAGACGCTGCCCGACGCCCTGCGCCGCGCCCGAGTGACGACCGATGAGGTCGAGGCAGCCGTCCGCTCCGCCGGTGTCTCCGCGCTCGAAGATGTGGAGGCCGTAGTCTTGGAAACCGATGGCTCTTTCAGCGTCATCCGCCGCCGCGGAGACTCGTTTTCATCCCAACTCGCCGGGGTGAAATCGCCTCGGGAATCGGATGCCACCCCATAAGTCCACAGGTTTCTCCCGAGGAGCGGATCAGGTGTCTTTCACAGGCACGGAGCATCGGCCACCTGCGAAGCCTAAGCGTGAGCATATCTGACATGGGTCGCAAAGCCTGGGCCATTCCCGAAGGCTACATCCCCGGCGGCAGCTACGGCCCCGAGCCGGCGATGCTCAGCTTCCCTGGTTGAAGGGGAGGACGTCGGCTTACCTCCAGCGCTTTTTGTAGTTCAGCTTTTTTTCAACTTTCGGAGATGCGCCCAAGATTGCTCCATTTACCGCCAATTCGTGGTCTGAAGGCCGGTTGCTTGTAAGGGTAGCGCCTGATTGCCTAAAGGAGGAGGGTTTTCCCGAACCGCAGCAGCATTGGAGCGATGCGGGCTTCGCTTGCAGCGAAATCACCAGCCCTTGCTTTGCCGTCTGGCAGGCGTGCAGGGTCTTCGCGGCCGCGCGGCGGGCGGACATAGGCGAGCAGCGCAGCGGCTCTGTGCTGCACAGCCAGCTCTCCGTCATGTTACATCTGACTGTGTCGCCACGAAACTCGTCCGCCACGCTTGTCTAATGCGAATCAATCATGAAATGCCGCAAACCTCAGGTGTGGTCCAGTCCGCTGACGATCCAACCCGGTCAGCCCGCGACGCCGGGCTGCGCTACATTGAAGATTACATCCCCGGCATTACCCGCCGGCGGCGCGGAAAAGGATTTGAATACCGCGGAACCGCCGGCAAGCTCGTGCGCGACAAGGAGACGCTTCGGCGCATCAAGCGCCTCGCGATCCCGCCCGCGTGGACCGACGTCTGGATCTGTCCCCACCAAAATTGCCACCTCCAGGCAACTGAACGTGACGCCCGAGGACGCAAACAATACCGTTACCACTCGCATTGGTGGGAGGTGCGCGATCAGGAGAAATTCGGGCGCATGATCGATTTCGGCCACGCATTGCCACAAATTCGGCGGCGCGTCGCACGCGACCTGAAACGGAAAAAGCTGAATCGGGAGAAGGCGCTGGCCACGGTCGTTCGACTGCGGTCGAAGCGACGCTCATCCGCGTCGGTAACGAAGAATACGCACGCGAGAACAAATCGTTTGGTCTCACAACCATGCGGGATCGGCACGCTCGCATTCGGGGAGGAAAGGTCCGTTTCCGTTTCCGTGGAAAGCTGGGCAAGGAACACGAAGTGACGCTGCACGATCCCCGACTTGCCCGTTGCGTGAAACGCTGCCAGAACCTGCCGGGGCAGGAGCTGTTTCAGTATTTGGACGAAGAGGGCGAACGCCGCAGCGTCGTTTCATCAGATGTAAATGATTACCTGCGCGAGATCACCGGGAACGATTTCACTGCCAAAGATTTCCGTACCTGGGCCGGCACTGTGCTCGCGGCGCGTGCGCTCGAAGAGTTCAGACGTTCGAGACCTCGAGTGAGGCACGCCGAAACTTCGTCACGGCCATCGACGCGGTAGCCAAGATGCTCAGCAACACTTCCTCGATCTGCAAGAAGTGTTACGTGCATCCGATCATTCTCGAAACCATACCTCAATGGCACATTGATCGAAATGCTCGAGCGAAAGGCGGAAGCCTTCCCAAATACTTCGGCGACGGCGATCGGATGCACCTGCTCTTTAACTTTCAGCTCAATCAGCGCCTTTTCCTCGCGTTCGCCAGGCAATCCGCGCGGCCGTTGCGCGGATGTCTGACGGATCTGCCGAAACTTCCCAGGACCTGCCAATGGGCGAACTTGCTCCGAAATCATGATGAACTGAATCTGGGCAAGCTGAGCGAGAAGGAACGGCAGGAGTGTTTCCGAAATTTCGCGCCTGACGAAGGAATGCGGCTCTACGGACGCGGCATCCGGCGGCGGCGTGGAAAGAGCGCGGCACGGCATTGAAGAGAAAGAAGTGTCGGTGAAGCTGGAGCGAGCGCTGCTCTGGCTCGCGGGCTCATTCGTGTTTTCGTGGGGTAGGACTATGGGAGTTTCGCGGCGATCATCATCCTGATGCTCTGGTTTTGGCTGACTGCATTCATCGGTACTGTTGAGATCAACTCGGAGATGGAGCAGATCTGCGATGGAATCGACTGCTTGGGGATCTTCCGGTTGCGGAATCTTTTCGATGCTGGAGCAAATAGCGTAAATCAGCTGCATTACAAAAAGCGAATCCGCAAGAGGTTTGCCGGATCCACTCCACTGACATGGCAGTTGTCGTCATTTGGAGTGCAGCCGCAGCCAGCGAAATCCGTAGGGTGGCAGAAGGAGCTTCAGCTCGCCCCCATTCACCGGCATCCGTTCGTTCTTGCGAAGAAGATCAACTGCCGAGCATCGTCGCGATGACCGAACCTCACGTTACCCAGCGCCACTCGGGGCTTTCCCGGTCCCAATGCAAGTAGTTGATCAGCGTTCTGGCGAGCCGGGACCCGTCTGGAAATCGCTCATCCTTGCGACCGGCGGAAACGGCAAAAAATTTTGAGGAAACACGCTTCTTAAACGGCCAGCGCAGCCCGCAGAACGTGCAGGATTCTTCGTGAATCTCAACCTCCGTTTTCGCGCTCGTTGAATGCTCTCATTAACGGGGCTGGCGATGCTCTTCTTCGCCTTCGAATGGGTGAGTCCGGACGTCACTGCGCTTGGCCTGTTGCTGGCGCTGACGATCTCTGGTCTCCTACCGGTGGAGAAGGCAGTCTCCGGATTCGGCAACGACGCCGTAATCGTGATTCTCGGCCTTTTAATATTGGCCGCAGCACTCTTGCGAACCGGGGTTGTCGACTTTGCCGGACGACGACTCTTCCGTTACACCGAAGAAAAACCATTCCGATTGCTGGCGACTATCATGCTGACGACGGCGATAATGAGCGCATTCATCAGCAATACGGCTTCCGCTGCGTTTTTCATGCCGCTGGTTTTCGGCGTCGCCCGTCGCGCGAAGATGAGTCCGTCGCGCTTGCTCATGCCAATGGCGTTCGCGGCGATACTCGCCAGCTCCATCACGATCATCGGCACGTCTACAATTATCGTGGTGAGCGCGATGATGACGCGATACGGGTTGGATCCGATCGGCGTTTTTGAGCTTGCGCCCGTGGGCGTTCCAATCGCGATCGCAGGACTTGCTTACATGCTGCTTTTTGGCTGGCGCCTGATTCCCGACCGCTTCGCGACGGAAGTCGATGAGAAGGATGACAGCCCGCGGGTGATCCGCCCTTACCTGACCGAGATCGAGCTGAAGAATGACTCGTCGCTGGTGGGCGTGGAACTGCAGGAGTCGGCCCTGCGACGTGACTTCGATATCCATGTGTTGCGGATCGTCCCGGGGCGAGGATCGATATCTCACTCCGCGTCGAAGCATGAAGTTGCGGGCAGGAGACATCGTCCTGATTGAGGGAAATAGCGATGAAATCTTGAAAATCAAAGATACGCCTGGTATCGACATCAAGGGGGATATCCGACTTGTGGACACGGAGAGGGACGACGAGGAGATCGGCCTCGCCGAAGTGATCATTCCCCCGCGTTCCTCTTTGGCCAGGCGCACACTGACGCAGATCGGCTTCCGGCAGCGGTACGGATTGCAAGTACTGGGCATCAATCGACACGGCGATGTCCTCCGGAGCAAGCTCGGCGACGTGACTTTCCGGGTAGGTGATGTACTTTTAGTGCAGGGGGAGCATGCGAACCTGGCGCGGCTCGAACTTGACTCCGCATTCCAGATTCTCGGTAAACTGGACGAGCCCGCGATGCGCCCGAGGCGCGGACCCCTCGCCGTCGCGATCTTTGCCGGGGCTCTGGCGCTTTCTTACCCCTCTAGACCCTGAACAAGCGTGATGGGGATAAATTCATTGCCATAAAAAACTCGAAATGCCCTTGAATCCTTGGTTTGATGGCGGTGCTAAAACCAAAACCATCCAAAGAGAAAGGTCATTTCGAGTGAAAAGAACATATCCGAAGATCCTGCGTAATCGCAAGCGCCGAATTCAACGCCGTCTCGACGCGAAGCGTGGGTGGAGCAATCAGGCGGAGCCTATCATAACCGCCCGCAACATCCACTATGAGATGGCCGAGAAGAGCCGGGCGATC
The DNA here is from genome assembly GCA_963805815.1 of uncultured Verrucomicrobiae bacterium. GTDB lineage: Bacteria > Verrucomicrobiota > Verrucomicrobiia > Chthoniobacterales > Chthoniobacteraceae > CAWDWA01. Next base: position 232,071 of record CAWDWA010000026.1, read on the forward strand.
AACTGCGGAGGAATCGGAGCGATTCATCTGATGGTTAACAAGCTGGGCCTCCGCGAGGAGATTGACTCGCGACTGCATCTTCTTAAGAAACACCTTCCCTACCACGAGAGCGATCATGTGCTCAACCTGACTTACAACGCGCTGCTCGAGGGCGTGCGGCTCGAAGACATCGAGCTTCGTCGCAATGATGAAGCCTTCCTTGACGGCCTGGGTGCCCAGCGCATTCCCGACCCGACAACGAGCGGTGACTTTACGCGCCGCTTTGCTGAGGAGGACATCGTCAATCTCATGGAGATAACCAACACGGTGCGCCGGCGGGTGTGGGAGCAGCAGCCCGGGCAGTTCATGGCAGAGGCTTTTATAGATACCGACGGCACCATCGCGCCGACGCTCGGCGAATGCAAAGGCGGGATGTCTCTTTCCTACAAAGGCATTTGGGGGTATGCGCCGTTGACAGTCTCACTGGCTAATACCAATGAAGTGCTATATCTGGTCAACCGCCCCGGGAATGTCGTCAGTCATGAGGGGTGCGTGCCGTGGATCGATCGGGCCATCGAGTTGGTGCGCCCTCATGCCGGAAAGATCACATTGCGCGGCGACACGGACTTCACACTGACTGGCGAGCTGGATCGATGGGATAAAGAAGGCGTCCAGTTCCTCTTCGGGTATGGACGCGCACCCGAAGGTGGTCGGACTGGCCGAAGCCTTGCCGCAAGAGGCATGGACGCCGTTGGAGCGACTGCCGCGCTATGAGATTGCCACGCGCCCGCGACGCAAGAGTGAACGGGTCAAGGAGAGCATCGTACGTTTCAAGGGGTATGAGAACAAGGTGCTCACGGGGGAGAGCGTGGCCGAAATAGACTATCAGCCGAATAAATGCTCGCGGTCTTACCGCCTGATCATCGTACGTAAGAACATCAGCGTGAAGAAAGGCGAGCAAGTGCTCTTCGACGATGAACGGTACTTCTTCTATATCACCAACCGCGTCGACTACACCCCGCCGGAAATCGTGAGTCTGGCCAACGGACGCTGCAATCAGGAGAACGTGATTGAGCAGTTAAAGAACGGAGTGAACGCTATGCGTATGCCGGTGGACGATTTGCTTAGCAATTGGGCCTATATGGTCATGACTTCCCTGGCATGGAATCTGAAGGCATGGTTTGGGTTGCTGATGCCCAACAAGGAACGGGGGATGGATTTGGTCAAGATGGAGTTCCGGCGGTTTTTGCACTCAATCATTCTGCTACCCACGCAGATCGTTCGCACGGGTCGGCGGATCATCTACCGCATCATGAACTACAACGTCTGGTTGAAGGAACTCTTTGCTGCATGGGAGCACCTGCGAGGGCTTCGTATTACCTGAAAGAAAACCTGGCAAGGAAAGAATAGCGCTGATCATGCACTTCACGCAGGCGTACTATGTAAGGTCGCTCACCAATCCACGCGATAGCACAATGAAGCCAACAACGAGCAGGCCGAGAAGTGTGATTATTTAGTAACAATGCGCCATCGATTAGCTGTTCTAATAAATAAGCTGATATAGCGTCCTGAAATGCCGACCGAATCGCGGTCGCCGGGCTTCAAGCTTTTTTTTCGCTTATTTTGGGGCTAGAGCGCACTGAAACGTCTGGCCACGTTGACCGCTCAACCCCATGCTGCCTCGAGCCCAGGCCATTCGCCCCAGTGCACTCTGGCCTCTCCCCATTGAGACAATCTCTATGGAATTTCGTCGGTCCAAACTTTGAACGACGCTAGGTGGTTGGGACCAAAGGTCGTTGTGAGAGCAACATCTGCCGCATCACGGCCACGGGCCATGAGTACCCGCCCAATGCGGCGCTCGTTATGACGCGGGTCAAAGATATGCCATCGGCCGCCGAGGTAAACTTCAATCCATGCGCTGAAATCCATTGGATCCGGCATCGCCGGAACGCCAATATCTCCCAAATAGCCTGTGGCGTAGCGTGCCGGGATGTTCAGGCATCGACACAGCGTAATCGCCAAATGAGCAAAATCTCGACAAACGCCTACACCCTCTTGATACGCTTCCCGCGCGGTGCGATTTGCGCGTGCGAGCATGTAATCGAACCGGAGGTGCCGATGAACGAAATCGCAAACGGACTGAACTCGTTGCCAACCCGCGGGTTCGTTACCGAAATGTCTCCAGGCAAAATCGTTCAGATCGCTATCAACCTCGCAATAACGACTGGCCAAAAGAAACGACATACACTCTTCCGGCAGCTCGTCGACATCGTGTTGGACCGCATCTGGGACTACTAAGTCTGGAATGCCTGTATCCGTGATTATGGCATTAGTGGAGAATGCAACATAACCAGCCGGTGCAAAAACCCTGCCGCGCCGATTTCCATAGGTATCCAGGCTTTCGCGGACCGTGAGAAGGGGGCTCACATGGAACTTCTCCGGAGAAAGCAAATCCACTTCGCGCGACGGATGAATCCTGAGCATAAGCATCATCGCAACCGGTGTTTGAAACTGAAACACAATCTCGAAGCCTAAATGAATCTTCATACAAAAATTGCGCTAACCACAAGGAGAGCCACAGGCCGCAATACACCTAGCCTTTCCTCCTGTTTTCAATACAAATATCGACAGCAACGCGGCTCCCTGGCTACTTTTCGGACAGTCTCTTAGCATAGCGTTTACGATATCAGGTTCTCCACTCAACATCGACCTTATAGCCATAAACATTCGCGGCCGGTGAAATCCCGATAGCTCAAGCAGAACTACTTACAATAGCGAGAGCTGTAGGATCGGATATTAAATGGAATTGTTTCTGCGTTCTTCTCACATAAGAGATTGCTGGTGAGGGACTCTCCTCAAATTTGAGCTTCAGGTTTTTTCGCCCTGCGGCGACAGCGTACAATGTGCGCATTGCTAGCTTGGAAGTTATTCGGGCGATCGTGGGAATTTCGCGCTGAGGCCGCCTCATATGCTTCATAGGCTCTCCTGAGATGGATTTCCTCATTCCCGCAATCCTCCCACAATATGCACAGCGCATGCGCCAGCGCTGCAGAAACCCAATCTCGAGACGCATTCACCTCTAGGGCAAAACGCGAAATCGAACCACCGTCGAAAAATACATGCTCGACAATGCGACGTTGCATCTTCGGCAATTTTCCAAGCGGACTGTCCGAAAGGATCGTTTGCGCCACGGTGCAGTTGTCAACCGGCTCCGGGGTCCCATTTGATCGAACCCATTCGAGTCCACGTTCGCGGGCGATCGCGATCAATACTGGGAGTGGTTCGACGTCGAGATCCTCGCTCTCCTCCCAGGCTTTCGCGAAAATGTCCGCGAGCAAATCCTCGGCTTCTTCTTCGTCCCTGACAATGCGCACGAGAAGTGCCTTGATCACCCCAGCGTAATCGTCGAAGAGTTCGAGAAGACGATCAGAAACTGCTTCATCGAAATCATTCATGTCGGCAAGACACATCGAGCGTTTCAATAACGTGACCGCGGGAAGTTGGGAACCGCCGCCTGGTGACGAGTTTGCCGAAAATGGAAAACGTGCAGTCGCGTCGACTCCTTCTGTGTTTTCGAACGGTGAGTAGATCATTGAGAGAATCAAATACCATCAGCCCATTCCGGTGGTCATTGCAATCGGGCCGAAAGATGATTTCCCTGTAAGATATTTCCTTAGTATGCTGTTAACGAAAGGAACGCAGCAAGGTCTCCGGGGCACCGCCAAACTCGTTATTTTCGCGATCGCTGCCGCATCGATTTCCCGGAAGGCTTGCAACCGAAACATGCGGCTCCCCGCACGCAGTATCCTAATTCATGGGTTTCCGACTTTTATCAAGCGATTGATCAACGACTGATCGCATTGCGAGCAGGAGTTTCGTTCACAGGACGCATTTTTCCCGCCGTCGGAGCTCTCTGGAATTCGAGATAGTTGGGGAGAGACCGATTCGCAACCGAGTTTATGCCGATTCTCCATCAGATGCTGCTGATGAGGCACACCAACCTCGGCGCCATAAGGAATGACTCCACAGCTATCGTCTGTCAATCCGCCCCATACCTCAACGGTCGTGAAGCAGGATATTCACGACCAGCGCTATTCCACCCGCTGCAGCGCCCAGGAAGCAAATTATCGCCAATCCAGGATGCGGATCCGCATGAAGAAAGCCCTCGATCAGAATCTGCCGGAGATAGGCCTGAAAAAGCTCGTTGGCGAGCTGAACGCCATCGAAATCAAGCCGGCTCAACTGGCTAAGCTCCGTATTTTTGCGCCCACAAATGAGTGGATAGGAGCTGACCGAGCTTCACGAAGGTCGGCCCCTTCCGCTCCAGATCCGTCGGGAGATCTTCAGCCTTCACCCCTCCCACTCGCCTTGTCGAAGACTCAGTTTCGTCTGAGGCTTCGATGCCCGCGTGCCGAAGCAGATCCGCTCGTCCATACTTTGCGAATAGCCCCAGGATGTCGCGATATCGGCGGAGACGATTGGGCTGAATTTGTTTAATGACAGGAACACGCATCCCAAACCCGTTCGCATTCAGGACAGGAAATGGGTGCAGCTTCCATAATGCAAAACGGTAGCCACTTCGATAACTCTCCCAAGTCGAAGGACTCGCCTTCGCAAAGAAGAAGATTTCTCCGACTGCGTGCGGTGGGACACGCCGGGAATCGTCCCGAAATGCTCAGCCTTATCGGCAGGCAACGTCGCTAGATAAGCGGTATTCAAACCGGCGCCCGAACAACGGACTCAAATAGATTTGATTTCCCTGCGAAGTTCTTCCTTGGACTTACCCAGCTTCTGCTGCAAGCTTCCAAGCATCTCGTTTCTGCTTGATCGTGCTCTTCCCTTCGAATGCAGCAGAAGATTCCTCATAAAGATTCTACCGCTTCAGCGACAGCGAAAGGCGAGATGAGTGAGGATAAGAATCTCGCTCCTTCTGCCGATCCCGAAGCGAAAGCGATTCCACACTTGGATTCCAAAGAAGCACTTCAATCGACTTCCACGGAGAATCCGAAGCCTGATCAGATCGCAAGGCATCTGAAACAGTTGCTCGAACGATGTCAGGATCAGCAGATTCAGCTTGGTCGTGATTTTCACGAAGTCTCCCAGAATCTAAGCGGAGCCGCCTTTTTGGCCGACGTCATCGCTCGCGACTTGAGGAAAGAACAGGCCCCCTCCGCCCATCGCGTAACGGAAATCGGCGCGCTAATTCGAAAGGGCATCGATGATCTCCGGCTGCTCATCACCGAAAGGGCTCCAAACCTCATCGATCGCCATGGCCTGCCATCGGCCTTGAAGGATCTGGCAGATCGGAATTCGCGGAGGGGAAAACTATGTTCCTTCGAAATGCCCGCCGAAATCCTTGTTTCGAATCAAAACGTGGCAATTCTGCTGTTGGAGCTCGCGGAACTGGCGGTAGATTTTGTCACGGATCGAGGTCGAGGAAAAACAACGCGCATCATGCTGTGGAGGGAGAATGGATTTATCAGCTTGAAAATTGAAAATGATGGCATTTGGGAGAATCAGCGTCTTAAATTATCAGAGGAATTACTCATGATGCGGACTTTCATTTCTCTGGTGAGAGGATCATTGGCGCTCGGCTCCGATGTCGCCAGCGGCACGTTTGTCATCGCCGTAATCCCTGAAGAAAACTGCGAAGGTTGAAAAAAATGTCGTCAGACAGGAAAAAAGTATTCGTCGTCGAAGACCACGGAATTATCCGCCAGGCGCTGAGACTCTACCTGACCGAGGAAACCGGAATGGTAGTTTGCGGTGAAGCGGACAACGCAATAGATGCGATTTCTGCTATTTCGGAACTGCGGCCGGATGGCATATTGACGGACATTTCTCTCCCCGGAATGAATGGCATCGAATTTCTTAAGAATCTCAAAGCGCAGTTCCCTGACATTGTGGCGGTGGTCCTCTCCATGCACAACGAGAGTGCATATGCCCAACGAGCGCTCAGCGCGGGCGCGATGGGGTACGTAATGAAGAGAGAAGACATCGAGGAAGTGATTCTTGCTCTGCAAAAAGCCTTTCGCGGTGAATTCCATGTAAGCAGCCAGGTAACGGGTGCTCTTTTTCATCAGGCGCTTGGAATTTCAGGTGGAGGAAAATCAGGAGTACCTCCCCGGAGGGGATCCTTTCCGACCGGGAACTGGAAGTATTCGAATTACTGGGACATGGAAAAAGCACGAAGGAGGTCGCTGCGCAATTACGCTTGAGCCCGAAGACCGTGGAAAGCCATCGGGCGCATATTAAGGAAAAGCTCGGATTCACCAACTCCAGCGAGGTGATCAAACACGCAGCTCTGTGGGTGGAACGGGAGTATGCGGGCACCTGATTTCGCCCACCATAGACCACCGTTGCCATTTATTCTTCCTTGTTCCGCACCACTTTGGCGAGCAGGCGATCAAAATGGTCCAAATCAATCGGTTTGACCAAATGATCGATATAACCGACCAACCTACTCTTTTCAGTATCAGTCGTCATACCGAACCCGCTCATAGCCAAGGCATATGGCGGGCGTGAATCGCCGAGGCGTTTCAGCAATTGCCAACCATCGCCATCTGGGAGCCCTATATCAGAGATCAGAAGATCCCAGTCTCCCCCGGGAATTCTCGCTAGCGCATCTTCCATCGACTCCGCGTGCGCGATCGTATGCCCCAGCTGTTCCAGGTAAAGGGTAAGGTACTTTCGAGTATCAAAATGGTTTTCCACAAGAAATACCCGAAGCCCTTTCGGAGCGGTATGTGACTTGGCTGGCATCCTTCTTCTATTCAATCGGAGCACCGTCCTAGAATTGGCCTACGGAACTGGCCTGATGCTGATTCAAATTTTTCGCCCCCCCTCGTGAGTAAATTTAGAAGCATTATTGAGCAGGTTTCAACTCTTCGTGCTCACTTTTCTCCCACGAACCAATTGAGGGATTCGAGAAAGCATTAAGATGCAGAATCTGCCCTCTTCTCAGTAATCATCATCGACATCGAATGATGCCGGGATCTCACATTCCCGAAGACGCGTCACTTCTGTCCTCCGAAATCGCGATAGCGGAAAGCAAATCCCCTATTTCGACAATACCTGAAATGTTTCCGGATTTGTCTCGCACGACGAGACGGGTAACTCCGTGATTTATCATTATCGCAAGAGCGTCCTCTCCCGAATCCGTATCCTGACAGAATACGATGTAGGGTCGTAGCACCTCACCGACCCGTGTTTTGCGAACCTTGCCGCCTTTTTCAGCAGCGATCATAGCAATCTCCCGTCGCGTAACAACTCCGGAGAGATCATGTTCATCTTTCACCGGAACAAGCCCGACTTCATCCTCTTTCATCACCCTGGCAGCCTCAGCGATAGTGGCGTCCTCCGGCACACGCTCCGCCGACTTCATAACGTCTCTTACGATCATTTATCAGGATGTAGTGCTCGTTTATGCCGATCTTGTGCGAAGCACGAAGATGAGACTACCCTCCAGAATCATTTCGACCTGCCGTTTGCTCAGCCGATGCTCGACCTCGAAGGTGCGGTTTCTGCATTCGTTTCAAACCTTAAAGCGGCGGCCATGCCGGATTTCGTTGCGAAGGTCCTCGAATCGCAATCGGTCGCCCTGAACAATCTTTTCGTACTCGGCAGGATCGGCAAATGTAAGTGGCAGAATTCCAAAATTCGCCAGATTCTGCCAATGAATGCGCGCGAATGACTTCGCGATAACGATGCGAACACTAAGAAATCGAGGCGCAAGTGCAGCATGTTCCCGACTCGATCCCTGCCCATAATTTTCGCCACCGATCACGCACGATCCCGTCTCGCGATGTTTTTTCGCGCGCTCCGCGAAAGTCTCGTCAATGGCCTCGAATGCGAATTCGCCACGTAGGCGCGGTCGAACACCACGATCTCCCCGGCCCGGATCCCCGCACAGACCTCGCGGGCGCGCTTCGGGTCGCTGTGGCGGGCGGTGTCCACGATGGCGAAGCGCGGAAGCAGGCTGTGGAGGTCCAGGCGCATGTGGCATTTCGCGGCGGCCTTGCGGCGGCGGTGGCTCGCCCAGTCCATGCAGTTGGCCACCAGTTCGATCACCGTCGAATCCACGATGTGGATCGTGCGCCGGAAGCGCCGGGCGACGCCACGCCCCATGCCGCCGCGCGAGAACTCCGGCGCGAGTGTCTGCAAATGGCCGAGCATCGCCCAGAAGAGCTTCTCGGCCATCGCGGCGGGCCGGTTCCGTCCCGCATGCGAGAGCGTGTTGCGCGCCGGCGGCGTCGCGCCCCGGATCGCAGAGAGCGGCCCGCCGTGGATCGAGAGCGAGTCGCACACATCATTGAGTCCGATGCAATGGGTGAGCTGCGCGTAGAGCATCGAGACCAAATGGCTCCACGCCGAGAACGTCCGGCACATCGGGGCCACCCCGCACTCCCCCGCGAGCTTGGCGGTCAGATGGACGGGAATAAGATTGCAGACCTGACGCAGTAAGGTGAACTTCGATTGTGGACGTTGGGTGTTGGATTTTTTCTTCACACCCTGCCGAGTGGCAGGTAGTCCCACCCGCGTCCACCACTTTTTCCACTGCTAGACTTCAGAATCCTATGGGATGCTTGTGTTTATTATTTGCTGTAATCTTCGTTGTTTTTGCTGCAGAGCTTCAGATTCTACCGGCGGACTCCGTGAGCCGCTCTCGAGGTCATCGCAGAACGCTATCAGGGCAAGCCCTGATTCGCTTGATTCCTGTTGAACAGCCTCCGCTGATGAGTATTTGCATCCTTGCGAATGGATGCGCATTCGTCTCCAGAGCAGAACGAAATTTGCTGAGGGTTAAGCCGATCTCATTCACCTTGGATTCGTTGAAGCCCACCCGCTCGATCATCTGGCGCAAGGGCGCGGCACCGCGAGGCGGAGCGTAAATCAGCAAAAACCGTGAGGGTTTGGCAGCGTGGAGGCGTTCAATGCCTTGAAATCACACATAACGTGACACCCTCAAACTCAAAAAACTGAAAGAAGACCATGAAACCGTTCTATTTAATCGTCGCAACCGCTATTGTGGCCGCAAGCTTGCCAGCTCTTGCCGAGGATAAACCCGGCATGATGGAGGAGAAGACGGAGCAACACGGCGCCCAAATGATGGGAGAGCAAGGCGCCCAAATGATGGGGAAGGAAACCATGTGGAAGCACATGCAGGCCCGTAATGCGGAGCTGGACAAACTGGTTGAAACCATGAACAGCGCGCAAGGCGGTGAGAAGGTAGATGCCATCGCGGCGGTTGTGAACAAGCTCGTAGAGATCCACATGGATATGTGCAATAGGATGATGAAAATGCATAAGAGCGGAAAGTGGCATGGCTGTCATCCTATGAAGGGAATGATGGGTGGCAAAATGACGGAGGGAGAGAAGACGGGCAGCGAGATGATGGAGAAGGGAAAAGGAAAAACCGAGGAAGAAGAGCATGAGCACTAAGCCGGCGCGTTTGAACACGGGGAGTGTCAAAGCGGCTGGCTACATCCTTCCCCCGTAGCGAACCTGAGAACACCTATAAACAGCACGAAGCGGGAACGTGGATTTTTTGTCAATTCAGATTACCTGATCGCCAACTTGAGTAAAGACGCCCACGTCCCGCCTCGAGCGTTGATCTTGTCTGTTACGCGCCTGGGTCTTAACGGACTATGTTCATCTTGGGTTGATTTACTTTTGAGGCTTTAGTACCTTCTGTTCATCGAGCACGTGCTGTCGCGGAGTCCCCTGCTGCATCCCGTGATGAAGTGGCTCGATCCCATTTCGTATCACATCTAGGGAGCCCACATTAATCGCGACACTGTTGATAACGTGCGCAAAGCAGGCTTCGCGAATCTAACGATGACGAACTTGTTAATGAATATCATCAAACGCATCGAAGCAACGGCGCCCAGCGAGTGCCGAAATGGGTACAACTTTTGAGTGATGCTCTAATCAATCGATGAGGCCCGTTGGAGAATTGATTGCTTTGATATTGCTTTTCAGGATAGACACACAGGTCTCTACCGCCTTCGCACTGTCGTGAGTCGGCGATGGAAATAAGCATGCATTTTCTGCATTATCTGATTATCGCGATAGGCTTTGCAACGATTGTGGCAATCGTTGCCCGGGCGCAGAACCAGGAAAATACCTCATCAGGTTTTTCTCGGTTTGGGGTCAAGACTTCAATTTGGTTCCCGCTCAAAAACCGGATCTTTCGAAATCTATGGATCGCAAGTCTTCTTTCCGGGGCAGGTGTGTCAGCGTTCAACACGGCGGCGACCTGGTTGATGAATACGTTGAGTGCGTCGCCCCTGCACATTTCTCTCATGTCGACATTTACGACATTACCCTTATTCCTATTTACGCTTCCTGCGGGGGTATTCGCCGACATGTTTGATCGTAGAAAACTGCTTTGCCTGATAAATCTATGGCTTGCGTTTGTCGCGGCAGGACTTGCGATCGGCAATTGGCTGGGTATAGCCAGCCCCTACCTCATACTGGGCACTATCTTCTTGTTGGGCATCGGTTTCGCCTTCAATGGGCCAACGTATATGGCGATCATTCCTCAAGTTGTCACGAGAGAGGAATTGCCCTCCGCGATAACTCTTGGAGGTCTTCAGATTAATCTTTCTGGAATCATTGGTCCGGCTATTGGTGGATTAGCTCTTTCGTGGTTGAGCGTGAATTCTGTTTTCGCGATCAACTCGGCTTGCTTTCTCGTCGTCATCCTGGCGCTGCTTCGTTGGAAATCTGTTCAAGAAGCCGCTCAAGTGTCGTTCCGGAGTTTTCTGGCGTCTTTTACGAACACAATACGTTTCGTAAAGCATACACCCGGAGTCCGTATCGTCGTAGCGCGTGTTTCTCTCTTCGGCATATTCATCTCGTTGATTCCAGCGCTTCTTCCGGTCGTTGGTTTGAAGCGCCTGGAGCTCAGTGCATCCGAGCTCGGTTTTCTCTTTACCAGCCTTTCGATTGGGGCCGCTCTTGGCGCTGCGTTCGTCATTCCAATCCTCCGCCGCAGATTCTCTCCTAATGGTGTGACAATTATTGCGAACATACTGCTGATTCTCGTCTACTTTTTGATGGGCTGTATTCGACAAACGCAGGTTTTTCTCCTGGTGGCCGGAGTGGCTGGAATCGCCTGGACTGTCGCGGCTTCGGAGCTGTGGGTCGCTGGCCAATTTGCCGCAACGGAATCGTCAAGAGGCCGTATAAATGCCGTTTACATTATGGCTTCGAATGCGACTTCGGCGATTGGCGGACTTGTTTGGGGCGCAGCCGCTACCTATTTGGGGTTGGAGTTTACCTTGCACGGAGCCTCCATTCTTCTCCTCATCACCCTTCCTCTGCGTTTTCGATTCTCCATCGATTCGATCAAGGGACGGACTTCAGCCGATTCAGGCGATTAGAGATTAACTTGTCAGCTCGGTTAGCCACCACGCAACCAGACCGCCGATCACAACGACAATGGCAACATAAGTCACCGCTGTCTTGAAGCGCCCATCCCCCTCCATGTCGTGGCTCATGGCACCATGCTGGGAAACATGTCGCCGATTGAGGTAGGTCAGCCACAGCGCGAGGCTGACGAACATAATATTCAACCAGAAGGTATAGTCGATCTTGAATTGCACGACATCAGCGACGGCTCGACCCGATTCGGGAATGACGCCAAACACGTGAAAGAGAGCATTTAAAACAAGCGCGGTAGCGACCATGCTCACATACATCACGGCCGCGATGTAAAGCGCTGCGCGCCACCCATAATATTTTGCGTTCACAGCCACCAACGGAGGCACCATCAGGTCCGAATAGATGAAACCCATGATCCCGGCGAAAAGAACGCCGTTGGCGTTCAATACGGTCGCCAGGGGAATATTGCCCATGGACCCGATAAATGTGGCTGCAGCGACAAACGGTGCGACGAAGGCGTTTTCGATGGCGATGAGCCAGCCCGGCGCATCGACATCGGTGAGAAAGAGTCCCGCCCACCAGGTGTCAGGGATAAGCACCGCGACAAAACCGGCGACAGTGAAGCCGATCGTAACCTCTTTCCAAACCATTTTCCAGTCCATCACGAACTTGTGACCGACCAGTTCCCAGCCGTGCCAGCTGCGGATGCGCTTGCGCCAGTCAAAGTCCTCCTCTTTACCCCCGGCAGTTTCCCGGGCCCGTTCGCGGGCCGCCTCCAGCCAGCGTTTCGGATACGTGAACCGAATGAGCGTGGCGCTGATAGCGATCAGCAAAACGCCACCGATGATCTCCGCAGCCAGAAACTGCCATCCCAGAAACATCAAAATGAGAATTCCCAGTTCGATGACAAGGTTGGTGGAAGCGAACATAAAGGTGACCGCAAGGATGAAGTGTGCCCCCTTGACGATCAGCGCCCGCGCGGCGGCAAGCGCCGCGAAGGAGCATGAAGAGGAAATCGCTCCAAAAGCCGTCGCCGTCAAGATGCTCCGCAGGTTCGGCTCTCCCAGGTGCTCCGTGAGCCTCGATTTCGGCACGAAAGCCTGGATCATCGCGCTGATGAAGTAACCCAGAACAAAAGCCCATCCAGCTTTCCAGAAGAAACCCACTGCAGTTTTCGCCGCCTCCCCATACATCTGCAAAAAATCTCCCACGTCTTTCACGATGGCAAACCTCGCCCTGATAAACAACTCGGTTTTCCGGGTGGTAAACTCATCCTCTGATCAGTCGTAACAATTCATGAAAATACGTCTACGAGTTCGTTACGAAGCACATTCTCCATTTTCCCGTTGGCAGTTTGTGTTTACGGTCGCTGGTGGCTGGCCGAGGCTCCGCCGCAGGATCGCACCCGATCTTGTCTGGCTCTCCCCGTTTTCTCGAAAAACGAAGCTCCATGCGACTCACCGCCTCTGTCATTTACGAATCCCCGGTAACAATAAACAAAAATTATGTCGCTCATTTTCGAACGCATTCAGACCGAAGGTATCGCCGAGCTATCATATCTCATTGGCGATGACTCCAAAGGCATCGCCGCAGTGATCGATCCGCGCGCCGACGTCGGCATTTACCTTCAGCTGGCCAGAGAGCGAAAGGTGTCCATCACGCACGTATTTGAGACGCACATCCACGCCGATCTTGTGAGCGGGTCGCGAGAGCTGGCTGCACAGAGTGGGACGGCCCGGATATTTGCAGGCGTGGACGGCGGCGCCCAATACGGGTTCGATATCGAAGCCGTACACGACAGCGACCGTTTCGAGCTCGGGAATCTGGCGCTCACCGCGCGTCACACGCCAGGCCACACACCCGAGCATATGGCCTACGAAGCCGCGGAGAAAGATCGCGACTTTCCTTACGCCGTCTTCACCGGTGATTCGCTTTTTGTTAACTCTGCGGGTCGCCCAGATCTGCTTGGGAGGGACGCTGAAAAGCTGGCATCGCAGCTTTACGACACCCTTTTCCAATACTTCGCAAGGCTCGACAACTGCGTGATCATCTACCCATCACACGGAGCAGGTTCTCCTTGCGGAGCGGACATCGGCGACCGGCTCGAGAGCACAATTGGATACGAAAAGCGATATAACCCATACTACCAGAAGTCGAACCGCGACGCATTCATCGAGCACGCACTCTCCACAGCGCCGCCCGAGCCTACCTATTACAAGCGGATGAAGAAAGTGAACGCGGATGGGCCGCAAGTCCTGGGACACCTGCCGGTGATTCCCGCGCTCGCACCAGAAGCCTTCAAGGCTGCACTCGATGCGGGAACGAGCGCTCTTATCGACACCCGCACGAGTCTCGCGTTCGGCGGCGGTCACATTGCCGATGCTCTGAATATTGGCGCGACGCCGATGCTCACCGTTTGGGCGGGATGGCTGCTCGATCCAGAGACGCCGATCCTTCTCGTGCTCGAAAACGACACGGTAGTGGAGGAAATCGCCGCTCTATTTGTCCGCTCGGGTTATACTAAGTTTACCGGTTATTTGGCGGGGGGAATGAACGCGTGGGACAAGGCCGGAAATCGCCTTGTCGAGGTACCACAGATGACTGTGCATCAGGTCCAGACCTGTTCCGAAGCGTTGCAGGTGCTCGACGTGCGCGCACCCTCAGAGTGGAAAAGCGGGCATGTGCCGTGCGCGGCGCACCTTTTCGTGCCCGAGATACGTGAAGGGACCGGAGAACTGGAAAAATCCAGGCCCGTAGTGACCTATTGCGCAAGCGGCTACCGGGCGAGCATCGCCGCTAGCCTTTTGCAACAGCAAGGCTTCGAGGACGTTCGCACTATGCCCGGTAGCTGGTCTGCATGGAAAACTGCCGGCCTACCGATCGAGCAATAATTCGAAATGACTCGACCGCCGAAACCTATCTATACACTCCCATGATTGCCCAGAAGCCGTGCTGTTGTTGGAAATGTGGTGATAGATCGAGCCGGGACGATAGGCAATGTCGGCCATAGCAAGAAATACGCGAGTGAAACGGGGTGGTTCTTGGAAGCGTTCATTACGCAGATTATTTGACGGGTAGGCCCGCAACGCGCGTGTCCAATAACCCCACACCTGCCCTCTGGCGATTTGGTCGAAGTGAATACTCCACCGCCTGAAGGTAAAGGCGGTGGCTTCGGGTTGCGGCTGGAAGCCGCGCTTTGGCGGCTAAAGCCGCAGTTCACGTTCCACCCTCCACCTTGAAATCGTCGTCCGCATCTTCGATCTGACCGGCAATGTATTCCTTGATCACTTCGTCGGTCACATTTCCGCTGCTGCAGCAGAAGTACCCTCTCGCCCACACATGCCGTCCCCAGAACCCCTTCCGCAGATGCGCAAACTCTCCCAGCAGCTTGCGAGACGTCTTGCCCTTGAGCCACTGCACCAGCCGGCTGATGGTCACCTGCAACGGTATCGAGACCATCAAATGCACATGGTCCCCGCCCACATGCCCCTTCATGATCGTCACCTCGTGCTCCCGGCAGATCTCACGGATCAACTCCCGCACTCGGCTACCCGCCGCTCCCGCCAACACTCTCTTGCGATACTTCGTCACCCACACCAGATGCAGGTGAATCTCAAACACACTGTGCGCCCCTCGCCGATACTCTTTCATCTCCCCACTCTAACATCCCCGCCCCACCACGCTGAAGCCGTCGCCTGAAGGCGAGGGCTTTAACCCTCCAAAAGGGTGACAGTAAAGAGCGACAAGGTTGAGTCCGACAAGATGAGCGCCGCGGCCAGGGAAAAGTCGAAAGACAAGAAGAAAAAGAGTATCTACGAAAATGAAGTGCTGACGATGCGCGGCACAATTAAATTAAACCTGAATCACGCGGCAATCCATTCGGGAGCGTTCGGAGCGAAGATCGCAGCAGGCTGACCTCGCTCGACGCCCGCTTCGAGAAGTCAGATCTCGCAAGAGTTTTACTCTAACCCGTTCCGCCATCCAGGTTCAGTTCCACCGTAAACGTAGCTCCTTTTCACGGTTGCCTTTCAGATCGCCAGACCCAATCCGAGCCCACCATACTGTGAGGTGATATGCTGACCGCCTTGTGAAAAGGAATCAAAAATGTCAGGCAGTGTTTCCTTCTTATTCCGATTCCGTTGTCGGCTACAGAAATTCGAATCCGATCCTTGAGTCGTTTCGCGCTCACGCGAATCTCACTTCTCTCCGGCGAAAATTTCGAAACACTGGCGAATCTGCTCGTCAAGACCACGAACATGTCGGTGTTAGAAATTCGCGACGGGCTGCCTGTGAAGCCGAATCATGTTTACGTGCTCACGCCGAATTACGACGTACTGCTCGAGGATCGCAACTTGCGCCTCGCGAGTCGAGTGTGCTCTGCGATTCCGAACCGAGATGTTGAATAATGACGAAGGCCATCCCCGTATTCGGTTGGAGATTTTTGAGCAACGTCGAGATCGACTCCCCCCTGCCGATGCGCCGATGCCAACAATGGGAAACTGATTCGGGGGATCGCGAAGGGGTCGATTTCGACACCAGCGACTCCTTTCGGATGGACTGAGGGTTAGCGTTCCGTGGCATTGCTTTTACATTCGACCGGCTGGCCGAGACTGCCAGCAGCGCCGCAGACGATGTAAGCTCCTGCGTGAAGTTCTTGATCGGCTGTAGTTTGACACAATTACGCCTGAACTTAAGGCGTCGCAAAGGACAGCCGAAATTCAGCACTCGATCGAATCACAGATTTCCCCGCCGTTGGATTGATCTTTGATAATAAATCGCAACTTCCCCCCGTCGAATTTTTGGATGAGCAAGTCGAAATTGCAGGGTTCCAGGTCTTCATTTCGCAATCGCGCGATCTTCTTCTTGAGCGCTTGCTCTGAAATCAACCCGACTGCCCGCATCCCAGCCAAATGTCGCAGAACAATGAGCGCCAGTTCGGGCGGGCGCCGAGGTGGATGGAAAGGAGACAACATCAATCGGCAAGTATACATTGCTGCTACACAAGAAAAAATCGGGCGCATCAATGAACCGATGATAAGGATTTCCCCGACTACCTTGCCAGACTCACAATTCCGCCGGCTGTTTTCGGCCGCCCTACTGCCTCAGCACTATACAGGATTTCCCTACATGGTGATCAGGGCAGCCGGTCAACCCCATTGGATCGAACTCAGATTTAATAGAACAAAAACCATGCAAGGAATAGAAACTATGGAAAATCTGGAATTAAAAGGCAATTGGAACGAAGTAAAGGGAAAATTAAAGCAGAAGTATGCACAACTGACTGATGACGATCTGATGTTTTCCAAAGGAAAGCAGGACGAGATGCTCGGACGACTTCAAAGGAAGTTAGGCACGACGAGGGAGGAAATTCGCGCGGAAATTGAGTGGTTACAGATAAAATCCACTGCGGGACCAGGTTCTTGACCAGCGAATTTGAGTCAGAAACCTCCGGCAGAGCCGGAGGCTTGAAGAAAGGAACCGCTCAAAGCGGGTTGTAATTTGAGCCGACTAAAGCCGGCCTTCGCCGCCGAACATCTCTTGTTGATCGGAGCGCTTATCCTGCTGTTCCTGCTCTTGGATGTAACGACGGATCACGCTTTCATCCTTACCGACAGTCGAGACCAGATAGCCTCGTGCCCAGAAGTGCTGGCCTACGAAGTTGCGCTTTCGCCCTCCGAAGGCGCGCGCAACGTGAATCGCACTCTTTCCTTTGAGAAAGCCCATCACCTGCGCCACCGAATGCTTCAGCGGTATGCTCAAGAGCATATGCACGTGATCCGGCATCAGGTGCCCTTCTTCCACCCGGCATTCCTTCTGACGGGCCAGCTCGTGAAATACATCGCCCAAATAGCGACGCAACTCTCCATACAGCGCCTTGCGGCGACACTTCGGAATGAACACCACGTAATATTTGCAATCCCACTTGGTGTGACTGAGACTTTGATAGTCCATTTGCTTGGTCCTTTCGGGTTCGCTTTGAGCGGCTCTTCCCGAAACGACGCAAAAAAAGACTCCCGGAGCTGTCAAACTCTGGGAGTCTCCCCATCGAGCCTACGATGCCTTTGCCAGGAATCGGGCGGTGACGCTGGCCGGCTGCTGGGCTCACGTGCGGCGCAAGTTCTACGAAGCGCGTGAAGAAGCACCACGCACCGCCGCCTGGATACTTCGCCAGATCGCGTATCTCTACCATGTGGAAGCGCACTTGCGCAGACATCGCGCCGGCCCGGTATTGCGGGAAGCCGAACGCGCCTGGAAAAGCCGCCCGGTAGTTGCGCGCATCCGCCGCGCCCTCCTGCGATTGAAGAGCGCACACCGCTTTCTGCCCCAGAGTGCCATGGGAAAGGCGATCGAATACATACGCTCTGGGCCAGTGGCCCACGCTCGAAGTCTGGCTCGGCAATGGAGCCATTGAAATCGATAACAATCTGGTAGAAAACGGAATCCGCCCTACAGCGATCGGAAAGAAGAACTGGCTGTTCATCGGCGATGCCGGGGCGGGGCAGCGAAGCGCTATTCTTTACACGATCATCGAGAACTGTCGCCAGCAAGACATCGATCGATCCCTATGCCTACCTGCGAGATGTTCTCACCCGACTGCCCAACATGACCAATCGACAGATCGAGGACGTTACATTACTCCCGCCGCCTGGGCCCGCGAAAAAGCAGCTGCGCCTCGGCTCGCCGCATCATAAAAGTCATAGCATATCCGCTATGACATCTCTACCTCCGCTCATCATGTCAACGCCTCTCGGAAGGTGCTTGGCGTGACGTTTACATCGGATCCGAAGCACGGTTTGATCAAACGACTGATCATCGATCGGGCGCGCTCCTTTGCCATCGCCATTGGCGTGGGTTTTCTGCTGCTCGTTTCCGATATTCAGCGCCGCGATCAGCGGATTGCAGGATTGTCTCACCACCTGGATGCCGAGTGTACCCTGGCTATGGCGGGCGGCCAATGTTGCCGCTTCCTTTTTGGTAGCTGCACTGCTTTTCGCGATGATTTACCGCTTTCTACCTGATGTAAGGCTTGGCTATCGGGATGTGTGGGTCGGCGCATCGGCCACGGCGTTTCTTTTCACCGGCGGTAATTACCTGATTGGACTTTATCTCGGGCAGGCCGCAATCGCGGGATGGTGGACATGGGTATGCTTTTTTTTTAAAGTATTCGCACGCCGCCGCGCGATCGAGCGCTCGGCCCGGACCTTGGGAAGCACAGGAGTCGATCGCGCATTCCTTCCACACCAATCAGATGATCTTGCAGGTAGCTCGCGAGATTTTCGTTGCATATGGATAGGTCGCTATGGACTCACTCAGAAACTCCGCTACGTGGCTTTCTTGAAAAGTCCGACAACGAAAAGGATCACTGCAAGAACGACAAGGATGTGGATGAGACCACCGAGGAGATGGAATCCCAGCCAGCCAACCAGCCAGAGGACGAGGAGAATGACCGCGATTGTATAAAGCATACTGAATACATAATCGCTACTCACCGGAAGGCCGGCTGCGCGAACTATCTGGCAAGTCGATTTCAGAGAATCTTGTGGACGGGGAATTCCATTGCCGCGGACAACGCTGAAAGAGCCGTCGGTTTCCAAGACCACTGCCTCGACTCCGCGAGCACGCTCAATCCGGAGAAAAAGAAGGCCCAACCCGTCTCAGGGTTTTCCTTATGCTGACTTCAGGCACATACCCCAGTACCTGACTGGATGCGATTCTTCAGCACGGGTTCCTGCTCGATTGAACAGCATTTGCCTGTGGAAGTTTAAGGCAATCCGAAAAATCTCCGATATGACTCGGAATTCCAAATCAAAGCACGCGAACCACTCGGCTCACCAAACAGTGACCGAAGAATTTATTGAGGTTTCCACCGGAGCGGAGTCGATCCGAATCGGTTTTATGGATCAGAAAATCAGCGGGCGGGCCGGGCTGTCGACATTCTGCGGATTTCTGGGCTGGCATCGTTTCGGTGATCTCCTTGCCCCGCTGTTGCCCGGGCGTGAGGTAAAATTGAAATCGGGGCGCCGAGGACGTCCACCTCAGCCTTCAGAGGAAATCGCGATGGGGTTTATTGCGGGCATTCTGAGCGGGGCGCAGCGGTTGACCCATGTCGCTTTTCTGCGGGCGGATCCGATGCTCTGCAAGCTTCTGGCCGTCGGCCGGATTATTGCCAGTCAGTCCACCCTGTCGCGCTTTTTCACACTTTTCTCTTTCGGAAAAACGGGCGAAGGCGAAAGGCTATCGCTTGTCCCGACGTAGAGTGTGGTCCAAGGCACCGACTCGATACCAACGATACTCAAATGCTCCGAGCGAAATTGCGTGACTCCCATCCTCCTCTGCACAGCTCCGGTCGACGTTGATAAGATCAATAAGCGCCTCTCCGCGAGGTGCATCGACACTCAGGCGAATCTCTTGAGCCTTCTCCGCAAAATTGTTCAGCACCACCAACGATTCTCCGCGCCAGTCGTAGCGCAACGCAAGAACGGAACGGTTCTGCGTTTTGAGGGCAGTCCAGGCGCCCCAACCTATCTCAGGGCATTCCTTCCGCAGTCGGATCATCTGCGCGGTCCAATTCAGCAACGAGCCGGGATCACGGCGTTGTGTCTCGACGTTGACCTCGCGAAAGCCGTAGGGTCCGTGATCGATCAACGGGCGAACCGTCTTCTTTGACAAGGAGAAGCCCGCTTGCGGTTCGTCGGTCCATTGCATCGGCGTCCGCACTGCTTCGCGCTCCGGAAGACCCAGGTCGTCGCCCATGCCGATCTCATCACCGTATCGAAGCACCGGTGTTCCCGGTAAGGAGAACATCACGCTATAGGCTAACTTCAATCTTGCTTCACTGCCCAGCATGGGCGCGAGCCGTCGGCGGATCCCGCGATCGTATAGCTGCATCGATTTTTCCGGACCGAACTTCTTGAAGACCTGCTGGCGCTGTTTGTCCGTGAGTCTGCCGAGATCAAGTTCATCGTGATTGCGCAGGAAATTCGCCCACTGCGCCATATCCGGCAGTTCGCGCGTCTTTTCCAACGCATCGATCAGCGGCGTCGCGTTTCCCGTCACCATCGCGTAAAAAAAATACTGGTTTACATAGAAGTTGAACATCATGTGCAGGCCGTTTCCGCCGTCTGCCCCAAAGTATTTGAGGTGCCCGGGCGGCTTGACATTGGCCTCGCCCAGAAGGATGGCGTCTCCCTTGCGCCACTGCAAAAAGCGTCGGAATTCGCTCAGATAGTCGAAACGCTGCTCCGGCCTTTTGTTTGGGAGTTTTGATTCAATGACAAAAGGCACCGCGTCGACACGAAACCCGGCTACGCCAAGCTCCAACCAATAGCCGATGATACGCCGGATCTCCGCCCGAAGCTCCGGGTTGTCGATATTGAGGTCGGGCTGAAAATCGTAGAAACGATGATAGTAATATTCGCGGGCCCTGGCATCTCGCGTCCATGTCGCCTCCTGCACACCGGGAAACACCATGCCCTTGTTCCAACCTTTCGGCCGCGTCTTCGACCAGACGTAATAGTCGCGCAATCTGCTCTCCGGTTCGCTGCGCGCGGTCTGGAACCATCGATGCTGATCGGAACTGTGGTTCACCACGAGGTCGATGATCACCGCGATTCCCCGCTTGTTCGCCTGGTGCATGAACTCCACGAAATCTCCACTCGATCCGTGCCGCGGATCGACACCGTAAAAGTCGCTGATGTCGTAACCGTTGTCGCGATTGGGTGTGGGCTGAAATGGCGCCAACCATACCGCCGTTACACCGAGGGAACTCAAGTAATCCAGCCTCCGCATCAGCCCCTCAAAGTCCCCCACCCCGTCGCCGTTCGCATCCAGGAACGTTTCCAGGTCGAGGGAATAGATGATGGCGTTCTTGTACCAAAGATCTTCGATCATGGGTTAAAGTCTGATCGTGCTGCGCGGGGTAAATGCGCCTTTCAACTTCTGGGAGAAGACTGTTCGCGATAGCCACCGACCGAGGGGCCGATGACCACAATGACTCATGAGAATCAAGTAGTAATTCTATGCGGGCGAATTCGAGAAGTTTTTCGTACAAGGAAAGCAAAGCTCGTTCGTATTCGACCTGCGCGAAAAGAAGCGGCGAATTGCCGAGCAGGATATTCTTCCTAGCATCGACTTCCTCACGAAAAATGCCGGCTCGGCCGCAATTACCTCGCAGCGACGCAACACCTCCCGCACCGCGTTTCTTTTCGGCGCTTTTTCATCTTTGCAGGTCGAAAGGGTTGAAAAGGCAGCCTCCGTTCCGGGTGATGGAGGGGATGCGAAACCAACTCCAATCACTGTATGAAAGCGAAGGCTACCGGATCGAGAGCATGAAGGCCGACGGGGAACGGGCGCAAGTCACGATGCGCTGGGACCGGCGATTCCTGCCGCGCTGCGGGCAATGCGGAAACACTGCGAGGATCAACCGTGTGACCGTGCAGAGCGCACTCGACCTCCCCTTGGGGCCGGCGACGTTCGTGGGGCTGGTCTACGAGGCCGTGCAGGGCCATTGCGCGCCATGCGGACGCTACGAGACCGTGCGTCCGCTGGAGATCATCGAGCAGCACAAGGCCACGCTTCGGCTCATGCGCCAGGTGAGCCTGCTGTGCCGTTGGATGCCGGTGCAGAGCGTCTGCGAGGTCGTGCCCGTGACGCCGAGCACGGCCTACCGGTACGACGGTTTCATCCTCCGGAGCGAGCTGCCTGCGCCCCGTCTCGATGGCCTGGAGGCGCTCCTCGTCGACGAGAAGCATCTGGGAAAGGCAGGCTTCATCACTCTGGTTCTCAACGCCCGGACCGGCGAGCTTCTGTGGTTGGGCGAGGGGCGCGGCGAGGCGGCCCTCGATGGCTTCTTCGGCAAGCTGAGCGCGGAACAGAAGGCTGCGATCGTGGCCGTCGGCATGGACCGCAGCGGAGCATACAAGGCTGCCATCGAGGCTCATCTACCGGACGCGGACATCGTCTTCGACAAGTTCCATCTGGTCGCCAATCTCGGGGAGGTCATCACGAGTATCCGACGCCGGACACAAAGGCAGGCGGACGCGGAGGGGAGAAGCTTCGTCAAGGGCCAGCGCTACAACCTGCTGCGCAATCCCGAGAACCTCAGCGAGGACGGACGTGCCCAGCTAGACATCCTGCTCGCCACCAACCGCGACCTGTCGGTTGTCTATACGCTCAAGGACGCCTTCAAGCAGGTATGGGGCTACACCTACCGCAAATGCGCCGAGAAGCGGCTCCTCGGCTGGATCGCAATGGCGATGGAAAGCGGAATCGGCGAACTCCAGCGCTTCGCCCGCGGACTGACCGAGGCCCAGGACCAGATCCTCAACTTTTGCCGGCACAGGATCACCAGCGCCCGCATCGAGGCATTTAACACCGTGGTTAGACTAATCGGGACCCACTTTGTCGCGCTCTTGCACAATGCAACAAGAGCGAAACCAGACGTCCGGCCATGTATCCAATGGGAAAGGAGAGCGATCGGAAAAACAGCGACCCAGCATGCAGGAGCATCCCGCTGCGCGAGAGCCGGAGTCGATGTCGTTGTTTTGAGCCCACGAGCGAATTCAGACTGCACTCGACTACACGGCAGGCACCTCCTTCGGAATGACCAGGGAGCAGAAGTATGCAAGCAGCTGATTGACATCCGGATCCGGCGGACGCGGCTCGACAAGCATTGGTTCCCCAGTCGCCATTAAGGAAAAATCCTGGATCGTTTCTGGTGTTTCTCCTTAGGAAAAATAGGCAATATGCCTTCAACCAGTCCTACAGGAAAATCAGACTAATGCTGACTGGAAATATGGGGGCGTTCGCTCTATGTGATAATTGCCCCCTGATAGAACTTAACCGTGCCTAAACATTACGGGTCACAGTTGCGCAAATCCACCTTCCGATTTCAACGCAGAACGTCGGAAAAGACCGGCTGCCGAGACCCTGGGTCACCCCGCCAGCACAACTCACCCGGCCGCCACACCTGCTGCGGCGAACCAATAGGTGCTCGAGAAGCATTCCGCAGGCCCCGCCTGAATCGCACACCTTCCCGCCAGGGTTTCAGATTCGTCTTTGTAAGTAGTTGCCCCCCAATTAACCCCGAAACGAACAAGTGATGAAAGAAGATCAATCTGAACCAAGATTCCAAATGAAACGCCGGCAATTCCTCAAGATCGGGTTTGTCGGCGGCGCGGCATTGTTTATCCCTTGGCACTTCAAATTTCTGCCCAAAGCGTTTGCGCAGATTCCTGGAGGCACATTGGCTCCCGGCGACGTTCCAAAGTATCAGACACCGATGTTGATTCCGCCTGTGATGCCCACGGCCGGGAGAGTTGTCAAAAAGGGGGGCAAGAACGCGGATTATTATGAGATCTCCATGAGGGAATTCCCCCAGCAGATTCTGCCGGCCGGCATGCCTGCAACGACCGTCTGGGGCTATGGCGCGGTGGCAACGAACAGCAAGCGGGGAGAGCAGTTCTTAAATTTTCACAATGCCCCCTCCTTGACCATCGAGGCAAAATGGAACACGCCGGTGCGAGTCAAGTGGATCAACGATCTTGTGGATGACAAGGGCGACTATTTATCGCACCTGCTCCCGGTCGATCCAACGCTCCACTGGGCCAATCCTCCAGGGGGGACGGCGGGCCGGGACATGCGCCCGGACTTTCAAGCTACCCCCGGTCCTTACACGGGTCCGGTGCCCATGGTCACCCATGTACACGGCGCGGTGGGCGTGGGCGACGAGAGCGATGGCTACGCCGAAGCCTGGTACCTTCCGGACGCCACAAATATTCCCGGGGGATATGCTACTGTAGGCACCTGGTACGATTTCTTTGCCGGCAAAGCACAGGCTAATTTTGGAGCAACCTGGGGGCAGGGCTTTGCGACATTTGAATACCCAAATCAAAACCGCGCCTCGACGATCTGGTATCACGATCATACGCTGGGCATGACCCGGCTCAATGTTTATGCCGGTCCGGCCGGGTTTTATATCATCCGGGGAGGGCCGGACGGCGACGACGGTGTTTTCGACAGTCGGACTGGAACGCCGGCCATCCTCCCGGGGCCCGCTCCCAAAGCGAACGACAAGTTCCCGCCCAACAAGACCTACTACGAAATCCCGATCGCCATCCAGGACCGCTCGTTCAACGCGGACGGGTCCCTGTTTTACCCTGACTCCCGCGAGTTTTTCGACGAAATCGTGAGCCCGTATATCCCCGACGGTCTGTTCTCCCCGATCTGGAACCCCGAGTTCTTCGGCAACATGATCATGGTCAACGGCAACACATGGCCATTTCAGGTGGTGGAGCAACGGCGATACCGATTCCGCTTCTTGAACGGCTGCCAGTCGCGCTTCCTGATCCTGGATTTCAACCAGATTCCAGGCGTCGAAGTGTGGGCGATCGGCAACGAGGGCGGCTTCCTTGCAGCCCCGGTCAACCTCACCGAGACTAACGGCAACCAACTGCTGATGGCCCTGGCTGAGCGCGCGGACCTGATCGCGGATTTCACGAATGCGCCAGTGGGGAACTATGTGCTGGCTAACGTCGGCCCTGACGAACCCTTCGGCGGCGGCGAACCCCCTGACGACTTCGATACAGCCGATCCGGACTCCACTGGCAAGGTGATGCAATTCCGTGTCGTGCCGCCTGTCGCGCCGGATCCGACGACGCCGCCCGAATTCCTGGTGTTGCCGTCGATCACACCGCTTCCGGCCGAAACCGTTACCCGCCGACTCGCGCTCATCGAGGAGGCTGCCGAAGGTGTCACTGCGGACGGTGAAGAGGAGGAAGGTCCTGTCGAGGCTCTTCTCGGGACGATAGCTGGTGACCCTAATGTCGCACCCGGAGTCTGGACCAAACGGCTCTGGGCGGATCCAATCACCGAAAACCCGGGCGTAGGTGCCACCGAGGTCTGGGAAATCTACAATACCACGGGCGATGCGCATCCCATGCACATCCATGAGATCGTCTTCGAAGTGGTCAATCGACAGGACATCCTCGTGGACGAAGATACGCAGGAAGTTGAGGTAACCGGTGCGCCCGTACTGCCGGAGTCGTGGGAAACCGGATTCAAGGACACCGTCACTGCCCACCCGGGCCAGGTGACTCGCATACGAGCCCAGTTCGTTACGCCAGGTCAGTTCGTCTGGCATTGCCACATCGTCGAACACGAGGACAATGAAATGATGCGGCCGTTCCGGGTCGGGCCGGAACAGCCGGGGCAACCGACCTGAATGAAGGTGTCTCGTGTGTGAAGCCCTCCTGCACACCACACGGCAAAGAGAGAAATCATATCGCAAAATGAGAAAAGGGCTACCCTCATCGGGCAGTCCTTTTTCTTTTCTCGAAACTGACAACTCCCGATAGCGAAATCACTGCCAGAAAACAAGGGACTGCAGCCTGGTTTCTTCACCTTTCTCAAACCACTAGCTAGACACTCCCCTGAAAGTCGGAAGCTAATATTGACCAGCATGGAGACTGCGAGCATATTATCACTATGATCCAGAGCCGCAATCCCGCCCTTCCCTGATCGGCCATCCTTATTGAGACAAAAGCCACCCTTCTATGTATTAAGTGGTCCGGCTTTATGTAAAAAATGAAACGGCAATAAAGGGACGTATATAATGATTTCCCGAGCAATTACTATCTTAACCATTGCAGCAATTACTTTTGCGACCACGCCATCAGAAACCGCAGAAACAGGTGCAGAAGCCGCAACAAATCAGACATTGATCTCCAAGGACAAAACATTTGAGGGTCTTCTCGCGCTCAAGGAGGCAGATGGTGTCTTTCTGGTCCGAGCGCAAGATGGGACGAAGAAAAGGTTTACAGTAAACGGGAACACGATAATCACCCGGAATGGAAAGCCGGCTACCTATAAAGACCTGAAAAGTCGGGACCGGATTCTTGTTTGCTATACTTCCGACTTCGTCGTCACGGAAATTCATGCCGAGGGGAGTTAGCAACAAAATTGGGGTCAAATCTCAACTTTCGACATTTTTCCCCGATCCGCTCCTGCTCGCAGACACAAACACAAAATCATGGCAATTGTGAGAGCAGGTCACTCAGGGGTTTTTGATCAGGGCATGGGTCAGCAGAGAAAAGGTTAAAAGGTTCCCTCTGCGGAACTTTCAATTTCGCGGGTGCCGAGAGCAAAGAATGGTGTCTCCCGCGGAGAATGCGAGGCGGTCGTCTCGAATGCGGTCGCCGTCGCGAGGGCAAACTTTACCCCGGAACCGGAGCGTCAATGCGTGCCCCGCCATTCCCCGATCCATCTGCATATCGTCGAAATAAGGCGACATGCAGCCCAATACCTGTATCGTTCCAGGACTGTCTCCTTCCGTTCCGCGCATGAAGATTGTTCTGAACCCCCGATCCGCGGAAGCTTTCGGGCAGGACTTTCTGGGAAGTGCGCTGCGCGACAGGTGCGACTTTACGGCGCTCACCGCCACGAACGGAACGTATTCCCCGGTCGGTTTCAATCTCACGTTAGTCGTGTCAATGAATCCTGACGAAAATGTCGACTCCGACTTCATTCAGCGGCTTCCTGCTGACACGACAGTCGTTGCGCACGTTCACTGCCGCTATCACTACTACTCTGCCGATCAAAAAGCGAATCTTACCGCTTCGCTGAAGCGAGTGCACTTCGGGATCGTTCCGGCCAACTTTCTTCGGGACGAATTGACGGCGAAATTTCCGGAGGTTGATTGGCGGGTGGCACATAACGGTGTCTCCAGAGAACGCTTTGCGGGGGGAACCGATGCCGATCGCCGTCGGTTCAGAGCATCGCTGGGACTTGATCAGGAAGCATCGGCCCGGCGAAGCGCGGAGAAAAGGCGAGAGGAGCGCGAGCCTTCCGTTTTAACAAAGTAGAATTAGCCGAGTGATGCACAAGGCATGCGGCGTCGCCAATCTAGATTTCCTCTTCCTCAAACTCCGCCAAGAATCCCTGCAAAGATGAAAAAGCGCCTTCTTTTCACCGCTGGTAAATTCCTGGCTGGACTTTATCTCGGACAGGCGGCAATCGCTAGTACCTTCGGAGCAGCAGGCTCCTTTGTCGTGTTGCTAATCTGGGTCTATTACTCTGCCTTGATCAGCTTCTTCGGCGCGGAGTTCACGCAAGTTTATGCTCGTCGTTACGGATCCAGCATCCGAATGGATCATCTCCGGCGTTGCAAAAACGCATCCGGTGAGCTGATTGGATGGGACGGCATTTCTGAAGGTGCGGCGATCCTCCGTTTCTTATTGTTAGTTGTTGCCTATGTGGCTGGGTTGCCACTAGTCGGAATGACAACCTTCAACCGGGATTCGTTCGACGAAACACAAACGGATTGAACGGCGGAATGGGGACCGCATTTGATCCACATATCAGGAAGTTCCTGACCCTCGGTCGAGGCCCATCCAGTGGTTGGATAGCCATCGAAACTTCAATGACGAGAAGGCGCTTCAGTTCGCGCGGAAGCGCATATATGAAGCCTTGAACGCGAACCGGGAAGCGTTGTCTCAACAAAAAACTGGGTAAACACAATTCATATCGAAGGAGGTTAGACAAACCATGAAGACTACATTGAGCACCAATTGGCGCGCTCGGCTTCTGGGCGCGGGCCTCTTCCTGAGCACTAGCCTAATCCCAAAATAAGCGAAAAAAAAGCTTGAAGCCCGGCGACCGCGATTCGGTCGGCATTTCAGGACGCTATATCAGCTTATTTATTAGAACAGCTAATCGATGGCGCATTGTTACTAAATAATCACACTTCTCGGCCTGCTCGTTGTTGGCTTCATTGTGCTATCGCGTGGATTGGTGAGCGACCTGTACATGGTACGCCTGCGTGAAGTGCATGATCAGCGCTATTCTTTCCTTGCCAGGTTTTCTTTCAGGTAATACGAAGCCCTCGCAGGTGCTCCCATGCAGCAAAGAGTTCCTTCAACCAGACGTTGTAGTTCATGATGCGGTAGATGATCCGCCGACCCGTGCGAACGATCTGCGTGGGTAGCAGAATGATTGAGTGCAAAAACCGCCGGAACTCCATCTTGACCAAATCCATCCCCCGTTCCTTGTTGGGCATCAGCAACCCAAACCATGCCTTCAGATTCCATGCCAGGGAAGTCATGACCATATAGGCCCAATTGCTAAGCAAATCGTCCACCGGCATACGCATAGCGTTCACTCCGTTCTTTAACTGCTCAATCACGTTCTCCTGATTGCAGCGTCCGTTGGCCAGACTCACGATTTCCGGCGGGGTGTAGTCGACGCGGTTGGTGATATAGAAGAAGTACCGTTCATCGTCGAAGAGCACTTGCTCGCCTTTCTTCACGCTGATGTTCTTACGTACGATGATCAGGCGGTAAGACCGCGAGCATTTATTCGGCTGATAGTCTATTTCGGCCACGCTCTCCCCCGTGAGCACCTTGTTCTCATACCCCTTGAAACGTACGATGCTCTCCTTGACCCGTTCACTCTTGCGTCGCGGGCGCGTGGCAATCTCATAGCGCGGCAGTCGCTCCAACGGCGTCCATGCCTCTTGCGGCAAGGCTTCGGCCAGTCCGACCACCTTCGGGTGCGCGTCCATACCGAAGAGGAACTGGACGCCTTCTTTATCCCATCGATCCAGCTCGCCAGTCAGTGTGAAGTCCGTGTCGCCGCGCAATGTGATCTTTCCGGCATGAGGGCGCACCAACTCGATGGCCCGATCGATCCACGGCACGCACCCCTCATGACTGACGACATTCCCGGGGCGGTTGACCAGATATAGCACTTCATTGGTATTAGCCAGTGAGACTGTCAACGGCGCATACCCCCAAATGCCTTTGTAGGAAAGAGACATCCCGCCTTTGCATTCGCCGAGCGTCGGCGCGATGGTGCCGTCGGTATCTATAAAAGCCTCTGCCATGAACTGCCCGGGCTGCTGCTCCCACACCCGCCGGCGCACCGTGTTGGTTATCTCCATGAGATTGACGATGTCCTCCTCAGCAAAGCGGCGCGTAAAGTCACCGCTCGTTGTCGGGTCGGGAATGCGCTGGGCACCCAGGCCGTCAAGGAAGGCTTCATCATTGCGACGAAGCTCGATGTCTTCGAGCCGCACGCCCTCGAGCAGCGCGTTGTAAGTCAGGTTGAGCACATGATCGCTCTCGTGGTAGGGAAGGTGTTTCTTAAGAAGATGCAGTCGCGAGTCAATCTCCTCGCGGAGGCCCAGCTTGTTAACCATCAGATGAATCGCTCCGATTCCTCCGCAGTTGATCGCCCGGCTCTTCTCGGCCATCTCATAGTGGATGTTGCGGGCGGTTATGATAGGCTCCGCCTGATTGCTCCACCCACGCTTCGCGTCGAGACGGCGTTGAATTCGGCGCTTGCGATTACGCAGGATCTTCGGATATGTTCTTTTCACTCGAAATGACCTTTCTCTTTGGATGGTTTTGGTTTTAGCACCGCCATCAAACCAAGGATTCAAGGGCATTTCGAGTTTTTTATGGCAATGAATTTATCCCCATCACGCTTGTTCAGGGGCTAGATGTGCTCGAAGCCAGCGGTCAAGTGAAACGCCTCCTGCGAAGCCTTCGCTGCTGCCGGCAGATACAGGTGCTCGAGGCTCACAGCGTCCAGCAGCTGCCGGATTGCTATTCGCAGGATCCCTCCACGTCCCGCACGAGACGCTGGAATTCTTGAAGGAGCGGCAGATCGAAGCGCACGTCCTGCCGACAGCCGAAGCCGTCGAGATCTACAATCAACTCGCAAAGAAGCAGGAGCCAGTCAGCGGGCTGTTACCGGAGTTTGATGACCGGCGAACCGAATACTGGATGCTCCCGTCCGACGTGTCCACGACCATGTAAAGCGCGGTAATGAACTTAACCTCATCTCTGCGCGTGATCACCCTGCGCAGTCGGCGGAGAAACTCGACCGGATCGGCAGTTTTTGCCGACTCGATTCGTGCCATTGCATTGAGCGCAGACATCATTAGGGCAGCACTAACTCCGTGTCCCATGACGTCCGCGACGAAGATGCCCACGCTGGTTTCTGATAACGGGAGCAGACAGTAAAAGTCTCCCCCAACGTGTCCGCTGGGCCGATACTGACTGACCACTTGCAGCGATCCCCCGCCGGCGGTGCTGCCCGATTTTGGAAATCGCATTTCCGGTGTTTCGAGAAAAGTATTCTGCACTTCACGGGCAAGTTCCAGTTCCGCCTCCATCTGTAGTTCGCGCTCCTTGAGCTCCGTGATGTTCCGCGAGATCCCGAAAACGCCCACGACCTTTCCATCCGCGCCACGCAAGGGCATTTTCGTAGTCGAAACCCAGGTCTTACTACCGTCTGGCCATGTTTCCTTCGCTTCGATACCGATTACTGGTTCACAGGTTGCGATGATTCGCTGCTCGTCGGAGAACGCCGCAGAGACGTGTTCTTCTGTGAAAAAGTCATAGTCGGTTTTGCCGATCACCTCTTCCGACGTTTCAAAACCGAGCCAGCGAGCGCCGCCGCGATTCACGAGGACGATGCGTCCATGCGCATCCATGAAGTAAATGTTATCGGAGATATTGTCCATCAACTGCTGGAGCATCAGCCCACGGGTAAGTCCTGGGGGGAGATTGTTATCTTTCATCATTCGTTTGGTCAAAGATCGCACTGATTTGGTGGGGATACGATAGTCATGGCAGTGTCCTGAATTGTATCCGTCTTCCTCCCTGCGGGAACTATATCCGGTGTTCGCCCCTAATCTGCGGAGCTTGTCGTTGAACGACACTGTTCTAATCCATATGGAAGACTTCTTCCAGTGCAACGGATACCGGGGAGTTGTCGGGATTTACCTCCATTAGATCCGCCATAAAATCCCACCACTTCTTCACGATTTCTGTTCTTCCCAGATCCTGAGAACCTCCTGAGCCGCTCTCCTTTTGAAAGGCGAAGAGTATGTTGGTTTCTTCATCCAGAAAGATGGAATACTCACTGACTCCTGAATCTTTCAGCAGTTTCCTGAGTTCAGGCCATATCTCATCGTGGCGCTTCTTATACTCTTCCTTCTTCCCCTCATGAAGATACATTTTAAATGCAAGTCTTTTCATAGATAGAGTCTTACAACTATCTTACTTTTAATCATGCGTCACGTTTTCGTAGGCTATACTGCGCGGCATCAGGTTTTCGGAAAATGACAGGATCGAAACTGGGGTGCAAGCTGGTGGTTTGCCGCCATTGATGAGTTCCTCGATTCACTTCAGAAAGACCACAAAGCATTGCTACCCACTCTTCTCACCGAAAACGTTCAACTCATCAGCATTCCGAAAACTTGAAGCAGGGCAGTATAGATAATGTCTTGCAACTATCACAGTTTGGCCCTGCGTCACATTTTCGTAGCTTATTGACCCAGATTAGTTGCAAAGCTACATACATAGGTGGATATACTTCTTCAAGGAAAGCTTCTCATGCCCGTTCGATTTTCGCGAGGACTTTTTCGAGATCCGCCGTCCATCGATACGGCTTGTCATTCTGGTTTCTCTGTACCAGGAATGCAGAAGATCAACCAACCAGGTCCGCCAACGCGGCGGAAGCCTCCGGGGCGAACTACCTTGCGGGTCAGTTCATCGAAAAACTTTTGAAGCCTTCGAGGAAGTAAGTTGCCTGAAAATTCTCTCTATCACAGGAAGAGGCCAAAAATGCCGACGATAATGCCGTAGAGCAGCAAGGGCACTACCGTCTTCTTAAGAATAAAACCCTCCTTCTTGACGATGCCCAGGATCGAACAGACGGCGACAATATTGTTAATGCAAACCATATTGCCCATGGCGCCCCCTACCGATTGCAGGGCCAAGATACGCGTCACATCAAGCCCAAGGGTGTTCGCAATGGATAGCTGGATGCCAGCAAACGTAAGATTCGAAACCGTGTTTGAGCCGGAAAAGAAAGCGCCCAAAGCGCCCAGATACGAAGCAAAGAACTGCCAACTACCCTCAAAAATTTGGGCAAACGCCTGACCGATGGTGATGGTCATGGCCTTTTCTCCACCCACCGTAATCAATTTAACCATGACCAGCGCACCCAACAGAGCTAGAATCGGTTTGGTCATTCGGTGGACCGTTTCAAACCATATCTCTTTAATGGCAGACGCATTAGCCTTGAAAAGAATCAAGGAAATAGCAGAAACAAGAAAAAAGGGAATAAATGCGGGAATATATAGCGTATTGAAGGACCATGTGATATCTGTCCCGAAAATTTTGCTCAACGTGAGGACTAACGCTGGACTTATGCTGAACTCTCCCAGCGTGCCCAAGCCCACATCATAAGTGGGCTCTCCCGTGTTGAGTAACCCTTTTAGACCCAGTTGTGGAATGCGCGTCAATACTAAGATCGCGATCGTACCCCAGATAGGAAATAATGCTTTTGCCAGGCTGCCTCGCTTCACTTCGGTGCTTAGCGCCGGCTCCGCCAGCTCCGCAGCATTCGGCTCCGCGGCAGCCAGCCCGATACCTCGCTCGGCCAAAAGCACTGAAAGAATTAGTCCAATCATTCCACCCACCAAAGAAGGGAATTCGTAATTCACGAATGCCAGGAGAATGTAGGGAATCACGCAGCTCAGAATGCTTGCATAAACAAATCCAATGTTTCGGCCAATCTCTTTCCATGAGACAACAAATGACAGCGCGATCACAGGAATCACCAGCGCAGCGGCACCATGCAAGATAGCCGACTCGGCGCCGATCTGGAGGATTTGCTCAGGCGCTAGATTCAACTGCCCCATGCCAAACCAGGTGGGAGTTCCCACGGCGCCAAACGAAACCGGAACGCTGTTCATCACCAGAGTGAGACATGCCACCGGAAGAGGATTGAATCCCATGCCGACGAGAATCGGGGCCGCTATCGCGGCAGGTGTTCCAAACCCGCTGGCCCCCTCAATAAGAAAAGCGAATGCCCAGCCGATGATCATCAGTTGAGCCACTGGATTAATGGTGATCCCATTCAACCAGGCGTGTACCGTATCCATGGCGCCAGTCCGTTCCATGGTTCTAAAGAGCAGAATCGCGCCCCAGATGATGAATATGGGAACCCACGCGGTCAACAACCCGTTGACAATCGTGGCGTTTATTAAATTCGGATCTGCACTGAAATAGACGAGCTTGATGAGATAAATCAGCAGAGCCGTAATGGGTAGTGCCACGTAGGAAGGCACCCCATTCTTCTTTGTCATCATATATATCAAAATGACAATCGGTGCGAGAGAGACGACCAGATCCCAACTTAAACTGCTCATAGATTCCTCCTATTCATCAAGAAACGACGCTACTTTGTGTTGACCGAAGCGATACCAGTTCCAGAACGTTTTGAGCCGACAGCCAGCTCGGTCTAAGGGGCATCGTTCTATTACGTTAAACAAAGAAACTTGGGTAGATGCAAGGCAAACTCAAAAAGATAGACGAAACCTGCGTGCAGAATACCGTGCGTGCTGTCCCGGCAGTCGAGCTCCCAATGGCGGATCCTTCGGGCTCTTCAGTCGCATTACGTCTGCAACCAGGACCCTGGTGGCTATACCACCGCGGTCAGAGAAATCTACCGGTCATCTACGATTAATGCCGCATTTCGCCATCATCTTCCTGTCGGTATGCCTGGGCGAGCAGAACCACAGGATGCACGACGCGAATTGGATCTCCAGCTTGCTTGAATCCGTTCTCAATCTGCAGATGGCACCCCGGATTGGCCGTAGCAACAATCTGCGCTTTCGTTTCACGCAAATGCCCGATTTTCCGCTCCCGCAGCCATTCCGATGTTTCGGGCTGCGTGATGTTGTATATGCCCGCGCTGCCGCAGCACCACGTGGCCTCCACGCATTCGCGCAATTCCACACCCGGGATCGCCTTGAGAATCTCCCGCGGCTGCCGGCTGATCTTCTGACCATGACAGAGATGGCAGGATTCGTGATACGTCAGCGGAACATTTCGTACAGCAGATAAGGGTACCGGCTTCCTGAAGCCTATTTCGACCAGATACTCCGAAATGTCTTTCAACTTGCGCGACCATTCCCGCGCACGCTCGCGGTATTCAGAGTCATCCTCCAGGAGATGATCGTAATGACGCAGATGCGATCCGCATCCTCCGGCATTCGAAATGATCGCGTCAAACGCGAACGGATCGATCAGGTCGATCTGACGGCGAGCCAGTTTCTCCGCCGCCTCAATGTCTCCATTGTGCGCGTGTAGCGAACCGCAGCACGGCTGAACGGGTGGAGTGTGCACCTCGCAGCCGTTTGCCAGCAAGACGTCGACCGTAGCGCGATTGATTTCGGGAAGTGTCAGATCCTGAACGCATCCCGTAAGCACCGCAGCACGCCGTTTGACCGGGGCACCGGGCGGCCGTTCGATCGCAGCGATCAATTGATGCGAAAACTTCGCCTGCACCTCAGGGGACTGCGGCTCCAAGCGCCGAAGGTTCGCCGGCAACAGTCTCATGAGCCCCAGATTCCGAGCCAGACGCTGCAGCCCCGATGCCTGCCAAACCCAGAGCGACCGCCCGACCAGCCGCAATAAACGGGGACGTGTAAACAGGAATCGGAGAGCAAACCATCGAATGAAATTACGCTTTGGATTGTCGAGCACGCCCTTCGACTCGACTTCCGCCCGCGCCACTTCGAAAAGCTCAGGATAATTCACACCGGCTGGACAGGCTGACGTACAAGCAAGGCAGCCAAGGCAATAATACATTTCCTCGCCAAATTCTTTCGTTACCTGCAGATCTCCATCCGCAATCGTCCGCATGAGTGCGATACGTCCACGCGGTGAGTTACGTTCCTCCTTCGTCTCCATATACGTGGGGCACGTCGGCAGGCACATTCCGCAGTGCATGCACTGTTGAAGAATGGAGTAGTCGATTTCTTCGAGCTTCTTCACGAAAGATCGAAAATCTTGCCCGGGTTCAGCAAATTATCAGGATCAAGCGAACGTTTCACATGCCGCAGCAACTCGTAACTCGCATCGCCAAGTTGTCGCTTGAGAAATCTTTTCTTTGCTAATCCCACCCCGTGCTCACCTGTAATCGTACCGCCACGCGATAGCGTCGCGTCCACAATTTCGGAAAACGCGAGCTCGACCCGGTGCATTTCCTCACTGTCACGTTCATCCGTGAGAATCGTCGGATGCAGGTTTCCATCGCCGAAATGGCCGAAGGTCGCAATGTTCAGGTTGTACTTTTGCGCAATGCTTTCAACGGTGCGAATCATTCCGGCAAGTTCGCTCCGTGGAACGGTGACATCCTCCAGGATCGTCGTCGGACGCAATCGGGCCAGCGCACTGAACGCACTGCGACGAGCCGTGGCCAACTGCACACCTTCCTCCGGACTGGCCGCGCGTTGCACAGAAGTGGCACCGTGGCTCTGGCAGATCTGCTCGATCTGAACAGCCTCGTCCTCAACGGCAATGGCATGCCCATCCGTTTCAATCAGGAGAATCGCAGCGGCGTCGCGGGGAAGTCCTACATTCGCGAAGTCTTCGACACACTGAATCGTTTTCCTGTCAAGAAACTCGAGAGTACACGGAATAATCTTTGCGGCGATGATCGCAGAAACCGTCTCTGCTGCTGCGTCCATCGCCGAATAAGCGGCCAGTAGAGTTTGACGTGCAGCAGGTTTTGGCAGCAGCCTGAGCAGGACATGGGTCACCACTCCCAGCGTGCCTTCGCTCCCGATGAACAGGTCTCGCAAATTGTAACCCGCCACGTCCTTCACGCAGGCGGATCCCACCCAGCATATCGAGCTGTCCGCAAGCACCACTTCCAACCCCATCACGTAGTCGCGCGTCACCCCATACTTCAGGCCACGCAGACCTCCCGAATTCTCCGCGATGTTTCCCCCGATCGTACTGATCTTCATCGATCCCGGATCCGGAGGATAAAATAGTCCGACCGCTTCGGCGGCATCGTAAATTTTCTGGGTAACCGCACCCGCCTCGGCGCGGAGCGTGAGATTGGCCACATCGACTTCAAGGATGCGATCCATCTTCGCAAGGCAAACAACGACCGCACCAGCCACCGGGATGCTGCCGCCAGACAGCCCGGTCCCACTGCCACGCGTCACAACCGGTTTCTGATGTTCTTTCGCGATCTTGAGAACCTCGGCAACTTCCGCCGTCCTTTGAGGGAAAAATACGCAATCCGGACGCTGCTTCAGCGCCGCTGTGCCATCGAATCCATACGGGAGGATGTCTTCATCCCGAACCAACACCCGCGACTCGCCAAACCGAGAATTGAGCGATGTCAGAAAATCAGAAGTGCTCATGAGCTTCCGCTGCGCGCTGAGAAATAATATCGTCCTTAAATTTTCCGCATCGCAAATCAACCTGTAAGAGACAACAATTGCAATTGTTATTGCTGGGAATTTGCTTTCTCATCTTCGCCATCAGTTCGTCGAAGGGTTGCCGGGTAGGAGGGGGTTAAGGGGGTTAAGGGGAACCTTCAGCACAACTTATTCAGAGTGTCTCGAACCGATCTGTCAAGACTTCAGGAGCGAAAAGTCGCCAGCGAGGGTTCTGCAGCTGCAGGTTAATGCATCTCTTGCGGGCCAAAATGATCCTATGTCCAGCCTGGCTGCGGGCGTATGTTGAGCGAAGAGATCTCTGTGCAATCGGCACGCTTAATTTGATTATCGAATCAATCCTCTGGAAGGCTGTAGACCCAATACGCAACGGGAAACAGTTGAACTGTGAGCACCGCAGCATTTCTGTACCGGTCGCTGAAGGCTGCGCGTTAGCCAGAACACCCCAAATCCCAAGTTCTAATTTTTGGCCATTTCGTGAAGGCGCATCTGTATGAGCCAGTATATCTTCTACTCATGTAAGTCCCTCCACTACTCCATAAAACTCCTCTGTCCCATCCTGCTCATGGTCTTCAGAATCAGCACGGTCGAATTTTTATCGCAGGCGGCTGATGGCGCGATTCGTTGCTTGAAATGAATCTCGTGGCTGTTAGCATGAACTTCATCTTGGACTCCCATTGAAAGTTTCTCTCTTCATTCCGTGCTTTGTTGACCTCTGCTTTCCCAGAGTCGGAATCAGCATCGTGGAAATTCTCGAGCGGCTGGGGCATGAGATCGACTTTCATGAGGAGCAAACCTGCTGTGGCCAGCCGGCCTTCAACTCCGGTTACTGGGAGGAAACCCGAAAAGTGGCGCTTCCGGTTTTGAAACATTTCGCTGATGCCGAGGTGGTGGTAATTCCGTCCGGATCGTGCGGCGCAATGCTGAAAGTCTTTTATCCGGAGCTTTTCAAGGACACTCCGCAGAATGCAGCGTCGAAGATGCTTGCGGCGAAGATCTTCGAGTTTTCGGACTTCCTTGTGAACAAGCTTGGCGTGACCGATCTCGGAGCCCGATTTCCGGGAAAAGTGACGTTTCACGATGGATGCCATGGGCTTCGGGAACTTGGCACCAAACAGCAACCTCGAAAGCTTCTGGCCAACGTGAAGGATTTGGAGATGGTCGAAATGACGGAAGCCGAAACGTGCTGCGGATTCGGTGGAACGTTCGCCGCAAAGTTTCCCATGATTTCCACAGCCATGGGCGAAGTAAAATGCGCCTCCGCGATTGAAACCGGCGCTGATTTCCTGGTGTCGAATGACGCCAGCTGCAACATGCATATCCAGGGACTGCTCGATCGGCAGGGCAAACCGCTTCGAACCATCCATCTGGCGGAGGTTCTCAATTCGCGATGAGTACCGCGTCCGTCCAGTTCAAGCACGATGCCGAGAAGATCACGAAGGATCTCCGGCAACGGGGTCTCATTCGGACGGCGATAAAGAAATACGAGATCGTTCGCGATCAGAAAAAGGCGCGGTTCCAGAGCTGGGAATCGGCTCGTCAGGCGGCAGCGGAAATCAAGTGGGACGCCGTCAACCACCTCGACGAGCATCTCGAACTTTTTGCGAAGAATCTCGAGGCACGCGGAACAAAGGTTTTCTGGGCCAGTACGTCGCAGCAGGCGCGGGATTACATTCTCGAGGTACTGAAACGTCGCAATGCAAAATCGGTGGTGAAATCCAAGGCGATGACGGCCGAGGAGATTCACTTGAACGCAGCGATGGAAGAAGCAGGATATAAAGTGGTCGAGTCCGACCTCGGGGAATTCATCGTGCAACTCCGCCATGAGGCGCCTTATCACATCGTATTTCCCGCGATGCACCTCACCCGGGAAGAAATCAGCGATCTTTTCCAGAAAGAACTCGGCTCGGCGCCGACGGACAGCCCGGAAGAACTCACGATGATCGCCCGGGAGGCGCTTCGGAAACGTTATATCACAGCAGATGTGGGCATTACCGGCGCGAACTTCGGGATCGCCGACACGGGTATGATCTCGGTGACGGAAAATGAAGGAAACTCAAGGCTCACCGCCGCCTGCCCGAAGGTGCACATTGCGTTGATGGGAATTGAAAAGATCATTCCCCACATGGAAGATCTCGCGCTTTTCCTGCCGATGCTCGCGACCGCCGGAGCGGGTCAGATGATCACGTGTTACAACACGCTCTACGGGGGACCGAAGCAGCCGGGGGAATCGGATGGTCCAGAGGAGTTTCACGTCGTGCTGCTTGACAACCAGCGCACGCATCTCCTGGCCGATGCTGAGCAACGGGATGCGCTCCACTGCATCCGTTGTGGTGCCTGTTTGAATGTCTGCCCGATTTTCCGGAACGTCGGCGGCCACTCCTATGGCACAACGTATTCCGGGCCAATAGGTTCGGTCATTACGCCGCATTTGCGCGGATTGCAGGACTGGAAGCACCTTTCCAGCGCGTCGTCGCTGTGTGGTGCCTGCACGGAGACCTGTCCAGTGAAGATCAATCTTCATCATCACCTCCTGCAGAACCGACGGAATGCGATGGCTGCGCGCCCCGTCTGGTGGGAGCGGTTGGGATTCAATCTGTTTGCAACGATCGCAAATTCTCCGGCGCTCTGGAGGCGGTTGGGACCGCTGGCATGTATCGGCCAAAAGTTGCATCCTATCATCAAGGGTACGCGGCTCGATCCTGCCGTTGCGTGGACGCGCTCGCGCGAGTTGCCGAAAGTCGCCGACGTAACATTCCACGAATACATGAGGCGTCGCCAGCCATGAGTGAGAAGGAAAGCATTCTGGGCCGGATCCGAGAAGCGCTGCGGGTGCAGGCGCCCATTCCCGGGTTCCACGACGGTGACGAGGAATTCCATGTACCTTCCGAGCCCGAGACATTGGAAAAAATATCGCAGTGGTTGCCTTCCGTGGGGAAGCAGTTCGACGACTGGATCGAGCTGTTTGCGAAAAATTCCGAGGAACTGAAAACCTCGTTTCATCTTCTCGAAAATCGCGCGGAACTTCCGCATCGAATGGCTGAACTGGCGTCGAACGAAGGATGGGCCCGAATTGCGTCGCACTCCACCCCTCTAATCGAAGAGGCCCTTCGAAGCATCGATCTCCCCAGACTCAGCACGGACGAATCGTTCGACATTTACGAACTCGAGCACTGTGATGCCGGGATCACTGGATGCGATGCATTGATTGCTCAGACCGGCAGCATCGCCGTCTCGAACGGCAGCGCGGGAGGACGGGCACTTTCCATCGTTCCGCCACACCACGTCGTCGTCGCGACGCGGGATCAGTTCGTGCCGGATCTTACGGCGGCCTTCGCCGTTCTTCGAGCGAACTATGGTGGAGGTTTCCCCAGCTTCATGTCCTTCGTCACGGGCCCGAGCCGCACGGGTGACATCGAGCGAATTCTGGTGCTCGGAGCACACGGCCCGAAAAAACTCACGATCTTTTGTGTCTGACTTTTCAGGGAGCAGGGTATGTATCGAGCTTGGCCTTACGCGAGCGACTCACGCTTTCACGGACCAGGTGGAAAACCTGTCCAGCAGGGCCTCGAAAAGAAACTCGACCAGGCTTGCGGATCCCAGTGGCGAGGGAATCGATATTTGCCGCGAGGGCAACGATGGATAATTTAGTTTAATCTCTGAGGCAAACGATGCTTTGCCAGAGGATTCACTCAACGTTCCCCTCCCCTTTAAACGCATCTTATGAATTTTGATCTTTTACACCCGCGCGATCAGATCGTTGCCACCATGGAACGAATCTATGCGCATGACATGACGACGACATCGGGCGGGAACATTTCGATCCGCGACGAAAATGATGATACATGGATTACGCCCGCGCGCGTGGACAAGGGCAGCTTGCGCCGTGTGGACGTGGTGCGAATTGGCCTGGACGGTACGCGTGTGGGTATTCATCCACCTTCTTCGGAAAATCCGTTTCACCTCGCGATTTACGCAGCGCGACCCGATATTCGGGCGATCATCCATGCGCATCCCGGTGCGCTGGTAAGCTTCAGCATTTGTGGACAGAAACCAAATACGCGAATCTTTCCGGAGGCACGTAATGTGTGTGGAAAAGTCGCTTTCGCGCCATACGCCCTTCCAATGCCGGATGCGGTGATCGAGGAGTTGGAAACAGCGTTTGCAGGGGTTTGATAGGGCTCCAGTTTGATGAAGTCGAGGTCTGAGGTGGGGTTGAATGCTCAATACTCGACTGTTTGAAGTGAACGAAGTGGAACGTCGTGGTCTATCAGTGAGCTGGCAACTGGGCTTTGCTGTTTGCGATACTTGCTGGGCGGAATTCCGAACATAGCAAGAAAGCGCCGGGCGAAGTAATTACTGTCACTGTAGCCCACTTTGAATGCCACCGAAGTCACGTTCTCTTCATATTGCAGTAGCATCGTTGCTGCGCGTGTTAGCCGCAATTTTTGGAGATAGGCAATTGGTGTGCAGTTCGTAGCGGCTCGAAAGGCACGATTGAAGTTGCGTTTTGACATGTGAACCAGACGGGCCAATTCATCAAGGCTGATCGGTTCGTCAAAGTGTGTTTCGAGGTGGCTCAGCGCTCTGCCAACGGAGGAAAGCGCATAGAGATTGGTCTCACCTGATCTGCAATCCGCGCGTGATAAGAAGCCAATCAATTGCAAGAACAGCGCGCGCACCTGGAATGCGTAACCC
This sequence comes from uncultured Verrucomicrobiae bacterium, assembly GCA_963805815.1. Taxonomy (GTDB): domain Bacteria; phylum Verrucomicrobiota; class Verrucomicrobiia; order Chthoniobacterales; family Chthoniobacteraceae; genus CAWDWA01. The sequence continues at coordinate 273,406 of CAWDWA010000026.1, forward strand.
GGGGTCTTTTCCCGAAGTTCGTGAGCCAGCGCCTCCACATGGCGAAGTGCGGCACCAAATTGCTTCGGGTTGAGTCGGATCACGTTTCTGCCTGAGGCTTGCGGCGAGAAAAGTTGCTGGTAGCCATGAAGTTGTGGCAAATCAAACAGATCCGTCCGAAGGCTCTCTGGTCGGAAGTATATGTTGATAAGCCGCAAACTTTGCGCTTCCCGGTACTCATCGATGGTACATGCCCTAACAAAGAAGGCGTCGGCCGCCGCGACGGGGCAGGCCGTCCCTCCTGCCACGTGGAGGGCTCGACCGGTCAGGATGATGACAATCTTGTGGTAAAGCTCGGGAGACGATTGAATTCGCTCGTGCGAGTCGCTCCATTCGACTGCCAGGGGAAGATCTTTGGGGTCGGAGCATATGTTCGTTTTGAGGGTATGCATGGGATAAAGTGCCCGAAACGTATCCGATTGCTGCCCGGGGAGGAATGGACTTAGTGCCGTTTGTCATGTACAAATTGCCATCATCAGAAAACAGCGCATGCGCGACTATTTTGTCTATCTGCCGCAAAATCCACCGGGTAGTATCTGGGGGTGCACAGTTACCTCCGTCGGACGTGCGCAAGTGCGACCCCACGCCAAATACCCGCCGGCCCGGCATCCGGCTGATCACCACTTTGAATGGTCGCGAGGGCGAGTGCTCCAGTGTTACCAAATCCTTTTCATCTCGGAGGGAGCAGGTCATTTCGAGAGCGCAAAGACAGGCCGGCCGGCAAGAGTTGAGGCGGGTACATTACTGATGTTATTCCCGGGGGTATGGCATCGCTATGCCCCTGATGCGGAACTTGGTTGGGAAGAGCACTGGATCGAATGCCGGGGACCGATCTTTGATCAGGCTCTTCGTGATGGGATTCTTTGCTCGACCAGGGCGATATTACACACTGGGATGGAGCCGGATTTATTACGATCTTTTGAGCGCTGCCATGCCCTTGCGGCTCGCGGCGCCCTGGCCAATCAGCATCTGCTATCGACGATGGGAGCGCATCTACTTTCGGTCGTTGGCCATCTTCAAAGCGCTTCACGGTTTGATCGCCGTATTGATGAACTGATCGAACGGGCGCATGCACTTATTGCGTTACGATGCCAGGAGCCATTGAATATGCCCGCGCTTGCAGCGGAACTTGGCGTCGGTTACTCCCACCTCCGGCAGGCGTTCACACGACGTGTTGGTCTCAGCCCAAAGCGGTACCTACTGTCAGGTGCGACTGCAAAAGGCCCAGGAGCTCTTGATTAGCACTACGCGATCTATTCAAGAGATTGCCGACATCCTCGGCTTCCACTCGCCGTTTCAGCTTTCCAAACAATTCAAACAGCGGTTTGGATGCGCTCCGCAACACTGGCGCGTTAAACGGATGCAGCGCTAAGATCATTCCTCTGGTAGAAATGGCTACGGATGAAGATAGTCGTGACATCTGTCGTTCGGCACGGAGAGGTTTTTGTTTGCGGTTAGTCACTTGGGCGCCCTAGGGGAAGTGTCACAGCCCCGCTTGCCACATCACGCCTGAGTTGGGAGTCACTGGCTCGGCCGGATAGTGCTAATTTTTGGCCATTTCGTGAAGGCGCATCTGTATGAGCCTGTGTATCTTCTACTCATCTAATGCAAGTCCCTCCACTACTCCAATCGGTCAAAAAACTTCTCGCCAACCCGGCGCCGGGTGCATAAAAATAAGAATCAGTGAGTTCCCCCCCACTCCTGCAGCTAGAGGATATTAGAAAGTCTTTCGGTGCGGTACTCGCGCTGAAAGGGGTTTCCTTTGATCTTAGAAGGGGCGAGGTTCACGCACTCGTTGGGGAAAACGGCGCCGGAAAGTCGACGTTGATTAAGATCGTCACTGGCGCGCACCAGCCTGATTCCGGTAGCATTCAGATTGAAGGGAAGACCGTGCACCGGCTCGATCCTTCGTCCTCGCGGGCCAGGGGAATCGCGGCGATTTACCAGCAGCCCGCGCTTTTCCCTGATCTTTCTGTCGCCGAAAACGTCGCCCTTGGTACCGGCTCAGCCGCTGCTTTTAGTCGCGTACGCTGGATGGAGCGGCGGGATCGGGCGCGCCAGCTTCTGGAGCGGGTGGGTGCCGAGATTGATCCGGAAACCGAAGTGCGAAATCTCTCCATGCCGGAGCAGCAACTGGTGGAGATCGCGCGCTCACTCGGCGGTGGCGCCCGCGTCCTGATACTGGATGAGCCGACGGCTTCGCTGACGCAACAAGAGGTGCAACTGCTTTATACCGTGGTGCGGGATCTCCGGTCGCAGGGCGTGGGGCTTGTTTATATCTCGCACCGGCTGGAGGAGGTTTTCGAACTGGCGGACCGCGTCACGGTGTTACGGGATGGTGAGAGCATCGGCACGCATCCCAGCGCCGATATGACCGAGGCAAAGCTGATTCGGCTGATGGTAGGCCGCGAAGTTTCCACCCTCTACCCGCCCGCGGAGACCGCGCCCGGCAAGGTGGCGCTCTCGCTCCGCGGACTCCGCTGCCAGGCATCCGGAGTGCACGATGTCGATCTGGAAGTGCATGCCGGCGAGGTGGTCGGATTGGCCGGGCTGGTTGGAGCCGGCCGAACGGAACTGGCGCGGATCCTGTTCGGCATTACGCCGGCGGATTCGGGCACGATTACCCTCGGCGGACGGGAGGTGAAGGTGCGCTATCCAGGCGAAGCGGTAGCGCAAGGCATCGCCTATGTACCTGAAGACCGGCGGCGGCATGGGGTGATCTTGGAGATGGCAATCGCTGCAAACATAACGATGGCCATTCATTCGCGTTTGTTTCCCGGAAGCTGGTTGCGGTTCGGCGCGGAGCGCGACCTGGCGGAAAAATATATTCGCGATCTTGCGGTGAAAACACCCTCGCCAGATCTGCCGGGCGGATCGCTTTCGGGTGGCAATCAGCAGAAAGTGGCGCTGGCCCGCTGGCTCGCGACCAATCCAAAGCTGCTCATCCTCGATGAGCCGACGCAGGGCGTGGATGTGGGCGCAAAATCCGAGATTCACAAGATTATCCGCCGGCTGACGACGCAGGGTCTCGCGGTGCTGATGATTTCATCCGACCTGCTGGAAGTGATGGGGATGAGCGATCGCATCGCGGTGATGCGCGGGGGGACGATCGTGGATCAATTCCCGGGGGAGGGAACGGATCCGCACGAGGTGATCGCCGCCGCGCTCGGACAACCGCGGGGGGAAACCAACGGAGGAAGCGGAAAATGAAGCGCCATTTCCGAGAGTGGTCCGTCTTCTTTGCGTTTCTCGCGCTTCTTCTGCTGCTCGCGATTGTGGCGCCGGCGTTTTTCAAACCTGCGCAACTAATTTCGATGCTCCAGGATGCAGTTCCGGTGCTCATTGCCGCCTGTGGTGTGGCGATGGTAATCATTTGTCGGCAGATCGACATCTCGATCGGGTCGATGTTCGCGTTCTGCAGCGTCGCCGTCGGCCTGGCGGCGAGCGAGGGTTGGCCGATGCCGGTGGCTGGAGCGGCGGGGATATTGACGGGCGCCGTCATGGGCGCCTGCAATGGCGCGCTCGTAGCCTGGCTCGGCATTCCTTCAATCGTAGTGACGCTGGCGACGATGGTGACCTGGCTCGAGACAATGCGCTGGTGGCGTGAAGGTGCGTTCGTCAGTGGTCTGCCGGAAACGTTTCAGTGGTTCGGACTAGATCAGTTGACCGGTCAGATGACCATCATTCTCGCTTCGCTGCTCTTGTTCCTGATCCTGACCTACGCGCTCAAATACTTGTCTGCCGGACGCTTTTTGTATGCCGTCGGTTCTGATGCGGAGGCTGCGCGGCTCGCAGGTATCAATCCCCAGGGAGTGACTTTCGCGGTTTTTGTCCTGATGGGCGTGCTGACCGGTCTGGCTGCGCTGCTGACTGCGGTGCGTTTTCCTGATGTCGATCCCAAGGCGGGGCAGGGCCTCGAGCTGAAAGCGATCGCCGCAGCCGTTGTTGGCGGCGTGGCGATTTCCGGTGGACGCGGCAGGTTGTGGGGCGTCCTGGCCGGCGTCCTCCTGCTTTCCTCGATTGCGCCGGCGCTTGTGTTCCTGAAAATTTCGCCGCAATGGGAACGGGCGCTCCAGGGATTGATTATCCTCCTCGCCGTTGCAGCAGACGGTTGGCGCGCCCGGAAGAAAACAGCCTGATTCGATTTACCCATGGCGACGCACACTACGACCCACGCAGCTCCAGGATGGCGAGGATTGCTTTTGCGATTTGAGACCCTGCTTGTGCTCGTTCTGGTCGTGGAGTTGCTGATTTTCTCCCAGACCGCGTATAACTTCACGACCACCGCCAATTTTCTGGAGATCCTTCGCTTGAGTGCGGAACTGGGGCTCCTCGCGCTGGTGATGACGCCCATCATTCTGACCGGCGGCATCGATCTTTCTGTCGGTTCACTTCTTGGTCTCTGCGCCATTGTATTCGGTAAATTGTGGCGCGATGGCGGTCTTCCCCCGACGATCGCTGCGGTCTGCACGCTGATCATCGGCGCCGCGGCGGGAGGATTAAACGCCTCGTTGATTACGCGGCTGAATCTTCCGCCGCTGATTGTCACACTTGGCTCCTTCTCTCTGTTTCGCGGCCTGGCTGAGGCCATCACACGCGGTGTGGATAACTTCACGGGCTTTCCTGACTCCTTCGTTTTCCTCGGGCAGGGCTATTTCTTCGATCTGATTCCGGCTCAGTTGCCAGTGTTTGTCATCGTGGCGATCGGCATGTGGCTTCTGGTTCATCGGACCACATTCGGCCGCTCGTTTCGTGCGATCGGGTTTTCGCCCGATGGAACGCGGTATGCCGGCATTCCCGTCGAGCGGAGACTCACGATGGTTTACGTGCTTGCCGGGGTGCTAGCTGGACTTGCGGCGCTGATCTACGTCGCGCGCGTCGGACAGGCCAAAGCTGACGCGGGAACCGGTTATGAGTTGCTTGCCATCACGGCAGTTGTGCTCGGCGGAACGTCCATTTATGGCGGAATCGGCACCGTGCATGGAACGCTGCTGGGTCTGGCCGTGCTTGCGACACTGAAAAATGGACTCACGCTTTCCGATTTGCCGAGTGAGTTCGCAGGTATCTTGACCGGCGCACTGCTCCTCATCGTCCTTGCGGGTGAGGCGCTCGCGAAGAAGATCTCCGCCCTTCGCGCTCACGCCAGTGCCCAGCTTCCAACGCAGATCGAACCGCCGATTCCGGAGAAAACCTCTGAAACGGAGGAATCCGAGCCGTAACTTCAGTCTCTCTCCCATACTGTCGAAACCCAAAACATACACCCCATGAAAACACTCCTCTCTCTTCTGTTGACTCTTTCCCTGCTCCTGCCGGCCGCGAGCGAAAGCATGGCTGCCAGTAAGAAAACGACGATTGCCATGATGCCGAAAAGCAAAGGCAATGCTTACTTTATCTCCTGTAAGAAAGGGGCAGAGGCCGCTGCTAAGGAGCTGAAGGTGAAGCTTCTCTGGGATGGCCCGACCAGTCCCGATCCGGCAAGACAGAATGAGATCGTCGAGACATGGATTACCCGTGGCGTCGATGCCATGGCCGTTTCTGTGGAAAACCGCGAAGGACTCTCCACGGCGCTCCGCAAAGCCAAAGACGAAGGAATCAAGATCGTCACATGGGATGCGGATGCGGAGCCCGATGCACGCGACTTTTTCGTAAACCAGGCGACTCCCGAGGGCATCGGCTCCTCGCTTATGGACGAGGCTGCGAAGGCAATGGGTGGCAAAGGTGATTTCGCGATTATCACGTCCTCGCTGACCGCCGCAAATCAGAACGAGTGGCTTAAATACATCGAGAAGCGGCGCCAGGAGAAATATCCGGAGATTAAGCAGGTCGCGCTTCGTCCTTGTAATGATCTGAAGGACAAGGCCTTCTCCGAAGCCACGGCGATCATCAATTCCAATCCCAATGTGAAACTGATTATGGCCATCTGCTCACCGGCCGTACCCGGTGCCGCAGAAGCGGTGAAACAGGGTGGCAAACAGGATGTAAAGGTGGTTGGCCTCGGCCTGCCGAACGAAAATAAACGCTATGTCCACGGTGGCACTACGGAAGCCGTGATTCTCTGGAACACTGAGGACCTCGGGTATCTCGCCGTGTACACCGCGAAAGCGTTGGTGGACGGTTCTCTGAAGCCTGGCGATACCTCAATGGAGGCAGGACGGCTCGGAAAGGTGGAGATTGTAGGCGATAATGTCCTCCTCGGTACGCCGTACGTCTTCACCAAGGATAATATTGACAAGTTCGACTTCTAAGCTGCGGTTCGCAGCGATGCATGTCGAGTTCTGCCGCCTTCGGATCGTGATTGCTGCGGACGCTAAATAGCCGTCCGCCGCCATCACTTCCCGGGCCGATCCTCCACCCATGAACAACTCTGGTTACTCTCTTGCAAAGCAGATCTACGCGGATTTTGGCGTGGATACTGAAACGGCTCTAAACGGGCTCGCCTTGATTCCGATCTCGCTGCATTGCTGGCAGGGCGATGATGTGGGCGGTTTTGAGCAGAACGGCGGCAGCCTCAGCGGCGGCGGCATTCAGGCGACCGGGAATTACCTGGGCAAGGCGCGATCACTCGAAGAGCTCCGGCAGGATCTTGATCAGGTGCTTGCGCTTCTTCCGGGGCGGCACAGGCTCAATCTGCACGCGATTTACGGAGATTTCGGGGGAAAAGCCGTCGATCGCAATGAGATCACTCCCGCCCATTTTCAGAGTTGGATCGACTGGGCCAAAGGTCGCGTGTCCGGTCTCGATTTCAATCCGAGCTACTTCTCCCACCCACTCGCAAACGATGGAGCGACTCTCACGCACCGGGATCCGAAGGTGCAGCAGTTCTGGATCGATCACGGTATTGTCTGCCGCAAGATCGGTGCGGAGATGGGCCGGCAACTTGGTTCTTCTACCATTACCAGCGTATGGATTCCCGACGGGTCGAAAGATACGCCGGCCGATCGTAAGGGTCCGCGGGAGCGCCTGGAGAAGGCGCTCGATGCGGTCTTCGCGGAACCGCTCGATCCGCAATACAATCGGGATGCAGTGGAGTCGAAGCTTTTCGGCATCGGCTCGGAATCTTATGTGGTCGGATCCCATGAGTTCTACCTCGGCTATGCGATCACCCGACAGAAGGTACTTTGCCTCGATGCCGGTCATTTCCATCCCACCGAGACCCTGGCAGACAAGGTTTCCTCGACCCTGCAGTTTGTGCCGGAGATCATCCTCCACGTGAGCCGCGGCGTTCGCTGGGACAGCGATCACGTTGTGACACTCGATGATCCCACGCGTGCGACCATGGAAGAGATCGTCCGTGGCGATTTTCTTGATCGCGCCCACATCGGCCTCGATTTCTTCGACGCCAGCATCAACCGGATCGCGGCCTGGGTGATCGGCACCCGAAACACGATCAAGGCGCTGCTCGTAGCGTTGCTTGATCCGATCGACCGGCTGCGTGCCCTGGAGGCAGAGGGCGATTTTACTTCGCGCCTGGCTTTGCTGGAAGAGATGAAGACTCTGCCGATCGGCGCGGTGTGGGAGGAGTATTGCCAACGGCACAATGTGCCGGTGCGCGAAGCATGGCTCGCGGAGGTCAAGGACTACGAAAAGCGGGTGTTGTCACAGCGCAGCTGAGTGATGGGTGAGCAGAGCTACATCGCATGCGACCTCGGGGCCGGCAGCGGGCGCGTGATGCTTGGGCGACTCGCTGATAACCAGCTTGCACTCGATGAACTGCACCGCTTTGCCAGCGCCCCCGTTACGCTCCTGGGCTCTCTTCGTTGGGACATGCTCTTGATTTACCAGGAATTGAAGGCCGGATTGCGTGAGGTGGCTGCTTCCGGCCAAAACCCCGCGAGTCTGAGTGTGGATTCATGGGGCGTGGACTACGTCCTTTTCAACGCCGCTGAGCCCATGCTTGGCGTGCCTTACCATTATCGCGACGTAAGAAACGAACCTGTCTTTCAGAGAGTCCTGGGCAAGACGGGCGCCGCCAAACTGATTTTTGGCGAGACAGGTATTCAATTTCTAAACTTCAATACGCTCTACCAGCTCCTCGCGGACATGGAGCGCGACAGTGAGTTACTGCAGATTGCGGAGAGTTTTCTCGGCATCGCCGACTACCTGCATTTTCTCTTTTGTGGTGCCGCAAAAACGGAGGAGAGCTTTGCGAGCACGACTCAGCTCTACAATCCGCGGAAACGTTCCTGGTCGAGGACCTTGATTCACAAATTCGAACTTCCGCCGCACCTGTTTACGAAGATTGTGCCATCCGGAACTGCTCTGGGCCAAATATCGCCGGAGCTGCAGGAGGAGACCGGCCTCGCCGGAATCGAAGTGGTTGCCACGTGCTCGCACGATACCGGTGCGGCCGTGGCGGCGGTTCCGGCGAGCAGCGGCGACGATTGGGCTTACCTGAGTTCCGGCACCTGGTCTTTGATCGGCGTCGAATTGTCCGCGCCGCTCATCACCGAAGCAGCGCGCACCGAAAACTTCACGAACGAAGCCGGCTATGGAGGCACTACACGTTTCCTGAAAAACATCGCTGGCATGTGGCTGCTCCAGCAATGTCAGAGGACATGGGAATCAGAGGGGCGAAAGGTTGCCTATGGCGATCTCGACCGTCTGGCCGGGGAAGCGGAGTCCATGCGTTCACTCATCAACCCGAACGCGGCCCGTTTCATGACTTCCTCTGAGGAGATGCCCTTGAGGATCACTGAGTTTTGCCGGGAGACGGATCAACCTGCGCCGGAGACGCAGGGTCAGTTCATTCGCTGCATTTTCGAGAGTCTGGCGTTGCTCTACCGCGACACGCTGACTGTCCTCGAGCGTTTGACGGGACGCACAATACGTCGGCTGCACATCGTGGGCGGCGGCAGCCAGAGCATGCTCCTGAATCAGTTCGCTGCCGATGCGACGGGGTGCGAAGTGCTGGCCGGTCCAGTGGAAGGCACCGCGGTCGGCAACATTATGATCCAGGCGGTCACGGTGGGGCATCTCGATTCCCTCCAGCAGGCGCGGGAGATTGTGCGCGCCTCATTTCCCATCAACGAATTCCAGCCGCAACAAAGTGCGCCATTGCGGTCCGCTTTTGAACGATTCGCGCACATCAGGAGCCTCCAGCAATGAAAACTTACAACTATGTCAATTTCCTTTGGGATGATGCCAAAGCTACGCAACTCGACCCGGTAGGCCGATTGATTTACCGGTCGAACCTGCTCGGCTCGGATCAACGCATTACCAACACCGGCGGCGGAAACACCTCGTCGAAAATCATGGAAAAGGATCCGCTCACCGGCGAGGAGGTCGAGGTCCTCTGGGTAAAGGGTTCCGGGGGCGATCTGCGGACGTCGAAAAGGGAAAATTTTTCTTCGCTCTACCAGGATAAGTTGCTCGGGCTGCAAAACGTCTACAACGCCCGGTCTGAACGCGGCATCAAGTCGCAGGCGGAGGATGACATGGTGGGGATGTATTCTCACACCACCTTCAATTTGAATCCGCGCCCCAGCTCGATCGACACACCCTTGCACTCGTTCATCAGTGGCAAGCACGTCGATCACATGCACCCGAACGCGGTCATCGCTGTCGCCGCGAGCAAACGTTGCGAAGAGCTGACAAAGGAAATCTTCGGAGGCGGGATGGCTTATGTAAAATGGATGCGGCCGGGTTTCGAGCTGGGCCTGGCGATGCAGGAAATCGAGCGACAGAACCCCGGCACCAAGGCGATCATGATGGGACAACACGGATTCATTGCGTGGGACGATGACGAGAAGCAATGCTATACCCAGACGCTGGAATTCATTGAGCGGGCCTCGGAGTATATCGAGGAGAAGTACCAGGCAAAAGGCGGCGATGCCAAGGCGTTCGGCGGCGCGAAATATCATTCGCTTCCACATGAAGAGCGCAACCGGATTTTCGCTTCAATTCTTCCCTGGCTGCGCGGCCAGGTGAGCCAGCAGAAGCGCTTCATCGGCACGGTGCAGGACGACGAAAAAATCCTGCGTTTCGTTAACTCGAAGGACGCCCCCCGGCTGGCCGAGTTGGGGACGAGCTGCCCGGACCATTTCCTGCGCACAAAGATCAAGCCGCTTTACGTCGATTGGGATCCGGCAAGTGGCGACATCGACAATCTCAAAAAACTTCTCGGCTCCGGTCTCGACGATTACCGGAAGGATTACGCGAATTACTACGAAAAGCGCAAACACGCGAACTCGCCCGCGATGCGCGACCCGAACCCGACCGTGATCCTTATCCCCGGTCTTGGCATGGTTGCCTGGGGTAAGGACAAGTCCGAGTCGCGCGTTACCGCGGAGTTTTACAATTGCGCTGTCGAAGTGATGCGCGGGGCGGAGGCAATCGACGAGTACATCGCGTTGCCACAGCAGGAAGCCTTCGACATCGAATACTGGCTCCTCGAGGAAGCGAAACTCCAGCGCATGCCGGCCGAGAAAGAGCTGGCGCGGCAGATCGTGATTGTCATCGGTGCCGGGAGCGGTATCGGCAAGGAAACTGCGCACCGGTTGGTCAGGGACGGAGCGCACATTGTCTGCGTCGATTTGAATGAGAACGCTGCGCAGCAGACCGCGCATGAAATCGAGGGAAAATATGGTGTCGGCATCGGAGTCGCGGGCAGTGGCATCAGCGGGTGCGGTCCGGCCGTCGGTCTTTCAGGCAATATCACCGATCGCAGCAGCATCCGCGCGATGCTCGATGAGGTGGCTCTCGCGTACGGTGGCTTCGATCATATTTGCGTCACCGCAGGCATTTTTGTTGCCAGCGACACGACCGGGCATATCCCGGACGACAAATGGGCGCTCACATTCAACATTAATGTCACAGGCAGCTATCTGGTTGCAGACGAAGCGTTCACGACCTGGAAGGAACAGGGCTTGCGAGGCAATCTCGTCCTCACCACGAGCGCCAATGCGGTCGTTGCGAAGAAAGGCAGCGTTGCCTACGACACCAGCAAAGCCGCCGCGAATCACTTGACCCGCGAACTGGCGATTGAGCTGGCACCGCTTGTGCGCGTAAATGCCGTCGCTCCGGCCACTGTCGTGCAGGGAAGTGCGATGTTCCCGCGTGATCGCGTCATAGGCTCTCTTGCCAAATACAACATCCCCTACACGAAAGATGAGGCGACCGAATCGCTGGTCAGCAAGCTGGCCCATTTCTATGCCGACCGGACGCTCACCAAAGCGCCCATCACTCCTGCAGATCAAGCAGAGGCATACTTCCTCCTCGTGACCAACCGACTCAGCAAAACCACCGGCCAGGTGATCACCGTAGACGGTGGTTTGCATGAGGCGTTTACGCGCTGAGCGGGGCATAAGAAATCGGATTCAAGTTTGAAAATTTCACGTTCCCCTTTCGTTGGGCAGAAAGTCCCGAAAGCAGGAGGCCGCCGGTTCGGATGAATTCGAGGGCTATTCATCACTCTGGCAGATGGGGGAGCCAGTGGACTGGAGACACAGGGCCAGAGTTCCAATCTTTTCAGACGAAAGCTTGACAGGATGGAGGGTTGAATAGACATAAGTGGGGTGGGCGTGAAGTCGACGATACCCATTTCCCCCGTCGCGTTTCTCGTTCTACTTGCGCTCTGAAAAAGCAAATGCCCCCGAATTATATATGGAACCCCCAGGCGGCCGGAGAGGCAATTGTCACCGTGGCGAAGATGGTGGTAGACGGTAAGGAGATCACTGACGGTATGGAGATCCCCGGTCTTGGGAAGGTTAGTGTTGACCCCGAGAAGCGCATCAATCTTGAATCGGGCCCCTTTCGTCATATCCGTGCGCATGATCGGCTCGAACGAGAAGGCCACCCGTTACTCGGGCGTAGCGACAGAGTGGATGCTGGTTGGGGGTATACGTCGTTTCGAGCGCCCTTTGCTCGGCAGCGGCTTTGGTTATGATGGCACGCTTCAACTCTGCATCCGCTGGCTACGCGGAATCCTATCTGCTCGTTACGATCATGGATAACAATTTTCCAATCAACGACTTAAAAACACACCGGAGAATTACACTTATGCCTGAATATGGAGTACATGCCTTTTTTCTCGAAGGCTTCTGGAACAACGAGATTGCACCCCGCGTCAACGCACAGGCCGCTGAGCTTGGTTTCGACGGTGTGGAAATGCCTCTTCTGCGGCCAGATCAATTTGATTCAGACTTGATCGGCGCAGAGCTTTCTCGCAATCACACTGAAGGAGTTACCTCGCTTTCTCTGCCCAGAGAACCTGCAACACACGAGCTGGAATTCCTCAAAGCAAACGCCGCTAAAGTTGGGAATACATGAGGGCGCTACTAGGCATTGATCTGGGCACCTCGAGCGTCAAGGTCGTGGTATCCTCGGTGGAAGGCGCCGTGGAAGGTCTTGGCACTGCGGAATATTCCATCCTCACTCCGCGGCCCGGCTACGCTGAGCAGAACCCGATGGACTGGTGGAAGGCAACGGTCACCGCTGTGCGCCAGGCTCTGCAGCAAGCTCCCGGCTCTCAAATCATCGCGATCGGTTTCTCTGGTCAAATGCATGGTTTCGTGCCGCTGGACGCAGCGCAGCAGCCGGTACGGCCGGCTATCATCTGGGCCGACCAGCGTAGTGCGGACCTATTACCGGAAATCCTGGAAAGAGTCGGAACCGAGCTGCTGGCAACCACGTGTGGCACTGCGCCCGCATCGGGTTTCCTGATCTCCTCGCTTTACTGGCTTCAGAAGTACGAGCCCGCATCGCTCGATCAAATCGCAACCCTCTTGATGCCGAAGGACTACATCCGCTTCAGGCTCACAGGCGAACTTGGCACCGACCAAAGCGACGCCGCGTCCAGTGGCATTTTCAACGTTGGAGAACGCAAGTGGGCCGATGAAGTGATCGATCGACTCGGTTTTGCGAGATCAATCTTTCCGGAGGCACATCCTTCCGCGCAAATCGTTGGTGCGCTTAGCAGCGAGGCTGCAAAGGAGCTGGGGCTGAGTCAGGGGATTCCAGTTTCGGCCGGATGCGCCGATCAACCCGCGCAGGCCGTGGGAAACGGCCTGATCGACCCCCCTCAGGGCTCGGTTACCATCGGAACGGGCGGCCAGGTTTTCGCGCCGTTGACGACCCCCCTCTTCGATTCGCAGCTCAGGCTGCATACCTTCTGCCACGCCCCGGAGGCAAGGTGGTATCTTCTTGGGGCCATGCTTTCAGCCGGAATGGCTCTACGCTGGTTGCGGGAGATGCTTGGTCGCGACCGATGGTCCTACGCAGAGCTGGATAAGGCCGCAGCTGAAGTCGAACCCGGTGCGGAAGGGCTCGTCTTTCTCCCGTACCTTGTGGGCGAACGTTCCCCCTTAATGGACCCGCGTGCCAAAGGGAGCTTTGTTGGTCTGACGTTGCGGCATGGACCGGGGCACCTTGTGCGCGCTCTTCTGGAGGGTGTAGCCTTTGCGCTGCGCCAGATCGTCGATGCAATGGTCGGCTGCGGCGCCGACCTCGAGCAACTGGTCGCTTCTGGCAACGGATTGGCGAGCAAACTCTGGCGCCAAATCGTTGCAGACGTTCTGAACCGTCCGCTTTGCCAGGGACGTGATAAGCACGCCACCGAACGTGCCGGCGTGGGTGCCGGCTTGATCGCAGCAATCGGCATTGGCGCGATCGACGACTACGCGGCCGCGCGACAATTCGCCCCGAAATTCGATGTCCTTACGGCACCAGACCAGAAAAACGCCGAGACCTACGAAAAGCTTTACCTTCGCTTTTGCGATCTCTATCCGCGCTTGAAGAGCTGGTTCTGATGCGAAATCGACTTGGTTTCGGCCTCCAGCGGTTCACTCGCTAAGAATCCCTTTTGTCCTACTTAAGCAAAGGAGCTTCAGAAGCCGACATGGATAAAGCGGCCGAGGATGCGCCGCTTTTTTCACGTTGTATACTCGGCTGAAAAGAAACATTTATTTCAGCTATAGTGATGGCGCGTCTGTTTTCCGACCGGAATGGATGTGGCCAGCGGCTCGCTGCACAGCGCTGCCAGCTTTCGCTCGCGCCGCGTCCATTAAAAAACGCGTTTGCGAAATCAGCCGTCGCGGAGAATTAGAACAGGATTGCGATAAGCGAGCGCTGCTGTCATCGTGCGTTATGCCCCCTCCCCCCGGACGAATTGAGCGGGTGAACCTTGAAGGACGTATATTTTGAGCCCGAGCCAAGCTTCCCTGACCCTGTTACGACCTCTGGCTGAACGCTTCCCCAACGTGGACGCAGCCGTGGCCGAAATCGCCCGTATTGCGGCCGCTTCCAATTTGCCCAAGGGAACTATTCATGTCATCAGCGACATTCACGGCGAAGACCAGAAACTTCGCCACGTCATCAACAACGCCTCCGGATCATTGCGGCCGCTGGTCGAAAAAAGATTCTCCACGAGATTGCCGGGGAAAGAATTTCAGGATCTCCTCACGCTGATTTTCTATCCTGCCGAAGTCACACAGCGATTGGAAAAAGAAAACCGGCCGACAGAAGATCTGAAAGCTTATGCCGTAACCACCTTAAGCCATTTGATTGAGCTGGCGCGGATGCTGGCAACCCGCTACAGCCTGAAACGGGCATCAACCGTCTTCGCTGCGGAATATCGCGAGTTGCTGTCCGAAATGCTCCAGGAGCCTACAGGGGGGCGGCAAAGCGCGTTTCTTACGACCATCGTGGATGAACTGGTTCGACGCGGACGCATCTGGGAGCTGATTCACGTCACCGGCCGGCTTGTCCGCAATCTCGCTATCTACGAACTCATCATCGGCGGCGACTGCTGGGACCGCGGGCCGCGCGGTGACCGTGTAGTCGACTATCTGCGCCAGCAGCCGAACGTGTCTTTTATCTGGGGTAATCACGACGTTGCCTGGCTCGGTGCCGCCCTGGGGCACCGCGCGTTGATCTGTAATGTGTTGCGACTCTCATTGCGCTATCGCCGGATGGAACAGGTGGCAGAAGGCTACAGCATCCCCTGGACGCCCCTGGAACACCTGGCACGCACGGTGTATGCCGATGATCCCGCGGTCCACTTCAAGCCCAACGCCAGCGGCATGAGGCCGATCGAGGTTGTCGCCCGAATGCAGAAAGCCGCGGCCATCATGCAATTCAAGCTCGAAGGCCAGATGCTTGCCCGCCATCCCGAATGGCAGATGGACCATCGCCGCCTGTTGCATCGCATTGATCATGACAAGGGCACCATCGAGGTGGATGGAATCACCTATCCACTGCGTGACAAATTATTTCCCACGATTGATCCGGCCAATCCGTATCAATTGACTGAGGAGGAGGAAACGTGTTTCCACCGGATTCGCCAGTCTTTCCTTAACAGCCAGAAGCTAGGCGAGCAGATGCGCTACCTGGTGAGCCACGGCTCGATGTATTTGATTCGTGACGATCATCTCATCTTCCACGGTTGCGTGGTGGTGGACGAGCGCGGGGAGTTTCTTCCCATGCTGATCGACGAAACCTCATTCAAGGGACGGGCTCTATTTCATGAGTTGCAAAAATTGTTCGCACGCGTCATCGACGGCCCGACAGAGCGGGACCTCGACTGTACTGTGGTATCTGTGGAGCGGGCCGCGCTCGCCCCTGTTCGGCAAAGACCGGATCGCCACGTTTGAGCGAGATTTCATCGCCGACAAAACCTCGCACCACGAGAATAAAAACCCATACTTCACTCTCATCAATGAGGTGGGATTTTGCGATAAAGTGCTGCAGGAATTTGGCGTGGACCCCGCAAGCGGCCTTATTGTCAACGGTCATGTGCCTGTGAGGATTGAGAAGGGCGAATCCCCGCTCAAACTGAGCGGCAAGGCGATCACCATCGATGGCGCGTTCTCCGAAGCCTACGGTGATTACGGCTACACGCTGGTGATGCAGGCGGACCGCACCTACTTGGCGCTGCACCACCAGTTTGACTCCGTGGAAGCGGCCATCCGCGATGGCGTAGACATTATCCCAAGTGTGTCGAACGTGCGGGTCTGGGACAAACCCCGGTGCACGGCGGACACAGAGCGCGGTGCTGAATTGCGAACCCGCATTGAACTGCTTGAGCGCCTAATCGAGGCCTACCAGAACAACGACCTGCACCAGTCCTCCTTGGAAAGCAACTGGCGGTCGGATTCGCTGCCGTGAAGCCGAGGATGTCACACGCGTCCAAAACAAATTTTGAAATGAGAGGGGGTGACTTCCGCTGTCGGTAAAATGGGTGGTGATGAAAACATCCAATCAACCATTCACGGAGGTCACGGCGTCATGGCAAGGAATGCGAGCCTTTTCAGCCAGATTCTTTACATACATAATATAAACGACAGGGGTAGGAACGGGGATGTGACTCCCCACCCCTCACTCCGAACCGGACGTACGGATCTCCCGCATCTGGCTCTCCGGTCAGCACAGCACGTTGCTCCATTGCGGAGCCTGGGCTGACGATTTCCTCGGCTCGGACCGTTTCCAGGCTAAACAGCCCGAATCAAACAAAGTAGCGATTGCCCCAGCGGTGATGATCTCTGCCTCGTCCTCTTCCCTTGCCTGATACCGCTTGCGCAGGATCAAACGCTACCTCCCTCTCACCCATTTGTCGTTATGTCTCAGCATTTCCGCGATCATCCAGGCGAGCGCACCAGCAGCAAGCCCTGGCCGTCCTCCAGTTCAAGCGACCGGGCGGGATCTTTCACGGTAAGGCCGGGCGTTGCCACCGCCACCTGCCAGCCATCGGAGGACAGATTCGGAATTGGGAGCTGCAACGGTGTTATCTCGGCGGGCGCTCCTTCCATGTTTGCGACGAACAGCACTTGCTCTCTCTCGTCGGGCGCATTGCGTAATCCATAGAAGATCACTGTCCCGTTAGTCGGCTTGCGCCGCTCGAAGGTGTCCTTGGGGCCAAGGTTGTTTCGCAGCCAGGGGCGTGCCAACCGGAACTCACGCAGCGCCAGGTTAAAACGCGTCTGCGACGGGCTTAAATCCTCCTGATAATAGGATACATTACAATACTCGTGCATATCATCCATCCAAGCCCGGGCAATTTTCTTCAGGGCGCTCACGGAGAGCTCGGGGCCCGCCAACGGCGGATCCACATTTTTCATCAGCCTTACGATAGCGTCGAGATCATACTCGGTGACGATCACTGCCGTCTCCAGCAGGCGCATGAAGCGTTTTAACTCGTCCAGATCCGTGAATCCCATGTTCTTCAGTCGAGCGAAATTGCCGCTGCGGTTCCAATGGTTGAGATCCACCTGCCAGTTCAGGGAAATGGCCTCTTCCGAAACCACTTTAACACCATAACGATCATCGGTGTTGCGGATAAAACCCCAGGAGGCCCGCATCAAGGCATTGATGAACTCCATGGGCACGCCGGGAAACATTCCGTAAGTCACCATGCTGGTGGAGGGGTTGTCATAAGCCTTGTCGATAATCTCCAGCAACGTGCCGCCCAGGCGGCTGTTGATACGGCTCTTGGGGTCCACCTGAGTGCCGCGGCGCAGGGTGTCATGGTTGGCGCAACCACTGATCCAGTTGCTCCCTTGATTGAGAATCTCCCGGATACGCCACCACTTGTTGACCCAGAAGGTAAAAAGGAACGGCGTGTTATGGGCAAACGTCAGCGGTCCCCATTGAAAGACATCCGGATCGGGATGGTAGTCGATGATCGCGCGGTAAGTGGAAGACAGCTCCCAGTCCTCTTGGGGCCAGGGTCGTCCGTCCTCATAGATGAACCAGGGACGGTATTGGGTGCCGGCGACTTCCTGGACCATATCGCTCATGGAGAGCAGGTATTCATCGTCATGCCGCAGCACCTGATTGTCCGCATCCCACCACTTGAAGTCCTGGGCGCCGTCGATCCGGATGCCGTCGGCTCCGGCAAGGTTCATCTTGCGCCGTTGCATCTCCAGCAGGATAGTCCGCACCACTGGGTGGCGTAAGTTGTTGTTCTGGCCGTACATGTTGACTCCGGCGAAGAAGTGCCGGTTCATCAGGGGAATGGCCTGGTTGTCGTTGTGGCCGAAGACGACATCGAGAATGAATTTGATGGGTCTGCCCGGAAAGTTGTGGAGGGTGGCTACAAAGTCCACAAGCTCATCAGGACGATCGGTTCTCAACAACACTGGATTTACCGCCGTCGAGCCCGAGATCACGATGTCATAACCCCAGTTGGTCATATCGGGCCGGCGCAGGTTTATCTTAACGGTCTCGGACAAGGGATCATCAGCTTCCTCCTGCCAGAACCGCGGCCCCGCCTCGTACTCGATAGTGGGCTCGATGGGTAGCGGCTGTATCGCATCGAACGCCACGAGGTTCTGCTCATACGGGTCCAGTTCCTGGCCCGTGTTGAGCTTGTTGGCGATGCTCCGGTAGATGCGCGTCATGCTGCCAAACGTGCCGCCACCCGAGGCGGTAGGGATGTGCATCTGCAAGATGTTCACCACAGGTCCTTGTTTAACGACCCCTTCAGTACCCGCGGATTCTCTGAGCTTCGCAAAATATTCCAAATCACCGCGTTCGGCTTGCAGACGCTCGATATCGTAAGCTTCGGCAGGTGCGAAGGCACCGTACGGAACTGAATAAGAGAGATAGTCGACGATCGTCTTCCAGTCGCCATCGCGGTTTTTATACTTTACCCAATAAAGCGATCCCAGTTGATTTCGGGTTCCCGCCGTAAGGCCATCAATAACACCCCAAAGGTATTCACCATACCGAACGAGCGGCACCAACTCGCGGCGAAACGTGGCTTGCCGGCGACCGGCTTGAAGGTTGAAACCCTCGGTCGGGGTAAAAACCTCAAGATAAGTGTCATCATCGAGCACCTTTTGTTCTCTGATCTCCGGGGTCCAGAAACCCATTTCGGCGTATCCGTCTTTAAAGTGCACACCCAGGCGTCTGGCGATGGCCCGGGCCGCATCAAAGGGGGTTGGACCGGCGTCCAGGGTTTCTTTGCACCACGCGATCAGCTGGTCGGTGTTAGCTTCCAGTAACGTGCAGTTTGATTTTGGTTCGTTCATATTAGCTCCGACAATGTGGTATTTCCGATCTGAATAAGCAGTCGCCACTAAGTTTCGATGAGGATGGCCGGGCGGGTTACGATTCACTGAACCGCCATGTGCTAAACATCAGAGTCCTTTTTATACAGTTCCTAACGCTCACTCGAGAAACAAAATCGATACATCATCGATTCCTCACAAGAATGTTGCACAATGCTCTGACGAGATTTTGAACCGATTCCTTGACCGTAACATCACCTCACAGCACCCGGGCGGAGATGAACCCATCGGCGGGCAGTTGTTGGAGCATCTCACAAAACTTGTTCCGTTCCGGCGCTCTATGACTGTCGGAATTTGGAAGGGTCTTTTGAGAATTACTCCTGCAATGGTCTTGCCGTGGATCACACCAGCGCCTCATGCGTCGTCCTTTCGTGGTAATCGACGCCGATCAAACGCACGTCGTCCTTGAAAGCTTCCAATCCGGAGTTTGTGAGGACAGAACGCACTACGTCATTGATCAATCCGGGGAGATCTTCCGAAGGCAGACCATTGATGAGTCGCAGCAACACTTCCAACTCGATGTCTTCCTCACTTCCCGGGGCGGAAGGCATTTCCGTGAGCCCGTCGGTGAAAAGCAGGATCCGATCACCGGAGGTTCAACGTGTAGTCGAGGCCTTTGCGTCCGGAGCTATTAAACGCCCAGCTTTCGGCATCCCAAAGACGCTCTATTCATCATAATAAGTGAAGATGAATCTCTGTTAGACAACGTCTTCCAAAAGTTCGGAATCGCAGGCACTTTACCGTTGCCCGCTATGATCCATCTTGAATAATGGGAAACCCAATGCCTGTAGAATATTTTCCTGCTGCCAACACGTTCTTTCTTCATGCCGGTGAGACGACTTACGTCATGAAGGCGTTGGCGCACGGATATCTGGCGCATCTCTATTGGGGACCGAAGGTTTCTACACAGGAACTAGACTTCGTCCTGCAATTCCGTGATCGTGCTTTCAGTCCGAACCCTGACGGGTTGGGTAAAGAATTCAGTCTCGACACAATTCCCCTGGAGTATCCGGTTTACGGAAACACGGATTTCAGATCGCCTGCTCTGGAAGTGTTTCAACCGGAAGACGGCTCGCGAATTGTGGACCTGCGCCTCGCGGACCATAGGACGATGGCCGGTAAACCATCACTCTCAGGACTGCCTTCCACCTGGGTCCAGCGTGACAGTGAAGCGGAAACATTAGTCGTTGGACTCGAGGATTCAAAATTGGGTTTGGGTGTCGAGCTTTCCTACACGGTTTTTTCCGATCAGCCGGTGATTACGCGATCCGCACGTATTATGCATCGCGGAAGGTCTCCGCTCGTTCTTCGCCGCGCATTATCCTGCTCCGTCGACTTTTCCTCGAACTATACCGACTGGAACTTTCTACATCTCTCCGGGGCGCATATCCGCGAACGCGAGCTTTCCTGCACGCCGCTTCGCCCGGGAATCCAATCCGTGGAAAGCCGTCGCGGCGCCAGCAGTCATCACCACAATCCGTTTTTTGCCCTTACTGAGCTCGGCGCCAATGAGGATCATGGTCAAGCTTACGGATTCAATCTTGTTTACAGCGGAAACTTTCTTGGGCTGGCCGAGTGCGATGCCGATTACTGTTGTCGCGCACAGTTGGGGATCAATCCATTCGATTTTTCATGGTCGCTGGAGCCCGGTGCGGAGTTTCAAACACCTGAGGCGGTGCTCGTTTTCTCGGCAGAAGGTCTTGGTGGGATGTCTCGCGCATATCATCGACTCTATCGCAAAAACCTCTGTCGCGGCGAATGGCGGGACAAACCGCGCCCCATCGTCGTTAATAATTGGGAGGCGACATACTTTGATTTCAATGCGGATAAATTAGATGAGATCGCGATCGCCGCCGCAGAGTTGGGTATCGAGTTGTTTGTTCTGGACGACGGGTGGTTTGGGCACCGCGACGATGAGCATTCCTCTCTGGGAGACTGGTTCGTGCACCGACAGAAGCTACCCCGGGGAGTTGAGGAGGTAGCATCCCGCATCCGGCACAAGGGGCTCAGTTTCGGACTATGGTTTGAACCGGAAATGGTCTCCCCGGACAGTGAACTTTATCGTGCGCACCCGGACTGGTGTTTGCATATCCCCGAGCGCTCGCGAAGCGAAGGACGACATCAGTTAATCTTGGACTTCTCCCGGAATGACGTTCGCGAGAATATCTACCAGCAGATGCAGGAGATCCTTACGACGGTGCCAATCGCCTACGTGAAGTGGGACATGAATCGGAACATGACCGAAATTGGCTCCGCTGCATTGAGGGCCGATCAGCAGCAAGAGACGGCACATCGCTACATTCTCGGACTGTATGAGTTCATGGAACGGCTGACGCGCGAATTCCCTCACATTCTTTTCGAGGGGTGTGCTGGCGGTGGTGGGCGCTTCGACCCCGGCACCCTCCAGGTACATGCCGCAAATCTGGACCAGTGACAATACCGACGCAGTCTGCCGGCTGAAAATTCAATACGGTACGAGCGTGGTTTATCCCTGGAGCGCTATCTCAGCCCACGTCTCGGTGGTGCCGAACCATCAGGTGGGGCGGATAACACCGCTCAAAACACGTGGAGATGTCGCGTTTACCGGAGCGTTCGGGTATGAACTCGATGCCTCGGCAATAGGAGTTGAGGACCGTGAAGAAATCAAACGGCAAACGGCGTTCTACAAGCAGGTGCGAAATTTACTGCTCCGTGGTGATTTGTATCGCCTCCGCAGCCCCTTCAGCTCCAACGAAGCCGCCTGGATGGTTGTTTCAGCTGATAAAGACGAGGCGCTCGTCACGCATGTAACGATTCTTGCCCCGCCAAACGCGGCGCAGCGTTTTCTCCGCTTGAAGGGGCTCGACGAAGCAGCGCATTACAAAATCGGCGATCTCGTTCGTGGAGGAGACGTCCTCATGAACATCGGGCTACCGATTTCGTATCCGATGGGCGACTTTGTAAGTTGCAAATGGCATCTCCGCAGGATTGCGGAAACGAGTTAGCGTTTCGGGGGCAGAGGCCAGCTCTCACGCTGACCTGGTTTTTTGCTGGTGGGTTTGATTGACTTGAGGGTGAAGAGCTGGCTGGTGAAGTCGCCGGATTCGATGACGCCGTCGATGGAGGTGCCGGTGTAAGCCGGGGCAAGCTTGTGGCCGATGAACATCAACTCGTCTCCGCGGGCCTCGTAACCTGCCCCTGCGATCCGATACGTTCTGTCGGGGTCGAGGCCGCGCAGTTTCAGTTCGCGGAAGCCGGGATTTGGCCGGCCCAGCACTTCATAAAACGCCACGATCGCTTCACTCTGATCCGGTGAGACGACCATCCACGCCGTTTCGTTCCCGGAGAATGGGCTCTTCAGGCGAAAGAACTCGCCGGTGCGGATCAGGTCCCGATGTTTTTTGTAGAAGGCGATCTGCCGGCGAATCTCCGCTTTGTCGGCATCGGTCAGCGAGGTGATGTCCAGCTCGAAGCCAAACGTCCCGAAGAACGCGACCCGCCCCCGGAATTCCATGCTGGTGGTCCGTCCGACCTGGTGGTTGGGCACTGCCGACACGTGCGCTCCCATGGCGCTGAGGGGATAGACCATCGAGGTCCCATACTGGATCTTGAGCCGTTCGACCGCATCCGTGTCGTCACTGGTCCAGGTCTGTGGCATGTAATAAAGCATTCCCGGATCGAATCGCCCGCCGCCGCTGGCGCACGATTCGAAGAGCACTTCCGGACACTCGGTAGTCAGCCGCTCGAGCAGTTCATATAGGCCCAGCATGTAGCGATGCACCGTTTCCTGCTGGCGATCCGCGGGCAGGGCGAGCGAACCGATCTCGCTCATGTTCCGGTTCATGTCCCACTTCACATAGTCCACCCGGCCTTCCTTCAGGACCGCCGACAGCGCCTCGAAGAGATATTCACGCACCTCGCGACGCGAAAGATCGAGGATGTGCTGATTGCGACCAGCGGACAGCGTGCGCCCCGGCACCTGGATCAACCATTCGGGGTGCGCGTCAAACAACCGGCTCTGACGGGAGATCATCTCCGGCTCGAACCAGAGCCCGAACTTCAAACCCAGGGCGTGAATTTTCTCCGCAAGTCCGCCGATGCCATTGGGCAGCTTCTTTCCATCCACAACCCAGTCTCCAAGCGAAGTCGTGTCGTCGTTGCGCTCGCCGAACCATCCGTCGTCGAGCACAAATAACTCGATGCCGAGATCGCGTGCTTCGCTGGCAAGGCTCACAAGCTTCTGCTCGTCGAAGTCGAAATAGGTGGCTTCCCAGTTATTGAGCAGCACCGGGCGCGCTTTGTCACGCCACGTTCCGCGGGCAAGCCGCTCCCTGTAGAGCGAATGGTAGGCGCGGCTCATGCCCTGAAGGCCTTCGCAGCTGTAGGCCATCAATGCCTCGGGGGTGGAGAAGGATTCGCCGGGGTCCAGCGCCCATTGAAAGTCGAACGGATTCAGTCCGATCATTACGCGCAACACATCGAAGTGATCTACTTCGGCCTGCGCCATGAAGTTCCCGCTGTAGACCAGGCTGAACCCAAAGACCTCTCCGGTCTCCTCCGTGGTATGCGGCGCCTTCAGGGCCACGAACGGATTGTGATGGTGGCTGCTTGCGCCGCGCTTGCTGTCGATGCGAGTGATCCCGTGCGCGAGTGGCCGGGTCTTCAGGTGCCGTTCGCGCGACCAGGCGCCGGACAGATGGAGGAGTTCGTAGTCCGCTGACGGAAAATCGACACTGGTGCTCATGGCCCGGTGGAGGACGACCCGTTTCGCGCCGGCGTTGCGGAAGATGGCGTGACGGGTGATCACCGGACGGTCACAAAAAATCGTGTAGAAAAGGTGCAGCGTGCAGTGCCACTTCGAGTCCTCGAACACCAACTCAAGCGTTTCCGCTTCCTCGTCCGCCTCGACATAGGTCGCGGGAAGCCCCTCGACGCCGGGTTTGCCGTTCCGGATCGAATGCGATACGAAGTGGAACTCCGGCGTCGATGTCCCGTCAGCAAATAGCAACTCGAAAGCGGGCTCGCGGAAGTCCCCTTTCCCGTGGCCGGGGTACTCCTGCCTGGTCAGTTCCAGGGAGAATGTCACGTCACTCGGGTCCGGGTTTACGGTTACCGCCCTAATCGCCCGGTCCCGTTGGATTAAATGCGCAAATGAATCACGATGCGCGACGTTTCGACCGAAATACACGTGGGCAGGATAGGCGCCATTCAGAATCCGGACGATGTAACTGACGGCGTCGTTCTGGAGGTGAAACTCCTGATTCTCTTTATTGTGATGGATGCTCATTGGGGAGAGGGAATGCGTATCTTGTTTACTCACCCGTTTCCCGGAAATCCAAGTCCTGGTTGGATGCTTCCAGGAACGTGCGACGTGGAGTTGTGCATTGAGGTTGATCGGGTGACTGGGAGCCGCCCGGAAATGGTTGTTCGCGGATTTCCGTGGGATTTCGTAGGGCGTTTCCAGGCAGTTTAAATACCGGAAGCGCCTGTTGGTGAGGGCCGGACGCTGCGCGAGGACAGAAAAGCCGGCCACGCCGGAGTCCCACCCGCATCCTATTTCCTTCAAAGCCCCCAAAGCCAGTCGGTTATGGGGATTTGAAGGAAACAGGAACCCGCCGAGGCTTAAGCAAATCCCACGGAATTTGTAAAAGAACGCCGGAAATGCGGGGGTGCATGCAATTCCAACGGCAGATAGTAATAGATTGCGCTGTCTGTGCCAGCATTAACTTAATTTCCCTCAAAAATTTTTCCAATGGTGGGTAGTTTTCACATTATTATATTATAATCTATATACATAGATACAGGCACTCAGCGCAGCCCGATTCTTGACACTGGCTGAAAAAAGAGACAGATCTATTTGACATGCGGAGCGAATTGCATCACAAATAAGCACCATATTCTAGTTCGTGTTTCTCCCCAGCAAGCGCGGCAGTATTTGAAAGCTCATGAACTTTGATCCCAAAAAACACTCGCATCGCTTCTTCCACCACCTCGGCTTTGCAAATCACCCGGCGTGCCTAGCATCTCGAAGCTGCAAATGCACACGACCAAGTCTAGAATCCTAACCGATCACATCTCAAGATCATGGCAGAAGTCACACTACACAAGATAATCAAACGTTACGACGACGCCGAGGTAATCCACTGTGTCGACCCCTTCAGATCCGAGATCGCAAAAACGGCGTCGATCGCCCGCGGTATGCCCGCCGGCACCCAGTTCCAATTCGGCATTCAGGACATCATCAACGAGGAGCTTCAGGCGACCTACCTCACCGGCAAGGCTCAGGCTTTGGCGGATATGGAGCGCCGCGTCAACGATATCTTGGCACGCTCGCGCTAAACCTCGTTTCTTCGGGATTCTGTTTAATTCACCCCCTTTTGAAATCCCCCCGTCGCAAGGGGAAGGATAACAAATCCATAACCCACCCTCCTTGGAAGGGGGAAAAATGAAAGGCCGACATTAGCTTATGAGTAAGTGGCCTAAGGAAAGGGCATGGCAATGGTATTACGACCTGCCCTGGCTATGCGGTTTCAACTATCTGCCGAGAACCGCCGTGAACTGGACGGAGATGTGGCAGAGAGACACTTTCGATCTGGAAACTATCAAACAAGAGCTCGCCTGGGCGAGAGATGCCGGTTTCAACACCTTAAGAACCAATCTGCCGTTCATCGTGTGGCAGGATGATCGGGACGGGTTGCTCGAACGCCTGGAAATTCTCTTGCAAGTGGCGGCAGAGAACCGCCTTTTTACCATGATCTGCCCGCTGGATGACTGCGGTTTTTCCGGCGAACATCCCTTTCTGGGGCCGCAGAAACCGCCCTCTCCCGGCGTGCACAACAGCCAGGCGGCAGCAAGTCCGGGACGCAATGTGGTGATGGACAAAAGCCAATGGCCGGAGGTCGAAACTTATGTCCGTGACCTGATCTCGACGTTCCGGTCCGATACCCGCATCTTTGTTTGGGATCTGTATAACGAGCCGGGCAACTGCATGATCTTCAAAGCGGACGGCGAGCACTCGTTCGATATCGAGCTGGAGCGTTACAGCTACGACCTGATGCTCAACGTGTTTGACTTGGCCCGAGCTGTCAATCCGGTGCAGCCGTTGACGGTTTCTGGATGGCGCGTGCCTCCAACCGGACAGGAGAATGCGGAACCGTACGAACACTTTATCGATATCAAGGCCTTCGAACTTTCAGACATCATCACTTTTCATGCGTACTGCCCGCTCGAAAAAATGCACCAAATCATAGATAACCTCAAGGGCTATAACCGCCCGATGCTATGCACGGAATGGATGGGCCGCCAGGCGGGCAGCCGCATTCAGGAGCAGCTTCCGGTCTTCCACCGCGAACATATCGGGTGCTATCAGTGGGGATTGGTGCGCGGCAAGACCCAGACCCACATTCCATGGCCCAGTCTCAAGAACAGTATCCCCGATTATAATGAAGAGACCAGTGAGTGGTTCCACGACCTTTTAAATCCCAACGGGAGTCCTTATGCCCCGGAAGAGGTTGCGCTGATTAAGGAATTTAGGGGACTATGAACTTCGATCCCGAAAAGCACCCACATCGCCGGTTTAATCTTCTGACTGGTGAATGGATTCTGGTTTCACCGCATCGCACCCAGCGCCCGTGGCAGGGACAGAAGGAGAGCGTAGGCGGTGAGGACCGACCGCAACATGACCCTAAGTGTTATCTCTGCCCGGGAAACGATCGCGCCGGTGGGGAGAAGAATCCGACCTACGCGGACACCTACGTTTTTCGCAACGATTACTCCGCGTTGCTGCCGGATACCCCGTTGACTGGGGGCCCTCCCTCGAAGCTGATTAACTGCGAACCCGTGCAAGGCGAGTGCCGCGTGATTTGCTTTTCGCCGCGCCACGATCTCACCCTGCCCGAGATGGAGGTTTCAAGCATTCAAAAGGTGATTGATCTCTGGGCCGATCAGGTTACTGATCTTGGCAGCCGCTTCCGTTGGGTGCAGGTGTTCGAGAACAAGGGGGCCGTGATGGGTTGCTCCAACCCCCATCCTCATGGCCAGATCTGGGCCAGCAACTTCATTCCGCGCTTTCCCGCTCGGGAGGAGGATGCTCAACGCGAATATGCGCAGAAACATTCCTCTCCGCTGCTGCTGGACTACCTCAAGGAAGAGGTGGAGGTGCAGACCCGCATTGTGGAATCAAACGCGCATTGGGTAATGCTCGTGCCTTATTGGGCCGAGTGGCCATTTGAACTCTTACTCGTTCCGCGTCGCCACGTCCTGCGCCTTCCAGATCTCACCGGTGGGGAAAGGGTGGCGCTGGCAGAGATTCTCAAGGCAGGCCTGACGCGTTACGATAATCTTTTTGAAACTTCCTTCCCTTATTCCATGGGATGGCACGGAGCGCCAACTGACGCGGGGGACTTTGAACACTGGCAGTTGCATGCCCACTTTTATCCGCCCCTATTACGTTCCGCGACGGTCAAGAAATTCATGGTGGGGTACGAAATGCTGGCTGAACCGCAGCGTGATATTACCGCCGAACAGGCGGCTCAACGACTGCGAGACCATTCAACCGTGCACTACAAGTTGAAAACCTGATCCAAATTGCCCAAAACTACCTCACGATGAATCGAAAGCCCTGATGGGTCCCACTAATGCGTCTCCACAAATCCATCTACGGCAGCCTTCAAGACGGAACCCAAATAGAGGCTTACGAGCTCCGAAACCGGGCGGGGCTGATCGCCTGGATCATGTCGCGGGGGGCCACACTCCTCGAAATGCATACGCCCGACCGGGCCGGGGCCGTGGCGGATATCACGCTCGGCTACGATACTCTCGAGGGGTGGCTGCGGCCCGGAAATCCTTACATGGGCAGCATCGTGGGACGATATGCCAACCGCATTGCGGAGGGAAGATTCAGCCTCGATGGCAAGGTCTTTACGGCACCAACGAATGACGGACGCAATAGTCTCCACGGAGGCTACCAGGGCTTCGACAAGGTCGTGTGGAAGGCTGAAGCCGTGTCTGTTCCAGATGGCGTGGCCGTGCGCTTCACTCATGTCAGCCCGGACGGAGACCAAGGTTACCCTGGAACGCTGAGGGTCAGCGTGGTTTACACCCTTACTGAGGCCAATGAACTGCGACTGGATTACGAAGCGCACACCGACAAGCCCACCGTGTTGAACCTGACCAATCACACCTATTGGAACCTTAAGGTTGAGGGGAACGTTTACGATCATATCTTGAGGTTGAACGCTTCAAAAATCACAGCCGTTGATGAAAGCGGGATTCCGACCGGAGAGTTGATTGAAGTCGCTGGAACGCCCTGGAATTTCATCGAGCCCAGAACCATCGGCTCGCGTATCGCGCAGGTAGAGTCCACACCGAGGGGCTACGATCACAATTACATCATCGACGGTAGCAGCGGAGCGGACCTGTTACTTACAGCTCGTGTTGAGGAACCGGACAGCGGGCGTGTCATGGAGTTGCATACGAGCGAGCCGGGAGTTCAATTCTACTCCGGAAACTTTCTGGATGGAACAGAAACAGGCAAAGGCGGTCGCGTCTACGCTCAACATGCGGGTTTTTGTCTGGAAGCGCAGCATTACCCGGATTCTCCGAACCACCCCGAATTTCCGAGCACTGTACTGCGGCCGGGTGAAGTGTACAAACAAACCACCGTTTATCGATTCTCCACTCTCTCCTGAACTTGAAGTATCAACACGTGAAAACACAGATAAAGAACGCTATTGTCCAGCATTACTGCCATTAGCATTATGAATACTGTGCTGCGCAAGATTTTAAACGATTAGCGAAATGCAGAAGCATGTACGATCAAAACGTTGTTGAACAGACCATAGCCACCCATACCGAAACCTACGGGACTGAACCCACAACGGTTTCCTATGCGCCGGGCCGCATCGAAGTGCTGGGCAACCACACGGATTACAACGAAGGCACCGTTCTTTCCGCTGCAATCAACATGGGTCATTGTTTCTGTATTTCAAAATCGGAACAACCCGGCGTCCGACTGACAGCCGGCAACCTGCACGAAACCACAGAGTTCGATCCTTCAACCAACACCCCGCTCGAAAAAAAAATCCAGTGGGCCAACTATGTGAAGGGAGTCATGTACTATCTTCGCGATAAAGGGGTGATTGTGGACGGAATCGATTCTACTTTCATGGGATCAATTCCGATGGGGGCTGGACTCTCGAGCTCGGCCGCACTCGAAGTCGCAACCGCGTATGCGGTTCTGGCATACGCCGGAGCTTCGCTCGATAAGACCGAAATCGCCAGGATAGCCCAGAAGGCGGAACACGACTTTGCCGGCACCAACTGCGGACTGCTCGATCAGATCTCCAGCATCTTCGGCGAACACCACGGACTGATCCACAGCGATTTCCGCTCGCTGGAAGTCTACCCGGTAAAGCTACCCGACGATGTCGTGTTCCTGATGATTAACCCCCATATTAAGCATGCGCTGGCCGACTCGCCCTACAACGCGCGCCGCGTAAGTTGCGAAAAGGCAGCTAAAGAGCTTGGAGCCTTGCTCGATCACCCGGTCACCGCCCTCCGTGATGTTTCGTGGGAAGAGTTCGAAGCCAATAAAGTTAAGATCGATCCCGAAGCGGCCCAACGTGCCACGCATATTATCGAGGAAATCACGCGCGTTGAAGAGGGGGTGAAACTGCTCGAGAACGGCAAGCTCGAAGCGTTCGGTCAGTTCCTTTACGACTCGCACGAGACTTCCCGCACTGCTTTTGAAAACTCGTGCGACGAACTCGACATCGTTGTCGAAGCCGCGCGCGAAGCCGGCGCCCTTGGGGCCCGTCTGTCCGGTGGTGGCTGGGGTGGCAGCGTCGTCGCTCTGGTTCATGCGGCAGATGCCGATGCCATCTGTGCAAAGATCATCGACATCTGCAGGACTAAGGGCATCGAGCCTACTGCGGAAACTATCATCCCTTCTTCCGGGGCAGCCATAATAAAGTAACTTACCACCTACAATGCAAACGGCGTATGGTTTCTGTCTGAGAGGACAATCCACGATACGCGATTCGCGATAAAGAGATTAGCCATGAAAGTATTCGTTCCCGGCGGAGCCGGATATATTGGAAGCGTCACCACGGAAATGCTCTGCGACGAGGGACATGAGGTTGTCGTATTCGACAATCTGGAGCGCGGTTACCAACCCGCAGTAGATCCTCGCGCAAAGTTCATCCGGGGCGATCTTCGCATTAAGGAGGACATCAAGAGTGCCCTGCTTGCCAGTCGCCCGGAAGCTGTCATTCATTTCGCGGCCTACATCGAAGTCGGCGAGTCAATGAAAGAACCGATGCCTTTCTTCGAAAACAACGTCAGCGGCTCACTGAATCTCATGAGTTCCATGGTTGAATCCGGATGCAAGAAACTGATCTTTTCCTCGACGTGCGCCACCTACGGCACGCCCGAGCGGATTCCGATGGACGAAACTCTGCCGCAAAAACCTGAATCCGTATACGGCGAATCCAAGCTCCTGTGCGAAAGAATCTTCCAATGGGGACAGATAATCCACGGCATCGAATGTGTATTCCTTCGCTATTTCAATGCCTGCGGCGCCACCGAAAAGTACGGCGAGGCACACAACCCGGAAAGCCACCTGATCCCGCTTGTCTTGCAGGTGGCCCAGGGCAAACGCGAAAAAATCTTCATCTACGGTGGAGATTATGAAACGCGCGACGGCACCTGTGTGCGCGACTATATCCACATCAGGGATCTTGCCCGTGCGCACATTCTGGCGCTCAAACCGGACATCAGCGGTGCGTTCAATCTTGGCAATGGTGACGGCTACACCGTCAAAGAGGTCATTGACGTTTGTCGCGAAGTGACCGAACACCCGATTCCGGCAGAAATCCAACCACGCCGCCCCGGCGATTGCACCGCCCTTGTCGCTGATGCAACAAAGGCGAGGACGGTTCTCGGCTGGGTTCCGCAACATCCGGACCTCAAGAGCATCGTCCAAAGCGCCTGGGACTGGCATCAGGCCCATTCCGACGGCTACGAGTCTTAAGTTGAGTTGTGATGATGAGCGAAAGCGATTTCGTCGCGGGACTCACCCGTCGAGGGATGCTCCAGCAACTGATGGACAACATCTCCGACAATATATATTTCAAAGATGCAAATGGGCGCATCGTTCTTGTTAATAGGGCGTACGCTCGCTGGTTCGGCTTCAATACACCGGAAGAAGTGATCGGTAAGACCGACCGCGATCTCTTTACAGACGAACACGCCTCTGCGGCTTTTGCCGACGAGCAGCGAATCATGGCCACCGGTCAGCCGGTGATCGGTATCGAAGAGAAGGAAACATGGCCGGACGGGCGTACTACCTGGGTATCCTCGACGAAAATGCCATTGCGGGGCGACGATGGGAAGATCGTAGGCATTTTCGGGAGCTCGCGCGACATCACAGAGCACAAGGAGCGCGAACTGCTAATTCATCGCATGAAGGAACAGATGGAGTCGGAATTGGAGCTCGCCCGTGAAGTGCAGCATTCTTTTCTCGAAGCTCCGGAGACGTGTTTTCCAAAGTCGGGCAGCACCGCCGCCGGGGGATCGCTCCAGGTGATTAACGAATATCGCCCAAGCGGCCCCATCGGCGGAGACTTTTACTGTCTGCTTCCCCTTTCAGAAACCAGCGTGGGTATCTTCGTCGCAGATGTCATGGGCCACGGAGTTGGAGCCGCTTTATTGATGTCGGCGCTTAATGCGATGGTACGAATTGAATCAGCGAAAACCGCAGATCCGGTCGAATTCCTCCAGCGACTGAACCGCCGACTGCGCACGGTGATCTCGCGCAGAGATGCGGTCAAGTTCATTACCGCGCTTTACATGGTAGTGGACACGGCGGACGGGAGCGTCCGGTATTCCAGCGCCGGTCATCAACCCCCGGTCATTATCCGCGCCGGTTCCCACGAAGCGCGCGAACTTTGCCCCTCCGAAAAGATCTGCAGTCCTGCACTCATGCTTTTTGAAGACGCGACGTTCAAGATGGGAGAGGACGCCCTTGCTCCCGGTGATCAAACTCTCCTTTTCACTGATGGCCTCACGGAAATGCCTGCAGCCCCGGGAAGCGAAGAGGATCTCGATCTTAAAGGGTTGCTGCGTCTCATTAAGAGTCTGACCCCGGAAGATCTCTCCGGACTAATCAACGGCGTGATTACTTCCATCCTCAAAACGTCAGGGTTGGAAACATTCAAGGACGATGTCTGTCTCATTGGCATCGAGTATCACAAAAGCGCTCACTCCATTGAATAAAGGAAGCTGGAGGGGCTCAATAGCGCACCAGGCGTACTCCGTATCGCGGAATTTCAGAAGGCCCCTGGAGTTCTCGCTCCTCTAACAAGTCCTGGGTAGATTTTCTAAAGTTGACCACTTTTTGCTCACCAGTGAAGTTCAGGAGGAAGCAGAAACGCTCTGTTTGATTAGCTCGCACGGTGGCCTGAACCTCAGCGGGAATTTCTGCCCAGGCTCCAAGCGGATCCTGAACTCCAAGGGTATTCAGCAGGCCAGCGACATTTTCCGCCGTGAAAAAACAGCCAAACTGGATTACCCTCCCCTCCCCTCGCCGCCTAAGGCTCACCGCGGGTTTGCCTGCATAGTAGTCCAAAGTGTAAGAGGCAAGAATCCGAACATCGTCCGTCAGGGGAAAGAGCACCTCATTGAAAACCGGTGCCTCAACGATAACATCCCTGTCGCTAAATCGAATGGCAGAGGTTTCGCCTGGCGTTACCACAGTGAAGTCTTCCGTTCGCACACCTGCAAAATCCTCAAAGAACGCTCTTCCTTGTGCATCGTAGCACCAATGGTTGCGATTCCGGTAGGCGCTCCAGCAACCGAAAACCAAAGTCCCTCCCCGCTCGACATACTGCTTCAACGGGGCTAATTCGTTTGCAGTCAGGATGTGAGCGTGCGGGAAGAAGATGATCTCATAGGCACATAGATCATCGTCGAGCTCAAGGCCTGAAAGCGCCCGCAGGTCCGCGGCGAGATGCCGTTCCGACAGCGCCTGGTATACGGCGCGTTGGCTGGCGTCGCGTTGCTGCCCGGTCGCGTGCTCGATTCTTGCGTGCGACTCGTTGTCGAAATCGTAGAGGATTGCGGCGTGCGAGACGCATCGGGTGCCTGTCAAAATGGGAGCCAGGCGCTTGATCTCCTGACCGAGCTGCCGTGCTTCGTCCAGCCGCCGTGTATTCCTTTCATCATGATACAAAAGACCGTTCCAATGGGCCTCGGCACCGTAAGGCAGCGACCGCCAGCGAAAGAAGACGATGCCGTCGGAACCATTCGCAACGGAATTCCAGCACCAGAGGCGCATCTGCCCGGGTTTGGGGGTCGGATGTAGATAGTCCGGGTTGCCATTTAGAAGCCCACCGATTTGACCGCCGGGGCCCGACTGTTGCTCCAAAATCATGAACTTTTGCGACACTCCCCGCATCCGCGAAAGCAGGCGGGATTCGAACTGATCGCGGAACTGCGCAGACAGTGTCGGATCACATATTTTGAATTCCGGGTAGGAATCGTACGAGATGAAGTCCATAGCCTCCTGCACAAGCTCCTGCAGATCGACATTTGTCATGTCCTGATGCGCGTTGTGGGTGACGAACTGATGCGGTGCAATCCGCTTAATGATCTCGTACTGCATCGCCCCAAACCGGATCGTCATGTCGGAAGTGAACCGATAGAAGTCCAGTAGCAGACCGGGGTTCTGGTAGGTTACTGTGGGTCGCGGCAGCCAGACTTGTCCCCAATCCGTGTAGGTCTGGGACCAGAACGCTGTGCCCCAGGCATTGTTCAAGGCATCCAGCGTGGTGTAGCGCTCCTTGCACCACGTGCGGAAAGCTGTGTGATCGCTTTCCGCGAAACTGCTATCGAGATGGCAGTTAAATTCGTTGTCGATCTGCCAGCCGATCACGATCGGATGATCACGGTAGTGAGTTGCCAAGGCCTCGGTAATTGCGCGCGACTTCGCTCTATAAACTGGCGAAGTATAGTTGTAGTGGCGGCGCGAACCGTGCCGCAACGGCGTTCCTTCGAAACTTGTGCGAAGCACCTCCGGATAGCGTTCGGTAAGCCAGGCCGGTGGCGTGTAAGTCGGCGTACCCATAATCGCTTTCAACCCATGCCTCTGGCAGAACTCCAACGCCCGGTCAAACAACCCGAATTCGAAGCGGCCTTCCTCGGGCTCCCAGACACTCCACGCCCCCTCGCCCATTCGGACCACGTTCATTCCGGTCTCGGCGATCCGCGCAAGGTCTTTATTCCAGGATTGCTCAGGCCATTGTTCCGGATAATAGACCGCTCCGTAAAGAAAAGAATCGTAGGAGTAACTCTTGTTCATCTTTGAAGTTCATTCTCTTCCGTCCCCCCAGTCCCGATTGGAAAGTTTGTTGAGATCTCCCGACCGGTTAGACCAACCCCCAGCGGACCTTGCGACCATCGCTCGTTGCGTAACCACCCATGTCCCGGAAATTCCCTGTCCATCTAGCGGAATGTGTCTATGGGGCATTGGCAGCGAGGCGCGAAGCGACGATCGGCCACTCAGTACACGTTGGCCTTGAACTCTTCGCGCCAGGCTTTCCAAACTTCGTGGTCGCCACGAAGGCCCATGAGCGCCTCTTTGATCTTCGACATTCCAAATCCCCAGGCTTCGTCGACCGTAATTGTGGGTGGCATGGTGAGCTCGCCGGAGCTGACCATCGCTTCGATGATGAATGGCTTGTCTGAAGCCAGCGCCCGCTCGACCGCCGGAACAATATCCTTCGCATGCTCTACACGAACCCCGTCGCCGCCGCACGCCTTGGCGTAATCCGCGAAATTTGGGTTGAGGAGTCCCGTTGCTTCCGGAAACAGGGGCAAGCCGGAAACTTCCATTTCCATCTTTACGAAACCGTGCTCGCCATTGTTGAAAAGAAGCACCTTGATCGGCCAATTGTAGCGAACCGCCGTAACGAAGTCGTTCATCGACATTCCAAAACCGCCATCGCCGGCGAGAAGCCACACCTGGCGCTTAGGGTCGAGCGCGGCGGCTCCGAGCGCAATCGGAAGACCCGCCCCGAGGGAACCGTGGTTGAAAGAGCTCGCCATCCGTCGCTCGCCGCTCATCCGAAGTTGTCGCGCCATCCAGACCGTGCACTCCCCTACATCGATGGCAAACAGCGCGTCGTCCGCCGCGCGATCGTTGACAGCCCTGGCGAAGAGCTGCGGATGCAACGGCTCATCGGTCCGAGAAAGGTCCGCCTGCTCGTCCATCTGCCTCAACCATTTATCCCGCAACTTCATCAGGTGATTCAGGAAGTTCGAGGAGCCGTCCCCGGTCCTTTCGATTTGTGGAAGCAGCATCGCCACCGTTTCTTTGACCGTCCCGACCATCCCAAGTGTCACCGGGGCCCTTCTGCCGATATGTTCGACATTCTTGTCGACCTGAATGATCGATATCCCGTCGGGGATAAACTCATCGTACGGAAAGTCCGTCCCGAGCATCAGGAGGGTGTCGCAATCCCAGACAGCGTGATAGCCGGCGGGGTTTCCGATCAACCCCGTCATCCCGACGACATTCGGCTGACTGTAGTCGAAAACGTCCTTGGCGCGCAGCGTGTGAACGATCGGCGCCTGCAATCGGTCAGCAAGCTCGGAGACCTCGTCCTTTGCTTCACGGCAGCCGACGCCGCAGAAGATCGCAACGCGCTTTCCCGCACTCAGAATTTCTGCGGCCCTGTCTACTTGCTCTTTGCGCGGGATCATGCTTGGGGTGCAGTGTACCAGGGGATGCCTGTAGTGCTGGCTCGGTACGGTCATGCCCATAACATCGATCGGGATCTCGATACGAACGATCACCCGTTCGATTAGGGCCTTTTGAACCGCAATCTCGACCATGCGCGGCATCTGCTCGGGCGAGTCGATGACCGCCTGATAGGCACAGATGTCGTCGAACATCCTGGTGAGGTCGACCTCCTTATGAAAATCGCTCCCCCGCTGTTTCCGAGGGACCTGCCCCGTGATCGCCACCACGCCACCCGAGTCTCGCTTCGCGCTGTAAAGACCATTGATCAGATGAAGTGCGCCCGGGCCGGTGGTTCCGGCACAGACCCCGATGCCTCCGCCAAATTCGGACTGCGCGAACGCAGCGTAGGCCGCATTTTCTTCGTGACGGACACCGATCCACCGCAGGGTTTCGTGCGTACGAACCCCTTCGACGAATTCATTCAAAGCGTCCCCCGTCACGCCAAAGATATCGCGTGCACCTCCCTCGGCGAGGACCTCGAGAAGGCTCTGCGCTACAGTCTGGCTCATATTCTTCCCTCCGCATTCAATTGCTGAGATATTGCTTTGCCTCATATGAATGCCTTTAAGCTGATACAGTCAAGCCTTGCATGCGAACGATCGCCCATCAGGAGGTGGACTTGGATTTTTTCGGTTCCCCGGGCATTAACAGTTCGGGCGCCGTTATTCTGCATTCTTGCACCTGCGGGCGTGGCACGGCGAAAGCGAATTGCAGGTGCGGGACTAGATGGTAAATACGTTGCTGGCGATCTAGTCTGCCGGGTGCGCCGCCGGTGGCAAGCCCGGTTGCAAACCGGCGAAGGAACGCCAGGTTGGAGGGAATCGGAGCTTCTTCTGCTTCGGCGGTTCCTCCATGCCAAATTCCAGCGGATGTCCCTAGCTTGCCAATCTAACAGGATTCCAACATCAATACGGACCGCCAACTCATATGAGCGACTCCAACCCGAACGATAAAACCCCGGCAGAACTGCCGGGGGAAAGCAAGCCCCGTGCGAGAATGACACCGGTGCGATGGGTCATAGCAATCGTGTTCGTCGTGGCTCTTGTTATTCTCTACTACGGCCTTCTGGACCGCTACACGCCGATCACGAGCGACTGCTTCGTGCAGACCTACGTGACGCGGATTGCGCCTCAGGTGGCGGGTAGGGTCACGGCGGTGCACGTGCAGAACAACAAGGCCGTGAAGGCGGGACAGATCCTCTTCGAGTTGGACGCACGTCCGTATTCGTTTGCAGTCAATCAGCTCGAAGCCGAACTCGCGTTGGCCACCAAGGAGGTCGCGCTGATGAAGCAAGATCTCGACCTGGCGAACGAAACGATCGATCAGGCTAATACTGATCTCGAACTCATGCGTAAGGAATACAAAGAGTATTCCAGGGCGGCGGAGCGCGCCGCCACAGCAAAGCTGGTGGTGTATCAAGCGCAGGCACGACTCCGCGAGCAGGAGGCGACACTGCAGCAGACGTTGGCGAAGCGCGCGAAAGTCGAGCAAAGCCTTGCGGCACGAGTCGGCGACCGGAATGCGCTGGTCGCGAAGGCACAAGCCAGCCTCGACGAGGCAAACTACCAGCTTGAGCAGACGAAGATCGTCGCGCCAACTGACGGATACGTCACAAATCTACAGCTCTCGGTTGGCACCTACGTCGATGCCGGAGCGCCGGCGCTATCCGTGGTCGATTCCGGGAATTGGTGGATCGTTGGAAATTTCCCCGAGAACAGTCTCGCATTGCTTCGGCCCGGACAGCCTGCGCGCGCGGCATTGGGGCTGGTTCCCGGACGCATCTTTAAGGCAGAGGTCGAGAGCGTGGGATGGGGCGTCGGGCAGGGCCAGGGCGTTCCCTCGGGCGATTTGCCGGATGTCACCGGGCCGTCCGATTGGGTGAAGACGACTCAGCGTTTTCCGGTGCGGTTCCGGCTCAAGGATCCTGAGCCGGCCGGGAATTTGCGCGTCGGCGGAACCGTGACCGTGCTCGTTCTTCCGACGGGCAACGTTCCGCTCAATGCGCTGGGGTGGCTTTGGTTGAAGATTGCCAGCCTTCTGAACT
Organism: uncultured Verrucomicrobiae bacterium; assembly: GCA_963805815.1. Taxonomy (GTDB): domain Bacteria; phylum Verrucomicrobiota; class Verrucomicrobiia; order Chthoniobacterales; family Chthoniobacteraceae; genus CAWDWA01. Next base: position 311,273 of record CAWDWA010000026.1, read on the forward strand.
TCCTATCATAGGCTCCGGCGTGACAGCGGGAATCTCGCGGACTGCCGTGACGGCGTTGTCCAGAGAGTCGGCGATCTCGCCCAGCAGCGATCCCAGTATCGCGATCTTCAGCCGACTCTGCAAAGCGACGTCGGCAGGGGGCGCCTTCTGCAGCCGCGATGCGGCGTCCCGCAGAGCGTCGGGACGGGAAGGCTGCTCCGCGGCTCCTGCATTTCCCTGGTGCATAACGTTGCGGGAGATCAACTCCAGGGTTTGGGTAACGTCTCCGAGCGCAGGCGTGATCCTTTCGTACGTTTCGAGAATCGCCTCGTCGTCCCTCTCCAGTGCGAGCAACTCCGCGAGAGCCCGCATGCTGGCAAACATGTCTTGCAGGGACCGCAGTAATTGTAGATAGGCTTGCGCCAACGGGTGCCGGGAGCCGATCACATACCGCGAGTCCTGCAGCAGCGTCACGCTCTGGTCAAAGGCGTCGACAAGAGTCGACTTCTTCGGCATCCGGCGTTCGTTCCTGCGAAGCCGTTCCCACGCGGCGGCGATCGTCTCGAGCATCCGCGAAATGACGTTGCGGAACAGCACAAGCGGATCGACTGGCCAGGCCAGGCGCTGCACGATCATTGCAACCGACGCCGCAACCACCAGGGCGCAGGCGCGTGTGATAGCATTCTCCATCGTCCAGTAAGGACCTTCGTAATAGACGAACATATAGGGGGTAACCAACGCGGCCTGAAGTCCGGCGAACCCGATCGGCTCCGCCGCCGTGGAGGCGTAGGCAGCGAAAAACATCGCGATCGCGAACAACGCGATCACCACCGGAAAATGTGGAGATTGCATGACAATAAGGATGCCTATGATTCCCACGATCATACCGGTCAAAACCCCGAGCGTACCGGACCGGCCTTTCATGTAGAGCTGGCCGACATTTGCTGTGAGGCCAAATGCAACACCATAGAACGCTACGAGTGCGCTTCCCGGAAAATGGAGGTAGATGACGAGCACGAATAGCGTCAGCACGATCAGCGCAATCCGGGCCGCCACTTTGAACGCCGAAGGTTGTGGCCAGGCAAGGACTTGCGCCAGGACTGCGCCAACATCCGTTGCGCGGTGCCGTCTCCGCGCCAGACCGTGGAGCAGGACATTGTAGGTCGCGACGGCACGCTCATGGTCGGCCAGTCCGTGCTCCATCAGTTGCAAGATCGGTGCCGAACCGTCCGCGACGGTCGCATCCCGTTCGGCGCCGCGCACCTTTCTCGTCAACTCGCCAATCACCTTCTGCGTCTCGGGATCGACGTCCGGAGCTTGGCGACGGTGGAGCGCTGCGTCGGCGAAAATCCGGTAGTGACGCGCCAGGCCCCGGAAGGCCGCCTTGAACTCACGGCCTTGGTCGGAAGTAAGAATGTCCCTTCTGTTATTCTCGATGAACCTGTAAGCCAGCCGAATCCGCTCCCAGATGAGACGGCAAGTTAAGTGCAGTCGGATTCCGGCCCCGTCGTCGCCAGAGATTACATCATTCGAAAGATTTGCCAGATGCGCGATGTGACGGATTTCGGTGACGTGCGCGGCGCTTTCCCGGGTCTTGCCATCAGTTGCGCCGACGATGGTATCGATATCATTGGCGAAAGATTCCAGCAGGCTCGCCAGAGCCTCGAAATAGCTGTCCTCGACCCGCGAAGGCCAGATCAGCCGATCCAGGCCGATGGCAAGGCAGATTCCGAGAAGACATTGGAGCCAGAACCCCTCGACGAGGGTGCGGACCTCCGCAGTGCCGAGCGTATGGCTGAACAGAATCATCGCAATCAGGATTCCGCCCAGCATGTGGGCCAGAGGGAGCGTAGGTAGGAACGCCATCCACAGAAACAGCCACAGCAACGAGCAAAAGAGATAGGCGACCCCGGAGTCGCCAAGTGCCAATAAGATCAGAACCTCGACGGATCCTGCCGTGAGCACACCGAGGAATGCGGGCACCCCGGCGCGCAGGGTTTTTCCGTGGAATACCACGAGCACGAGTGCCACGATCAGGGAAGACAGATAGCCCATGTCCAGGTGGAACAGATTGCTGAGGCAGGCGCAGAGCGTCGCGCCCACCGCGACCTTCAGAGCGAGCCGCGCGCGGAATCGTTGGTATTGCTCCTGAACGGTCCACAGGGCCATGACCCATCCAGTCTGTTGAGACTGAAAGTTGCAACTCTGGATTTTGAAGGTAGACCTTTATGTGATCAGGTAACCCCTGAAATCAGCAATGGGAAACGCGGATTCACCACTTCGGACCATTCTTAATTAACGTTCTCAGCCCAAATCCACGCGGATTGATTCCTCGACCCCCCGAACGAATAGGCGTTCGTGACTCGACAGGAACAGGCGCCCGCGGTCCTCACATTCTATTTCACCGCGCCCAGCGTGAGACCCGAAATGAACTGACGCTGTAGAATGAAAAACATGGCTACGGGCGGAAGTGCGGCGACGATAGACCCCGCCGAAACAAGCTGCCAGGACGCCAGCCACTGACCTCGAAGAGACGCGATTCCGGTTGTAATCGGTTTCACGCTATCACTCTGTACCAAAACCAGGGCCCAGAAATAGTCGTTCCAGACGAAGGTGAACAACAGGACACCCAAGGCAGCCAGCGCGGGTCTCAAGAGCGGAAGGATAATATACCCGAAAATCTTGAACTCACTGACTCCCTCTACGCGTGCCGACTCAATCAACGCATTCGGCAGCGTGGAAATGAAGTTCCGCATGAAAAGGGTGCAGAAACCCGTTTGAAACGCGAGGTGGAACAGGATCAGCGCCCAGTAGGTATCGAGAAGCCCGAATCGAAACGTCATGTTCCGGACGGGCACCATGAGGATCTGAAAGGGAACAAAGTTACCGCCGACAAACATGCAAAACATGAGCAGATTCCCGCGAAACTTGAACTTCGCCAGGGCATACCCACCGAGAGTAGCCAGCGAAATGGCGCCAATAGCAGCGGGAAGAGTAATTACCACGGAGTTTATCAAGTAGCGCCCTAGTGAAGTCGTCTGGAAGATCTCCACGTAGTTTGAAAACTTCCACTCCCTGGGCCAACCCCAGTAATTCCCCATGTTCAAATCCTCGGCGGAGCGAATCGAGGTCAACAAAACCGCCAGGAGCGGCAACAGCCACGCCACCAAGGCAACGAAAACCGCCACATAGTAAAGATACTGTTTGGGCGGCGAAGCTTTTTCTATCGGAGCGGGAAACATCAGTGTTGTTCGGTTCTAATCATCCGCCAAAGAAAGAATGCGATGAATACTGACATGATAAGGAACAAGACCACAGCGATCGCCGCTCCGTATCCCATGCGAAAATTCGTGATGGACTGCTGGAACATGAAGAAAGCCAAAATCGAAGAGCTGCCAAACGGCCCGCCGTCGGTCATGACTTGAACCAGGTCGAATGACCGAAGCGCACCCACAACGGTGATAACGACAGCAATAAATGTGGCGGGTCTCAACTGAGGCATGATGATGTGCCAGAACATTCGAAATCCCTTGGCGCCATCAAGGCGTGCCGCCTCAATCTGTTCGGGATCAACGGCCGTGAGACCGGCGAGGTAAAGAATCATGCAGTAAGAAACCTGTGGCCATAAACCCGCAGCAATGATCGCAAAGGTCACCATGTTCGGATCGGAAAGAGGTGCAATCGGCGCAATACCGAATATTCCTAACACCACGTTGAGAATACCATGCGTGGGATCGTAGAACCACGAGAATACAAGTCCGATGACCACTTGCGAAAGGACGAAAGGGAAAAAGAACAGCGACTTTACGACCCGCATTCCAAAGAATTGCTGGTTCAGAAAAATTGCGATGGCGCAACCGCCAACGGGCCCAAGCAAAAACAAAACCAGCCAATAAACGTTGTTTTGCAGAGACGTCCAGAATTGATCGTCTTCGAAAAGCTCCTGGTAGTTTTCCAGGCCGATGAATGTCTTCTCCGGAGAAATCCCATCCCAATCGAACAAACTGAGCCAGAAGGACTGAAAAATTGGGATTACGACATACACTGCAAAGATGATTGCCGCAGGCGCCAGAAAAAGCCACGGCGCGAGATCATGGCGGCCGACGTGGCGCCGTCTTTTCGAACGGCGCACTTCCGGCTGGGGCGTTGCGGTTTGCGAATTCACGTAATCTCAGGGGATGAATATAAGCAATGCGAACAGCATGCGCTCTATTCTGGCTCGGTCTCCATCAAATCACTCTGCCATCATCTAGTCCTTGTATATCCGCTGACGCTTCTTTTCGAGCCGCTTCAGGATACTGTCAAGGCGATCTGGAAAGATCATGAATTCCTGAAAACCTTTCATTCCCTCAGTCGCCATTTCCGGATCCGTATCGCGGTCATAAAACTGCGCCGACTTGGCATCCTTCAGTAGCTCGACGCCCGCCTGGAGAAGCGGATCCTCCGGCGGCTTCGTGTTCAAATTCGCAGGCAACGAGCCGACCGCTGCCGCGCCTTCTTGCTGGACCTCGGGGGTCGCCATGAACTCCAGGAACTTGCGCCCACCCGCTTTGTTTTTTGCCTTTGCCGGAATATTCATGCTGTCGACCGGAGCATCCTCCCCCTTAACAACGCCCGGATTGATGGTTGGAAACGGGAAAAAACCGATCTTGTCGATCATATCTTTCGGGGTTGCCTGTGCAATGAAACTCCCTATAAGAATCATTGCAGCCTTGCCATTCAGCAAGAATGACAAACCTTCCTCCCAGCTGTAGGTGGTGTTATTCGGCAGGTAGAAACCGCCGTCGACCAGCTCCCGCCACTTTTCGAAAACCGCCTTAACCTTCGGATCGGTATAGGGCACCTTCCCTTCCATCAACTGAATGTGAAAATCATACCCGTTGACGCGCATGTCGATGATGTCGAACCATCCGGCGGTCGTCCACGGAGCTTTCGTTCCGATTGTGAATGGAATGATGTTATTCTCTTTCAGCTTCTTCGCGACAGCGACGAATTCTTCCCATGTCTTGGGAATCTCGATACCCAGTTTTTCAAAAATGTCCTTGCGATAGAAGACACCCCAGAACGCGTAGACTGTCGGAATGCCCCACTGCTTGCCATTGACGGTCAGGGCGGACTCTGTGGACTTGAAGGCTTCGCTCCAATTATTCTTCTTCCAGAGATCCGACACATCCTCAAACAGGCCACGATCGACGAACGCCTTCATGCGCTCGCCCGAAAACCAGAAGACAATATCCGGCGGTGCCGTCGTGAGCCAGTTCCGAATCGCAGTCTTGTAGCCTTCGTGCTCGACCGTGTTGAAAACGACTTCCAGGTCGGGGTTCTGTTTTTTGAAATCTTCTACAAGCTTAGTGTAGGCAGCCTTCACCTGCGGGTTCGACTGGTTGGAATTGATCACCAGTCTTTCCGCAAGCGCCGTGCCGGCGGTTAAGAGGAGCGCTAGAGCTATGGGGAGAAAAAGTGTCTTCTTCATCATCGGTTCGAGGGAGAGTTTGAATTATTCTGGGGGAAGCCGTCGCCTCTAAGAAATTTCGGATCTCGGTGGGGGAAGGGTCGCACATTTCTTCCATTTTTTTCGCATGGTGCTTGACTTGCTACTAAGCATTTAATCATTATCTTGTAATTGAAAAGAAAAAAAATCTTCGTGTAGATTTTTTTTGAAACAATTCCTTCCCCACGCCGCTAATGCGGCACAATACTAAACAGAAAGCTGAAAAACGGGTAAATAATAGTATTATCATATTAGTACAGTATTATACTAGTTTAACCGCTCAAAGCAGCGTGATTTCACTATGGCAGGTTTAACATTGCGAAAGGTGGTCAAACGGTATGGCCACGTCCAAATTATACACGGCGTCGATCTTGATATTCTGGATGGAGAATTCGTTGTGTTCGTAGGTCCTTCCGGTTGCGGAAAATCGACTCTGCTCCGGATGATAGCGGGTCTTGAGGAGGTGAGCGATGGCGAGCTTCGCATCGATGATCAAGTCGTCAACGACGTGGAGCCTGCCGCTCGCGGTGTCGCGATGGTTTTCCAGACCTATGCGCTTTACCCGCACATGACCGTCGAAGAGAATATGAGCTTCGGATTGCGGATGGCCAAATTTCCGAAAGCTCAAGTCAATGCGCGCGTCAAACACGCGGCTGAAATTCTGCATCTCACGCCGCTTCTGAACCGCCGTCCGAAGCAGTTGTCGGGTGGCCAGCGTCAGCGTGTGGCGATCGGTCGGGCAATCGTACGGGAGCCGAAGGTCTTTCTCTTTGACGAGCCGCTTTCCAACCTCGACGCCGAGTTACGCGTGCAAATGCGCATCGAAATATCGAAGCTGCACAGTGATCTGGAAACCACGATGGTTTATGTCACGCATGACCAGGTCGAAGCGATGACGCTTGCAGATAAGATCGTCATTCTGAACGGCGGCCGGATCGAACAGGTCGGGAAGCCGATGGATCTCTACGAGAGGCCGGCGAATCTCTTCGTTGCCGGCTTTATTGGTTCTCCGAAAATGAATTTCCTGAATATCGCCTCCGCACAGAGCGACGGTAAGAGCCTCAAACTGAAATCGGCCGATTTTCGGGGAGGGCAGCTTATTTTGGATGCACCGGCCGGAATATCCATTCCCCCGGGAACTGCCCTAACGCTCGGGATCAGGCCTGAACACATCAAGGTGACAGACAAGGATCAGGGCAAGGCAGTTTTTAGAATTGAAGTCGTTGAAAGCCTGGGAGATGTCACCTATCTGCATGGAACCACCGAAGCAGGAAGTCAAATTACGATCAGCATTACGGGATTTCACGAATTCAAACACGGAGACACGAGAGGTTTCGATTTTGCGCCGAAGGACCTGCGCCTGTTTGGTTCCGATGGTGAGGCTCTTATAACATAGATTTTTAGATTTCCCCCCCATTGTGACGCCATCGGAGAAAACCACCCCAGGCAAAAATGAGGATTGGGAGAACCCGGAAACTCAACGCGTCGGCACCGAGCCCCCGCACGCAAGCTTTTCTTCATTTCGCGATCGGGACCAGGCGACGCGAAACGAGTCGGCCGATTCCGGGTGGATGGTTCCCCTTGAGGGTAACTGGTCATTTCATTGGTCGCCCGACCCGTGGAGTCGTCCGATCAACTTCTATCGGCAGGATTTTGATGCCTCGCGATGGAGCACTCTCAGGGTGCCTTCGAACTGGCAACTGAACGGCTACGGTGTTCCTGTCTACACGAATAAGATATATCCTTTCGCAAAGGACCCTCCCTGCGTGACAGGAACCCCACCGGAGGAGTTTACAAGCTACGCCTGGAGGAATCAGGTTGGATCCTATCGGCGCACATTCCGCGTGCCGGAAGCGTGGTCGAATCGGTTAATATTTCTTCATTTCGACGGGGTCGACAGCGCCTACTACGTGTGGGTGAACGGGCAAGCGGTTGGATTCGCAAAAGACAGCCGAACCCCCGCGGATTTTGACATCACGCGTTTCCTGAACCCCGGTGAGAATCTTCTGGCTGTCGAGGTGTATCAGTATTCGGATGGAAGTTATCTCGAGGATCAAGACAAGTGGCGATTGAGCGGGATCTTTCGCGACGTTTCCCTCTGGTCCGCGAACACACTATTCCTTCGAGATCTCGAGGTGAGTGCTGATCTCGATGCGGATTACGTCGACGGGCTCTTCAGTGTCAAAACAACGGTGCGCAATACAAGAAGAGACGAGCAAAAGGTGCAGGTGAAAATGGAGCTTCTGACGCCGGACGCACAGATTGCATTGTATGACGAGACTGTAGAATCAGTCGTCAATGGCGGTGAGGAAGGAGTCGCGCAGTGTTCTGGCGCTGTACCCGCTGTCGAAAAGTGGTCCGCCGAATCCCCGACTCTATACGTGCTGCTGGTTTCGCTTGTTGATGCGACGGGGGAACTCCTCGAAGTCGCGACCCTCCATCTCGGCTTCCGCAAGGTGGAAATTCGAGACCGGCAGTTGCTCGTGAATGGGAAGGCAATCTACATCAAGGGGGTCAATCGAAACGAGTTCCTGCCGGAGAGCGGGTACGTCGTCACCAGGGAGTCGATGATTCGTGACCTCGAATTGATGAAGCAAAATAACATCAATACCGTCCGAACCAGCCATTATCCGAATTGCCCGCTGTGGTATGATTTGTGTGACCGGTATGGGATGTATGTCATCGGAGAGGCAAACATCGAGGCGCATGACATGGGTGCCTTCTCGAATCATGTGTTGCTTCACGATCCGGTCTGGAAGGAAGCGATAATTGGCCGCCACCGTCGGATGGTCGAAAGGGACAAGAACCACCCGTGCATTATTATCTGGTCTCTCGGAAATGAGTCAGGCAACGGCCCTCATTTCGTTTCCGCCTACGACTGGATCAAAGAACGAGATCCTTCGCGGCCTGTGCAATTCGAGTCTGCCCTCCGGACTTCCAACACGGACATTTATTGTCCCATGTATGCTTTGCCCTCCGACCTGGAAAGCTATGCAAAAGATCCCGCCGCGGACCGTCCACTCATCCTCACGGAATATGCACACGCGATGGGTAACAGCGTCGGAAACTTCCAGGACTATTGGGACATCATCGAAAAGTATGACTTGTTGCAGGGCGGCTGTATCTGGGAATGGTGCGATCTCGCCCTTTTCAAACCATTACCAGACGGATCCGGACACTACCTCGCCTACGGCGGTGACTTTGGCGATTTTCCGAACGACGGGAATTTCTGCTGCGATGGCTTGGTTCAGCCAGATCGCCGTCCCAATCCGCATCTCCATGAGGTTAAGAAAGTCTACCAGAATGTGAAGATTACTGCAGCGGATCTTCCCTTAGGCCGAATTCGCATCCAAAATGGTTTTTTCTTCACCGATCTCGGGCAATTCGAGATCCGATGGGAGCTGCTAAAAGATGGAGACGTTAAGTATTCGGATTCCCTTGGCTCGATCGAGCTCGGGCCCGGGCAATCGAGCGATCTGACAATTCCACTGCCGCAGGATTTTCTCCTGGAGACGAGCGAATGGATTTTGATCGTGTCGCTGGAGCTTAGAACTGGCAGCGCCTGGGCGCCGGCCGGTCACGAGATTGCGTGGGAACAGTTTCTTATAGAAAGCAAGGGTGAATTACCGGCATCGGAGGATAGCCCGAAATCTCCGCCTGAGCGCCCCATTCTCCAGCATACTGGTGAAAGTTACATCATAGCCAGCGGTGAGACGCAGGTCACGATTGATCGAAGATGGGGTGCTCTGATTTCGTTCATGCATCGAGACCGCGAACTGATTCGAAGACCGTTAGTGCCGAATACCTGGCGAATACCGAACGACAATCAGTTACTGAATGGATTTCGAGAGATCTACGCGCCGTGGCGCGACGCTGTCACTCGCCAAAGATCGGTTGGAATTTCAGCGATGGCCGAAAATGATGCGGTCCTTGTACACGTGTGGACAGAGTTTCCTGAATTGGCATACTACGACCTGAAATATCTTTTTCGTCCGGATAGATCGATCGAAATCGAGGTGAATTTTCAGCCATTTTCGCCTTCTACCCCTCCGCTGCCGAGACTGGGTCTCATCGCGGGACTCTCCGGTGATTTGCGACAAGTTGCGTGGTATGGGCGAGGTCCACACGAAACGCATTGGGACCGAAAGACTGGTGCCAAGATTGGGCATTATCAATTAACTGTGGATGAACTGCATCATCCTTATGTTTTCCCGCAGTTGAACGGTAATCGGACTGACGTGCGTTGGGTTCAGTTCACGAATGCTCAGAACATTGGAGTCCGTTTCATTGCCGACTCGATCCTGCAATTCATCGCGCATGATTATACCGATGAAGACGTTCAGAATGCCCGGCACGATCACGAGATTGTGCATCGAGATATGATTGAAGTGCAGCTGGATCATCAGCAGATGGGAATTGGAGGCGATAACAGCTGGGGTGCCGACGTGCATGAAGAGTATTGGGTTAAAGCGAAGCCTTATCACTACTCGATCACACTCCAGACAATCGGATGAGCAGTTCATCGTCCCGATGAGAGAGAACTGGCTATCTAAGAAATCAAAGACAATTCAACGTCGAATTTGAAATGCTGAAATATAAGGAATGGCTGACATGAAGACACTCGTTGGAATTTTTGACCGTGCGCAGGACCTGGATAACGCGATTGAGCGGCTCGCCAACGCAGGATTCGAAGACACAGTCTACGATGAGGCCATCGTTGGGGAAGAGCTGGGCAACTTTGGCCTTTCGGGCCTGGGCGCGGCACCGGGTGTCGTTGTTGAACGCTATGAACCGTCCAGGCCAGACCGGCAGACAATTATTAGAGCATTCACGGCTCACCTTGCCGATTTTGGCGTGCCTGACAGCGAGATCAAGAACTATGCGACGGCGTTCTATCATGGCGGCAAGTTCATCCTGGTGAGAACCGAAGCCAAACGCGCTGAGCAAGTGAAGGAGATCCTGTCGAGCTGCCGCGCGTCGCAGGTCAATCAGCATCCTTGATCACGGGCAGCATTTCTGGAGAAATGTGGTGTCATACCATCAGGCATTCGGCCGAAAGGCCGTCGACATCTCTGCCAGCCACTCCAGAAGTCTAATCACCAAGCGCCCTTGACTTTGGTCCCACGCTTCGTATGTGTTTAGCGCCAAAGGCGTCTTTCATGTTAGCCTGGGGCAACGCCCCAGGAATCCAAGCCCAGAAAGCCCTCAGCGCTGAAAGCGCGATTCAGTTGGTTCGTAATCAGGTAAATAACTTTTCAATCCTTCAATCCCATACGTAGCGCTCGTCAAACTCAACGCGGTGCTTCTTCAGAAAATCCGGGTATTCCTCCTGAAAGCTTCGAACCCGGTGATGCTCTTCCTGATTGTCGACGTAAGCGAGGGCCGCATAGAGTTGGCTGGGGCTGACCGAAAACGCGCCATAACCACGTTGCCAGAAAAACCCGCGATATTCGGGCCCGAGGCTCTTGATCCATTTTGATGAGGTCTTCTTCACCTGCTCGACCATCTGCGCTTGTGAAAGTGTGCGCGGCAGAGTCGTGATGATGTGAACATGATCCGCTACGCCGCCGACACGGTGGGCTTGTGCACCTAGGTCGCGGCAAATGGTTGCCAGATACGCGTGAATACGCTGGCGGACTTTGCGGTCCAGCCACGATTCACGGTCCCTGGTGCTGAAGATAAGATGAACAATGACCTTGCTGAGCGACTGCGGCATAGACTTGATAATGCACCAAATTCGTGCCCGGATGAATCGCGCTTTCAGCGCTGGAGCGTCTTGTTCGACCTTCCCTGGGGCGTTGCCCCAGGCTCTAAATGCTAACCGCGCCTTCGGCGCTAAACAGATGCCACGCTTCGCGTGGACCTCGCTCCAGATCAGTCGGACTTTTCCATTGAGGCGCTTACGGGACTTGGACTGCCGCGCAGCGCTGTCCAACATCTAAAGCGTCGCTAAATCAGCAGAGTATTCTGGACGCCACCTCATAAAAACTGTTTGGGATATGGTGACGGGAAAAATTCTGAGCAACCAGGTCGTCTGCTCTCTTTCTACCTTCACTTTTCATACCCTCGGCCGCATAGCCTCCCGTCGGTGGTCGTTCAAGTACGCGTAGAAGAGGCCGATCACGAGGCCACCACCGACATAGTTGCCGAAGAAGGAGAAAACAAAGTTCTTGCCGACCTGCAAGATATTGACGTTCTCGGGCTGTTCAAAGATGGCCATTATGAACAGGGCGGAATTTGCTACCACGTGTTCGTAGCCCATGTAAGCGAATACGGTCACACCCAGCATCAGAACGACAATTTTTGCCAGATGCTCTTTTAATTGCATTGCGATGATGACCGAGATGTTGATAAAATAATTGGCAAAAATGGCTTTGACAAAAATCAGCCAGGCACCGCTTTTAACGGTCTTGGCGTCCACAGTGTGGATCAGGTTTTCTACCACCCTGTCGTTGAGCATGCCACAGCTCCACACCAATGCGGCAATAAATGCGATACCTAATAGATTACCGAAAAGACACATGCCCCAGATCACCAATGTATCATTCCAACTCACCTTGCCGTAATAACGCCCCACGGTGAAGTACATGAAATTGCTGGTGAGTAGCTCCGAGTTGGTGAAGTAGATGAACGCCAGCGCCATACTGAAACTCAGACCCATGATGTATTTCCCGATGCCGGCATTGAAATTCGGGCCCAGATCCACCTTGATCTGGTATACAAAGATATACATCAGGCATATGATGATGCCGGCCATAACTGCACGCATGGTGTAGCCAAGGAAAAACCGTTGGCGCAGGGCATGCTTGACGTCGATCGTGTCAAGGATGCGCTCCATCACATCCCGGCCGTAATAGATCCGGGTCCACACCATGTCTTTTCTCTTTAACTCCTTTTCTTTCTCCTCTGCGCTTTCCTCTTTGCTTTGCATTTTGTATCTTTCGAACGCGGAATGTTATTACTCCTCGCGCGCGACTGGAGTTGAGTTGCTGTCGAAGTGCTTTAAGGACACTCCGGATCACCAATGGCTCTCCGGAGCGTTTTCGGACGGGATTATCGCTACATTGCTGTTAAGATCGCTGTTTCTAGATGCGAACGTTAGTGAAGCATGGCGACGGTTACCTCGTTAGCGAGTTCTTCACCATTCTCAAAAGCTGTGAGGTTCTGCATCGTCGTTTCGGCGATCTTGATTAGAGCGGTATCAGTGAAGTAAGCCTGGTGAGAGCTGATGATCACGTTCGGAAACGTGAGCAGGCGTTGCAGCACATCGTCCTGGATAATTCGCTCCGAAAGATTCTCATAGAACACATCGGCCTCCTGCTCATACACGTCCAAACCCAGGTAGCCGATCTTTTCGGACTTCAGTCCTTCGATCACCGCACTGGCATCGACAAGCGCGCCCCGGCTTGTGTTGATGATCATCACCCCCTTTTTCATCTGGGCGATGCTCTCTGCATCGACGATGTGAAACGTCTCCGGCGTCAAAGGGCAATGCAGGCTGATGATGTCGGACTGGGCAAACAGAGAGTCAAGCTCAACGTACTTTCCTCCGAGTTCAGAAAATTCGGGATTCGGGAAAAGGTCGTAGCCGAGAAGATTGATGCCGAAGCCTTTCAAGAGCCCCGCAAAAACCCGGCCGATCTTGCCAGTGCCAAGGATACCGACCGTCTTTCCATGAACGTCAAAACCCAGAAGACCATCGATGGAGAAATTGCCATCGCGTACGCGGTTGTAGGCGCGATGAATTCGGCGATTTAAAGCCATTATCAGGGTCAGCGCGAACTCCGCTACAGCATATGGTGAGTAGGCTGGGACGTGAGCAACCTTAATACCGAGTTCGGAGGCGTGTCGAATGTCCACCTGATTGAATCCCGCACATCGCAGAGCAACCATGCGTATGTTCAGATTGTTGAGGATATCCAGAACGCGCGCATTGAGGAAATCGTTGACAAACACGCAGATAGCGTCTTGGCCTTCAGCCAGCTTGGCGGTACGTTTGCTGAGTTTTTCTTCAAAGAAAGTGAGCTCATGTGTGGCCGCGCTGTTTGCCGCCACCAGAAACTTTGTGTCGTAGGGTTTGGTGCTGAAGACTGCCGTTTTCATTTTCGTTAATTCATTGGGGGGATACAATGCCGAGAGATTGCCCGCATCGTTTCGAGGGGGCAATTCCCCTGGGGATGGGTTATTCAGAACCTGGATTTTCAGAAACTGTCAGCAAAAATGCCAGCAGAAACTCCTGAATCTTCTTATTGAGATAGCGATGCGCAGGATCGGGGCGGGACACTCCGGCGCGTAGCTGGGGAAGTACTCCTACGTGTGCAGTCCCCTCGCCTCGGCGACAAATGGGGCGGCAATGCGCGTGGACGGCGGGGTTGTAAGATCAGCATTCTAAAGCAGAAACGGCCTGCAGCCCGACGCATAAAGTGGTTCCAGCGCAAGCGCAGGTTCACGAATATCCACGTAATTCTTCCATGAAACTGCACACGATTCTTGGCGCCGGAGGCGCAATTGCCACGGAGTTAACGCGCGAGCTTTTGAAGGCCGGGCAGGCGGTTCGCCTGGTCAGCCGGCAACCGCGTGCCTGTCCCGGTGCGCTCGAGATCGGGACCGCCGATCTATCCGATTACAGCCAGACCCTCGAAGCGGTCAGCGGTTCCGCAATCGTCTATTTGTGCGTGGGATTGAAATACGACCTTGCGATCTGGCAGGCGCTGTGGCCGAAGATCATGGGGAACACGATCGATGCCTGCAAAGTTCACGGAACAAGACTGATCTTCTTCGACAATGTTTACATGTATGGCCGCGTCAATGGCCCCATGACGGAGGAGACGCCGCACAATCCCTGTAGTAAGAAGGGGGAGTTGCGTGCCCGGCTTGCAACTCGATTGATGGACGAGGTAAGAACAGGCAATCTCACGGCAATGATCGCCCGAGCTGCCGACTTTTACGGCCCTTCATGTCGAACCAGCATCCTCAATCTCCTTGTTATTGACCGCCTGGCTGCCGGCAAACGGGCATGGTGGCTCGCCGACGATCAGACACGGCATTCATTTACCTTTACGCCGGATGCCGGCAGAGCGCTCGTCCACCTCGCGATGGAGGATCGCGCATACCAGCAAGTCTGGCATTTGCCGACAGCCCAACCTGCCCTGACGGGACGCGAGTGGATTGACCTCTGCGCGGAAGCTGCGAACCGACCGTCCAAGCGCCTGCTTCTCTCCAAGCCAATGGTAAGACTCCTGGGATTCTTTGATCCGACGGTTCGAGAAATGCATGAGATGCTTTATCAGAACGACACCGACTACGTGTTCGACTCATCGAAAATCGAGGCGGCTTTCGACGTTGCTGCCACTTCCGCCCGTGAAGGGGTAGCTCAGACGGTGGCTGCGATTACGTCGTGATGGATAGGAATGTTTTACAAGGCAATATTGATTTGGGTCTTGATCGCAATCGCGGAAACGTTGCATGGCATCGCGCGCGTCGCGATCTTAAATCGGCGAATCGGTGACCGGCGAGCGCGCCAGATCAGCGTCCTCACCGGCTCTGCGATTGTTCTTATGATCGCGTGGGTTTCAATTCCCTGGATTGGCGTTGCAACCGTGAGGCAATGCCTGGAAATCGGGTTGTTGTGGCTCTCTCTCATGCTGGCATTCGACCTTGGGCTTGGCCGACTGTATTTCAGACTTCCATGGAAACGATTGCTTTCCGACTTTGACCCGCGCCGATGCGGTTTTCTCGGCTTTGGCATGTTCGTCTCATTTCTCGCACCGTTAATCGTTGCCAGATCTCGATCGATGCTTTGATTGATGCTTCTTCCAGGGATGTTTGAGTTCGGCGTGGAGAAATACGGCTATACGGGCCTTCATATGCGAAAGAGGGAAAACCACCATGTCATGATGAAAACACGCTTACTCGGATCTGAACGACTCGCCGTTTCCGCGATTGGCCTCGGCTGCATGGGCATGAGCGAGTTTTACAGCGGAGCCGACGATGCCGAATCTGTCGCTACGATTCATCGCGCGATTGAGCTCGGCGTGACTTTCCTGGACACAGCGGACATGTATGGGATGGGGCGCAACGAGGAGCTGGTTGGCGGGGCAATTGCAGGTGTGCGCGATAAGATCGTTCTCGCCACGAAGTTCGGCAATGTGCGCGGGCCGGATGGAGCGTTCCTCGGCGTAAACGGCAAACCCGAATATGTCCGCGCCTGTTGTGGGGAAAGTCTGCGGCGGCTCAACGTCGACATCATTGATCTCTACTACCAGCATCGCGTGGACCCGGACACCCCCATCGAAGAAACCGTTGGCGCCATGGCAGAATTAGTGCGTGAAGGCAAAGTGCGTTATTTGGGGCTTTCCGAGGCTTCGATTGAATCTTTGCGCCGCGCTGTCAAAGTTCATCCGATCGCAGCGCTGCAAACCGAGTACTCGCTATGGAGTCGGGAGCCTGAAAAAGGCATTCTCTCGACGTGTCGTGAACTGGGAATCGGCTTTGTGCCCTACAGCCCGCTTGGACGGGGATTTCTGACCGGAAGATTCCAGCGCTTTGAGGAATTGCCGAAAGATGACTATCGGCGCAATTCGCCGCGTTTTCAGGGAGACAACTTTCAGCGCAACCTCGAACTCGTGCACGCGGTGGAAAATATCGCGCGTGAAAAAGGCTGCACGCCTTCGCAATTGGCGCTGGCATGGTTGCTTGCGCAGGGCGAAGACATCGTGCCGATTCCGGGCACGAAGCGCCGGAAGTATTTGGAAGAAAATGTCGGCGCGTTGGAAGTCGAACTTTCCGAGGAAGACCTGCGCCAAATCGAGAGTGCATTCCCGCTCGATGCAGCTGCCGGCGATCGTTACCCTTCGGCGGCGATGAAGGCGGTGAATCGCTAACGAACATCTGGTCTCAGTGCCACCGAATTTCCCCTTGGTTTTGTGCCGGTGCCCGTCTTCGGAATAGACTCGAAGTCCCGAGGTCCTCTACTTCGGGCAGAACATCAGGCTGGCCGCCAACCGGGCATCGGCCTCCCGATCGACAGCGAGCCGGCGTTCGCTTCGCAGCGCGGCAAGGAACTGGCAGATACCCGGACTTTGTGCCAAAGCCGCCGCGACCTCTTGCAGAAATCCGTGCCCGCCCCTGAATTCATGCAGTACGTCGGCTCACATGCCTCTGCAAGAAAACACCCTGGACACCAATGGCATCCAGGGCGGAGAAACGTAACGGTGGACGTTACCGCTGGACTCGTTCCAGGAGCAGGAGCACCAAGACGAGAATGACGATAATTTCGCTCATCGCACTTCCTTTCTGAGGCATTGAAGCCCTTTCGGGCGAAAGCTCCCGGCGCAAAGCACACCAGGAGTAGAAACGGGGTGCAATCCCGGCACCCTCACCCACAGAAACCTTATCGCTTGAAGATCTGAAATGCAATGCAAAGGAAGGGAAGCAGAAGAAGCTCGGCATTGTTCCGCCGGACACCAAACTGACGGAGCGCGTGCCCGCGATTCCCGCCTGGGATTTCTTGAGTGCCGGCGAGAAGAAGCTCTACGCAAGGCAGATGGAAGTCTTCGCAGCGATGCTCGAGCACGTCGATTACGAGGTCGGCCGGATCGTCGCGACTCTCGAGCGCGTCGGCGTGCTGGACAACACGCTCATCATCGTCACGTCCGACAACGGCGCGAGCGGCGAGGGCGGCCTGGCCGGCACCTTCAACGAGACCTACGTGATCAACGGCGTCCAGACTCCCTTCGAAGCCAACATGCGCCACTTCGACGACTGGGGCGGGCCAAGCACGTATCCGCACTATCACGCGGGCTGGGCCATGGCCGGCAACACGCCGTTCCGGCACTTTAAACAGGCCGTACACCGGGGCGGCATCCAGGACCCCCTGATCGTTCACTGGCCCAAGGGTATCGAGGGCAGCGGCGAGGTGCGCCCCCATTACCACCACATTGCCGACATCGCGCCAACAATCCTGGACATCCGCAGCCTGGAGGTGCCCGACGAGATCGATGGCATCAAACAGCAGCCGATGGACGGCATCAGCATGCGCTACGCGTTCAACGACGCGGAGCCGGCGCGGTGAAACGGGGCGCGGAAACGTTCGCTTGAGGTGGAAGGTCGGAGTGTTTGGAGCGTGATCCCTACCAGCAGTTTTGACGACTCGCGGATTCCGGGGTAGTCGCCTATCATGGCCGTGCGATGCCCGCCTCCCTTTCTCACCTGAATTGGCTTACTATCGCGTGGTCGATGGCGGCGGCGGTATGTCTCACACTGGCGTTCGTCCATTTCGGGACGTGGCTGCTGCAAAGGCGCGAGTGGGCCTATCTCTGGTTCTCGCTCGCAGCAATCGGCGCTGCAGGTAACGCGATCACCGAGTTGCTTATGCTGAGCGCGGAGACGGTCGCGCAATACGCCTGGGCACTGCGTTCTCGCATGTCCCGCTGGCTCTGATGCTCGTTTCGATGCTCTGGTTCATCCGCAGCTATTTCGGCGCCGGACGCCGCTGGCTGGCGCTGGCGATCGCCGCCAATTGGATCGTCCTGGTCGTGTTGAACGTTTTCCTTCCGTTTAGTTCGGTGTTCTCGGTGATCGACAGTCTCGACCGCAGCGGCACTTTCCTGGGTGAACCGTTCGCGCTCGCGCGCGGCCTGGCGCGCGAGTGGAACGTGGCGGCCGCCCTGCTCGGAGGCGGCGCGCTGCTGGCGTACGTGGTCGATGCGTCGGCTGCCGTGTGGCGTCGCGGAGAGCGCCGCCGTGCGCTCGTCATCGGTGGGAGCATGATCTTATTTATCGTGGCGGCGAGCCTTCAGGCGGGACTCGTGGACAACGGCGCTCTCCGGATGCCCTACATGGTCAGCTTCGCATTCCTCGCCGTCGTGCTCGCCATGGGTTTCGAATTGAGCGCCGACGTCGCGCGCTCGGTGAGGTTGTCGCGCGAGCTGGAGGAAAGCGAACAGCGCATGCAGCTCGCCGCGCGGGCGGCAAAGCTCGGCCTTTGGGTCTGGGAAATCTCCACCGATGAGATTTGGACGACGGATCAGGGCCGCGAACTTTTCGGTTTCGGAAAGGAGGAACCACTCGACCTGCCGCGCTTCCTCGGAGCTCTGCATCCCGAGGATCGCGAAGTGGTACACGGCGAGATCACGCAATCCATTGGCAGCGGCGGCGAATACGAAAGTAAACACCGTGTCGTGCTGGCAGACGGTCAGGTGCGGTGGATCGCGGCGTTTGGCCGGGTCGAGTTCGATGCGGATCGCCGCGCGCTGCGCATGCAGGGCGTCTCAATTGACGTCACGCAGCAGCGCAGGACGGAACTCGAGCTGCAGCAGCAGCGCGGTGAACTGGCGCACCTCTCCCGCGTCGCGATGCTCGGCGAACTCTCCGGCTCGCTCGCTCACGAACTCAATCAGCCGCTGGCCGCGATCCTCAGCAATGCGCAGGCGGCGCAGCTTTTCCTCAACCATCGCGGCATCGACCTGCCGGAACTCGCCGAAATCCTCGGCGACATCGTTCAGGCGGATCAGCGGGCTGGAGAGGTGATCCGCCGTCTCCGGTTGCTCTTGAGAAAGGGCGAGATCGACATGCAACTGCTCGACGTGAACGAACTCGTCCGGGAAGTCCTGCGGCTTGTGCGCAGCGACTTGATCAATCAGAACGTGATCGTGCAGACTTCCTTCGCCGATCGACTTCCGGCTGCCCTCGGCGACAGCGTGCAACTTCAACAAGTGATCCTCAATCTGGTAACGAACGCGTGCGATGCGATGGCGGACAAACCGCCCGACGACCGGCGGCTGCTGGTTCGCACGGCTCCCGCAGGCGCCTCGGGACTTTGCGTCTTCATCGAAGATCGGGGTCGCGGCCTGCCGGGGGATGCCGCGACCCGGATCTTTCAACCCTTCTACACGACGAAACCGCACGGAATGGGCCTCGGCCTCTCCGTCTGCCGCACCATCCTCTCCGCGCACGGCGGCTCACTCGGCGCGGCGAACAACACCGAACGCGGCGCCACATTCCATTTCACACTGCCCGCGACGGCACCCGCTCTCGAATGAAGGTGACCGTCTATCTCGTCGATGACGATCCGCATGTGCGCAAGGCGGTGTCGCGTTTGCTGCGTTACTCGGGATTCGACGTCGCCGCATTCGCCTCGCCGAGGGAATTCCTCGAAGCATGCGATCCTGAAACAGGCGCCTGCGTGGTGCTGGACATGGCCATGCCGGAACTCACCGGCCTCGACATTCAGGCGGAACTCGCCTCGCGCGGACCCGACTTGCCGATCGTCTTCCTCACAGGCAGGGCCGACGTTCCCATGACAGTGCGGGCGATGAAACAAGGCGCCGCCGAATTTCTCACGAAACCCGTAAACGACGCCGACCTGGTCGCCGCCGTCCGCAACGCCATCGCGAAAGGCGGAATCGCCCGCAAGGCTCGCGCGGCGCTCGACGCCATCCATGCCAGGCTGGCAACCCTCACGCCGCGCGAACGCGAGGTCATGGAGCACGTCGTCTCCGGGCAGTTGAACAAGCAGATTGCCGACGACCTCGGTACGTGCGAGCAGACCATCAAGGTGCATCGCCGCCGCGTGATGGAGAAAATGCAGGTCCCTTCCGTCGCGGAGCTGGCGCGCCTCGTCGAGCGCTCTCGGGCAGGCTGATTCGCCTCGGGAGAGCGCCCCTCCCGGCATTGACCTAAGGTGCAATACCCGGCCTTCGCCTGGAATGGCATTCTCGGCGGCAGATGAGCAAGCCACGCCTCCAGATAGCCATCGTCGATGACGAGGAATCCGTACGCGTTGCGCTCGGACGTATGCTGCGCTGGGCGGGGCTGGACGCTGTGACGTTCTCCTCGGGTGCCGAGTTCCTGGCATCGGCCACGCAGCCCGATTGTATGGTGCTTGACCTGCACATGGCCGGAATGAGCGGATTCGAAGTGCAGGCTCGTCTATCGGCAAACCCCGCGTCGGCTCCCGTCGTTGTCATCACCGGGCACGACACGCCCGAAAATCGCCAACGCGCACTGCAAGCGGGTGCCGCAGCCTATCTCCTCAAACCCGTGGATGCCCAGGCGCTACTCGATGCGATCGAGGCAGCCGCCGCTCGCGGAAACCCGACAGCAGATCAACGACCAGCTAAAGAATGAACCTATTTGCCATCATGAAAAAAGAACTGGAGCAACTGCCAAAAGAAATTTCTGGAATCGGTCTATACTGGAGGGTAACGCGCCGTCGTTGCACGGGAAGCGACGGCGCGCTTCCCTCCAGCCTCTCCGAGGCTTATCGGAAACGAATTCTGGCAGTTGCTCTATCTATCGCCATTGGCAGTGTGTGCGCCGCCGCTTGCCTCATCGCTCTACCCGTACGAGCCGCAAGCCCGGAACCTGGTTTGTCAGCCGCACCGAATCCGCCAAGTGCGGACGATCTGCGAAAGAGCCTGCAAAATCCGATCGGCAGCCTGATCAGTGTGCCGATTGAAACGACATTCGACTTCGGCGCTCCCGACGGCGATGCGACATTCATCCAGCTCCAGCCCGTCTATCCGTTTCATGTCGGCGACTGGAACTTGGTCAACCGCACGATCATTCCGCTGATCGATGCGCCGGGGGCGATCTCCGGATTGCCCGGAAACCCCGTTCCCGCCAAGGGCTCTCGGGCATTCGGGCTCGGTGACATTCTTCATTCGACGTTTCTCTCCCCAGCCAATGCGGGCAGGTACATCTGGGGAATTGGGCCGGCGATCGCAATTCCCAGCGCAACCACGGAGATTCTGGGCAGCGGAAAATGGAGCCTCGGTCCCACGGTCGTGGTCCTCACGCAACCGAAACCCTGGTCGATCGGGGTTCTGGTGGCAAACCTGTGGTCGTTTGCCGGCGATTCCCAGCGCTCCGACATCAACCAGCTCATGCTGCAACCGTTCATCAGCTACAACCTTAGCGATGGCTGGTATCTAACGACGGCACCTTTGGTCACAGCGAACTGGAACGCCAACAGCAGTGACCGCTGGCTGGTGCCGGTCGGCGGTGGAGCGGGAAGGTTGTTCAACATCGGGAAGCAGCCGGTCAACATCAACCTGCAGGCCTACTACAATGCCGTGCAGCCATCCTCCGCTCCAGATTGGGCGGTGCGATTTACCATCCAATTGGTCTTTCCGAAGTGAGGACACATCGGTGCGAGAGCCACTTCACCAAACAAACCCAAACATCGAACCCAAACATGAACCCAAACACGAAGAGAGACCAAATAAACGGATGAGAACATTACCACTTAGCCTTGCCTTTGTATGCACCGCCGCCCTCTGGGTGCCGGGGCTCGCGCAGGGCGCGGAAGGAAAGACAAAGCCGAACATCGTCGTCATCTGGGGCGACGACATCGGATGGAGCAACATCAGCGCCTACAACATGGGCATGATGGGCTACAAGACACCAAACATCGACCGGATCGCGAAGGAAGGCGCGAAGTTCACCGACTTCTATGCGCAGCAAAGCTGCACGGCGGGCCGAGCTTCGTTCATCCTGGGCGAGCATCCGTTCCGGACGGGGTTGCTCACGATCGGCATGCCGGGCTCTGAACACGGAATTCCGGAATGGGCGCCGACCATCGCCGACCTTCTCAAGAACCAGGGCTATGTCAGCGGGCAATTTGGAAAGAACCATCTCGGCGACCGCGACAAGCATCTGCCGACGAACCACGGGTTCGACGAGTTCTTCGGCAATCTCTATCATCTCAACGCCGAGGAGGAGCCCGAGACCTATTACTACCCGAAGGACCCCGAGTTCCGGAAGAAGTTCGCTCCGCGCGGAGTCTTGAGGGCTAGCGCCGACGGCAAAGTGGAGGACACCGGCCCGCTGACTAGGAATCGGATGGAGACCGTGGACGAGGAATTCCACACCGCCGCGATGGATTTCGTGGATCGCTCGGTGAAGGCGGACAAGCCCTTCTTCCTCTGGTACAACGCGACGCGAATGCACGTCTGGACGCATCTCAAACCCGAAGCGGTCGGACGCACCGGCATTGGCCTCTATCCAGACGGCATGGTCGAGCACGACGACTATGTCGGCCGCGTGCTAAAGGAACTCGACGACCTTGGCATCGCCGACAACACCATCGTGATCTACAGCACCGACAACGGCGCGGAATCGTTCAGTTGGCCGGACGGTGGCATCACGCCATTCCAGGGTGAGAAAGGCACGACCTGGGAAGGTGGGTTCCGCGTACCCTGCGTGGTCCGCTGGCCCGGCGTGATCAAGCCCGGCACGATCTACAATAACATCATGTCCCAGGAGGACTGGCTGCCGACATTCCTCGCGGCTGCCGGCGAACCCGATATCGTCGAGAAGCTCAAGAAGGGCTACACGGCGAATGGCAAGGAGTTCAAAGTACACCTCGATGGCAGTAACTTCCTTCCGTTCTTCAAGGGCGAGACGGAGGAGAGTCCGCGCAAGTCGATCATCTACTTCGGCCAGGGCGGCGACCTTAACGCCGTCCGCTATGAGGACTGGAAAATCAACTTCGCGGTCATCAACGGGAACATTGCCACTGGTGTGCGCGAAGTCACCGGCTGGCCGATGATCGTCAACCTGCGCGCGGACCCGTTCGAGAAAATGCCACACGAAGGCGAGATGGGCTACCTGCGCTGGTATGCAGACAACATGTGGCTGTTCGTCCCGGTGCAGGGCGTGATCAAGGAGTTCCTCGCGACGATCCCCGACTATCCGGTCCAGGAGGGCAGCAGCCTGAATGCGGCGGGCATCAACTACCAGACCCTCAAGGCGGGCGCGGCGTTGAAGCGCCTGGAGGAGATGGAAACCATCGCAAGGCCCAACAACTAGATAGCCAACTCAATGAGGTGCGTCCGTCGTCGCGAGGCACCGGGCGCACCCGTGCGAGGCTGCTGGAAATGACACAATGAAACAGACGATCTGCATCCTGGTTTCCCTGATCCTGAGCGCAAAAGCTGCCGTCTGCGCAGCGGATCCTTTGCCTTCATGGAACGACACCGCCACCCGCCGCGCCATCGAGCAGTTCGTGAAGGAAGTCACGACCGAGGGCAGAGCGAACTTCGTGCCACCCTCCGAGCGGATCGCCGTCTTCGACAACGATGGCACGCTCTGGCCCGAGCAGCCGATGTATATCCAGGTTGCGTTCGCCCTCGACCGCGTCAATGCACTCGCGCCGCAACACCCGGAGTGGAAGGAAACCGAACCCTTCAAATCCGCGCTCGCCGGCGATCTAAATGGTGTGGCGACAGGCGGAATGAAGAGCCTGCTCGAGCTGATCACCGTGACGCACGCGGGGAATACGACCGAGGAGTTTGAACAGATCGCGAAGGACTGGATCGCCACCGCGAAACATCCCAAATTCGGCAAGACCTACACGGAGTTGATCTATCAACCCATGCTGGAACTGCTCCAGTATCTGCGGGCGAACGGCTTCAAGACATACATTGTGTCCGGCGGCGGCATCGAGTTCATGCGGCCCTGGACGGAGACGATCTATGGCATCCCACCCGAGCAGGTGGTCGGCAGCAGCATCGTCACCAAGTATGAGGTGCGCGACGGCAAGCCAGTCATCGTGCGGCTTCCCGAGATGGATTTCATCGACGACGGCGAAGGCAAGCCTGTGGGCATTCACAAATTCATCGGCCGGCGTCCCATCGCCGCGTTCGGCAACTCCGATGGAGATTTTCAAATGCTGGAATGGACGACCTCCGGCCCCGGAGCGCGGCTCGGAGTTTACCTGCATCACGACGATGCCGAACGCGAGTTCGCCTACGATCGCAAGTCGCCCTTCGGAAAGCTCGCGCGCGGGCTGGACGAAGCTCCCGAGCGCGGCTGGATCGTCATCAGCGTGCAGGACGACTGGAAAGCCGTGTTTCCACCGCCAGTCGAACCATGAATTTATCAATCCGCATCCAAACCTCCCTTCGCTTCTCCATCGCTTTCGGGCACCAAACCCCAATGACCATCCGCATCCTATCCTCCCTCGCTCTGCATCCTTAAAACGCCATGTTTGAGAACCTCCGACTTCCTTTTCACTATGACGTGCCGATCGTAGTGGCGGGCTTTGGATTTGTGGTTGTGCTGCTTTTCAGTTTGGAGGTCGGCTACCGGGTGGGGCTCGTTACGCGGAAGAAACTCAAGGACGGGGAAGCGGGTGGAGGCGGCGTGGTTCTGACATCGATGTTCGCGCTGCTCGGATTGATTCTCGCGTTCACCTACGGCTTCACGGTGAACCGCTACGAACAGCGCAGACAGGCGGTGGTCGCCGAGGCGAATGCTCTTGGGACCGCCTATCTCCGGGCCGGGCTCATCGAAGGAGCGGATGCCGAAGCGCTCCGGAGCGCGATTCGAGATTATGCGAGGACGCGTCTCGTTTCTTCCGAAGAGTGGTCAACGCGCCAGGGCGCGATGGCGATCCTGAATCGGTCTGCGAAGGCGCAGGCAAGTCTCTGGCCGCAGACCCAGGCAGTCGTCGGGGCGAAACCGCCCGGCCCGATCGAGGCTTCGCTTGTCGCCTCGATCAACGAAGTGATCGACCTGCACACAGTCCGGCTCGCGGCGTCAATGGACCGGTTGCCCTCGCCGATCTTCTGGATGCTGGTTCTCATCGCAGCGGCTTCGATCAGCGTCGCGGGATTCAATGCGGGGCTCGGCGGCTTCATCAGCCGGTGGCGGATGAGCGCGCTGACGGTCGTCTTGGCGGCGGTGATGCTGATCATCATCGACTTCGACCGACCCCGGCGCGGATTCATCCGGGTCTCTCAGGAGCCGATGAACTGGGCGCTCTCCGATATGGAGAAGATGTTGGGCGAGAAGGGATCGGGGAACTAGCGAATGGAATTCATACTTCACATTGCGATAAGTCGTTTCCAACTTGAATCGCCAACCCTCTAAATGACTCCACTCCATGAAGTCGAATAGCCGCATTCCGTTGGCCATTGCCATTGCCTTGGCGGTTTCCGGGTGCAGTTCGCTGCCACGCTCGGAGACAGCCGCTACTGCGGAGCCAGGTGCCACGAATCTCGTCGGGGCGGAAGCTCTTCTGAAGCGTGCGGATCGCTTCGGCGCGAGCGAGGAGGCATCCGCCGTCTTTCGGCTCCGCGCGGCGGAGATCGCGTGGGACGAACTGGGCTCCCGTCCCGGCACGGTGCGCGATGTGGCGACGCTGCCGGATGACCGAACGTCACGCCTTGCGCATCCTGAACTCCGTCACGCTGGAAATTACGCCACTGTTCGCCGGAGATGACGCACCTGCGGAGAGGCAGTTCACTTTCGGTGGATACAGCTATCGCGTAAAGGCTTCTCAAGCCGCCAAGCCGGGTGTGTATCCGCCTGCCGTGCTCGAATCCGCGAAACCTGCGAGCGAAGTCCGACGCAAGGACGCGCTTCATTGGCACGAGCAGGACGGCGTCGGCGCCGCTCTTTCGCCCACATGGAAGCGTCCCGCCGACCCGCAGTTGCAGCGGTTCGTCGGGGATCTCGGATACATCGAGCCACTGACAGCCGTCCTAGCGTTCGACCGCGAGACCAGGCGGGGCGCCGTCCGCACCGCGACGCTCACGGCCTACGATCCGACCGCCGTAGCGAACGTGCGGATCGGTCGTGCCGACTATCCGCTCGCGGCCGACTACACCGCTCCCATCGTGGACCGCACGAAAGGACTCAGTGAATTCTGGCTATCCATCGGAGGACTGCTCAATGCGGACACCCGAGACGCGAGCCTACGTCTTCTCGAACCCTACGATCCGAACCGCATCCCGGTCGTTCTCGTTCACGGGTTGAAATCGCATCCGAAGATGTGGCGCGACGCCATCAACGACCTGCGCGCCGACCCGGAACTGCGTGGCCGCTATCAGTTTTGGGTGTTCTCCTACCCTTCGGGCTGGCCGATCGCCTACTCCGCCATGCGGCTGCGCGAGGAACTCGCCGCGCTGGACGCTCTCGTCGGTCCGCAGCGCAACATGCTCCTAATCGGACACAGCATGGGCGGACTGCTGTCGCGGATGCAGGTCGTCACTCCCGACCGGGCGCTCTGGGACGCCGTACTCGGCGAGCGGGCGGACGCGGCATATTCGTCGCTCGCCGCCGACAGTCTTGTGAAGCGTTCGCTGCTCTTCAGGGCGAATCCCGAGGTGGAACGGGTCGTCTTCATCTCGGTGCCGCAACGCGGCAGTTCGATGGCCGACATGACCCTGGCCGAATTCTTCGCGCGGCTCGTGCGCCTTCCCGTCAAGATCACCGCCGCTGTCGCCGCTGTGCCCGGCAACGTTCTGGATGGTCGCCCGATCGCCAGCATCACCGCGCTTTCTCCCGGCAATCCGCTCTTCGCCGGACTGGAAACCGTGCCGATCGAAGTGCCCTACCACTCCATCGTCGGGGATCGAGGCAAGGGTGGAAACCCGGATCGCACGAAGCCGATCAGCACGGACGGCGTGGTGGCGTACTGGAGTTCGCATCTCGACGGCGCGAAGTCCGAACTGATCGTGCCCAGCGACCACGGCGCGTACGACGATCCGCAGGCAATGGACGAGATGAAGCGTATTCTCAAGCTGCATCTGAAGATCGCCACTTCTTCGACCCCATGAAATCGAGCGACGGACAGCAATGTTGCCCGCCTGACACCGAATGGAAGCGCCTTTTCGGGAACTGGCGTATTTATCTGGAAAAGCCGGTCCCGGTGGAGGATCTCACCGAACACCTCGAGTCTGCATCTATCCCGTCTGGCGGATTCTATTTCATGCTGGGGCTGTCGGCAGGCATTGCGATCCTGGGTCTCATTTCTGACAGCGCGGCGGTAATTATCGGAGCCATGATTATCGCGCCGCTGATGAACCCGATCACGTCGCTGTCCTATGCCTCCGTGCGCGGCAAAGACGAGCTGATGATGCGGAGTCTGCTGACGCTGATCACCGGAATTTTACTCGTGCTCGCGGTGAGCTACGCTACTACCTTGCTCGTCGGCTCGCGAGTCGTCGGATCCGAGATCCTGTCGCGAACAAATCCTAATCTCATGGACCTCGGAGTCGCGAGCGGAGCGGGTGCTGCCGGGGCGTTTGCACTCACGCGGAGCAAGATCGGCAGCGCGATTCCTGGCGTCGCCGTTGCAGTTGCCCTTGTGCCGCCGCTGTGCGTCGCCGGGATCGGACTGGCTTTCGGCACGAAGGCTGATCATCGACCCGGCAACCGGCTGCTCCAATCGGAGGCCAGCATTTCCGGTGGCGCATTTCTGCTGTTTCTGACCAACCTTCGTAGCGATCCTTCTCTTCGGCGGAATGGTGTTCGTGTCGCAGGGATACGGCTTTTGGAAAATGGCGCGCCGCCAGACACGATAGTCACGATCGCGCTCGCGGTTTTAGCCGTCCCGTTGAGCTACTCATTCCGGGCGTTCTATTATCGCGGGAAGATTCTGGCCACCCTGAGGGCCGTCGCCGTGGACAAGCCCGAATGGGAAGAAATCAGATTGCTGGAGCTCGAGGTGGATCTGCTCGCCGATCCCGTGGTGGCCCGGCTCGACGTGCGCGCTGCCAAGGGTGCGTTTGACCACGAGGATCTCCTGTTTGTGGAACAGGGTGTGAAAGAGAGACTTCATCAACCGATCCGATTCGAGATCTACCTGACGGAATTTACGAAACTGGCGACATCGCGGAGTGCTCAGCTCCCGCTCCAATCGCTTCCCAATGTTGAGGCGGACACGGGAGAAAGCGAATGACTTCCGCCCAGATCGAACAACGTTCTCTGACCGCCGCCAAGTGGGCAAACCTCTTCATGGGAGTGGCCGGCGTCGCCGCCGCGCTCATTTCCAACGCGAGCGCGCTAATGCTCGATGGCCTCTTCTCGGGCGTCAACTTCCTCGCCGCCGTGTTCGCCGCGAAGGTGGCGGCACGCGTCCAACGCAGGCCCGACGCGCTGCGGCCCTTCGGCTACGAGATCGACGAAGCGGTGTTCGTGATGTTCCGCTCGCTGGTTCTCACGGGGATCCTGATCGTCGCGGCACTCAATGCCGCAGCGAAAATCTATGCGTTCGCAATGGGCGAACACATCCCTGAGATCAAGCTGAACTGGATCATCGCCTACACGGCGCTGATGGTCGCGATCTGCTTTTCGCTCGCGGCCTGGCATCAGGCGAACTATCGAAAGACGAGTCCTCGCAGCGGGCTACTACTGACGGAGCGGACAGGCGCGGTGATCGACGGGCTCATGAGCCTGGCGGCAGGCCTGGCCTTCGTCGGGATCAGCCTGCTGAAGGGAACATTTCTGGCCTTCCTTGTCCCGATCTCCGACGCGATCGTCGTAATGGGACTTGCGGCATGGATGATGCCGCATCCGATACGAATGTTTAGCCAGGCGCTTGGCGAGGTCGCGGGTGAGCCGGTCGATGCCAAGTCGGTCAGCGAGATTCGAGAAGCGATAGAGCGCGCTCTGGTGGACAGGCCGTTCACCGTTCTCGAAGTGGCCGTCACGAAGACGGGCCGCTCGCTCTTCGGGGCTGCCTATATCCGACCCGAACAGGCATCGGATGCCACGGTGCTCGACTCGGCTCGCGCGATCGCTCTGGAGGCGTTCTCCGGTGCACGGCCCGAGTTTTCCGCGCGGAT
The DNA here is from genome assembly GCA_963805815.1 of uncultured Verrucomicrobiae bacterium. Lineage (GTDB taxonomy): Bacteria > Verrucomicrobiota > Verrucomicrobiia > Chthoniobacterales > Chthoniobacteraceae > CAWDWA01. The sequence goes on from CAWDWA010000026.1 coordinate 340,322, forward strand.
GGAGGTGATCTTCAGGGGCGCCGCACCTTACCCTTCGTCGCGCGCCAATCGCCAGAGCATCGTCGCGCTTCCTCAATCACTTGAACCAACCGCGCAACCAGAAGAACGCCATCTGGCCGACGACAAGGGCGATCATCAACGATAAGACGATCAAGTAACCGCCGGCTATCTTGGTGATGGGAATGTCGTCGAAACTCATTCCATAAATCCCAGCGATCAGCGTGGATGGCAGATAGATAGCGGAAAGGACCGCGAGTACGTTCAGACGCCGGTTCGTGGCCTCCTGGAGCAATCCGCCATATCCCTGTCGCAGTTCCCGAGCCTGGTCTTCGAGACGCAGCGCCATCGGTCTGGCCTGCTCGAGAACGCCTGCCAGGGCCACAAACGTGTTGCAGGTTGGACGGGTATCGCCGAAGAAATACCGAAATGAAGAAGGGCTTAATCAGCAAATTGCCCGGCTCTGAAACCCGTCACTTTCATCAGCAAACGTGATACGGAGTCGGGACAAGACGCTGACCTGAAGATTGCATTTGCGGCACCAAAAGTTCTCCTGGCGAGAGAACGGGCTCGCAGAATGCCTCGCATGATTCCAACCTACGCTTCCCGCCCCTACACATGAGTTGGACGACCGTCATCTGGTCCTCAGCGGCCGGAATGTGCTTCACGTTGGGATTGGTGCATTTCCTTGTCTGGTCCTGGAACCGCTCGCTCCAGGCGAGCCTCTGGTTTTCGGGGGTGGCATTTTCGGTGACCTGCATCGCCGGGCTCGAATGGGCAATCAATCGTGCACTGACGCCGGCCGAGTTTCTCGCGCTGCATCGCTGGGGTCATGTGGCATTCTTCTTCACAATCGTTTTCGTCGTGGGTTTCGTGCAGTCGTATTTCCGCACGGGACGACTATGGCTGCTCTGGACGTCATCGCCGCGCCCCATCGCGGAGCGCCGATGGCCATCAATTCGATCGGGCAGCTCGGCGCGGCGCTCGTCCGCCTGCCCGGCAAGGTGATTTCCAACATTGGAACCTCCACCATCGAAATGGCCGAAGACGCGGCCGGAGTCAAAAAGACCTTCGTTCCCAATGTCGTCACCGGTCTGTCGCCGAAGTCGCCGCTCCTGATCTCGATGAACGAGGTCCCCATGCAGACCAAGTTCCACTCGATCGTAGTTCAACAAGTAGGTTGTTTTCGAGGAACCCGGCGTTCCGTCAGAATGGAGAAACCTTATGACTCTCCTTTCTTTTCAAGGTGTCCACCAAATCCAAATCGCATTGCGGAAAGGAGCTTGTCCTGATAATCCGCCTCGCCTCGCGATGCGAACCGTTCGTAAAGCGCTGTAGTCAACACCGGCACCGGCACTCCCTCGTCAATTGCCGCTTTAATCGTCCATCGACCTTCGCCGGAATCGGAGACGCGCCCGGAAAATTGCGATAGTCCGGGATCGAGGGTCAGCGCCTCAGCAGTCAGGTCGAGAAGCCACGATGCAATGACGCTCCCCCGCCGCCACACCTCTGCCACATCCGTCAGATTGAGGTCGTATTCATAATATTCCGGGTCGCTCAAGGGCGTCGTTTCCGCATCGGTCTCACTTTTCTTCTTCCCGACATTGGCATTACGCAAGATGCTCAATCCTTCTGCGTAGGCGGCCATGACACCGTATTCAATGCCGTTATGGACCATCTTCACAAAATGACCGGCACCATTCGGGCCACAGTGCAGGTAACCCTTTTCCGCCGTACCGTCCAGCTTCTCGCGTCCAGGTGTGCGTGGGATACTCCCAACGCCGGGAGCCAGTGTAGCGAAAATAGGATCAAGGAGCCTCACCACGTCCGATTCCCCGCCGATCATCATGCAGTATCCGCGTTGCAGGCCCCAAACGCCGCCGCTCGTGCCCACGTCCACATAGTGAATTTGTTTTGCTGCCAATTGTTTCGCGCGTCGGATGTCGTCCACGTAATACGAATTTCCGCCATCAATTAGGATGTCACCTGGCGATAGGAGAGCCAGCAAGTCACTTATGCTGCTGTCCACGACCCCTGCTGGCACCATCAGCCAGATTGCGCGTGGCTGCTTAAGCCGGTTTACGAAGTTTATCAGCGAGTCTGCGCCTATCGCGTTCTCCTTCACCAATTCTTTCACTGCGTCGGCGGAACGGTCATAAACGACACATTGATGGCCATCCCTCAATAAGCGCCGGACCATGTTGGCGCCCATCCGGCCCAGGCCAATCATACCCAATTGCATAGTTGATTTATCGTTCAAGAAATTCTCCTTTCATTCTTTGGTACCAACGGATCGAGTTCTTTGCGAGGCCCTTCTCTGCAAGGGAATGCATTGCGGCGCCGATGCGCAATGAGCCAGAAGTAATTTACTTTGCATTGTTCCGCGGCAAATTTTCACTGGAACGCGAGGCGGTTCAGCGAGCGAAGTCTTCCCTTGGTAGTAAATAGTTGCCGATATTGAGAGTGCACTTGTTTGCTCCGCCGGATCTTCCCCGCTCTTTCACGCATTGAAACGGCATTCGACGAAGGTTCCTCTCGGTTTACGCGGTTCGATGCTCAATCTCCCACCGATCATCTCCGCACGATAACTCATAATCGGAATACCCATTCCGTGCCTTTCGCCGGCATTGGGTGGCAGGCCTGAACCGTCGTCAGCGATGCCAAGTTTTATTACGCCATCCACACGGGAGAGCGTCACAACGATGTTCTTCGCGTGGCCGTGTCGGATTGCATTGTGGATTGCTTCCTGTGCAATTCGGTACAGGTGTGTTGCCGCCCTGTTGTCTTGGACCGGCACTGGACACTCGCAAGCAAAGCAACATTCCACCTGATGGAGTGAAATCACGCTTGCAGCCAACTCCTCGAGAGCCGACATCAACCCGTGCGACTCGATGTCGACAGGTGAAAGGCCGCGCGCGAGCATCCGTGCCTCGTTCACAGTGCCCGCAAGGAGCTGCGCGATTTCACTTAGATCGCCTTTCAATTCGGCGTCCTGCGGCAGATTGCGTGCAATCAGTTCCGTTTTCATTCGAAGGCCAGCCAGTTTCTGGCATAATCCATCATGCAGTTCCTGGCCGATCCAGCGTTGCTCGCGATTGCTGATTTCCAGCAATTCTTCTTCTAAGTCACGACGTTCAACGGTTGCCGCCAGGACATCAGCGACGGACTGGAGGAAGTGCAGATCATCTGCACTGAACTTACGCATTCGATCGCAATGTGCCCCGAGAATTCCGTAGGGCTGCCGGCGTCCATGAATGAGAACGGTGATTCCGCTGAGGATGCCGTGATCAAGCAACAGTTGCGGTGCAGAAAACCGAGTCTCCGTGCGGAGATCTTCGATTACCACTGGCTCCTTCGAAAGCAACGCATAGCCGGTCTGCGAATCAGGACCGGTCGGAAGCGTTGCGTGACCAACAATGCCTTTCTTCCAACCGGTGCCGGCGCGCATCAGCAGTGAAGTCCCGGCTGGCTGTAACTGCAGGACCTTGCAGAACTCAAAACCGAGAACCTTGTCCACGATGGACACGGCTTCGTCGAGAATGGTGTCGAGTTCACAGTCGGCTAGCGCATGCTGCGCCAGCCTTGAGATCGCCGTTTGCTGGCGAGCGCGCAATTCCAGCGCCTTCATGTTGCGCCGTTGCTCGACAGCCAACGCCACTTCCGCGCGTCTTCGCTCGATGAACTGGGCGATCTGGGCGCCAATTGAAGCGAAAATCTGCATTAGATCCTGCGGATTCCCGTGTATCGTCGGCGTGAAAAACAACATCACCCCGAACACTTCGGAACCCATCACGATCGGATAAGCAAAGGCGCTGTGCAAACCGTGCGTTGCTGCCGCTTCTCTTCGTAGGAAAGAAGGATCTTTGGCCACATCTCCGATGCGCGCGGGCCGGCGAGTGGCCCAGACCTTTCCAGGCAGACCGATTCCTTTCGTGAATTTCATGCTGCGGGTTGCCACCGCGAACGATTCGAGCGGAAGGGATGGAGGATGCCAGCAGGCCGCCAGGCGCATCGCCTTCGCGCCGGGCGACTTTTCCCAGATTTCACCAAAAGACCAGTCGAGCGATTCGCAGACGGCACGAAGAATTGCAGGGGCTGCTTCCGCCAGCGAGGTGGACTCCGCAAGGGCGCGTGTCGTCACGAACTGGAGCTTTCGGCGGATATCGGTCCAGTGCCGCTCGGTAATGTCACGCAATATGACGGTGAATAACTTCCGCCGACCCCGTGCCATAACCTGAGAGATCGAAGCCTCGATCGGAAACTCCTCCCCGGTCGCCCGTAAACCCCGAATCTCGCTGGACTCACCCATTCGGCGGTTCGTTACGTCCTTCTTTCCAAAGCAATCCACGTCGCGTGCATGCGTCGAACGGAATCGCTCCGGGATCAGAACGCTCAGAGGCTGGCCAGTCAGCCTGCCGGCCTCGTATCCAAACAACTGTTCGGCCGCCGAGTTGATCATCACGATGCGCTGACTCTCATCGACGCTGATGATTGCGTCCATCGCTGATTCGACAATCCCGGCCAAGCGGGATTCACTCTCGCTTAACGCTTCCTCGGCGCGCTTGCGCTCGGTGATGTCGAAATCGACGCCAATGACCCGTTCGGGCTGTCCGGTTGAATCTCGCGTCACGTCCCCGAAACTGCTGATCCATCGAGTCCGTCCATCAGGCAGAACAGTGCGGAATTCAATCGCAAAACGGCCCGGATTCTCCTGAATCCGCGCGATTTCAGCCTCGATACCTTCTCGATCCGCTGGGTGGACCAGCTCGAGAAACCGGCTTCTCGACGGAAGTTCAGAATCTGGATCTGTACCGAAGAGCTCACGCATCCGCGCATCCCAGTGCACCGCGTCCGAGCGGGGATCCCACTCCCACAGCCCGCCCTTTCCGCTTTCGAGCGTCAGCCGCAGGCGATATTCGCGCTCACCCAGCGCCTTCAGCGCCGCTTCGGCCCGCTTCTGGGCTGCAACGGCATCATCTCTGAGCTTGAGCGCTTCAATCCGAGACTGGCGAAGTTCCTCGTTCCGGGCTTCGAGAGTGTGCGCCTGTTCTCGCAGCGAGCGGTTCAAGTGCAGAATGCGAATAAATACGCGGACGCGTGCAAGCAACTCGCGGTTGCTTATTGGACGGACAATGTAGCCGTCGGCTCCGGACTCGAGGCCAATGACCTGCTCTTTCTTCTGGGTGTAGCGGCCAGTAATCAGGACGACAAGGACTTCCCCAAGGGTCGCGTTCGACTTGATTTGCCGACAGACTTCGATGCCGTTGATATCGGGCAGGTCAACGTCCAACAGGATAAGATCCGGCCGGAACTCTCGCGTCCGCTCCAATGCGGATTGACCGCTGGTCGCTGCCACCGTCGAATGGCCGGCTCCCTTGACCAATCGCACTGTTGCCTCCAGCAGGTCCGGGTCATCTTCTACGACAAGAATGCGAACGGGCGTTTCCATAATCACTTCGTGGCAAGCCTGCGAGCCTCCATTACGGTCTCGTTTACCGCAGCGATCCACTCCGGCGTAAATCTTGTGGCGTTGCACATCCATGTGCTGAGAGATTCTACAGCTTTGCTGTTTCCCGCAATTTCGTCCGCAATGGCCGCCCCAAGCAGGCGGCCTGTGGAGGAAAACTGCCGGCTCAATCCCGCTCCTGCGGTGCGATCGAAGACGTTGCCAAGGTCGCGAAGGCGTTCATCTGTCAGATACTTTTGCCGCAAGGCACGCAATTCTTTGGCAGCAAAAAGCAGCTTCTCGTATTCGCAACGCTTATCCGGAACTGCAGCCACAAGTTCTTCAAATAACATCTCCAACTGGACTTCCAGCAGGAGCGTTGGCATGCCGCGAGCCGCGAGCAGGCGGCCCAACCAATGCACCTGTTCGCGAACCTGCGCTGGTTCGTATTGACAAAGTGTAGCCAGCCATGCGCCATCGCTGCGGGCAAATCGGTGGCCGCGCTCCCCGTAACGACTTTCAAAATAGGGAAATTGCCGCCAGCAACGGTCGGCCGCTCTAAGCGATGCCTCGACTTCCCGAGAATCCGTCGGGATCGGATGCCTGCCCGCCTCCGGGTTGATCGAAGTCACTAGGTGGGTTCTGGACTCGGGTCGAAAAGGGTAGAGTGCCTTGAAAACTCCCTCAACGCCCAGAAAGAATATGCTGGCCCCGTCGAGAATTTGCTTTCGTTCCTGCGGGCTTGGGGCAAAGGCATTCATCCGCTGTCGAAACTGCTCCCAGTGCACATGCACGCTCGGCGCGTAACTGCTCACGTAGGCGATACCTTCACCACCTTCGAGTAAGAAATTCTGCATATACTGACGACAAAGAAGATTCCCGCCAAGAGTTGAACCCTCCAGAACGTAGCAACAGCCCAACAGTGCCAAAGGTTGTTCTGCTGACCAGAGTCGAATCTGTTCGACGATATGCAATGCTTCTTCTACAGCCTCTGTTAGATCGGCCACAACCCGGGGCGCAAAAAACTGCAGATCCCGCTCAAGAAGGGCGACTTTTCGCATCTCGATTCTCCAAACCGCTTTGACGGCCGGATGAGTGCAATTCTCGAGCGCCGGCTCGAGGACACTTTGGATCACGGCCAAAGCACGGAGTTGCCCGACATAAGACTCCAGCGGCAACCGACCAGCTGCGAGCGCCTCAAAATAAGGTGCCGCCTCCAACCGTGCATGCGCCGCACTGGTGGCAGCCTTCAATGCCTCCACCAGAGGCAGCTGTTGTCCGAGGGGCGCTTTGTTCATGCGCATTTTTCGTTTATGGTTTCCGAGATCGGCAAAGCTATCAAGAACGTAGCACCTCCCCCCGGAGGACTTTCCGCCCAAAGACGGCCTCGATGTGCCTGGACTACCTGACGTGCAATTGCAAGCCCCAATCCCACGTTGCGTTCCGCTGCCGTCCTGGTGGGCGGGCCCGCTCGTTCGAATGGCTGGAACAACCGGGCTTTGTTTCCATCCTTAATGCCCGGTCCGTCGTCCCGAACTGCGATTACCAGCTCCCACTCGTTCAAGCGAGTCGACACCCGGACTCCCTGCCCCGGCTCCGAGTGCTCGATGGCGTTGCCAATCAGATTCACCAGCGCCTGCTGCAATTTGGGCACGTCCACCCGCACGCGTTGTTCGCCTTCCGACGCTTCTACCAAAAGCTCAATATTCTTCCGCGCTGCGACCAGCCGACTGAGCTCAAGAGCGCCCTCCAGAATTGCCGCCACCGGGACCAGCTCAGCGTCGAGCTGTAGCTTGCCCGACTCGATCACTGCCACATCGAGAAAGTTGTCGATAATTTCCTTCATCCCCGTGGCGGCGTTCAGACAGGTTTGAAGAAACTTTCGGTGTTCGGCCGATAACGCATCCGCCGCCTCGTCCAAAACAAACTCTGTGTAGGTCGTGATGGCGCTCACCGGCTTCCGCAGATCATGCGCGGCCATGCCCAGGAATTGGTTCTTCACGTCATTCAAATCGCGTAGTTCGGCGTTTGTCTGGTGCAATTGGCGGCTCAAATCGTTCAGTTCGGCATTTAATCCCAGCAACTCGCTTCGCAACCGGGCTTGCTCATCGAAATCGAGGCTGCCAAGCACCAGCCACCCTTCAGGCAAGTTGAAGAATTCGAACCGAAAAGTCTCCGGCAGACCGATCGCCGTGTTCATCGATAGAAGATGCCCCTTCTTTCCTTTCGCGTCCGTCACTAGCGAGTCAGGCACCGGCGTAAAGTCGACTACCAGTTCTCGCAACGTCCTACCCTCCAGAGTCCCGCCGAGAACACGGCGTGCATAGGCATTGGTCTGGATCACACGTTGCCGCTGGTCTAGTTCCAGCATCAACACCGGACCAGTGGTGGTCACGTAATCTGCCACGGCCGACGCAATGAGAGAGTCAGTGCCCATAGGGAGATTTTATGCAGGATTCCAACTCATCTAAGGAGACCAGGCAACGCACTCCCGGGATCCGTTCGGCGCGCGCACGGCCGCCCAAGCGAAATGCCTGCCCTCCAACAAGGATTGGAACCGCAGGAAACTCGGTCTGGATGGCAGCAGCGGTCTTCAACAGATTCTCGAGATTGAAGTATACCGTCGATGACAATGCCACAACGTTGGGTGCCTTGTCGTTGATGAAATCCAACAGTGTTTTTACGGGCGTGTTGGCGCCAAGGAAATAGCCCCGCCAGCCATTCAGTTCGAAAAGGTCCGCAACTATCTTTCCCCCAACCTGATGGTACTCGTTGGACACGCAGGTAACGACCGCCGACTTCCCGAGGAGCGGATGGTTGAACAATCGGGGATAAACAAGGCTAAGCAGGCTCTCGGTTATCGCAGTGGCGAGGTGTTCCGTAGCAACCGACGCCCGGCCCTGCTCCCACATGGTGCCTACTTCGTAGAGCGACCGTTGAACCAGGTCCTGATAAATTCGGCGCAATCCTATGTCCAATTCAAGCCGTGACTCGAAGATCGCCCGGCATTGATGGCGGTCACCTGCCAAAAGCGCTGCAAGATAGCGCTGGTACGCCGCCTCATTGTCAACGCAGTTCGTCGCTTCCGGGTTCATGTTTCAACTACGATCGGGATTCGGCCGGCGATCTACTAAGGGATTCGCTTCGAACGAGACATTTCATACGGATAACAATACATAGCGTGGTGGAATGGGCATTCCGCCTTTCCCTCCACCCTCTGCCACACATGAACTCCGTAAAGCAGTTCTCGCGTTCTTCCCAGGCAGGATTTGAGGAGCTGCATCCCTTTGAATTGTAGGCAGTCTTATCTGAAGTTCGAACTGGTTAATCACTGTCCGCGGCGATTGTTGTTGCATGCGAATGCAAGTCCGTATGATCGGAGGAGCACTCCAAGTGCGTTGTGACGGTGGCTCGCGGTTCAAGCGACCGTTCAATCGTTCAATACTCGTGGCAATCCGGTGGGCTTCTGCGAGTGAAGCGCCCTCGGGAAACAGGAGGTGAACCTCCACCCAGTGCGAGTCTCCCATATTTCGGTGCCGCAATTTGTGATAACTCAGGCCGCGCTGCTGTGTCTCGCGATCTAATATTTCAAGGAGTTTTGCCTGAGCTAGCGGGTCGGCCTTGTCCATCAGGCCAAAGAACGCCGACTTCATCAAACCCACTCCCGACCAGAGAATATTGCCCGCCATGATGATGCCGCAGATCGGATCGAACGGCAGCCATCTCGTCGTTAACACTAGCGTCAGACCTACCAGCACTGCAATACTCGACCAGCAATCGGTCAGCCCATGCTTTCCATTTGCGGTCAGGATGATCGAATTTTTTTGGCGACCAAGCCACACGAGGTATCCACCAAGACCGCCGTTGATTACTACCGCCAGCGCAGTGAGTGCCGTTCCTGTTCCGAGGTTCTCGAGTTGTAGGCCGCTAATCCATTTCTGGACGGATACGTAAATGATGTAGAGAGCGGCAATCACGATCATTGCCCCTTCAAACCCCGCCGAAAAAAATGAAATCTTCGCATGGCCATAAAGGTGGTCCTCGTCCGCCGGCCGATACGACAATCGGAGACTGAATGCCGCAAAGACGACTGCGGCCACGTGCACCACCGACTCGGCAGCATCGCTCAGGATGGCGGCGGAGTCTGTCAGCAGATAGGCCCCAACCTTTTATAAAGAACATGATGATGCCGACGATAAGGGATAGATTCATCGCGGAGCACAAGGTCTTGCGGTCGGTTTCAGACTCGGCGACGACTTCCATAAGGCTTTGATGATAAAGTTAGTTCCGCGCGTATTCAAGAAGTCGGACGCGCAGCTTCGCGGTGTCGGAGACGGGATTCAAAAATCCAACGAGACTTCTGAGGACGCCTGCGACCTGCTTGTCTCCCCACCCGGTCTATGTTTCATTCTACTGCTCACGAGATAATTTGGAGGGACTAATGACACTGAAACTAAAATCGTCGGCTTTCGGCCCGCACGAAAGCATTCCGGTCCGTTACACCTGCGAAGGTGAGGATATTTCTCCGCCGTTGGCCTGGACCGGCGTGCCCGACGAAGCTCGCAGCCTGGCGCTGATTGTCGACGACCCTGACGCCCCCGACCCGGCCGCCCCCAAAATGACCTGGGTGCACTGGGTGCTCTACAACCTGCCGCCAGACACCAATGCCTTACCCGAAGCGGCTAAATCCTTGCCTGCCGGCGCGCGCGAAGGGCGCAACGACTGGAAGCGCACCGGTTATGGCGGTCCTTGCCCACCACGAGGTCGACATCGGTATTTTCACAAACTTTATGCTCTGGACGTCGAATTGCCGGACCTTGGCCGGCCAAGCAAGGCGCGACTCGAAGAGGCAATGCACGGCCATGTTCTAGACAGTGCCGAATTGGTGGGCACCTTCCAGAAGGGTAATTCTCGTTGACTCAAGTCTGGATGCGGGAGCGCATACTCCCGTGGTATTTGCCGCGAAGAATACTTTCGCGGCGTTTCAAGCATCCCGTGCGTTCCAACGCCACAGTTCTTGCGCCTACCGCACGTGAGTGACGATTTCTATTTCCGTGCCGCATCCCGTTATCAATGGGCAAATGCGCGAGACATCGAGAGCAGCTGCAGCAACCTCGCCGCGACAGATACCTCCGGCACGCCGTAATCGTCCCTGAGGGTTACTCAGAGTCCAGCGAGTCATTACCATTGAAGGCGCGCTCCAAAGCGGCCATGTCCAATTTCTTCATCTGCAGCATGGCTCCCATGACGCGATTGACTTTATCGCGATCCGGATGAGCAAGCAGTTTGGATAAATTCTGTGGGACGAGTTGCCAGAAGAGACCGAATTTGTCTTTCAACCAGCCGCATTGCTGTGCGTTCGGATCTCCGCCCTCGGAGAGGCGCTCCCAATAGTAATCCACTTCCTCCTGCGTCGTGCAATCTGGAATGAGATCGCTTCGTTAAACTTAAACTGCGGCCCCCCGTTGAGTGCGGTAAACGATCGACCATCCAGTTCAAATACAACCGTCATTATTGATCCCGCAGTTTTTCCGTGAACTTCCTGCCCGGTATCCGGGTAGCGCGAGATCTCCGTGATCTTGGAGTTCTTGAAAATGTCGGTGTAAAACTTTGCGGCATCTTCGGCCTGGGCCTCAAACCACAGGCAGGGGCGAATATTCGCAGGCATGATTGGCTCTTATTTCATGAGACTCATTTCTCCTATCGAAAAAGGGCCGATTAATAATCGCGGTATTCTAACCGACCCGTCTTGCCCCCTTCCGATCTGAGGTATCGATGGCGGCCCAAGTCTAGCCAAACAAGCTGCGCGGTTCGATGAGTCCGCGTCTGCACTTCCACTCGAAGATGGAAAATTACCTTTTTCCCCGTCCCAGAGTTGCGCAAGGGGAAACACTTCGGCAAGCTTCTCCACTTCTCGCGCTTTGCGAAGCACGTTTCGATGCCGCCATTAAGTGGCCCCCTTTTGACTATGATTCCCTCAGACGACGATATCTCGAAATTTGATAGTGAGATCGACCATTTCATGCGTGGACTGGAGAGACGAAACCCGGGACAGCCGGAATTTCATCAGGCGGTTCGAGAAGTTGCGACCACGATACTCCCCTTCACCGCAGAGCATCGAAAATACCGGGATGCATATATCCTGGAACGGATGACTGAGCCGGATCGGATCATTACGTTCCGCGTTACCTGGGAAGACGACCAGGGCCAGATTCGAGCGAACCGGGCGTGGCGCGTGCAGTTCAACAACGCAATTGGCCCCTACAAGGGCGGACTGCGGTTCACTTCGACAGTCAATCAGAGTGTGCTCAAATTCCTTGGTTTTGAACAGGTTTTCAAAAACAGCCTCACCGGATTGCCGATGGGGGGTGCAAAGGGCGGTGCGAACTTCAATCCGAAAGAAAAGTCTGATCGCGAGGTCATGCGCTTCTGTCAGTCCATGATGATTGAGCTGTATCGCTACATTGGCGAAGATGTGGACGTGCCAGCCGGAGATATCGGTGTGGGCGCCCGGGAAATCAGTTTTCTATTTGGCGAATACAAGCGTCTGGAAAATCGATTTGCGGGCATCCTGACCGGGAAAGGACTCGCATTCGGGGGCAGTCTGGTGCGCAAGGAAGCCACGGGATACGGAGCCGTCTATTTCATGCAAGAGATGCTTGGACACGCGGGCGAAGAAATCGAGGGCCGTAAGTGCGCCGTCTCTGGTTCCGGGAATGTCGCGCTCTACTGTATCGAGAAACTTGTTCATCTGGGCGCAAAGGTTGTGACCGCATCGGATTCAAGTGGATTTATTCACGACCCTGAGGGCATTGATGCAGTCAAGCTTGCATGGTTGATCGAGTTAAAAGAGGAACGGCGCGGGCGGATCGAGGAATATGCGGAGAAGTTTGGGTGCGCCTATTTCGCAGGCGAGGCCCCCTGGAAGGTACCGGTTGAGTTGGCATTCCCCTGTGCCACGCAAAATGAGTTGAGCGCAGAAGCGGCCAAAGAGTTGGTAAGAAATGGGCTGGTAGCAGTTGCCGAGGGAGCGAACATGCCTTGCACCGCTGCGGCGATTGCACATTTCAAGAGGTCAAAGATCCTTTTCGGTCCGGCGAAAGCGGCGAATGCAGGAGGGGTTGCGGTTTCGGGACTCGAGCAGAGTCAGAACCAACTGCGCATTAGCTGGTCCCGGGAGGAGGTGGACGATCGTCTAAAGAGAATTATGCGTTCAATTCACGAGAAGTGCGTCCGCTATGGAAACAGGGGAAAAAACGCGCCTGTGGACTACGAAACCGGAGCAAATATCGCGGGCTTCGTGAAAGTGGCGGATGCGATGCTGGCCTATGGCGTAGTGTAGTCATTCGCCGTTCTTTCTGATACACACAGCGGATAGGCCGGGCGGTTTATGATCTTCACAGCGAAGAACTGCTGAGCAGAAACCTTTGCCCATGGGGCTGGGTTTCCGCAAGCTTGGAAACAGTTCAATCGCTTCCAGATGGCATCCCCTTCTGCTCGACCTCCTACGCAATCCTCCAGACCTGGGCATCTGGACCATTGCCAGGCACCTCGAGTCCACGCCCACTGACCTCCAGATCGGCTCCCCCATATATGTTCTCGGGGGTCTGGCCATCCGCAAGGAGAGAGACGGGGAGTACCTGATCCCGGCCACGGTGCGCGGGAAACGACGACCAGGATTCGTTCGTCGGCCGTCTCTCGCAGGAAGGCGAGCGCATCATCATGTACGACGACCCATCGCATCCCGCCCTCGCGAAGGGCTCGCACCTGGTTACGCAGGTGGATGAGCGAGCGGACGGCTCGGAAAGTCGGCGTCTGGAACGCCTCAGGCTTGTGCCACGGCATGGGAATGCGACCAAACTCTCCGTTGAGCCCTCCAGCGCCCACTTCAAGTCCCGCGAACATCATCGGAGTGCCCGGATAGGTGTAAAGAAGGGCCATACCCACCCGGTCGAGTGTCGAGTCACACGTAACTTCGGGCAACCGCGGCGTATCGTGCGTATCGAGGGAGTTCCAGACCGAGAGCGCGGTGGGCCAGGAAACGGTAGACAAGACCTCACGCATCGTGGCGACTACCGAGCTTCCCGACCGCACCGGGATAGTGTTCGGCATCCCCAGGAAGGTAGTCACCGGGCTTTTCGGATCAGCGAGCCACGTCCATTCCGGTCGCATGAAGCCCGCATAGTTCATCGTGCCTTGCCAACCATCTCCGACGAGATCAGCGGACGCGTCGAAATTGTGCTCGGCAATAAGGACGCTATCGGCCTTGATTTTTGACATTGTCTGGCGCATCGCACGCGCCACATCGCGGGCGAAGTCGTCTGCGGCGTAGCGGCCGGTCATATTGGCGACGTCGATGCGCCACCCGTCGAGACTGAATGGCTCCTTCAGCCACCGGGCTGTGACGGAGTTTTCGCTCAGGGCCATCCGTTCTAAGAGCCCTGTGCCGTTGTAATTGAGCTTCGGCAGCGTGGGCTCGTCGTACCAGCCGATGTAGCCTGGCGCCTCCTTGCACCAGTAATAGTAGCCTGCTTCCACTGAGGTCCGATTGGCAAGGGCGCATTGAAACCACTGGTGGGTGTCGCCCGTGTGATTCGTCGTGAAGTCGCCGATGATACGCATCCCACGGGCATGCACCGCCTTTGATAGGGACGCCAGTGCTTCGTCTCCCCCCAACAAGGGATCGATTTTTCTGAACGCGGTCGCATTGTAACGATGTTTGGATTCACCAGGGAAGATCGGCGTCAGGTACACAGTGCCGACGCCGAGATCCGCGAGGTAGTCCAACCGTTGTTCGATGCCAAGAAGATCTCCCCCGTAAAACTGCAACGGTGCATGCGGGCGCTCGCCGTCGACCGGATCGTCCCAATTGGCAGGCTCAGCCCAGGCGGGCATCGGACGTTCTGTGCCGGAGCGCGCAAATCGGTCCGGAAATATCTGGTAGACCACGGCGTCACGGGCCCACCGCGGGGCACCGCCGTACACGCTGAGCCGGAAATCGGAGGCGTCTGTAATGTCACGCGAGTGCTGGCCGACCCCATTCAACCATTCATACCCGTCGTCACCGTGAAGCACGAAGCGATAGAGCGTGACAGGGTTGTGCACCTCGACGTCCGCGGCAAACCACCGCACCCCTTCGGATGTTCCGTCAGGTTTAGCGCGAGCGTATCCAGGCTCACCATTTCGGAGGACACGGACGTGCACGGCGTCATCTCCAAACGAGGCCGGAACTCTCACCCGGACAGGCACGGTATCTCCGAGTTGTGGGACTTCCTTCGGAACAAACAGCTCGCTACCGTCATGGTGCGGACGGGAAAGCAAGTGCGGGGTCGGTTGCTGTCCAGCCTGCGCCGCACTTGATCCTGAATCGGAGTAACTGGTTCGCTTTCTCGGCGTCGACATTATAACTGAAAACAAAAAGTTGATTGCAATTTCACTATATCGCAGGGGGCTTCAATCGCGGCAAAGCGTCATCCGACATTGATCAAGTCGAGGGGGAACAATGTAGCGCTTGCAGCTCCTTTTCTACCGTAAGCAAGATGCCAACGTCCCGAGCCGGAGCTGTCAAGGCTTCGCATCTGTCAATTTACGTTTTCGACCTCGAGAGCGCTTTGCGACTCGAATATTCCCGCCCTGCGTGGCCGGGTAAGTCTTCAGCAATCAGTCGCGCTTTTCATTCTTTCTTCTTTCGACTCCATTCCCTGCGTGAGGCGCTCTTGTTCGGTCATGAACTGCGCGTACGATTTTGGACGGATGCGCCGCCCGGTGAGTCGCGCCCGTACCTGCGTGAATTCAGCTCCGAGCAGAAGGATGAGTGATGAGTAGTAAATCCACAGAAGAATGAGTACAAACGAACCCGCCGCACTATAGGTCGAAGTTGCGCCGGCGCGACCGAGATACATCCCAAGACCAAACTTTCCGAAAGCAAAAAGAAGCGCTGTGAAGGCCGCGCCAAACCATACATCGCGCCAGCGAATGTGCGCGTCCGGAAGGATTTTGAAAATCATCGCAAACAAAACGGTGACCACAACGAACGAAGTCGAGAGATCCAGAATTTTCCAGGTCTCCGCGGGAATCGACATCGCTGAGTCAATAAATTCCGAGGCCACAGAGAGCGCAGCAGAGATCACCATGGCGCTAAGCAGGAGAAAGCCGATAACAAGAATCATTGAGAAAGAAAGGAACCGATCCTTAAGAAGGCCTTTCCAGCCACGCTTCGGCTTCAAGCGAATGTTCCAGACGGTATTCAGCGCATCCTTGAGCTGCGCGAACACGCCGGATGCACCAAAAAGAACCGTGGCCGATCCGAGGGCGACCGCGAGCCAGGAGTTCTCTTTTTTCACAGTGCTCGCGAGCATGGACTGCACGACCTCCGCACTTTCCGCACCGACGACTTCCTCGATCTGTTGGTCGAGTTCACCCTTTACCGCCTCGGGGCCATAGATCAAACCGACAACTGAGATAATAATCAACAAAAGAGGAGCAATCGAGAATATCGAGTAGTAGGCAAGGGCTGCGGCGAGGCGCATACACTTGTCTTCGAAAAACTCGTTAATGGTTTCCCTGCAAATCTTGAATGCCTGTTTCATCGGGCTCTCCTCTTCATCGTTACAAATCGAGCGTGTTGTTGTATCGCCCGGGGGGTCGTGATTGCTTCGGACCATTTCTTTCGGCGCGATCATTCTGCGCGGACGTGGTAGCACTGGAAGCTGGTTCCGCATGCTGAATACCCCGGTCGTGGCGGTCATTGCAGGCGTTTCGCTGAATCTCGTCGGCGGCGCCCGGTTGATGCCGACTTTTGTCCACAACGCGATTCACATGCTGGGACAGAGTGTCATCCCATTGTCCTTGATCTTGACTGGAGCTACAGCGGCGGACTGGATTTTCCGCCTCAAGGCGAATCATTTTGCCTGGCCGGCCACAGGATCGTGTCTGATCCGGTTGGTGGCCCTTCCAATGATTTAACTGTTGCTGGCGCGTTTTCTCCCCTGCTCAGTCGAATTGAAACGCGTTATCGTTGTCAAGGCGGCCATGCATGCCGCGATGATGACCATCGTGGTGGCGAAACACTATGGAGCGGACGACCAACTCGCGCTGAAAGTCGTCTTTGCAACGCCGGTCGTCTGCCTTCTGACAATCCCGCTTTGGCTGCAACCTCCTTCGAGTTATCGATTGTCTCTGCTTCGGGAAATCCAACGATTGAGCCCGTCGCCTCCTGAAAACGAGCAACAGCCTCCACGTCGAAACCGCCTGGATTGAAAATGCCGCCTTCACGCTCAGCGATCCCGATAATCAGTGCACCCCCGTACCTCGCCAGAGAATAAGCCGCATGATAGCCGACATTGCCGAACCCTTGAACGATCACGCGTTTCCCGGCAATTCCCGGATTTAATCCAAGCGGCCGTATATCCTCCTCATTATCAAGGCAGGCACGCACCCCAAAGTAAACCCCACGTCCGGTCGCCTCACGGCGTCCGGCAATCCCCTCCATGTTCACCGGCTTGCCGGTCACGCAGGCGTAAGTCTTTGCTTCGTTCATCAGCGCGTGAACACTTCTGCCGCGGGAAAAGGGGCTCCCGGCGAGATTTCAGTTTGGAATGATCAGCCCGACCCGGCGTCCCCTGGTACTTTTCAGCCACCGCAAAGCCATCTTCCGCCGTTTGACCGCATTGCTTTGTCGTTTCATCAGAGGCCACCGCAAGCAGGGAAAATGCCAGTTCGGTAGCGGCTGATTTTCGATCAATGCGCGATCGAACGTTTGACGGCTGGAGCAATTCGACCATAGTCCCCTCCCCTTTTTTATATGAAATCCAATTTGCTCCCCACATCTTCAGTGTTCGCCCCGGCGGACCTGGAAAAACAAACCAGCAAACTGCTGCTGAGTATACTCGAATCGTCACCGGACGCGGAGACAAAAATGCGGAGATTCAGCGCTTCTATCTCGGACGTCCGAATTGACCGTCGCCAGCGGCGAAAACTGAGAAGAATTGAAATCAATGCGGCGACTCTCCTCGCTGTTGAAAAGCAGCTCGATCCGATGCGCCTCCCCGTATTCTCGACTACCGGAAAAAATCCGGGAGTCAGCCTTCCAGCTTCGGAATCGGCGCTGCTTCGCGCTAAGAAGAAAAACCTGCGACTCTGGGCCCGCCGCCGCCTGAATTACTGAGCGAGGCTATTAGAACGAGGCCGGATTGCCCCTCTGAAGCCGTAAAGAGTATGAGCCCACACACTCTATCACGGCTTTCGAGCCGCCGAAGGCGGGTTTTTGCCTCTCGGCGAGTGCGCCTCCATTGGAATTAGTGAGTTTCGCGGGGATCCAGGCTGCGCTTGATGCTACGAGCGGCATTCTTTGATCGGATTCTTCAGCAGAAAGCGGCGATCGTGGTATTTGAATGTGTAAGCAAAACAAAGCGAGCTGAAGAAACCATGACCAAAAATGAAAGCGTGTCGAAGAGCCGTGGAATATAAGTGCCGATTAATGAAGACGTCAGCACGGCTTATTACGCATTACTCTGTTTCGGATATTGACCTGTGAGAGGGAACGCCCATCGCACAAAATTTCCGTCATTCTGATTTGCGGATGATCGGTTCGGCGATTGCCTCGTTGCCTCCTTTTTTGCCGCCCAACATTCCGCGCTCCTTTTTTCCCTGATATGGAACATATACGCAACATAGCCATAATCGCACACGTCGACCACGGAAAGACCACGCTCGTCGATCAGCTTCTGCGGCAATCCGGCACGTTCCGCGAAAATCAACGAACGGAAGAGCGCATGATGGATTCGATGGATCTCGAACGCGAAAAAGGAATCACTATTCGCGCGAAGAATGCTGCCTTTCGCTACCGGGATTACCGCATTAACGTTGTCGATACTCCTGGCCATGCCGATTTCGGCGGTGAAGTTGAGAGAATCATGAAGATGGTCGACGGTGCGCTGCTGGTGGTTGATGCGCACGACGGGCCGCAGGCGCAAACGAAATTTGTGCTCCGCAAGGCGCTTGAGAACGGAGCAAAGCCAATTGTGGTTATCAATAAGATCGACCGCGAGAATGCCCGTCCGCACAAGGTACTTGATATGGTATTTGACCTCTTTATCGAGCTTGACGCGAGCGATGCGCAACTCGACTTCCCGGTTGTTTACACCAGCGCGAAGGAAGGTTTTGCAATGCGAGAAATTCACGAAAGCAGCTCGAATATGGAGCCGCTCTTCGAGGCGATCATTCGAGAAATCCCGGCTCCAAAGGAAGCCGTAGAACCCCATTTCCAAATGCTCATTTCAAATCTCGATTACAGTGATTACCTCGGCCGGATCGCTTATGGCCGCATTGTAAGCGGACGCGTCGCCGTAGGTGACTCGATTGTGTGCATCCACAAGAATGGCCGGCGAGAGCGAACCAATGTTACGGCGCTTCTCAGTCATGCCGGACTTCAGAAAATCGAGGTAAAGCACGCCTCCGCCGGAGATATCGTCGGTCTCTGCGGTTTCGAGGAAATTTACATCGGCGAAACATTCACAGACACGGAGGAACGTCACGCCCTCTCTTTTGTCGCCATCGATCCGCCGACTATCAAGATGGGCATAATGGTTAATGACGGACCGATGGCAGGGCGCGATGGAAAATTTCTCACTGCGCGCCATATCAAAGAGCGCCTCATTCGTGAGACCAGAATCAACGTCTCGCTGGAAGTGGAAGAAACGGAGACGGCCGGTTCTTTTTTGGTGAGTGCCCGTGGGGAAATGCAGATCGCAGTGCTCGTTGAGCAAATGCGGCGCGAGGGCTATGAATGCCTGGTGTCACGCCCGGAGGTCATTGTTAAGCGCGAAAATGGCGAGATTCTGGAGCCAATTGAGGCGCTCGAAGTAGATGTCCCAAATGAGAATGTGGGCGATATCCTGCAGTCTCTGGCAGCTCGAAAAGCGGAAATCACGGAGATGGAGCACCAAACTGCAACGGTGCTCATTAAGGCGGTAATTCCGACGCGCGGATTAATCGGTTTCGAGTCCGACCTTATCAACACGACGCGCGGCCATGGAATCATGAGTCATTTGTTCAAGAAATACGCCCCTTACAAAGGCGAAATTCCCGGCCGTAATAGCGGCGCACTTGTTTCGATGGAGAGCGGTGTCGCCACCGCTTATGCACTCAATAATATTCAACTGCGCGGTCGGCTTTTCATTGGACCACAGGACGAAGTCTTTGGCGGCATGGTCGTGGGCGAAAACTCGCGTCAGGACGATCTGCCAGTCAACCCGTGCAAGATGAAGCATCTCACAAACATGCGAAGCCAGGGCGATGGCAAAGGCATCATGCTCGAGCCGCCGATTCGCATGACGCTTGAGCGGGCGATTGAATACATCGGACCGGATGAATATGTCGAAGCGACACCAGCTTCGCTGCGAATTCGGAAGAAGATTCTAGATGCAAATAGCCGCAAGCGTGCATCGAAAGCGGCAGTGGTATAGATTCTTCCACGAAATAGTGGGTGTCAGTGGAAGGACCATTCCGACATCGCAAGGAACCTTCGGCACTTCGGCGGGCAAAAACAGATAAAAAATCGGTGGATAATCCCCGGTTCGATTAATAAAAAACACAAGGGGGGGAGCCTCGCCTATCCCGAATTTCGCAGCTCTGGCGATAAGGGCATGCTTTTAGCTGCGATTCAGACTGCGAATATCATGAGTTCCGGGACCTCCACGCAGATTTCAGACGAAGAACGCGAGCAGATTCAGCAGGTGATCGAGATGTTCGAGGTCATCACACAAGCGAATACGAATGACGTTGATTCGCTGGAAGTCTTGAAAGACTCTTACCGGAAACTCGATCGGCATTCAGACGTCATAAACGTTTCTCGGCGGCTGGCGGAAACTTACGTATCGCTTGGGCAGTATTCTTCCGCGGTTCTGGAGTATGAAGGTATTCTTCAGAACGACCCCAATAATCCGGAAATTTTTGCACTGCTCGGGGATGTCGAAGCGAAGCTTGCGCAGAACGGGGCAAACGATCCTCGTAGATCAAATAGTGGCTCCACTACTGAAGATTTCCGCATTGATTTTGACTTGGGAGCACCGGACCAATTCGACACAGGCTTGATTGCGACGGACGCAACACAGCAGGTGATGGGCGAGACTCGGAACCTGGATTTCGAGGATGATGGAAACGATTCCCTGGCAAACTTTCTCATCCGGCATCGCATTGCTCCCGAAAATGTCGTGAATAGCTCGTTAGAGCATATCCGTAAGATCAACGCTGATGCCGAAAGCAGCGCGATTTCAGCGTCATTAATCGGAGAAATTGTAGACACGAATACTGCCGAACTGGAAGATGTCTTGATTGGGATCCTCGACGGAACGAAGTTCGCTTACATACCGCTCGAATACTACGATATCGACCGTCAGATCGTCAAAATGTTGCCGGAATCTCTGACGATGGGCCGGCTGATCGTGCCGTTCGACCTGATGAGCCGCACAGTCATGATCGCAATGGCAAATCCATTCGACGTCGTCGGAAAGGAAGCCGTCCAGCAACTCTTCGACTACAACATTCAGTGGCATCTGGCCTCCCCAGACGCAATTAAGAAGGTCCTAAGCAGTGTTTACAAAATCGCGGAACAATAACTCTTGGTCCCGCCAGCCTCCCGCAACCCTCATTCATGAGTATCAAGTCATTTGGTGAACGCATCGCAGACATGCTGATTGAGGACGGGCTACTCCTCCCATCTCAGCTCCAAGATGCGATGGATCTTCAGCAAAAGCAGGGAGGCCGCCTCTTAAAGCTTCTTACCGACCGGCATTTTGTCACCGAGCAAGATATGGTGATAAGTATCGGCCGATGCCTGGACACTCCGCCGATCAATCTTTCCAGGGTCAATATACCCGAAGAAATCCTCGAGATGGTGCCGAAGGAGATGGCGAAATCCTACAAACTCGCGCCGGTGTGTCGTCTGAGGAACAAACTTTTCGTTGCGATGGCAGACCCACTGAATGTTCTGGCCATCGACGACCTGCGTCAGCGCACCAAGCTTGAGATCGTGCCGATGATCACGACCGAGCGCAGCGTGAACGAAGCACTCAGTGGAGTGCACAGCGCTTCAGCGACAATGGACCAGGTACTGAAGGACGCCGCGAATTCAGCCGATGTCCAGGAGGTCGCGCAGAAGAAAGAAGACATAGACCTCGACCAATTGGCTCATGAGAGTGCAGACGCCCCGGTCATCAAAATCGTCAATCTGATTCTAGTCCAGGCACTCAAGGAAAAGGCGTCCGACATCCACATTGAGCCCTTTGAACGAAACCTCGTCCTGCGTTATCGCGTGGACGGAAACCTCGTCGAAGCAACATCTCCGCCGAAAGCACTACAACTTCCGATTGCCTCCCGCATCAAAATTCTTGCCGGCCTTGATATCGCCGAGCGACGGCTTCCGCAGGACGGCCGATTTCGTATCCGTGTGTCCGGAAAGGAAATCGATCTTCGTATTTCCATTCTACCGACTGTCTACGGAGAGAAAATCGTCATCCGTCTGCTCGACAAAAGTTCTCTCTCCGCAAGCATCGACCAGCTCGGCATGGATGAGCATACCGTCAATCGTTTCAAGGCAGCCATTGACGCCCCGCATGGCATGATCCTCGTGACGGGACCGACTGGTTCAGGTAAAACCACGACGCTTTATTCAGCTCTTCAGGAACTCAATGCTCCAAATTATAACATTGTGACGGTCGAGGATCCGGTGGAATACCAGCTTGTCGGCATCAATCAGGTCGCTGTAAAGAGCGAGATTGGTCTTGGTTTTGCCGAAGCCCTTCGATCCATTTTGCGTCAAGATCCGGACATCGTAATGATCGGCGAAATTCGAGACAACGAAACCGCCGATATCGCTGTGAAAGCGGCGCTTACGGGTCACCAGGTTTTGTCGACGCTTCACACGAACGACGCGGCAGGCGCGATCAGCCGGCTCGATGACATGGGTATTGAGCCCTTTCTCATCTCCAGTTCTGTCATTCTCACCTGCGCTCAACGCCTTGTTCGCCGTATTTGCCCAAACTGCAAGGAAGAGGAAATCCCTGATCCCGCTCTGCTTGCCACGCTCGGCATCGAGGACGACGGCACAGTTTTCTACAAGGGTGCTGGTTGCGATCGTTGCAAACGGCGCGGATATGGCGGTCGAGCGGCTGTCATCGAAGTACTGCCCATCACCGAATCGATCCGTCGATTGATCATCAAGCGTGCTTCCGCGGCTGTAATCAAGAATCAAGCGATAGCGGAAGGAATGCGGACTCTTCGAATGGTCGGAATCGACAAAGCGAGGGAGGGAATTACGACCCTCGAAGAAGTCTGCAGTGTTACCGCGGAGGACCACTAGACCGATACAAATTTGGGGGAAAAGCGGACCGGGGTATAACTCCGGTCCGCTCTAAAAAGAAATGATGATTGTGCTCACTCGCTGGTATTTGCGACGCCGATTACCCCGCAGGCGACGCGTCCGCCGGCATTACCAGAAGGTTGAGATTTAAGATCATCCTGCCCGGCGTGGACGATCAAACCCCGACCGAGGATCGAATTGTCACCGTCGAACTCGATCAGTTCAGATGTCACGTTGACGGTGGCAACCCCTTCGCCGTTTGCCTCAATATTTCCAAGATCGCCGACGTGATGCTTCTGCGAATCGGGGCCGCCATGTTCTACGCCGGTAGGATTGAAATGCCCGCCCGCAGATTTGCCGTCCGAAGCGCTGCAATCGCCAAATTCATGAATATGAAAACCGTGCAGACCGGGCGCCAGCCCGCTGATTTCGCCCGTTACTTTTACGAGGTCGTCCGTCTTTGTGAATGTTACGATACCGTGAACTTTGCTTCCTTCGGTGGGATGCAGAACAGCGATCGCGGTCGTGACGTCACTGTCCGCTCGGGCGGTGGCAACCGAGGAAGCGGCAATTGCAACACCAATTACAATTGCATCGAGGATTTTGATAAATGTTCTCATACATGCATTTATCGCGAAACCGGCTCGCATCGGACGTTTCGCGATTGAGAAGAGACGTTAGCGCGCTAGCCTGCGCAGAATCATTCATGTTATACTCCGGTTCCAGCCGAGTTCTTGCCGTCGATCCGTCCCTCCGCAGCACGGGATATGCAGTCCTGGAAAAAGCGGAACTCGGCAAAATTCGAGCACTCAGTTATGGCAACATTCGAAATGCGAACTCACTTCGTATTTCCTCCTGTCTCGTGAGAATCCATGACCGACTGACAGAGCTAATATTGAAGTTCGAGCCGAACTGTGCGGCCTTTGAGGGTGTAATTTATGTGCAGAGCCACCGGACGGCGATAACCATGGGCGCAGCGCGTGGAGCGGCATTGCTTGCCATGGCCGAGCGCGGCGTAGCGACGCATGAATACGCGCCGCGCCGGGTGAAGCAGGCCGTGGTAGGAAGAGGCGGAGCGCAGAAGCATCAGGTGGCATTCATGGTGCGGGCGCTTTTGGAACTTACCGAAACACCCGAGGCGGATGCGGCAGACGCGCTTGCCATCGGGCTTACCCATCTTCAGTGCAGTCACTCCGGGCTGGCAATTCCTCCGCAGATATGAGCGTGCCAATCCACTGGTTAGGACATGTATCTTACACAAACGCACTGGACAGGCAGGAGCAGCTCCATGCCGCCCGCTGCCGAGGTGAAACGGGAGATTCCATGCTGCTGCTCGAGCATGAACCGGTTTACACGATAGGACGGACACGGAACCATTCGAGCCTTGGCGACATTGCCTCACTAGCTCACCCCGTCGTGGAGGTTAATCGCGGTGGGCAGGCGACGTATCACGGTCCCGGGCAGCTGGTAGGATATCCGATCCTTGATTTGCGTAGTCACGGAGGGGACGTGCGAGCTTATCTACGAAAGCTCGAAAATATGTTGATCGATGCACTCGCGGCTTTGGGTGTCGCTGCGAACCGCCGCGAAGGGCTTACCGGAGTCTGGGTGGATGACCGAAAAATCGCTTCGATCGGGGTTGGGGTGAAGTTCTGGGTAAGCATGCACGGATTCGCGCTGAATGTTTCCGGAGATCTTTCTCCGTTTCAATCCATTACGCCATGCGGGATCGCGGGGGTCCATATGACGAGCGTTGCAATCGAGGCTGGTCGTGCGTTCTCCGTGCTGGATGCCGCCCATGTGGTAAGCCGTTCGTTCAGCGCGGCATTTGAATAAAACTCAACACCTTGAGGCCCTGCGCCATTGAGCGTGTCTCAGGGACACGTAATGAAACCGCATTATTTGCCTGGAGATTGAGCCGCACTAGTAGCTGTCGGAGTCGGTGATGCAGTCGCCGACGGGGTTTGGTCCGGCGGTTCCGTGAGCGAAGGAGTCAAAGTCGCCGACGGCGTCGGTGTGGCAATGGGGATCGGGGTTGGGCGTGGATATGTCAGGTCCTTCCACTCGACCAATTTGCCATTGTAGCCCCCAATCTCGTTGAGCAACTCTTCGCACCGCGCCCGCCAACGCGCGAGATCCGGTGGACCGAAAGGTTTATCCGCCGTTCCCGGAAAAAACAAATATGTGACCGTGAGATCGCTAACGGGTCGGTTGTACGCGGTTGCGCGGCTATTAATTTCCTTCGCCATTCGCAGTGATGCTTCTCCCGCCTTGAACGTCGGTCCGACATCGCCCACAATCGACGGATAAAGCGTGTCTCCGTACACTACGACGCAGAAATCTCCCAGCTTAGGCTCAAAGGGGTAATCCTTCATATCGAACAGAGATAAGGGGATGACTACGTAGGGATCCGTCTCCGAGACGAGAAAGCTTTTTTTTTCGAGTCGGCTGACTTCATATTGCAGATCGTTGATTCTGCGACGAAGCTCCTGGTTCTCTTCGGTGCTAAGGCCCTTGACGGCGTACCGGTCAAGCACCTTCTTTAATTCGTCCGCGCTTCTTTTGTGGAATGGGTTGGGGATAGTCGTTTGCTTATCCCATGCGTAGCTCGTCATTGGCTGAAAATTGGGAATGGACCCGTCGACGTACGACATGCGATCGCTGTCGGTTCCATCCATATCCACATCCATATCTGCCTGCACGAGGAGCATTTTTCGCTTGGTGTCCGGATGCTCGAGTTCGATAGCTGTCTCCATGTCATAAAAATTATGGCGACTCAACAGGCGATGAAGGCGAGGAAGATGCTGCTCGAGCCGCGTCAGCTTCAGCCGGTAGATCTCATCGAAAATCGGAGACACTGTGGCGCCGTCGAGAAGCAGACCGAGCCCCGGAAGCACGTCGGAAAGTCCTGGCGTATTCAAGTTCAGCTGTTCGGGAGTGATACTCGCCTTCGGTACCCGGACTTTGAGCTCAAGCTCAATCACGTAACTATCGGCTGTCTTGCGCTCGCCTGAGGCAAAAGCGCCCTGGACCATCTCGAGCGACGTCTTCAGCTTGATGCCATTGTACAATTTTGCCGTTTCGAGTTTCTCATATGGCACGATAATCGGAGTCGGCGACGGTGTGGGTGTAGGCTCAGGCGTTGGCGTTGGCTCAGGTGTCGACACCGCTATCTTGCCGGGAGATTGCGGCGGGCTTTCTTGGGCGGTCGGTGTACGTTTTATTTGATTGTCGCATCCGGCTCCCAAAAGTGCTGCAGCAGAGCAGACCGCAAGACACGAAAATCTTGAGCCAATCATCTCGCTCAGTCCGCGATCAACGTTTGTACCAGCACAACAACGTGAGGGCGATCGCGACGACACTCAGGATCGACATGAGCCCGGCCGGCATAAAACCGCCCTTGGAGATGAATGCCGGCACGAATCTCAAGGCAAGGAGCACGGAAACGATCAATCCCCCGACGAAGCCGTAGCTGAAATGGCTGCGAAGCAGAAATGCTGCAACGCAGAGAAGAATGCCGGAGATGACGCCAGCGATGATGGACGCCTTACTACCTGCTCTCACATAGCCGATGATTCCTCCAATGGCTGCGAGAATTCCAAAGATTACGTAATAGATTCGGGTTATATCCAACATAGAAAAATTTTGCAGAGGGTTGTGTTAGTTGTTCAACGACGGGCAAGGATCATCCGGATAAGAAGAAGCGGAAGCGAAGAAAGGAAAATCATCGCGGCGGCGACCAGGTAACCTGGTATCACCCGCGGTCGATCGCGATCGACGCCATCCAAAGCCTCACGTACGACACGTTGCCTGCTCAATTTGAAAAATTCAGGCGCTTCCAGGCGATCCGGCGAATCCTTCCTCTCAGCAACATCACCAAACTCCGTCTCTACCGGCCCTGGACAGAGTGTAGTCACCGTAACGCCAGTGCCTCGCAGCTCGGCCCTCACCGCTTCGGAAAGGCTTGTAACGTAAGCTTTAGTCGCAGCATACACAGCCATTTTCGTAATCGGAACCATCCCGGCTACCGATGAGACATTAAGAATTGCTCCGGAGCCTCGATCTTTCATTCCAGGAATAATGAACAGCATGAGTCGAGTGAGCGCAGCGATATTTACATTAATCATCGATCGGACTCGCTGCCAGTCGCTTTCCTCGAAAATCCCGTGATCGCCAAGCCCGGCATTGTTGACGAGCAATGAAATTTCCAACCCCATATCACGAATCCAGGTGCAAACCCGATTCACCTCTTCACTTCGAGCCAGGTCGGCTTGAACGCAATAAACCACCAGGTCGGGATATTGCGCGGTTAGTTCCGTTCTAAGGCTCTCCAGGTTGTCCAGCCGCCTCGCCACCAAAACCAACGTTCCTCCACGGCGTGCGAGCTGACGCGCAAATTCTTCTCCCAGTCCTGCAGAAGCGCCCGTGATCAGTACAGTTTGTTCCATTTCAAGTCAGAAAACGTGGTATTCGAGTCGCATGTAACCATTCGGGCCAATCAAATGCAATGTATGCCGATCAAGGTCGACTTTTGGCAACCGTGGATCGAGTTTTGTCGAAGATGATCGTTCAAAACCTCGAAAATCAAAAACCATTCACGACAAAGGACGGCTCCACCATTCGAAGTATTCTCGACAGAACTAACGCCCCCGTGGAGAACCAGAGCCTCGCTGAAGCGAATCTTCCAGCCGGCGCCGCGACGGAGCGCCATTATCACAAGCTTACCGAAGAACTATACTTTCTCCTTGAAGGCTCCGGAATGATCGAGCTCGACGGAAAGCAACGCGATGTCGGTCCAGGCGATGCCATTCTTATCCCGCCCGGGACAAAGCACACGATCCTGGCTCGGGAACCTCTGCGATTTCTCTGCTGTTGCGCTCCGCCCTATTCACACGGCGACACGTACTTCTAAAATCGGAGACAAAACTCTTGCGGGCATAGGCAGGTAGTTTGGCCAAAATCCCTATCGTCCCAGAAACCGGCACATCGCCGCTTCAAGCGCCACATTTACGCGCGACATGAATGCTTCGCTCAGAACACCGATTCTCGTGCTCATAGATCTTGTAATTGGATTTTTTGCTGGCGCGACCTGGAACATTCTTTACTCCCCTGTCCCGCCTGTTGCTTCGGATTGCAGGTTAAGTCAGAATCCAAGAGGGGGCCGAACGCGACATTTTCGATGCGCAGAACGGACTGCTGCGCCCGGCTGTCAAGTCATGGAGGATGAGCAACGTCTCGCCTGGAATCGGAAGGAATTTCCGAAAATCGCTCCAGTCAAAGCGAAATCCCGTTCCATCGCCATTGCAATAAATCATCCGAAGTAGCGGCGTTCATCGACTGCGATTCATAGCTTCTTCGCGGCGCTCCGAGAACGCCGAAAAAACGCAAGCAACCTTTGAGAACTACTAGTGTCTTGATCATGTCTTATTCTTAACATGCAAAAAAGACCTTTCAGGCTTCAGCCCCGAAGAATTTCCGAACCGCTTTTTCCCGATACGAAAAAATCTGATTGAGTTCCTTTCTCACAAGAGGACGGTGCAAAATTTCGCTGAGCGGCGTCAGCAGAAGCTGATACGTTACCGCATCAGTCATTTCGGTCTGTCCATTTTCCAGTTGTGTGAAATGATGCTCATGATGCCAGATCCGATACGGGCCACAGCGCTGTTCGTCGACGAAAATTTCTGGTTCTTGCACATGAGTAATTTCGGTTAGCCAGATCAGCGGAAATCCGAATAGCGGTCGAACGCGGTATCGAATCATTAAGCCCGGATAGATTCGTTTGGGCACTTCGCTGAGAATCTCGAAGCTCAGTTTCTCTGGGGTGATCCGGGCAAGGTTTCGCGGGTCGGAAAAAAATTGCCAACACTCAGCGCTGGAGGCGGGAATGATTTGCCGTGTGTGAAGCGTATGAATCGCCATTTTATTCAGGAGCTGCTACGTGTTTGATCTTCCGATGGATTCAATCGCCAGCCGACTTCTTTTTATATTCGCCTCGTCCGTAATGGCGTTCGGACTATCCTCCTGCGCAACAAAGGACCGCGATCATCGTATCGTAATCAGCGTGCCCGATCAGCAGATGCGCTTGTTTTTTAAGGGCACACCAATCGCTGAATACCAGGTTTCCACTTCGAAATTCGCACTTAGCGACCAACCGGGAAGTAATGGAACTCCACTGGGACAAATGGAGATAAAGAAAAAGATCGGTGGCGGAGCTCCCCTTGGAGCTGTCTTTAAGGATCGTCGCCTTACCGGCGAAATCTTGCGTCCTGATGCGCCGGGTCGCGATCCAATTGTGACGCGGATACTCTGGCTGAAAGGCGTGGAACCAAAAAACAGAAACGCCTTCAGTCGTTACATTTACATACACGGAACGCCGGAGGAGCGAAACATCGGCAAGCCTGCCAGTTTCGGATGCATCCGCATGAGGTCTCGGGACGTGATCCACCTTTTCGACACTGTCGGTCGGGGTACGCAGGTGGACGTGGTAAACAAGCCCATGATTCAGATTGTCGTGGAACCCGAAGCCTGACAAGCCTCCCAGGATTACCACTGCCTCAGAACCGGAGCGCGGGTTTTTATTTGGATTGATCGAAGATCAAATCATGCCGAGCTTCATCTTCCCGGCCTCGCTGATCATTTCCTGGTTCCACGGTGGGTCCCATACAACCTCTACGGTTGCGTCGTCTACGCCATCGAGCGCGAGAATTCTCGACTCTGCATCCGCCGCGATTGCAGGCCCCATTCCGCAACCGGGAGCCGTTAGCGTCATTTTCACGCTAACGCTGACCCCGCGATCGGGCTGCGGCAACACGGTGCAATCATAAACCAGACCCAGGTCGACGATATTCACCGGAATTTCGGGGTCGTAACAGGTTCTCAAGACTTCCCAAACGGCCTCTTCATCCACAGGACCCGTAAGGTCTGCTTCCGCATCGACAGGTTTTTCCAGGCCGAGCGCGTCTGCATTGGCTGCGTCAATCCGAGCGAGTCCCGTCTCGGTCGCAACGGTGTAACTTCCTCCAAGAGATTGCGTGATGATTACCGGGGCACCTTCTTGCAATACGATTTTGTCACCGCTTGGAATCTGGATGGCGGGGACTTCCCTGGACAGTCTGAGTTCCGTGTGTTCGTGCATATTAAAAAACAATAAGCTAGCCGAAAGATTTTTCGGGAGTGACCTATTTATTGGACTGCGTGTCGAGTACGACTTTCACCTTTTTCGACTCTCCCGTCGGCGATTGAAATTGTTGGGCAAGGCTCGGAGCCTGGGTCGCGGCAGGTGGAACATTTCCGCCGGGCGCGACCGCCGGATTGCCGCCCGAGAGGGCTGAACGCAGTGCTCCCTCGACAAGCTGTGCGCAATGTATCTTCATTGGCGGCAATGGGCCCAGCGGAGATGAAAGGTCTTCATCCGACAGTGCCAGCGCCTCATCCACCGTTTTTCCGGCGATCAATTCAGTGGCCAGGCTCGCTACTGCAATCGCCGTCTCGCATCCGAACGTCTGGAACGATGCTTTGTCGATTACGCGGCGGCCGCCATCGTCTTTAAACTTCACCCACATCCGAAGCATGTCGCCGCAGTCCGGACTTCCAACTGTGCCAATTGCGTCGGCGCCTTCCATTTCGCCAAGGTTCTTCGGATTGCGAATCGCTTCCTCGACTTTCTGCTGTATTGAATGGTCGTGACTCATAAATGAGATCCTTCTGCGAGATCCGGTATCGGGTCCGTCTATTCTAGATGATAACGGGGCAGATCCGGATCCACTTCCAGGCTCCAGGCATCGATGCCACCTCGCAACGCTTTGATGTCTTTGAACTCGTGTCCGATAAAATAGGACGCCGCATCCACAGCCCGGGTTCCCTGGTGATCCACAATGACAACCGGCTGCGTTCGATCCCATTTCAGCAGTGCTTCCTGCATCAGTTCTTGAGTAAACAGCGTCGATCCCTCAATTCTTACGGCTTCAAATTCTTCGCGGGTTCGAATGTCGATGAATTTCAAAGCCGAATCTTCCGCACGTTTCCTGGCTAGTTCGGACGGAGAAATCATCATAGCCTGCTCCTGCTCGTGACTCGTCAGGATCTGCTGAATCGCGTCTTCCACCGATACGTTTTCGTTACGCGAGCACACGTTCGCTAGCGTCTCGGTTGGCTGAAAACCGCAGCTCGCGCACCCCCCGATATGATATTTTCGAAACAACGCGCGCTGTGCCCCGGGATATTGTTCCAGCAGCGTCGCCATCGTGATGTTCGGATCGATCGTCTCGGTTGTCGGCATGATGAGAAGCGTAGCACAACAGCGGCACATGCACCAACCGCCCCTCCTCTATCCACCCCTATCCTCTTCTGCCGTTTCGGTGACGGGCCGCGGCGTTTGTTCGAGCGGTGGCAGTGAAGGGATCTCGATTCCTTCGGGTGCAGCTTCAAGCTGTCGCAGTTTGCGCGCGGTTACCATGACGCGTGTCTCCAATGAACCTACCGCACGATTGTAACTATCGACCGCACTGCCGAGACTTCGACCCAGCTTATCAATGTGATTGCCCATATCCGCAAGCCTCTTAAAGAGTTCGCGCCCAAGATCACTTATCTCCTTCGCATTCTGAGTCAAACGTTCCTGCTTCCAACCGTGAAAAACTGCCCGAAGCAGCGCGATCAATGTCGTGGGCGTCGCGAGTATCACGCGACGATCGGCCCCAAACTCGATTAAAGCGGGGTCGTGTTCAAGCGCCGCCGAGAAGAACGGCTCGCCAGGGAGGAAGAGAACCACGAACTCCGGGGATTCTTCAAACTGATCCCAGTAGGCCTTCCGGGCCAATAGTTCGATATGGGTGCGAACGTGCTGCGCATGTCGGCAAAAGTGTTTTGTTCGTTCGTCGGCATCGCCCTTTTCGATCGCGTCGAGATAAGCTTCCATAGGTGCCTTCGCGTCGACGACCACATTTTTGCCGGCAGGTAGGCGGACGAGGAGATCAGGTCGAAATCGGCCGTCGTCGTTCGCGACAGATAACTGCTCAAAGAAATCGCAATGATCCACCATTCCAGCCATCTCCACGACACGGCGGAGCTGAATTTCCCCCCAGCGACCACGCGTCACGGGTGAACGAAGCGCTTGCACGAGGTTCGCTGTTTCCGAGAACAGCTGCCGTTGGGTCGTCGACATCGTCCGGATCTGTTCGGTGACCGATTCGTATGCTCCGATGCGCACTTTTTCCAGGTCCTGTATCGTATTGTCGACCCTTCCAAGCGACTCTCGCAGCGGAGCCATGAGTTGCCCGATCGCTTCTTCTCGCCGGACGAGATCCAGCTTCGCTCCCTCGTGATATCTCGAAAGTGTTTCGTTCGCGAGTTCCAGGAACGACTGATTGTTGCGGCGCAGCGCTTCGCCCGACAGCGCCTGAAACGCGGCGGCGAACCGTTCCCTGGCCTCATCCATCAACGCCAATTTTTCGCCGGTCGCCGCTCGCTCGTCCTGCAGACGCGTTTCGAGCGATGAGATGATTGATTTCAAATCCACCTCATCAGCCTGCAGCCGGTCCAGACGTTCCTCGAGATCCGGTACACGAGAAGCGGTCGATTGTACGGCAGACAGAAACGCATCCTTCCGCACCAATTCGAGCTCCATGCGTTGCCTCAGTAAAACAAATGCCGCGAACGCACCCGCCACAAAAGCAGCCGCAGGAATTACAATCGGGGCGATCTCCGGCCAGGTCATTACCTGGCTAGGCACTCAACTCGAGCATGCGCCGGATCGGCAGTTCCGCCCGCACACGCAGTTCCTCCGGCATTTCAATCGCCGGTTCGAGATTCAGTAACGCATCGTGCAGCTTCTCAAGGGTATTCATTTTCATGAAACGACAGTCTGCACAAGCACAGGCATCGGTTGGTCCCGGGATGAAGTTCTTACCCGCGACCTCACGGCGCAGCCGGTTCAGCATGCCCGACTCGGTCACAATGATGAAGTCCTGCGCTTCGGAGTTGCGGCAATATCCGATCATCTTTTCGGTCGAGCAGACTTCATCCGCGAGCAATCGCACCGCGAAAGTGCATTCGGGATGCGCCACGACCTTTGCTTCGGGAAATTGTTTCTTGATAATCTCGATGCTGTTTCGCGTGAACTCGACGTGAACGTAACAATTGCCCTTCCAGAGCTCCATCTTGCGCCTCGTTTTTTCTATCACCCACGAGCCAAGATTCTGGTCAGGCACGAAGAGAATTTCACGATCTTTTGGGGCCGCCTCCACAATTTTCATTGCATTGCCACTCGTGCAAATTACGTCAGAAAGGGCCTTTACCCCGGCACTGCAGTTGATGTAGGCGATTACGTAGAAGTTTCTGTCCGCGTTTGCCTTCAGATACGCTTCGAGCTTTTCCGGCGGGCAAGACTCCGAAAGCGAGCAACCGGCGTCCAGGTCCGGAATCAGCACGGTCTTATCCGGATTCACAATCTTGGCCGTTTCCGCCATGAAATGCACTCCGCAAAAGGCGATCACGTCGGCGTCGGTCTCGGCCGCCTTGTAGCTCAAACCGAGGGAATCGCCGACGAAATCGGCCACGTCCTGAATTTCTTTAACCTGGTAATTGTGCGCGAGGATCACCGCGTTCCGTTCGCGCTTTAATTCCAGGATTTCTTCTGCGAGATCGACTCCAAGCGTGTGCATTAGCAAATAAAGGTAAGCATTTTGGCCAAAATGTCACGAATCCGAAACATTTGTGCTCAATCGCCACCGGAGCGAACAATTTCGTGGAATCATGCTCGATGTTCTTTCGCCGCAGATCTAAAATTCACCCATGAGACTCAATCTCACGGGCGTTTTTGTTGCCCTGCTCACATTTCTTTGCGGTCCAGCAAACGGAGAAGGATGGAACAACCTTGGTTCGACCAAGGATGTGACAATCGCGGAGAGAAAGGACGGCCGCACCGGTCTTTCAGAGTATCTCGTCAAAGGAATGATCGATGCCCCTGTCAGCGTAGTTAAGAGGATCCTCGAGGACATCAATTCGGCAGAGGATTACATGCCTTACGTGAGGGAGGTGGAAGTCCTTAAGAGATCAAATGGAAAGACCTTCTTTTACCAGCGAATCAAGCCTCCGTTTGTTACAGATCGCGACTACACGCTGTCGTTTGTCACGACCTCGTTCAATACACCCTCCGGAACCGGCTACAGACTGAGCTGGGAGACCGCGAACGAAATGGGGCCGCCGAAAATAGACAATGTCGTGAGAGTCGAATTGAACACGGGGTATTGGCAATTGACTCCTTCGAAGGACAGGTTGAAGACGGAGCTGACTTACAGGGTTCTCACAAGCATTGGTCAAGACATCCCCTCGTTCATCGTTCAAAAGGGTAATCGAATCGCCCTCCCAAAAATCATCGAAGCAGTTCGCAACCGAGCGGTGAAGTTCAAGAATTAGGCGCTGCCCGACGATTCCGTTCTTGCCGATTGCTCAACGTCGCCTCCGACGGCCAAAGGAGTATCCTTTGTAGTGCCGCGCCCCTGATGCCATTCCACCCTGCGGGATTGACCCCTCATCAAAAAGCGCCGTGTACACGTATTCGAAATTTTCAATCTTCAACCGCGGAATCTTCTGCCCGATGAACCGCTCGATCGAACGCACATGATCGAGCTCCTCCGCGATCATGATAGTAAAAGCATCACCGACCTTCTGGGCCCGACCCGTCCGTCCGATCCGGTGCACGTAGTCTTCGGGATGCTGTGGAACATCATAGTTGATCACGTGAGAGACCCCGGCCACGTCAATACCGCGCGCAGCGATGTCCGTTGCAACCATCAGTTCGTATTTCCCGTGCTTGAATCCTTCGAGCGCTTCGATCCGATCCCTCTGATTTCTGTTCGAGTGCAGAACGGCAACGCTATGCTTGAGGCTCTTCAATCGCCCCGCCACCATATCCGCCCCTACTTTGGTTCGACTGAAGATGAGCACGCTATCGAAGTCCGTTCGTTCCAGTAGCGCCACCAGCAGCTCAAATTTTTGATCCTTCGCCACGGGATACAGCGCATGCGTTACCGTTTCCGCAGGGGACATGCGCGCACCAATCTCGATAACATGGGGATCACGGAGCACCCAATGCGTTAAACTCTCGATTTCCGGTGGAAG
This sequence comes from uncultured Verrucomicrobiae bacterium, assembly GCA_963805815.1. Lineage (GTDB taxonomy): Bacteria > Verrucomicrobiota > Verrucomicrobiia > Chthoniobacterales > Chthoniobacteraceae > CAWDWA01. Next base: position 375,241 of record CAWDWA010000026.1, read on the forward strand.
AGTGGCGGAAAAAAACAGCGTCTGGCGGTCTTTGGGACATCGCTGAACAATTTTCCTCACTTGCGGCAGGAAACCCATGTCGAGCATTCGGTCGACCTCGTCGAGCACCAGGATTTTGATCCCCTCGAGCGAACCTGTTCCACCTTCGAGGTGATCGATCAACCGACCGGGAGTCGCCACAATCACGTCAACGTCTTTTCTAAAAGCCTCTCGTTGCCGGCCGAAGCCGACACCACCGTGAACGACCGCCGCTCGAATATCTGAGAAACGCGCGTAGTCTCGAAACGCCGTTTCAACCTGAGCAGCCAGTTCGCGCGTGGGCTCGAGCACCAGAACGCGGGTCTTTCCCCGGCCGCCAAGCTTGGTCAGGATGGGCAGCGCAAAAGCCGCGGTTTTTCCTGTCCCCGTCTGGGCCGAGCCCATAAGGTCCTTCCCGGCGAGGACAACGGGAATCGCACGTAGTTGAATTGGGGTAGGAATGCTAAAACCCATGGCTTCGACTCCCTTTAGCACCTCCTCTGAAAGACCTAAATCCTTGAAAGACATCCCGCATAATGTCGGAAGGGCTTGATCCTTCGCAACTGCGGAAACCGGATTATCTCCATGGCTCTACGCATTATTTTCGTGCGGCAGTCGGGACTCCGAGCCCGGATTTCTCAAAAACGTCGCCGGATTCCCGCGAACAATACTACACGGCGAAATGTCCTCGATCACCACGGAACCCGCGCAGATCATGCTTCCTCGACCGATGCTCACGCCAGGCGCGATGAACGTCTGCGCGGCGATCCATACCTGATCGCCCACCGTGATCGGGCGGGTTTGAAGGTCGAATGTCTCTTTGCGGAAATCGTGGGACCCCGTACAGAGGAAGGCCTTCTGGGAAATACAAACATGTGAGCCGATGACTATCGGCGCGAGACTGAGAATTGTAACATCCTCGCCGAACCACACGTGATTCCCCGCCTCGAGGCGCCACGGAAACAAAATATTCACTCCGGCGCGGACCACAACAGCATCCCCGATCCGGGCTCCGAACGCGCGCAAAAGGGCAACTCGAAGCGCCGATGGCAGGGGGCAGGGCAATCGGAAGAAGAAAAAGCTGACAACCTGCCAGAGCGCTTCCTTGGTACGCGAAGCTCCACGATCAAATTCAGCAACAGAATAGCGACTCAAATCCATGAACGGTGAAAGAACAAAAACTGCTCTTCACTAGCGCAAGTCGTCATGTTCTCAAAGTCCTTTGAAGAGCTGAGCTGGTCCAGCCCACCAGACTGCCTTGTACTCAACGTGAACGAAGTGCATCTGTGGAAATTCTCGCTCGATCTACCGTTTATAGGACATCTTCGCGCGAATCTCTCGCTCGAAGAATTGCTTCACGCTGAACGATTCTTTGAAAAGATGGAGCGTCGTCGATTTATCAGCGGGTGCGGTCAACTTCGGATGATTCTTTCCCGATACCTGCAAGTTGAACCGGTTCAGATCTCGCTCGGATATGCGTTGAGTGGAGAACCAGTGACGCTGGGAATGCCTCGAATACTGTTCTTCGACTGGGCCAGAGCAGACGATCTTGCGCTGGTCGCGGTGAGCGCAATACAAAATGTCACACTGGAGCTCGAACGCATCTGCGATTTTCTTCCGACTCAAACATTGGCGGATCATTTCTTTCAGATCGAAGAAAGATGGGATCTTCTGACTTCGCCCCCAAACGAGCGACAGCATTATTTTTTCCGCAGGTGGACCGGTGAGGAAGCATTTCGACGATGCGGGGGCGAAACTTCGCTTGTGCTGGGGCTTACCCCCGCCGAAGGATTCGCGGCTGCCATCGCGGCAAAAGGAGAAGATTGGCAACTGCGATGCTGGGAGTGCTAGAGTTGGCATCTCGTGAATGATACAACCAACGATTCAAATCAATGATACGGTACCTGGCGATTATGAGATTGTAATCCGGCCGAATCGAGATTGAATGGCGAGCCTTTTCGGATTATTGGAACATTCTGATGGTGAGAAGTTCCGAGCAATCTTGAAAAAAACTGATGACGGCTTGCCTCTTGCAAACGGAGGCAGCTTTCGATGTGGATAGTCTACCGCTTTGCTCTGGTTTTCGGGGAAATGCGCAATTAATCCGATATGCTGCTGTCGCCATCAGACCGGGTTCATCGTCCTCCCCTGCGGGCGTGTATCTTTCCTGTTCGGAGTCACCTGACTAGATATTGAAATCATGGAATCAACTCTTGATTAGCAGTTTGCACCCATCGATCACCGATGAAACCGACGAAGCCGGTTGAGTGGAAAGCGAAGTTTTTAAGGTTAGTCTTCTCCTATCTTCGATTTTCAATTCGAGACGAAGCACCTGCCGGTCGTTGGCGCTGCGCCCTCTGACATCCGTTTGCGCCGCTTCTATCTGGACGCATTGTCTGACGTGATTCGCCCCTTAACCAACTTCCTGAACCTCATTCGACGCGTTTTCGCTCTGGTGGCTCCCTACGGGCGGGGAAAACTGGTGCTGGTTCTGGTTTTCATTTTGGGCAACGGAATCATGCAGGTAATAGGCGTCACTTCTATTTTCCCCTTCATTGCGCTGGCGGCAGAACCCGATCGTATCACAAATAGTCGTTTTGGTTCGGCCATCCTTTCGTTACTACCGCAAATGGAGTATTCAACCCTGCTGATCTGGGCAGGAGTTGCCTCTGTAACACTGCTATTTCTCTCCAACGCCGTAACCCTTGCGGGAGAAATCGTGCGCAATCGATATGGCTACGGGTTGGCTCACTTTCTTCGTACGACGATGTTGAATTCGTTTGCCTGTCGTCCCTACGGATATTTTCTACAGCGCAATTCAGGAGCGTTGCTGCAAAAATTATTGGGTGATGTGATGCACTTCATCAATGGAGTACTTCTTCCCATCCTCGAGATTTTTTCGCGCCTTGTTACCGTCTGGCTGCTTTTGCTGACGGTATTTCTTATCCACCCGACCATTGCGTTGGGCGCGGGGACTCTTTTCGGCTCGTTTTACACCCTCACCTTTTTTTTCCTACGCCATCACTCCTATCGAACCGGACAAAGCCTCAAGGAGGCCAATAGAGGCATTTTTGTTACGGCTCAACAGTTCGTGCAAGGCATCAAACCTATTATGGTTCATGGGAGAGGGCAGCATTTCATCCGGTTGTTTTCCTGCCATTCCGAAGCCCATGCGAGACTTTCTGCCTGGTTGCCAATTTATGGCCATGCCCCCCGCTATCTGATTGAGCCCGTGGCTTTCGGAGGTCTCGTGCTCGTGGTGATCTGGATGGCCTCTCGAGGCCGGTCATTCACCGGCATACTGCCGAACCTCACCGTTATGGCCCTGGCTGGATACCGCATGCTTCCCTCATTCCAGCTTATTTACGGGCAATTAACCCAGGTTAATGCCATGCAGTATTCGGTAGCAGAAGTGGAAAAAGAGATCCATCCTCTGAATCCTGCTCCAGGACTTTTGGCTAAGAATGTGTCACCTCACCATATTCGCTTTCAAAAGGAGATTCAGCTTAGAAATATCACGTTTTCTTACCCCTCTTCCGGAAAGGAAATTCTCGAGAATTTCTCCCTTTCCATTCCTTATGGAAGTTCCATTGGAATCGCCGGTTCCACCGGCTCGGGCAAATCTACGTTGATCGATCTCCTTCTCGGGCTGCACGATCCCCAGAAAGGCTCAATTTCTGTGGATGGGCGTAGATTAACCTCGGATGACATACCTGCCTGGCGCGCCATCATTGGTTATGTGCCGCAGGACATCTATCTTTTGGACGCCACACTGACGGAAAACATTGCCTTCGGCGTTTCTCCGGAGGATGTGAATCAAGAGGCCTTGAGAACTTCCGCGCGGGCGGCTCAAATCCTGAACGTCATTGAAAACGATCTTCCTCAGGCGTGGTCGACAGTGGTTGGCGAACGGGGAGTGCGATTGAGCGGAGGTCAAAGGCAACGTATCGGACTGGCTCGTGCTCTCTACCACAAGCCGAAACTGCTGATTCTCGATGAAGCTACGAGTGCATTGGATATGGAAACGGAAGCCGCCGTGATGAAGACCGTACGGAAGCTTCAGAAATCTGTGACAACCGTGATTGTTGCCCATCGACTCAGCACTCTGGAACACTGCGAGCGGATTATTCGGATGTGAGAGCTCCTCAGAAGACAGCATTTCAGTCGGAGGCAGCAGGATCCGTTGGCTTGTCCAAAACGTTCGATGCTGGAATCCGGTGACACATTTGTTTACTTACAAACGGCCGTCGACTAGTGGAGAGACTGACTTGGTTCGTCGAGAAACTCTATAACGACCTCCCCGCTACCAAGACTCTTTGAGTGATTCGATCTCCAAGCTGACGTGCCTGCTCGAGGAAAACGAGATGTTTTCTTTTCTCCGACTTGGCGACGGTGAATTGAAATTGCTCCTTAAAATCCAGCAGTGTGGCGCTGGCTTGACTGTCCCGGAACTGCGAGCCTCTTGCGAGGTGGCTTTCGCCTATCCCGCGCTCGGACGAGACGAGGACAACCGCCCCCCCTACGAGAACAATTATTGCCGGATGTTGTTCGCCCGTACTGGACATGGCCTACCGCACGTGCGATATCGGCCTCGGGATCGCGCGGTTCAAGGATTTGATCCTGGATCACCTCATTCCCGCCTCGTGCTGCGAGGCCCCCTACTTGGACCGCTTGGTCGAAGGTTTTGGCTATTCGGACGCGATGCTGGCCTATCTCAGGGAGTGCCGAGTCCTGACGTCTTCCAGCATCGACAGGCTTGTCGCCCTCTACAAAAGAATCAGAAGCAAGTCTAAACCGGACAGGGACGAAGTCTTCCGTCGCAAAGACCGCGAAAGGGCCGTTGCCGAGTGTCTGAGCACCCCTCGCGGCAAACCGGAGCCCGCCCCACACGGAAACTTTCGTTGACCTTTTTTTCCCAACTCATCAACTCCCTGCCCACCCCACCACACTCCCTCGCAGGTGCAAAACCCACCGATCTGGAGGAATGGCAAACTCGGGTGGATGAAGCCGCACGCATAACCCGGTTGATCGAATTTTCCCCCGCTTTTTCCTTCATACGCCTGGGTGATATGGAACTTGGCCTGCTTCTGGGTGCACAAGAAAAAGTGCCGCCGGACCAGCCGGTATTCGCCGTAAAAGACCAAACTAACGGCACTCTGCCGATCGGCTGTCCGGGCATCGGACTGTCACATATCACCCGGCTCCTCTCTGCCTTTCAATGTGCGGATTACGTGGATTTCCATGAACGCCTTTGGCCAATCGGCCCATTGTTGCCACGGCAGAAATTGGAGCGCCCGTCACATCTGCACCGCAACCCCAATCGGGCTACCTCCTACATCCTTCTCACCTGGATGGAAAAGGAATTTCAATCATATTGTGACCGGCACAGGGTGGGATTCTGCGGCGCGGAGGCGTCCATTCTCCGATATCTTCAAACCACGACAGCCTTTCGCGAAGCCGCTAAATCCTATTGGCCGACGCAAGGCACCCAATATTTCCATCAACCCCGTGAGAATGGGGCAAATCTCGATCGGAACGTTGATATCATCAAAACTGATCTCGCTGCCTTTGTCCGTGAGACCGGCATCGATACGCTTTTCCTTTCCCTTGGCGGCGGAGCCAAAATCCTTTGCTACGAACTTGCCCAGGAATGCGGCATCCGATGCGTCGATTTCGGCGCCATGCTGCGAGCCCTTTGCCATCTCGGGAGCGATGGCCACCATGCTGGAAGGTCCACACACAGCCCTTTTTACTATCGCCTACCCTTCGATCTGGTAATGGACGCGGTGGAATCGGCCCTCCCGGGTCTTCCTCCCGAGGCTTTACTGGCCAAAGCCCACGCCCAATTGATTCTCGAACTGCAGATAAAGCAGCGAGGCTGGACCTCAGCGAGCAACGAATACGACTTCAGCAGCACAAACCGGAGGATTTTCGTCCGGGAACACGCCCACTTTCACCGACGCTATCGCGGTCTATTCCGGCTAAACGCCGCGACCCGGCTGGAACGCAAACGTTTTCTCCACTTTTGCGGCAAATTCAAGCTCACATGGGATGGCCGGTGCTTTTATGCTTTTTTCCAGGCGAAATCATTTCTTGCCCAGTTACGTCCTCGGAGCCTCACCCTCTTTCTATCATGAGTCTAGTTGGCCATGCCTATTACCGGATGCGCAGGTACTTCCGTCATGGGTTCATAGGCAGCCTTTTCCGTGAGCGTCACCTCCCGCAGATCCTGACTGTGCCCCCCGTACGGGACCTGCAAGACAGCCGTTGTGAAATCCACGTTCTCACTTCCTCCGAAGACTGGCTCTGCCTGGCGTGGACACTGTATAGTTTCTATGCTTTTTCCGGACGTCGCTACCGGCTCTGCATCCATGATGACGGTTCGTTGCCGGACCATAGCTTTCCGGCCCTGCAACGGCTTTTCCCCGAGGCACGTCTGATCCCACGCGCCGAAGCCGACTCCCACATGACCGTCCGGCTGCGCGGCCTCCCTTCCTGCCAATCCGCCCGGAGCCGGTTCCCGCTCTGCCTGAAAAGCTTCGATTTCTTCGCCTTTGCCGAAGCCGACCGCCTGCTTTTTCTCGATTGCGACGTGCTCTTTTTCCATTTCCCCCACGAATTGATCCGCAGGATTGAAGAGATCAGCTACCTCAAAAGCAGTTTCAATCGCGACTGGCGTTACGGCTACACCGTCGCCGAAGGGGACTGGCCCAGATTGGTTTCTTTTCCCGTCACCCGTCTCATCAGCACCGGCCTCGGATTGATGCAGCGAAGGGCCGTTAATTTTGAAAATATGGAATCTTTGCTAGACCTGCCAGGCATGCAAAGCCACCCCCATCGCGTGGAGCAGACCCTCCTGGCATTGTCGGCCTCCGCTGGCGGCTATGAAATGCTGCCCCACGAATATGACGTGCACATGGGCCCCACCCCTGCAACCTCCCCGTCCCGGCATTACAGCGGCCCAGCCCGGCCCCTGTTTTACACCGAAGGATTGAGGCGCCTCCTTCCGGAGCTGATCTCATGAACTTTTCTTCCTGGAAAGACAAGGGAACCGCCTTGCTTCATTCGAGCACCCTGTTCTGGGCAGTGGTCGCCTGGGGAATATTTCTCCGCGTCAGATTGTGGGCGCAAAACCATTCGCTGTATACGGATGAAATTTTCTTGGCGCTGAACCTCCGGGAACGCGGCTGGCTGGGTTTGCTGCACCCGTTGGATTATGATCAGTCCGCTCCCGTAGGGTTCCTCTGGTTGTGCAAGCTGGCCATATTGATTTTTGGCGAGGAGGAATGGGCGCTTCGTCTGGTTTCGCTGGCGGCATCGGTGGGGCTCCTCCTCCTAATGGCTTGGGCCGCACTCTGGCTTTTCGAAAAAAAACAACGCGCCTCTTCACCGTACTCTTCACGGCATGCCTTCCCGATCTGCTGGCCTACAGCTTCGCCCTCAAACAATATGAACTGGAAGCCTTATGGTGCCTCGTCATAGTTCTGCTGATTGTCAAGATGCTGGAAAGCCACGATCCCCGGATAATGGCTGTTCTCATCCCGGCGGGCTGCCTCTCTCTTTTGCTGGCTCTCCCCACCGTGCCCATTCTGGCCGCAGGAGGAGTCGTGTGGCTCGGCACCAACATCAGCCAAAACAGACCCTTGAAGTTTCCGCTGATCGCCGGGGCTTCATGGGCCCTTGTCGCCCTTTTGTTGTATCAATTGAATTGGTCCCGCATGTCCCAAATGGATTTCCTTCGTTCGTTCTGGACGCCCCATTTCCCCAGATTGGACACCGGCCTCCCGCGTTGGATGCTGACACATCTGTTGGACTTTTTTTTCCAATCCCCCATGCGCCTTGCACTATCGGGAATGCTGAGCCTGTGGCTCTTTCTGCTGGGGATAAATCAAAGTTGCAAAAATCCCAACGGCCTTTGTTTGTTGTACCTGCTGGGAATAGCGGGCCTCTTCTTTTTCTTTCTGTCCCTTTTCCAATTTTACCCTTTGACCGACAGATTCCTGCTCTTTGGCACGCCATTCGCCATACTATTGATGGCATGGGGACTGGAATCCCATTCCCTATCCAAAATTGCGACCGCCATCGCAGCCATTCTGTTGTTGTTTTTCCCGCTCGGCAAGGCTCTTAAAGCAAGCGTTGCTGGCCTGCCTCCCCAGGAAGACATCCGCGGCGCCCTGCTCTACCTCAAACAACAAAGCCTGCCCGGCCAATCCGTTGCCGTTCATGCCGGAGGCGTTCCCGCCCTGAAATGGTACGGAAATCTTTCTCCCGATCCGGAAAAAGTCGGCCTATGGCGCAACAGTGTTGAATTGGAACGGCAGGCATCTGCCGGACTGTCCTGGATACTGGCAATTTCAGGTCTGGGTACCCACCAGCCTCCCAAAGAGAATGCCGTGGAAATCCAACGACTTCTGGACACGAAATACAAAGTTTTGAAAAAAAATGCGGACAAGGGGCGCTATCGGGCAGAAGCCTGCCTTATCGAACCACTGCCTCAACATCCACCCGTATATGACCCCGGTTCTCAAAATTGATTTAATTGCTCCGGAATTTCCACCCCAGACTGGCGGTGTTCAGACTTACGCCTGGCAGTTGGCCCAGGCGCTCTCCCGACATGGGAATCAACTTGCCGTCTACACCCTCCGGAACCTGCCGCTTCCCGAACCACATGCTTCCCGCCCATTCATTATCCGTCCGGTTTTGACCGGAAACTGGCACCAGGACAGGCGTATCCTCGTTCAAAGCCGCCCGGACATCCGGCACGCGCTGAACGCAGCCTATGCCCCTATTTCCGATCTTCCCGGCGCCTCCGTTCTCTCCGTCCACGGAAACGACTTCCTGCACCCCTACATCCTGACCGGCGCCCTCAACATCAAGAAAGCCCTGCGGCTGCCGCGGGGGGACTCCTGGAACTATCGCCTGGACACACACCTCACCCGCCTTCTGATCGAAAAAGGCCTTCGCCGCATCGGCGCCGTGGTCGCCAACAGTTCCTATACAAGGCGCGCCCTGCGGGAGCGTTATCCTTCCTGTGCCCCGGCAAGCCAAGTGATCCATCCCGGCGTCGCGGATCTCTTTCTGCACTCTCGCCACTCCGTTCCCCCCAGCACGGGTAACCTCCACCGCCTGATTACCGTGGCACGCCTCGAAGATCCCCGGAAAAATGTGGAACTGGCGCTTCACGCACTGTCCGCCCTGAGAACCGGCCATGACTTCACCTATACCGTGGTGGGGGAAGGCCCCCTGAGACCCGGGCTGGAGGCATTGAGCGGCAGGCTCGGGCTGTCAGACCGCGTGCGCTTCACCGGCCGCGTGGAAGACAATCTCCTACCATCTCTTCTTGCCGACGCGGATCTCTTCCTACTCCCCTCTTCAGCCTCCTCCCATTCCTTCGAGGGTTTCGGCATCGCCTACCTGGAAGCCAATGCCTGCGGGCTTCCTGTGCTCGCGGCGCGAGAGGGAGGAGCCCCCGAGGCCGTTATCGAGGGGAAAACCGGCGTTCTGGTCGACGAACTGAATCCTTCCACCCTCGCCGGCACTCTTTCTTCACTCTGGAAGAATCCTGGGAACTTCGATCCGGCCGTGTGCCGCTCCCATGCCGCCGGCTTTGACTGGCGCTCCAGGGCCTCGGCTTTCATGGATTTGTACTACAACCTTACGGAGCCAACCGGCGCACCTCACAAGCATGGATTTTCCCCTGCCCCTTGAACATGCTCAACAAATCCCCGCACCCTGCGATTCGCCTGATCGTCGTTTCTGGGCATCCCCGATGCCGGACTGGTCTTTCCGGGCAGCCGCAAGAAACGCTGTCGCACTTTCGCGGCCAATAACGCTACAGAGCCCGAAGATTTCTTATCGTCTTGCAGGGCATGTCCGGCAGCAGCTAAATGGACACCCAACCGGAGATCCCCTACCAAAAGTGAACTGCTTTCCTTTCCGGAAGCCTCCGCTACTCCTGTCCTGTCTGAAAGTCGTGGCGGCACTCCAGAATCCGGCTCGGGCCCCCGGGTGCAAAGCAAGCGCGCTTGGACTCCCGGGAGGGCCTGTTTGCCTCATTTTCGAGACCGTTAAACCCTACAAGGGGATTGAGGAGGTTGTCGAATTCTGGACGACACATCGACCGCCTGCGACCCTCGCAATTACCGGCGCGGCAGAATCGCAGGATTACGAGCGCAAGCTCGCAAGCGTGGCGGATCCTGTGCCGGATGTAATTAACAGATTCAAATGACTTGATGATCGTGAACTCGCACTCTGGCTCAGCGCCGCCGACTGCGCGATTTTCAAATACCGTGATATTCTCACTTCCGGAGCTGCCTGCCTTGCTCGATCATGGGGATTACCGATTTTGATCCCAGCCCGTCTGGACACGTTAGATCTCGGTGAACCCCACCCGCTCGTGCGACGTTTCAACGATTTACAGGGAGATTTTGGCTCGCAGCTTGAGGCTGCGCTCTCGACGTGCCCGGACTATGAACTGGCGGCACCGTGGCGCGATGCTACTTCCTGGGCGAAAGTTGGCGAGGCTACTGCAAATATTTACGCTGAAGCGAGGGCGAGCGGCTAGTATCGCATCGCGGAACAAGCAGGAATATCAATCCGGCAAAAGACCCCGACCTGATCTTACTCTCCAATCAGTCGTTGGATAATACATGATAAATATATTCCGAAAATACCTTATACAGTCGGTTCAGTTTTATCTGCGCCACACACCTTTAGAATTGCGTTACGCGCGAGCAAGCTTTTCTCAATTTGCTGACGACTTAGCTCTTGCAAATTTCTTATCTCAGCCAGATGGCTTCTATGTTGATGTTGATGTTGAGCGAAGCCGCTTCGCGGAGTTTCTGATCGGCGGCATGCGTTGAGGTCATGACCGGCACAATGGCCGGTCTATGCCTGCATTACGAGCCAAATACCTGCGGGACCTGTCCATTCGTGGCCGGTCGGAACGCACACAGCAAGCCTACACCAACTATGTCGCTGATCTGGCGCGATATCATTCATCGCTCGCCCGATGAGACAGGGCTTTTGATGGTGATTGTGTAGATGGTTGAGGTATTTGAAGTCAGGCTGTTTGGTGGGAGGAGACAGATTTCAGCCGGGAGATTGGCGTACGCGGGTCTCAAGTGGATGGGGAACGGCGGGCGAGTTGTTCACGGAAGTGGCGCAGTTGCGCGCAAAGTTCGGCATGGCGGGCTGGATCGATGGGGGCGCAAAGGACTCCTGCACTGTGCTTGTGGCGGGCAGGCTGAGACGAACGCGACTGATATGGAGATCTTCCTCGAAGCGGTCGAGCTGGAGAAGGTTGGAGAGTTTAAGTGCTCCGATGTTGCGGCGTTGATGACGGGGGAAGATTGAGCGCACCGGGAACTAGTTCGAAGGCGCTCTGGACGTGAGCGGCGCTGACGTCGAGGGATTTGTCATGAGCGGCTTCGAGCCAGGCGGCACGGGCGATGAGATTGAGCAGGCGCGGATTGCCTTCGCTGGCGCTGCTAAGGAGCTGAAGGGCGGCGGGCTCGATGCAAGGGCGTGCGATGCCGGCGGCGCGCAGTTGGTGTTGGAGGTAGGCTTCGATTTGATCGCGGGGCAGGTTTTCGAGCCGGGCGTGGGCGGCGATGCGGGAGTAGAGGGCGCGGCGGCTTCGCAGGCGCAGGGTGTCGATAAGATAGGAGTCGCCGACGAAGATGAGCGCGAAGGCAGGCTGTTCGGGCAGGTTGAGCCCCAGGAGCATGCGGACTTCCTCGAGCGTGCTCATGGCGTAACTCTGAGCTCAATAAATGGAGTTGGGAGGCGAGAGCCCGTGATAGCGGGCCTGCGCTGAGCATTTGACTCCACATTATTGATGGCCAGTTTCAGCCACTCAGAGCGCCTCCAGCCAGGCGATCAAGTTCGGATCCTTTCGCCAATCTGTCAGTTGGGGATTTCCGTTGAGCAGCGGTTTCACTTTGGCCAGTGCTTCCCGTTTGGCTTCCAGATCGATCGAAAGGTATTTGTTCGTCGTATTAACGCTGGCGTGCCCGAGCCAGTGGGCGATGGTGCTCAGATCGACTCCGGAACGCAGCAGATGGATAGCGGTGCTGTGGCGAACCGAATGCGGATGCAGACGTTTATTGCGAAGGGAAGGTTGCCGCCTGGCCGCCTTCACGACGTATTTGTTGAGGATCTCCCGAATGCCAAACCGTGTCAGGCTGCTGCCGCGGGCGTTGAGGAACAACGGTGCGGACTGAGTCGGCGCAAGCCCGCGCCGGTCGATGAGCGTTTGCAGGAGACGCGCGGTTTCGGGCCAGAGCGGACAGGTTCGCTCCATGCGGCCTTCGGGTATTGAGCGCTGAGTTGTCGCCGCCGCGCCAGCTGGTTGTCGCTGCGAGACCATTCGTTGCCCCGCAAGGACCAGAGCCCGTCGCTCCAGTCTGCGCCGGCACGACGCAATTCCCTGCAGACATCATCGAGTGCCCGTCCGGCCGTAGTCCGGCGGCAGAATCGCCTGATAATGCAACCGCGTGGGTGTATTTCTCCGTTAAATGAAATGAAATGCTAGGAAATTGTTTTTTTCAGGCGCGCTGTCGATCGGGCGAAGGACGGCGCGGTTGGAGGGAATTCAACCCCCTTTCGAAGTTCAACGACCGACACCGTTCAGTCGTGACGATCCGTGACAAGCTCGAATCTCGGCGATGCTTCTTCAGCGGCGTGGTCGACGAATGGCGCGGACTGAATGCCCCCCCGCGCGGTCGGTTCTCGACCGACGTCTCGTTCGTCGGGTCCGTAGGTTGAAGTGCCTGGCCGCGTCATCGTCGTTGAGGAGACCGGACAGCTTGGGAACCAGCTGATCCTATTCGCCCATCTAATCGCGCTGGCCGAAGAGTATGGGTTTCACGTCTTGAACCCGCCCTTCCGTCCCTACAGGGCTGCGTTCGTGGGTTCACGCGCCGGCTTTCTAACTCGGTATCCCGCGGCCTCGTCGCGCGTCTGCGCGACGCTCGACAGCTTGAGCCTTGGGCCCGCCGTGTTCCGTTCGATCAACCTTCTCGCTCGGACCGCTAGGCGAAGCGTCCCTGCAACCGGCCCGCTGATCGGTCACATGACCTGCGGCGGCCACAGCCCGGACTTCGACATCGACCTGTCGACCCCTGAGAACGTGGCGGCCATAGAGCGCGCGGCAGCGTTCTTCCTGTTCGGCTGGCGCTATCGAAACTACCCGCTGTTCAAGAAGCACGAGGCCGTCATTCGCCGCTACTTCGCCTTTGCGAAGCCGAGTCGGGCTGAGGCTTATGTCGCGGGCCTCCGCGCGAACGCCGACATCGTCATTGGGGCACACGTCCGTCACGGCGACTACGCGGACTTCGAGGGCGGTCGCTACTTCCTCGCCATCTCCGACTACGCAGCCGCAGTGCGGGCGCTCGCAAGCCAGCTTCAGCCGCGTTCCGTGGCCGTCGCTGTGTTCTCCAACGTGCCGCAGGACCCGGGTGCGTTTGCCGGCCTTCGGACTGCCGCGGGCCCTGGCGAGGTGATGGACGACCTCTGTGCAATGTCGCTCTGCGATTACATTGTGGCGGTACCAAGTACATTCAGTCGCTGGGCGAGCTTTATCGGACGCGCGCCGATCGCTGTGATCGAACGCGGCAAAACGGAACTCGACCTCGCTAACCTGGAGCCTGCCCCCTGGTGATTGGCTATTCCCGCGCTCGACTCCTCGCCCAGGCGATCGGCCGGAAGCTGTTTCCGATTGTGCTCTACTCGTCGCCCGAGGTGATCGTCTGTTCGCTGGGCGGAGTCGGTACGACTTTCGTGATGCGACACATTCGGCAGTTCTCCGACACCAATGACCCCTTCGATGTCGACGGGCTGAAGCACCTCCCTCGACCTCCTCGTTTCCTGGCGCGTCGTCCGAAGGTCGTCTTCGTAAGCGGCGACGCAAGAGACTCCATGAACAGCATCGAAAGGCGCGGCTGGATACCAATCCAGGCCGCAAAGCTCGGCTGCCATGAAGCCGTTCTCGATCCGCAGGGCGCGCGCGCTCGGCGCGCCTATCTGACTGCGATCGCGGATCAGGAACGCCGGTGGCGCCGCTACCGCGGCGCATTTTTTTCCCAGTGAGTTGGACCGATCTCGCGCAGTCCGATCCCTTCGTAGCCCTGGCCGATGGGCAGGCCATCGCCCGGATCGAGGATCTGCTGCGGCTCGCCGGATTGGTCAAGGATCTTCGATTGGATGCTGTAAAGGAAAATAGGCCGAATTTGTAAAGTAAATAATGCCGAGTTTACAGATGAGATGGCAGGATGCAGCAACCTGTTCGGTACAGTATTCAATTACCGCGAGGATCAAACGGCGTTTTTTGCTTGGCAGATCGGAAGCCATACGGCATATGCGGCGTAATTATGTTTACATAAGTCATGCCTGAAACACCTGATCCAAAAAAGATTGAGACGTTGCGCCGCACCGGCGCTCTCAATCGGCAACCGGAAAAAGTACGCCATCCTCGATTTGCACAGAGCGAGTTCTTCGATCCCAATGATCTGGTTCAACTCAAATACGAGACGCTCCGCGCCGTGGAGGTCGAAGGCACTCCCATTGCCCGGGCGGCTGTGGATTTTGGCCTTTCGCGTCCGACCATCTACGAGGCAAAGGAGAACTTCCGCGACGGCGGAATCGAAGGCTTGCTGGCCCGCAAGCGCGGGCCGAAGAAGCCGCGCAAGCTGACACCGGAAGTTCGGGAGTTCTTGAAGGAGTTGCTTGCCGAAACGCCCAATCTCAATGCACCGGAACTCGCCGGCAGGGTACAGGAGCACTTCGGGATCGTTTTGTATCCGCGCACCGTGGAGAAGGCCCTGGCAAAAAAAGGGCTCCGGACCTCATGAACCCGTGCACCGGATCCGAGCATTCGCAGTGCTGGGCAAGCCGCTACGAAGAGCTGCGAGAAGAGGCCAAGCGCGGCGTCATTGTTTTCGACTGCCGGGGTGCGAGCGTTCTGATCAGGCAGGGCATTGCCGCATGGATGCGAGCCTAGCGCGAGCCGGTTTCCCAATACGACCATGAAGTCGGAAAGCCTCCCGGCCATCCCGGCCGGATGCTGGCAACGGGAAGCGACTCTGCTGTTGACAAACATGGCATTGAACCATTTGAGAGCCGCTCACCCGTAGTCCTCCACTTTTGCAGCCGCCACCTCCCATGAACTCGAAAATCACCGCCGGGCATCTGAAAAAGACAGCGTATCTCTACATCCGACAGTCCACATTGCGCCAGGTGTTCGAAAACACTGAGAGCACGCAGCGACAATATGCGTTGCGCCAGCGCGCCGTGGCCCTTGGCTGGCCCGCCGCAGGCATCGTGGTCATCGACTGTGATCAGGGACAATCGGGAGCGTCCACTGCCGACCGGGAAGGCTTCCAGAAGCTGGTGGCGGAGGTGGGCCTGGGCAAGGCAGGCATTGTGATGGGACTGGAAGTCTCCCGCCTGGCGCGCAACTGCGCGGACTGGCATCGTCTGCTGGAGATCTGCGCGCTTAGCGGCACACTGATCCTCGACGAAGACGGACTCTACGATCCCTGTCAATTCAATGACCGGCTTCTGCTTGGACTCAAAGGCACGATGAGCGAGGCCGAACTCCATGTTTTGAAGGCCCGGCTGCGCGGAGGCATCCTGAGCAAAGGCCGGCGCGGGGAACTCAAAATGCCCCTGCCCGTCGGCCTGGTCTATGATCCGCTGCAGCGCGTCGTCCTCGATCCCGACAGACAGGTCCAGCAGACACTGCGGCATTTTTTTGCCACCTTCCAGCGCACCGGCGCCGCCTGGGCCACCGTTCAGGCCTTCGCAAAAGAAGGACTGCTCTTTCCGCGGCGCGGACAGGCTGGCACGGGCGAAGTAATCTGGCAGAAGCTCAGCCATAGCACGGCTCTCAATGCCCTGCACAACCCACGCTATGCGGGAGCGTTCTGTTTTGGAAAAAGCCGTACCTGGAAAGACCCTGACGGTCGATGGCATTGCATTCACCTGCCGCCCGATCAATGGCAGATCCTGCTCAAGGAGGTTCATGGCGGATATATTGATTGGAAGGACTTCGAGGAAAATCAGCAGCGTTTGAGAGGCAACCTGCATGCCCGAACGCCCGATCGGGACGGCGGTCCGGTACGCGAAGGCCCCGCGCTGCTTCAAGGCCTGGTCATCTGCGTAAAATGCGGGCGGGCGATGACGCTGCGTTATCACCAGCGTGGGGGACGGCTGTGGCCCGATTACCTTTGCCAGAAGCAACGCGTGGAACATTGTCCTGCGCCGTGTCAGCACATCCCGGGCAAAGTTGTCGATGAGGCGCTTTCCAATCTGATTATCGATAGCGTCAGCCCGCTGGCAATGGAGGTTGCCCTCCACGTGCAGGAGCAACTGCAGGGCCGCCTGGCTGAAGCTGAGCGCCTGCCTGCGCCGCCAGCACGTCGAAAGAGCCGGCTACGAAGCCGATCAAGCTCGCATTCGCTATATGCGCGTTGACCCCAACAACCGCCTGGTCGCCGACACCCTGGAAGCGCTCTGGAACGAAAAACTTCGGGCTCTGGAACAGGCACGCGAGGATTACGAAAAGCAGAAACGGGCCGACCAGCAGGTAATCACCACTGAGCAAAGAGCGCAGATTCTCGCACTGGCCGAAGACTTTCCGCGGCTTTGGAAGGATCCCAACACCAGCGACCGTGATCGCAAACGAATGGCCCGATTGCTCCTCGAAGATGTGACCCTGACAAGGGGCCGCACGCAGATCACCGTGCAGGTCCGCTTTAAAGGCGGAGCCACCAGAGTTCTTCATTTGCCGGTGCCGCCGAGGGTCTGGGAACTGCGCAAGACCAAAGCGGAAATCATCGTCGAAATCGACCGGTTGATCGAACGATGCACGGACGGCGAAATCGCTGCCGATTTCAACCGCAGGGGATGGCATTCCTCCGGCAATCGGCCCTTCACAGCGCGGATCATTCAACGGCTGGCGCGCAGCAACAAACTGGATAACCGCTTCCAGCGGCTGCGCACAAAGGGATTTCTATCTGCGAGAGAGATCGCCATCCGTATCGACAGCAAACCTGCGCTGGTCGACTATTGGCGAGAGCATGGTCTGCTCAGAGGCATTCGCTTCAATGACAAAAACGAATATCTTTACGAGCCTCCCACTTTGGAGGTCATCCAGCAAATCAAGCGGCGCACCCGATCAAGATCGTCCTCTAAATCTTTATTTTAACCCAGATGCTACCTATGAAGCGCAGTATGAAACCTACTCCTTGGTGCGGGGACGATATGGGCAATGGGCTCTGGGTTCGAAGCCGTGATGTTCGGCAAAGTCGCGAAAGCGCGGGTTGAGGCAGCCGAGGCGTAGGATGACCTGCCGCATGTTGTTGTAAAGGATCCGGGCCGGCCAGCCGCCGAAGTAGGTGAAAGCGTTCTGATGGCAGCGCAGCAGAGTCTCCAGACGCATGGAGCGGGTGAACTTAATGTGAAGGGCGCGGCAGAAGCTTAAGACCATGACGAAAAAGAAGACCCGCACAGAGGTGCCGTCCGGCAAACGGTATCGGCCGGCCTCGGCCCAGTGGGCCTGAGCCTGCTCGCCGGGCGGCGTCTCGAAGCGCGTCGTTAGATGTGCCAGGACACGACGGTGCAACGGAGCCAGGAAGCGACGGACAAGTCGTTCCGAGCCGTTGAATTCCATTTGAGTAATCTCACGGGCCAGACGCACTGCCAAGAGGCCATGCTCATGAAAGCCAAAAGAAGGATGTTCATAGTCTAGCCTTCATACAAACGCGGCTGACCAACGGTGCTCTCGAAGCGGTCAATGGACTCCTGCAATTAACCAAACGCATGGCGCGTGTCTTCCGTTCATTCCGCTGCTTTCAGCTGATGGCCTATCTCAAAGCCGGCAAACTCCAACTTCGCCTCCCGTCCCTATAACCCACTCAAATCAGCGAGGAGGCGAAATCTTGTTGTTGTGCCATTGATAGAATTGGACGCTTGTCGCGTCCAGGTGTCGCCAACGTCGCTTCTCGTAACCGTGAATATGGATTCGCTGACCGCTTTGCGAATCGACCCATACCGTTCCCCGGCATTCGATCTTCACCTGACCCGGCGCGCCGCAACATTTATACGCACCTTCTACACAAACCAGCGATACGAAGAGTGCAATTCCCAGAGCTGATGTCCCTTCCTCTTCTCGCGGGCCGTATTTTGTTCAGATTCCGTCAATTTTGCTAAGAAAGTTTCCGGCGCAACGGTTTGTGCTCTCATCTGTGGAACCATTCGGTTACCGAGCTGCCCGTCGCTGAACGAGTATTCTGCGCTGTATTTTCTATCCGTAAAAAATGGCTTACGCTCTGCGCCCGTCAAAATCAAAATTGCGCCCGTTGATTTCCATTCTCATCCCGTGTTACAATGCCGAACAATGGGTCGGTAAAGCGATTAAGAGCGCTCTGGGGCAAACATGGCCTGAGAAGGAGGTCGTAGTTGTCGATGATGGTTCGATAGACACAAGCAGCGGTATCATTCGCGGCTTCGGCGACCAGATCCGCTGGGAGACCGGGCCCAATCGGGGAGGCAACGTCGCGCGCAATCGGCTTCTGGAGCTTGCCCGGGGTGATTGGGTTCAGTTTCTCGATGCCGATGATTATCTCAAACCCGAGAAGATTGCGTTTCAGCTTAAGGAGGCATCCGGCGGAATGGCGGCAGACGTGATTTACAGTCGCGTACTGATCGACGAGGACTCAAACTTGAAGGCTTCTCAGTTGAATCGAGAATTCGATATCTACTCGCAGTGGATTGCGTGGCATCTACCTCAGACTGGTGGCTGTTTGTGGCGGAGATCCGCTCTCGAAGAGATTGGCGGATGGAACCAGGCGATTCCCTGTTGCCAGGAGCACGAACTGTATCTGCGCGCTTTGCAATTGGGGCTTCGATTTAAACACACGCCAACGCCTCTGGCGGTGTACCGCATATGGTCCGAAGAAACGGTCTGTCGCAGAGATCCACGTAAGGTGGTCCATGTTCGGACCCAATTGATTGAGAATATGTGCGCCTGGCTGCGGGAGACTGGCAGGTGGAGCGAACAGCATGCGGCTACGGCCGGGCGCGCTTGTTTCGAAATGGCGCGAACCCTGGCAAAGTTCGATATACGCGAAGCGGCAGAGTATCACCGGAGTATGAAAGATCGGGGTCTGATCCGCCTGAGCGGTCCTGCGGCACCCGCGACTTATCGAATCGCCTACTGGATTGGCGGCTTTAGTGCGGCAGAGAGGCTGGCTTGCCTGCGGAGGGTTTCCCATGCCAGCTGATTACACCGTCGTAATCTCTACCTTTGAACGGCCCGGCCCCTTGAATGATGCGCTGGAATCTCTCGCGCTACAAAGCCACATGCCGAAGCGCGTAATAATTGTGGACGCTTCGGAGAATGTCGCCAGCGCTAAAATCTGTGAGCGTTTTCAAGACCGACTGCCAGTTGAGCATCGTCTTGCCTCAAAACGCAGCGCTGCCATTCAGCGCAATGAAGGCGCGGCAGACGTAAAGACCCCACTCGCCGCGTTTATGGACGACGACGTTGTGCTCCAACCGGACACTTTCGCCTTGCTGTGTGCTCCTTTCGACAGCGATCCGAAAATTGGTGGTGTCGCCGGCCGTATTTTCGGTCTGGAACATTGCACGCCTGCAGGGTTGCTTTGGTGGTATTACAGGTTTCAAGCCGGTTACTCCCATCCAAACTATGGAGGGCGCGTCATTGGCCCGGCAATAAACAGTCTCCCATGTTATGACGGCACCATGGATCTCATTCCCTCTGAATGGCTGAACTCAACCTGTGTCGCCTATCGGACAGAGGCGTTTGCTTCGGAACAGTTTCCCGAATTTGAAGGATACAGCTTCATGGAAGATGTTCATCTCTCCACGCGTATTGCCAAAAACTGGAATCTCTATTTTCATGCGCAATCGCTATATGAACACCGAAGCCAGCCAAGCATCTTTAAGAAAGACATCCGCTCTCTCGCTGCAAGCCGCATCCGAAATCAACGACTCGTGGCCACAGGGGTTCTAGGCCTGAGCGGCCCGGTATTCGAACTGAAATTTCTTCTGCACCGGATGTTCGCGAGCACCAGCATCCTGCGCAGGCGAACACCGCAGTGGATAGAAGAACTCAGGGGAACATGGAGCTGATCCTGCGCTTCCTCTCAGGCATGACCTCGCGGCTACGCATCGCGTGGTATCGCGCTCGCGGCGTCCGGTTCAAGGGTGCTGCGTGGCTGCGCCACATCGAGATCCCGCGAAATCCCCGTGGAGTTCTAATCGGCGATGGAGCGGCCCTCGATCGCGGCGTTGTCCTGCTCGTGACGGTCGAAACGGGGGAATGCGCGGCAATAGAAATTGGCGCCCGATGTTACGTCAATCGCCACACCATCATCGACGCGAGCGAATCGATTCGAATAGATAGCGACTGCATGATCGGGCCATTCTGTTACGTAACAGACCACAATCACTTAGCACATCCTGGGAAACCTCCCTCCGCTGGAAGGCTGGTTTCCGCGCCGACTGTAATAGGCGCCCGCTGTTGGTTGGGTGCACATGTAACTATTTTAAAAGGCGTGACCATCGGTGACAACACGGTAGTTGGCGCGGGAAGTGTTGTTACCGAATCGCTCCCTCCGCGCGTTATCGCAGTAGGTAGTCCCGCGCGAGTTCTGCGAGCATTGTGATTCTTTTTTTTGAAACTGGGAACTTACTTGAATCGTTGCCATGCCTACGGCGCCCACAACTGCCTCTCACAATCGGCTGGGGGCCTTTGTCAGTTCCGGTGAAATCGTTTTCATCCTTAGCAATCGCTTGTCGGAGGCCGAGGACCCGAGGCGACTTGGAAATCGGATCGTTTGAGGAATGGCTGCTTCCTAAATCTCAGCAGAGCACTTCTTCTCTGTTTCACAATATTTATCCGTGCACATGACTTGCGCCGTTACCATCGTCACGCACACGCGGTGCGATGATCTTCGTCGTACCTGTCGGCGACTGCTACATCTCGACCCGCCACCGGACGAAGTGGTGATTCTGGCGGACGCGTGCACGGACGACACGGTTCCGATGCTTCAACGGGAGTTTCCTGAATTCACGCTTATCGAATCGACTGAGTCAATGGGCTCGGCCGGGGCACGAGACGAAGTTGCCCGCGCGGTGTCCAGCGACATTATGCTGACACTGGACGACGACAGTTATCCGGTCGAAGACGACATGATTGCACGGCTGAAGGAACTCTTTATGAGCGACCCTTTGCTGGCGGTTGTCACGTTTTCACAAATAAGCGACGAGTTCCCCGAAACGCTGGAGAAAACGGACTTCGGGCCCTCGAGGGATGTCGGCACTTATGTAAACTGTGCTTCTGCAGTCCGCCGTGAGACATTCCTCGCGATGGGAGGATATGTGCGCTTTTTCCGGCATATGTACGACGAGCCGGATTTGTCGGTACGACTCATCGATGCGGGCTACCGGATTCGGTATAAAACCTCCCGGTGTATTCGGCACCATTATTCACCAACGGAGCGAAGCGAACTACGAAATCACCATCTTCATGCACGCAACGAGATCTGGAGCGTTCTGATGCGATGTCCCACGCTGCAAGTCGCGCCAGTGGTAGTCTTTCGCGCCATTCGCCAATTCGGTTATGCGTGGAGTCGGGGGCTGGAATGGGTGGTTCGGGAGCCGCTTTGGTGGATTGATTGTGTGAAGGGAATTCCGCGATGCTTCCGCCACCGCGAACCGGTTTCATGGGCGGGATATTCAAAATGGATGCGACTTCTGCGTCAGGACAAACAACACCGATGAACATGGTTTCCTCTTCCGACCTCAGGCAGTAAAATGGTCTCCGAAAGGCTCTGTCGGTTGGTGCTGAGGGTTTGCTCCGCGATCCACGAAATCAGTCACGGTGATGAATCCTCTCGGTGAGAAATTGGGACCTCCCCTTTCGCCCATCCAACATCAATTGCGCCGGGCTACGCTTTTTTTTGACGCGGGCATCCAGCATGCCGTTTGTGCGCGTTAGCGACATAGCCAAGGCGCCATGGGAATAAAAATTGGATTCGATTCCACACGTTTTGCCGGAACGGACGGGGTCTCACTTGAAAGCGCGAAGTGGGTGGAAATTTTCTGGCAGGACAGGCATACGAACTATTGTTACAGCGGTCGCTCGCCCGAGGTGAGCATGGGTATGCCCGAAGCGTATTTCGGGCATCCTGAGAATCTCTGGATCAATGACCGCATCTGGGGAGTGTCCCACCGGCCGAGAATGGTGAGCGAGAGGATTCGTAATGTTGCAGACTATCTGAAAGCGACGCTTTACGCATTCGTAGAGAGGTTCGGGATCGAATTGCTGGTTCCTGAGAATGCACTCACGATTCCCATGCACGCGGAACTCGTGACGTATCCGAGCACTTACGAGGGGTCTTCATGGTCAAGAAGAAGACGGTTGCCGCCACTGATGGAGGTGAAATGAACATGTCCCCATCCGATCAAGCCAGGCTGTAGCCATCAAACGGCTCAATCGGGTATTTCGTCCAGAACTTTGTGTTCTGAGCCGTGCGTTCTCATCACGGCGCAATCTCCGCGCCTTTGTTGTGAATTCTGATAATTTGAAATGTGAAAACTGCGCTCTCTCGTTAGTATCCGGGTCTTGAAAGAAATCGGCAAGATTCTGCTTTTCCTGATCGGCAGTGTCCTTCTGGGCGCCCTGTTAGCCCCTCCGCTATTCTGGATTGGGAACTGGATCGCCGGCCTCGGCGGACCGGATTTTCTGCGCGAAACTCCATTCCAGAGATACTTCAACCGGGCAGTGTTGCTGGGATTCGCGCTGTTACTCTGGCCGACTATCAAATCGCTGCGTGTGCGGAGCCTGCGCGAATTTGG
This sequence comes from uncultured Verrucomicrobiae bacterium, assembly GCA_963805815.1. Taxonomy (GTDB): domain Bacteria; phylum Verrucomicrobiota; class Verrucomicrobiia; order Chthoniobacterales; family Chthoniobacteraceae; genus CAWDWA01. Next base: position 398,146 of record CAWDWA010000026.1, read on the forward strand.
CCTTCGACATGATCCTTACAAGTGGCGGCACCTCGCTATCGGCGTGCTCGCCAGCTTCCTGATGATGGTCATCCTGGGAACCATTCTCATTACGCTGGATGTGTACCACTTCAAGGACGAGCCCCCCTATCACAAACTCATCAAAGTGGTGACATCGGCAGCCGGCGCATCCATTCTGGAGGAACTTGTCTTCCGGGGTGCAATCATGGGACTGGTGATGCGTTCGACATCAAAGTGGATCGCTCTTTTCTTTTCCTCCGCGCTGTATTCGATCGTTCATTTTCTGAAATCGAAGGACCAGTTAGTTCTTCCGGAGGACGTCAACTGGCTGTCGGGATACGTCATCCTGCCGAACTCTTTCTGGCAGTTCGGCGAACCTTTTCTACTTCTGAGCGGATTCACAACCCTGTTTCTTCTCGGCTGGATTCTCGGGTATGCAGCTCTAAAAACCCGCGCCCTGTGGTTCTCGATCGGCCTGCACGCGGGTGCCATTCTCGGGAAATTCGGGTTCACGAAATTGACGAAACGTGACGAGGAGATTTTTCCATGGTTCGGCACCGATATGATCATTGGAGTCGGCCCGTTGCTCACGCTCACCGTGCTGGGGCTTTTCGTCTGGTGGTGGCTGGTTTATGTCGATCCTCACACACGCACGCGCCGGTATTGAGGCGCTGAGGTCGCTGTTCTTTCCGTCGGTCTGCGTCCACTGCGGCAGCGGGACGGAGGAACGGTGGCTTTGCGCCCAATGCGAGAATTCCGCTGTCCGAATTCGCCCGCCATTCTGTTCTGTCTGTTCAATGCCGTTTTTCGGCGTCATCGACGGTGAATTCACGTGCCCGAACTGTCAGGGACAGATGTTTCAGTTCGAATGCGCCTTTGCCGCCTACCGAGCACGCGGAGTAGTTCGAAGTCTGATCCATCGGTTCAAATACGACCGGCAATACTTTCTCCGCCACGTGCTGGCGGGATGGCTGATCGAGGGGATAGAGTCAACGCGAATCGCTGAGAGCCCCTTCGACGCAATCGTCCCGGTGCCGCTCCATCCTTTGCGTCAGAGAAATCGGGAATTTAATCAGGCAGAAGTGCTTTCCGTTCTCGCATCGAGACATTGCGGAAAACCCGTGCTGCGCTGCCTCCGCCGCATTCGAAACACAGAAACGCAAACACATTTCGATAGAGCGGAGAGAATGGAAAACTTGCGTAACGCTTTCGAAACACGCAAGAGTTGCACCTTGAAAGGAATGCGCCTTCTAATGATTGACGATGTGCTGACGACCGGGACCACTTTGAACGAGTGTTCACGCGTCCTGCGCGAAGCAGGGGCAATTTCCGTGCGGGCGGCGCTTGTCGCCAGAGGCTGATTACCCAACGTCCCCCTTCCTATGGGAATATTCAAAAAACCCGAATTTCGTTCCAACCGAAGAAAAGCCGACATGCCAGAGGGACTGTGGCAGAAATGTCCCGGCTGTTCCGAAGTAATCCATACCTACCAACTGAACGAGAACCAGCGGGTGTGCCCGAAGTGCGACTATCATTTTCTCATCACTGCGCGGGAACGGGTCGCCAAATTGTTGGATTCGGACAGTTTCGAGGAACATGATGCTGCCATGAATTCAGGCGATCCCCTGCAATTCACCGGAGTCACCACGTATTCCCAAACGTTGCAGAAATACAAGGACTCGACGGGACTTAGCGAAGCCGTTCTTACCGGTTTTGGAACACTGGAAGGCATTAAAGTCGCCATGGCCGTGATGGATTTTTCTTTCCTCGCTGCCACCATGGGTTCGGTCGTCGGAGAAAAGATCACGCGTCTCGTCGAACGCGCAACGAAGGAAAAACTGCCTGTAGTCATATTCAGTGCTTCTGGAGGAGCGCGAATGTATGAAGGCGCGATCGCGCTCATGCAAATGGCCAAAACAAGCGGCGCGCTCGCTCTGCATGCAGACGCCGGTTTACCCTATATTTCCGTGCTTACGCATCCGACAACGGGCGGCGTGACAGCGAGTTTTGCGACACTTGGCGACCTGATCATCTCCGAGCCAAAGGCGATGATATGTTTTGCCGGACCACGCGTTATCAAGGAGACCACCCATCAGAATCTGCCGGAGGGGTTCCAAACGGCCGAGTTTCTTGAAGAGCACGGTTTAATCGACATGATCGTGCACAGGAACAAGATGCGCGCTACGCTTTTGCAAGTCCTGGACTACCTTTCCGCGGAAAAGAACCTGCCGAAAAAGTCGCTCGAAAGCAACGGCGCCAACTCAGCTGCCTGACCTCTCCTCAGACCGCGCACGGTCGTGTCCTTCTCGACATACAGCGAGGCGCTGGAATGGCTCTACAGCACCCAGTCGAGCGGGATCAAACTCGGTCTCGACAATATCCGTCGCCTAATCGACGACCTCGGACTGGCCGGGGCCGATCAAAGATTCATCCACGTCGCAGGCACCAACGGCAAAGGCTCTACCTGCGCCATGATTGACGCGATGTGTCGCAGCGCCGGAATTTGCACAGGCCTGTTCACATCGCCTCATCTTGTTTCATTTCGTGAGCGCATCCGAACAGACGGTGAATTGATTCCCGAAGATTCTGTCGTAGAAGGACTCTCGCGAATCCGCACGCTCATCGAGGGATGGGGAACAAGCCAGCCCACCTTTTTCGAGATCACCACAGCCCTCGGTCTGGATTACTTTGCAAAAAAACATGCCGACCTCGTTGTACTCGAAACTGGACTCGGCGGCCGGCTGGACTCTACCAATTCAGTGACGCCGATCATCGCGGTTCTCACTCCGATCGGGTTGGATCATCAGGCGTGGCTCGGAAATTCGCTCGAGCAGATTGCATCGGAAAAGGCGGGGATCATCAAACCGGGCATTCCAGTGGTCTCCTCAGTTCAAGATCCTGTCGTCGAAAGAGTGTTGCGAGAGAAGGCCTCGAGCGTGAACGCGCCGATTGAGTTTGTCGGTGATCCATTGCCTGACGCAAAGATAAATTTGATCGGGAACCACCAAAAACAGAACGCGGCGCTCGCCGTTCGCGCGCTCCGGCGGGGCGGGCTTCCGGTCGACGACGGATCCGTGCGCCGAGGACTCTCCTCAGTTTCCTGGCCCGGGCGATTCCAGTGCATTAATCAGCGATTCATCCTCGACGGCGCGCACAATGCTGCAGCTGCGGCAAATCTCGTGCGAACATGGCAGACTGAATTCCGCGACGAAAAGGCGAACCTTGTGCTCGGATTTCTTTCCGATAAGGATCCTCAATCTCTCTGCCGACTGCTCCTCCCAATAGCTTCCCGGGTCATCGCTGTTCCGGTCCGCAGCCAGCGTGCGTGTTCACCCGAACGAATTCGGAAAATCATCGTGACCACCTCCGAGATCCCCTGCACGATTTCGGGTTCCGTCGGAGAAGCGCTCGCGGAGACAACGCCCGACTCCGGCCGCATTTTGGTCACCGGATCTCTTTTCCTCGTCGGTGAAGCCCTTTCGATTCTCACAGGAGGAACGAGGCCGCCTCACGAAACCAATCAATAGATGGCAAGTCTCGTGGGGCTTCATTAAACAGTTTCTGGTGCGTTTTGAGAAAATCCCGGCCAGCGCTGAATACGGCATTGACTCCCACAGCAAGCTCGTCGGCTCTCAGCCGGGTCCAATGCCGTTTGACAGCGATGGCTCTCGCTGTAGCCTTTTGCGGTTTCGCTCCATGACCGCGCACCTCCCGAAACTTCTCATTTTCCCATGTCTCGCGGCCCTTTTACAGTATACAGTCGGCTGCGATCGCGACGATTCGGGGATCAAGGTCTACAAGGTTTCAAAAGCGCCCGCTTCTTCCCCACCGCAGATGCCGCCGATGGCTGCACGAAGTGAATCCGCCCAGCCCGCCTCGCAACAGGCAACGCCCTTGCAGATTATCGGGAATGCCCCTTCGGAATGGCAGGGCCAGCCGGCGTCGCAAATGCGTCAGGCGAGCTTTCACGTCAATGGTGAAGACGAAGCTCAGGCAGACATCTCGCTCGTTGTACTCGGAGGCACAGCAGGAGGCAGTCTAGACAACGTCAATCGCTGGCGCAATCAACTCGGCGAGCCTCCGATCACTGAAACAGAGCTTGAAAGCTCGAGTCAAAGGGTGTCCACGGCGATTGGCGAAGGGTTGCTTGTGGACATCGAAGGTACAGCTAGCGGCAAATCGAAGAACGACGGGCGGATTGTCGCGATAATCCTGCGTCGCGGAGGCGAATCCTGGTTCTTCAAAATGCGAGGAAACGCAGAACTCGTTGGTTCCCAGAAGGACGCTTTTCAACGCTGGGTAGAATCCGTCCGGATTGGAAGGAAGGATGAACCCGCGAACTCCACTGCGGCGATCACACCGCCTGCCGAGTCACCGCCCATCGGGTGGACGCTGCCTACTTCCTGGTCACCGGCAGCTCCGAAACCCATGCGATTTGCCTCATTTTCAGCGGCCGGCCCGGACGGGGACCCAGCCGATATCTCCGTCGCCACCTTCCCCGGAGACACTGGAGGCGATCTTCTGAACGTGAACCGTTGGCTCAATCAGCTCGGCATGCCGCCGGTGGTCGAGGCAGAGCTTGAAACTTTGATCAAACCTGTCGACGGAGCTGAACTTCCAATGAAATTGGTGGATCTCCAAAACGGCGGCAGTCGAATGCTGGTAGCGTGGACGATGCACAATGGGCAATCATGGTTCTTCAAAATGACCGGTCCTTTCGAGACCCTTGAAGCCGAAAAAAGCAACTTCGCGGCATTCGTGAAGTCTCTGCACTTCCATCATCATTAGTTTGTCGATGGCAATCCGAACTCTTCTCGAAGCAATCACGTCTCTGCGGCTGACAATTATCTGCCTTGTCTCGGCGATGATTCTAGTGTTCGTGGGCACGATTGCCCAGGTCAAACTCGGAACGCACATCGCGCAAGAGCACTATTTTCAGAGTCTTTTCGTCTGGTGGCAATCTCCATGGAATGCCATTCGGTTTCCCGTACTACCGGGAGGGCATCTCATCGGCGGGGTGCTACTGATCAACCTCGTCGCCGCACACATCCGGCGATTCCGCCGGGGCTGGAATAAACTCGGCATTCATCTCATCCATGGAGGCCTGATCCTCATGCTCGCCGGCGGGCTTCTCACGGATCTCTTTCAAGTCGAGAGTACGATGGCCCTGGATGAAGGTTCGACAAAGAACTACTCCGAGAATCAACGTCTCACGGAATTGGCTGTCATTGACACATCAGATCCGGAGCTCGACACCGTGACCGCCATCCCGGAGGATCGCCTCCGACATGGCGGCATCGTCGATCACCCAAGCCTACCGTTCACGATCCGGATTGACGAATTCTACCAGAATTCGCGTCTGACCATGCTGAATCAGGCGGGAGGCGATGCGAAGCCGGCAGCCCCTCAGGGTACCGGCTCACAGGTTTCGATTGTGGAAGTGCCTCGCGCCACGGCCATGAATGAAAGGGATCTCGTAAGTGCACGCCTGACTTTTCTCGATCGTAAAACCGCTCAGCCGCTCGGCACCTGGCTCGCGTCAAACGCGCTCGGAGCGCCGCAGACGTTTAATTTCGCCGGGAAGACTTACAGCTTCAGCATGCGTCAAAAGCGTTATTATAAACCCTACAGCATCACACTTCATGATTTCACTCACGAGCGCTATCCCGGGACGGAAATTCCAAAGGACTTTTCAAGCCGGATCACTCTGATCGACCCTGAAACCAGCGAAAATCGGAATGTCCTGATTTATATGAATCATCCGCTTCGGTACCGTGGGACTACATTTTTTCAGGCCGGCTTCGATAACAATGACACAACTTCGATTTTGCAGGTCGTTAAGAATCCGAGTTATCAGCTCCCCTATATCTCCTGCGTTGTGGTGGGCGCTGGATTGATCTGGCAATTTTCCTATCACCTCGTCGGGTTCGCCCGGAAACGCCGCAAGTCCCTCGCATGAAACGCTGGTTTCCCTGGATCACCCTCCTCGTGGCGGCGTTCTACGTCGCTTCGGTCTGGTTTCCTTCCACCAATAGAAAGGAACGAAAATTCCACCTTAGCAAGTTTGGGGGGATTCCCGTTCTTGTGGGTGGACGAGTTCAACCGATGGACAGCGTTGCACGAAATTCCCTGCTCATCATGCACGGAAAGCAGCATATCCGGACAGCGAAAGATGGAAAGATCCCCGCAATTCAATGGCTTGCGGATCTCGTCTTCGACCCGGCCGTCGCGGATGCCTACCCTACGTTTCTCGTCACTAATCCTGACGTACTCGGATTGTTCGGCAGACAGCAGGAAACCGGGAAAAAACACTATTCCTTCAACGAAATTGCGCCTTTTGCGGCCCAGATCGACACGCAGGCAAGTCACGCTGATAAAGTCGATTCTTCGCAGCGCAGTCCGTACCAGACGGCCATCATCAATCTGCGGAATGCCGTGATGATCTATCAGCGAATCAAAAACAGTCTCAACCCCGGCAACGCGATTGATTTCGTTGCGGAAATCGAACTGTTTAAGAGTGTGGTTGGACCCGGTGTGCAAGCAGTGGAGCTACGTCAGGCGGGTGAGGCGCATAACGAGCAAGCCCTCGCAAATCTTGCAGCGTTGGTCGATCGCTATCGAAACTTCAGCAGGATCGCTTATATTCTCACCACGCCGCCACCCGAAGGTGAACACTGGCTACCGCTTGGAGATACGATTCTCAGGATTCTGTCGGGGAATGAATTGCATCCGCTGACGGCAAAGTACGCAGCGATGGGCGATGCTTACCGCGCCGGAAACCCTTCTGGATTCAATCAGGAAGTGGCGGCCGTCACGAATTGGATGCAGGCCAATCGACCGACCGAATCTGTAAAAGCCGACCGCGAGGCACTTTTCAATCGCCTACAGCCCTTTTATCAGAGCATGATCCTGTATCTTCTGGCGTTTCTCTTCGCCTGCGCTTCCTGGCTCTGGTGGCCGCACACACTTTCCGGGACTGCAGTGCTGCTGCTGATCTTTGGGCTGACGATCCACACATTCGGACTCGTATTTCGGATGTATCTACAGGGGCGTCCGCCAGTCACCAATCTTTATTCCTCAGCGATTTTCATCGGCTGGGGCACCGTGCTTTTAGGAGTCATTTTCGAACGAATTTTTCGGGATGGGTTAGCTGCGGCCTGCTCCTCATTGATCGGGTTTGTCACCCTGATCATCGCGCAGCATCTGGCCGAAAGTGGCGACACGATGGAGATGCTTCGCGCCGTACTCGATACGAACATCTGGCTGGCCACGCACGTCGTGGTGATCACCCTCGGCTACTCGGCAATGTTCTTCGCCGGGGTGCTGGCGATCATTTACATCATTCGCGGCGTCTTCACGAAATCGCTCGATGCCGGCACTGCGAAATCCCTGAGTCGGATGACCTATGGAGTGCTTTGTTTCGCGACGTTGTTCAGCTTCGTCGGCACGGTGCTTGGCGGCATCTGGGCGGATCAATCGTGGGGGCGTTTCTGGGGCTGGGATCCCAAGGAAAACGGTGCGCTGCTGATCGTGCTCTGGTGCGCGATCATCCTGCACACACGATGGGGTGGTTACATCCGGCAGCGCGGACTCATGGTCATGGCGATCTTTGGAAATGTCGTCACAAGTTTTTCGTGGTTCGGCGTGAACATGCTGGGAGTCGGCCTCCATTCCTACGGTTTCATGGACAAAGCCTTTCCATGGCTCGCTGCTTTCATGCTTAGCCAACTGCTCCTGATGGGGATCGGCGGCCTTCCGCTTGCGATGTGGAAGAGTTTCGCGAAACCGTTGGAAGCCCCTCTGCCGGCAGGCACGAAAGCCAACGCGTAAAAAAGCAGCCATTAACAGCATCCGCGCGATGGAAAGAAAGCCTTTTCAGCCGGCGCCGGAAAATAAGATCGAGAAGCGCTACTGGATCGAGCCGGCGCTCGCCAATTCAGTTCCGACGTGTATTTCCCTGCAGATTTCAAACTTCGCACCTTCTATCGATTCAGGAACTCTTGACGCGTATGCGCGGCCTGATTAACGCCAGCGCCAGTGCCTTGCTCGTCGGCATGCCGGCTGCCGTCGGCCTCGCTCTCATTGTGGCTTGCTGGGCAACAAAGCCGGCAGGTGTCATTCGTAACGGGTTGAAACGAATTGGGGGAGGGAGATTTTGAGCATCGGGTGGCAGTGAAAACGCGTGACGAGCTTGGGGATGTTGTAGCAGCCGTGAATCAGATGGCCAGCGAACTGAGAGAACGGGAGATACTGAAAGGCGCTCTGAAGCGCCTTTGTATTTGATCGCAACGAACAAAATAGGCCCGTTTTCCGCCTCAATCAGAGTAGAGAATTTATACGGAACGTGTCAGTGGATAGGTTAAGGATGAGGTTTATTGAATTTGCTATATCGTTATATACATATCTCGTCCAGCCTTCCAAATGAGATCCACCAAACCTTCCCGTAAAATCGTCATCGTCGGCGGCGTCGCCGGCGGAGCTTCCGCCGCGGCCAAAGCACGGCGTGTCGATGAAAACGCCGAAATTGATATCTTCGAGCGCGGACCCTATATCTCGTTCGCCAATTGCGGCCTTCCCTACTACATCGCCGGAGAAATCAAGGACCGCTCGCAATTGCTGGTAATGACTCCGGAGAAATTCTGGCAGCGCTCCCGCATCCGTGCCCATGTGAATCATGAGGTGCTCTCTATCGATCGGGCAGCAAAAACCGTCCGAGTGCGGGGCCCGAATGAAGAACCGAACGATGTCCCTTACGACAGGCTCGTATTGAGCCAGGGGGCCAACCCAATCGTACCGCCATTGCCCGGAGTCAATCTGCCTCACGTGTTCAAGCTGCGCGATATTCCCGACATGGATCACATTGCCGAATACGTGAATACACGCCAACCAAAGCGGGCCGTGGTCATCGGCGGGGGCTTCATCGGGCTTGAAATGGCCGAAGCATTCCATCGCCGCGGCATGCGGGTCACCGTCGTCGAACTATTGCCGCATGTCCTTCCACTGCTCGACAACGACATGGCGATTAACCTTCAGAATAATATCCGCACGGAGGATTTCGACTTCCGGGTCGGTGTGGGAGCGAGCGCATTCACAGAAACCGGCGTAGAGCTTGCAGATGGAAGTATGATTGATGCTGACCTTGTTCTTCTAAGCATCGGAGTCAAAGCGGAGGTCGAGCTCGCGAAAGTTGCCGGATTGGAAATCGGCCCTACCGGAGGTGTGAAAACCAACGGACGAATGGAATCCTCCGATCCGAATATCTACGCCGTCGGCGACGCAGCCGAAACCATCCACGCGCTTACCGGCGCCCGCGCTCGGATCGCCCTCGCCGGTCCTGCGAACCGCCAGGGCCGGATCGCAGGAGCAAACGCCGCAGGTGCGAAACTCACCTATCCCGGTGCGCTTGGTACTTCGATCGTACGAGTTCTCAATATGACCGCCGGATTCACGGGATTGAGCAGCCTGCAGGCCGAAAAAGCTGGTTTCAGCTTCTTCACGAGCATGACGCGTGACTACGACCATGCCCACTATTATCCGGGTGCCACACCGGTGATCACGAAACTGATCGTTGAAGACGGCACCGGCCGAATCCTAGGCGCACAGGTAATGGGTGAAAACGGCATCGACAAGCGTGTGGATGTGTTGGCCACGGCGATTACCGGGAGGATGACTGTCGATGATCTCGAATCCCTCGACCTCGCATATTCCCCGCCCTTTGGTGCTGCAAACGATCCTGTGAACATCGCCGGATTCGTAGCCGGACACATCGCGCGTGGAGATATCCCGACGGTTGCTCCTGAAACATGGAAACCCGACGGCGAGTTCCTGCTGGACGTGCGCACTCCCAGCGAGCTCGCCGAGTCCGGCAAACTGAAGGGGGCCGTTAACATCCCTCTGGGGGAATTGCGTGACCGTCTCGCCGAACTGCCGGAGGATCGTCCAATCGTGGCGTATTGCCAAAAGGGACAACGCGGTTATCTGGCCACGTGTCTTCTGCGTGAACGCGGCTTCGAAAAAACATCAAATCTCCGCGGCGGCTATCTGCAGGCGAAACTTAATGGTCTGTCAGTGAATGCATAAAGACACGTTCTCTATTCACAGTCGCGATCGCATTAAATCACCAGAATAGATGGGAGGTGGCCGGCGCCCTTTTCAGTAATCTTTTGCGGTCGCACTAAAGAGCGAGAACATCGTCGGCCTGCGCGATGGCTTTCCCTCGCATACCGTGCGCATCTGCAGAAAGCCTGGTCCACACCTGGCCCTGCCGCAGTCTTCAGAATTGACTGAAATGTCTGACGCCCCAGCATGAGCAGCGCGGTAAAGGTGAAGATCTCGCATTTTTGCGTTTGAGTGAATTCGGAGGGAATGAAGATGCGCTTACATAATTTATAACTGGGTTAGTTCTTTTATTCATTCAAAAGATTTACAGACTCATTATTCGCTTCCAATTGTTGTCGTTAATCTCAGTATTTAGCGGAGAATGTTGGTGTATCGATTCGCCGGCGCTGTAATGGCGACAAAGCCAAAAGCTTTCTTAGCTTTTTGTATCGAAAGTCCCGGAGACCGCCGCAAGCGGCATGAATTGCGCTTGAGCTATATCGACGCATGAACGCAAGGGAAATAATCCAGCGCGAAATCGAGGCTATTCACAAGATGATTGAGAACGAAACCTGGTTGGAGGGGGAACGGCGCCATTGTCCGGTGCAAGATCGTGATCCCATCGTCCAGGGAAGAGTAGCAGACATCCTTTTGAGCGGGGTCGGCGCCGAGCTTCGGAAAACGCTCGAAACGTCTGACCGATCATAATTTGCGAGCCTCCTGACGAATTTCGCTACTGCAGGCGAAACGTGCTTTTCTTCCTGCCAAAAAACTCAGGTGGCGGCTTCCATAACAGCGAGAACCGCTGTGTCGGCAGCCAGTAAACCGCGTTTCCCCCGACATCCGGAGAACTGCGCTGGAACCGGAGGGTTTCGCATCGAACCTTCCGTGTGCACCGTGATCACCTGCTACCCGCTCGAAAGGATTCGACGCACGGTTTGGATCGTCGGGCTCGTCCATCTGCTGGAATTCATACTTGGAATGCCCGAGAAACCAGTGCAGCAAACCCGGCACAACGTGGTTCCCAACACGGCTTGAACCGTCGGAGCACCCGCAGCATCGCCCGGCGGCGATCGAAAGCGATCCGCGACGATATTTCGGTCGGCAAGCAGGTAATCGTTCATTACAAACCCGGCGATCCGAATCGGGCGGCGCTGAGAATCGAGACAACCGGCTTCCTGGTGATCGGTTGTATTGGGCTGATTCTCGCCCTGGCCATGTGGCTGCCCCTTAAGATTCCACAACTGCCGGTATTCAAACTGCCTGGAAACGCCCTTCGAAATCCCACGAAAATCCGCGAACAACCTAACGACATCCCTCAGCGCCCAATTGATCAAGGACTTCTCAGACCTTTATATCTGCATTCTTGCGCCTTCTGAAAGCAGCCCGCTGTATTTTACCCTTTGGGTATTTCGAAGTTGTTCATCAATCCGGACAAACTAGTCGCTCAGCCACTTTCATCGCTTCGAAGCGCGGCGCAGAGAGAGCCGCCCTAGTCTGCCATCCCCTCAGCCCATGAAGGTCCACCGCTTCCGAGCTCGTAAGCTTTGACCGTTCATTCGAGGCGGCCCGTGTGCCTATTGAAGAGTTCAACGGTCGCCGGACCGTGGTTGCCACGCGACTTCACCTCGCGCGTGCGCGTTTCCTCCGCGGAGGTCGGAAAGCCCATTGTAGCAGTGAACAAGAAGGCAAGGAGAGGAAGGGTGAGTCGGACGCGCCTTTCGGGAAAGCGGAGTTGGTGGTATTTCTTGGAAGGTGTGCCTGCGATTTATTTGGTTTTTCGTGTCAACATGAATCGATGGCGCCCCGTGCGCAGCTCCTAAATTAGCAGGAGAGCTAACCCAGGAATGTTAGCGTAGCGAATACGAACTGTAGCAAGCGACTTATTCGCATTATTTCAGCACTTGATTCGAGAGGACTTTTTGCAGGTCGTAATATTAACTAATTTGGGTAACCGCCCGGCTCTGCCGGGGAGACTCCCGGAGTTTGACAGCTCCTGGAGTCTTTTGCGTCGTTTCAAAAAGAGCCGGTCAAAGCCAACCCGAAAGGACCAAGCAAATGGAATATCAAAGTCTGAGTCACACCAGGTGGGAATGCAAATACCACGTGGTGTTCATTCCGAAGTGTCGCCTCAAGGCGCTGCATGGAGAGTTGCGTCGCCAATTTGGTCGACGTATTTTCACGAACTGGCCAGTCAGAAGGAGTGCCGGGTGGAGGAAGGGCGCCTGATGCCGGATCACGTGCATATGCTCCTGAGCATACCGCCGAAGCATTCGGTGGCGCAGGTGCTGGGCTTTCTCAAGGGCAAAGGTGCGATTCATATCGCGCGCGCATTCGGAGGGCGAAAGCGCAACTTCGTAGGCCAGCACTTCTGGGCACGAGGCTATCTGGTCTCGACTGTCGGCAAGGATGAAACGGTGATCCACCGTTTCATCCAAGAACTGGAACAGCAGGATAATCGCTCCGATCAACAAGAGCTGTTCGGTGGCGAAGCCCGGCTTTAGCCGGCTCAAATGACAACCCGCTTTGTGCGGTTCCCTTATTCAAGCCTCCGGCTCTGCCGGAGCTTGCTGACTGAGGTTCCGTCTGCTGGTCAACGATAATCGGCGCATATCGAGCGCTGGATAGGGTCGATTTTTCTACGGCAACCACGAGGTTGGATTGTTAGCGGTGACTAGAAGATGCGCGTGACGTCCGTTGGTTGCGCGCATGTGGTCGTGCATGTGGTCGTGGAAGTCACGGGTCGAGGCGCGCTTGCGCGTGAGTTTCTTTTTCTTCAACCATGAAATCGCCAGGCTCACAGCCAGACGGCGAAACATTCCCAGAACGTACGCGGCTTTGGGCGTGCGCACCCGGCTCTTGTCTTCATCGAGCACTTCGTCGAGCCGATAGTGCAGGGCACTCTCGATGCTCCAGTATCTGGGTGTGCAGCGCATTGGGGACCACGGTTTTGCCCGCCAGATCCAGCCGCCCGAGCAGCTCTCGCGCCGTCGGGATTTGCCAGCGCCCTCCGGCGCTGCCCTTCGAGCTGCCCGGCGGTTGCCAGGCAGCCGATCTCACTCCGTTCGGTTCATTCCTTTTTGCCTCGGTACACGCCGTGCCCATCCATCGCCCTGTCTGCACGCCAAAGGCGCTGACAAGTTCCACACCCTGCGCGTGGCGCAGTTTCTTGCCATCGGTCGCGATCAATGTGTCCTGCGCCGGGCCGAGGATCTGCTCCTACCATGCCAGCAGCGCTTGCTCGAGCACTCTCTCAGCAACTTCCCCCACCGGAAAAATCCGTCCTAAGCGCGGGAAGCGTTACGTTAGCTTCGGAGGTGCATCGAGAGGGATTTCTTTCAATAACGAACGAACTACGCGTTTGCCCGGCCATGGGACCACATTGGTCCCGATTTTGACCGCTTTGGTGTTACTTTCTGCGGCGACGCAATTTCATTTTCCGGCTTTTCCTCTCGTGTTTAAGGTTCCTCCCAGACCACCCACCGGTTCCACATGCACCAGCACATCAGCCACCGTCGGATTTGCATCTCGCACTGCATCTTTGACTGCGTGAGCGATAAGATGGCCGGCTTGCACGGTAATCTGCGGATCGACGCGAATGTGCAGGTCGACGTAATGCTGGAGCCCCATCTTCCGCACGAGGCACTTTTCGACTTCGACCACTCCGGCAGTTTCCTCTGCAACCGCCTGGATCTCCGCGGAAAGCTCCGGTGGAGGCGCCGTGTCCATGAGATCGAGGAACGCCGGAACGAGCATTCGAATTCCATTGTAAGCAATCCAAACGCAAGCAAGGAGGGCCGCCCAGTCATCCGCGCTTTCGTATCCGGGGCCGCCGATCAGCGCGATCGAAATTCCAATAAACGCTCCAATAGAAGTGATCGCGTCCGAACGATGATGCACCGCATCAGATTTGATGGCATGGCTCTGAACCCGCTCCCCCACGCGCATGACCGTACGGAAAAGTGCCTCTTTGATCGCGATGACCGCCACGAGTACCTGCGAGCGTCCACGGCGCCGGTGGTATGCCCGGTGTGTTTATTTCCCGGACGCTTTCGATCGCCAATCCTGTCGCAGCCGCGAGCACGACCACCGCAACCGTGATTGCCGCAAACGGCTCGGCCTTTCCATGGCCATAAGGATGCGTATCATCGGGAGGACGAGCAGCAAAACGAAGTCCCATCCACATTGCTGCGGAACCCGCAACATCCAACGAGGATTCGATTCCATCTGCAATGAGTGCGCCGGAATGGCCAATCCAACCGGCAAGCAGCTTTCCCACTGCAAGAACCACATTGATCGCAAACCCAAATGCAGCGAATTTGGCTCCAGTCCGTAGATTGTCCGAGGCAGTTATGACAGCAGGCTGGGGCACGATACAAATCTAGTTTTCCGTAACACCTATGAAAGCAAAAGCCATCGTCTTCCATGAATTTGGACATCCGCCCGACGTCCTGCGACTCGAAGAGCAAACTATCCCTGACCCCACAGGCGAGGAGGTTCTGCTGGAAATTCTCGCCGCACCGATCAATCCCGCCGATATAAACCTCATCCAGGGCACCTATGGAATCCGTCCTGAACTTCCAACGACACCTGGCTCCGAAGGGGTAGGCATTGTTCGCGCAATCGGGCCCGATGTGGCAGGCGTGAAAATATGTGTGCCGGGCTGAAACTGAGACGGCACACATATTTCCACGCCGCCTCAGTCGGTAGCGCGCTTGCGAGCCCGCGAGCCTTGAATCCAGGTCCGGCAGCCGGTCGGTCAGCCGCTGCGCCACCACCAGCGCCTTATGCCAATTCACCTGCTCGACTGGTCGAAATTCGCCTTTGAAATAGCTCGGTTCCGCTCCCTCATGCCCCTCAATCTTCTCAAGCTCCTTCTTACAATTCTGCGCAATCACCCGGTATTGCGCCTGCGTGACAGGCAAACTACCCAGGTAAAAATCCCGCGTGATCTCAACGGTGTGAATGGGCTCTTCGTGTGCGCGGTATCCTCGCGAGCCCATTTGGAATGCGCCTGCGGAAATACGCCGAAAAAACATTTCCACATCGTCGTCGAGCAGGAGCGTCACATCGGCCACTTCCCTGCCCTGAATCCAGCCATCACTTGGTGCGTCGGGATCTGACACGCCGGAAATCCTAGTTCCGTTTCCGGCGGGCAGGCGAGCCGATTCGGCCGCACTCAAAATCGTCTCGGTCCCACTCGAACTAATTCGGAGCGCTAGCAGCCTGTAGCCGGTAGTTGAGCAGTTGGAGAAAGGAAGATAACCAGCAGCCCGAAATGTGGCGGCAATGGCTATTTCCGGCGAACAGCACGAACAGCACGAACAGCACGAACAGCACGAACAGCACGAACAGCATTAAGCCCATTGCCTTAACGGAAATAAAGTCTTTATCGCCTCATGTGGCAAAAAACTGTGCTTGATGCTGACCCTATAGCGACCCGAAAATTGCGATGAATGAAGCAAGAAAATGACAAATGTTGGTGTTTCGCAGCCAATTCAAATGGTGTTCCAATGCGAACTTTGAAGGATAGAAACTCTACAATATATTTCCCGCCAATATCTTACGATGTTTCCTCTCTGTGGGACAAAACTTCTGTTGACGAAGCGGGCATCATGGATAGCTTCACGACGTCTCTCCACCAGACCGAAATAACGAATGATACTTACAAAGAACCACATCTCATACATTCTATTAGCACCCCTTACCTTTGGCCTCTTCTGTGGCTCTGCAGAGGCCGCCTCCAAAAGTTCCCTGTATCGCCGTGACAACGGCGATCGCGTGCCGACGGGTCTCTCCAGTTTCTTCGGTCCCAAGTCTTCGGCTTACAAATATGACGAGCGAATGATTCGCGCGGCAGAGATCGCTCAGAAACGTGCTCGTTCGCACTCCTCAAATTACTGCTGGCGCTATGTGAAAAAGGCTCTGGTTGCTGCCGATGCGGTCGACAGCTATCCGGGAACTCGCTATGCGAAGCAGGCGGGGGGTGAGCTCACCAATAATTACGGATTCAAGCCGATCAAGATTTCGAACCCTTACGATGCCCCCGTTGGTTCAGTCCTTGTCTATGGCGGGCGCGGTGCGGGTCACGTCGAGATCCGCACGGATGAAGGATTTGTAAGTGACTTCAAGACGAACAAGCCTTCAAAGCGCCCGCTCATCGGTGTCTACGTCAAGCCGTCCTGAACTGATTCTCTCCTAGCGCTTACAGAACGTGCTCAGCGGTTAAAGATTCAGGATTAGAGGCTGCTACATTCAGCGCCGGGAAATAGTCGGGCGTTCCGACGTTTCCCGGCGCGATTTGCGTACCGGCGATGGCGATTCTGCGAATCTGACTCGAGATCAGGTCAGCTCGACGCAATCACACCTAACGGCCACCCTAATTGAACATTCCTCGCACCACATCCGCGTTGCTCGCCCCCCCGCCAGTCGGCAGCCAGTCGGCAGCCAGATTCCAGCACCATAAGTGCGCCAGCGCGTTAACCGCGGTAGCGTCCAACTCCAGCTGTGTGAAAGTGTTGTAAAGCGGAAAAGCTAAACCTCCCGCAATATCGATCGCGCCCCTGATTTCCCATCTGAGCTGTTTCCAGAAAGCTTCGACCTTGTCATTGTACATCCACAGGATCTCGACGCTGGTTCCACCGGGAACGCCATACCAGCCATTTGGTAGCGTGTTCAGCGTCTGCCGCACCACCACAGGCAATCCGCTACTGCGCTTGGCCCACAGTGCCTGCTGCAACTGCGCGAAGCAACTGGTCGGAAACACCTGATTGTGTCGGAACAGGCGCACCGCCCCTTCGCCCGGATCCTGACTGTATGGCACATAGCCCCTGCCGCTAACATAGGGATGCAGGCCGAACAGCGGCGGCAGATCACTGGAAACGACGATCTCTCCACCCTCCATCCGGAGCCCCTCATCGGTGTTAACGCCGACCAACAGCCGGCCCACGCCGCGTGCCAGCATCACGTTCAAGCCCAGATTCTCCAAGCTCCCGCCATCCGCGAAACGATAGCGCCTGATCGGCACAGTTGCCCGGTTGATGATCGGGAAATAGTCGTATCTGGGAACCACGCCCTCCAATTCCGGATACGTTTCTTCCAGCTCCTGAGCAAATGCGGCACTGCTGCAGCCTACGATGTCAGCCAGGGTGTAGCGACGTCCGGGCGCAGCCACTAAGATGTCGTTGGAACCCAGGTCCTTGAGATAGCTTCCGGCCATCGCCATCGAACTCATGAAGCCCCCGCCAATCACGGCCCTGCCGGTATCCGGAAAGGGCTGGCGTACACCAAGCATGAAGTTGGCTTCGAAGGGAACCAGGTCAGCAGTGATGCTGTCATTGGTGAACATCGACGTATTAAAGACCATATATGGGCGCGGTCTCTGCACGGTATAGAAGTCCGCCGTGCTCAGCGCCGGGTTTCGCGCCAGCGTCCCGTTGGGCAGCTTCAAATAAGAATCGGTCCAGCTGAAAAAGTGCCGATCAAAGTCCCCCCTGCTCGGGTCCGGTTGCCACAATCCGTAGGCGCGCAGCACGCTGTGTCCAATCAGTCCTTGCCACAATTCACTTTCGGGGTAGCCCCACGCGTCTCTAAGCCTGAGGATCTCATCAATGTCTCTCAGCACACCCAATCGACCCGGCACCCGGCCCAGGTTATTCGGCGTCAACTGGTCCAGCGCACAAGGGAGAGAGCCGAACTCGGTCAGCCTGCCCGGATCCAGAACCGCTTCTCCTAGAAAATCTGAATCCGATATCGAAGCCGGCAAACAGGTATACAGACTGTTTGCCCAGGTACCGCCAGATACCGAAGAGATGGCGAAAATCTGATCCATGAGCCCCAGGTGGTTTAAGGCTCTGAGTTGCCCCAATGCGCACGTCAAAGCGCGGCTACCGCCACCCGATAGACACAGGCCGATGCTGCAGGGCGGCGCCTTGAGACTCGCGGTTTCGGTGGCTGCCCCCACTACCGGCAACGGCAGTATGGACGCGTTCAGTGTGCTGGCCATGGTTCCTTGCCTCATGTTGAACTTACCCCTCGCATGGTGCATACATCCCTGCGGTTTGCAATGCGTTACAATTGGAGAGCGATCCAGGGGGCGTGCCACGCGGCGGTGGCCCCGAGCCAAAAAGTTCTAATAAATTCTGCACATTTACATACTGTGCCACCCCACGCCAGATCCCAGAAAGGTCGCGCTTCCTCCCCTTCCCATCCTGAAGTCTCCGGCATAGCGGACACCGAAGGAGAAAATCAGGGCGTAAAAATTTGCGCCCGGGCAGTCGAGAACGTCAACGGCGCTAGCGTTTCAGAAGTCTCCGGAAAAGCAGGCGCCTTGAACACACATAATACTCTTTCCGGAGAAAATAATACCTTTATCTCCTTAATGATGGCAAATACTGACCGTCTCCACCTCCGAATTGCGGTGAAAGAAGCAACAAAACCACAAATTCTAAAATTCTGGAGCAGTTTTAAATGGTATTCCAGAGCAAATATTAACAGATGGTTAATTCACAATTATTTTATCTTGAGATACTTGCCATTATTCCTCTCTGTGGAACAAAACTTCTGTTGACGAAGCGGGCATCATGGATAGCTTCACAATGTCTCTCCACCAGACCGAAATAACGAATGATACTTACAAAGAACCACATCTCATACTTTTTATTAGCACCACTTATCTTTTGCCTCTTCTGTGGCTCTGCAGAGGCCGCTTCCAAAAGTTCCCTGTATCGCCGTGACAACGGCGATCGCGTGCCGACGGGTCTCTCCAGTTTCTTCGGTCCCAAGTCTTCGGCATACAAATATGACGAGCGAATGATTCGCGCGGCAGAGATCGCTCAGAAACGTGCTCGTTCGCACTCCTCAAATTACTGCTGGCGCTATGTGAAAAAGGCTCTGGTTGCTGCCGATGCGGTCGACAGCTATCCGGGAACTCGCTATGCGAAGCAGGCGGGGGGTGAGCTCACCAAAAATTACGGATTCAAGCCGATCAAGGTTTCGAACCCTTACGATGCCCCCGTTGGTTCAGTCCTTGTCTATGGCGGGCGCGGTGCGGGTCACGTCGAGATCCGCACGGATGAAGGATTTGTAAGTGACTTCAAGACGAACAAGCCTTCAAAGCGACCGCTCATCGGTGTCTACGTCAAGCCGTCCTGAGCTGAGTCTCTCCAAGCGCTAACAGGACTTGCTCAACGGTTAAAGATTCAGGATTAAGGGCTGCTACATTCAGCGCCGGGAAATGGTCGGACGTTCCGACGTTTCCCGGCGCGATTTGCGTACCGGCGATGGCGAATCCGCGAATCTGACTCGAGAAAGGACCTCCCTGTTTTTGGACTGTCTCTAAGAACTTGCACAACCGCTGCCCGGTTCCCCATTCTCCGTCCCTGAATGATATTGAAATCACGCCGCATTCCGGCTGCTGTCGTGGCGCTAGGGGCGGTGAGTTTTTTCACGGATCTCTCCAGTGAGATGATCTATCCGTTGCTCCCGCTGTTCCTGGCGAGCGTGCTTGGGGCGAGCGCTACCGCGTTGGGAGTAATCGAAGGCGTGGCGGAAACGACCGCAGCGTTGCTAAAAATTGTCTCCGGGGTATGGACGGACCGCACACGCCGCCGAAAACCGCTGATTCTTCTAGGGTATGGCGTATCGGGATGCATGCGACCGCTGATTGGACTCGCGACGGGGTGGCCGGTGGTGCTTCTTCTGCGGTTCGCCGACCGTGTAGGCAAAGGTCTTCGCACTTCACCCCGCGACGCGATGATCGCCGACGTCACGGAGCCTTACCAGCGAGGCGCGGCCTATGGTCTCCATCGGGCGATGGATCACGCGGGAGCGGCGACGGGGCCGCTGGTTGCGGCGGCTTTACTGAGTTTTGCAGGGATTCCCTTACGGGGAGTCTTTCTGCTCGCGGCGATCCCGTCGGTGCTGGTGATGATCGTATTGCTGGGCTTCGTGAAGGAACCGCGCCAACGCGAGGTTTTCACGCCTCCACCCGTACTGCGCGAACACTGGCGCGAATTAGGGCACGATTTCAGGCGACTGCTCGCCAGCTTTCTTGTTTTCACGCTCGGGAATTCGACCGACGCGTTCCTCCTGCTGCGCATGTCGGATGCCGGCATTTCCGCGGCCGGGATCGCGGCCCTTTGGTCGGCTCATCATCTGGTGAAAATGGCCTCAACCTGGATCGGCGGCAGACTCTCCGATTCGCTCGGGCGGCGAGGCCTCATAATAACGGGATGGATGTTGTACGCCGGAATCTATCTTGCGTTTGGCTGGTTCGGAGCGCCTGCAGTGCTGGTGATCCTCTTTCTTGTGTATGGCGTCTACTTCGGTCTCACCGAACCCGTGGAAAAGGCGTGGATTTCAGAACTGGTTCCCACGCGCTTGCGCGGGGTGGCGTTCGGATACTACCATTGCACCATCGGACTCGCGGCTTTGCCGGCGAGCGTGATATTCGGCCTACTATGGCAGACCTTGGGTGCGTCCGTCGCCTTCACAACGGGCGCCGGACTGGCTGTGATTGCCGCCGGCATGCTGCATTTCGCAGGGAACTCTGCTGATGCCGAATAGCTGATTTAGAGAGAGCCGTCACCCCTCCGGAGTGCTCACTTGATGGACGACCAGGCATGAGGCAGCGCTCACAGACCTACGCCAAAGGCATTTCATCCGCCAGCCCCGGAAACATGACACCAAGGGTTGGGCCGTTACCAGGTAACGCCTCGCATGTCGCCTGTCTTGAGGAGTTGCGCATGCATTGCAAACGCTTTTTCGAGCGACTGATGAATGTGTCCTTTCTTCTCGAGATGGACATACCCGAGAAGCGATTCGCGGAATTCCGGGTGAGCACATTGGTGGATAATCAATTCCGCGCGCTGGGTCGGTGATTTTCCGCGAAGGTCCGCCACGCCGTTCTCGGTAATCACGATCTGCACAGAATGCTCGTTATGGTCAGCGTGCGTAACAGCGGGGACGATGGCGCTGATCTTCCCCTTCTTTGCAGTAGATGGGCAGGTAAAGACCGAAAGATAAGCGTTGCGGGTAAAATCTCCGGAGCCGCCGATGCCGTTCATTATGCTGGTTCCGAGAACGTGGGTCGAATTAACGTTGCCCGAGAGATCGATTTCCAACGCTGTATTGATCGTGATGATGCCAATCCGCCTGATGATCTCGGGATTGTTGGAAATCTCCTGAGGCCTCAGAACCATGCGCGGGCGAAAGTAGTTCAGATCCTTGTAGATCTCTTTCAACAGATGAGGACTGACAGTGAGTGACGTACCGCTGGCAAACGTGATCCGTTCCTTCTGGATGAGGTCGATGACGGCATCCTGAATCACTTCTGAATACATCGTGAACGGTGGGATCCGCGTATCTTCACCGAGCGCACCGAGGACCGCATTTGCGATGTTTCCGACGCCGGATTGAATGGGTAGAAATTCCTCCGGTATGCGATTGCGCCGAAGCTCGCTCGCGAAAAACTCCGCGACGTTTTCACCGATCCGACGAGTAACGTCCGCAGTGGGCGCGAATCCGCCTGCCTCATCCGGCAGATTTGTTTCCACGATACCAGCGATCTTGGAGGGATCGACGCTGAGGGTGGGAAGTCCGATCCTGTCGTAGACGGAATAGATGGGAATGGCTTTCCGCAGCGGCGGATCTGCGGGCTCATAGATATCGTGAAAGCCATGAAGCTCCCGGGGATGAAAACGATTCAACTCGATTAGAATCCGATTCGCCCGGTGGAGATAGGTGGGCGAAGCACCGACAGAAGTTGAAAGCGTGATCTCGCCTTTTGGAGTGACGTCGCAAGCCTCTACGAGCGCCCAATCGATCTCGCCAAAGAACCCGTAGCGCACGGCCTGAGGAAGCTGCGAGAGGTGCATATCGAAGAACTGCACCTTCCCTTCGTTAATCTTCTGGCGCAGCGTCTTGTCGGACTGATAGGGGGTCCGCCAGCCGATAGCGTCGGCTTCAGCGAGCACCCCGTCTACGGACGGCCCTGTCGAAGCACCCGTCATGATATTCACGGTGAAAGGCTCGCCGCGTGCATGCACGGATTTCGCCCGTTCCGCAAGTGCGCGTGGGACCCACTTTGGCGCGCCCGCCGGCGTGAACCCACTCAGACCCATGGTGTCGTTGTTGTGGATGAGTTCGGCGGCTTCGTCCGCGGTGAGTCGTGGGAGGGATGAGGGCATGGCGTCAGTGTGAAAGAGTTGAAATGAAGTAGCCGGCAACAAGCGCAGTCCCGATGACGCCCGCGACGTTCGGGCCCATGGCATGCATAAGAAGATAATTCTGCGGGTCGACTCGCTGCCCTTCGCTCTGCGAAACGCGCGCCGCCATTGGCACGGCCGAGACACCCGCCGACCCAATGAGCGGGTTGATCTTATTGTGTGAGGAAATGAGGTTCATCAGCTTCGCCATCAAAACCCCTGCCGCTGTAGAACACCCGAAGGCGACCACACCGAGCGCGATGATTTTCAACGTGTCGGCTTTAAGGAAATTCGTGCCGTCCATCGTGATACCAACACAAATGCCGAGAAAGATCGTGACCACGTTGATAATTTCGTTCTGGGCGGAGTGCAGGAGCCGCTCGACGGCGCCGGACTCACGGAGGAAATTCCCGAACATGAGCATCCCAATAAGCGCTGATGCATCCGGAACGACCAGCACGCATGCTACGGTCGTCATCAGCGCGAAGACGAGCTTTTCGGTTCGCGTAACTTTGCGCAGTGATGTCATGCGAATCCTGCGTTCTTTTTCCGTGGTCAGCGCCCGCATGATCGGCGGCTGGATGAGCGGAACGAGCGACATGTAGCTGTAAGCAGCCACTGCAACGGCGCCCAGAAGCTCGGGAGCAAGTGTAATTGATGTGAATATCGCGGTCGGACCATCGGCGCCGCCAATGATGCCTACGGAAGCAGCCTGTCGCGACGTGAAGCCGAGCAGGTTCGCACCGATGAAAGTAATGAAGACACCGAATTGGGCCGCGGCACCGAGCAACAGTGTCCGCGGATTCGCAATGAGCGGCCCGAAGTCCGTGAGTGCCCCGACACCCAGGAAGATGATCGGCGGGAAGATTTCCAGTTCAATCCCCTGCCCGATGTAGTCGAACAAGCCGCGGACACCGGTCGGTCCTTCGAAATGGAAGATCCCACGCGTAGGGAGATTTGCGAGCAGCGCCCCGAACCCGATGGGAACCAGTAGCAACGGCTCAAAGCCCTTGTAGACCGCGAGATACAGCAGAGTGAGCGAGACACCCCACATTACGACCATCTGCCACGTGAGATTCGCGAACGCCGTGAGTTCAACAAAGTGCGTAAAGTCGTCGACCATGCCTATCGAAAGCGGTGCGACTGGAAAATCTCCCGGCGGCCCTCCGCCGACCATGCGTCGGGGTACCATGAAGTGGAAGAAGTGGCCACGACGCGCTTTGCTGAAACAATTCGATGAGGCGTTTGAACCATGGTATGAATCGTAGCAGCGACGACTGCGAGCAGTTCCGGCGCGAGGGGTGTTACTTCGTGCACGGAAACAATTCGATGTGGCGCTCGCACAGTGGCCGCAACCGATGCGACAATCACGGCGAGTTCGTCACCCGGATGCTCGACATTCCCGGACGGTGAAGCCGGAACGGCGGTCTCCGGTCTTACAGGTTTGGATACCGTCGGAGGCGAAGTCGCGCTCAACGGCTTTACGGACTCAGGGGCCGCCGCTCGCGCCTTGAACAGTCTTCCGACAACGGTAAGCAACAGCCACAGCAGGACCAACGCGCACAAAACAATCGCAAAGCCCGTTATCTGAAAACGCAGGCTTTCAATTATCGATGGATGCTCGGAAAGTCGGGCGGCGAGGAAATTGTGCATTTCAGTTTCCTGTCAATCGATTCCGAACCCCCACGGCGATCACCAGCAATCCAAAGCCCGCCAGAAGATGCCCGATTACTCGCAAGGCGACCGTGCCCTCCTGCGGTGTAAATCGCACAAGCGCACCCCCTCCCAGAGCGATCAGAGCCCCTGCGATCCAATAAAGGGTCGTGCGGATGCGAGGGCTCATTTCAAATGCGGAACAATCGTGACAAAAATACCGGTCAAAATGGCGGAAGTAATCACGCCGCTGATGCTCGCGCCCAGCGCGGTCGGGAGGACAACCACCCCCGGTGCAACTTCCGACACCGACTTCTGGACGACCTTGGCCGTGGTCGGCACGCAACTCACGCCAGCCACACCGATTGCCGGGTTGAATTTCCGTCCGCTCACTATGTAAACGATATAACCGCCCATGATGCCGCCGATTCCCGATACCAAAAGGGCGAACATGCCGAGGACGAGAAGAATGCCCACCTTGGGATTCAGAATGGTGTCGGCTTCGCAGAGCACCCCGAGCAACAGCCCGAGGAACAGGGTCGCACCATACAGAAGCGGGCCTTCCATGAAGTCGCAATAATATTTGAGTCCCGCTTCCCGCACCGTTACTCCCATGAAGAGCGCGAAGAAAAGCGGCGCTGCCACGGGAAAGAGCATGCTCAATACGACGCATGCGATTACGGCGAACGTGAGTTTTTCCATGGCGGTGATCTTGATAACGGTGCCGCGTTCGGCGGGACGGATCGAGCGCAGCTTCACGGGAACCAGAAGCCTGATGAGATACGGATAACCGCCGTAAGTCAGTCCAACATACAGGTAGGCCACGACGGTGACCGGCACGAAAATGTGCTTGGCGAGATTCAGCGAGGTGAACAGCACCATCGGCCCGTCCGCCCCGCCAACCATAGCAATCGAAGCTGCTTCTCCATAGCTGAGCCCCATTGCATGCGCGACGGGAAAAGTTACGATCGTTCCGAGTTCCGCCGATAGTGCAATAAAAAGACTCAGAAATGGCCGTGCCAGAACGAAACCCACATCGAGCAGCACGCCGATCCCCATGAAGATAAACACGGCAATCAGGCCGTTGCTGAACGTCATCGTATAGATCGGTTGCAGAAAATCGACCTGTAACATGTACATCAGGTTATCGGTCTGCTGCACCAGCGGCGCAACGAACAGCGTCCCCTGCGCCGGTTCTGTGACTTGCTCCACCTCGCGGACTGCAGCTGCGGTGGTTGGGTCAAGGAACAGAACGGCGGCATTGATTGTCGCCATGCCAAGGCCCAGCGGGATCATAAGGAGCGGCTCGAGGGTGCCGCGCTTGCCGAGATAAATCAGCAGAAAGCCAAGCAGGATCAACCCGAGGCGTCCGAAGAGCAGGAGCGGTTCGGAATTAACGAGGGTCGATATGCCCTGGAAGAGATCAAGTATGTTATGCCAGTCCATCGTATCGCCTCAGCCGTTTACTTGTTGTTGTGCTCATCATCTTGCAACCGAAATCACTTCTTCTTCTCCCGTTGAGTATAACTCACCGTCCAGTAGATGACCTTGATCATCACCGCCACAAACGCGGAGATGACAGCTGCTAGCCCGTAGATCGTAAGCGCGGCAAGAATGGGAGAGTCCATGTCAACCGATTCGCAGCAGCAGTTGACCTTCTTCGACGCCTTCACCCGGGCTCACGAGGACTTCGGTGACTTTGCCCGAAAAAGGGGCATACACGTAGGTGTTCATCTTCATCGCCTCCAGGGTAAGGATCTGATCACCTTCTTCCACCTGCGAACCTGGCTTTACGTCGACGGCGACTATCTTCCCCGCGAGAGGACTTACCACGTCACCGGCCCCGTCGGCCGCGGGTGCAGCGGGCTTCGGCTGTGGAGGCGGTGTAGGAGCGCTCGCCGACGCTGAGGATATGGGTGCTGAAGCGGTGCTTGAAGGCTGGGGGGGCGGCGTTGAGGCCGTAGTGCGATGGTCCTCGTCGAGAACTTCGACGGTCACTTCATAGACTTTGTCTCCGACGGTGATACGTAGTTTTTTCACAAGTGTCTTTCTTAGCGAACTCTATGGGATGAGTAAATCTGTCTCCGGCCTTCCCAGGACCAAACCTGCATGAGCGATTCGACGGGCGGTCTTCGCGGCGAACTGACGGCGATGATCCGGTATGGATGTTTTATCACGTTCGACGTCGCTGCGGCAATCACAGCAAGTATTTCCGGATCGATCGAAGGAATCGCGTGAACATTAAGTTCCGTGACCTGCGGTTCGGCCTGGGCAGAAGCTGGTGCCTTTGAGGGCGCCTCACGCTCCCGGCGGGGACGTTTCGGCGCCTCTGGGTGAGTCCGGGCTAAATATTCTCCGAGGATCCGGATGGCGACCATAACACACGCCACGCCCGCAAGCACGACGAGAAGGATAAACATCTGGTGGGCGCCAAACGGCGACGACGCGGCAGCGAGACAGTTCATAGGGGGATATTGCCGTGTTTCTTCGGCGGACGGGTTTCGCGTTTGGACAGCGTGTCACGGAGAGCCAAAGCGAGAACACGTCGGGTTTCCGCGGGATTAATGACGTCCGTGATCATTCCTGAGCTAGCCGCCTGATAAGGTGACGCGAACCTCTCGCGGTATTCCTTGATCAACTCCTCCTGCCGCTTTTTCGGATCTTCCGCGTTTTTGATTTCGTTTCGGTAGAGAATCCTCGTGGCGCCCTCCGCGCCCATCACGGCAATCTCGGCCGTCGGCCATGCAAAGACCATGTCTGCCCCGAGATCCTGGCTACACATCGCGAGATAGGCACCGCCGTAGGCTTTTCTCATGATCAGCGTGATTTTCGGCACTGTCGACGCCGCGTATGCAAACAGCAATTTTGCGCCGTGTCGGATGATGCCGCCACGCTCCTGCTGGACACCGGGAAGAAATCCGGGCACGTCCACCAAATTGACGACGGGAATGTTGAAGATATTGCACAATCGAATAAAGCGGGCACCTTTATCTGAGGAGTCTATATCAAGACAGCCGGCTTTGACCATGGGTTCATTTGCAATGATGCCGACGATGATGCCCTGGATCCGCGCGAAGCCCACAATAAGGTTTTTCGCCCAATCCATCTGAACTTCGAAGAAGTCATTGTCGTCCACGATACGTGAGATCACGGAGTGCACGTTCAGAGGCTCCATTGAAGTCGGCGGGATGAGATCATTTATCCCTTCATCCAGGGAAAAATCCAGCGGATGTCCCAGATCATGGGGCGGGTCCATGATGTTGTTCGATGGAAGAAACGAAAGCAGCTTCTTCACAAGCTGAATCGCGTGTGCGTCATCGTTTGCGACGAAGTGAATGTTGCCACTCACCGAAGCGTGCGCCGTGGCGGAACCGACATCGTCCATGGTGCAGCTCTGGCCAGTGGCCGCTTTGATGACCTCCGGGCCGCAGATGAACATATTGGCCTGCTTGTTCACCATGATGAGGAAATCGGTAAGTGCTGGAGAATACGCCGCGCCGCCGGCGCAAGGTCCTGCGATGACGGCGATCTGAGGAACGAGACCGGAGCAATAGACATTCTTGAAAAACACCTGCCCGTATCCGGAAAGTGATTCCACGCCTTCCTGAATGCGTGCTCCTCCCGAATCGTTGATGCCAACGATCGGCATCCCGGTCTCCGTGGCGTGATGCATCAGGCGCACGATCTTTTGCGCATGAACGCGACCGAGCGAACCACCGGCCACCGTGAAATCCTGGCTGTAGGCCGCAACCGGACGTCCATCAACGAGTCCAGTCCCCGTAATTACAGCGTCGGCAGGCAGTTCCTTCTTTTCCATCCCAAAGTTGTGGCATGCATGCTGGGCGTGCATGCCGATCTCAAGAAACGTGTCTCTTGTGAACAGCGCTTGCAATCGGTCCCGCGCGGTCATCTGACCCTTATCGCGACGGGCCTGCAGCTTTTCTTTGCCGCCACCCGCAAGCACTTTTTCGCGGCGACTATTCAGTAACTCGAGAAGCTCTGGTGCGATAGCCATGGATTAATCTCCCGTGAGCGGTGCGCAGAATTCGGTCAGCACACCATGGGTGGACTTGGGATGCAGGAAGGCGACAAGCTTGTTTGCGGCACCTTCGAAAGGTTCTTCGTGAATCAGACGAACACCTGCGCCTGAGGCTTTTTTAAGCTGGCCGTTATGTCATCCGTCGCAAATGCGATATGATGAATGCCCTCGCCATTTTTTTCGAGGAACTTCGCAATCGGGCTCTCGTCAGACGTCGGTTCAAGAAGTTCCAAATGCACTTCGCCACAATGAAAAAAAGCAGTCCGAACTTTCTGGGAGGGAACTTCTTCGCGATGTTCACAATGTAGGCCGAGCGCATTCTCGTAATAAGGTACAGTCTCGTCCAGGGAACGGACCGCGATTCCAAGATGGTCGATACGTTGAATCATGGGTTTCGGATTTTCGTCGGAGATGGAATTTGCGACTCCACTTCCTCTGTTCGATGATCACCCAATATTGCCATTGTTGAGAAGAGCCCATTTCCGATCAAACTGGGCGAAATACCAAAGAAAGACCAATCTGTTTTAGAGCATCGCTCAAATCGCCTTTTCCGTTTCGGTGCCCGCGGAGCGCCTCCACGGTTGTGACTCATGGTCGCCTTGGGCCGCGGCTATCAGGTCCAGCTCAATTACTCCCGTCGTGGCAAATCGCCTTTGGACCCGTACGCAGAAGAGCGGATGCAAGTGATGCACCCGCTCTTCCCTATGAGACGAAGTAGGCCCCTTATGGCATAATGACTGTGTCGATCACGTGGATCACCCCATTCGAGGCAGGAATATCGGTCTTTGCGACAGTCGCTTCATCAATGGTCACCGTTTCGCCTTCAACCTTTAATTCGGCCTCGGCGCCGTTGACCGTCTTGACTTTCATGGTCTTGACGTCGGCGGCCATCACTTTTCCGGGCACCACGTGATAGGTCAGGATGTCAACGAGCTTTTCCTGATTCTCTGGCTTCAGGAGGTCCTCAACCGTACCATCCGGAAGCTTTGCGAAAGCTTCGTCGGTGGGCGCGAAGACCGTGAACGGTCCGGAGCCGGATAGCGTTTCTACGAGACCGGCAGCCTCCACTGCGGCGACGAGTGTCTTGAATTGACCGGCACCAGCTGCCACTTCGACGATGTTCTTTTCGTCTTGATCGGCTGCCGACAAAGGACGGAGAAAGGCAGATGCCGCAAAAACGGTTGCGGCGCTTAGTTTGAGGAATGATTTCATAGATTCGAGCTTCTGATTGGTGTGCTAATGCACTTAATTATTTATGTTTCGTAGTGTTTTCGTTTATTGTTTGATTATGGATGCAGCCTTCGATCACTTTTGATAAGTCAATTCTTGTAGTAATTGTGTTTATGAACATGCCTGAAGCAGATTACCCAATGGCAGTCGTCTCAAAGCGCACAGGGCTCAGTCCTCAATTGCTCCGCGCCTGGGAGTCGCGCCACGCGGCCGTCTCGCCCCGGCGGAACAAGAGTGGCCGCCGCGTATATACAAGAGACGACATTGTTCGCCTTCAGCGGCTTCAGAGCCTCACCTCGGCGGGATTCCCCATCAGTCGGATCGCGCACCTTTCCGCTGCCGCTCTGGAAGATCTCGTTACGCGAGAATTTGCTGAAGCGGCAATACCAGCGAGCACCTCGGGCGTTTCGTCCTCAGGGGCTGCCGAACCTTCGGCCTTCGTCGCCGACGCGATGGGCGCGATCAGTCGACTTGATAGCGACGCTCTACTTCGCGCCTTGGAATGTGCCGATGTCACGCTCGGAAAACCGAAGTTTCTGGAGGAAGTTGTCGCGAAGATTGCCGAACACGTGGGTGAGGCGTGGCGCAGCGGGCAAATTAAAATTGCGCATGAACATTTTGCGACCGCGCAACTGCGCGGCTATCTAGGACCGTTCGGCCGCGTCCCGCATCTCAATGCCGCGACGCCGCACCTGATCGTCACCACGCCTTCCGAGCAATGGCA
Organism: uncultured Verrucomicrobiae bacterium; assembly: GCA_963805815.1. GTDB lineage: Bacteria > Verrucomicrobiota > Verrucomicrobiia > Chthoniobacterales > Chthoniobacteraceae > CAWDWA01. Next base: position 428,096 of record CAWDWA010000026.1, read on the forward strand.
CGAACTTGGCGCACTGCTCGTCGCTGCCGCGGCGCATTCGCACGGCTGGGGCGTGACGTATCTCGGTCCATCCATGCCAGTGGAGGAAATCGCCGGCGCTGCGCTCGGCTTCCGGGCCCGGGCAGTGGCTCTATCGATCATCTATCCCGTGGCCGATCCGCAACTTCCCAAGGAGTTGAGCCGTTTGCGACGTTTGCTTCCCGAGTCGACTGCGCTTCTCATTGGTGGTCGCGGCTCGAGCGCCTGCAGTTTGCATTGCTCGGACATCGGCGCGCACCATCTGACGAGCCTCCGCGACCTTTATCCCCTGCTCGACGAGCTGCACAATGCGCCGGCTTCCCACCCCAGAACGAACGTCAACGGCTTCGAAGAGTGAATCCTTTGCGCCTCTGCGGGAGCAATGATGATCTCGCGCACAGACGCGGAGGAGGAACCAATATGCGGAAATCCACCTGAAGCTTCCCCGTGAAGTGGATAGAATGGCGCGAGGCAGATGACGATCAATCAATACCGAACCAGAAGAATGAGGAAACGAATGTCTGACATCTGCACCCGGATGTGTCGTGGTCTCGGACTCTTCCCCCCCGGAATGAACCGTGCAGAAAGCGAGCAGACCCGGGAACCACGCGTAGCAAGCGCTCTGAGCAGCATGCTGGTTGCCGCCCTGGTTGGTTTGATCGCCGGATCGCGGGGTGCGGCATTTCGCTACTCCCTCGAAATGGCGTTTGCTATTTATGCCGCGATTGCTTCACGATTCTCTGACGATCCCCAGATTGTGTTTCTCGTGACCGGACCACAACTTAGGACCGGACCACAACTTAGTTATGAACGAACCGCCTCCTGTTGTTTACCTGGCCCGACACGGAGAAACGGCATGGTCGATCTCAGGTCAACACACGGGACTCACCGACCTGCCGCTCACAAAACGCGGCGAACGCAATGCACGCTCTTTGAAAGAACGGTTGAGCGGGCTGAGCTTTGCCGAAGTGTTCGCCAGTCCACTTCAGCGAGTGACCAGGACCTGCGAACTGGCGGGCTTTGGCGATCGAGCAGAAATTGACCAGGACCTGGTGGAATGGGACTATGGAGACTACGAAGGTCGCCGCACGCCGGACATTCATAAGGAGCGTCCTGATTGGCAATTGTTCTTTGATGGATGCCCGGGAGGTGAATCGCCGGCCGATTTGGGCGTGCGAGCCGACCGCATCATCCAGCGGGTGCGGGCGGTCAACGACGACGTGCTGGTTTTTTCCAGTGGGCACTTCCTGCGAGTTTTTGCCGCTCGGTGGCTCGGCCTCGAAGTCGCGATCGGCAGATGTTTCATGTTGAGCACGGCGAGTTTTAGCGCCGTCAGTTACGAACACAAATTGTCTCAGCCGGCAATCCGCCTGTGGGACGACACGCGTCACGTGGTCGAATAGCATGACGACGAGTCCGATTGTTTTTCTGGTCGACGTCGACAACACACTTCTCGACAACGACCGTATTCAGAATGATCTCAAGCACCACCTTGAACGCGAGTTCGGGACGGCCTGCCGCGACCGGTACTGGGTGATTCTCGAACAGCTCTTTACTGAGCTGGGCTACCGCGATTATCTCGGCGCCCTGCAGCGTTACCGGGTCGAGCATCCGCAAGATATTCACCTGCTGTCGATGTCGTCGTATTTAGTGGATTACCCGTTTGCCAATCGTCTCTATCCCGGATCGCTCGACGTGCTCGAGCGCTTCCGCGCATGGGGACAAACGGTAATTCTTTCGGATGGCGATGTGGTCTTTCAACCGCGCAAGGTCGAACGCTCGGGCATTTTTGAAGCGGTCGAGGGAAACGTATTGATCTATATCCACAAGGAAAGGGAGTTAGATGACATCGAGCGACGTTACCCGGCTGAGCGCTACGTCCTGGTGGACGACAAGCTGCGCATACTAACCGCGGTCAAAAAAATCTGGGGAGACCGGGTAACCACCGCTTTTCCGCGTCAAGGTCGGTATGCCCACGAGGCAAACGTCGTCGCCTCATGTCCACCGGCGGACGTAACCGTAGAGCGCATCAGCGATCTGCTTGATTATGACCTTTCCGCGTTTCTGGCGTGCCAACAACCGGTTTAAATTTCTCAAGAGATATCAAGATGAATGCCATCCAACCGCTTCACAACCTGTTACTCGACGGGATTCGAATTTACTAAACGCGTGGGGAGCGACCAGTGGAAGAGGCACACCGGCAAACGGAAGAAGGAACTGGCTCTCGCTCACGATGGCTCAACCAACAACCTGATCAACCACTAACGAAAATTGAAGTAGCGTTATGACGACTCTCGACATGAACAAGGAACAACTGCAGAAAATGAAGACACATCCCGGTTTCATTGCGGCGCTGGACCAAAGCGGTGGCAGCACGCCCAAGGCACTGGGTTCTTACGGAATCAACGAAGATGCGTGGTCCAACGACGACGAGATGTTTGCGATCGTCCATCAGATGCGCAGCCGCATCATAACCAGCCCCGGCTTCACCGGCGAGCGGATTCTGGCCGCGATCCTGTTCGAGAATACCATGGACAGGGACATCGAGGGGCAACCTACTGCGGACTACCTTTGGAATGTGAAAAACGTGGTGCCCATTCTGAAGGTGGACAAGGGTCTTACCGCCGAGAAAGACGGAGTCCAGTTGATGAAGCCCATGCCCGAACTTGATGCGCTCCTCGACAAAGCCAAAGTGAAACGCATTTTCGGAACCAAGATGCGCTCGGTCATCAAGCACGCCAATCGGTCCGGCATCGAGGAAATCGTGAGCCAACAGTTTGAACTGGCCGGGCGGATTATTGCCTTCGGCCTGGCGCCGATTGTGGAGCCGGAAGTGGACATTCACTGCCCGGAAAAAGCCCAGGCCGAAGCGTTGCTCAAAGTGGCCATCCTCGACAACCTCAACAAACTGTCCGCAGGTCAGGTGGTCATGCTCAAGCTCACCCTCCCGGAACAAGATGATTTGTATACCGATTGCATCCGCCATCAGAATGTCTTAAGGGTGGTTGCGCTGTCGGGCGGCTATACGCAGGCAGAGGCTAACGACCGCCTTCGCAGGAATCACGGCATGGTGGCGAGCTTCTCGCGAGCTCTGGCCGAGGACCTGACGGCTCAACAATCCGATGCCGAGTTCAACGCCATGTTGGACGCGTCCATCCAGAGGATCTACGAGGCGTCGATCACTTGAGCAAACGGTGTTCGGGAATGAGCACGATCATAGGGAAGCAGTAATATGGATAATCGTGCTGTGAAGCTTGCACCCTCGATCCTCGCTGCGGACTTCACCCGGCTGGGCGAGCAGGTGGCCGAAGCCGACCGGTGCGGCGCAGATCGCATCCACCTGGATGTGATGGACGGCCATTTCGTCCCGAATTTTTCGTTCGGCGCGGTGATCGTCGAGGCGGTTCGGAGGGTGACGCGCCTCCCGCTGGAAGTGCACTTGATGATCACGGCACCAGATGCGTTCTTCGACGAGTTCGTGGCGGCCGGAGCCGATTCCTTTCTTGTGCACTGGGAGGGAAACAACGACGTGCACCGCACCATCCGTCGGGTGAAGGAGTTGAACAAGCGGGCCGGCGTGGTCATCAACCCCGCCACCTCCGCCGGGGTGCTGGAGGACATCCTCCCGGACGTCGACCAGGTGCTGGTGATGACGGTCGACCCCGGCTTTGGCCATCAACATTTTATCCGGACGACAGTGCCGAAGATTCGGCGCTTGCGCGAGATGATCGATCGCTTTAATCCGGGCTGTGACCTGGAACTGGACGGCGGGGTCAATCCGACGACGGCCCCGGTTGGTGTAAAGGCAGGCGCCAATGTGCTGGTCGCCGGCTCGTCAATTTTCGGCGACAGCGAAGGTGTCGGTACCGGCATGGATCGCCTCCGCGCGGCGATCCGCCACGCGGCGCAGGAACCTCGAGCGGAAAGGGACGCCTCAAAAAAAGATTGATAGACTGCCAGTCGGGAACCCCTTAAAAATTAGAGTAGCTATGCGTGTGGGAATTGCGACAGATCACGGTGGATTTGGTTTGAAGGAGGAACTCGTCGGCCGGCTTCGTAGCGCGGGGCATGAAGTTGTCGATTTCGGTGCCCATGATTTGAGTGAGAGCGACGACTATCCTGACTATGTAACGCCGCTCGCCCAGGCCGTCGTCACGGGAAAGGTCGATCGCGGCGTGGCGATCTGCGGCAGCGGCGTCGGTGCGTCGGTGTGTGCCAACAAGGTTCACGGCATCCGCGCCGCGTTGATTCACGATCACTTCTCGGCCGTGCAGGGGGTCGAAGATGATCACATGAATGTCCTTTGTATGGGAGGCCGGACTGTCGGTCCGGCGGTTGCATGGGATCTGGTCCAAGCCTTTCTTAGGGCCCGGCACAGTCAGGCCGAGCGACATCTGCGCCGCCTGAGTAAAGTCGCTTCGTTAGAAGAGAGACAGACTTGAGAGCAAGCCGAAAGGAGTAGTAGACTCGGGATGTATCATGGTCTCGAACACTTTTCCTCTGGGCATGAACTATGCAGCGAACCGAGAAGTCCCGGGAACCGGGCACTAATGGTGCTCTGAGCACCATCCTTCTTTCCATCCTGGTTGGCCTATTCGCCGGGTCGCTGGGCGCCGCATTTCACTACTCCCTCGAAAATGCTTTTGCCCTTCATTCCGCGATTGCTGCACGATTCTCTGACGACCCCCGGATTGCTGTTCTCGTTGCGGCATCTCTGGGGGCTGTCATGGCGGGAGCGGCTTTTGTGTTGGTGCGCCGATTTGAGCCGGAGGCAAGCGGCCGCGGCATCCAGAAAATCAAGGGTGCCATGGCGGGGCTACGGCCCGTTCGCTGGTTGCGCGTGTGATGCCTGTGAAATTCGTCGGCGGTGTGTTGGCGATCGGTGCCGGCCTGGTGCTCGGCCGCGAAGGCCCGACCGTCCACCTGGGCGGTTGCATCGGACGGACGATCGGCGAGAAGGCGAAAGCGAGCGCCGAAACCATGAACACTTTGCTCGCTGCGGGCGCCGCCGCTGGGCTCAGTGCCGCATTTGGCGCCCCGTTTGCCAGTATTTTGTTCGTCACGAAGGAGATGCGAAACCGATTCAGCTACACGTTCGTCTCCATCCACGCCGTGGCACTGGCATCCCTGATCGCCAAGGTAATGGACGACCAGGTGTTCGGAATGGGCCCGTTGCTGCCAATCCCGCTTAAGATTTCGCTAGTAAATTATCCCCGGAGCAAGCTCTGAGGCTTTCGCAAGAGAAGAATTTGAACTATCCGAAGCAAGCTTCGAGGTATCACACCCGGTAGGGAATGATGTGCCGCTACCCGCACGAGCATTCGTGCCCATCGAAGAACGTCACACCGGCTTGCCGTAAGTACGTCTCATCGCAAATTGGCGTCCTCAAGCTTCGATATCCCCTTGCGTCACCCCCATTTTGAGCGTTTTCTCTTCGCTCTCTCGTATCCTTAACGATGCCTAAATCTAGAAACGAAGACGAATTACAGCAGAAATTCACTCTTGAGGGCAGCTCCCGCGATCCCGGTTCGGACGAGCCGCTAAAGGGGGTCGTGGCCGAGCCCCCTGCCCCACCGTCGTCGAATGGCTATGAGAGTCTCGCCGACACGCCGGATGGCCCGCTCCGACGGTTGATGGACGACAATTTTCTGCAATATGCGTCGTACGTCATTCGCGATCGGGCGATCCCACAGCTCGAGGATGGATTGAAACCCGTCCAACGTCGCATCATGCACGCGCTGTGGGAGAAAGACGACGGGAAGTTCCATAAGGTGGCAAACATTTCAGGCCACGCGATGCAGTACCATCCGCACGGGGATGCCTCGATCACCGATGCGCTGGTGAACCTGGTCAACAAGCGTTACCTGATCGAAGGACAAGGAAATTTCGGAAACACTCATACCGGCGATCCCGCAGCGGCTTCGCGCTACATTGAGTGTCGCCTGACGCCGCTCGCGCGGGAGGAAATCTTCAATCCGGCTCTCACCGAGTTTGTGCCGAGCTACGACGGGCGCAACAAGGAACCGGTCACGCTTCCCTCCAAATTGCCATTGCTCTTAATGCTTGGCGCGGACGGGATCGCGGTCGGCCTTTCGACCCGGATTCTGCCGCACAATTTCATCGAGTTGCTGAAAGCGCAGATTGCGATTCTCGAGGATAGGAAATTTAAGGTGCTGCCTGACTTCATTTCCGGCGGGCTGATGGACGCTTCGGAATACGACAGGGGCAACGGGAAAGTTAAAATCCGCGCGATCATCGAGAAACAGGACGAAAACAAACTCGTCATCCGGCAGATCCCGTTCGGCACCAACACCGACTCGGTGATTTCCTCGATTGAGGATGCGGTGCGAAAGAAGAAGTTCAGGATCCGCTCCATTCATGATTTCACTGCAGAGAAGGTCGAAATCCAGATCACGCTTTCTCCGGGCGAGAAAGCCGATAAAGCCATCGTGGCACTCTATCATTACACGCAATGCGAGGTAAGTCTTTCGAGCAACATCGTAGTTATTTCCGGCAACCGTCCGATGCAGCTCACGGTGGATGATGTGCTGCGCGACAACACGCAACAGCTCCTCGACCTCCTCTGCCAGGAACTTGAGCTGCGGAAGAAAAAGCTCGAGGACGATTTACACTTCAAATCGCTCGCACAGATTTTTATCGAGAACCGAATCTACAAGCGGATCGAGGAAGCGGGCACGTACGAAAAGGTGCAGCAGGAAGTGCTAAAAGGATTGGTGCCGTTTCGACCTCAGCTTACGCGCGACATAACGCTGGAGGATGTCGAGATGCTTTTGGCGTTGCGAATCAAACGGATCTCCAAGTTCGACATCGAGAAGAACCGCGACGAGATGGCGAAGATCGTCGCAGAGCTGAAGGAGATCGAGAAGCACCTGGAAGAACTCGTCGCCTACGCGATTTCCTACCTTCAGCGACTCATCGACAAATACAAGAGCGAGTACAAGCGGCGGACAAAGCTGAAGGATGCGGAAGAAATCGATGTCCGCAAACTGACAGCCAATGAGCTGGCTATTGTGCACGACAGCGAGAAGGGATTTCTCGGCTATGAGGTGAAGGGTGAAGCCAGTTTCCGTTGCTCACCGCTCGATCGCCTGGTCGTGGTATGGAATGATGGACGTTACCAGGTAGTGCCCCCGCCCGAGAAATTGTTCGTCGATAAGGATGTTCTTTATTTCGGGATCTTCCATAGGGAAAAGGAGTTCACCGTCATCTACCAAACCGCGAAGGCGGCATTTCTAAAACGATTCACATTCGGCGGCGCGATCATGAATCGCGACTACAACTTGGCGCAGGACAAATCGAAGATCGTCTATTTTTCCGAGAAACCGGCGAAACAATTGCGCCTGAAATTTCGCAGGACGAAGGGAGCAAAGGTTATGGAGGAAACAGTGGACATGTCCGACGTGCCTGTCCGAAGTGCAAAGAGCAAGGGAAATCAGGTCGCAAAGAAGACAATTTCCTCAGTCTCGATCGCAAACTAAAAAAAAACTGTAACTCAAAGAAAGAGCAGCCTTGTGTTTCGCAACAGACCAGAATCCATCCTGCGATTTGTCCACGTTAGCGACACGCACATCCATCACGACCCAACATATAACCTGCCAAACGCCCCTCACCCTCCCAATATGTGCGCGCGGTCGCTCGTCGAAGCGGTGAACGCGCTTCCATTCCAACCCGACCTCGTGCTTCACACCGGTGATGTCGCATACGACCCGGATCCGAGAGCTTACGCCACGGCTCGTGAGATCTTTTCAATGATTCGCTGCCCAATCCGGTATTTGAGCGGGAATCACGACGATAAGGTGTTGTTGCAAAAGGTAATGCTCGAGCGCGAAATCCCTCTGGCGCCTTTTGATTTCGAGTTTCAAATAAAAAACGTGCAGGTCGTCTGTGTCGATAGCCATGGCACGGGCAAGGACCCCGCGGGCATCGTCACCGATGGTCAGCTCAAAAGACTGGCAGCAATATGCCGCGATGAATCGGACAACCGGGCGCTTATTGTCGCCGTCCATCACAATGTCCTGGCGACCGGTATTCCCTGGTGGGATGAATTCATGTGCATGACCGGGGGCGAGGCCTTTCACAAAGCCTTACTGCCCGCCCGACATAGACTTCGCGGAGTTTTTCACGGTCACGTGCATCAACCGGTTGACACTCTTCGTGAGGGGATTCTGTATAGCGGCGTCGCTTCGACGTGGTATCAGTTGCACGCCTGGCCGGAGCAGTCGGATACCATCGAGGATACCATTGGTCAGCCCGGATTCAATATCGTCACCGTCACTCCGGAGCAAACCTTCATCCGCCGACATCTCTTTAGCGTCGGGAATTCATAGCATCAGCATCGTCGCGACGTTCGCCTAGAGAGCATCCTGCTCGAACCGGACCGGTTCATTAGACCGGCGATCAAGCTGGCCGCCGCCTGCGGAGTGCTCTGGCTGCTGTTTCTCCTTGTCCTGATGCTGGCCGACTATGGGACGCGGGACCGGGTAGCGCTGTTCCTGGACCTCATGTCGAAGTCGTGTGTTGCACATGGACCTTATGGACACTATGGACCACGGCGACGAGCGGAGCGGATCCGGTATAAGCGCTCCGTAAAACCGCCTTCCTTTTCAAAGGCGGCGGCCTGAGCCGCAATCTGGCGATCGAGCAGTGCGCAGGCGACCCCGATCAAGACGAGAGCGGCATTGGCGGAGAGTTCGGGGTAGGTGGGCCTGGGGTCCTTTAAGAGCTGGGTGCCGGTTTTTGGCTGTCCATCCGGTCCATTCTGTCCACGCTGTTCTTTCACCCAGGCGGCCACGTCATCGGCGGAGCTGCACCGACGCGAAACAAGCGCCCGCCGGCGCGGATCTGTTTCAGGCCAGAGGGGGAGCGCCCGATGCCTGAGGAAATCTTCGTAATCAAGCCGCAATTCCAAGACTCGCGCGTGCCACTTGGGTGAGCTTCAGCTCCATTTTCCTCGAAGTCGCACTAACCTCGCTGCCTTCGGCAATATTTTGCACGCCGCCTCGAGCGGCCTGCACCATCTGATCGTGGGTGCGGCTACGCCTGTCGATATAGCGGTCGCAGAAACGCACCGTCACATCGTAACACAATTGAGCGACCTGAAAGCTTTTGAGATTTCGATAGCCGCCATGCGGAGGGATTATAGAATCATCGGGCATGAGTTACGGCCTTTGGCCGTGCCATGGAAAGTTTAGAGTTTATGATGGCTGGGCGTTGAAATTCCAGTCTGTCATCTCGAGCCAAACAGCACTCTTTTGATACAGGCGTCCGTTACCGGAACAGACTTTTGGCAAGAATCATTCCAAAGCTGGTCCGGCGGCGCGAAGTGCCAGCTCAGTAACACTAGAAGCGCTTTGGAGTGCGGCGCGTCCTCGCGTCGCTTTCTCCACGCGCCGAGTCTCCGCACGATCCCGAAATCGCATCGCGCGGTTCGCGCCAGATAAAGCTCCGTTATTTTGCCAATCCTCGTTCTGTTGCTTCGCGCATGCTATCCAACATTTTGCCAAACCTACGCTGACGATTGCGGAACGAGAAAAACGCACACGACCTGTCTCCCAGCACGCCTTTTGCATACTGGCCCGATGGTTGAGAACAACGAAATGGCAATCGCTCGGGAACGCATCGCTAATGAGCGCGAAGAACAAACTGGATCGCTTGACTTGGGCAATCTTGGGTTGACGGATTTCCCGGAGGAACTGGCGAACCTTACGCACCTGAAATCTCTGAACGTGGGGAGAATGAGGATTGATGCTATATTCCGCCACCGCTTTTCCGCTTCTCCGGATAGTAAATTGGAAATTCAGCATCGATTCCCCAAACATCGGTTCGCGGGAATGTTCACTCAAAATTCCCACGAGCGTTTTCGTGCCCGGCGCAGCTTTGTCCGCCCACCGACCCGCTGTCGAAGCGGTTCAAAGATGAAATCGCCGCCGTCAGCTTTGGTCTGGTAAACCACCTTCATGAGGTGACCGAGTTTGCCTTTCGGCCAGCCTCGCGAGGCGAAATATTGCAGATACTCGACCGGAAGATCGTATAGCGGCACGCCAGCAGGAGGATAATATTGGGGGCCATACTTTCCGAATGGCATCCGCAACCTAGCGATCTCGGCGAGTTCACCGACGGCGTTTTTCTGCCATTCATCGTCGAAGTCGGTCATAGTCGGCGGCGTCGGAGCGGAATAATAGAACTCTCCATGGCGGGCGAGGCTCAATTCAAGCCCCTAGCCGGAAGCATTGCGTGCATGAAAATCCGCGAAATGAACTTTCCCCTATTCCAGAACCTTTCGAAGAAACGGTGCGGTTCGACTTTTTGAATGTTTCGCAACTCGCTCGGGTGTGCCAGCAACAACGATCTTTCCACCATTCTCGCCGGCCTCCGGACCGATGTCGATCAGATGATCGGCGTCGGCGATCAGACTGAGATTGTGTTCGATAACGATGACTGTGCTGCCCTCGTCGACCAGGCGGTGCAGCACGTTCAGCAGTTCTTCCACGTCGGCCATGTGAAGACCAATTGTCGGTTCTTCGAGGAGATAAAGGGTGGACTTCGGTTGTTTCTGTCGCCGGATCTTGTCATTCACGGCGCGTGTCACCCCGCGGGTAAGTTCGCTCACGAGTTTCAGCCGCTGCGCCTCGCCACCACTCAGGGTCGGGCTGGGTTGTCCGAGCTTGAGATAACCGAGACCAGTGTCGACCAGCAGTCTGAGTGGCCGCTGGATCTTCGGATTCGAAGAAAAGAATCCTGCGGCTTCTTCCAGCGTCATTTCCAACACGTCTCCAATGCTGCATCCGTTGTATTCCACCTCAAGCGTCGGAGCATTGTAACGCTTACCGGCGCAATCGCTGCAGGGAATGTAACTGGTCGGCAGGAAATTCATCTCCACCTTGATCACGCCCTGCCCGAGACACGTCTCGCATCGACCACCTTCCGTATTGAAAGAAAACCGGCTTGGCGAATAACCTCGCATTCTTGATAAAGGGACGATTGCGAATTGTTTCCGGATCTCATCGAAGACCTTGATGTACGTCGCCGGCGTCGATCGCGATGTCTTGCCAATCGGAGATTGGTCCACCTCGTAAACGGTTTCGATGAACTCGACGCCTTTGACCGATTTCCAGGGCTGTTCCTGACTCACTTTTTTCCGCCGCCGCTTCAGCGACGCTTCGACAGCCGGCTTCAAGACACCACGCATGAGGCTACTTTTCCCTGAGCCAGAGATTCCCGTCAGTACCGTGAATCGTCCGACCGGAATCTTCGCCGAGACATTTTTGAGATTGTTTGCGGAAGCACCTGTTATCTCGAGCCAATTCGTATCTTTCCCGATCGCACGCCGTTCGCCACGCGTCGGATGCTTCAACGGATGATTCAAACAGCGGCCGGTTTCGCTCCGCTTAGATTTCCGGATCGTGTCCAGATCCCCGACTCCAACGACTTCGCCCCCGTGCGATCCGGCACGGGGTCCAAGATCGATGATCACGTCCGCGCGCCGCATCGTGTCTTCGTCGTGTTCTACTACCAAGAGTGAGTTCCCCTTTGCTTTCAACGCCTCCAACGTGTCGAGCAACTTTTGATTGTCCCGCGCATGCAGTCCAATCGTCGGCTCATCGAGCACATAAAGGACACCGCTGAGATTGCTACCAAGTTGCGCGGCGAGACGGATTCGTTGCAATTCGCCGCCGCTGAGGGTTCTTGCCGAGCGATCGAGCGAAAGGTAATCCAATCCCACGGTTCCCATAAAGTGCAGTCGCTGTTCGATCTCTGCCAGGAGATCATTCGCAATGACCTTTTCCGATCCAGTGAATTTCAACTTCCTCACTGTCACCAGCGCCGCCTTCACCGGCAATTCGGTGAACTGGTCGATGCTCATTCCCTGCACGCGCACATGCCTGGCAATCGTGTTCAGCCGCGACCCGCGGCAGGCCGTGCAAGGTTCGGCTTCCCCGATATCGAGCGACTCGTGCTGTCGTTCCTCGTAGAGTTCCGACTCCAGTTCAGACTCGGCGCGCGGATTCTTGTGTCTGTGCCACACCTCGCCAAAACCGCGGCAGACCGGACACCATCCATGGGGAGAGTTGAAAGAGAATAAGCGCGGATCGAGTTCCTCGAAAGATTGGCCGCAGCTCGGGCATGTACTTTCCGCGCTCAGGATGACGATATTTCCGGCCGGATCGAGCAGCTTCGCCGTGCCCTTCCCGACTTGCAACGCGATGTCAACCAGCGGTTCGATCTTTGCCCCGGATCCTGTCGCGCCGACCACCGCGTCAATCGAATGCTCCTTGAAGCGCTCGAGCTTCCTGAACCCGGCCGAAGGCATCATCTCTCCGTCGACGAGCAACGTCTCGAACCCCTGCTTTTCCGCCCAACTTGCGACGTCCGTATGGAACCCCTTGCGCGCTTTGACGAGCGGCGCCAAAACCCGGATCGTTCCGCGCTTGACCGCCGCTCTTGCCTGTGCGCTCAACGCCCCCCTGTTTTGACTCTCCACCGAGAGATCGCAGCGGGGACAGAATTGTCTGCCCAGCTTTGAGAAAAGAAGTCGCAGGAAGTGATACACTTCCGTCACGGTCGCCGCGGTCGATTTGCCGCCGCCGCGCGTGACACGCTGTTCGATCGCCACGGTTGGAGGCAAACCAGTGATTGAGTCGACGTCGGGTTTTTCGAGCTGTTCGACGAACTGGCGCGCATATGCTGACATGCTGTCGAGAAAGCGGCGCTGTCCTTCCGCAAAGACGATGTCGAACGCGAGTGTCGATTTTCCGGAGCCGCTGATCCCGGTCACAACCACCAATTGATCACGTGGAATGCTGACGGTGATGTCTTTCAGGTTGTGCTCCCTTGCCCCTGCGACCCGGATCACGGACGAATCTTCCAATTTCACCGTTGCATATTCAGACTCCTGCTCCGCCACCCGGAGAGACGCGGCCACAGCCTCTTCACTGATATTCGAAGACGAAACGTTGAGTATTTGTCGAAGGTAACGCCCTGTATGCGACGCATCGACCGTTGCAACATCCTCCGGTTTACCGACGGCAACCACAGTTCCGCCTTCGGCACCCGCTTCAGGCCCGAGATCAACGAGATAATCGGCCGACTTAATCACCTCGAGATTGTGCTCGATCACTAGAAGGCTATTCCCCTGCTCTACCAGCCGGTTAAACGCCTTCAGCAGCATCGAGACATCGTCGAAGTGAAGCCCCGTCGTGGGCTCGTCGAAGATGAGCAGGTTCCTGCCCGCCGCCTTTGCCGTAAGATGTGCGACCAACTTAAGGCGTTGGGATTCACCGCCGGAAAGCACATTGAGTGGCTGACCAAGCCGGAGGTAGCCAAGCCCCACCTCCTCCAGGACCGAAAGCGGTCTCGTCACCTTCGGCACGCCGAGTTCGTCAAAAAACTCGATGGCTTCGCTCACAGTGAGTTCGAGCACATCGTGGATCGATTTTCCTCGCAGCTTAATCCTCAGAATGTGCGGTTGATACCGCGTCCCGTCGCATTCCGGACAACGCACGAAGATGTCGCTGAGGAACTGCATCTCGATCTTTTCGAATCCATTGCCGCTGCAGCGCGGGCATCTCCCACGTCCCGAGTTGAACGAGAAGGCGCTCGCCGTGAGTCCTTCACTCAGTGCTTCCGGCAGCATTGAGAATTGTTCCCGAATGGTGTCGAATACCCCGAGGTATAAAGCCGGGCTCGAACGTGGCGTTTTCGACAGCGGCGATTGATCGACCATCACAATTCGTCCGACCTTCTCAGCGCCTGAGATCCGGCGGCATGCGCCTGCTTCATCCTCGCCCGATTCACCCTTCTGGCTTACGAGATTCCGGTAAAGGACGTCGTGCACCAACGTGCTCTTTCCCGAACCGGAAACGCCTGTGACACAACCCAGAACGCCGAGTGGAAGATCGACGTCGACATTCCGGAGGTTGTGCGCGGTCGCGCCCATGATCTTGATCCACCCGTTCGGTTTGCGACGGGTTTCAGGAACGGGAATGAATTTTCGACCCGTGAGATAATCCGCGGTCAGTGTCTTTCCGCTGCGGCGAAGTAAATCCAGCGGTCCGTCGAAGACAAGTTCGCCGCCGTCCTCACCGCGACCCGGGCCGAGTTCGATCACGTTGTCGCACTGCTCGATCACCGCCTGCTCATGCTCCACAACCAGCAATGTATTGCCCTTGTCGCGCAGATTCTTCATTACCCGAATCAATCGCTTCACATCGCGCGGATGGAGACCGATGCTCGGCTCGTCCATCACGAAGAGCGTGTTCACGAGCGATGCGCCAAGGCAGGTGGTGAGATTGACGCGCTCAACTTCGCCCCCGCTGAGAGTGCGGGTCGGGCGGTCGAGCGTAAGATAGCCGAGTCCGACCTCGACAAGGTAACGAAGTCGCGCACTAACCTCGGAGCGAAGCATCTCCGCCGTGGGATCGTTGGCGACCTTCGCCCGCAAGTCATCGATCAAGTCCGCCAAAGCGCAAACCGGCTCAGCATTCAGCTCCGGCATCGTGCGGCCCGCGAAGCGAAAATTAAGCGTCGCCGGCTGATATCTGCCACCATGACAATCGGGGCACAGGGTGTACGACCGATACCTGCTGAGGAAGACCCGCACGTGCATCTTGTAGGCCTTGGATTCCAGCCAGTCGAAAAACCCGCGCACACCATACCACCGGCCATTCTCCCAAAGCTCCTCCGCGCTCGCCGTCGGGTCTTCCCCGAATAGGACAAAGTCCTGGTCGGCCTTTGGCAGGTCCTCAAAGGGCGTGTGAATATCGAGGTCACGCGAGCCTGCTGCGCGCAAGAGATCACGCTGACATTCCGCACCGCGTTCGCCGTGGAAAGGCTTCACCGCGCCGTCCGCGATGCTTACGCTGGGGTCCGGGATCGCTCGCTTGAGATCGATCCCGATTGTGCGCCCGAATCCCCGGCACCGCGGGCACGCACCGACCGGATTATTGAAACTGAAAAGACCCGCGGATGGGGGCGTAACATCAATATCGCAATGGGCGCAGTGCCAACCGGTGGAGAAAGGTAGAAAGACGTTCTTGGGCGAGTGAAGAATGTTCGTTCGACCTTTGCCAAACTTAAGCGCTGTTTCGATCGCTTCGGAGATCCGGGAGCGGTTCGCAGGATTCAGCGTGATGCGATCTTGAATCACCTGCACGAGCGCAGGGAGTCGCGTCACTTCGGAAGGTTCATCCGTTCGGCAGACTTTCCCATCAACCCAGACACGCAGGTAACCCTGCTGTTGCAAAAACTGGAAGAAATCTACCGGCGCGGTCTTCGGGGGAACAACGACAGGAAACGTGACAAACACGGTATCTCCCGGAAATTCCTGCAGTGCATGGTCCAGGATTGACGTTGGTGTTTCCGGCCGGATTTCGCGTGCGCACTCCGGGCAATTTGCCTGAGCGACCCGTGGCATGAGAACTTTCAGGTAGTCATTGATCTCGGTCATCGTCCCCACCGTCGAACGAGTCGTCCTGACCGGGTTCGATTGTTCGATGGCGATTGTCGGCGGAATCCCGCGGATCTCGTCCACCTGAGGCTTGTCCATCCGCTCCAGAAACTGCCGGGTGTATGGACTGAACGTTTCCACATAACGCCGCTGGCCCTCGGCATAGATTGTATCGAAAGCCAGGCTGGATTTTCCCGATCCGCTCGGGCCGGAAATCACGTTGAGTTTGCCCAGCGGCAAATCGAGATCAATCCCCTTGAGATTGTTCTGACGCGCGCCGCGGATACGGATGGAGCCACGGTCGGGAAGTGATTTCAGTTTCTGCCTCGGCATTCGGAAAGCGCAACGTCGGAGTGAACGCCGCGCAATTCAAGCAGGAGGCCATCGTGTAGTCAGAAGTTACCTCAGGGAATTCAACCCACCGAGGCGCTGCCTGCTTCGTCTCAATCGACATGCGAGCTTGCCTTACTTGGACCGCCCAATAATAATCACCGCCGATGCAAGCCCAGCCGCCGCCCCAGACTGTCGGTCCGGGCCATCGAGGGATTCCGCATTTCTGACGTTTCCAAAAAGCCGAGCCCGGCCATCAAGGGACTCCGGATCATTTCTCAGATCCACGGTGACGCTTCGTACGTTGCCAATCTAATTTTCTGATGCTTTCTCGCTCTACGAAACTGCCAGGAAATTGATTTTTCAGGGTCCGTGTCGGCGGAGCGAGCGCTACCGGGGTTGGAAGGGGTTCAATTCTCCCGACTTCGCCGCACGGGAAACCGGAGCGCTTTCAGCAGACTCGACCTGCACACTAAGAGGCGACGGCACAATTCCGGAAACGGTGGACACGTCCACTTCCTCGGGATCGACGGAGAATTCCGCGGAAAGAACGGTGAGCGAGACCGGAAATATCACGCTGGGCAGCGCCGGAGCGTTGGTCGTGAACTCCAAGGCACTCGTGTAGCCGCCCGCATCCAGCCCGTTCGCATCGACTGTGACTGTGACATTCGCGGTCACCCCCGCTGGGATCACTCCGGAATTCGGCGTGGGGTCGAGCCAACCTTCACTCTCTCCCATATTCACGAGAAACGCTCTCATGATCGCCCGCATCTCGGCATTGTCGATGAAGCCTCCCGATTGCGAGCTGAAGAGCAGATGATACAGCCTCCCACTACCCGAAAGCCCGGTAATGCGATGGTAGTCGTCGTTCGGTACTGGTCGCGAACTCGTGGGACACACCGGGGACACTCTCCACGATCACAAGGTGGTTCACCGACGGATCGCCCGCGTTGAAGACGCGCTTCACGAACCCGGTGTAACTTCGTCTTCCAAAGTGCTCCGAGAGTACGGCCGCATCCATCGCCCCGGAACCGTCCCCTCCCAGATTCCCTGTGATTTCAAAGTAGCTCGCCCCGTCGAGGTCGGCGGCGAACAGGAACAATCCAGGTGCCTTCCGCGTAAAATAGCTTCCCCCGAGGCCAGTCGCCGCATGCGAAACCACAACTCCGTCGGAATACGGAACGGCCGAGACCGAAAGATCTGTCCGCAGATAGTTTCCCCCATCGAACAGGTCGGATTCACCGTCGGAAATCGAAGAGCCAGTCACGCCATCCGAAAAGTCGAACCGGTTCGGAATCAACGCAGCAATGCTCGCGTAGTTCTCGTCGAACGCCGCCAGCACTTCTGTCAGGGAAACCGACGCCGCCCTTTCAGACTCAGCGCTCTGTGTGACTTGCGCCGTCTGCCCCAGTCTCAGCCCCGGTGTGGATGCTGCCGGGTCATCGGCGGATGCCTTGTCAATTGCACCCGACCCCGTGAAGATCGCGCTGGTTTCGATCGCTTCCATAGACTGAGCCGTTCCGGCGATTGCGGAGGCAGACCATTCCAAAGTCGTCCCCCCGACGTTCGTGATCTCAATGACGCGACTCGTGCTTTGGCCGAGGCCGAGAGTCACATCGAGGGTCGCCGGATTCAACTGCACCGCTGGGGACGTCACCGCACGCCCAGCGAGGGGCACGACAATCATCCCGTCCGCGACATTGTTGCTGGCAATGTTCGCTTCGCTCGAAAAATCCCCCGGCAACAACGGAGCGAACCGCAGCAGAACGCTGACCTCCGCTCCCGGCGCAATCATGATCGGAAAGGTGCCAACCGAGGAGAACTGCGTGTCGAACGTGGCGATGGACGAAACGACGAGATCGTCGTTTCCAAGGTTCCGAATTGTGAGCGGCAATTCGGAAAACCCTCCGCTAAAGGTGTCCGGGAACGCGACCGATGCAGGTTCCACCGCAATTGCCGGCGCACCAGTGACGTCGAGAGTCACCGGAACCAGAACTTCGGGATTTGCGGGAGCGTTCGACACGAAAGGGATTTCGGTGAAATACTGGCCTGCGTCGAGCCCCGCGGAATCCAACTCCAACTCGATCTCGATTTCCTCACCTGCCGCGATCAGGCCACTCCGCGGAATCACACTCACCCACAGCGCCGGCGCGCTCAGCCAGTCCACAATCTGGTTGGCGAACAGGCGCGCATCACCGCTCGTGAAATTCGTCGAGTCGGCCATTTCGTTCCCCACCACGACAATCCTTCCCGCCCCCAGATTCCCTGCCGCCGCAAGGATGCTTCCGTCGCCTTCGCGCATCACCGCGACCGCATCCCCTTTCACGGAGCAGATCCCACCGGCTTCGTTCACGTACACACTCTCGACGCCGAGGGTGGTCGGATGCTCCAGAACATCCGTGATCGTTTGGGTCGCATAGGTACTGCGGTATGCCTCCGTAAGCCCGCTGCTCTCCATCGCCGCATTGAGATTCGCCATGGACGAAGAATCGTCTCCCATGAACATAACCCCTCCGCCCGCCTCCACCCAAGTCCGCAGAACCGAGATGTCGGATTGGCTCGCAGCAGCGATCGCATCGTCGATCAGCAACACATCCACGCCGTCGAGGATCGCTGCGGACAGAGGGAACGTAAGGGAGTCAACCGACGCTCCCCGGAGCGCAAGATCGTCGAAAAGGACAGGGTAGGTCCAAAACGTCAGGACGCCAACACTGATTCCATCGAGCTCCGCGAGCGCGCCCTCGACCGCAGGAATCTCGACGGAGAAGCCGCCCGGAAGCACTGTCCCATCCGGTCCCGGATTCGTCACCGTCGCAGCTGGGAGCGCGAAATGCTCCGATGTCTGCGAAAAATCGCCAATCATCCAGTTTAGCGTCGCATCACCCGTGCTGCGCAGCGTCAGAGTCCGCGTCGTCACATCGCCCGCATTTACCGTCGCCACGACGCTGGATGGAGTGATTTGAAGAGCGGGAGTCCCGAGTGAGAAGTCCACATCCGTCCGGTTCGGCGGTATGGTGATCTGAACCTGCTCCGACGCGGCATAGCCCGCAGCGGTCACGCTGACCGAATAATCGCCTCCGATCGCATCGACTTCGTAGCTCCCATCTAACTCGGTGAACACGGACCCCGATACCCCTCCCGTGAACGAGACCTCCGCCCCTTGGATGGGAAGTCCGCTCGCCGCCTGAACCACGTGACCCGAAAAACTCACCGGTTCGTAGACCGAAACCGACCTTTCGAATTTCGCCGATTGCCTCGGGGAGTCACCCCACTCCAGCCGGATCGTGACGTTCTCGGTGTGCGGTGTCGTCGTCTGGGGATCGATCAATGCCTCGAATGCCGCCGGATCGACGAGGGTCGCGCCCGGCGCGAGGGTGCCCAGAGTCTTTCTCGGTGCCGAAACGGCCAATTCGGAGTTCGGATCGAGGAGGATCGTCGCCACCACGTTCAATGCAGGATCGCCCCCCCGATTGGCGACCGTGATGCCAAGACCGGCAGTCTCGCCGGGGTTCACGAAACCGTCGCCGTTCCCTCCCACGCTGTCGTCAAGGGTGAATGCGGTCAGCTCCGGGTATGCACCGCTCACCGAGAGAAGGGCGGAATGGAGGTTCAAGCGTCCCCCTGACAGCGTGATGGATGCAAATGCCGCCACCGGATCGACACTCTCCAGGAGACGCTGTTTGAGCACGAGATGGGAGAGTCCCGGTGCCACGCTCCGCATCATGGCAAGCGCTCCCGTCACGTAAGGGGTGGCCATCGAAGTGCCACTCTTCGTCCCATAACTGGCACCGGGCGTTGTGCTATACACCAAATCGCCGGGAGCCGCGAGATCCACGCTGACACTACCCCAATTCGAATAGCTCGCCCTTTGATCGGCCACCGTGCTCGCCGCCACCGAGACGATGTTCTCCGAGGGATAGCTCGATGGATAGTATGGACTTACGTCGCCATCGACTGCGTCGTTTCCCGCCGCCGCGACGAACAGGATCCCGGCGGCACCTGCATCCTCGATCACACCTTGGAGCAGCGAGGAGAAGCCACGCCCTCCCCAGGAATTCGACGTCAGATCGACTCCCAAGTCCGTCGCATACTCCACCGCCTCGATTGCATCGGAGGTCGTTCCCCCGGCGGGTCCCAAGAACCGGAGCGAAACGATTGAGACATTCCAGTTCACGCCCGTCACCCCGACCCCGTCGTTTCCCGAGGCACCAATCGTGCCCGACACATGCGTTCCGTGACTGCCCCCGTCCGACGGATCGTTGTCGTTGTCGAAGAAGTCCCATCCCCAACTGTCGTCGACAAAGCCATTCATGTCGTCATCCAGGCCATCTCCGGCAATCTCGTTTGGGTTGCTCCACATGTTGGCCACGAGATCCGGATGCGTCCGATCCACCCCCGTGTCGATCACTCCGACAAGCACGGACTGCGACCCCGTTGTCACATCCCAGGCCTCGGGGGCGTCGATGTCGGCATCCGCGACTCCGCCCTTCTGCCCAGTATTGTTCAGCCCCCATTGCTGGCTGAACTGAGGATCGTTCGGCACGGAGGTGGGGAAGACGACATAGTCGGGTTCCGCCACGGCACTGCGGCCTTCGGGCTGCCCCTCGGGACCTTCGACATTCTCGGCCTCCGGGAACGATTCGCGAAATGCTCCCAGCAAATTCGTCACAGCCGATGCTCCGATTTCCGGCGTCGAAATGATGAAGATCGACGAAGTTCGCAGCCTGGAGCGGATCTTGTATCCATGATCCTCCGCCCATTGCTTCAAATGGGTTTGATCCACACCATCGGGAAGCCGCACGAGAATGTGATCGCCCACCATGTAATCCCGCCGCACCAGCTCCAGCCTCCTGTCCCTCTCACGCCACAGTTCTTCCTTGAGAACGAGCGGGTACTTGAACGTGGAACGGTAGAGCTGCCGGGTAAGGAATTTGCCCTCGGAATCCGTCGGAGTCCGCCCTTCGTCGACAAGAGAGGCTCCTTCAAGCAAACGTATTCTCTCTCGCTTCCCCGAAGGCTGCGTGGCAGGTCCTCTCCCAGCGCCATTCCCAGGATCGGTTGAAGAGACATCGAACACCTCCTGCCGACGGTTGCCCCCCTCTCCTTCTCCCGCTCGCGACACCGTATCGCTCGATTTCGCCGAGAGTTTCTCGACGTCCCCTCCAATTCCAATATCGTCTTGGTGAGTTAGCGCATAAACGATCGCCACAGCCACCAGAACTACGCCAACACCCAACCAATTCGCCTGAAACTTCATCAATCGGAGACCTCCTATTCTCTCGGTTCGGAACGACCAGTGGTTGGAGTTTGCTCAACCTCCACAATTCGATCAAGACACAAAGCCACAAAACCAACCCAAATTCCTTTCTAACCGAGATCAGGAATGTCTTTACCACGACATTGGGAACACTGATTCCCAGCCTTACCCGTATTACTGCTACGAAATTGGTTTTTCAGGGGTCCGCGTCGGCGGAGCGACCGGTGCCGTGGTTGGAGGGGGTCCAAGCTGGCACCGAGCACCATGAACGGGCCGGTTGGAAAATTGCTTCCCATAAAGGAAAGAATCCCCGGAGCAAGCTCCGAGGCATTATCAACAGAAATAGGTGTATCGGACGAAGCAAGCTTCGGGGTATCAGACCCAATTGAGAATGAACGTCTTGTACAGTAATCGAGCGGGAAATTTGATTGCACGGGCGAAAGCGAGGTCGAAACTCGTGACCACAAAGCCGTTGTAGAACACTGTCAGAAGTGCAGCGGTCAGTCCGAGCACGATCGCCATAAGCACAATGTCGCGAGGTCCGAAAGCAGCAGCCTTACCGAAAGCGAATATGTCGATGCCGCTCTTGCTGCCAGAGGGAGGGCTTCGACTTTTCCTTGTCACCCGAGCGTATTTCCCTTCATCATAAGGCCCTGTGAAAGCGTTCTCCCCCGTGGGAAACAGATGCTCTCGAAAGCTTCCTCGTTTCAATCACCTCGAAAAACTTCAACCGTCGCAAAGGCAGGAATACCTCCCGCACAGAAATGAGCGGAAGGTGTGATTGACAAATCAGAAATAAAATCCATGGAAGGCGACTCAGAAACATCAAGCGCCCGCGCCGCAGGCATTCTTCTCCACCCGACTTGTCTTCCGGGCCCGTTCGGGATCGGCGATTTGGGGCCTGCGGCGTATGCCTGGATCGACCAGCTCGTCAAAACCGGTCAGAAATGGTGGCAGATCATGCCGCTGGGTCCAACTGGCTACGGCGATTCACCCTACCAATGCTTCTCGGCTTTCGCAGGCAACCCCCTCTTAATCAGTCCCGAACAATTAGCCAAAGATGATTTGTTGACAGCCGGGGACCTTTCGATTGGTCCGTTTCGAGACGATCGTGTCATTTATGGGTGGGTTCTCGATTTGAAGAAAAAATTGCTGGAACGGGCTTGGACAAATTTTCAGGGAAAGCCGCATGATGCTCTCCACGCGGTTCTGGGGGAATTTTCCGCGCAGCAAGCGTCCTGGCTGGAAGATTACTGCCTATTCATGGCCCTAAAAGAGGTCTACGGCGTGGGTTGGTCACAATGGCCTGAACCAATCCGACGTCGTGAAGTGGCGGCCATGAAGGATGCTCGCCGCGAGCTGGCCGAACCCGTCGCGCGGCACAAGTTCGTGCAGTGCCTGTTTTTTCGGCAGTGGAGCGACTTGAAGCGCTACGCCAACGAATGCGGTGTCCGGCTGATCGGAGACCTTCCGATTTTTGTCTCCAGCGACTCGGCCGACGTTTGGGCCAATCCTGAAATTTTCCTACTGGATCAACATCGGCATCCGACCGTCGTTGCAGGGGTGCCGCCGGACTATTTCAGCGCCACCGGTCAGCTTTGGGGGAATCCGCTTTACGATTGGAATGCCCTCAAGGAGACCGACTACAGTTGGTGGTTGAACCGTCTCGCCGCGGCCTTTGAGCAGGTTGATAAAGTTCGGCTCGATCATTTTCGCGGGTTCGAAGCGTACTGGGAAGTGCCAGCCAATGAAACAACGGCGATTAACGGACGTTGGGTTCCGGGTCCGGGCGCAGACTTCTTCAATGCGGCAGTCAGGCGTTTTGGAGAACTGCCATTGATCGCCGAAGATCTGGGTCTGATTACTCCGCCCGTACATGCCCTGCGGCTCCAGTTTGGCTGGCCAGGAATGCGTGTCCTGCAGTTCGCGTTTGGCGGCGCCGTTGAGGACCGCTTCCTGCCCCACTGTTTCGACAGGAACACCGTTGCCTACACCGGCACTCACGATAATGACTGCACGCGAGGCTGGTACGCGCACTTGACTGACGCGGAGCGTGACTTTTTCCGTCGCTACACGGGATCTACCGGGCAAGAGCCGAGCTGGGATTTGTTGCGGGTAGCCTGGAGTTCCGTCGCTGATCTGGCCATTGCGCCCCTTCAGGATGTCCTGGACCTCGGAAGCGAAGCACGCATGAATTACCCCGGTCAGCCGGCGGGTAATTGGGACTGGCGGGTTTTACCTGAGATGCTCGAAAGCGAGAGATTTGATCGATTGGGTCTGGTGACGGAGACTTTTGATCGGTAAAAAGGGCGGGCCGTTAGGCTGCTCTGAAATCACCAGCCTTCAGGGACAGATCAGCAACGGGCGTTCGCTCACACGAATCATCTTATCGAGGAACGTGTCTCCGGCTACCGCAGCCCCCGCGTATCCCGGCGCGATGATCCATTCGCACTCGCTCTCTCGCGCAACCTGCAAAACCGCGGGCACAATCCGTCCGCCCACTTCCAGGACCTCAACCTGTATCCCGCTCTTCTCGAAATGTTCGCGTGCTTTCTTCACGGTCTTCTGGTTCGTCGACCAATCACCCTCTGTCGTCGAGAAAATCTTCAGCTCGATACCGTGGCGATGGGCCAGATGCTCAGCGACAAACAGCGCTGTCCCTGATTCTGGGCGGCCATCGTAAATCAATAGCGCCCGCCTCAGTTGCTGCGCCGGCCCGGAAACCACCAGGATAGGACGCGAACTCTGCGGGATCAGATGATACAGTTCGCTCCCGGGGATGTTTTTTCCAAGGCGCTCCGGAACTACATCGAAGACGATCAGATCGACAAAGCGGGCACGCTCACAGATAACGTCAATCACATCGCCAGCTTCGGCTGTGAGTTTCGCCTTGAACCCGCCGCTCTCGCAGCGCCGGCGAAATTCCTCCGCAAGCGCCGTCGTTTCCGCGGACTTCACTTTTTCTTTAGACTCCACAATGTAGAGCCCATGCACTTCTCCACCTTCACGGCGGGCAAGGTTCAGCGCCTCGTCCAACACATACCAGTGAATTGGACCGACCCCGGTCACAGCAAGAACGTCAGAGAAAAGCACGAGACCTTCACGGGTTTCGAGTCGTTCGCGACGCCATTCTCCTGAAGGACGCCCCAGTTCACGTGTCATCGGAAGT
The DNA here is from genome assembly GCA_963805815.1 of uncultured Verrucomicrobiae bacterium. GTDB lineage: Bacteria > Verrucomicrobiota > Verrucomicrobiia > Chthoniobacterales > Chthoniobacteraceae > CAWDWA01. Next base: position 452,336 of record CAWDWA010000026.1, read on the forward strand.
ATGGCCTTGAGCAGCTTGCGACCAGCCCGGGAAATGACGCGGCCCGGGGCAGAGCCGTGCCGTTTGGCGAAATCGCTCACTGCCGCCGTCGGCTCGGGCTGCCAGCCGAGTTCTTGCTCCAAATCCACCCGGTGCCTGGTAAACCAGAGGTAAAGATCCAACTGCGTGCTTCCCGGGAAATCCGCCAGAATCTTCCGTTTTTGAATCACTTCGACGACGGGAGCGTATACCGTGTCGTGCCAGTGCTGAACCGCCTCCTGATAGGGGACTTCCCGACTCTGCTCGATCCCCATGAAATAGCGGTGCACATCGATGTGCTCGAGCAGACAGCCGTAACCGCCCGGCGAAGAAGCCTTAAAATCCGTCCCAGGCCGCAATTCGTTCAAACCTGTTTGCTCGAAAAATTTCAGCAATTCTCCCTTTGACAGCACCTCATCCGGCTTCATGTCCGGATTCAGCTTTACGGCAGTGCTGGCCTCGGTGACGTAGGCCTCGATGTGGGAATGCCCATCCTGTCGCGCGACAGAAACTCGGTGATGTCCGTCTTCGACAAAATAGAGGTGCCCGATCTGATAGAGCTCGACTGGCGGCAAACCCTCGGTGCCATGCGCCATCCGCGCCACCTTGTTCCAACGTTCCCTCAAAGAGTCGTGGCGAGGCAGAAACGTTCGGCTGAAATCCTGCTTACGCCCAACGCTGCCGACGATGGCATCAAGCGGCACGTCCATCAGTTGCCGCCGGTTGCCGATCACGGCCTTGAGTTGCTTGCGCACGTCTTCGTAAGAGAGAAGATCAGGCGAGCGCTTGCCGAAAATCGACATGATCTGCTCTACCGCAGCGCCTTGCCGCGCTTTTTCAAAATTAGACTCGATCACAACTACGAAATTTTACATTATATCATCCAATAAAGATTTTCGGTGAACAAGCGATTGTTATTTTCCTTTTTTCTGAGCGTGTTTTTCTGGATATATTGACATTCGGCTATGGTTCCCCAACGACTTCGCATCTTTGCAGTGGCGGACATCCATTCGCCGGACAGCTTTGTCATGCCTCGGCTGACGCCTGAGGATTATGATCTGTTGGTAACTCTCGGCGACATCGACATCGATACGCTTGACTACATTTGGGCCATGGCCTCCGGAGTGCCCTGGGTGGGCGTGTTGGGAAATCATGATAACGACGCTTCGGATGTTTGCTTTCTGCCCAGCGTCCATGGCTGTTCGATGGATATCCACGGGGTGCGCGTCAGCGGCTGCGGCGGAGCTCCCCGCTACAAGAAGGCACCGAATCATTACACTGAGCGGGAAGTCAAAAAGGTTCTGCGGCGCGTGCCGGGCGCCGACCTCTTTCTCTCCCACGCCCCTCCTCCCGCCGCGGTTTACAAAGCGCAAGTCGCGGCGGGCAGAGGGCGGATCCATCGGGGATTTGACGCGTTTGATCATTACCTGTGGGCGACGCAGCCGCAGTTCTGGCTTCACGGCCACTTGAGCTCGCGATACTCAACCTCAATTGGCAAGACCACCGTGGTCGGCGTAAGCGGTGCCCAGTCGCTGGTGCTCGATTTCATTCGACGGCCAGCCACCACACCTGCCCAATGGCCACGCAAACTGCTCGACTTCCTTCCCGAAATTTGGGCGAGGAATTTGCATCCCGAAAGCATCAACTCGCCGAAGAACAAAGCGTGGTGGTTCCAGCGCTCACCGCGAAAGGTTCAAATGCCGCAGGAAATTGAGCGAATCGACTGGTAGCAATATTGCCAGCCGCCGTCTGACTGCAAAACGGGGCGGCAGTGAGATCAGAACACCTCCGTCTCTTCTACACCCCTCCAAGCAGTTCCTTCATGGGATGATCCATAAACTGCACGGGACGACTTGGAGCGCCCAATCGGCCATCGGCGGGACACGACCGGAGGACCGGTTCCGTCCCGGCAACCAGCAGTTCGACGCCTGCGCTCTGCGCATCGCCCAGAAGTGTGTCCGCGGGATCGACGCTTGCCTCGACGAAATGTTCTTCGTGTGGAACTTTGAGGCGATGGGTCATTTCGTCCAGAAAGGCCGTTTTTTCCGCCTGAGTGGCGCCGGTATGGATCAGCTTCAGTGAGGCGTTGAGACGCTCTGCAAAGCGCGAGGCTTCTGCAATCAGCGCGTCTGCAGATGGCATCATCGTGATTGCCGCTCCAACTCTCTAAATTAGCGGCGGGCTGACATTCATAGGGTTCAATGTGCAATTATGCACTCAATAATGGCAAAGTTCGGGTCGCGATGTCTCGTGTTCCTGTGGAACAATCAAGATCATTGTTTTCGAGTCTGATTCCGACAAACACCAGATTTCTAAAGCCGATTTCTACAACGATGATCGACAAGCGTTATCGACACATGGTTTCATGTCGGGTGTGGTGCTGCGATCGATTGCTCGCCCCCCCTTTGGTACTACTCAGAATCATTCGCTCATCGGGAACGTTCGTTTCGGGGTCGCAACGCGATCTGGGAACGGCATCTGCAATTTGCTGAGTCATGACTGAACAAAATTCTTTAAAAGACGACACCTGGAAACTGACGTTCGATCAGTGGAAACCCGAAGTTCAACCACTTCGAGAAGCGCTTTGCACCCTTGGGAATGGCTACATTGCCACCCGCGGCGCCGCCGAGGAGGTTGATGCCGGCGACCCGCACTATCCAGGCACCTACCTGGCCGGAGGCTACAACCGCCTGGAAAGTGAAGTGGCCGGCCACATCATAGAGAACGAGGATCTGGTCAACTGGCCGAACTGGATGTGCCTCTCGTTCCGGGTCGAAGGGGGAGATTGGTTCACCATTGATTCCGCCCAACTGCTCCACTTTCAGCAGACGCTTGATCTGCGAAATGGTGTTCTTACCAGACATTTGCGCTTTAATCATGCAGACGGCCGCGAAACTTCACTTCTCAGCCGCCGCCTGGTTCACATGCGGAATCCGCATCTGGCGGCCATCGAGTGGACCCTGACTGCTCAAAATTGGTCGGGCGCCATCGAAGTCAGTTCGCGCCTGGACGGTGCCGTTTCCAACCAGGGTGTACGGAGATATCGGGCATTGAAGAGTCAGCACCTGGAATTTCTGGATGCCGGACATGTTGGCGAAGATGGGGTTTACCTTGCGGTCCAGACAAATCAGTCTCGAATCCAGATGACGCAGGCGGCTCGCACCCGGGCCTTCACCGGTGACCAATACGCGCCCCTGGAGAGGACCACCAGAATGGGGAACGGTTCCATCGAACAGCGCCTTTTTCTCGAGTGCCGCCGTGGCAGGCCGCTGCGCATTGAGAAAGTCGTTGGAGTCCGCTGCTCCCACGACTTCGCGATCAGTGAACCAACTCTCTCGGCGCAGAAGGAAATCCGCAGAGCCGGCAGTTTCGAAGAGCTTCTCGCTTCGCATTCGCTGGCCTGGAAGCAGCTCTGGAACAGGGCCGACATCGAGATCACCGATGGAAACGCGTGGTCTCAAAGGGTTCTGCGGCTGCACATTTTTCACCTCCTGCAAACAACCTCGATCAACTCCATCGATCGCGATATCGGTGTGCCATCGCGGGGATGGCACGGCGAAGCCTATCGAGGGCACATTTTCTGGGATGAGATTTACATCTTTCCATTTCTTAATTTGCGGATGCCCGAACTGACGCGCTCATTACTGTTGTATCGGTATCGCCGTCTGAAGGAAGCACGCAGCATTGCCAGAGAGGCGGGCTATCACGGTGCGATGTATCCATGGCAGAGCGGCAGCAGCGGCCGGGAGGAAAGTCAGGTGCTTCATCTGAACCCGAAATCGGGGCGATGGATTCCCGACAACACCTACCGACAGCGTCACATCAACGCAGCCATCGCTTACAACGTATGGCAGCATTTTCAAGCCACGGGCGACATAGATTTTCTTTCACGCCACGGAGCGGAAATGCTGTTGGAGATTGCGCGATTCTGGTCCAGCCTCGCGACGTTCAATCCCGAACGGGGCCGCTATGAAATCCACGGCGTTGTTGGTCCCGACGAATTCCACACGGAGTATCCTGGAAGCGAAGCGCAGGGGCTAAAAAACAACGCCTACACAAACGTTCTTGCTGCCTGGGTATTGCGCTGCGCGCAAAAGGCTGTCGACTTGTTGGCGGAAGACCGCCAAACGGAACTCCTTGAGCAACTCCAGATTACCGACGAGGAACTCAACCGGTGGGAAGAAATCAGCCGGAGGATGTTCGTCCCCTTTCATGACAATGGAATCATTAGTCAGTTCGAGGGTTACGAAACTCTCGAGGAATTCGACTGGGAAGGTTACCGGAAGAAATACGGCGATATTCAGCGTTTGGATCGCGTTCTCGAAGCGGAAAACGATAGTCTCGGCCGTTACAAGGCCAGCAAACAGGCGGATGTCCTGATGCTCTTTTATTTATTTTCGTCCGACCAACTTCGTGAGCTTTTGGAGCATCTCGATTATTCCTTCGATCCGGACCTCATTCCGCGAAATATTGATTATTACATGGCCCGAACGTCGCACGGATCAACGCTCAGCCGCGTCGTTCACTCCTGGGTGCTGGCACGCTCCGACCGTGAGCGTTCCTGGGAGTTATTCGGAGAAGCGCTGAAGAGCGACCTGACCGATATCCAGGGCGGAACCACTCCTGAAGGAATCCACCTGGGCGCAATGGCGGGCACCGTCGACATCATTCAACGGTGTTACACCGGTATCGAAATGCGCAAGGAATCGCTTTATCTGAACCCGTGTCTACCCGATCAGCTCCGTGAAATTCGCCTCCGTATCCGCTATCGCGGTCACTGGCTGCAATTGCGGGTAACTCACGAAAAGCTCACGGTGAGCTCCGAACGCAGTTATTCCGGCCCTGCAAAAGTCCGCTGTCGCGACGAAGTACACACTTTCAAGGAAGAAGGCGAAACGATGACGTTCGAGCTGTAGATACCATCCATGTTTGCAGTTGGCTGATTCCGCCTTCCACCGTTGCTTTCGGTTTGCCACCGCCGCCGCAAACCAACTCCTGCCAGCGCTCTAGAAGCGCTTCATGAGCGCTTCGCGCAAGGATAATGCATAAGAGGGGTTCACTTCGAAAATCATTTCGTCAAGACACTTGTCGTCAACTTGCTCTCGCATCGGGGTGCACTCGACATAGCCGACCTCCATCAGGCCATTTAGAATATCAATAAGGTCTTCACGGACAATCCGTGTATGTTCCAGGATCTCCGCGCCCGAGGTGCCGGTCGAGAAATCGATCGCCTTTACCACAGCCGCCTCACGTCCGCTTAGCTTGATTTGTCTCATAAGTTATTGACGGCGAACTTTCACAAGGCGCATTAGAATTCAAGATAAAAGCGTCCAACACGGGCATGGTCTTACTCGAAGATGTCGCGTTGATACTGACCCCGAATTGAGTAGGTTGAGAATACCATGAAACCGAATCTACCCCAGGCGAAAATACTTCAGCACTCCACGGGGTTGGGCGCTCCCGATTCCGCAATTGTTAGAAAGCGGGCCGCAGAACTCGCTGAAATTGCAGGGCGCAGAAAGCCAAACGATCAGGACTGGTGGGCCGCGAAACGTGAATTACACGGAGGTCATGAGTCGCTCAATCACAATGGCGACGATGAAATGGCGGCTTCGGTATCCGAGCGCGACATGGTCGCGGGATCTGTGGGGCATCATATTCCAAACATCACGCTCGAAGACGCCGACAATCTGGCGGAGGAGCTTTACGTGGAAGGGATGGATGAGGCGGAGCATGAGCAGATGCTTGAATCGCGAAGACGGGATCGAGAGGAAGAGGAAGAAGAGGAGGAATAAACACTTCAGAGGGGGGTGCCACTAGTTTTTCTGTCGAATTTTCGGCAATCCGCGCTTGAATGACGGCGTGGCAGCTAACTTTGTTACTCAGACAGTCGAAGAACCCGACACGCCGTTTGATATTTCGCTGCGACCGCCGCTCTTCAGCGAGTTTGCAGGGCAGGACAAAGTCTGCGAGAGACTGGAACTGATGGTTGAAGCCGCGAAAGGCCGAGGCGATGTACTCGACCACATTCTATTGAGCGGTCCTCCCGGCCTCGGAAAAACCAGTCTCGCCTACATCGTGGCGAACGCGATGGGGGTAAACATCAAGAGCACCAGCGGCCCAATGATCGAGAGGGCGGGAGATCTCGCCGGGTTGCTCACCGGACTCGAGCGTGGCGACATTTTATTCATCGATGAGATTCACCGGATGCAGGCGACCATCGAGGAGTATCTCTATCCGGCGATGGAGGATTTCAAACTCGACATCATCATCGACCAGGGGCCCAACGCCAGGAGCGTACGGTTGAACCTGCCGAAGTTCACCTTACTTGGAGCAACAACGCGCGCGGGAATGATCAGCGCGCCACTGCGATCCCGCTTCGGATTTTCGACCAGACTCGACTGGTACAGTGATGAGGATCTTCAATCCATCGTGAAGCGCAGCGCTGGACTGCTCAACATTTCGATCGACGCTGATGCCGCGCTCGACCTCGCCCGCCGATCACGAGGCACACCACGAATCGCCAACAACCTGCTTCGCCGCGTCCGCGACTATGCACAGGTGAAAGGTGACGGTCATGTGAACTGCGAGATCGTCGACAAGACGCTGGTGATGCTTGACATCGACGCCAATGGCTTTGACGAGATGGACAAACGCCTTATCGAGGCACTGATCAGGAAATTCGGAGGTGGTCCAGTGGGATTGGCCTCTTTGTCGGTAGCGGTAGGGGAAGACCCCGGCACGATCGAGGATGTGAACGAACCCTATCTGATCATGCAGGGATATCTAAAACGCACACCGCAGGGCCGCGTCGCGCTGCCACTCGCCTACGAAAAGCTTGGGATGAAAGTTCCCCCGTCAATAATGAAACAATCCGATCTCTTTGGCGCGGAGTAGTTGCTGATCCTTTTTCTGTTTCACCGAGATCAACCCTTCCTCGAGTCTTTGCTTCACAACGTGAAGTCATTCTTCACGCTCAAGGCCATGGTAGTGTGGAAATTACAGGCCACTGGCGAACACCAATCTGCAGACGACTACGGCCGCGATTAGGCCGGCGAGATCCGCGAGTAACCCGGCGGGCACGGCATGGCGGGTGCGCCGAATGGCAACAGAACCGAAATAAACGGCGATTACATAGAAAGTCGTCTCGGAGCTTCCGATGAAGGTTGCGCCCATCCGGGCAACGATGTTGTCAGGGCCGAGACGGTCCACGAGTTCTGCAAATAGCCCCGTCGTTCCGCTGCCGCTCAAAGGCCGCATGAATGCCATCGGCACGAGATCGGGCGGAAATCCAACGAAGGCCAGCGGACGCGCAAGCGCTTGCGTGAGCAGTTCGATCCCGCCCGCACCACGAAACATCCCGATCGCTACGAGAATCGCGACCAGGAATGGGATAATCCGGATGGCAACCTGAAACCCTTCTTTCGCACCCTCGACGAACTCCTCGTAAACCGCGATACCGGTGAAGACAGCGTAGAGTGGAAAAAATGAGAGTACGAATGGAATCGCAAGGGCCGAGATTGCGCTGACGACCGCTGCAAAACCGCCTTGCAGATCGGTAGACGTTCCGACCGCCGGAATGACCATCCAAACGAACAGGCAGATAAAAAATACAATAAGCGCCAATACCGAAACCTTACCCGAAATGCCCAAAGGACGCGCTTTCACCGCCTCAATCTCCAGCTTTGGCGACTCGTTCCAGGATTGTTGATCCCCCCTGGAGCCCGATTCGGCTGTGACCCTGTTCCCGGGGCGAAAGACAGGCAGCCCCTGGAGCAGTTTTACCGAGGTAATTCCGACGATGGTCGAGCAAATAGTCGCAAGAAACGCCGTCCCGATAATGGCATTGGGTTGCTGAGATTCGGCGGCAACCAGAATGCCGACCGTAGTGGCCGGAATAAGCTGCACGGAACTGGTGTTTACCGCGAGGAATGTGCACATCGCATTCGTCGCCGTGCCGGGGTGCGGATTCAGTTTTTCCAGATCCCGCATCGCCCGCAGTCCGAGCGGCGTGGCTGCGTTTCCCAGGCCGAGCATATTGGCCGCAATATTCATGATCATGGAGCCCATAGCCGGATGTTCCGGCGGCACATCCGGAAACAGCCAGCGCATCACCGGCCGAAGCGCTCTCGCCAGGACAAAGATCAAACCGGATCTCTCGGCAAGACGCATCACCCCCAGCCAGAGTGCCATGAATCCCACCAACCCGATCGCAAGCGTCACGGCCAGCTCCGCGGCATCAAAGGCTCCTTTTGTCACCGCCTCCATTTGTTGCCGCACTCCTCCAATAATCACCGCGAGGAGAATGAGTCCAAGCCAGATGTAGTTCAGCATCGCGCGGGAGTATGGGGAAGGAGGAGCAATGCGGTCGATAACGAAGGCGCATGCGGTTCGCGATCATTCTCCATTTTTATCAATGGGTCGAGATTGCCTTCACAGTCTGTCCAGATTTGCGCCTCCGGCGATGGAACGGCTTACCTCCGCCACGCTTCGCTCTGGCGGAGGGGGTGGGATTGCCTCCCTCGGCTGTCCAAATTTGCGCCTCCGGCGATGGAATGGATTACCTCCGCCACGCTTCGCTCTGGCGGAGGGGGTGGGATTCGAACCCACGGAGCCTTGCGGCTCTCCGGTTTTCAAGACCGGCGCGATCGACCACTCTGCCACCCCTCCGAGTTGTTTATTTTAAGATACTTACGACTCTTTTGAACGTCTGCGTTTTTTATTTGTAACTCGTTTAAGTAACCCGCTGCTCTTTTGGGCATGGATCAGACGCCGAAAAAATCTCGGGTGTTCAACAAGGTCGCCGAGTACCTCTACAGGAACGGCAATAAACTCTACTACGCTCTCGCAAAGGTCAACGGCAAGCAGATTAGGCGCTCGCTCAAGACCACCGACCTCGCAATTGCCAAGCGCCGGCTGGTGGAGTTCCGCACGAAGGCGGAGCGGCTGGAGGGTGACGAGAACCGGAACATTCGGTTCGAGGAACTCTCCTCGGAATGGCTCGCGTCGATCAAGCCCGGCCTCAAGCCGAAGTCGTATGACCGTCGGCGAGTGGCGCTCGTGGTATTGACGCCTTTCTTCCGTGGCATGGCCGTGAAGTCGATTGTCTTCGCCGAAATTGACGCATGGAAACGGAAGCGAGGCGCTGGAATCTCGGCCCGGAGCCACAACATCGAATTGGAAAGCCTCAAGCTTGTTTTCCGCTATGCGTGTGATCGCGGAATCGTCCTGGACAATCCCGCCGAGAACTTCAAACGGCGCAAGCAGCCAAAATCGGTAATCGAATTGCCGACCCGTGACGAGTTTCGCGTCTTGGTGAAGACACTTCGGGCCGCACCCTTCGCGGTCGCGTCCGGCGCTGCGGCGATGGTGGAATTGCTCGCCTACAGCGGAATGTGCGTGGGCGAAGCCTGCGAAGTGCGGTTCCGGGACGTTAATCTCGAGCTGGGAAGCGTGCTGATCACCGGCGGTGAGTTGAAAACCAAGAATCACCAGGAGCGAGTCATCCCGCTCTTTCCGAATCTGCCAAAGCTGCTCGTTCGCGTGATGGAGGAACTCGACGACACGAACCCGGATACCTGCATCTTCAAGATCGCTTCCCCGCGGGGAGCTTTGAAGCTGGCCTGCAAGCGCGCGGGCTTGAAGGAGTTCTCCGTTCCATTCACTGCGGCACTGCTTCGCTTCCAACGTTATCGAGAGCGGGATCAATTTCAAGGTGATCTCCGAATGGCTCGGACATTCCGACGGCGGCATCCTGGTTGCGAAGACCTATTGGCATTTGCGGGCTGAATACAGCGCCGCGATGGCGGAGAAGATGTCGTTCGAGGCGCTGGACGATGCGCCAGAAGCGGCAGGGCCGACTCCGGAGCCGCTCGCGGCCTAGACGGTTTCCGCCGTGTAGCGCTCGATTTCAGATCGTGGGATTTGCTTCGTGCGCAGCGCACTGCTGCTCTTGAAAACCCGCGCTTCTGCAATCAGCGAACGGACTTCTCGCTCGTGCCGATGGTTTCGGCCACTTCGTTGACGTTGAAGAATTCTTTCTGGCGCCTCCCATTCGCGTGAAGCGAATGCGCCATTTGATTTCGAGCGCACAGCTTTTCCAGCTGTTCGGACATTCTGTCCACCCCATCTCGGCACGGATGTGCGACGGCTGCTGACTCGCGGACGGGCAATCAAATCGGAGGGTCGCCGAAATGCCTGGAGATAAGAGCACCCATCCGACTTTGGCGCAGGCGATGCAAACGTTCGCGTCGATGCGTTGTCTAGTTGAAGCACTCGCCGAGCCTACGCGGCCGAACTGGAAACCGTTCAGAATTACCTCGCCAACTCGATCTGGCTCGATGGCCTGCGCGCCCGCGAAGTAGCCGAGACTCTGGCGGCCGATGTCACCGAGGAACTCGGCCACGCGGAGAAATTGGCCCGGCGGCTCAAGCAACTGGGTGCCTGTCCGCCCTGATCGCTCGATCTGGCTCGCGACCAAAAGTCCCTCCAGCCCGCCGCCGACTCCACCGACCTCCGGCATGTCGTGGAGGGAGCGCTCGAGGCCGAGCGCGACGCGATAAGAATGTTGTCGGTCCGAAGATCAGAAGTCTCCGCGTCCAATTTGCCTGAACTCAGGAAAAGCTCGCACGATCACTGCGTCAAATGGGGTGGGATATTTCCCGCAGCTCACTCGCCAAGATCGAAGCGCAACTCGTCCACGTCAGCGACTCCGACCTGCTCTATTTCGTGCGGCTCTTCGAGGTCGAACCGATCGCATTGTATCCGGACCTCGATCCGACGGCGCAATGGGATGATATTGGTTTTTCTCATAATATTCAGTTTTCTTAAGTTCCACTTCGACTATCCATTGACTCCGCTTCTGGCTTGTCCCCCTGAGTGCATCGAGGCCGTCCAGAGATCATTTGAATTGTGATTTGGCCTCCTTCACGGCCTTTTTCAAGCGGCTCCATGCATCGTCCGCTCCTTCCTTGAGTTGTTCCCACGCATTCTCGCCGGCCGACTCAATCTCGGCCATCTTCCGCGTGGCCTCGTCCCTGCGCTCACGTATGGATGCCATTCGCTTTTCATACTTTATCTTCGCATCCGCCGTGGCTCCTCGGACCTTGGCATCCAGTTTGTCCAGATCGGCGTTCCACTCATCGAGCTGTGCTTTGAGTTTTTCCAGATAGGCGTCTTTGTTCATGATTTTGTTCCTCTCTCTATTTCTGTGGTTCGCTGTGGTTTGTTGTGGGTTAAAGGGTAAGAATTTGGTTCTCGACAGCTTGGATATGAAACGCGCCAGCGTGGGGTTTTCGCTGCGCCTTATAGGGCGCACTTGTTGCAATGTTTTGGATCATCCAGCCGCTATTTCGTTGTTGCTCAATTGAGGTTTGGTTGACCATCTCTCAAACATTTCGTGTCGCGGCGACGGCGAGACCGCATGAGGTGTTAAAACATATCGTAAAGACGTCGCACGCCGTGACCCATCACAGAGGCCAGGGCCGCGGCGAGACCGCCAACAAGCAGGGTTTCAATGCCCGATTTGAAAACCGCACGGGAGTGAGGCTTCTTTGTCGGCGGCGCATTGGCCTGCGCGGCAGACCCGTCGCCAGCGCCGCATTTCCTGGATTCCGGACGATGGATCTCTTCTTTCATTTTTCGCCCGATTTCGATTTGGCATTCTCGGCTTTAGCCACGCGCTGGATCGTCCTGGTGACGCTATCTGGATTGAGTGAAATCGAATCGATGCCGGCCTCGACGAGGAATGCGGCAAACTCCGGATGGCCGCTCGGCGCCTGGCTGCAGATGCCTACCTTCCGCTTGCGCTTGTGGGCCGTCTTGATGACCTGGAGGATCATCTTCTTCACCGCCTCGTCCCGTTCATCGAAGAGCGGCGCGAGAATCGTGGAGTCGCGGTCAATGCCCAGCAACAACTGGGTGAGATCATTGCTGCCGATGGAGAAACCGTCAAAGCGTTCGCTGAATTTCGCGGCCAGGATCACGTTGGAGGGGATCTCGCACATGACATAGACTTCGAGTCCTCCCTTGCCCCGCTCCAGGCCATGTTTGGCCATGACCTTTAGCACTTCGTCTGCCTCCTTGATCGTGCGGCAGGAGGGAATCATCACCACGATATTTTTGAAACCAAGCGGCCCTCGGTCAGCGTGCCGGTCTTGTCGAAAATGATGGCGTGGAGCTTGCGGGCGCTCTCGAACGCGGTGCGGTTGCGAATCAGCAGGCCGTTGTTCGCGGCCAGCGTCGTCGAGACCGCCACCACCAGCGGCACCGCGAGGCCGAGCGCGATCACGGTGAGCCAGAGCGCGGCGCGATCGGCGAGATTCTGAGCCTTCGATTTGCTGGCCTGGGTGAGCGCCGATGACGGTTACAGCAGCCAGGGAGGACGAGAGCAGGTGCTGGAGCTTGGCGTCAATGTGGTTAGCATCAGCGGACTTGTGCTCTGTGCCGGGAGTGAACCAGAGTTCAGAGCCCGAAATCTGCTGATGAAGATCCCGGAGGGGGGGGTTAGTTAATCTATATTAAATAAAAGCGGGCTTTGGCCCACGCACCCGGAGATCATCTGTAGATTCACACCCATTTTCGGAGAACCTCTCGCTATACCCAACCGGAAAAAGATCACCGCATGCTCATCAATCTGCTCGACATGCAACTGCCTCCGCAACGCCGACCGCGCATTACTCATGACCACAACCTGATCGACTCGTAGACAACCGTCCCTCGCCTGTGCTGTAGGGGAGACCTTTTCAATGTTTTCGCTGATTATCAGCCAATTACGCAAACCTCCCAGCCCCAGTTGCGAAGGTCGGGTTAGGTCCCATCCCGCTTTTTGAAGTCCCAGCGCAAGCTGCGCCTATGACCAACCCCGTCCGCTCCGAATCTTTCCGACCTGCCGCCCGACAACATTGTTGTGCTACATGCTCCCCGCTCGGGAGTCCCTGCATTTCTTTTTTCGATACGGCCTCTGCTTTTAACGAAATGCGGAGGGCAAAATCCTCAGACTTTTTTCAAGAATCTTTCCCTGTGACATTCGCTCGACGTGCCAACACGCCAGAAGATTCGTCGCTGCGCGCCGTCCGAGTTCGGGCAGAATCATGGTCGAAATTCGCGAACCCGCCTTCGCCAATGCCAAACCGAAGGATGCGCTCGGGCGACCCCATGCCGAGCATCTACGATCCGCTCTTCCGATCCATCTCCCGCGCCGCCTCGTAGCTCGAATACAGATCTTCCCGCGAAAGGATTCCAACCATAGCGACCACGCGTTGCACCAGCCTGTTCTTTTCCTCCTCTGCGTACCGCTTGGCGAAGAATTCGATGATTTCCGCCCGTTCAGGAAACTCGCACTCCCGCTCCACCTGCCCCACCGTTTCCAGAACTTCGTCGATGAGTTCGTGCGTCTCCGACACCTCGTCGCCCATCAACTCCTCAGATCGCAAGAGCGCGCGGATCGCTTGGTTCAGCTTGAACAACGATTCTGGGGAGGGAGATTTCATAGGGATCGAGTCGGTGGCGAGCTTCGAGCAGCCATGCGCATTCTGCTGCGAATCCTACTCGCCGAAGTCGGGACGCGCGATGCTTTTCCCACAAAGGGCGGAGCGAGCCGCCTCTGCGGAGTTCGTTTTTGGACGTGAAAACGCCTCAGAACCCTGAGTTCATGAGCCGTTCAAAATGATCGTGCGCCAGCACGTTCGTCGAGCGGTTCGGAAACAATTCCTTCAATTCGACTCCGAGAACCTCGACCAGGTAATCGAGTTCGAAATCCAAAACGAACTTCAAGCGCGCCTCGATCTTGGAAACGCGGCTCCGGGAAATGTCCCACCCGGCACACTGCAATTTCACCGCCAGCTTCCCTTGCGACCACTTCCGAGGGCTATGACGGAAGGCTTTCACGACTGAAATGAACTCTGTTCGTGAATTTGTTTATCTTAAAGAACTGTTTCCTTTCGCGACAGCAGCGACGCAGGTCTAAGAATTTTCCAACTTCCGCACACTAAATCCTAAGAATGTCGCTTTCGGGCGATACTATGGCCAAATCTTGTCGGCCGAGAGATCGTTGCCGGGAACATCTGATCCGGAGAACATATCTTAATCTTTCCTCAATCGCCTCTCTTATCCGCCCCCTGCTCCACTAGTTTTCCAGACCTTCTCTGGAACGATCTGGAGAAATCTGGATCTTCTCCAGAACCTTTCCCGAGTCTGCGACCTCTATAATCCACACCTTCCCCCCACAACGTGACCTACGGCCCTTCAACGCGAGACCACGCGTCGTCAGTTCCTCACGCGCCAGTCGCTGAACTTGGGCTTGAAAGCGAGCGGGAGAGATTAGACCACGCATCCAGTGACGAGTCGCTTGCGTCAGAACGATGCGAATAATGGGCGGAAGATGCGGGGAATAGACCGCGACTTCGTCCGCGGTCTGTGTGTCAGGGGAAAAGATTGCAGAACTCATGGACGTTTCAGCGTAGTTACAGAGAGCACTTGCGCGTTGAGTATTAGCAGCATCGCACATACCAGATCGTGATTAGATTGGATGCGTAACCGATCGCGAGTAGGATTTGTGCCTAACACAATGGAACTATTGGATTAGGCAACCGCCATCGCTCCAAGCCTGCGGCTTGCCGGGACCGCAATTTACGCGTCAGACGCACCGAGTCTCTCCGCCTCCACATATCGCACCGCCTGCCGAATCATTTCGGCGCTCGTAGAAAATTTGAGCTTTTCTTTGATGTGATCACGATGCACCGAAATCGTCTTAGGATAGGTTGAGCTGTGCGGCGATTTCTTTTGCCGTTTTGCCTTCGCCGAATAGTTGGAAGACCTCAAATTCCCGATCGCTGAGTCTCTTTAGCGGCGAATGGCTCCCACGAGGTTGCAACAAGGCGAAGCTTTCAAGCACATAGGCGCAGCACTCATAGAGGCAAAGAGACCTTGCAGGATATTCGTGCGCCACCGGCGGGTGCCGAGCCAATTCGAAGCTCCGCCCCGATGAGGCGCGCGCGGTAGCGCATCACTTGCAATCCGATCCCATCCGCGAGCGGCATTGATTCATCGATGCCAATCCCGTCATCGTCCACTTCAAGCACAAGTGTGGCATCCCGGCGCTCAAGTCCGATGCGGATCTCTGAGGGCGCCGCGTGCTTGATCGCATTTTTTACGGCCTCCTGGGCGATTCGATAGAGTTGCTCTGCGGCTTCCTGTTCGGCTATGCAAACAGGGGCGGGACATTCAAAGACGCAGCGCACGCCTCCACCGCGATTCGTGCTAAACGCTAATTCAGCCAGCGCCCATGAACCCCTCGTCTACAAGCACGACGGGTGCGAGCCCGTGAGAAAGTGATCGGACCTCTGCGATAGCCTCACGAAGCTGCCGACCAATTTCCTCGGCGCGTTCAGCCAAAGCAGGCGCTTCAATCTTTATTGCGCCAATGAGCGAACTCGTAGTCATCGAAGCAGCAGTAAGCTGTTGGCCAAGACCGTCATGCAGGTCCTGTCCAATCCGCCGGCCTTCGTTTTCTAAAATTCCCAGCACTTCGTGTTCAAGTCGCGCCTGCTCTGACTCGCGCTCGCGCAGACTTGCAACCATCGCGTCAAAAGCCGCAGAGACCTCACCGACTTCGTTGCTGCCTCCGGGGAGCGTCCGCTGCTGGTTTTCTGCAGCAAGCAAGGGAAGACAAAACGGTCTGCGGTCACGGGTATGCGCGATCTTTCCAAACGCACCTGAGGGTCGGCGCTACCCGGAGACGACGCGGCATGCGATCTTCGCAAACGGTTTTCGTTCTTTAGCAAACGTCGTATGATCCTCCAGAATATATTGGACGAGTATTTCGAGTAAGGGGACGATGAAAAAATTTCGCACCAAATGATGAAGGCGCTGCGATTCCGGCTGATTCTCAGGGGCGCGTCGCCCGCGTTCCGCGTAGTCGATGCTATCCTCTCTTGAAGCAAATGGAAACAACCTCGAAAAACAGAGCACCGAATCGAACGCTGCGGCCGCTGTGGTTTTCACTATTGTCCGTACTGGTCGGAGTAGTCGCCGCCATGGGGGCGCTGGTTTTTCGAGGTCTGATTGGCATATTCCACAACCTGCTGTTTCTGGGCCAATGGTCCTTAACGTATGACGCCACTAAACACACGCCGGCCAGCCCCTGGGGTCCCTTTGTAATTTTAGTGCCGGTAGTGGGCGCCGCCGGTGTCGCCTTTCTGGTCAAGAACTTCGCTCCGGAAGCAAAGGGGCACGGAGTGCCGGAAGTGATGGATGCGATTTATTACAATCGGGGAACGATTCGCCCCGTCGTGGCGTTGGTAAAATCGCTGGCATCCGCCCTCTCGATCGGCAGCGGTGGATCCGTCGGTCGTGAAGGACCAATCATACAGATTGGCTCGTCGTTCGGCTCGACAATCGGCCAGTTACTGCGGGTCCCTGCCTGGCAACGCATCGCTCTGATCGCCGGAGGAGCGGGCGGTGGAATTGCCGCGACGTTCAATACACCGGTCGGGGGGGTGCTCTTTGTTCTGGAAATGATGATGCATGAGGTAAGCGTGCGAACGCTGGTGCCGGTGGCGATTGCCGTTGCCACGGCGACCTACCTCGGCCGCCTGTTTTTCGGACCACATCCATCGTTTGTGATCCCAGCCCTGGAGACGCCTTACTTTCACGTCACCAATCCCCTCGTTCTTCTTTCCTACGTAGGGCTCGGATTGCTCATGGGGCTGATGTCCGCCGTTTTCATCAAGTCGATCCACGGCTTCGAGGATTTCTTCGAAAAGCGCGTGAAGGGCAGCTATTACCGACAGCATCTCTTGGGGATGTTCATGGTTGGCCTCCTCTTCTACGGGATGATGGCCACCTTCGGTCACTATTACGTGCAAGGCGTCGGTTACGCGACTGTACAGGATCTGTTGGAAGGAGCAGACTTCCCCCTGTACCTCCTCTTGTTGCTTGGCGTAACAAAACTGCTGGCCACGTCGTTGACCCTTGGTTCCGGCGCCTCCGGCGGCGTTTTCTCACCGTTGCTGTTCATCGGAGCTACGTTGGGATTTGCCTACGGTGTGATACTGGACGGGTTTTTTCCAGGCTTTGATATCAGCCCGCCCGCGTTCGCGGTAGCCGGGATGGCGGGCGTAGTCGGTGGTGCAACGGGAGCTGCGATGGCAGCGATCGTCATGATCTTTGAGATGACTCTCGATTACAACGTCATCGTGCCCATGACCATCACGGTCGCGATCAGTTATGGCGTGAGAAAGGTCCTTTCGCAAGAGAGCATTTACACCATGAAACTCGCGCGACGCGGCCATTATGTTCCGGAAGTGTTGAGAACCGGACCGCATTTCGTCCGACGCGCCCGCGAAATGTTGTCGCCGAATTTTGGCCCTTTGTCGGCTTCGACCACACTTGCGGAGTTCGGACAGATCGTGTCGCGACAACCAACCATCCCGTTCTACCTCGTCGAGGATCAGAATCACATCGCCGGGTTCGTCCGCCATGAGAGTGCGCTCAGGCTTCTAAACTCGGACTCAGGATCCGTGACGCTCGGAGAGAGCGTAGAAACGAATTACGTCATTGTCAGTGCGGATACTGATTTGTTTGAAGTCATCAACAAAATGCACGGCAACAGCGCCTCTGTCGCTCTCGTTGCCAATGGGTCAGATATTGTTTCCGCCGACCAGGTGAAAGGACTGATCAGCAGACGGCAACTCGCCGACGCCCTGGTAGAGGCGGCGGAATTCTTCCATGACTGAATCGCCATGTAGCCAAAAACTGACCAGAATGCGCCAACCCTTCTGAAGAAGGAAGCGGCCAGAATGGTTTATTGCAAGGTGAGCCATGAATGAAACACCGTCCACTGGTGATGAGCCTCTCCCCGTTTCCAATTCCGGCCTGAATGACGCGGAGGCGAAGAAGCGTCTCGCACAATACGGTTACAATGAGCTGCGCGAAAAAGAACGGAGTGTGCTGCTGGAGTTTTTCAGTCATTTCTGGGGGCCCATTCCGTGGATGATCGAGGTCGCTGCAGTGCTTTCGGCGCTTGTGCAGCACTGGGCGGATTTCGTCATTATTGTCGTCCTGTTGGTCGCAAATGCCGTTGTCGGTTTCTGGGAGGAATTCCAGGCGGGCAATGCCATCGCGGCTCTAAAGGCAAACCTGGCGCTGAAAGCGCGCGTGAAGCGCAATGGTCAGTGGCGGCAGATTCCATCGCGTGAACTGGTGCCCGGTGATCTGGTTCGCTTGCGGCTTGGCGATATCGTGCCCGCTGACGCGAAGCTGCTGGAGGGTGAACCTGTCGAAGTCGACCAGTCCGCGTTGACGGGCGAATCGCTGCCCGTGGGGAAAAAGTCCGGCGATACCGTCTATTCCAGCTCGATCCTCAAGAAGGGAGAAATTGACGCGCTCATTTCGGCTACCGGGAAAAACACCTATTTTGGCAAGACCGCGCAACTGGTCGAGTCCGCCCATACGACGAGCCATTTTCAGAAGGCGGTACTGAAAATTGGGGATTACCTCATTGTGCTCGCGGTGGCGCTGGTGGTCCTGATCATCACGGTGGCCCTCTTCCGTGGAGACAAGTTCACCACCACGTTGCAGTTTGCATTGGTGCTGACCGTGGCGGCCATCCCGGTGGCGATGCCGACAGTGTTGTCGGTCACGATGGCAGTGGGCGCGCGTCTCCTTGCGCGCAAGAATGCCGTCGTGAGCCGGCTCGCCGCCATTGAAGAGATGGCGGGCATGGAAGTGCTCTGCTCGGACAAGACCGGGACGTTGACGCAAAACAGGCTCGCACTTGGCGAGCCCTTCTGCGCCGCCGGCGTCAAACCGGACGATGTGATCCTTGCCGCCGCGCTCGCCTCGCGCACTGAAGCCGCAGACGCCATTGATCAGGCAGTTCTCGACGGGCTCAAGAACAAAGACGCGCTCCAGGACTGCCAGGTGCTCCACTTTCAGCCGTTCGACCCGGTGAACAAGCGCACCGAAGCCTCGTTGAAAGCAGTGGATGGCCGGCAATTCAAGGTCAGCAAGGGCGCGCCACAGGTCATCCTGGCACTCGTGACCGATGCGGCCAGGGTCCGGCCCGAAGCAGAAAAGGCCATCAACGACTTTGCCGCGCGCGGCTATCGCTCGCTTGGCGTAGCCCGCACGGATGGGCACGACGATTGGCAGTTTCTCGGCGTGCTCCCCCTTTCCGACCCGCCGCGCGAAGACTCGAAGGCCACCATCGCTACCGCCCGGGAAATGGGGGTCCACGTCAAGATGGTCACCGGCGATCAGGTTGCCATCGGTAAAGAAATTGCGAAACAGGTGGGGCTTGGAACGAACATCATGGACGCGAGCGTCTTTGGCGAAACCAACCACCACGAAGGGGGACAACTGGCCGACGCCATCGAAAAAGCCGACGGATTCGCGCAAGTTTTCCCCGAGCACAAGTACCACATCGTGGAAGTGCTCCAGAACCGGGGCCAGATCGTCGGCATGACCGGTGACGGAGTAAACGACGCACCGGCATTAAAGAAGGCCGATGCGGGGATCGCCGTCTCCGGCGCGACTGATGCCGCCCGCGCAGCGGCGGATATCGTGCTAATGAGCCCGGGCCTGTCGGTCATTATTGACGCCATCAAAGAGAGCCGAAAGGCGTTCCGGCGGATGAACAGTTACGCGATTTACCGTATCACGGAAACCATCCGCGTGTTGCTTTTCATGACCCTGTCCATCCTGGTTTTCAATTTCTACCCGGTAACAGCGGTGATGATCGTGTTGCTTGCCCTGTTGAACGACGGCCCCATCCTCGCGATCGCCTATGACAACGTGCGCTACGCAAATCGTCCGGAGTCCTGGAATATGCGCCTCGTGCTCGGCACGTCCACCATCCTTGGCATCGCCGGGGTGATCGCCTCGTTCGGCTTGTTCTACCTGGGCGAGACGCTATTTCATATCAACCGCGAGGTCCTGCAGACATTCATGTTCCTGAAACTCGCTGTCGCCGGACACCTGACTATTTTTGTGACGCGGACCCGGGGGCCGTTCTGGTCCATCCGCCCCTCGCCGGCGTTGCTATGGTCGGCAATTCTCACAAAAGCGCTTGCCACCTTCGCAGCCGTCTATGGGTGGTTCATGGTGCCCATCGACTGGAAATGGGCGCTTCTCATCTGGGGGTACGCGCTGGCGTGGTTCCTGGTAAATGACCGCGTAAAACTTGCTGCCTATCGCGTCCTCGATCCCGCCGGCTCGGCGCTCGCCCGTATGAGGCGCGTCCGATTCCCTCGCATGCGACACTCCTCCAAGCCTGATGCAAATGGATAATCAATCATGTTAACCATTTTCCGCCTCCTGGTTTCAAATCTCAGCTTGACAAGCTGCTGGGCGCCTCCCGGTTCCTTGTCGTGAATGCATCCCCGCCTGCTTCTGAAGGACCAGTTCCACCGAATTTCGATATCGCGGGCGATACGGGACTGACCCAGGAAGAGGCGGAAAGCCGTCTACGGCAATTCGGCTATAACGAACTCCCGGAGAAGAAAAGCAACCCGCTGCTAGAGCTGCTGGTTCATTTCTGGGGACCGATTCCGTGGATGATCGAAGCGGCGGCCGTGCTTTCAGCGCTCGATAGACAATGGGATGATTTTGTCATCATCGTCGTGCTGCTGGTCGCGAATGCGGGCATTGGGTTCTGGGAAGAATTCCAGGCGGGGAATGCGATCGCGGCGCTCAAGGCAACACTCGCGCCCCAGGCTCGGGTGCGGCGCAACAACACTTGGAAAGTATTGCCTGCGCGCGAACTGGTGCCGGGCGATTTGATCCGATTGCGGATGGGCGACGTGATCCCGGCAGACGCAAAGCTTAATCCCGGCGATCCCATTGAAGTGGATCAATCAGCTCTGACCGGTGAATCGCTCCCCGTCCAAAAGAAACCGGGCGAATCCGTGTATTCGGGTTCGATCGTCAAGTTGAGCGAGTGCGAAGCTATTGTGTCCGCGACAGGAAAGGCAACGTTTTTTGGCAGGACTGCGGCACTCGTAGAGGGCCCGTCGACCACCAGTCATTTTCAGCAAGCTGTGCTCAAGATCGGCGATTTTCTCATCATCATTGCCGTGGCGCTTGTCGCCTTGATCATTACCGTCGCGCTGTTCCGCGGCGACCGCTTCGCGACCACCCTGCAATTTTCGCTCGTGCTTACGGTCGCAGCGATTCCCGTGGCGATGCCAACGGTGCTGTCGGTGACGATGGCTCTCGGTGCGCGATTGCTGGCTCGAAAGAAAGCCATCGTCAGCCGGCTCGTCTCGATCGAAGAACTCGCCGGCATGAACGTACTCTGCTCCGACAAGACAGGCACGCTCACCCAGAACAAGCTGACGCTCGGCGAGGCATACAGTGTCGGAAGCGTTTCCAAGGAGGATGTCATCCTTGCCGGGGCCCTCGCCTCACGAGCGGAAAATCAGGATTCGATCGATCTTGCGGTGCTCAGCGGATTGAAAGATCCGACAGCGCTCAGCAGTTTTCGCGTTACGCGCTTTCGACCATTCGACCCAGTAAACAAGCGTACGGAAGCAGAGGTGGAGGATGGTAACAACGAAACGTTCAAGGTCACAAAAGGGGCGCCGCAGGTCATTCTAGCTCTTGTCGCAAACCGCGACGCGGTGCAGGCGGACGTGGAAAACGCGGTGAACGCTTTCGCCCGACGCGGCTTTCGTTCAATTGGGGTGGCGCGGACCGATGCGAGTGGCGCATGGCGCTACCTCGGCGTGCTGCCGCTGTTCGACCCGCCGCGCGAGGACTCCGCGCAGACCATCCATACTGCGAAGGAGATGGGCGTGGCGGTGAAGATGATCACCGGAGATCAACTTGCCATTGGAAAGGAAATCGCGGGACAAGTCGGACTCGGCACCAACTTAATGGACGCGCGCATTTTCGGCCAGGCCGAACACCACGAAGGGGCCAAACTCGACGATACTATCGAGCGTGCCGACGGATTCGCACAGGTCTTTCCCGAGCACAAATATCATATCGTCGAAGTCCTCCAGCGCCATAAGCACATCGTCGGCATGACAGGCGACGGGGTGAACGACGCGCCAGCATTAAAAAAGGCGGACGCGGGGATCGCCGTTTCCGGCGCCACGGACGCCGCGCGCGCCGCTGCGGACATTGTGCTGCTGACGCCCGGTCTGTCTGTTATTATCGATGCGATCAAAGAAAGCCGGAAAATATTCCAGCGGATGAACAGCTACGCGATCTACCGCATCGCCGAAACAATTCGCGTGTTGCTGTTCATGACCCTTTCGATTCTCGTCTTCAATTTCTATCCGGTCACCGCCGTGATGATCGTGCTGCTCGCGCTGCTCAATGACGGGGCAATTCTCTCAATTGCTTACGATCGCGTTCGTTACTCCGATAAGCCCGAAGTTTGGAACATGCGAATCGTGCTCGGGATCGCGACAGTGCTTGGTGTCACTGGCGTTGTGGCGTCGTTCATCCTTTTCTATCTGAGTGAGCGGGTCTTTCAGCTCGATCGCGAAACCATCCAGACCCTCATCTACCTCAAGCTTTCGGTTGCAGGGCATCTCACCATTTTTGTGACGCGCACGCGTGGCCCATTCTGGTCTCAACGCCCTGCTCCAATTCTACTTTCCGCGGTCGTGGGCACCCAATTGATCGCGACCATGATCGCGGGCTTCGGCATTTTCATGAAACCAATCAGCTGGGAATGGATAGTGGCGGTGTGGGGATACGCGTTGCTCTGGTTTCTCGTGAATGACCGCATCAAACTCGCGGCTTATAAAGTCTTTGAACCCGGCCATAATGGAATGCTCGGAAAACGCCGATTTTCGAATCCATGAAAAGTATCCTTACTATCACGATGAATCCGTCCATCGACGTAAGTTCCTCGTTACCCAACGTTTTTCCCGAGCATAAACTGCGGTGCGGTCCCGTCCGCCACGAACCTGGAGGCGGAGGGATCAATGTATCGCGAGCCATCAAAAAGCTGGGCGGCAACTCCGTTGCACTCCATTTTTGCGGAGGTCCAACCGGGGATATTCTGCGCACGCTGCTCGATAAGGAGGGAATTGAACAAGCAATCGTACCGATCCATGACTGGACAAGGCAGAGCGTCACGATCTCGGAGACCGCAACAACTCAACAGTACCGTTTTGTGTTTCCAGGGCCGACTGTGTCCGAGGAGGAATGGCGCGGGGGCCTGGAGCGCGTTTTGCAAATGTCGCCGAAACCGGATCTGGTTGTTGCGAGCGGAAGTCTTCCACCAGGCGTGCCCGATGATATTTATGGACGACTTGCACGCAATCTCCGCTCGGCAGGCATTCGCCTGATACTCGATACTTCGGGGCACGCGCTGCCTGCCGCGGTGGAAGCCGGCCTGTTTCTGATCAAGCCGAGCCTGCGCGAGCTTCAGATCATCGCGGGGCGTGATCTTGATCACGAATCCGACCAGGAAGAGGCGGCCATGGGATTTGTAACATCAGGTCGCTGCGAAGTTGTCGTGGTATCTCTGGGCGCCAGCGGCGTGTTCTTCGCTTCACGGGCAGGATGCGAGCGCATGCGGTCCCCAAAGGTTCCGGTGCGCAGCAAAGTGGGCGCGGGGGACAGCATGGTGGCAGGCATCACATTAGCGCTTTCGCGCGATTACAGTTTGCGGGACGCAGTGATCTTTGGAGTTGCTTCAGGCGCCGCAGCGGTCATGTCGCCCGGCACGGAACTGTGCCGCCGCGAGGACGCGGAGCGACTCTACAATCAGCTCACCTGAATACCCCGAGGCTGCCAGCAAACGTATGACCTCTAGCCCCAACGGGGCTTCCCACCCCAGCCCGGGGGGACAACCCCGGAAGCCCCGCCATCAAGAATCCAAGCCCTGAAGGGGCGCACCAGAAATTCCGTAATCAAAAGGGAAACCTGCGTCTTGCCAGCTTCCAGAAAGAAAACCGGGCCTTTTTTGCATAAGCACCACTCCGCATATGACGACCGTTAAAATAGGCCGCCCTTTCAGGGCTCCCTATTTACTTGTGAATTAATCCACGGGGCGTTGCCCCGGGCTAAAGTGAATCCCCCCCTGCGGGGCGCAATCTTTCGAAATAGCGACAGTCGTCGAGCGCTGTTGCAGACGCTGCAGCTGCGCACTTCGGACATATCGAACGGAAGTAACTTTTTAGAACTGCTTTGGAAGACGAACGAGTAATATGGGGCGGCGTCTTCTGGTCAGAAGAAACACTCCGCGTTCATTGCTCACCGTGGCCACAAACTTCCTCGATGGCCAGGCGGATGGCATCGACCGCACGGGACAACTGAGATTCGGTAGTACAGTAGGGCGGCAGGAGGGTGATGGTGTCACGGATTGGCCGTGTAAGCAGGCCGTGCTTGCGGGCGGCAAAGCAGACTTTTGGGCCGGTCTGAGCACGCCAGTCGAAGGGTGCACCTCCTAGTCTGCAAACGTCGATGCCCGCGATAAACCCGCATTGGCGGACGTCAGAGACGTTCGGGAGATCCTGGATTTGATTCAACAGATCGGCCAGGAGCCGGATCTTTGGCTCCAGTGCTTCGAGCACGTTTTCTTCACGAAAGATTGCCATGTTTGCCAGCGCGGCGGCGCAGCCGAGTTGGTTCGCTGTGAAGCTGTGGCCGTAAAAGAGCGTCCGGAGCGATTCATAAGGGCCGAGAAATGCCTCGAAAACGCGCTCGTTGGTGAGCGTCGCCGCGAGCGGCATATAACCACCGGTTAATCCTTTTGCTACTGCGATGAAATCCGGAATCACGTTTTCGTGCTGACATGCGTACATCCGTCCGGTCCGGCCAAAGGCGGTCATCACTTCATCGAGGATCAGGAAAATATCGTGCTCATCGCACCATGCACGAAGTTCGGCGAGCATTCCGGTCGGCCAGGTTCGCATCCCTGCGGCCCCCTGAATCAGCGGTTCGATGACAATGGCGTTGGTCGCGCGGATGATCTCGGGATCGAGTGCACGAAGTTCTTCCAACGACTCCACATGGTTGACGGGAAATTGATACTCGGAAAATCGGCCATGGAAGATTCCGACGCCACACAGGCTGGACGCGCCCATCGTATCGCCGTGGTAGGCGTTGCTGAACGCCAGAAATGAGACGCGCTCCGGCTGTTCGGTGAGCTGACGAAACTGCGCCGCCACTTTGATCGCAACTTCGATCGCGGTGGAGCCGTCGTCCGAAAAGAAAACACGCGTGAGCGTCTCCTTCGGCCAATGGCTTACCAACTCCGCGGCCAGCCGAATCGCCGGTTCGTGGGTGAAACCGAGGAATGACGTATGGGCGACCCGCTCAAGCTGCCGCCGGATCGCCGCGTTGATTTGCGGATGCCGATGCCCGTGCAGATTCGTCCAGATAGAAGAATTGCCGTCGATGTATTCCCGGCCCTGATCGTCTCGCAAGAGTGCCCCCTCGCCTTCCACAAGAATCAGCGGCTCGTGCCCTTCGGCACACCAGTCCTGCATCTGCGTGAATGGATGCCATGCGTGGCGCTTCTCGGAAGCTACAAGTTCCTCGTGGGTCATCCCTTTGTTTCCTTGATCAACTTGTCGACCGATTGCACGTCCTCGTAGGAGGCACGCCGGCGCTGGTATTTCCGTTCCAGCATCTGCCGGAGCGCGATCAGATCGAGCAGTTCCGGCTTCTTGTAGTATGTCCAGCTTTCTTCATCACTGCATTTCGCCTGGATCCGCCACTGTTTCCCGAATTTCTCGGCGCGCACCTCGCGTTTCCTTCCGTCGTCCATGCGTTCGGTCCACACGTGTTTGTTACGCATTCTAGAAATTTGAAATGTGAGAATTTATTGTTTTTTCCTCGTTACAGCATCTCTCAAAAATCGTTTCCTTACGTTGGCGCTCTATGACCGTCGGCATTTCGGAAGATTCCTTTGAGAACTGCTCCATTATCCGGGTCTTGAAAGAAATCGGCAAGATTCTGCTGTGATTGGTACTGCGAGGCTCGCACGCCTCGAGCGGGCCGTAACTGACCATCCTGGCACGACAAAGTCGAACCGCCCCCAATCGACTCCTTGAGCAAACCCAAAGTCGAAAGGACGATCCCGCTGAAGTGAAGCTCAACCTCAGCCTTGGGCTGTTAGCACAAACTTATCGGGAAAACCTAAATATCTCTCGAATGGTTAGCGGGCGTAACTCTCGTTCCCAATCCGTGGAATTTTGATCATTGTTTGAAAAGCATAGAATCGTCACGGTCTCCAGGTTCATCCGGCGCGCGTGATGAAGTTGCCCGCACAGTGAGCAGCGACATCATGCTTACCCTGGATGACGACATCATCGCACGACTTAAGGCCGCCTTTTCGAGCGACAGTTCACTGGCTGTCGTGACGTTTCCACAGCGGACCGATGAATTTCCGGAAACGCTGGAGCAAACGGACTTCGGGCTTTCGAGGGATGTCGGCACTTACGTAAACTGCGCTTCTGTGGTCCGCCGCGAGGCGTTCCTCGCTATGGGAGGATACGTGCGATTTTTCCAGAACGCATACGATGAACCGGATTTGTCGGTACGGCTCTTCGAAGCGGGCTACCGAAATCGGTATGACACTTCACGTTTGATTCGGCATCATTAATCGCCAACCGAGCGAAGCGAAATACGCACTCACCATTTCCATGCACGCAATGAGATGTGGAGCGTACTCATGCGATGTCCCGCGCTGCAAGTGGCGCCCGTAATGATCTTTCGCGTCATTCGCCAATTCGGCTATGCATGGATTCTGGGGCCTTACCGGGTGGTGCGGGAGCCGCTTTGATGGTTCGATTGCATAAAGGGATTTCCGCGATGCTTCCGCCATCGCGAACCGGTTTCATGGGCGGGATATTCAAAATGGATGCGACTCGTGCATCAGGGAATGCAATGATGATGCTTCTGGTCTACTCGGCCGATCTCAGAAATCAAAAACGTTGCTGAAACGCTTCGCAGGCTTTAGTTCCACCGATTCATGCTCGGAATCAATCGCGGAGCTGCTTCCGCTCCGTCAGGACCTGTCGCCTCGGCTTTCTAATCTCAACATTAATTGTTCTGGATTACGCTTTTTTTTTGACGCGCGCATCCAGCATGCCCTTTACGCGCGTTAGCAACATAGCCAGGGCACCATGGGAATAAAAATTGGATTTGTTTCTACACGTTTTGCGGGAACGGACGGAGTCTCGCTTGAAAGCGCAAAGTGGGCGGAGATTTTCTGGCAGGATATGCACACAAGCTACTGGTACAGCGGTCGCAGCGACCGCTCGCCCAGCGTAAGCATGTGTGTGCCCGAGGCGTATTTCGGGCATCCCGAGAATCTCTGGATCAACGAACGCATCTGGGGTGTATCCCGTCGGCCGCGAATGGTGAGCGAGAGGATCCGTGACGTCGCAGACTATCTGAAGGCGACACTGTACGAATTTGTCGAGAGGTTTGGGATCGAAGTGCTGGTTCCGGAGAATGCGCTCGCGATTCCAATGCACGTACCCCTGGGAGTTGCGATTACGGAATTCCTTGCGGAAACGGAGCTGCCCGCGATTTGTCATCACCATGATTTTTACTGGGAGCGAACGCGATTCTCGATCACTGGTGTCCGCGATTATCTCGACCAGGCTTTCCCTCCAACTCTGCCAAAAATCCGCCATACTGTGATCAATCAGGCAGCGCAGGAACAACTCTCTTTCCGCAAGGGCGTGAGCGCGCTGCTCACGCCCAACGTTCATAATTTCGACGTGCCCCCGCCGCGGGTGGATGATTATGCCTCTGATGTGCGTCGGGAAATCGGTCTGACCGATGAAGACATCTTCATCCTCCAGCCGACTCGAATTGTGCAACGAAAAGGAATCGAGCACGCGATCAAGCTGGTGGGGATGCTGAATGATCCCCGGTGCAAGCTCGTAATTTCTCACGAGGCCGGCGATGAGGGCATCAATTACAAGCACCTGATCGAGGAAATGGCGCATGAAGAGGGCGTCGATCTTCGTTTCATTGCCGACCGTGTCGGCGAAGTACGACAACGCGATGCCCACGGGCGGAAGACTTATACGCTCTGGGATCTTTATCCCCACGCGGATCTCGTGACGTATCCGAGCACTTACGAGGGGTTCGGCAACGCGTTGCTCGAAGCGATCTATTTCAAAATCCCCATCGTAATCAATCGCTACTCGATCTACGAGCAGGATATCAGGCCCAAGGGCTTCAAGCTCATTGAGCTCGAAGGGTTTATCACACGCGACGTTGTTTCGAAAGTGCAGCGCATTTTGTCAGATCGCAAGTACCGCCGTAGCGTCATCGAATACAATTATCAGCTTGCCCACCATTATTATGGTTACAACCCTCTTCGCAGAGGCCTCCGCACGTTGTTGAACAGCCTCACAGGTTGGAGCCCTCCCAACATGACTTGATCATGAAAGTCATCAGCGACCGAAACCTGAAGAACATTCGCACCCGTCTCCGCCGCCTGTATGGAGATCGGTCGGCCCTGTTAATGGAACGCCTTGAAATGGCCATTGGACGGTACGGTGTGGGTATCGAGCCAGGCCCCCATGGCGAAATGTGGGATCAGAACGACGTGGTGCTGATTACCTACGCCGATATGGTGCACCGGTCCGGAGAACCACCCCTTTCCTCGCTCAATCGGCTGCTCACCCGGCGGGTCAAGGGCGCCATCAATTCGGTTCATATCCTTCCCTTCTATCCCTGGTCATCCGATGACGGGTTCTCGGTAATCGACTATCGCGAGGTGAAAAAAGAGTACGGCACCTGGAAAGAAGTCGATGCGATCGGCGAGAACTTCAAACTGATGTTCGATCTTGTCCTGAATCATTGCTCCACGAAGAGCAGCTGGTTCAAGGACTACGTGAGCAGCATCGCGCCGGCCAGACATTACTTCCACGAAATGGATCCCTCGATGGATCTCTCGGCGGTGGTGCGCCCGCGCCCGTGGCCATTGCTTACTGAGACGCAGACGCGTGACGGGAAAAGATACGTCTGGACAACGTTCAGCGCCGATCAGGTGGACCTGAACTTTTCCAATCCCGACGTGCTCTTCGAGTTCATCGACATCCTTTTGCTCTACATTGCGCACAGTGCAAAGCTGATCCGGCTGGATGCCGTGGCGTTCCTTTGGAAGACGGTCGGCACCAACTGCATCCACCTTCCCGAAACCCACGAGGTGGTGATGTTGCTTCGGGATCTCCTGGACTGCGTCGCCCCGGAAGTGATCCTGCTTACGGAGACGAACGTCCCGCACAAGGAAAACATCAGCTATTTCGGACGCGGGGACGAGGCTCACATGGTGTATCAGTTCAGTCTGCCTCCCCTGCTGTTGCACGGGCTGCTCAATGGCACGGCCGCCCATCTGACGACCTGGGCCGCGTCGCTGGGCGACCTTCCCAAGGGGTGCACCTATTTTAATTTTACCGCATCACACGACGGCATCGGCGTACGGCCGCTCGAAGGCATTCTCGACGACGCCGAACTGTCGGGGCTGGTCCAGGCCGTGAAAGATCGCGGCGGGCGAGTTTCGACGCGAAGCCAGCCGGATGGCTCCCAGAAACCCTACGAACTGAATATCACCTACCTCGACGCTCTGAGCGACCTGGAAAATCCCGACGTCGGACCGGAACGATTCCTCTGTTCCCAGGCATTGATGCTGGCGATGAAAGGAATTCCAGGCGTCTACTTCCACAGCCTCGTCGGCACCCGCAACGACTATGGAGGCGTCGAAGCAACCGGCCAGAATCGATCAATCAACCGACGGAAGTGGGACCTCGACGATCTCAAGAAGGAAATCGACAACACGAAGAGTCCCCATTCGAAAATTTTCACTCGCTACGTTCGCATGCTGAGACGGAGGAATAGTCACCCGGCTTTTCATCCCGACGGACCGCAGCGCGTCGTCGAGCTCGGTCCAGCTGTGTTTGGCTTCATCCGGTTAGCCCCCGACGGAAGTGAAAGAATCACCTGTCTCTTTAATTTCACCGCTACGAAACAAACTCTGCCGGAAGTCATGACTGCAGTTCCGGAACTGAGTTCGGGCACATCGTTCTTCGACGTTGTTACGGCGAGAAACCTGGCGATTTCACGCGAAAAAGCGCTGGCATTGAACCCATATCAAGCGCTGTGGCTCATCCCTAAAAAGGTTCGGGATTCAAAAGCTGCTTACATCGCCAGCCGGGCGTAGCCTTCCTGAAGTTGACTGATCCACTTTTTGAAGAAGGCGAGCGAATGCGCAATTTTCGCCAGACGTAGCGCGTTTGCCGCAACATCACTTGGCCACGAGCGATCGGTTTCGCGAATCTCTTCGAGGAGCGCACTGCGGCATTGATCCAGGAGCGCGATCTGAGTCTCTACCGCATTCATTACCGTCATCTTCTCCGCAGCCAGCATTGCCCTTGCGATGGGAGACCGGGTGCTCTCCTCCTTCTTCAGAAATGCCTCGCTTTTCTGGTGCACGGAGCCGGTTTCCATAAAGAGTCGACCAATGTCATCCGGAATCTGCGTGCCGCCGACGCCCTCAAAACCTTCCAGCGCAAGGAGACACGGAAGTCGAAGCACCGGATCACGCAAAGTCGTGTAAGCGGCATTGATTTCTGCAAACTCCGTTTCGTCTCCCCCTTTTACATCCGGATGATGTGCGGCCGTCAACCGATGAAATCGTTTTTTGAGGGCGTCCTCATCCAGCCAGGGGCGGCGTGGCAATCCGAGCACGGCAAACGGATCCGTCATGCGGCGAAACTCTCTCCGCACGAGCAGTGGGCAACCGCGTTCGGATTGGTAACCTTGAATCCACCCTTCTGAAGATCGTCACTGAAGTCGAGAAGCGATCCACTCACGAAGAGCGCGCTCTTGGGGTCGATCACAACGCGGACGTCACCGGACATGACCAGGATATCCCGGTTTGCGGGACCATCGACGAGATCCATTTTGTACTGTAATCCGGAGCATCCTCCACCAATGACCGCCACGCGGAGTGCACCCTCCGGACGTCCCTGCCTGGTCAGCAAAGACGCCAATTTTCTTGATGCCGCCTCCGTCACCTTCACGAGTTTCTCGTTTCCAACCTTGTATTTAATGCCGGGATATTCCGTCGTCATTGTCCAGAATATTACTGCTCTGGCATGCTTTGCAAAGTACTGCCCCACGATGCATCAGAGCTTCATTTCGCGATTTGCCAGGGTAGTAAGAAAATCTCCGGCTGTTTCACTCGTTCGCAACTTCTGCTCCACCTCAACATCGCGAAGAATACGTATCAGCGCGCCAACTATCCTCAAGTAGTCTGCCGCCATTGTAATTGGAACGCCGATCACAATCACGTAATGAATGCGAAAAGAGCAACCTGGCACTGTAAGACCTTTGCGGGAGAATCCCGCGGCGATGGCCATGGTGCGGACCGCGTTCGTTCGCGCATGCGGCAAACACAGTCTCAGCGCATCTTCATTGATAACTGGCGGCTCTTTCTTCGTCAGGATCTCGAGAAATTCGTTCCAATTTCTGATTCGATCGTCGCCTTCGAGCAGTGTGGCGATTTCCTCAACCGCCTCACTGCATGTCTTCGCTTTCAAATCCAATTCGATGGCAGTGCGTTTGAGTGTATTGCCGATTGTGATCATACTGCCGTGCCGCTCCATTTGAGTTTACCGCGAAGCACACTGAAGAATGAAGTGTCCGGCAGCATGGCGAGCTGCAGCGATTGGTCGGCGCGGCGGATCTTCACCCGATCCTCACTGTGCAGGCTGAGAAAATCCTGGCCATCCACCGTCACGAACACTTCGTCTTGAGATCGCACGCGGCGTACTTCGATTGTGGAATCGTCACCTACAATAAGCGAGCGATTGGTGAGCACGTGGGGGCAGATTGGCGTGACTACGAAAACGCCCGATTCCGGCATGAGAACCGGCCCGCCGGCAGCCAATGAATACGCGGTGGAGCCAGTAGGCGTCGACACGATCAGACCGTCAGCGTTGTAAGATGTGAGATCGTGACCGTTCACCCACGTCTCGAGTTTCACAAGGCGCGAAATATAGCCGCGACTGATGACGGCATCGTTCAATCCCGTCCGCCGCGCGACAATTTCGCCGTCGCGTTCGATTTCAATGGACAGTCGACTGCGGTGGGTGAGTCTGTAGCTTCCTTCGAGCACCGCGGTTACGGCGGCCATCCATTCGGCCGAACTGGCACAAGTAAGAAAGCCAAGCGACCCTAAATTGATGCCGAACACTGGCCTCAATGAGTCGCCCATCTCGTGCACCACGTGAAGAATTGTACCATCTCCACCGAGAACGACCAGTAATTCGCTTTCAGCAGCCACCTTAGCCGTCGACAGATCGGTCCTTTCGTCAATAAGCTTCGCTGTGGCCTCTTCAATGTTGAGTTTGACATTGTGCTTTTTGAACTCAGCGCGAATTTTATCAACGAGCGTTTCCGCCCCGGGCTTGGCAGCGTTCGCAATCAATCCAATGACGCGGTGAGTCATGATGCGGAGAGGGTGTGAATTTTATGGGCCTAATGCGAGCCTAATGCGAGCCAAATACGTTCGCAAAGGGATATCAGGTCTACCTAGGGCATAGGAAGCGGCATGGACTCGCCGAACTCATCCGACAGCGATGGAGTGGGGTCAAATGGTGGAAATTCCGACGAATTCTTGGTGGTAGTCTCTGCCGTAATGCCAGCCGCGGCAACGACCGCGCCCGGCAGAGGCGAGACGGCTGCGATATCCGCGCGCCTCCATCCTTCGCGCTCAGCCAGCGCCTCCGCGAGTTGCAAAGGCCACTCTGGATCTTTCAACAAATCGGAGTCGGAAAGCTTGAGACGTTTGTACGTATCAAGAAACGCGCGGTTCTCCGCTGTGTCTCTTATTCCGAGAGCCGGATAGTGCTTTATCGCTTCTGTCTGAGCGTTGCGGGTCATTTCTGCCCGATCAACGGCGGTGAAATCATCCTTTGTCTCCGTTTCCCCGGTGGGGGTGGATTTGGCTGTGGCAGATACCGACCCGGAATCATTCTCGGTCGACCGCTCTTTTCGGACAACCTGCAGGATGTCCGGAGGTAGTGAGATTAGAAAATCTCGGCCTTTGACAATCACTTCCCCCTCAGCGACGCGGAAGAGCGGAAAGAGTTCTCCTATCGCAATTCGGTAGTTCTTCCCTTCGATAGCAACGGTCGTATTACGAATCACTCGCGCATAATCATCCTTGTTTGCATCGGGAGACTCAATCACGAAGGACTCGGTGAGTCGGGGCAATAATTCCGGAGTCGAAGACGGCTGCGGCGCATCGGACTGTGCCAAATTGATCCGCCGTTCTATCTGTTCACTATGGAGAAAGTCAACTAGTCCCGCAGCCAGAGGAACAAACATCGCCACAAACCCGCCCACGGTCGCCGACAGGAAAAGACCGCCAGGTTGTCGATGCACGCCCATGCGCGACATTAGCCAAAGAACTATCATAGAAACAGCCGCGCTGCCCGCAGCAACAATCGGCGCTTCGGGGCCGGCGAGAAAGAGGGCTGCGACGAAAACCAATGCGCACAGCGCGGCAATGCTGATACCCAGAAAGAGATTCCTGACCTCCGGATCCCTGCGGCACTCGCCCGATCCGGCGTCTTCCATCTCCAGAATACTTTGAGGCATTCGAGCAGCGGGTGGCGGCGGTCGGTCCCCGCGGCAGCTCAGGAGGCCTTCGGAGGAAAGTTCAATTTTAGGTTTATCCATTATTGCGTGGTCGCGCGTCTCAAATGGTGCGCCATATTGGAGCCAGATCCGAAATTTGCAAATCGACGTTTTTGCGTGCTGTTGCCGAATTGCCGTGGAGATGGTAACGCCCCATATCCAGTCCACAAACGATTCCCGTTCTTCCTGCATGTATTTTCCGAGTCGACTCATTCCCCTGTTTGTCATGCTGCTCGTCGTGTCCGCCACGGCACAGGAGCCTTCCCCAGTTCCAATATCCTCACCCGCGAGGGAAAGGGAAAATTTCGTTCCGCCCTCCAAGAAAGGTTTGGAGAAACAGCTGGCTGCGATTGCCGAAGATTCAGACATCGCGGATGCCGTCAAACCAATTATCGAGAAGGATTACAAAGACGCCCTGGAGCAGCTCGAAAACGCCAATTCTTTCAACGAACTCGAGAAACAGTATCGGCAGTCATTGGAATCAGCGCCTCGACGGACTCGTGATCATCTTGCCGAGCTCGAAAAGCCGGTTTCCAAGAGACCTCCCCTCCCCGAAAACCTGACGGAAGTCGAAAAGATCCTGACTGTTACCCTCACGGATTATGCGGAAAAGAGCGAGCAACTCGCGAGTGTTCGGAAAGAATTGATCAGTAATGAGGGGTTGCCGGCACAAACGAGTGAACGTCTGCCGGTCGCCAGGGAACAGCTCGCGCAGCTTGAGCGCGAGATCCGGTCCATCAATGCGGGCGACAATACCTCACCCGGTCGCTCGGCGAAGCGCACGCTTTTGCTCTCACGCCATGCCGCTCTCAAGGCCGAAATTGCCATGCTGGAAGTGGAGGAGCTGAGCCACGAAGTTCGAGTCGCGGAGCTTGATAAGCGAGAGGACGTGCTTGCTCGGGAAGCGAAACGATTGCGTCCGTGGATTTTCGCCCTTCAAGACCAAAAGGGACGCTTGCTGGAAACAGAATCCCAGGAGCAGTTGGAGGAGTCGTCGAAAATCGCCGACGAAGTCGGCTCCGCATCGCCGGAGGCAATGAAGACTGCCGACGAAGTCGTCAAATGGGCGCAGGAATACGAGAAAGTTGCGAAACAGACTCGCGAAATTTCCGAGCGGCGCCGTCGCGCAGATCGTCGACTCGAACTAGTCGAAACATCCTTCGATCACATTCGCGACCAGTTCGAGCTTGGTGGTCTCCAGGGCAGTTACGTCAAACTCTTTCAGCGCGGCCGCGAGATGACCATGAATCCGCGCGCGTTTCAAAGCGTGATTGACTACCATCGTCAAGTACTTGCAGACGCACGCCTGGCTGCCTTCGCGGCCCGGGAACAACTCGACCTGATGGAACTTGAGGAAGATGCACAAAATGGAGATTCCACTCGTCCGTTCGACCGGCTCCTTGAGACGAAACATGCGATTCTCAAAAAGCTGGAAGACCGCTATCGGGACTTGATCCGCGAACTGGTGGCGCTGCTCACCGTGGAGCAGGAAATATATTCCATTGACCAAAAAACCCGCAGCTTCCTTCGCGAAAAGCTCTTCTGGGTGAAGAGCTCGCCAACGATGGGTCTGCAGACATTTGAAGACCTTCCGGATTCGTGGCGTACTTATTTTTCCCGCGAACACTGCATGGAATTTCTGAGCATGCTCGCCGGAATGCCCACAAATCAACCCGGGCTGTTCGCGATTATCACCATCGTATTGGGCGGCCAGTTTCTCCTTTGGAGGAGAATCATGAATGCAATCGCGGCGAACGGAGAAAAGACGCGGCGTATCGCGACCGACAGCTACCTCAATACCTTTAAGACACTTCTTCTCACGCTTGTCCTTGCTCTGCCATTCCCGTTCGTGATGGTGAGCATTGGCTCCGCAATGCTTCAGCATCCGGATTCGACCATCTGGTTGCGTGCCTTCGCGATTGGCCTGATGGCAAACGCGATCGCAGCATACGCTCTTATCTTTCTAGCAATCAGCAGCGCAAGTGGGGGACTGAACGAGCGCCATTTCGGATGGAATGTTGCAATGCTTCGCAAAGTTCGCCGTTCCTCATGGGCGATCCTTGCAACAGTGATCCCTGCGGGTCTTGTTATCGGAGGAACCTTTTTCGATTCCCCCATTCATTTCGAAAACGTTGGTCGAATCACCTACATTTTCCAGGAAGTGTTGCTTGCGGGCATCTCCTTTCGCGCCTTTCATCCCAAACACGGCATCATCGCAATCGTCACCGCGAATGATCTGCGAAATCGCAAAGGAACGCTGCGCAGGCTAGTATTCTTGGGAGTTGTCGGCGTGCCGGTGATCCTGGCCTTCATGGCTGCCGCAGGATACCTACTCACCGCAATCACCCTGAGCGAAACCTTTCGCATTACTGGTATGGTTCTAGTCGCGGGCTGTTTCTTCTACGCGCTCATTCTCCGCTGGTTCTTGATCCGGGAGCGAAAGATCGCCCTCGCCGCGGCTATCGAGCGCCGTCGACAGCGCAGGAAAGAGGCATCCAGCCCGGCAGTGCTTTCGACCGCCACCGATCAGTTCGAGGTCGATGAAGCAGAAGCCAATCTCGACATAGCGGTGATCGGAGAACAGACGCGGCGAATCCTTAGTCTTCTCACGGTATCTGCCGTCATCATCGCACTCTACTACCTCTGGTCTGTTCAGCTCTTGGCCCTGAGGGTTGTCGACAGCGTTACGATCGTGGGCACCCTGAGTCTCGGAAATCTTCTCCGTGCAGGGCTGACTGGCGTTATCACTTTCGTTGCTGCACGAAATCTCCCTGGCTTGCTCGAGGTCGCCATTCTGCATCCACTCGTTATCAGCCACGGCACGCGAAAAGCCGTCGCGTCCCTATGCCAATATGGCGTTTTGATGGCCGGAATCGCGGTTGCATTGCACTTCCTGCATGTAGACTGGTCGAAATTTGGCTGGATCGCGGCAGCCCTCAGTGTCGGAATCGGTTTCGGCCTCCAGGAAGTCGTCGCGAATTTCATCTGCGGAATCATTCTGCTCTTCGAACGCCCTATCCGTGTCGGAGACACCGTGACAGTACAGGATATAGAGGGCGTTGTGACTCGCATTCAAATGCGCGCGACTACCATTACGAGCTGGGAACGCAAAGATTTCATTGTTCCGAACAAGGAGCTCGTGACCGGCACGATGATGAACTGGACGCTCACCTCTCCGATCACTCGCGTCACGATTGGCGTCGGTGTTGCCTACGGTACAGACACGACGGTTGCGCGCGCAATTCTTCAGGAAATCGCCGAAGCGCATCCTGACGTTCTCGACGATCCCGCGCCGTTCACGGTTTTTCAGGAATTTGGCGACAGCGCGCTTTTGCTCGAGCTGCGCGTCTATCTTGGCGATATTACACGGCGCATCAGCACTTACACCGCCATACGCGAAACCATTGCCCGGCGTTTCGCCGACGCTGGAATCGAGATCGCTTTCCCACAGCGCGATCTCAATATTCGAAGCATCTCCCGCGAGGCGCAAGAGGCCCTGGGTACCCCCCAATCCGCGGATTCCATTGCTTCAAACGCCTGATCCTCCAGGCTCTCTCCTCCAACAAATCGCGCAACGTGATTTCCCGGCGGTTCTTGCATAAAGCCAGAACGGAGGAGCGCTGGCGGCAGCGTCTTGCAGCACCCCAGGCGGGCAAAGAACGGGTACTCTTTCCAGATCCGAGATTTCGTTGCCACGAAATCCTTCTATGAAATTCGACTGTTTCGCTACGGACCCCTTCCAGGTCTGATCAGGTATACTTGAGGACTTCTTCGATTGTGGTCTCACCCTCGAAAATACATCGGAGGCCATCCTGCCGCAGCGTGGTCATGCCGAGTTCAATTGCTTTCTGCTTTAGCGCAACGGAAGGTGCGCGTTCGTTGATCATTTCTCGAATTGGATCGGTGATATTCAGCAGCTCGTAGATTCCTTTCCGGCCTCTATATCCGGTGTCGTGGCACGCCGGACAGCCTTTCCCGTAGTAGAAATTCTTGTCGCCGATCTCGTGCGGGGATAGCCCGAGGTGGCTCAGCACCGTTTCGCTAGGTTCATAGAATGTGCGGCAACTGCGGCAGATTTTCCGGATCAGACGCTGGGCGAGCACGGCCTCGAGTGTGGACGAAATCATGAAGGGCTCGACCCCCATGTCAATCAGGCGGGTCACAGCTCCGGCTGCGTCATTCGTGTGCAGCGTGGAAAAGACAAGGTGTCCGGTGAGCGATGCCTGCATCGAGATCCGCGCCGTTTCGATGTCCCGCATCTCCCCCACCATGATCCGGTCTGGATCCTGACGAAGAAAGGCGCGCAGCACGCGACTGAAAGTAAGACCAATCGATTCCTGAATCGCTACTTGCTGAATTCCCTCGATGTCATATTCCACGGGATCTTCAGCGGTGAGGAGCTTTGAATCCACTGTGTTGATCCTGTTAAGACACGCATAGAGGGTCGTCGTCTTACCCGAGCCGGTGGGACCGGTAACAATGAAGATACCATTCGGCTTCTGAATCGTATCGCATATATAGCTGTAGATGTATTCTGGCATCCCTAACGGTTCCAGTTCAGGGCTCGCCGTGGCCCGGTCCAGCACGCGAAGCACAACGCTCTCACCATATTGCGTGGGAAGTGTGGAAACACGCAGATCAACTTTACGACCCCTGATCATCTTCTGAATTCGTCCGTCCTGCGGGAGGCGGCGCTCGGCGATGTTGAGGTTTGCCATCACCTTCAAACGCGAGAGTACAGGAAGGGCGAGATGAAGTGGCGGCGGAGCCATTTCGTAAAGTGCGCCGTCCACGCGGTAGCGAATCTTAAATTCTGTTTCGAAGGGTTCGAAATGAATGTCACTCGCCTGATCCTGGATTGCCTGCTGGAGGATGAGGTCCACGAAACGGATAATCGGAGTTGCATTGGCGTCGGCCTCGAAGTTCTCCGTATCCAATGTGCCGCGAGCACCATATTCCTCTTCTCCTTCAAGACCGAGCAGAGCGAGAATTTCGTCAATGCTTGATGTGTCGGATCCGTAGAATTCTTCAACTAGTTCTTCGACCTGATAGGGTGGTGCAACAACAAGTTCGAGATCGCGGCCAATCGCAAAGCGGAGATCCTCGAGAGTTTGCGGATCAAGTGGATCGACGAGACAAATCTGGACAGCGTTTCCGGAAATTCCAACCGGCACGGCACCATGCAGACGCGCGAGGCCTCCAGGCAGGAGACGAATTACCTCTTCGGGCACTTGATAGTTCCGTAGGTCCACAACGGTCGTTCCAAGCGCGTCGCCAAGTACTTGGTAGAATTGCTCTTCATTAACGAACCCGAAATCAAGCAACACATCCACGATATCTTTTCCCGTCGCATTCACCTCCTGAAAAATTTCCTCGACTTGCACCGGATCGACGATCCTTTGTTCGACGAATATATCAACAACCTGTCTGGCATTCATGGTTGAGCGTTCCCCGGGGGTTACTTTTCCTATGGTTTTCCGTCAGCAATAATGAGCTCGCGGACTGTTTCGAAGTGCTGGGTCGACATGGACCCAATAACAACAATCGCGGTCGCTGATTCATTTTCCTACAGTCAATCTGCATCGACTTCGGCCAAAGTGGTGGCGATGACTTCATTGACAGAAGTCAGGCCCGCCAACACTTTGCGAATGCCATCTTCACGTAGAGTACGCATGCCCAGTTCGCGGGCACGTTTTCGAAGTTGGGCCGTCGATGCCCGCTCATTCACCATGAAACGGACTTCATCATCAACGAGGAAGATCTCGAAAACTGCCATTCGGCCCCGGTATCCAAGATTTCTGCAGG
The DNA here is from genome assembly GCA_963805815.1 of uncultured Verrucomicrobiae bacterium. Classification (GTDB taxonomy): domain Bacteria; phylum Verrucomicrobiota; class Verrucomicrobiia; order Chthoniobacterales; family Chthoniobacteraceae; genus CAWDWA01. The sequence goes on from CAWDWA010000026.1 coordinate 491,795, forward strand.
AGTCGCAACCGACCGGCTTCATAACATTAGCGCTTTTAATTTGACCGGTTTCGAGCTGAAGCGCGCGCATCTCCAACCCGGTTAGCTTGTGCGGCTGTTTGCATTTTGGGCAGAGCTTGCGCACGAGGCGCTGAGCCATGATTGCACGTACCGAACTGGATACCAGAAACGGCTGAATTCCGATGTCGACCAACCGGGCAATGGCACTCGGGGCGTCGTTCGTGTGCAGCGTGGAAAAGACAAGGTGTCCGGTAAGTGATGCATTGATCGCAATGGACGCAGTTTCCACGTCACGGATCTCGCCAATCATGATAATGTTTGGAGCCTGCCGAAGCATGGCCCTGAGCGCCGCCGGAAAGGTCATTCCAATATCCGCCTTCACCTGCACCTGGTTGATGCCCGAAATCTGGTACTCTACCGGATCCTCGACCGTAATAATCTTCCGGTCGGATTTGTTAAGAGAATTGAGACAGGCGTACAGCGTTGTCGTCTTGCCGGAACCGGTCGGCCCTGTCACCAGAATAATGCCGTCCGGTAGCCCGAGAAGGTGTTCCATCGTCTCTTGATCGTCCGTGAGAAAACCTAACTGAGGCAGACCGAGAGCAAGGCTGCTCTTATCAAGGATGCGCATAACCATGCTCTCGCCATGACTCGTTGGAATCGTAGAAACGCGAAGATCGATCGAATTCTTGCCGATCTTAACCTGAATGCGGCCGTCCTGCGGCAGGCGCTTTTCTGCGATACTCATCGTTCCCGTCATGATCTTGAGACGGCTCAGAATCGCACTTTGCAGCTTCTTCGGGGGGTTCCGCACCTCGTGAAGCACACCGTCGATACGGAAACGCACGCGAAACCGCTTTTCAAGGGGTTCGAGATGAATATCACTCGCCCGCATTTTGTAAGCTTCCAGCAACAGCATGGAGACCATTTTGATGACGGGTGCGTCGGTTGGCTCTCCCTCTGTGGAGGCAACGTCACTCTCACCCGTGATATCAACGTCTCCGATTTCCGCAGCAAGCATGTTCACTTCATTGTTCAAGTTTCCGTAATAGCGCATCAGCGCGGCTTCGATCTGCTCCGGTGTCGCGCAGACGAATTCCACGTCCCGCTTCAGGAGAAAACGAACGCTGTCTAAGACCTCGAAATCGAGGGGATCGGCAGTGGCAATTACAAGGCAACCATCAGACTCGGCAATCGGCACAACCTTGTAACGTCTCGTCGCTTCTCCAGGAACCTGCTGAATGACGTCCTCGTCCACATTGATGAGGCTGAAATCCACACATGCCATGCCTGCGTGGGCTGCGAGGGCGCTGCTCACGTCTTCCCAAGTTACGATTTCGTCGTCAACGAGAGCGTCGATCGCAGTCTTCTCGCCGTTCGCTCCTTCCTTGCGAGCTTTCTCGAGCTGCGAGTAGGTAACAAGACCCGAATGAAGCAGGATCTCTAGAAGATAATCGTCGTTTATTGCCACAGCATAGATACTTGATGCGTTCTATCGAGCGTTGCCGAAGTCCTAATTCAATGACCGACCACGAAATAAAAGGTTCGATAGAAGCATGCCGGTGGGTCTGCCCGGGGTATCACGATCCCAATTCAGGGAGAACCAGTGCGACAAATCCGGCTTAGGTATTCCCTCGCATTCTTCAAAATCATCAACCCAATTCCCTGTCCGTCACTGCTCCCTCAGAGGCCGAGCTAACAAGTTTCGCATACTTTGCGAGCACACCCCGTTTATAGCGTGGTTCCGGCTGCGTCCAGTTTGCGCTGCGCTTCTCCATTTCTTCGCTCGAAATATCGAGCGTGATTCTGCGGTTCTCAGCATCAATCGTGATGGTATCACCATTTCGGATAAGACCGATGGGGCCGCCCAAAAATGCTTCCGGAGTAATGTGACCAACCACAAAGCCATGACTTCCGCCCGAGAAACGGCCGTCTGTGATCAAGGCGACTTCTTTTCCAAGACCCTTTCCCATTACAGCGGAGGTCGGCGCGAGCATTTCACGCATTCCGGGCCCACCTTTTGGGCCCTCGCTTCGGATCACGATTACGTCACCGGATTTTACCGTGCCATTGAGAATCGCGTCGAGAGCTGTTTCTTCGGATTCAAATACCCGCGCCTTGCCAGTAAAGGACAAACCCTCCTTTCCGGAGATTTTTGCTACAGCTCCGCCGGGGGCAAGATTGCCATAAAGAATTACGAGGTGACTGTCTTTCTTAATTGGATCATTGAAGGGATGCACAACCTTTTGACCGGCCGAGTATGGCTTCACACCGCGGAGGTTCTGCTCCATCGTCTTGCCTGTAACGGTCATTACGTCACCGTGCATAAGACCTTCATCGAGCAGCATCTTCATGAGGGGCACCGTGCCGCCTATCGCCACAAGTTCCGCCATGAGATATTTGCCGCTGGGCTTCAGGTCAGCCAATACAGGCACCCGCTTTCCAATCTTCGTGAAATCGTCGATCGTAAGCTTCACGTCCGCTGCGTGAGCCATGGCGAGGAGATGGAGCACGGCATTCGTTGAACCTCCCAGAGCGATCACAAGTGTTATCGCGTTCTCGAAGGCTTCCCGTGTCATAATGTCGAGAGGACAGATACCTTGATTGATCAGATTGACAACCGCGGCGCCGGCTCGGCGACAATCCTCTTTTTTGGCGACAGATACAGCGTCCTGAGCAGAACTGTTCGGAAGACTCATTCCCATGGCTTCGATTGCCGATGCCATCGTGTTCGCAGTATACATTCCGCCGCAGGAGCCGGGCCCGGGAATCGCACATTGCTCGATCTCCCCCAGTTGCATCCGACTGATTTTGCCATTGGCATACGCACCCACCGCTTCGAACACGGATACTACATCCAGCGAAGGCTTTGTCTCTCCGGTCAGGCAGCCAGGAAGAATCGTCCCACCATATACGAACACCGCGGGTCGATTGAGGCGAGCAATCGCCATCATGCAGCCGGGCATATTTTTGTCGCATCCACCAATGGCGACGAGACCGTCGAAGCCTTCACAACCCGCGACGGTTTCAATCGAATCGGCGATCACTTCGCGTGAAACGAGCGAATATTTCATCCCCTCTGTGCCCATGGAGATACCGTCGGAAATCGTGATCGTGTTGAAAATGATGCCCTTGCCGCCGGCTTCGTTGACGCCTACCTCAGAATACTCGGCGAGTTTATTAATGTGCATGTTGCACGGTGTGACCATGCTCCACGTGGAAGCAATGCCGACCTGGGACTTCTTGAAGTCTTCCGTCTTAAATCCAACCGCGTGCAGCATCGCGCGGCTCGGTGCGCGCTCGACGCCGTCAGTGACGAGTTTGGAGTATTCGCGATGCGCGGTGGCGCTCTTTGTCCCGGGAGATTTTGCCGGGGAACCCGGCCGGGCGATTGATTTCGGGGAAGCTGACATTTCCAGCAGAATTACGATTTCTGATGCCGCCTGTAAAGTTCCCCTGCGATGAGACAGTCCACTTGAAGACGGTCCTACATAATATCTTCAGGGAAGCGGCTCTTCCAACTATCCCGGATCGCACGTCGCTGCCGGCTGCGCAATCGCCTGGAGGGTTCATTCGGATTCCACTTTCTAGGAGCCGGCAGCATGACCGCAAGCATCGCGCATTGCGATTTTGTGAGTTTTCCGGCGTCCCGCCCGTAGTAATGCTTCGCGGCCGCCTGGATTCCATACACGCCATCGCCCATTTCGATAACGTTGACATAGAGCTCCAGAATCCGGCCCTTCGACAACATCCATTCCATCAGCAACGTATAGCAGGCCTCGAGTCCCTTACGGATGTAGGATCGTCCCTGCCAAAGGAACAACGATCGCGCGCATTGCATGGTAATCGTCGATGCTCCACGAATTGGCTGGCCAGACTTTTCCGCTCGCGCCCGGGCGGCTTCGATTTCCTTCCAGTCGATGCCGCTATGTTGAAAAAAGCGGGCATCCTCCGTCACCCAGACACACTGCAAGAAGTATTTGGGTACTTTCTCGAGGTCGATCCACTTGTATTCAATATGGCCGCTGTAATTCTTGGAAAACCGCCCTTCGATCTGTCTAATTACCATGAGCGGAGTAATCGGAGGATCAAAAAATCGAACATATAGGACCTGCAAAATCGGTAGAAGCAGCGCAAGGAGCACAATCCCTGCAATCCATTTTCCACACCCCCGGCGCTTCCGAAATGCGGGCTTGGCTTTCTGTTTTCTTCCGGACTTTCGTGGCATCGGCCGAGACCATCAGCGGGAACTTCCGGCTATGCCAATCCAAAATCAATCAGTCGCACAGCCCGCTCATCCGGGAATTCCCTCTCGACATCTTCCGGGCATGAGAAACGCTCACCCAGCTCAGTCATGAACATGACATTCCTTCATAAGATCATCCTTACGATCATTGCAGCGTTCGCCTTCGCGTCGCTGATCGAATTCTACAAAATGTTCGTCGACGGAGCCGATCGGGCCGTGAATTCCGGGCTCGAAAACCGGATGGGCAGCGGAGCGTACCGTCCCCGTCAGTAACTCGCCTTCCCCTTTGAGAATGCGCGGTTAGAATGGAATGCATGCCGCGCAATTTTCATTCGATTTATTCCCATGGATTCATCCGTGCAGCGGTATGCGTCCCGTATGTTCGTGTCGCCGACCCCGATTACAACGTCCTGCGGATTATCGCCCTGGCTCAATGCGCTTCCGATGAGAAAGCAGCTGTTGCTCTCTTTCCGGAATTAGGCATTTCCGCATACTCCAACGAGGATCTCTTTCATCAGGACTGTCTGCTCGATGCCTCTGAGGCAGCTATCGCGAAACTAGTCAGGGCGAGCCGCGAACTTACGCCTGTAATACTGGCCGGAGCGCCTATCCGCTTCGAAGGCAAACTTTTCAACTGCGCCCTCGTGATTCATCGGGGTCGGATTTTGGGAATCACACCCAAGAGCTATCTCCCGAACTATCGAGAGTACTATGAAAAACGACAGTTCTCTTCTGGACGCCAGGCTGTAGGCCGCGAAATGCGTTTTCTTGGCGGGCTGGTCCCGTTCGGCAGCGATTTGATCTTCGACGCCACGAATTACAAGGATTTCTCGCTGCATGCGGAAATTTGTGAAGACCTCTGGACACCCATCCCTCCCAGTACTTATGCCGCGCTCGCCGGGGCGACCGTTTTGGCAAATCTTTCAGCCAGTAACATCACCGTCGCCAAAGCCGATTACCGGCACGATCTGTGCGCTTCTCAGTCCGGCAAACTCATTGCCGCGTATCTTTACTCCGCGGCAGGTCCCGGTGAATCGACGACCGACGTTGCGTGGGACGGTCATGCGTTGATCTACGAGAATGATGAATGCCTGGCGGAATCCGAGCGCTTCCCTACCGAGGAGCAGATGATTACCGCCGACATCGACCTGGAACGGCTCGCGCAGGACAGGATGCGGATGAGCAGCTTCAATGATTCGGTGGCAGACCACCGCGAACGCGTCCGTCAAATCCGGCGAATTGAATTCGAGTTCGGGATTCCAACAGGGGCGATCCTGCTCCGCCGCCCTGTCGAACGTTTCCCCTATGTGCCAAGCGACCCTGCCGAACGAGACAATCGCTGCTTCGAAGCCTACAACATTCAGGTCCACGGTTTAATGAAGCGGCTCGAAAGCGCCCGCGCCGAAAAAGTCGTGATCGGCGTTTCGGGAGGGCTCGATTCTACCCACGCTCTCATTGTCGCTGCAAAAACCATGGACCGTCTAGGATGGCGGCGCGAACGCATCCTCGGCTATACCATGCCGGGATTTGCGACGAGCAAACGCACGCTGGTAAATTCCCATGCGCTCATGAAGTCCCTCGGAATACGGTCACAGGAGCTCGATATTCGACCATCTTGCGAGCAGATGCTCCGAGATCTCGGTCATCCATACGTTGAGGGAAAACCAGTCTACGACATCACGTTTGAAAACGTTCAAGCTGGCAGTCGCACTTCGCATCTTTTCCGACTCGCAAATTTCCATAACGGCATTGTGCTCGGCACAGGGGACCTCAGTGAATTGGCGCTCGGATGGTGTACCTACGGTGTCGGGGATCATATGTCGCATTACAATGTCAATGCCTCAGTACCCGAAAACCCTGATCCAGTATCTGCTCCGGTGGGTGATCGGTTCCCGGCAATTCGACGACAAGACGAGCGCCACTCTACAATCAATCCTGGACACAGAGATCTCGCCGGAACTCATTCCCTCAGATGCAGCGGAAACGCATTTGCCGGCCCAAAGTACGGAGGAAAAAATCGGACCTTACGAATTGCAGGATTTCAATCTCTATTACATCACACGATATGGGTTCCGTCCGAGCAAAGTTGCATTTTTGGGCCATCATGCCTGGGGGAAGAAGTCTGAAGGGCCATGGCCTGAGTGTCTGGCGGAGAGCAAGCGCAACGAGTATTCGCTCGCGGTCATTCGCAAGTGGCTGGAAGTGTTTATCTGGCGATTTTTCCAGATCAGCCAGTTTAAGCGCTCCTGTGTCCCAAATGGCCCGAAAGTCGGTTCGGGCGGATCGCTTTCGCCGCGCAGCGAATGGCGCGCCCCGAGTGATTCAGAAGCGACTGTCTGGCTGGAAGAACTGCGCTCGAATGTACCTGAATCGGAAATCTGACCGGAGCGGAACCCGATGATTTACCGACACGAACTTCATGTTCCTCATTGGGCAATCGACGCAAACGGGCATGCGAATAACGTCGAGTATGTCCGTTGGATGCAGGATGCTGCGATTGCGCACGCCGACTCGTCGGGCGGGACAGCCGCGGCGCGAGCCATCTGGGGGACATGGTTTGCGCGTAACCATTTCATCGAATATCTATACCCTGCCAAAGAAGGTGCCAAACTGGTAATCTTAACCTGGATCGAGAACACGAGCCGATCGACGAGTTTCCGCCGATATCGAATTTTCGACCAGGAAACCAGTCGGCTGCTGGCGCGCGGTGAAACGACCTGGGTCTTCGTTAACGCTCAGACGGGGAAACCAAAATCGATACCGGAATCTGTACGCACTTGCTTCTCACCGACCGGCGAAGGTATTGAACCAACACTGAACAATAAGAAAACTCCACCTCTTCTGCGAAAACAACAGGGGTAGCTACGCGATACGATGATCCTCAGGCAAGCTTCTCGCCTATTGATATGTCCCGCCCGTCACGTAGTTCTCCAACTGTTCGATCGCAGCTGCCTGGGCATTGATTGTCCAGTTGACTAGGTCGCCAATCGAGATAACGCCAACCATTGACTCGCCTTTGACGACCGGAAGATGCCGCACTTTTCGCTCTGTCATTCGGCGCATGCAATCGACAATGGAATCTGCTGGCGAGGCCGTGACAGCAGGAGATGTCATAATTTCCTCAACGCGTGTCTCACGCGAGGACCGGCCGGCTAGCACAATTTTCCGGGTATAGTCGCGCTCCGACAGCATCCCGACGAGTTTACCGTCTTTGGCAACTGCGATCGCACCGATGTTCTTGTCTGCCATGAGCTGGATGGCCTCGAAGACGGTGACATCCGGGGGTATGGACCAGACCGTGTTCCCTTTCTGGTCCAGTATCGCATTGACTGAACCTGTTATTTCCATAAGAGAAAAAGTAACAAGCTCCCGGCGTTCTGTCGCTGTAATTTTTCGTTTTCAGAGTCATTGTTTAAAAATTTCCCTTTCGAAACACCGCAGATTCCCGAACATTCCTGTCGTTCCAACGAACTGGACTCAAAATTCCGATCCGATTTCCCCCCTGAGGATCTACCTGTTGGTTAGACGAACCGCAGGGGCTCTGACGATGCCGCGAGTTGACCGCGTTGAACCAAAAGTTCCCGAAATCGCCCCAGACCCTTCTTTTCTAATGCGCCTAAATCGAACCGGATGTAGCGGGTCAGGTATTCCCAGCAGAACTCCCGGCGACAGGGATCCAGCGTGGCACAGATCTTTTCAATCTGTGAGAGCCCGCTGATTTTCAGCGACCTCAGTTCCTCTGCAACCAATTGGGGTTCTTTCACGCCAGGGCCCATTAGCCAGACGGCGAATACGAAAGGAAGTCTCGTAAACTTCCGCCATTCCTCGCCAAGGTCGTAGTAAATCCAGCGTTCTCCTTCCCGTTCGCGAAACTCGATAGCGTGGTTTCCGATCAGCAGCCTCACATCGTCCTCCCGAACCGGTGCTGACAGATACTCCGGCTTAAGTCCGTAAAATTCTTCCAGAATACATTTTACGAGATTCACGGAGGTGAGCGACGTGGGGTCCATCGCCACGCGGGTGATTTCTTCAATTGGCACCCTGGCCGCCAAATAGACACTGTAAACTGGTCCCCAGGCCGCAATCGCAATGCTGTCGGCAATTGGCCAGCCCGGATGAGTCAGTGCCTCGTAAACCGGGACGAGAGCAACATCAATCGTTCCCTCGCGCATCTTCCTAGCGAGCCCAGACGGATGAGCAAGTATGATTTTGCCGGGGAAGTCGAAGATCAACGGACGTGCGTTCAAATACTGCACACACCCCACGCGCAGGGCGGGAAGAGCAACGCAGGGAGTCAAGCGATCGCCACTTTGCCAGATTGAGATTCTGCCGTTGCCTCGGCTCGCGGCCGTGTCGATGCGATACGCTCGTAAAACGTATTTCGCTGCCGCGGTTCGCGGCCGGCCTCGTGAATCACCCCTTCAAGAGCCTCGACAGTCTGCTGCTGCGGCGTTTGTGCCCCAGCCATATGAAAGATTTTCTCTTCCATGATAGTACCGTGGAGATCGTCAACGCCGTAGTTCAGCGACACCTGCGCAAGCGGCAGTCCCAAACTGATCCAATAGGCGGTAATGTGGTCGATGTTATCGAGATAGATGCGGCTTACAGCGAGATTTCGCAGTTCCTCGAACGCCGTCGCCGAGCGAATATGCGCCAACTCTGTTGTTTCCGGCACAAAAGCAAACGGAATGAATCCAGTAAACCCTCTTGTCTCGTCCTGCAGTTCACGTAGTTTTTGAAGATGGGCGACGCGATGATCCAGCGATTCAATGTGCCCATACAACATCGTGCACGTGCTGCGTTCCCCTAGATTGTGCCAGATCCTGTGAACGTCCAGCCATTCCTCCGCGCTTTCCTTCCCTCGGCAAATCTTATCCCGAACCGCAGGGTCAAAGATCTCTGCGCCACCGCCTGTCAGCGAGTTTAGCCCCGCCGCGCGAAGCTCCACAAGTGTCTCTTCGATCGATTTCTTGAATATCCGGCTCGCAAAATGCCGAATCTCGATCGCGGTGAACGCCTTGATGTGAAGATTCGGATCGAGCGCGCGAATGCTCCGGATGAGGTCGAGATACCAACTGGAGGGAAGAGTCGGGTGCAGACCGCCAACCATGTGAATCTCAGTAATGCCCTTTGAGAGCGCTTCTCTCGCAACGCGGACGATTTCCGGAATGGCCAGTTCGAAGGCATGCGGATCGCGCCGACGGGCGGCAAACGCACAGAATTGACAGGATAGGATGCAAACGTTCGCGTAGTTGATGTAGCGATTAAGAACATAAGTGGCGACGTTCCCGTTTTTTCGTTCACGGACGATATTAGCAATTGCGCCAACCGCATTCAGGTCATTGGAACGATACAGGATTACCGCCTCATCATCCGAGATGCGTTCTCCGTCTCGAACTTTTTCGAAGATCAATCGGAGATTCGGTGGAATCAGTGCCGGATTCATAAAGCCGAGTTCGTGAAGACGTTCACGATCCCATGTTTGCATCTCTGACTTCAAACGCAAGCCACGCCTCGCCCACCCTCATTCATTCCTGCGGCGCAAGTGCGGCGGCAAGCGCAGAACAGTCCTGCAGTCGGTCTCCGAGAAATGCGGGTTCCACCCGGCAGACTTTCGCTACAGAGGGCAGCACTTCGGAGCGAAATGAGCGCCGCACCTCGTCGACCCATGATTGCCCGAGATAACGCGCAAGACTCCCCAGAATCACCATGTCGAGCCCCAGGGCGTCGGCAAGCATCGCCGCGACCTCACCCACTGCGCGAGCGTTGATCCGGACAACTTCGATTGCGTCCGGATCCCCCTGCTCCGCAAGCATTCCAATTTCCCCTCCCGTGGGTGGGCTCGCCCCCCACCTCCGCGGAAACTGCCAAGCGGCAAGATGCGGAAGGGCCGCCCCGGAACAGAAAGCCTCTGCCGATCCCTGTTTTCCGAAACGCGTCGGCCCGTCTCTCCTGAGTCGCACATGGCCGACCTCGCAGCTCAAACCACCCGATCCTGTGTGAATCTTCCCAGAAAACACCATACCAGCTCCGAATCCGGTGCCGCATGTGAAGTAAACGAGATTCCGCGCATCGCGACCGGCTCCCCAGAGCGACTCCGCGTATGCACAGGCTGCGGCGTCGTGCTGCACAATTACCGGCATAAGAAGGGCGGCCGAAAGTATATCCCGCAATGGGACTGCTTTCCATCCAGGAAGATTTGGAGGCTCATGAATCACTCCAGGTCGTGCATCCAGCGGGCCGCCGATGGATACTCCCGCCCGCGCGATGGCGGGATAATTCTGATACATAATTCGCGCCGCGGAAATGCAGTCTTCAATCATCGCCTGCGGACCGCGCCAAGCATCAGAGGCCCATTCCTGTCGGTCGATGATCTCTCCCGTATCTGTCCCCACAACGACGGCAGACTTCGTTCCTCCGATATCAAATCCGATCAGCAAGGTATTCACAAAGAGCGCTATCTCGAATAAACCTCAACACACGTCAGGCTTCGATTCCACCGAGATAACGATTTTTTGGCCACCCGGGGAAAAGCCTCGCTCCTTCGATCTTCCAGGAGTCTCGTTCACGCACAAGATTGTAGATACACGGGATGACCCTGCCGTTCTTCGCCAGAATAAACACATAAACGAGTGCCCGGTTCCCTTCGACCTTGATCGTGCCGTATTCGAGGCGTTCGGAATTGACGAGCAGCGAATAGCCCGATCGCACGAGCGCTCGAAACTGTTTTAGATCGAATTTTCGGTGTAATCGTGTCGAAGCATATTGATAGGCGCTCCCATAGTCCTCGGAGCGCATCGCTTCGATCTGAGCGTCGATAAGGCGATAGAATTTCGAATGATCTACCCCTGGACCTGCCGATCGAATCAGCGAGTTCGTCAGGGCGGCGATTCCACAAATACCGAAGAATATTCCGAGGAGAAAGATCCTTACCTGGATTTTCACTTCGGTGATTCCCCGGCTAAGAACGCCTGCTCCAGCCGCTTAAGATACTGGTATGTGTAGAGCCCTGAATTATGGCCGTCTTCCCAGGTGGGCTGAATCGCATATCCACCGACGAACTGGTAACCGCGAAGCTGAAAGCTCGCCGAGGTGTGAGTTACTTCCGGCCGCACCACTCTACCGAGCACGTCAGGTTCTCCTCCACAACCGGCACAGGGACAGCACCGTCGTAAATATTCGAACGGCAGATAAGTCTCCGAGGCATCGTTCCAGCGGATCGCCAATTCGTCACCGATGACCTGAATCTTTTCGGGTTCGAGTCGCATCGCTACGCTTAGAAGAATAACCCTCCTGGCGCAGGATTCAATGCTTGGCCTCGAATGAGGCATCAAATGCTAGAGCGCTTCGCGGGAAGTCTATCTTTTTCGTAAAGGCACAGGCTTCCGCAGCACCGTGGAATCGATCCATACGGAGATCCTCCCACTCGATCGAGAGCGGCCCATGATAGGCAATGTCATTCAGAGCAACGATAATTTCTTCAAAATCGATGTCGCCGTGACCCGGTGACCGGAAATCCCAGTATCGACGCGCGTCTCCAAAATCGGTGTGGCCACCGAATACACCCACCGACCCATCCCCATGCCCCCACCAGGCATCCTTTACGTGGACATGAAAGATTCGGTCAGTGAACGTGCGGATGAACTTCGCGTAATCGACGCCCTGATATCCCAGATGCGAGGGATCGAAGTTGAATCCAAAGCTACTGTGTTCATTCACAGCGTGGATCGCCCGCTCTGCAGATGCGATGTCGAACGCGATTTCCGTCGGGTGCACCTCCAGCGCGAAGCGGACGCCTTCCTCATCAAACACATCGAGTATGGGGACCCAGCGCCGGGAAAAATCCTCAAACCCCGCGTCGTAGTAGGCTTGCGTCGTCGGAGGAAAGGCGTACAAGGCATGCCATATCGATGACCCGGTAAATCCATTCACTGTCACAGGAAAATCTCCTGATCCGCCGGGCTTCGCCGCAAAAAACTTGTTCGCTGCGCGGGCGGTGTCCTTCATCCCTTCCGCGGCCCGTAGGCGAATCCCTTCGGGATCCCCGTCACCCCATACTTCCGGAGGCAAAATTCCTCGGTGCCTCTGGTCAATATTGTCGCAGACCGCCTGGCCAAGCAAATGATGTGAAATTGCCCAACAGCTTAGCCCGTTTTTCTCGAGCAGTTCCCATTTTTTATAGACATAGTCCTCCTCCTTGAGCACTCTGTCGACTGAAAAATGATCGCCCCAGCAAGCCAGTTCCAGGCCGTCGTAGCCCATCGACTTAATTTTGGGGGCTAGTTCATCGAGGGTGAGATCGGCCCACTGGCCAGTGAACAGGGTAACAGGACGTGGCATAGTTTTCAGGGGGTACGGCGACGCTACGTTGCGCGCCGTTCACCGGCCATTCAAGGCGAAACGATCAATGCAAATCGTTGCCGCCTTCGTCCCATGAATCTTCGAGCGTGTCACGATACATCAGAAAGCGCCGCGTAACGAAAAGCGGGTCGGTCTGATCCTGCAAGTTCAGGAACTGTTCGAGGAACAGCTCGATCGTAAGATCCTTGATTTCTTCGAGATCCATTTCCCAGAGTCGATCGTCGAACGCGAGCTTGTGTGTCGCCTCGAAGCAGTAAAGAGCAAGTTCGAAATCCAAAGTGTCGAAATCTTCACTGAATAGTTCGCCGATTGGAGTTTCCCCGTCGCAAACCAGGCGATCTTCGCTGACATAGCGGGCGATCTGGATGAACGACGTGAGGTAGTAACTCATTCGTCGTCAATCATCATGGGGAGTCCATTCACGCAAGCTTTTTCCGGGCAACATATGCGCCGGATCCAATTTTTAACCATAACACCGTTTTACTGATACTCAGTCGCATTTTAAATAGGCACACCTACCAATCGCCCACGATTCCACGTTTCCGTTCTCATCCCCGGTGATCGGTGTTCGGCGTAACCTCTGCCATCCTCCTGCTTTGCCAATAGCGCACGGCGCGTTCTCAGACACGCACCACCGCCACACGGCTCCATCCCGCCGATGTTAATGCTTTTCTGGGAACCGAATTCGTTTCCAGATCACGGAAAAAGCACGACGCTCAAACCGCGTTAGAGCGAAATAAGGGGAGCGGCCAGATCAAGAATGAGATCGCGCCACCGAGCACCGAACAGGCGAAAATGGGCCACATGACAAGCCCGCCTTTTTCGTTGAGTTTGAAAAGAGACTGGTCCCAAACGCGCATTACCCTTGAGAGTTCGAAAAGGGTGAATCAAGCGCATCTTGAGACAGAATCTCAAACTGCGGCATCCCTTTGAATCGACTCTCCTTGCGCAGGAGGAAGACGCCCACTTACTCTGCATGCCCCATTCGCCGTGACCATTCTCTTCCTAAATCAGTATTTTCCCCCTGATCCGGCTCCGACAGGCGTGCTTCTGAAGCAAATTGGGGAAACGATGCGCGAAGCCGGTCATCGAGTGGAATACGTTTCAGCCGGGCAGAGCTATGGGCAAAAAGCTTCTGGTGCATCGCGATTGTTCCGTGAACTGCAAGGGTTAACGCACATTCTAAGGAAAGGGGTCGCTGCATCGCGGCCAGATATCGTTTTTTCCGCCTCTTCACCACCATGCCTGCTTGCTGCGGCTACGCTGATTGCGCTACGCCACCGGGCGCGATCGGTGCACTGGGCGATGGATCTGTATCCAGAAATCGCAGTAACCCTGGGAGAGATTCCTCCCGTCGCAGCTCGGGTGATTAGCTCGATAGCTGGTCACGCCTACCGCGCCGCAGCCCTCGTGGTAGCGCTGGATTCAGATATGGTGGAGTGTTTGCGAAAGTACAACATCGACTGCCCTGCGATGCGTCCGTGGGTTTATAATGACTCGTTACAGACGAAAGCTGGTATGTTGCAGCAGCAATTCAATTCGCCTGCTCCCGTGTGGCTTTACTCCGGGAATCTCGGGCGTGCTCATGAATGGAAAACGCTGCTAGACACGCAGGCGTTGCTGGAAAAGCGTGGTTCCACTGCCGTTCTCGTGTTTCAGGGATCGGGCGCTGGCCGTTATGGGGCGACGAAATACGCCCGCCAACTTGGTTTAAAGCAATGTGAGTGGCGAGATTATGCACCTGAGGACCATCTCCTGCCATGCCTTCTCTCCGCCCGTGTTCTGATCGCGACGCAGCGACCGGAGACTCGTGGAATGTTGTGGCCCAGCAAATTGGCGCTCCTTGTAAGACTGCCTCGTCCCCTTCTCTGGGTCGGCCCCACCGACGGCGCGGTGGCGGAGATGCTCCGGCAAAGGAGCGGATCCGGCATATTTTCTCCTGGTTCGGCTAATGCAATCGCCGACTGGCTGGAGAAGGCATTCAATGATGATACGCCAATATACCCGGGACACAACGATGAGTGCGACCGCAAGGCGGGGCAGCTATGGTGGAAAGCGAAGCTCGAAGCGCTTCAATGATCAAGATTTCTGGTATTAGTCGTGCTTCTTCATTGTCGCGAATGATTCTCTTTCGGCAATACTGCGCATTATTTTGCTTGCAGTCCACGCAGCTTTGACCGCGTGGTAGATAAGAAAGATGATCTTGTCGCTAGTATTCTTCGCGGTTGGATTCTTGATCGCGGTGCTGGCGACGCCGTGGGTTATTCTACTCGCGGATCTCAATATCGGAGTCGACCGCGTCGACGAGAGCCGCAAGAATCACACGGGAAGAATCGTGCGGTTGGGCGGACTTCCCATCATGGCTTCACTCTCTGTGTGCCTCCTCGCGATTTTCATTCTCAAACCGGGAAAGGCCTCGGAGTGGCTACCCGTCCTGGTTGGCTCGGTATTGATGTATGCTCTCGGACTTGCGGACGATTTCAAACCGATCGGCGCGCGCAAGAAGCTTATCGGGCAACTCCTCATCGCGAGCCTGGCCTACGCTTTGGGGCTGAGCGTGGATCGCGTTACCTATCCGGGTGGTAGCTGGAGCGTAGAACTCGGCGCCAGCAGCTATGCGATCACGGTTTTCTGGCTCATCGCCGTGCCGAACATTGTGAATCTGATCGATGGATTCGACGGAGTTGCAGCGGGTCTGGGTGTGTTCATGGCTGTGACGCTTGGAGTCGTGGGCTTGCAATCGGAGCAGATCGCCGTCGCATGGTTTGCTTTCACGCTCGCCGGGGCCGCACTCGGATTTCTCGTTTTCAATTTTCCTCCGGCGAAAATCTTTCTCGGAGACGGGGGCGCTTATCTCATCGGATATTCCATCGCGGCGCTCTCGCTGACAAGCTACCAGAAAGGGTCGGTTGGCGCGGTATTGCTCGTTACCGTAATTACCCTTGGCGTTCCGATCCTCGACACGTCGCTTGCGCTGGCTCGCCGGGCTTTTCGAGGATTTCCGCTGTTCGGCGCGGATGATGAACATATTCATCATCGACTGGAACGATTGGGTTTTTCCAAGCGACGCATCGTGCTCGGAATCTACGGTGTTTGCGTCGTTCTTAGTCTGATTGGACTGAGCGTGTTCTGGAGCCAGGGCCGGACGCTACCGATCGCCTTCGGCACCCTCTTTCTTCTCGCCGTTTTCGTGCTTCGCTATTTGCACTTTATCAGCACGCTGCAGGACGTGAAAATCCGTGTGGCACGAACCTTTTCCCGGCGCCCGATTGTCCGCTACGCATTGCTGCAGGCTCAGATACTTGAGATGGAAGTCGATCGGTGCACGGACGCCGACGAGTTCTGGGAAATGTTCGATCTCGTTCTCCGACGGGTTGGTTTCGTAGACGAACTCGACAAAAAAGCGGAAACCTGTGAGGAGATCAAAGTCAAGTGGGGGAGCGGCAGATTGTGGAGGCTGTGGGCACCCAGAAATTTGGCCACACGCTATGAGTGGCAACGCATTGCGGAATGTTTTCGCCCGGCCTGCGTTGCTGCGGTGCAAAAATGGCATCACGAGCACAAAACTGCGGGCTTGGAGAATCCTGAATCGGCATTCCGGGGCTCGCGTTTCCAGGCGCTCTAAATTGCAGCCTGGTTCAGACAACTCCGGAGCATGCGTGAACTCAAAAAACAGTCTCTTCCTTCAGTTAAAAATTTGCCGATCGCTCTCGCGCTCTTTGGTGTGGTCGTTGTAGCCGGGCCGTTGATGTTCGGAGCGGTTGATCGTGAGGTGCAGATTGGTGTGGTGGCTGTTCTTGCACTTGGGATAGCGCTCGTTCCACCAGCAATTCCTCGAACATCCCGATGGTTTCAAATCATTCTTGTCGCTATCGCAAGCGTCATGGTGCTCAAGGAGTTTTTGCCGGATTTGATTTTCGGGAATTCGGTTTGGCGCGATACGCTCACCCGGAATTATGGAGTGCACTTTTCGCCTCTGCACCATCCCGAGCCCCTGCGGGCGCTCGATGCGTTGCTGATATTCGTGATGGCTGTTCTGTGGTTTCTTTGGTGCCGTACACTTACGTCCGTTCCAGCGGGAGCCACGGGTGTTGCATGGCTCTTATTCGCCGCAGCCGCCGTCGTGGCGTGCGTATCACTGGTCCTGGGCACAAGCGACACCAACCTCATCTATGGACATCGGTTTACACCCGGCTGGAGGGGATTCGGGCCATTTCCAAACCGAAATCACATAGCAAACTTTCTGGCAATGGGCGTCTTGGTCGGAAGCGGCTGCATCGTGCGAGCTTTTGTGCGCCGACAAATACTGTTCGGATTCGCAGGAATCGTCGGAGTCGCCATAATCGTGATCGGAATTCTCGAGAGCAAATCGCGCGGCGGCCTGCTTGCCCTGGCGATCGGGCTCGGCGTCTTCCTCGCTGCCTGGATTTTGCGAGCTCCAAGCAGAAAAAACGTGGGGGCAGCCATCGCGGCATTGCTTGTCCTCGCCGCTCTGTCGATGGCATTCGGCGGTGGGCTTCTCAGGCGATTTGCGCCAGACGGCGGGGGCGATGTCTCAGTAGGCACGCGCCTCGCAATCTGGAAGGATACACTCGGCATGTGGGGCGACGCTCCGGTTTTCGGGCACGGCATTGCGAGTTTTGAACCGCTTTTTCCCATCTATCAGAAAGTGAGACTCGTCGCACAATACGTGATCCACCCGGAGAGCAGCTGGTTACAATGGCTGACGGAAATGGGTCTCTTGATCACTTTGGCGTCTTCGGTGGTATTGGCCGTGTTCTGTTTCGCTGGAATACAACGAGCAATCGTACATCCGAGAAATTTCTACCTGCGCATGGGCGGATTCAGTGCTGTCTTCGCGTTGGCGATTCATTCCGTCTGGGACGTTCCGGGCCATCGCTGGGGCACCGCTGGCTTCGCTCTCGCTGCCCTGGCACTTGCCTGTCCGGTTAGCAGAAATGCGTCTCTGCAGCGAATGCCACGCACCTTTGCCTTTGCGCCCCTTGCGGTAGCCGCATTTTGGATCTCCCCTTTCCTCATTGGAAAACCGCTCGCGAATCCCGCAGCGCTTAGGCGATTGTTGCTTCAAGATGTAAATTCTCAGAAGATTTCTATCGATGAACTGAAGCGGGCCGCACACAATTTCCCGCTCGACTTCCGCACGCATTTCATTCTGGGGATCCGCCAACTCGAAAACCCGGACGAGCGCAGCGAGGCGTGGCAGCGTTTGCGAACTTCGCTTCGTATGCGCCCGGGATCCTGGGCACTCGCGGTCGTTGCGGCTAATGCCTCACAGCGCTATTCTCCCGGCATGGCGCTGCATTTCTGGAGCATGGCCGTGGAACGGGCCGGGCACCGGGACGCCGAGATACTGGCCAGGGGAACGCGAGCGACCTCCACCAATCCGGTGGCGAATATTTTCTGGGGACAATTCGTCGAGTCTCATCCCCATCTCCTGCTCGACTACAGCCTTTCGCTATCTGAGGCGCAGGGCAGGGTTTACTACGACCTCTGGCAAGCAGAGCGCATTGCACGAAAAGACCTGTCGGATTCGGAGGTGAAAAACTTTTACGCGGCGGTCCAGAGGTACGGAACGACGGAAGATCTAAAATACTGGATTGCAGAACACCCCGAGAGAGAGACCGTCGATTTCCTTACTTGGGGCGCATTTCTATATTCCTGCGGAGAAGTGCAGCACGCTTGGTCGCTGCTCATCCGGTACGTAGATGAACCGCAGTTCATCGATGAAGCTCCGACAACCTCGCGGGTTGTCCTGGAAAGACAATGGCACGAGGCCCCGCAAGATTTTGTAAACACCGTCGCGTTTGCGCACGTCTTGCATTCAGAAGGAAAGATTGAGGAGAGCGCGAAAATCATTCGCGACGCTTCCGAATTCCCCAACGCACCGACCTGGATCCTTCGAAAGGCTGCCTTTCTAGATTCGGAGGCAGGCAATATTGAGAAAGCTGTCATCAAAGCCCTCCAAAGTTTCAACAAATCATCCACACTGAAGAAGCAGTGAGCTATCCGCTGTCGCGCCGCCCCGCATTCCCTCAGGATTCGGCGCTCTCCGCACTCTCCACATAGTGACGACCCTCCCCATCCGTTGTGCGAACATTGACTCGGCTCCCGGCCAAATTATACTCATAATCGATGGACTCCGCTATTCGCAAACGGCTTGATGAATTCATCGCCGCAAAAGGGCTTCGGCATACTGCTCAACGTGACGCAATCGTTGAAGCAGCCTTTAGCACAACCGAACACTACACGGCCGAGGATCTGCTTGCCATGGCGCGCAAGATCGAGACATCCGTGTCGCGAGCTACCGTCTATCGCACTCTACCCCTCCTTGTGGAAAGCGGGCTCCTTAAGGAAATGGATTTCGGCAAGGAGCATAAATTCTACGATCCCAATTTTATTGATCATCCGCATCACAACCATCTGATTTGCGTAGACTGCGATCGGATAGTGGAATTCGAGGACGAGAGAATCGATCGTCTGGAGGAGAACATCGTTCATCGCCTCGGATTTTCTTCCGCTTCGAAGATGATTCGAATCGAAGCCCGCTGTGATCAGCTGAAAACCAGCGGGGCCTGCAAGAATCGTTCAAAGTGCGGATAGTGACGCAGGAAGGGTTCGGCAGGAAGCCCCCTTTGCTGACCTCGTATATTTTGGCGCGTTTTATTTACCGAATACATGATCGGATAACCTCTGATAGAATTCAGTGGCGCCTCCACTTTCAACCGAAGATCTCAATACGCTGTCAGGATTTCTTTCTTTATTTCTTCCACTTGAGACCCGTGCGGTACGATGGCACATATGTTGCAAAGGCGAGCTTTGCCTCCTCACGCTGCGTTTTAAATTCGCTTGCGGGCGTGGATGACGTGAGGCTGCTGCCCCGGTCGCCGAACTGCTCGAGGTTCGAGGGCGCATAGACGGCGGTGGACTTGCTGTCCTGTCGAATTTCATCCGCGAGCGCGGCGCTCGTCCCAAGGACCGCGAGGGAGGTGGCGAGGAGTGACGATTTGATAAATGTCCGCCCGAGCTTCATCCCATGGATGCCGTGATGGATGAACTTCTGAGCTGTTGTGATAGTCGTTTTCAATTTCTGATTCTTTCTTTCTGGAATTGTTTGAATTCACCGACCTGGAACCGTTCCGAATCGGACGCTATCCCCAAATGCGCAAACCGTGCCAGGCGATTGCAAGTTACGTACTTATCTGGCTAAGAGCGTCTTGAAGAAAATACTGCTCAGAATTTTGCTCCCGAGATTTCGTGATTTACGAGATTTCGCAACCATGAATGCGCGGAATTACGAGAGTTCGGTCAGTTTGGTCAATGCATTTCAAGGTGGTAATCGTTGTAAAACAGCGGCAGAATAGCTCCTGGATTCTACTCTTCCTCTCCTTGTTTCCGTGGCTAACCATCGCTGATGCAGGATCCCGTCTCTTGAAATGGATGTTCCATCCGATATAGACTCTCCCGTATATCCTGATTCAAAGCTGCTCCGGACGTTTCCGCAAAACGACCAGGGCCACCACGGCGACCAGAACCGTAACCGCTGCGGAAAGGGCCATCGCCGCCGCGACGCCCTTGAGCATCTGGGCGTCGGCCATGGCGTCAAGGCGTACTGCGATGGCGGGCTCAAGTGTATGGTCTAATGCAATAACGCCGCTCAGAGAACGCTCTACGCTGGCGCGCGCCGTGTCAGACAGGTGGAACTCTGACAGGGATAATCCGTGGCGATAGACCATTGAAGCCAGCGAACCTGTGATCGCTACGCCTATTGCTCCACCAATTTGACGCGAGATCATATTAACCGCTGAGCCATCGCCGGCTTTTTCCGCCGGAACAGCGACCATGATCACAGAGGTCGCTGGCGCGACGATGAGGCCGAATCCGACACCATAGACGCAAACGCCGACGAGGACATTGGTGATCCCACCCCAAAAAGGCAGCAGAGCCAGCACCATCAAGCCAGCGGCCATGAACGACAGCGTTAACAGAAGCGCGGTACGTTGACCGTAGCGGTCGACGAGATTGCCGCTGCCCGGCGAAAGAACAAGTAGCGCCAAACCGAGAGGACTCATCAGCATCCCGGTCTTCACGCTCGAGTAATTCAGGACATAATTGAGGTACTGAGGAATCAGGAGCTGGCTGCTTTCGAAGGTAAAGTAAACCGTTGCCATCGCCAGCGCGCCACCAACCACACGAGTATCCTTGAACACCCGGAGGTCAAACAACGGCCCTTTGCATCGCAACTCCCATACGATGAAAATCGCGAGGCACGCGATGCCGATTGCAAATGGCACGAGTACCGTGGGGTCTCCCCAACCCAGACCGGGCCCTTCAATCACCCCGAATACCATGCTGCCAAGGCCAATGACAGATAGCACCGCCCCCAGAAAGTCCAATGGCTTCTGCTCAGCCCGGCG
Source organism: uncultured Verrucomicrobiae bacterium (assembly GCA_963805815.1). Classification (GTDB taxonomy): domain Bacteria; phylum Verrucomicrobiota; class Verrucomicrobiia; order Chthoniobacterales; family Chthoniobacteraceae; genus CAWDWA01. The sequence goes on from CAWDWA010000026.1 coordinate 512,837, forward strand.
CGAAGTCGGCACTACCACGCCCAAGGCTGCAATGGCAAACAGGGCCGGCGGCACGACGACAAGGAAGGCGGTCCCCCACCAGAACCAATTAATCAAGAGCCCACCGATCACAGGACCGCCCGCGAGCCCTACAGCCGAGATCGAAGCAAAAACACCGATTGCCTTTTGCCGTTCCTTCGGAGGAAACAGACCGGTAATGATTGAAAGCGCTGCAGGAAAATTCAGGGCAGCACCGAACCCGGAAACGATTCGACCGGCAATCAGCACACGCGGATCAGGAGCAAAGGCTGAGATGGCCGAACCGACGGCGAACACCAGCAAACCCATTTGCATGACTCCCTTCCGCCCGAATCGCTCGGCCAGTTCAGCGCCGAGAACTACGAATCCGGCCAGGACAACGGTATAGGCATCGAACGCCCATTGGATCTGCGTCGCCGTCGCCCCCAGGCCCGCGCTCAGAAAGGGTCCGGTGACACCGACGATGGTTATGTCTAAAGCAATGAGGAAAACCCCCCAAAGAAACAATGATCGTCGCCGGCCACCGATACTTATATGGCTCGCCATCTCCAGTGAAGTGGGGATGGGGTAACCACCGAAGCCAGGGTATGTTGTCAAAAGCCATGGTGTGACTGTGAGCCTTTTCGAAAAACGCGGAAAAGTCCGCCTCAATCGAAAAATCGCGGCATATTAAACTTCAGGCTCGTGCTCCGCATTGCTGGTTGCAGCATGGAACATTTTTAAATGAAACGCTACCGACGCGTTCATTAATCGGAGATCAGGCCATTTTTTGGCGGTGAAAGCGGTGTGGGCTTCCTCCCTCCCACAATCGACGCGAAGGCGGCACCCGAGAGGTTGTGCCAGAGGCTGAAGATTGCGGCGGGCAGCGCGGCAGCGGGAGTCAGATATTTCGAAGCGAGTGCGACGGCCAGCCCTGAGTTCTGCATTCCGACTTCGATGGAAACGGTGCGGCAGTCTGCTTTGTCTTTCGTAAAACAGCGCGCGATAAAATAGCCTAGAGAAAGACCGAGCGTGTTATGCAGGATCACCCCGATGATGACCAGGCCCGGAAAGGCGAGAATCCGGCCCTGATTCAGGGCCATCACGATGCCGATGACCCAGGCAATGATCAGCATGGAAAAGAGCGGCAACGCTTTTGTCGCCAGCATTACCAATTTTTTCGCTACGATCCTCAGAATGAGACCGAGTGCGAGAGGGAACGCCACAATCCAGAGGATGGTCCCCATCATCCCCGGAACATCGATATCCACCCTCTGTCCCACCATTACCCAGGTGATCCAGGGTGTGAGAATCGGAGATAAGACCGTGGATGCGACCGTCATGGAAACCGACAACGCGACGTTTCCCCTGGCAAGATAGGCCACCACATTTGACGCAGTGCCTCCGGGACACGCACCAAGGAGTACGAAGCCCGCTACCAGTTCAGCAGGCAACCCGAGCACCGTCGTGATGCCTAGTGCGAGCGAAGGCATTACCGTGTATTGGGCCAATACCCCCACCGCAACCAGACGCCGTCGCTCGAATACGCCAACAAAATTTCGAGGCGTCAAGGTCATGCCCATTCCAAACATGATCAAACCGAGGAGCCACGGAATTGAGGGTTGCGTTGGAGTAAAAATTCCCGGTCGCCAGAGCGCCAATACGGAAACGACGACGGCAAGTGGAAAAAAAAGGCGGTTCATTCTCTTCGCTATTTTCGGATTTCAGCCGGGAGCATGGAAACACCATAACGATGCGACGCCAAGAAAAGAGCCGCCCGAGATGCGTCACCCCCGGCCCATCCTACTCCGTCCCCATCTTTGACTCGTCCTTTGTCCGCAGATCTCCAAGCAATGCAGCCACGGTCTCAGAACCACCATTTTCCCTTACATCAAAAACATGCGCCACCATTTCGCGTCGGGAATGCTCCATTGCCCCTTCGTTCAAAAACCCCCTTTGTGATTTGGTTTGGCGCTGTTCGGAAGGGATCAGTTCCTGACTTCCTGCGACGCGAGAGCAGGCTTTACTGCCGTGAACATCCCATATGCCATGGCGTCCTCAGCATATGCTTCGCGGATCGCGGGGAAACTATCAGTAAATTGGCGCGTATTGACGTCCATGAAAGGCAAGAGCGCACGCACCCACGGCCGGCGAATTCGCTCAATACAGAGATCCCATGTTTGTTCGACCCGACGGGTTATGTCTTCGCCTTTGATATCCTCGAATCCTGCATCGTTCAGCCAGCCAACGTATTCGCTGAGGCTGGAAAGAGGCGGGCACAACATTCCTGCGCAGACTTGCTCAACGAGTGCAGGATTCTCCGATGCTGATCCGCGTTCCGCGCAGAGCCATGCATACAGGGCCAGCGAGCCGCCGGGACGCAGCGTGGTTGCGCAACGGCGCAGAAAATTCCGCCGATCCTCCAGGTGCTCACTGCATTCGACAATCCAGATGGCATCGAAGGATTCGGATCCAAGATCGAGCGAGTTTGCGTCGTGCACTTCGAACCGCGTTTGAGCAGTGAGCCCGGCACGGCGGGCGCGTTGTTCAGCCATCCAACATTGCACCGGGCTAATCGTGATTCCGACCACCTCGCAATCCAGCTCCCGCGCAAGCCAGAATGACGAACCGCCCAGTCCACAGCCGATGTCCAGCACTCTCGACCCCTGCCGCACCCCCGCTTTATTCGCCAAACGACGAACGAGATTCAGCTGTGCATCTTTTGTCGATTCGGAGTCTTCCCAATAGCCGTGGTGAATGTGTTCCCCCCAGAGCAGCCAATAGAAAATCGATAGACGGCTGTAATGGCCACGTATTGCTTCAACGAGGGGGTCGCGTTTGGAGCTCATAGGAAAACAAAGTTAAACGCACTCGAGAAAGAAATTCAGAAAACGAGATCCGGACATCATCGTTATGAATCTCGACACCAATCTGCCCGATTCACGAATTCAGAATGTCGTCGAGAGCGCCTTCAATTTGCGGAAATTGAAATGTAAAACCGGCGTTCAGTGCCCGAGCCGGCACGACACGAGAACTCTCGAGGAGTTCTGCCGAAAACCCTCCGAGCACCGCTCGAAGAATGGGAGCCGGCATACGGAAAATCGCCGGTCGGCCAAGCGCATCCGCGAGCGCGGTCGTGAAGGTCCCATTTTGCACGGGATTCGGACTTACGGCGTTCAGTGCCCCTTCGATGGAATCATGCTCAATTGCATAGAGAGCCAACGCAGCTTCATCCATCACATGAATCCAAGCCATCCACTGTTCACCATTGCCGAGTTCCGCTCCGAGTCCAAGCTTGAAGGCCGGTTTCATCGCTTTCAATGCCCCGCCATCCGCGCCGAGCACCATCCCGGTGCGAAGCTTCACGACACGAATTTCCATTTCCTTTGCCTTTTCCGCTTCCGCCTCCCATGCCTCACAGACTTCCGAGAGAAAACCGTCGCCGGGCTGCGCGGATTCATCGGTGATCCGATCCGCCGTGTTCCCGTCAGTACCCCGTCGCGGATCCGCTCACTAAGACACGCGGTGGAGTCTCGCAGGCGCGCATTGATTCGACCAACGACCGTGTACCTTCCACCCGGCTAGAGAAAATCCGCTGTTTTTTCGCGCCCGTCCACAGCCCGACAACGGATTCGCCGGCGAGATGAATCATGGCGTCCAGACCACTGAGATCCATGTCGCCATTCGTCGAAAAACGGCGAGTCTCTACGCAGCCGTCAACCGGTTCTTCGGGGGTTCGCGAGAAGGCAACGCAATCGTGCCCACGAGCTTTGGCGATCGGGAGTACGTGGTGGCCGATAAAACCGCTCGCACCCGTGATTCCTATTTTCATAACGAAGAGGATTCGCAGTCGAATGACTCAGCGGAGGCAATCAAACACAACATTCTTTCTCAGGCTAACGGCTCCATCGGAGAACTCAACAAACGATCACCGCCGAAATGACTGAAGCATTTCTTCCTGCCTATGCCGCTTGCGAATTGGTTCGATCACGGACAAAGTGCGAGGTTCGGGTCAATATCGATTGTCAGCTCGGAAGAGGCTCCGCTTCGCGCAGCGTGCATTGCGACGAACGCAATCATGGCTGCGTTATCCGTGGAATACTCCGGACTCACGCCAAGCAGGCGTAAACCGTTCGCGCGGGCAGCTGTTTCGAATTGCTCCCGCAGCCGGGTGTTGCAGCTCACGCCTCCGCTCACTGTGACGAGGTCACGGGCAGCAAATCGAGCTGCGGCAATGGTTTTGCCGACGAGAACGTCCACGACGGCTTCCTGAAACGACGCGCAGAGATCAGGAATATCGGCCTCCGTCGTTCCGGGAAGCGTGTAGCGCACAGCTGTCTTAAGGCCGCTGAAACTGAAATTTGAATTTCCGGAGTGGAGCATGCTGCGCGGAAAATCAAAACGCGCACAGTTCCCGTTTCTTGCCCGACGATCGATTTCCGGACCACCCGGATAAGGAAGCCCGAGAAGCTTGCCAACCTTGTCGAACGCTTCCCCCGCGGCATCATCGACGGTCTTACCCAGAAGCCGGTAATCGCGGAAGCCGCCGACATCGACCAGCATGGTATGCCCACCACTCACGACGAGCGCAACGTTTGGCTGGATCGGCGAACGACTCGCGAAGAACGGTGAGAGCAGATGCCCTTCCATATGATTGATGGCAAGGAAAGGCTTGCGCATGGCGAGCGCAAGTCCTTTCGCGGCGGATGCACCCGTCATCAATGACGTAGCGAGGCCTGGACCGGCCGTCGCTGCGAAAACGTCGATATCCCGCAGGGGCACTCCTGCCTTGTCGAGCACTAGGTTGATCAGAGGGCGTAGATTCTTCAGGTGATTCCGCGACGCAACTTCGGGTACTACGCCGCCAAACGGGGCATGGAGCGCTACTTGCGATGCGATTTCTCCTGCAAGCAGCTTCCCCTCTTTCCCGATTAAGGCGACGGCTGTCTCGTCACAGGATGTCTCGATCGCCATGACCAATGGCGACCACGCCCCACTAACAAACTCAAGCATTAGATCAATTAACAGCCGTGGCGCGACGGACGGTGGGCGGAGGCGCATTCTCCACATAGATCATCACGCCTTTCAACGCATCCACAGCTCTCTCCAGTTGCGCGTCGTGAAAGTTCTCGAGCTGCCGGCGATCCTTTTCTTCCAGATAGTTCTCACGGCGCTTGAGGACCAGCAGACGTTCCTCTTCAGGAGTCATTGTTGCCCGTATTGTCGGCGAGACACCGTGTTCATGAATCACCTTCCTGCTGGGCGTGTAGTATTTCGCAGTCGTAAGCCGCAATGCGGATCCATCCTGCAAAGGCATCACGCTCTGCACGGATCCCTTCCCGAAGGTCGTCTCTCCCACGATGATTGCGCGGTTAAGATCCTTGAGGCAGCCCGCCACGATTTCGGAACCGCTCGCACTTCCACCATTCACAAGAACAGCAAGCGGGTACTTCCGCGTCTTGCCGCCGGTCTGGGTGCGGTATTCGCGTCGCTGCGACGCCGTACGGCCCTCGGTATAAACCACGAGTTGATTCGGTGGTAAAAACTCTGCGCAGACATCGACCGCGCTGTTCAGAAGACCGCCGGGGTTAAATCGAAGGTCCATTACCAGAGCTTCCATTCCTTCTTTCTCGAGCTTGTCCAGCCTACTAGCGAGATCTTCGGCGGTGGGCTCATTAAATTGGGTGATTCGCACGTAACCGATGTTCCGGTCGCCCGTCATCGATTTCGGCAGAATTTCCGCGTCCTTCACGCTTGCTACCTTGATGATCGCTCGCTTGATGGTCGCTTCCTTCACTTCGTTCGTCGCCGGACGATAGATGGTGAGCGTCACCGGGTCCCCGATTTCGCCTCGGAGCAATCCGATCGCGTCCTCGAGATCCATTTTCTCGGTTGATTCACCATCGATTTTCATGATCCGGTCACCGGGCATAAGGCCGGCCTCAAAGCCGGGGGTATCCTCCATCGGAGTCACAATCGTCAACTTCCCGTCGCGCATTGAGACCACCACACCGAGGCCACCGAAGCTCCCTCTGGTATCCTCCTGCATGCCTCCAAAATCATCTGGTTCCATGAACTGGCTATGCGGATCGAGATCGGCAAGCATCCCGCGAAGTGCGCTGTAAGTCAGATCATGGTAACTGACCTTATCCTCATCCACGTAATCCTGGCGGATCATCTGAAGTGCACGGGCAAAAACCGCGATTTCCTCATAGCCGACATCACCGCCATTGTCTTCCGCGGCGTTTGCCTGATACATCCGTACACCCACAATGACATTGACAGCGAACAGAATCGCTCCCGTCCACAACAACACACGATGTTTCATCGCCGGCAAATTATCACGGTTCGGTAAAATGTCATTGTCGAGCGTGGAACGCTCCTCACGCCCATGGAAACCAGTGTTCGATCGATTCATATCCAATTCTGCCAGCCGCCAGCCATCCGATGAGGTAGCCCCAGGCGAGAACTCCGCTGACGTGCCCGCTTAAGATCAAAAGACCGTCGCGTTCAGACGTGCCGGCAGCGAGCAGCAACACGGAAAGTGCAGGCAAGGTATTGCTGAAAGGGATCGGTAAAGGCAGGGCAAGAATGAATCCTCCCGAAGCAATTGCTATTCCGATGAAGTTCGGCATCATTGGCCATTGCAGGACGAAGAGCATCCGAGGTCTCACAAAACGCTCGAGTTTCCGGGCAAAAGACCGCATCGCGGAGATTATTCGCTTCAAAGGTTTCTCCTCGATTCGCCTCGCCAGAACGAATTTTGGCAGCCACGGGCGTTTGAGCGTTGCCAGGCGAATTCCCATCATCGCAATTGCAAGTCCAAAAGGTGTCGAAAGTCCCGGCAGAATTGGGACAACAAAAGGGATGGCCATGAGCATGATCAAGATGTTGAAGCCGCGTCCGTTCAGTTCCGCTTCGATCTGACCAATGCTCATCCCATGGTTTCTGGACGCATGACTCAGCAAGTGATCCAGGTCTGAAGAGAGTCGCCTCGTGGGACGGTTGATTTCATCGAGGGGATTCATTTCCCATGGATCGCCTCGGACAGAGCTTCTGGTATCAACATCAGGTCACGAGCAAACGCGGTTCTGAGCTTCTTTTCAGTAAAAGCTCATCCTGGGCACTGATCCGCACATCATCTGGCTCCACTCTCTCATAGGCCCCGCTCGGTAGAAGTCGTGACGACTTGACGTTGTCGAGCCAATACAGCTTCAGTACCTCCTCGACCTGAGCCCGCAGCGCAGGATCTTCTACAGGAAAACAAGTTTCCACCCGTCGGAAAAAATTACGCGGCATCCAGTCGGCACTGGCAAAATAGATCAACGGCGAGCCCGCGTTCTCGAATAGAAAAGCGCGGCTGTGCTCAAGGAATCGCCCTACCACGCTGCGCACCTCGATGTTTTCACTCACCCCCGGAACTCCTGGTTTCAGAACACAGATACCACGTACTAACAGCTTCACGGGGACGCCCGCACACGAAGCACGGTACAGCGATTCAATGATCTCCTGATCCACGAGCGCATTCATCCTTGCCGTGATTCCAGACGGCCGTCCGGCTTTCGCATTCTCCGATTCCCGTTCAATCAATTCGACCATAGTTTCGTGCAAGGTAAAAGGCGCGACGAGCAGCTTATTCATTCCCGGGAATTTGGAAACCCCGGTCAACAGGTTGAAGAGCTCGGCGCAATCACCCGCCAGGTCCGGCTGACAAGTGAACAATCCGAAATCCGTGTAGAGTCGTGCTGTCGATGGGTGGTAGTTCCCTGTTCCCAGATGAGCATAGCGTCGGATTCCCTCGACTTCCCTGCGAACCACAAGAGCCAGCTTGCAATGGGTTTTCATTCCCACCAGACCGTAAACCACATGAACGCCGGCGTCTTGAAGGATGCGCGCCCATTTGATATTGGCTGCCTCATCGAAACGCGCCTTCAACTCGATGACCACCGTGACCTGCTTGCCATTCTCCGAGGCGGCAATTAGCGCTGGCACCAACGGCGTATCGCCGCTTGTCCGGTAAAGCGTCTGTTTAATAGCGAGAACGTCCGGATCAGATGCCGCCAGTTCGATGAATTGCGTAACCGGCTCGAAACTGTCGTATGGATGATGCAGAAGGATGTCGCCTGCGCGGATCCTCTGAAAAATATTTGCTTCGTTCAGCGCCGGCAACAGGTAAGGCGTGAAATGCTTGAACTTCAGTTCAGGTCGATCGATATCCGCGATCACCGGGAAGAGTCGCGTGAAATTAATAGGGCCATCGACGCGATAACAGTCATCTTCCTGCAGCATGAATGTCCGCAGCAGTCGACGCACGACACCCATGGGACAGTCATTTTGCACCTCGAGCCGAACCGCATTGCCGCGATTCCGGCTTCTCAGTTCCGCTTCGATCGAGCGAAGCAGGTTTTCCGCTTCTTCTTCGTCGATGTAAAGGTCACTGTTTCGTGTAACTCGAAACTGGTGCGCCCCTTTCACTTTGACACCGTGAAAGAGACGGCTCACGTGATGCTGAATCAGGTTCCCTATGAAGACGAAACGCAGGCTTCCCTTGCCGTCGTCAGGCAAAGCGACGACGCGAGGAAGTATCCGTGGGACCTGCACAATCGCAAGATTGGTGGAAATATTGCGGCCCTGGAGTTCCACCACCACGTTGAGACTCTTATTCAGAAGATTCGGGAACGGATGCACCGGGTCGATCGCCAGCGGCGTGAGCACCGGAAAAACTTCACTTTCAAAATATCGCGCCAGAAATTTTTCTGCCTTCGCATCCACGTCGGGATAAGTAAGAAAGTCGATATTCCTTTTCCGCATCTCCGGAACAAGATCGTCCCTCCAGCATTTGTATTGCCTCGCCACCAGGTCTTGAACCTTTCTTGAAATCGCCACAAGTTGCTGAGAAGCGTTCAGACCGTCCGGCGAATATTCGCTCGTCTTCATATCTCGTTGCTGTTGCAGCCCGGCGACCCGGATTTCGAAAAATTCATCGAGATTCGAACTGAAAATGCAGAGGTATTTCACTCGCTCCAGCAACGGATTGCTCTCGTTCTCCGCTTCCAGCAGGACCCGATAGTTGAACTCGAGCCAACTCAACTCTCGATTCAGATAGAGACTGGGATCGTCAAACGTGATGGGCACGGGTGGAACCTTTTTCTCCGAAACCTCGAGCCCGGGCTCCGGCTTGTTTTGGGGATTGTCGATAGGAAGGCGACGAACATCTTCACGATGTGAAGCAGTACGCCTGTTTTCCTGTTTCTTTGCGCCTATTTCCGTTTGGATCTCGCCGTCTGTCATCAAAACCAAACCATCACCTTAATTAGATCAAATCAAGGCGCACTAGCGATGGAACGAAAAAAAGAGATCGTATGAATTAACCTGGGAGAAGCAAAATTCAAAACGAATGACTGCCCCTTCGGAACGCAGGCGTTTCGCACGTTTACGCCGCTACTACATGATCTCTCTCATGGTGGCCGGGATTCTGTCGACTTTTTTGCTGTTTCTCACACTCAAGAAAAGGCAGGAAGAACGCGATAGACACGAGTTCGAACGCAGTGCCGCATATCATCGGGCCGAGATACAAAGCCGGATCAATAGTCTGCTTGAAGTCGTCTATTCCGTGCGGGCCTTCTTCGAGAGCAATGAAGTGGTGCGGCGTTCGGAATTCAGGCGGTTCGTAGCCGACTTTCTGGCGCGATATCCCGACCTCGAATCGATTCAGTTTCTCGCCCGGGTCACCAAGGACGATTGGGACGAACTTACGGCGCAGGCACGCGCGGAAGGAATTGAAGCGGCACCGGTTGTTGATCAACTAATGGCAGAGCCTGCCCGACCCGCGCGCGCTCATGAAGAGTCTTTTCTGATCTGGCATTTCGAGCCGTTGAAACACGTCCACCGTGTTCTTGGTAAGGATGAGTCGACAGCACCAGGCATGTGGACGGTCATGGAACAGGCTCGCAATACGGATGCGCCAGCGGCGACAGCATGGCAAATCCTGGATCGGATCGACGGGACATCGGAGCAAAAGCTCGCCGTAACGATTCTCCTTCCCGTTCACTCGGCCATCCATGAAACGACCGCCCTCAAGGGATTCGCCGCGTGCGTCTTGCGCGTCGGCGCGATTCTTCCGCTCGGCCTCAAAAGTGGCGCATACGACGCGCTGAGCCTGTACCTGGCCGAACCCGTTCGGACGTCGAAAGGACAACGGGCAATCCGTACGTCGCTGCATCCGAAAACCGGGATGGTGCAAACCGTACTGATCGGCGAAATGTCTGCTGTCCCCGCGCAAAACAGCTGGCAAGCAATGCTAACTGTCGCAGACCGGGAATGGATCCTCACGGCCCGCCGCCCATCCTCTTCTTCTGGATGGACTCTGATTCCCTATTTGACGCTGATTCTGGGAGCCCTTATCACCGGTGCATTCGTGCTGCATCACCACCGGCTTTCGCGCCACGAGGATCGAATAGAAAGGAAGGTGGAGGAGCGCACCCGCGAACTTGTAGCCACGCAACATTTTCTGGAATCGATCGTCGAAAACATGCCCGACGTCGTTTTCGTAAAGGACGCAAATACCCTCAATTACCTCCGTTTCAACAAAGCCGGAGAAGAGCTTCTGGGATGGAACCGAGAGGAGGTTATCGGAAAGTCGGACGTTGAGGTTTTCAGTAAAGGGGATGCGGACTTCTACAATGCCGCCGATAATGAAGTCATCGAGCGACAAGAACCGCTCGAGATAGAAGAGATCGTTCGAACCGCGCGTGGACAGCGGATTTTTCACACGAAGAAGATTCCAATTCTGGATGAAAACGGCCAACCCAGATACGTTCTCGGGATTGCTAAAGATATCACGGAAGAGAAAGCTGCACGAGAAGCACTAGCGAACAAGGCCGCTGAACTCGCGCGTTCGAACGCGGAACTCGAGCAGCTTGCATATGTCGCCTCTCACGACCTTCAGGAACCGCTCCGCATGATCGCAAGCTATACTTCGCTCCTGGAGAAACGGTACATCCACCTCCTCGACGAAAAAGGACTTCAATACATCAAGTATGCAAGTGAAGGTGCCCTTCGATTGCAGCTCCTCATCACCGATCTACTCACCTTTTCACGGATCGGAACTTTCAAGCGCGATCGCGTCCCCATCGATCTCAACCATGTTATGAGCATCGTTCTTTTGAACCTTCAGATTTCCATCGAAGAAACCGGTGCAACTATCACGAACGCCCGCCTGCCGGTCGTACTTGGGGACGAGATGGAACTGGTGCAACTCTTCCAGAACATGTTGGCAAACGCTATCAAGTTCCGAGGCAGTGCGCTGCCGGAGGTGCGGGTTACCTGCCGACGGTCAGGAAGGTTCCACGAAATATCCGTGCGCGACAATGGGATTGGAATCAAAGAGCCGTTTTTCGATCGGATCTTTACCATCTTTCAGCGACTGCATACGCGGGACCACTACTCAGGAACGGGCATAGGCCTCGCCATATGCAAGAAGATTGTAGAACGTCATGGAGGCTCGATCACAGTGGAATCCACACCCGGCGTAGGCACCGTATTTCATTTTACACTACCGGCGCCGGATTCTCAGGTTTCTTGACTCAGTTGTTAAATTTCTGAAAAAACCTAGTTTTATTTCTTTATCCTAAAGTTATAGAAATTGTAGATTGCGAGATAAATTAGATACACTTTCCGGCTTTATTATAATTACTAGAGTACTGTTAAGGTAAACTTCGACATCTTCTTTTAACGAACATCCGAGATAAATGAGTAAAACTTTTCAATGCCACGTGATCCTTCTTGTCGAAGACAATCCCGGGGACGTTGAGCTCGTGAGGGAATCGTTGAAGGAGGCCGGCTCAGATGCCCTGTTGCATGTCGCGTCGGACGGGAACGATGCGCTGCAATTCCTGCAGCGAATCGGCCCCTATCGCGATGCGCCCCGGCCTGATCTGATGCTGCTCGATCTCAACATGCCTCTAACAACTGGCCAGCAGCTTTTGGCCGTCGTAAAGGGCGACCCGGATCTGAGGTCAATACCCGTTGTAATACTCACGTCCTCAACTGCCGAGCGGGATATTCTCATGGCCTATAATCTCAACGCGAACTGTTATGTCACAAAGCCCGGTGAGTTGCAGAAATTCATGGATCTCATCGCGCACGTGGAAGCTTTCTGGCTGAGAAATCACGATACCGACGAGCCACGGAACGGGTAATTCGTGGCGATTGGTGCCCCGGGGACATATAACGAGCTTAGTGACCGTTTGAGACTGTCCAAGTAGCAAGGAAACGGCCCCCTGCTTGCTTTTGGACAGTCTCTTCGATGCTTATCAGGCGATCTGTTCCATGCGAAAGAATCGATGAGAGTCGTCGCGCGCGCGGATTCCTTCCGTGCTTGAAAACGGAACTCCCGACTTCCGTTCATTCTCCCGAGAGTCGCTGGAGCGAAGGCAGCCCGTACCGATTGATGAGCGCCTCATTGTCTGCCTCCACCTGTCGGGCATCGAGGTAGATTACCTTCGGATCTTCCTCCAGTTCAATCTTATGAAAGCCATCAATCGGATGGTTTGCCGCCTCGATGGCATCCCTCAAATTCTTCAGTGGCCGGTTGTTAATTCGGGTGACCACCGAACTGCCAACATCATCATAACCAACCGTACTACCGGTTGGAATAATCTGGCTGAGAATTACCAGGCGCTCACGATCGTTAGGAAACAGATCCGCCTGATATTTGTCGTAATACACGAACCGTTCCGGCGCCTTTTTTTCCCATTCGTCCCCCCACTCCTTCAGGTATTGGCGGGAAAGTTCCTGTAGCACGAGACCGCCAAGAACGAAATAATTCGGCGCTCTATCGAGAATATACGGAGGAATGACAAAGTCGCTCGCGTCGCGATGGTCGAGCGTTAATACAATCTCTTCCTCTGCGTCGCCTCTGAAGATTTTTAGAGCGACCCGGTCTCCGCTGTAATGTTTCGTGGAAATCAGATTGATTAAAGAAATCTCGCCGTACACCGGGTCCCTGTAATTGCCGTCCTGATCGATGGCCATTCCATCAATTTCGAGGATCACATCGCCACGTTTGACACCGGCTTTTGCGGCCGAACTGCCTTCTTCCACATCGGTCACATAAACGCCGCCGCCAATGTTCTGCGGGAGCCCCGCGAAGCGCCGAAGCTGCGGATCCCGCGTGGTCGCAAAGTTGATCCCCGCCTTAGGAAATCCGCCGTAGGGCTTCTTCTCGGCTGCCTTCAGGAAATGCTCAATCACCGGCTTTGGCACGACGTCAACGTTTTGCGTCCGTGAGTCAAAACGCATCAACATTCCCGTAAGTTTCCCGTCCCGAAGAATGGGCAACGTGAAACTGCTCTCCCGGTATTGCAGCGAAGAAGTCATCCGGTAAACCATGAGCGCTGTGTCGTCCAATGGGTAATCACCGACTTCCACCGTTGTGAGCATTGCAGGAGTGGCAAGAATAGCCCCGGTACTTTCCACCTGCTGCACCAGAGCGCGATCTCCCACAAAGGAATCGGTGAGTTCCAACGGTTTCAAACCTTCCAGGAACGTCTCGCTGTCCGGAAGAAGAACCGCGAGATTCGCCTCGTAATCGACCACTTCCACAGAAGCAGAAGTGCGTTCACCGCTCTCAGCCTTCTCGAACTCCACGTAATTCGCATTCGCCACGAGCTCCGCAGTAACAAGCACCCGATTACCGGGAAGGACGGCGCCCAGCCCCCGCCGCGCAAAGGGCGCATCCTTTCCCCAGGGACGGAAAAAGTCGTAGGACTGATTGGTCACATTCACACGGACCACAGAATATTGATCGGGCGCCGCTGCAACGGGCGTAGCCTCGACCAAAGCGACAGACCCACACGCAACCAAAAGAAGCGCTATTATCGGTCGCAATGCCTGAGCCATCTTAAAAATCATGGTATTACCTCCACGATGCTTGCATCGAGGTTTTGCTCACGGAGCACATTATAACGAGAAAGGATCCTTTCTCGTGCCGCGTCGACCGCAGCCTTTTCCAGCACGAGAGGGCGGCCGATCCCGATCAGCCGGATCACATATTCCGGCGTGTCCTTGGCAAACTCCTCCGCAACGTCTTCGAGTGTGCGGATTTTCCTGTCGTTGATACTCTCGACAATTCCGTAGAGAAAGTCGTTAAGATACGTGTTGATCGGATCGGCGAGCACTTGACTCAGCACAATGACTTCGGGGTGATCCTTGTAAATTGCGTCATCGACAAAAAAGTCGTAATAAAAGCGGACCTGCAGTGCGTTGAGTTTATACGCCAGCAAGAAATCGCGCGAGAGCGGTTGAAATAAGAGCCCTCCAAATAACACATAACGGGGCGCGAAATCGTAACGATTGCTTTGCATCGTGAAGGGCCATGGATCATCCAGGGACACATTGACCTCGATCCTCTTCCTATCGCGCAACAGAGCCAACTTTACACTGTCTCCGCGAAACTTGCGTTCCACGATTTCAGACATCTGCACCCGCTGCCCGTCGAGTTCCACAAATCCGTCGCTCGCAACATTGTGTCCGTCGATTTCAAGGATCACATCACCTTCCTTTACAATACCCGCGGCCGGCCCCACATCGTGCACTGTCGCGACATAAACGCCACGGTTGTCGTCTTCCACGCCGAGTGCGCGGCGCATGGCGTCGTTTTGCAATGGAAACATGACAATCGCAAGGTCCATGTAGCGATCGTATTTCCCATCCTCGATATCCTTCAGGAATCGCTGGATGACCGGCACAGGAATCATATAACCGACGTTTTGGGCAACGTCGCCACTGTACCCCTGGAAGGCCACACCCACGACTTTGCCGGCCTGGAGCACCGGCCCACCGCTGTTCCCCGGGTTGATCGCTGCGTCAATTTGGATCGTGAGATGCGCATCGACCGTGGTATGCGAGTAAGCTTGGAAATCGACCCGCGAAACCACACCCTGCGTAACCGAAAGGCGATCGCCCCCGATCGGATAGCCGAGAACCGAGACTGTTGATTCCAGTTCTGGAATTCCGTCGAACTCCAACGCAGTCGCCCCCTCGAAAAACGCAGGGTCCGCCACACGCAGCACCGCCAGATCAGAGTCGTGTGCGATGAACTCAACTGCCGCTACGTATTTCTTAGGATCGGATTCTTTCTCAACACTCAAAAACCGCGCATTACTCACAACGTGCGCATTGGTGAGTATCCGCTCGCCGTCGATCACAAATCCCGAGCCCACTCCCCGCCCCAGATTGCCGGGGTTCCACGGCACCCTCAAGTTCGGCGTCTGTGAGGTCGTATTGATTCGAACGAGGCTCTTCCTGAGTTCCGCAATACCCGGTGGTTGTGCCGAAACGGTTTGGAGAATCAGGACGAAAAGTGAGAACGCAGTCGCGATTCGAGTCATGAGCAAATAGAGGAAGCAACTTAAAGAAACGCTTCCACGTGTAAAGTGGAGCCTGCGCACTCTTCGGGACGGATATGTATGGAAGAGTGCTATTTGATTGAACAACAGTTCCTTGTGGACGAACTCAGCAATTCTGGAAGGGACTTAGTAGCACTCATGTCCACTCGAGCATGCCGGTAAAAAGGCGCAGTGCCCCTCATACCGCACGCAAAGTTGCCCTGCCCCTGGCGAGGGGAAAACAGCAAAAGGCTTCAGGAGTTTCTAAAACCAGGGCCTCCTGTACGGACCTTTCGCTTCTGGCAGTCCCTCATTTATATCTATAATAGACCGTGTCTGAACCTGCCCGAAAGATCGTGCACCTCGATATGGATTGCTTCTACGCAGCCATCGAGATTCGTGATCACCCGGAACTTCGCGGAAAACCCGTTGCAGTCGGGGGCGCGCGAGACCGCCGGGGAGTTTTGACAACCTGCAATTACGAGGCGCGCAAATACGGCGTCCACTCCGCAATGCCAACCTATTTAGCGATGCAGCGCTGTCCTGAATTGATCGTTCTCCGCACCCGGTTTGAAGTTTACCGCCGGGAGTCCGCCCGAATCCGGGAAATTTTTCGCACCTTCACCGAACTCGTCGAGCCACTCTCGCTGGACGAAGCCTACCTCGATATTTCCGCCCTCCCCTACCCGCCCGCGACCATCGCGGCGGAAATTCGCGACCGCATCTACGAGGAAACGGGTCTGACGGCCTCGGCAGGTATTGCGCCCAACAAGTTGCTTGCGAAAATTGCTAGTGACTGGAGGAAACCGAACGGTCAATTCGAGATCCACCCTCGAGACGTCAATGAATTCATGAAGCCGCTATCTGTTCGAAAAATCTGGGGAATCGGTCACGTTGCGGCGAAGAAGCTGGAGCGTCTGGGCGTCACGACATGCGGCCAACTGCAACGCTATTCCCATATTGAGTTGCATCGCACCTTTGGAAAATTCGGTCTGGAACTATTCGCGCTGTGCAGGGGTCTCGACGACCGCCCCGTTCTCCCGCATCGGGAAAGGAAATCCCTGAGTACGGAACACACCTACAGCGAAAATCTTACATCGCTCGAAGCGTGTGAACGGAAGCTGGAAGAACTTCACAGGGAATTGCTGGATGACTTAAAAAAAAGCCACTCAGCAGACCGCATCCGAAAAATTTTCGTGAAGCTGCGATTTGCGGATTTTAGCCGAACCACAGCCGAATGTGTGTCCGGCAAGCCGGTGCTGGAACGCTATCTGGAGTTGCTGGAACAGGCTTACCGGCGCAAACAGCAAAGCATCCGCCTGATGGGCCTGGGTGTCCGATTCGCCCGGGAAACAGAAAGCAGCCGGCAACTCGAATTGTCGATCTAACGCGCGGTAGCGCGATTACCGCGGATCGATCCCGCCCGCAAGATTCAGCGCGCCGAGAAGTTTCGGCCCCAGCACGAGCAATCCAACGATCACGGCTACGAAGGCGGCGCTCAGCACCGCGCCCGCGGCCACATCCTTCGCCCCTTTCGCAAGCGGATGAATTTCGGGAGAAGCCTTGTCCACGACGAATTCGATAGCGGTATTCAACCCCTCGGTCACCCACACGAAACCCATCGCGAAAAGGATCAGACACCACTCGATCCTGTCGAGACCCAGCCAGAATCCGACCGTCGTGACTGTGAGCGCACAGGCGGCATGAATGCGCGCGTTCCACTGAGTCGCCAGTAGAGTCGAAATACCACGACCGGCGTGGAGAAACGTGCGATAACGCGCCCGCCAGGATTCGTCCCTCTGGTAGTGGTGCTTCGTCATGTCACGAGCACCCGGCGATAATTAATGGGAGGATTCGGTTTCGGTTTCCCCATGCGCGGTTTCCGGAGCTGTCATCGTGTCCGCGGCAGGAACGTCACCGTGCGCCGGCCCCGCCTCGTGACCCGTTTCCGCCTGGGCTTCACCGTGCCCATCCTCTTCGTGATGACCTTCTCCGTGATGCCCCGCTCCCGGCAGCGCTTTGAGAACTTCGGGACCCTGGCGTTCGCACGCATTAAACGACAATGCGAAGCAACCGAGTAGCAACAGACAGAAAAACCATCTCATAAATCGCGGAGGCTAATCGACTCCGATTGACCAGCGCAATCCTGAATCGCGTCGCCGCGCACTCGCGAAAGGCTGGAATTCGAGCAAACCCTGTCCCATATTCGCCCGCCCACCCAATGACTACTGCCAATAAAATCACTATTGCCAGGATCTTCCTGATCCCGGTCTTCGTCATGATGGCGATTTATTACGGCCGGAGTGTGGAGAGCGGGGATCCTGATCCCTGGCTGCGGTTCTGGGCGGTCTTCGCCTTTCTGGTCGCGGCGGTAAGTGACGGACTGGACGGATATTTCGCGCGAAAATACAACCAGCGCAGCCAGCTCGGCGTCATTCTCGATCCCATAGCTGACAAAGGCCTGCTCCTGGCGGGAATTATCACACTGAGCTTCAGCAACTGGGGTTACGAATTTCCGCTCTGGTTTCCGGTGACCGTGATCGCCCGCGACAGCGTCATCGTCGTTGGGACGGTGGTTTTGCACCTCCTCGTGGGCCATGTCGAAGTGGCGCCATCGTTCGTTGGAAAAATGGCCACTGTATGTCAAATGATCGCTGTCGGTGCGGTCATGTTGCAGGCACCGACACTCTACGCGGTGGTTGCGTTTGAGGGCACAGCATTCGAACTGCAGATCCTTGATATTCCAGTCATTCTGGCGACGGCCTTCACCCTGATCTCAGGTGTCGGTTACTTCGTTTTCGGCCTGCGCCAGCTCTCGGAAGGAGGACACGGCAATGCCGAAACCTGAAGCCCCGACCGTCTCTATCATCGGACGTCCAAACGTCGGCAAATCGGCGCTTTTCAACCGACTCGTCGGCCGCCGTATCTCCATCGTGCACGACATGCCTGGCGTGACACGGGATCGACTCGCGGTGGAATGCCGACCGGGGGATCGCACAATCACACTTGTTGACACCGGGGGGATCGGCAGCGTGGTGGACGCCGCGTTTTCGGAACAGGTGCGCACCGAAGCCGAGATCGCGATCGAAACATCAAGCGTGATCCTTTTCATAGTCGATGCCCAGGCGGGACTCCATCCCGTTGACGAGGATTTGGCGCGCCGCCTGCGAAAGACCGACAAACCCTTGATCGTGGTCGTGAACAAGGTCGACCACGAAAAACATCGGGATTTCGATGCGGAGTTCACCCGGCTGGGATTCAAACAAACCGTCGCGATCAGCGCGGAACACAACCGTGGGATCGATGAGCTCATTTCGATGTTCGACGCGCTGCTGCCGCAGGAGTTGGCGCTGGACGACGAGGGTAAGCGCGAAGCCCCGCCGAAGATCGCCATCGTCGGACGGCCAAACGTCGGAAAATCATCGCTCGTCAACGCCGTGTTGAAAGACAGCCGCACCATGGTCAGCGAAATCTCCGGCACCACCCGCGATGCAATCGACGTCCCTTATCGCCGCGGCAACCACGACTACGTGCTCATCGACACAGCCGGCATCCGACCGAAAGGCAAACAGGCCGATTCGGTCGAGGTGTTCAGTGTGATGCGTTCCGAGCGGAGCATCCGACGGGCCGATCTCTGCGTGTTGGTCGTAGATGCCGTGGACGCCGTCACGTCGCAAGACAAGAAAATTGCCGGCATGATTCAGGAGGCGCGCAAGCCCTGCGTGGTCGTAATCAACAAATGGGACCTCATCAAGCCGGCGCCGGGAGAGAATAAGAAGGCTTTCCTGAAAAACCTCCTCGAAAACCTGCGTGCCGATCTATTTTTCGTCGATTATGCCCCGTTTATCCTGCTTTCTGCTGTGACGGGCGAGAATCTGAGCCGGCTCTTCCGCTTCATCGAACAAGTGCGCTCGGACGCGCGCAACCGGATTGGAACGGGCCCGCTCAACAGACTGCTCCATTCGCTCACAGAAAATTGGCCACCCCCATTGCACGGAGGAAAGCGGTTCAAGATCATCTACGCCACGATGACAGAAAGGACAGGAATCATCCCGGTTCCCCAGATCATTCTTTTTGTGAATACCGCGGATGTGCTCACTCCGAACTACAAAAAGTTTCTTGAAAACAAAATCCGCAGGGAGGGACGCTACATGGGGCTGCCGCTCCTTCTCGAGATGCGCGGTCGCGAACCGCGTAAACGCAACTAGGGTCCTGACTCTCATGAACGATAGCCAGAAAGTGGATCCACGTCTGGACACCATTCGCCACCTGCATGATCGAGCAGATATTTACCATTTCGTCTCCGGGATGGTTTCGCTGTTGGCCGGCACGCTATCCCTGGCAGCATCCGCCTTCCTGCTATGGAAACTTCGGTCGTCAGGCTCGCGTGCGATCGATTCCGCCCTCTTTTTAGGTGTCTGGACTTTCGTGCTCGTTCTATCGGTCGCGACGGCCTTTGCGCTCCTGAAGGCGAAAGGCAGACGGGAAAATCCCGATTCACACCTCGTCTCCGCCGGTGCCCGGTTTGCCCTGGAGACGGTCATGCCTCACGCAGTTACCGCCATCGCGCTCAGTCTACTGCTGTCGTGGCGAGGATCTGCATTCAGCCTAAGCATTCTATGGGTTACCCTCTACGGCATGGCACTCTGCGCAACACGTCCGTTTGCTCCGGCCTCGCTGGTGACCCTGGGAAAGGCGTTTCTCGTTACCGGAATCAGTCTGATACTTCTCGTCTATTTCCACATCAAGTTCCTCATCGGTTACGACCGCAGCGACAGCCAGACAATCCTGATCATGGGGCTGACATTCGGCCTCTATCATGTTTTCTACGGCATTGAAACGTGGATAAAGGCAAAGCGCGCGGAGTGAACCTTCGGGTCATGCGCGCCCTCCCCATAAATTCAATTTCGCTTACTAATTGGATTGTAAGTTCTGGCGCGTAAAAATTGGCTGTTCGGAAATTCTTTGGCCTCGAGCATTCGAAAAAGGCTCGACTCCGCCCTGTTTAAACCAAAATCTCTTTAAATTGGAGGGTCTTATTAGTTCGCTCCGCCCCCAAAGATGTACTCGCGAAAAGATACGCTTCTGTGTCTGCGTAATTCGAAGCCTTTCAGCAGGTTCTCAAAGGCATTCGAGAAAATCACGGGCATGCACGTCTTTTTGCTGAAGATGTCATCCATCGACGATCTGATGGAGGCCATTCATGCGACCCACCCGATCTGCAGCCTCATCGCGAAATCGCCGGAAGCGTGTCAACGATGTCGTGAATCAATTGAAACCTGCGTGGACGCTGCGGTGAAGAGTGGGCATGAGGTGGTTACCTGCAGGTGCCCCTTTGGACTCTGGAGGACTGTCATCCCGATATCAACTGGTTCGAAGCCCGTTTTTCTGTATTCCGGGCGGGTGCTGCTCGGGAGGCGCGGCGGATACGAGAATATCCGCGCGGCATTCCTCAATAATCTGCGCGGTTTTCTGAGCCCGGCATTGATCAATTCCTCACGCGACGCCGCTTCCCGGGTTCAGGTGCTGAGTCCACGAATCTACGCGGCTGATGTCGAAATGCTGAGGCTGCTGGGCCGCGAAATGAAATTGGTCGCGCCGAGCATAAAACGGCGAGCTCAGCAGACTTCCGTTCTATCGCCGTTTGTCCTGAGAGCCAAAACGCTGATCAATGAACGGCATGCAGAACCTCTCCATCTCGACCAGGTCGCTATTTGTGCTTATTCCGCGCCCACCAGTCCGCGAGGTAATCCCCCAGCACCTGCACCGAGAGCGTCTGCTTGTCCGAAGCCGAGGTGACGAAGGCGTCCGTAACCTCGACTTCCAAGCGCGTCGAATTCGCCGCGACAACCGCCTCCCGAGCCTCCCGCATGAGGGCTTCGAGGGGACTCCGATCAGAACCGCCAAATTTTCCTCGAGCAGCCAGGAGTGAGATTTCTGCGGTTCGAAGAGCGTTACGTCCGCGAGAACGCCGAAGGCGCTGCCGAGTTCATTGACGAATGGATTCGGGAGAACTGGGGGTAGGGGAAGAGGGGTAAACAGGGAAATCGCGATCCATCCCGAGGAAATGATCGGCCCGATCCCTTTGGAATTCCCGGGCGGAGGCCTTCGCCTGTCGGAAGGCCTCATCGTCGAATGGCAAAACGAGTTCGCAAGCCAGCCCCCGGCCCACATCCCGTCGAAATCGAAAACGCCGGCCTGGCGCTCAATCTCGAGGGGGTAGAGGTTCTCGAGAACAGCGAACTTTTATAGATCCTATAATAATTGCTATAAAAACTTGAGTAAAGAATCCTCGGGGCAAGCCCCGAGGCATTAACAACAGAAATATGAGTATTGGAAGAAGCAAGCTTCGGGGTATCAGACCCAATTGAGAATGAAGCGGTTGCCCGGGCAACCCTGACTGGCTAAGGTTTCCATACCCACTGGAACAAGTTCCGCACGGCACGAATACTGGTCCTCGCCATATCTCGACCCCAGGGTGCTGTGAGTCAAAAATTTATCGCACCAGATGCGCAAAGTTTCCGCACCAGATGCGCAGCGTGCCGGGCGATACCGATTACGGTTTTAGGCGCAGGAAACAAAAAATGGCGGAATCAAGAAATGAGCGGCAGAAACCTTACGCACGCGACCCGGTGATTCCATCGACCGCATCTGCAGGCGATTCTACAACGTGTATAACGACGAAGGAATGGTGGACGAAGCCCTCATGCGGGAGATTCGCGAGGCGGTTGTCGCGGCGAATCCCGCGCTCGTGGAAGACGTGGCGCCGGGACGTTCCGTAGACCTTCCTCAGGTTCGCGAGCTCGGTCCCCTTCCCCGCGTCCATATCGACACCTTGGAGGCCTTTCGCGAGCACGTGCCGATGTTGTGCAAGCGGGTCAACCGGGATCCCGGTCTGGGAGTCTGTTTCCTCGTCGATCCGGCGGCTGCGCTACGGGATCTCGATTACACGTTTTCCGAAGAGCTCGAACAACACCTGGATCGAACTACGCTTGGTTATTCGCGCGCGCAGGCAGATGCTTATGCCCGGGTGGCGACCGAAGGACACCTCGCGGGTTTCCCGTCGGTCAAGCTACGGCCCCATCGCGAGATCGCGGCGGCGCCCCGCGAGGAACCTGGCCCGGAAGAGCCCGGGGCTGGCGAGCCCGGCCCGCCGCAGAATCCGATCGGCGGGTACGACACGGTTTTCGACCTGAGCGAGAAGGTGGTCGACGGAATCGCCAAACTGACCTACGACGAGGGCGTTTATCCGCACCGTGTCTCGCCGGGTAACGGCAACAAGAATGCAGGCATGGAGCTGATCATTGGCCGGCCCGAGTCGGTGGACCTCGACACGGCTGCGCCCAACCGGGTCCGGCTGCGATTGCCCTTTGCCGTCGCCCAGAGTGGAAGCAGCAAAAAGGGAAAACTCACGATCGAGGCCGGCGTGCGCACGCTCGAGACGAAGGGGAAACCGGCAAGACGGAGTGCAAGGTTACTGCCGGAGCCGGCCTGGAAAAGCCTTTCTCGTTCACCTGGAAGGCGGCCGGCAAGACCCTCTCCGGTCAGGGAAACAAACTCGAGGTCATCATAACGCCTGCTCTGACGAATATGATGCAGCTCGAATCGCCACCCGGCATGCCATCAGGCCCGGGGGACTTCCAGCAGAGCCCGAAATACAAGATCGTGCCGGCCATCGGGGTTGCGAAGACGATCCGGGTGGTGCAGGCGGACGGGACGAAAGGCGCGCCACTTGTCATTACCGAGGTGGTGCCGGGTCCGGTCAACGAGCTTGGCAATTCGACGGTGCTGAAAGTCGACGTGACGGATGCCTTCCTCACCACCGCCTCGGACAAGCATACGCTCTCGGTGCAGGTGCTGGGGGATTATCTCGCGGACTGGTGGACGCGGAACAAGCACAAGTATGAAATCGCGGTCCCTCCCGAGGAAATGGTCGCCCCGATCCCTCCGGAATTTCCGGGCGGCGGCCTTCGCCTCCCGGGCGGCCTGATCGTCGAATGGCAAAACGACTTCGCGGGCGAGCCCCGGGTCCGCATCCCGTCGAAATCGAAAACGCCCTCCTGGCGC
This sequence comes from uncultured Verrucomicrobiae bacterium, assembly GCA_963805815.1. Taxonomy (GTDB): domain Bacteria; phylum Verrucomicrobiota; class Verrucomicrobiia; order Chthoniobacterales; family Chthoniobacteraceae; genus CAWDWA01. The sequence continues at coordinate 536,290 of CAWDWA010000026.1, forward strand.
TCAATCTCGAGGGGGTAGAGCTTCTCGAAGAGAGCGGGCTTTCATAGGTGCTATGATAATTGCTATAAAACCTTGAGCAAAGCGGTCGCCCGGGCAAACCTGGCTGGCTAACGTCTCCATACCCACTGGAACAAGTTCCGCACGGCACTATAATGGGTCCCTCCACCCCCCCAGCTTAGTGGTTCGAAAAAATCGCACCAAATGCGCAAAGTTTCCGCACCAAATGCGCAGCCGTTCCCGGTCCTTCATGCAAAATTCCTCCGCAAGGATGTTTACCATCCAACGAATCAAAAACCTGAACCGCAGAAACATCTGGAATTATTAGAGCTATTAGCACCATTAGAACAAAACTGAACCTGAGTATTTGGCGCACTGCCTTGGTGGCTTCCCATCGCGCATCGTTCCAATTCTCTTATATCATTATAGAAAACCAAATAATATGAATATTTTTACTAAATCTTTCTGGAGAACTGCCATTGCTATAGTGGCTATAATTTTTAGTTGCGTTAGGCTTTTCGGGCAGGAATTTTGGAAAACTGACTTATTCTAACAAAGTAGAATTATCCATATCCCGTCTGTGGGAAAAGCCGACCCAATGACGATCCGCACTCTAAGCAACATTCTTCGAGAGCGCTGGATATTCGCTTTTGCGCTACTTCTGGCTATTCCACAGTCGGGTTTTGCTCAGCGGCCGATGCGAGGTCCTCTACCAGAAGAGCAGCGTCGACTGATTTACGAGATGGCAAGGGATCACGAGAAAATTACTCGTGAGGTCGAGCTGACCGCCTCGGGCTACCGGGCACGAACTACCTCCGCGGATACCGAGATCGTCGCCATGCTTAAGGCCCATGTGGCTTACATGAAGAAGTGTCTGGCTTCCGGAGCAATGGTGCGGCGCTGGGATCCCGCCTTCGTGGAACTCGTAGCGCATCACGAAGACATCTCCGCGGAGATCATTGAGCTAGATAACGGCTTGGAAGTTCGCGTGACCGGGGCCACGCCTGCGGCCGTCCGTGTGGCTCAGAATCACGCTCGGATCGTGAGCGGTTTTGTGAACGAGGGCGAAGCCGCCGTGCAGCGCGAACATTCGCGCGCCCTCGTCGAGTCCCTCCAAGAAAAATATCCGTAGCCATTTCCACTTTGGAAGGGGGCATCATCGACACGATTTGGGCTCTTCCTTATTCGATGTCACGTCTGCAAGTTTGGTTTCAATCTTCCTTATCCACGGGAATCAAAGTGCGCCGACGAGCTCAAATTCAGCCGCGAATTGGTGCCATGAAGCACGGGGGTCGGGGTAATCCGAGTCCGCTGCGCGGGAGAGCGTTGCGAAGTCGGTTTGCTCGTTCAGGAACGTTGGGGTGAGACTGGAACGTTCCTGAGCTTCAGGGTGTCTGAGGAAAGCTACGCGAGGACCGAGGTGGCGGTGGGGAATCGTGGGGGTTGGCGGGCGGGCGAGCCGCGCAGCACTCCGAAAGAGTCCGGTCGCTGCCGGACCCGAAATGTTTCTCGCGAAGCGCTCTGGAGTGCGCGGCGTCCCCGCAGCGCTTTCTTCACGCTCCCGATCTCTCCCATTCGGCCCATGAATACACAATCCGTCGATTCGGGCCCGTGGAGCGAAATGCGCCTATGGACCGCCCTCCTCGTAACGTTTTGTGCTCACCTCCGCACAACCCGAACGCGCACCAGATCCGGCTACGACGCGCCCATTGCCATTGATCACCAACTCGCTAGGCAAGAGCCGAAGCGAACCAACCCCCATCCGAAGGCTGCGGACCAATTCGAGACCCCTTGTTTTGCGCGAAAATGACTCAGGGGGTAAGTTAATAAAGAAGAAAACGAAGACGATGCTGGAGCTGATCACCCTGTTTTTGTGTGGTGACGTGATGACGGGACGAGGCATCGACCAGGTGCTCCCGAAATCAAACGACCCAATTTTGTACGAGCCGTCCGTGAAGGATGCCCGCGAGTACGTCGCGCTCGCAGAACGCAGGAATGGTCCGATTCACGATCGCGTTGATTACCGGTATCTATGGGGCGACGCGCTGGACGTGCTTCAAGAGATCCGTCCCGACGCTTCGATTGTGAACCTCGAAACGAGTGTCACGACAAGCGACGCAAACTGGGAAATGAAGATGATTCATTACCGCATGCATCCGGCCAATGTGGAGTTCCTGAAGGTTGCCGGGATCGATTGCTGCGTCCTGGGAAATAATCACGTGCTGGATTGGGGCTATCAGGGATTGGAAGAAACCATTGCGACAATCCACACCCAGGGGATCGCCATCGCCGGGGTCGGAACTGCGCACGAGGCCGCGTCGCCGGCGGTTCTGCAAACCGCGCACGGCCGCGTCCTGGTGTTCTCGTATGGCACAGCAAGCTCCGGCGTCCCCCGTTCATGGGCAGCGAGAGCTGAGCTTCCCGGCGTGAATTTCCTTGGCGATCTTTCGGAGCAAACCGCGGCCGAGGTGATTTCACACATTCGAGCGCACTCGTGCCCGGACGATCTCGTGATCTTTGCGGTCCACTGGGGCGGCAACTGGGGATACCAGATTCCGGACGAGCAGGTCCGATTTGCTCATGCGCTCATCGACTCGGACGCCGTCGATGTCGTTTACGGGCATTCCTCCCACCACGTGCGCCCTCTCGAGGTGTATCGCAGAAAGTTGATCCTGTATGGATGTGGAGATTTCCTGAACGACTACGAAGGAATCCCGGGATATGAGGATTTTCGCGATGATTTGACGTTGATGTATTTTCCGCGGCTCGATGCAAACACAGGCGATCTCGTGACGCTTGAGATGGTGCCTCTGCAGATCAGGAATTTCAGTTTACACCGGACATCCGCGGCGGACGCACGTTGGCTGCGTGACACGCTTCAACGGGAAAGCGAGAGCCTGTTCCCCGGCATGCATCTATCGCTTCGAGATGGCCGCCTCGAGCTGCGTGTTTCGGCCGCAGCAAGAAACCAGCGATAGGCTTAACGGAGGTCTCAAAAGAATTTTCTTGGATGCCGACGGTGATAGACAGCCGCTGGCGCTCTGCGAGTGCCGAATGAGGGACAGCGACGCAGTCGGTTCCTACGGATGCTCCCCAGGGCGCGAAGCGCCAATTCAGATCCCCTCTGGAGAGGGGCATGAAGGAGCGTCAGCGACACTCAGGGGTGTGTGTCCTTTCAAGGTTAAGTGCAGTTGTTTCTTCAGGTGATTGGAAAGCGTTTTGACACACCCCTGAAGCGCTTCGCTTTCTTCCCCTCTCGAGAGGGGATTCAAAATGGCCAACCCCCAGACGACGGTCATACCGCCGCTACAGTTGAGCGTTGCCGCCGGCTCGTTTCGGCCGGCGGCAACAACGCTCTTTGGAGTTTTTAGCTGTAGGCCGCGCAGTTCTCGCACGGAGTGCCCGTGACGTCGCCGCTCAAGTTCGCCGCCCGTAGGTTCTGGAACCTCGGCGAGTGCCAGGCATCAACGAATGATGTAGTATTCAGGTCGCCCATGTCAAATCGTCCGTCATGGTCGAAACAGCAGGCGCTCAGCCGTCCGTCATACGTGATGTGCCCCTCAGTGAATACGGCCCAGCAGGGAATCGGATCCCGCAACGCCTCGGAGCGTCCCCGGTTGCCCGCCGTCACCGCCCAGTCGCGTCCCTCTTCCTCTTCCGTAACAAGGCTGGCCTGATTGTAGAGCGGCAGGCTGTAAATCTCGTCGAGATACGGCGTCAACTCGTCTACAACGGCTCCCATCTTTTCGCCCTGATCGCCGTCATACAAGATATAGGAAGCGTAAAGTCCGCAGCGGTGCCCCGTCTCCTCGTAGACCTCGTCCCGGATCGCTTTCGCAGCCTTGATGTTCTCGAGCATCGTGCGGAAATACGACGACTTCACCCGCGCGATGTCCTTGAATTGCTCCTCATCAGCGTAGTTCAAGGAAAATTTCAGGCTGTCGAGCCCCGCCTCCATCGCCTCCCGCATCTTCTGCGCCGTGGACAGCGACCCGTTCGTCGTGAGGAAGACATACGGGAATTTCGCCTCGTGTTTCGCAAAACGTACTGCGTCGCTCAGCCACGGAAGGAGAAAGCTTTCGCCCAGATAGAAGAGACCGATCTCCTCGACGCCCGCTCCCCGCATTTCTGGCAGAATCCTCTCGAAAAAGTCCCGGTCAATGTCGGCCACTTCCCGCAGACGCTGGGCCCGGGCGCAGAAGGCGCACCGGAAATTGCAGCGCCCGGTCAGCTCAATCTTGACGCTACGTGGCGCAGGCGGAGTCTGACTGCGGTAATCTTCGGGGATTAACGTGATCGCATCGATGCGTTCAGTAATCGTGCTCATGTTGTCTTTCTGTTAAGTTTCCTGGTTGGTTTTTGTTTTCCCGGCGGCGTGGCTTTTCAGACAGCTCGCCGTTCAGTCCGGAACGTGCGCGGCTCAAGCCTTCGAGCTACCACGCAATTGCAAAAACCACTCCGTTTTTTGCTGATTCGAGCAACTCTGCAATTCGATGAGCAACGATTGCAGCGAGCGACCCAGCCTGCGCGCTGGGCAGGGAAAGCTCGGTAGCACTATTGAATTATGGGAAACCATGCAATGAAGAAGGATGGGAAGAATGCGAACTATAAGAGCCATGAGAAGCTCGCCCCGCGTGCTTCTCATTCCTCCCATGAATCCCATTCCCCCGCCGAACGGCTGCTTTCACCCCGCGGCGATTACCGCACGTTCTCTCCTACCAGAAAGCGGAAGTCTACGACTTCACTTTCCGCTTCGCGCACAAGTTTCTATCCAGGGGCGGCCGGACCATCGAGCAGATGATCCAGTCCGCGCGGTCAGGAAAGAAGAACATCCTCGAAGGCAGCAAGGCGGCCACGACCTCCAAGGAGACCGAGATAAAGCTCACCGGCGTGGCCCGCGCCAGTCTCGAAGAACTGCTGGATGACTACCTCGACTATCTCCGCGCGCGCGACCTGCCGATTTGGGACAAAGGTTCAAAAGCGGCGCAATACGTGCGCAAACTGGGCCGCGAAACGCCGCAGAATTACGAGCGGTATCGCGAGTTTGTCGAGACCCGTCCGCCGGACGTGCTTGCCAATATCGCCACCATCTGCTTAATCCACCAAACCAATTATCTCATCGACCAGCAGATGCGCCGTCAGGAGAAAGATTTCGTCGAACAGGGCGGTCTGCGCGACCGCATGACGCGCGCCCGCCTCCGCTACCGCGACCAGCCCGCCGCCAATGGCTCGCATGCGTCACATGACTGTCATCCGTCCTCTCGACCCATTCAATAAAAGTGCGGCGCTGCCACAAGATTTTCTACGGCTTGAGCCTTGCCCGAAGGACCTCGCGGGCTCGATATGGTTCCTCCGCAGATCCGTATCCTCAGTCTCCACCACGCGTCGAGCAAGGATGCGCTCAGCTCATTGGACGGGTTCCGCAACTTCATCGCGAATCTCCGACCAGCTCCCTCATTCCGATTGCTCCGCCGGCGCGTCATCTTCGGTTTCCGGATTGTAGTGTGCCACGATGTACTTCCGCATCCGTTTGATATTCGGATGAGTCACGCCAAACTTGTCAAGTTCATCAAAGTCGTTCAGCATCAACTGCCAGAACGGCTCTTCCCCATACGGAACCTGGAGGGCATTCCCAGTCAGTATTTTCTCTGCCTTCTCCCATTCGTCCAGCAACAGGTAGGCGGTTACCAGATTGGTCTTGATCCAAATCTGATTGGGATCGGTCTCGAGCGCTTTTTCGACTGCCTTCAGGGCGCCTTCGGGATCATTGCGTCGTAGCTTGAAGAACGAAAAATCGCCCAGGAAACCTGCGGCGGCAGATTTATCAATCACCTCTTCCTCACTCGCTGCAATCAGCGTTTCGTATCCCTTCGCAGCTTCTTCCAAAAGCTCCTCACGCTTTTCCTCGGCACTGACTCCAGCGAGTTCGGTCAGTGCATCAACGAGGTTATTCATTGTCGTCGCCCAATCCTGCGGCAAGTCATCCCTGGTCCTGACCTCGAGAGCACTCCTGTAAGCCGCCACCGCCGCTTCAAGCTGTTTATGCCCTTTGCTCTTGTCGCTGTGAATGCCCAGATCGGCGAGCACAGTGCCAAGGTTGTTTTGCGTCGTCGCCCAATCTTCCGGCGATTCTTCTCGCGTCCTGACCTCCAGGGCACTCCGGTACGCTTCCACGGCCGCTTCAAGCTGTTTACGCCCCTCTTTCTCGCCGCTCCGGATGCCGAGATTGCTGAGCGCATTGCCGAGGTCATTCTGTGTCCTTGCCCAATCCTGCGGGGACTCTTCCCTTGTTCTGACCTCCAGCGCGCTCCGGTAGGCCGCTACTGCCGCCTCAAGCTGTTCACGCCCCTCACTGCCTTTGCTGCGAATACCGAGATCGCTGAGCACAGTACCGAGATTATTCTGCGTCGTCGCCCAATCCTGCGGAAAATGCTCCGGCGTCATGACCTCCAGGGCGCTCCGGTAAGCCGCCACCGCGACTTGAAGCTGTTCACGGCCCTCACGCACTTCGCTCCCGCCGCTGCGAATGCCGAGATTGCTGAGCGCATTACCGAAGTTGTTCTGCGTTATCGCCCAATCTCGTGCCGATTTCTCACGTTCAGTGAAAGCCAGTGTGCCAAGACACAAATTAGCCGCCTCCAGTAACTCTTCGTTTCCCTTTTCGGAATCAATCACCATTCCGCGCTGGATGAGAAACCGCGCGAGATCATTTCTCGCTCGTGGCGATTTGTCTGCTTTTTCAACAGCCGCCCGGAATTTTGCCTCGGCCTCGTCGAATTGAAACATGATCTGGAGCAGATAGCCTTCCAGAAGATCTTCCTCGAGCAAAGCGCGGAGTTTGCCCTCTTCGCGCTCACTCCCGCCAGCCTGCGACTTGTAGCGTTCTTTGCGCTGAGCACTTCCGGACTGCAAATAGGCGAGCGCTTCTTCCGCTCCCTTCAATTCAAGCAGGTCGACAGCCTTGCGGTAGCTTGCGGTCGATCCTTCGGATTCAAATGTCTCCTCGATTCGGGCAAGATTCCGATTCAGATCGGCAAGCTGCTGGTCACGCCATTCCTCAATTTCGAGTACCTGCTGCCATTCTTCTCCGGCCTGCGCGGTTTTATTCTCGGCTTGTTTTCTGATGTCGGCCTCGAGCCGCGCACGCAATTTCTCGCGATCAATCTTCCTTTTGACCTGCTCTTTGGCAGGGGTCACGCTCTCTTTCGGCACCGTCTCCACTACCCGGCGATCATGGGCGGCCGTCTCTTTGGCGCTCCGGGGAAACCAGGTACCAGAGACTGGCCCCGACAGCAACCAAGACCATGGCAAGCGCCCCGAGCAGAGTCATCACACGGCGCCAATTCAAGCCCTTCCCGCGTTTTATCTTTTCCGGTTCAAACGGCAACTCGCGGACCTTGCGGGAAATGGCTTCGCGGTCACCGACATGGCTGCACTGGATCTCGCCCCCGGTCAGTTGCTCGCGATACGACCGCTGGAGCGCTTGCATGTCCGGGATTTCGGTTTCTGCTGCAGCGTCGTACGGGAAACCTTCAGAACAGACAAACACGTAGAGTTTCTTCCCGAGCTTGCGGGCTATCTCCAATTCCATCTGCGTGCAGGAACAGCGGACCGCCCCCTCCGGAATCGTCGACGGGTCGGGTTCCACACCATATCGCATTCCAACGATGTGAATCACCGCTTCACACCCGGCGATTCTGTCTTCCAGAATTTCACGAACACCGCGGTAATCGGATGGAAGATCAGTCTGCTCGACCGGCGTGCACCCGATCGTCAGCAGCACCTGTTTCACGAGTTCGCGAACGCTACCGAGGTCTTTGGACGTGGCCGAAACAAAGACCCTCGTCGGAGCGGACTGAGTCTCGCTCGCCTCAGAGTGATCAGGCATGACCAGATAGAGTGCTTTTCGATCCGCGACACCGTCAATTCCTAACAGCGGCAGAAAATGGTTATTCGGCGGACAGCAATGCACTCAGGGGGGCAAAAGCAGAGACCCGGCTCTACAAAATTGCCACACCAGTCGCTGTCTTCTTTGTGCTGATGCGCACCAGTAAACCGCTCTCGATGCGAACAGTTTTGACCAGTGCCGTGGTTCATGGATGCGCCCAGCATTTTCGCGGTGAAGAAATTCCGGCAGAAGCCACTGCCACTAATCCGGCATCACAAAGCAGTTACCGATCGAAAACCAAATGAGGGAATAGTCGCTGCAGTCTCACTGATTCATGCTGCCATCAAGCGAGGCAGCGTCGCATACAAAATGCGTCGCTGGCCGTCAAATTCGATAATTTATTAGCACGATTAATTATGAGATATTGCACCTTGCGCAACGTCTCGATCGGTTATCATCTGGTCATTTCCGATGGGAAGCCAAGATATGCCACTTTGTCGAGCATCTTTTCGCTGGCGAAAATGTAATTTTCTACGACATCTATGTAATTCCTTGAAACGCACCTGACACCTGTATTCAGGCGATTTTCCACTTCTCTTGAGAGTTCCTGGCCGTTGTTTAGAGAACGAGGAGTGTGCCTTACGATAGCGCGGTCGCTCCCAACACATTCTTGTGGCACGCCCTCTGCTTAGGGCGGCGGCATGCAACAAAAACCTAATTTCTGTAATAAAGGTTTTACTTCGAAGCTTCTGGCTGCAGTCGTATTCCTTTCCATCTTTGCGAGCCTAGAAGCTCATGCCCTGGAATCTGTTTCGTTGGCCTGGGATCCTAACTCTGAGCCGGTCGCCGGCTATCAGCTCAAGCAGGGAACTTCAAGCGGAACATACGCAGAAGCGCTGGACGTCGGACCGTCAACTACAGCGACTGTCGATAACCTGAGTCCCGGTGTCACTTATTATTTTGCAGTTACCGCTTACAACACAGCGTCGGACTCGAGAGCCCGCCATCGCCTGAAATCGCCTACACACCGAGTCTGAACAGGCACCCGTCGAAGTGCGGGCTTACTCGCGGAATACTACGACGGCACAAACCTCACGAACCTCGTGCTTTCGCGTGTGGACGCGACAGTAGATTTCTCCTGGGGGAACAACTCGCCCGATCCGGCGGTACCTTCCGACTACTTCTCTGCGCGTTGGACTGGGAAAGTGAAACCGCAGTATTCGGAAACTTACACCTTTTATACCGTGTCAAACAACGGCGTTCGCCTTTGGGTGAACGGCCAACTCCTTATTGACGACTGGAACAGCCACAACACGACAGAAGACAGCGCGACTATCAATCTCGTGGCCGGACAGAAGTACGACATCAAGATGGAATATTTCGAAAATGCCTATACTGCGACCGCCCAGCTTTTTTGGTCGAGTGCGCGACAGGCTAAAGAGATTATTCCTGAGAGCGCGCTCACTTCGGACGCCTCCGCCCCAACCTCCAACCAAACGAACCAGGCATCGACAGCGATAGCGAACAATCTCAACAATAGCGGCCTTACCGGATCGAACATCGGACAGGCGACCGGCGGGAGCCGTGAACTGGCTGACGGCTCATGGGAGTTGACCAGCGCCGGAATTGGCGTGTCGGGAATTGCGGATAGCGGGCATTTCGAAAGCGCCCCGCAGACCGGCAACTTCCAGGCCCTCGTACGAATCCAGAGCCTCACGAGCAGCGGTACGGCTCCGGAAGTGGGACTGATGCTTCGCGAGAGCACCGCAGCGGACGCGCGCTTCGCGATGGTCGCCGCGACTCCCGATGCGTATACCTATGCCTCAAGGACAACTGCGGGGGGCAGCGCCTCCAAAACAGCCATCGCCGTCTCGGCGAAATTCCCGGAAGTATGGGTGCTTAATCCAGCGGATCGGAGACACTATCGAATTTGCCACCTCGACGGACGGCATTGACTTTGACTCCGCAGGCAGCACAGTCATCCCATCGCTGGCAGAGCAGGTGAAGCTCGGCCCCTTTGTGTCAAGTGGAACGGCGGGGGTAGATGCCCGCGCGATCGTCACAGATTACTCGGTGACGGAAATCGGACTCACCGGCAGATATTATGCAGGGACGAATTTCGAAACGCTTGCACTTACTCGTGTCGAAAACGTGGACTTTGACTGGGGAAACGATTCGCCCGATCAGAGCGTCCCCAGCGATTACTTTTCTGCACGGTGGAGCGGAAAACTCGTCCCCCGCTATTCGGAGACCTACACGTTCTACACCGTATCTAATAACGGTGTCCGCCTTTGGGTGAACGGACAGCTTCTTATCGACAATTGGAACAGTCACCGCGATACAGAAGACAATGGCACAATCACTCTCGTGGCGGGACAGAGTTACGACATCAAAATGGAATACTACGAGCAAACATTTACCGCGACGGCTCAACTCCTCTGGTCGAGTCCAAGCCAGACAAAACAAATCATTCCGGTCGAAGTTCTCTATCCGGACCAGCAATAACGCAAATCAGACTCAGAAACCTCAGGCTCTCCGGTGAACTATCTCGCCGGAGAGCCTGTCGTGTGTAGAGGCGGAGCTCTACTCAAAATCGCTAGTCGCCACCAGATCCGCGAAAAAGGGCCGATGAGGACACTCGTCCCAGGAATCCCTGCGGAAGGTGCCGGCCAAACGAATTCTTGTTCAACTCTGAAACACAACTTCTCCGTCCCTCGCGTCTGCAATAATCGTGTCGCCGGGTTTGAAGTTTCCGTCGAGGATTTCGAGGCTGAGAGGATCGAGGATTTCGTGCTGAATCGCGCGTTTTAATGGACGCGCGCCGTAGACCGGATCGTAGCCTTCCCGGGCAATCAGTGCCCTGGCTTCGTCCGTCACCGAAAGGATGATCTTTTGTCCCGCAAGCCGCCTCTGCAGACGCGCGATCTGGATACCAACGATCTTTTTCAGATCTTCGTCGTTCAACCGATCGAAGATGACGATTTCGTCGACGCGGTTAAGAAACTCCGGACGAAAATGCGCGCGCAGTGCCTCCATCACCCGCTTTCCGCGCGTTTCACGATCAATTTCCCCTGTGATGTACTGGCTGCCGATGTTGCTCGTCATGATAATGACCGTGTTCTTGAAGTCCACTGTGCGCCCCTGCCCATCGGTAATTCGGCCGTCGTCCAGCACCTGCAACAGGACATTAAATACGTCATGGTGCGCTTTTTCGATTTCGTCGAAAAGGATGACGCTATAAGGCTTGCGCCGCACCGCTTCGCTGAGCTGGCCTCCCTCTTCGTACCCCACGTATCCGGGAGGTGCGCCGATCAACCGGGCAACAGTGTGCTTCTCCATGTATTCGCTCATGTCGATCCGGATCATGGCGTGCTCGTCGTCGAACAGGAATTCCGCCAGCGCGCGGCTGAGTTCCGTTTTTCCGACGCCGGTCGGACCGAGAAAAATAAACGAGCCAATCGGACGATCCTCATCCTGCAAACCGGCGCGCGCCCGGCGCACCGCGTTCGAGACGGCGACGATCGCTTCCTTCTGACCAATCACGCGCGCCGCGAGACGGTCTTCCATCTTCACGAGTTTCTCGCGCTCGCCTTCCTGCAGGCGTGACACGGGAATGCCAGTCCATGAAGCGACAACTGTCGCAATGTCATTTTCGGTGACCTCTTCCTTCAACATCTGACCGCCGCCCTGAATGTCTGAAAGCTTGGCATTGTGCTCTGCGAGGGCTTTCTCCACCTCCGGAATTTTTCCGTATTGAATTTCGCTCGCTTTGCCGAGTTCTCCCCGGCGCTGCGCCTGTTCGAGTTGAATTTTCAAGTTCTCGAGCTGCTCCTGAAGTTTTCGCGACTTGTCGATCTCGCCTTTTTCGCCCTGCCACTGCGCTTTCAGCCGGGAACTCTCTTCTTTCAGGTCGGCCATTTCCTTCTCGAGTGCCTCGAGACGCTCCTTGCTGGCCGCGTCTTTCTCTTTCTTCAGCGCCTGACGTTCCATTTCCGCCTGCATCAACTGACGTTCCAACTGATCGATTTCCGTCGGCATGGAATCCAGTTCGATCTTCAAACGGGACGCTGCCTCATCCATGAGATCCACGGCCTTGTCCGGCAGAAACCGGTCAGAAATGTAGCGGTCCGACAGCGCAGCCGCCGCAACCAGCGCGGCGTCCTGAATACGGACTCCGTGGTGCACTTCGTAACGTTCCTTCAGCCCACGAAGGATCGCGATCGTGTCCTCGACGCTCGGTTCATCGACCATCACCGGCTGGAAACGCCGCTCGAGCGCCGCGTCTTTCTCGATGTATTTTCGATACTCGTCCAGGGTCGTCGCGCCGATGGCGTGGAGTTCGCCGCGCGCAAGTTGGGGCTTCAAGAGGTTCGAAGCATCGACAGAGCCCTCCGCTGCGCCGGCACCCACGATGGTATGGAGCTCATCGATAAAGAGAATGATTTCGCCCTCGGAGGAAGTCACCTCTTTCAAGAAAGCTTTGAGCCGATCCTCGAACTCGCCCCGAAACTTCGAGCCCGCGATCATCGCGCCGATATCCATGGCCACCAGGCGTTTTCGTTTCAGCGACTCCGGTACGTCACCACTCACGATCCGGCGGGCGAGCCCTTCCACAATCGCCGTCTTTCCCGTTCCCGGTTCCCCAATCAGCACCGGGTTATTCTTGGTGCGACGCGAAAGCACTTGCATCACCCGGCGGATCTCATTGTCACGCCCGATCACCGGATCAATCTTGCCCTTGCGCGCCGCATCGGTCAGATCCCGGCTGTATTTTTCGATCGCCTGATACTTTCCCTCCGGATTCGGATCCGTAACGCGCTGCGTCCCGCGCACCTGCTGCAGAGCCTGCATCAGCTTTGCCTGCGTCGCGCCCATCTCCTTCAGAATATTTCCGGCGGTGGTTTTCGAGTCGAGCAGTGCGAGCAGATAGTGCTCCGCACTCACATACTCGTCCTTAAGCTTGCCCATCTCGCGCTCCGCACCGGTCAACACCTGGCGCAGATCGTTGCCCAGAAACGGCTCGGCTCCGCCTCCCTGCACGGTCGAGCGTGTGGCAAGATCGGTCTCCAGCCGTCGGACGAGTGACTGCGCGGATACACCGACTTTTTCCAGCAGCGGACGCGTTACTCCTTCCGGCTGCTCAAGCAGAGCGAGCAGAAAATGCTCATTCGTGATTTCCTGTTGGGAGCGCTTTGACGCCTGATCCTGTGAGGCTTGCAGCGCTTCCTGCATCTTTGCGGTAAATTTGTCGAATCTCATTGTGTTGATTTTTGAAAATTTGTGGGGGTTTTCCTGCAACGGGCCGCTGAGAATTGTCGTTTCCGCTGGTCGCGAAACCGGCTCAAACGTTGTTCTCCCGCACCCATTCTCTGAGCTCTTCGAGAACCCTCAACGAAGAGCGCCCGAATTCTGTAATCTGGTAAGTCACCGAAATAGGCCGGTCGCCGCGGACGGTTCGATTCACAAGTCCGAGCGATTCCATCTCCTTCAACCGCTCATTAATCATTTTACGGCTGGCGCCTCCAAGCTGCCGGGCAAGGTCGTTGAATCGCACGGGACCATCACGCAGTTGCCAGAGAATCGACCCTTTCCATCTTCCGCCAATCACCCGCATGCCGCGCTCGACGGGACACTGCTCGCGGCAGGTCTGGAGAACGACGGTTCTTCGGTGTGTGACTTTGATGCGGGCCGGCATTCAGTGACGAATTGGTAACAAAAAGTTACTCGCTTAAGAATAGTTACCAAACACCGCAGGTCAAATCGAAATTTTCGCAATTACGACTCCTTCATATACATCAAGTTGTCTCCATAGCAGTATTGGACGCGTCCCTCGCAGGAAGTGTGGTTGTGTGATCTCACAAAATGTCGATGTTCAGTCCTCGCCCCTATGAAGTTCATCCATACTGCAGACTGGCACCTCGGACGAACGCTCCACGGCGTATCTCTGCTCGACGATCAACACCACGTCCTGCGGGGACTTTGCGATCTCGTAAAGGAAGAGTCGCCGGACTGTGTGATCGTGGCCGGGGACATCTACGACCGTGCAATCCCATCTGCTGACGCGGTGAGCGTGCTGGATGAAATTCTTTGCCGCCTGCTGCTCGATCTCAATACACCGGTTTTTCTGATCGCTGGGAATCACGACAGCCCGGAGCGAATTGGTTTCGCTTCGCGTCTTCTGGCTGAACGGGGTCTGCACGTCGCCGGATCGCTGCAGAATGTCTCTGGAATAAAAGTCGGGGTTGGAACCGACGTTTGCCACGTGTTTCTTCTTCCGTATGCCGAGCCGGCGCTTCATCGCGAACGATTTGCGGATCCGGAGATCAGTTCCCACGATCAGGCGATGGCGGCAGCGGTGGCTCGCATCGCCGACGCTCGCACGATCCAAACTCCCGCAATTCTGGTCGGACACGCATTCGTTGAGGGCGGGACTTCTTCGGAATCCGAACGTCCTCTTTCGGTCGGTGGAGCGGAGACCGTCTCGGCTGCTCATTTTACTCCGTTCGATTATGTGGCGCTCGGTCATCTCCACCGGGCTCAGACAATCGGCAGCAACGCGGTTCGGTATTCGGGCTCTTTACTTAAATACTCATTTTCCGAAGCGAACGACGTGAAATCTGTCAATGTGGTGGAACTGCAGGAGGGGGCTTTGCAAATCCGGACTGTGCCACTGAGTCCGCGACGCGACCTTTCAGAAGTCGAAGGGCATTTTGCGGAGCTGTTACAAGTTGGCGCTGCAATGCGGCAACGCGTTCATTACCTGAGCATCGATCTGCTCGACGAGGTGATGCCTCTCGATGCCATGGGTCAACTCAGGGAAGTTTTCCCGCACCTCCTGCACATTGATAGGAAGCAGTTACGTCTTGCCGCCGAAGCGAGGGATCAGAACACCCGTGACCACCGGAAGGTTGGCCATGAGGAAATGTTCAGGGCCTTTTTCGAGGACGTCACCGCAAATGAGATCTCGGAAGATCAGACTGGAAAACTGCGCGAAATCCTCACCAACCTCGAGACTTTGGAGGCTGCCCGATGAGACCGTTGCGGCTGACAATGCAAGCATTCGGACCGTATGCGGGCACAGAAGTCATCGACTTCAAGAGACTGCCCGATAGCATCCTTTTTCTCATCGCGGGGCCGACGGGGTCCGGGAAATCGACTCTGATCGATGCGATGAGCTATGCGCTTTACGGGCAAACGTGCACTGAGCAGCGTTCGGGTGAAGCCATGCGTTGCCAGGTTGCTCCTGCCGGATTTCCGACCGAAGTTACCTTCGATTTTCGTCTCGGTGAGCAGACCTATCGCGTGACTCGAAGCCCCGACCAGGAACGTCCAAAGAAACGCGGGGATGGAACGATAACCGCCCCTGGAAAGGCAACGATCTGGCGCCGCACCGAGGCAACGCCTGAAGCGGACGAAGGCACGGTGCTGGCCTCGAAAAAGACGGAAGTCACAGCCTGTGTCCAGGATCTGCTGGGATTCGATTGCAGTCAGTTCCGTCAGGTGATGGTACTTCCGCAGGGGCGTTTCCGTGAATTGCTCACCGCGGATTCAAAAGCGCGAGAGGAAATTCTCGAGCGATTGTTTCAGACCGAGATTTATACCAGGATTCAGTCGGCATTGAAGGAGCGGGCGCGCGAAGTCTTGCAGCGGCATCAGGATCTGAGAACACAACGGGCGACGATTCTGCACGGGATCGAGGTTGAGACGTCGGACGAGCTTTTCCTGAAACTCACGGAAGCTATAACGACGGCCGCAAACCTGGAGGCGGAACAAGATCGCCACAATACTGCCTCAAACAAGGCCGCCGAGGCACTCGACGCCGCGCGACAGATCGAGCGGAAGTTTCATGAACGCGACGATTCCTTAAAGGAATTGGAGCATCTTGCAAAGGAGCAGCCGGCGATCGACGGTCAGCGGAAGGCTTTAGAACACGGGCGAAAAGCAGAACCATTGGTCGCGCTCGAGGAAGCAGTGATCGCAAGGGAAAAGGAATCCGCACTTGCGATCACTACCCTGGAGCAAGCGAGGAAAGACCTCGCCAATGCCTTGAACGCCAAACAATCGGCCATCGAAAATTTCGAGTCCGAGAAAACCCGTGATCCGGCAAGGATCGAAGCCGAACGCAACCTGACACTGCTGCGTAGCCTGCAACCGAAGGTGGGCTCGATTGACACGAAGCAGTTGGCGTTGCAAAAAGCGCGCAGAAATTCGGAAGACACGCGGGCGGCGCTGGAAAAGCTCAGGTTTGACTCAACCGGTACTCGCGAAGAAATTGAAGCGACCGGGAAGAAATTGGAATCATTGCAGGGGATCGCCGGGCAACGCGACATTATCCATGAGCGAAGCACGAACCTACGCGGCATCGGTGAGAACCGCGCGCGCCTCGAGAACTCCCTGGCGGAAGGCAAACGAGTTGATGAAGCGCTGACACGGTGCGAATCGAATGTTGCAAGATGCGAGCGTGATCTCGCGGCGAGCCGAACTTGGGAGGACGCACTCCAGGAGGCGTGGAAAAATGGGCGGGCGGCTATTCTCGCAGCGACGCTCGAGGAGGGTGTCCCCTGCCCCGTGTGTGGAGCGACTCATCACCCAAACCCGGCGTCCAGTGACGAAAAACCGCCCGGAGAAGATGCAATCGAACAGGCCAAACGACGAACAGCAGCGTGTGACGTCGCCCTGAACGAAGCGCGGCAGGCTCAGATCGCACAGAGCAAGAAATGCGCGGAGATCGCCGAGCGGATTCGCAGCCTGAAAGAGCAACTTGGCGTACACGCAGCGCGTGCACCCGACGAGATCGACCGGGAACTGAAAGAACTCGCGAGACAGGAACGTTCGGCTCAAACCGCAGCGAAACAGAGCGACGGTCTACGTGAGAAACTCGATCGCCTCCGCGCATGGGAAAAGCAACTGACGGAAGAAATCCCGAAGCGCGAGTCTGCCGCCGTGAGTGCTTCAAATCAAGTTGCGACACTCGAAGCGGAACTTGCGGCCATTGAGCGGGACGTTCCGGAAAATCTGCGATCGCTCGCAGCCCTTACCGGAGCGCTCAATAAGAACGAACTGGCAATTGACGAAATGAAAACGGCGTTCAAGAAAGCGTCGGAGAACAAAATTGCCGCGGATGACCGCGCGGCGAGAGCGGAAACGAGGGTCGCGGAACTTGGAGTTTCCGTGCGGTCATCCACAGAACGATCTCAAGAGGCGAGTTCGCGGTTCAATGCGGCGTTGGTCGAAGCCGGATTTGACGATCGCACCATCTTCGACGCCGCTCGGAATACGCTCTCGAAGATTCGGGATATCGAGAAGATGGTAAAACGCTTCGACGAGCGTCTCGCCGCGGCCCGTACCCGGAGCGAACGAGCGGCTGCAGCGCTGGAAAGACTCACCATGCCCGACCTCGAGACGCTAACTGCGTCCGCCACATCCGCGCGCGAGGCGGCCGTTCAAAAACTCAAGGAGCACACCACACAGCTTGAAAAAATGCGGCAACTCAAAAAGACGAAGCACGATCTCGAAAAAGCGGAATCGCAACTCGCTGAGATTCAAGAAGAGCACAAGACAGTCGGGCGCCTCGCCGAAGTGGCCACGGGCCAGAATGAGAAACGGCTCACGCTGCAGCGCTACGTGCTGGCGTCCCTTCTCGACGACGTCCTGGTCGCCGCTTCACGGCGGCTCACAATCATGAGCCGGGGGCGCTACGAAATGCGACGTAGCCAGGCCGTACGCGATCAACGCAGCGCGGGAGGGCTCGATCTCGAAATTTTCGACAGCTTTTCCGGACAGTCGCGCGCTGCCGGCACATTATCAGGTGGAGAGAGCTTTCTCGCGGCCCTTTCGCTTGCGCTCGGACTTTCCGATGTCGTCCAGTCGCACACTGGCGGGATTCGCATGGAGACCCTATTTATCGACGAAGGCTTCGGAAGTCTCGATCAGGAGGCCCTGGATCACGCTTTACAGGCTTTGATGGATCTTCAAAAAGGTGGACGCATGGTCGGCATTATCTCTCATGTCGAAGAGTTGAAACAAAGGATCGATACTCGCCTCCAAATCATCGCCGGACGAAGAGGGAGTCACGCGAAGTTCATCGGCACTCGAGAAAACTGAAACTCCGGCAACGCATGGATCGAAACAACCATTTTCAATGGCATGCTCCCCTACCCGGGCAACAAACCCAGCGCCATGCAAACGCCCCATTGACCGGACGCCGGCAATACCGATCAAAATAGATTCAACTCGAACGTTCGTTAGGAAATGCATACGTTCGGACAACTCGTGGATGTATTGGCCGGCATTTTCACCGCGGGACACCGCTGGAGATAAGTATCTGCACCTTAGACTGAACTTCGAGGGATAGAATGAGCGCGGGGGTTGATAGACACAGGTTTTGCGGGGATTTGGCGCTTCCGGCTACTGGCTACGGTTCTGGAGAGTTTCGAGAAGGGCTAGGATTTTCTTCTGCTGCGCGGTAGGCTCGGTCTCCTGTTGCCAGCTCGGGGCACCGGGCAGGTCGGGCACGATGGTGTTGCGGGTAAGGGTGGCCAGGTCGGCAAGCAGTGTCTGGAAGCTGTGGACGGGAATGCCCTCGGAGGTCCGTTTGGTGCGCGCTTTGGCTTTCGCCGAGGTCGAGGGTCGCTTGGGGGCCACGGGGTCGGGCCGCGAGGCGCGCGCGCCCTCCGGGTCGTCCTCGTCGAAGAGCAAGGGCTTGAGAGCGGCGCGCATGTGCCACTCGACGTAATAGGCCAACATGCAAAGCAGCAGGTGGCAGCGTACCCGGTCGGCGTTGCGGTGGTGGATGGGACGCACTTTGAGGTCGACGGTTTTCAAAGAACGGAAGGCATTCTCGACCAAACTGAGGTCCTTGTAGCGCTCGACGAGACTGGCCGGGTCGAGGGCGGGGTCCTGGCTGCTGGTGCGGACGACGTAGATGCCGTCCAGGGCGGCTTCGGCGGCGATCTTCTCTTGCCGGCGTGCAAAAGAGAAGGCCGTGTCGGTGATGGTTAGCGAGAAGTGTTTGGCCATCTTGTATTTGTTGATCACCCGACCGGCGCGCAGGCCAAGCGAGGCGCGACCGCGTTGCGGACGTTTGGGGCGGGTGGCGGCCTGGGCGATTTTTGCCAGTTCGGCCTCGGTGGCGCGTAGCAACTCCTCGCGTTTGCGGGCGCGCGAGAGGGCCAAAAACGGATTGCGGCAGATCACCAGACGCTCGCCGGGAAAGTCGGGGCTGCGGATTTCAGCGAGGTTTTTGTCATCGAAGAGGGAGTCTTCGATGAGGCCCGCGCGAGCCAGGGTGGCAATCTGGCCCGAACGCAGAGCGCTGATCCAATCCAGACCGTCGACGCCACGCAATTCCTGATCGATGCGGGCTTGGGTGATCATGCCGCGATCGCCGACGAGCACCACACGGCGCAGTCCGAAGCGGGCGCGCACTTTCTCGATCTGGGAAGCCAGGGTGGAGGGATCGGCGGTATTGCCCTCGAAGACCTCGACGGCCACTGGAACCCCTTGGCCGTTGCAGAGCAGGCCGTAGACGATTTGCAGCTTGCCCTTTTTGCCATCGCGCGAGTGCCCGAGCTTGCCCAGCGGGCAGCTCTTGCCCTCGAAGTAGCTCGAGCTCAAGTCGTAGAGTACGAGCGAACCCTCGCCCAGATGGCGGGCGGCCAGGGCCTTCTCAATGCGTGCCTGCCGGGGCAGCAGCCAGTCCATGGCAGCGTAAAGCTCGTTTTCGTGCGGGTCCTCGGGCACGGAGCACTCCTGGGCCAAGGTGGAATTGAGCGTGCGGTTACCCAGGGCGCGAGAGGTTGCCAGCTTGGAGCCAGGGAAGAGAATGCGGGCGGCGATCATCGCCACGCACAGGGAACGCTGGGGGCTGTTTTTGGAGCCCAACAGGCGGGGCATGTCCAGCTTCTTCATGGTGCTCAGGACGGCGGCGACATGGCCGTGGGGAAGAGAGCGGACGATCTTGAAGGGGCCGGGCCCTCCCGGAGCGGGCAATTCGGAGTGCTCGCGCCTGAGCTCAAGCAGCGAGCGGAGTCCTTCGAGAAGGTCGTCGGGCCACTTGGTAAGGTTCGCCAGGGTGCGGTGGCGGACTTTTCCGGCGTCGCGAAAGGTCTCCCGCAGGAGGATGCAGGGCGGGGAAAAGCGGTTGGGGACCTTTTCGATAAACATGGCTACTAAATTTCGCGAAAATCTGAGTATCTTTCGAGCATAAATATTGACATTTGGCGCCATGACATAGCTACTTTTTGCAGCCAAAAAAAGCCGCAAACCTTTTATCCATGCGACTCAATGGTCTTTTAAGCCCTCGAAGTTTAGCTTCAGAGCTTCTGA
>CAWDWA010000027.1:0-64547 GCA_963805815.1 uncultured Verrucomicrobiae bacterium
CCCACTTGCGAGCAGCAGCTCCAGGCCACGTTGCAACTTCGTATGAGTCGCTATAACTTTACATCTGGCAACCGCTCATTCGCTTCCGGCAGTTCCGACCAGCCCTACCCAGAGAGTTCAATGACGCCGGGTCTTTCTCGCGACCATTCTGCGAAGAACCGTTGAACATGACGCGAGTGCAGACCCCCGGCAGTAGATCAGGCTGCGGTAGATCCTCGTTCCTGCGGCTTATCCTCGCCTCATCTCCAGTCGCCCGAAGTCAGTGCGAGACTTGAAACAAGACTCGCGATTGCGCCGCCACGTCGTCACAGAATCACCCACCACCCATCGAGAACCTGCTCCTCCCCCGAGGAAGCGAGACTCTGCCCACCCCGGTCACTCGTGCTCCCGTTCCGGTCAGAGACTCGCCGGTTGACGGCAATTGCCGTGTCCGCGGAAAGCTGGATGAAGAGAATCGAGATCCTCCATCAGGAGTGAAAAATGCAACCACAAATCTGGAATCTCGGAAGCGATAGCGTCATCCGACGAACGCCGATCAATGTTCTTTCTTGATTCCCTTCCACCCGCGGAATCCCCGCTCGCTAAACGCTGAAAAGGAATATCATTGCACGCCGGGTAAGGAGACGGCATTGCTGCCGCCTCCTCCCCTAAGAACCGGACTTGAAAGTTTCCCTTCATCCGGCTCAAGCCATTACAAAGTCCCGCCTCTCGGCGGAACCGGTCAATCGACGGTTTGTATTCGCGTCCCGGGCCGCTGAACTCCGAACCACTTGAAAAACGCACGGTCTTCGAAGTTGCCCCGCCAACCAGGATCGAGCGGATTCGCATCCGCTTTGATCTTCACGTAACGCCGGATTCTGGTCTGGTTGGTAAGAAACAGCTTTAACCAGATTGGTTTCCCGTCCGGCATTCGTTCCTCGCTTTCTGCCGCAAACACGCTTCTGCCGCGAAACCGATCCCAGTATTTTCCTGCCACCCACTTCCACGATTTCTGCGGATGTCTGCGCTTCGCCCAGCGCCAGAGACTCCACCACAATGCTTTTTCCACCTTCCGAAACGTCCTCGCCGCCGTGATGTGGCGGTGATAGTTGCACCAACCCCGGATTACGGGATTGAGCAGACGAATCAGCGACTCCTGACTGACGCCCCGATTTTTCCGAATGAGCTTCCGAACCTTTTCCAGAAAGGCCTTTGTGTTCTTTCTGGACGGCTGGATGAGCAGCTTGCCGCCGAATTTGCGGATTGTCTGGCCGAGGAAGTCGAACCCCTCTTCGATATGCGTAATGCAGGTCTTCTCTTGCGAGAGTTGCAGGCCTCGATCGCGCAGGAACTGCTCGACCAGGGGTCGGACTTCGTTCTCCAGCACTTCTTTCGTCGCGCCGGTGATCACGAAATCATCCGCATATCGCACCACGTTCATTGATGGAAGCGCTTTCCCTTGACCACCTTTATGGGAAAGCGGTCTTTCAGGTGTCGCTCCAATCCATCCAGAACAAGGTTTGCCAGCGTCGGCGAAATAATTCCACCTTGTGGCGTTCCTGCTTCGGTTGGGAACAAGGTTCTGTTCTCGACGTAAACCGCTTTCAGCCAGCGGCTCAACACCCACTTATCCATCGCAATGTGCCGGAGCATCCACTCATGACTGATATGGTCGAAACAGCCACGAATATCGCCTTCCAGCACCCACGCCGCGCTCGCCTTTTTGCCCAGTGCGAGAAAGCACTGACCCACGGCATCAGCCGTACACCGCCCCACCCGAAAGCCGTAGGAGTTCGCAACCGCCGTTGTCTCCGCGACTGGGGCTAACGCCAACAGGTGCAGTGCCTGCATGGCGCGATCCTTCATCGTGGGTATGCCGAGCGGACGCGTTTTGCCGTTGGCCTTCGGGATATAAACCCGCCGCAGCGGTTGCGGCCAATAACCGCGCCGTCGCAACGAGTTCACAGCTTTGTGTTTTGACGCCGTGGTAGTCCACAGGACTCCATCCACACCCGGCGTCCGTTTGCCCCGATTTTCCGTCACTCGTTTCACGGCCAGAACCCGTCCGCTCCACGAGCAGGTCAGCAGCCGTTGCAAGGCTTTCACCTTGTTCCAGCGGCCTTTCTGAGTTGCCTTGACGATACGCGCTTGCAGCCTTCGGACGTTACGCTCACACTGAGGCCAGTCGATCTGGCTCCACGCGTTCGCTCTGCCGGAGGATGCACACGCGGATTGCTCTGCGTTCATTTGCGATTTCCTCCTGTAAAGGTTCTGCCTGCTCTCTCGTCACGAACGACCAGCCGGAAGTCAGCCCGCTTTCGCGGCAGAGTGATGTTGCAACTCCTATCCGCCCGATTACAGGGCGGCCTTCGCTTTTTCCGGCCTCCTCTGCCCGCCACCTCGACAGCGTTCCTTACGGATGCGCCTGCCCTGCGGAAGGCCGCGGGGCGAAATAGCGGGTTTACAGCATTGGATACCAATGACACGGATGATTTAGTCCCTGCTTTCCACACCGGCAGTCTTGAATGTCCGTGTGCTCCACGCGTCGGAAGGAGCAGCCGACTGCGTTGCCATTTTGGCGCGAGCCTTTCAGCGACTTTGGCTCGTTGGGTTTGACGATGCCTGGGGCAGTTCACTTTTGTTGGACCTGTCATCCAGCCTGTCACTCCAGCCACATTGCGCTGGCAGCCGCAGAGAGCGCCTCACGGCAGTCTCCTCGTCCCGAAAGACGGAGCGATGATGTCTCGGCAGCTCCCGACCCGACCGTTACCAGTCGCGCCGGTGCCGATAGGCTACTGCGGACGGAACCGCAGGTTCGAATTATTGAACACACTTGATGTTCAATATGAACAATCATTTGATATCTCATATACTTCACAAGGACACCTAACCCCTAACGTGGTTAGGTGATCCTTGGCGCGAAAAGGCGGAATTCAGCTTGAAATCAGGCGATCTCAGGCGCATTCAGGCGTTTGTCAGGCGAGTCTGAGCTGCTTTGAGTCGTCTTTCAGTCACTGTCAGCATGCTGCCTCAGAACGGTTGCTCGGATTCCGTCACCGCCCGATCAAGAGTGATCGGGAACCTTTAAATTAGTTTCGGGGGTAGGACATTCTTATGCATTTGGTAGGACAAAAATGTCCCAGTAACTTATCTGTTTTATTACAAAGTACTTAAGCGCATTTTGTGTGAGGGCGGGAGATAAATAACAGGACAAATTTGTCCTGGTTTCCGATATTCGGGCTTGGCCGCTACCGATGAAAATGCACTTTATGGTCGTTCGATTACAGAGAGCGAAAGCGAATTTCGCCCAAGAAGACTAATGATTCAGCATGGTGGCATCGTGAGTGCTAATGGGCGGGAGGCAAAGGATGAACCGTCATCGAACGAGACCTGACAGAACTTGCACGCGAGATCCTGGGCTATCTTATCGAGCATCCGGGAGCGCAAGACAGTCTCGACGGAATCGTCCAATGGTGGATCTTGGAGCGCAGCTTGAAGATATGGCTGCCGAAGATCACGGAGGCCGTTTCGGAGTTGGTCGACCACGGCTTTTTGGAGCAGCGAACCACCTCAGATGGCACCATGCTTTACCGCATGAATCCAGCACGGATCGAGGAGCTCCAGCGCTTGCTCAAGAAGGAATACAGGGTGGCGGAGGAATCTGCGGATGAAAGATGACTCGCTCCACTGGTTTGCGGTCCAGGCAAAGCCGGCAAGCGAAGTGCTTGCGGAATCGACTCTGCGGTCGCTGGATGTGGAGACGCTGTATCCGCAGGTCGAGAAGGCCCTTCGTCGGCGGGGTCGCAAAAGCCGGACGGTCAAAAAGCCGTTCTTCCCTGGATACCTCTTTGCGCGATTCGCGCCGGAGCAGTCCTTGCGCGCTGTTACCTACAGCCGCGGCGTTACGCGAGTGGTCGGCGCGAAAGAGCGGCCTCTTCCAGTGGAGGACGCGATCATCGACGGCATCAAGGAACGAATGAACGCCTGTGGCTGTGTTGCTCTTGAAGAACGCGCCCTCAAATTCGGTGACGCTGTCAGTATTATGGACGGGCCATTTTGCGGCTGGTCGGGCGTGTTTGAACGCGACCTGAGTGACGGCCAGCGCGTTGTGATTTTACTTCAGGCCCTCGAACAGTGCCGCCTTGTCGTTGACCGCGACTGGGTCGAGCACGCCGAGGCCGCTTGATCAGACAGATTCAAACAGTTGAAGAAGGTGCACGGCACCTTGATGGCGGCAGCGTGTTTAAAAGGAACGGCATGAACCGCCAAAATCGCCCGTAGAACCAGAAACAGTCATCGAGAAAGGCTCAAGCCATGCCAACTCCCCCGACATACCCCGGCGTTTACATCGAAGAACTTTCAAGCGGTGTGCGCACGATTACCGGCGTTGCGACTTCGATTACCGCGTTTATCGGAAGAGCACGGCGCGGCCCAGTTAACAGGCCGCTGCGCATAAACAACTTTGGGGATTTTGAGCGCAGATTCGGAGGACTCTGGTCGGAAGGTCCGATGAGTTATGCAGTCCGCGATTTCTATCTCAATGGCGGAAGCGCGGCGATCATCGTTCGGCTGTTCAATCCGACCGGGGAGGGGCCGAATCGAGTGACATTCGAGGCCGAGGCCGAGACCGAGACCGAGACCCTTGTGCTGGAGGCGAAATACGAAGGTTCATGGGCACTGCCGTTGGAGGTCAGCGCGCAGCCAGTTGATTCGCAATTTGAAGCGGATATTGCCTCGAACTTGGAAGTTGGAACCGATGATCTCTTCAATCTCATCGTGAATGACCCCGGGACCGGACTCCGCGAGGTATTCAATAACGTTACTGTCGTCGAGAGCCGCAGGCGGGTCGATCGCGTGCTGGAGAACGAGTCAGCGTTGATCAGGGTGGCGGATCTTCCCGACAGCTTCACTGTGCCGGATGAAGGTCTCCAACTTCTGGCCACGCCTGCAGCCGACGCGACAACGCAGCTTGCGGCACTCGACGGCCAAGATCTCGTCCTCGGCAATTATTTTACCCCGGTAGATCCTGATGCGGAAGAAGCTCCACCTGATGACTACAGGGGCGATCGCACGCAAAAGCGGGGAGTCTTCGCCTTGGAAGATGCCGATCTTTTCAATCTGCTATGTATACCTCCGTATTCGTTCCAGACCAACGGCGACGTCGAAGATGCCGTATGGGCAGCGGCTGCCGATTACGCGAAAGATCGGCGGGCAATGCTGATCGTTGACCCACCGAGGGGGTGGAGACGCGTTGAGAACGTAACTTCCGGTCTGCAAGCGATCTCCAACGCGGTCAGCGCAAACAGGAAGAATGCCGCAATCTTCTTTCCGCGTTTGCGTAAGCCGAATCCGATTCGGGATAACCAGCAGGACGACTTTGCTCCGTGCGGCGCCGTCGCGGGAGTGATTGCGCGAACCGACGCGCAGCGCGGAGTTTGGAAAGCGCCGGCAGGTCTCGAAGCGGGCTTGGTTGGGGTTCCTTCATTGAGCGTCCCATTGACGGACGACGAAAATGGGCAACTGAATCCTCTCGGAGTGAACTGCCTGCGTCTGCGTCCGGCCGCGGGTCACGTGGTATGGGGTGCACGAACACTGGATGGAAACGACCAGCTCGCATCGGATTGGAAATACCTTCCCGTGCGTCGGACCGCGCTCTTCATCGAAGAAAGCCTGTATCGCGGGACCCAGTGGGCCGTGTTCGAGCCAAATGACGAACCGCTCTGGGCTGAACTACGGCTGAATATTGGCGCATTTATGCAAAACCTTTTTCGCCAGGGCGCATTTCAGGGGCAGACGCCCAAAGAAGCTTACTTCGTCAAATGTGACAGTGAGACCACAACCCAGAACGACATCAATCTCGGCATCGTGAACATCGTGGTCGGCTTCGCAGCGCTGAAGCCAGCCGAGTTCATTTACATCTTCCTCCAGCAGATTGCTGGTCAAATTCAAACCTAGGAGTGTGTTATGGCCCAGTTCCCCAATAATCCAGAGCGATTCGATCCCTACAAGAACTTCAAATTCCGGGTGAAATGGGACGGGAAGCACGTGGCTGGCGTCAGCAAAGTCAGCGCGCTTAGCCGGACGAGTGAAGTCGTCGATCACCGCGAGGGCGGCGATCCCAGTACGGTGCGAAAGTCACCCGGGCAGACAAAGTACGAACCGATCACGTTGGAACGAGGGGTGACGCATGACGAGGAGTTCGAAAAATGGGCGAATAAGGTTTGGCAACTCGGTGCTGGATTGGGCTTCGAAGTGTCGCTAAAAAACTTCCGCAAGAATATTACTCTCGAGTTTTACAACGAAGCAGGGCAGTTGGCGATTGCCTACAGGGTCTATCGCTGCTGGGTATCGGAATATCAGGCGCTGCCCGAACTCGATGCCAGCGCTAACGCAGTCGCCATTCAGCACATCAAGCTCGAAAACGAAGGTTGGGAGCGCGACCCCGACGTTAAGGAGCCCGAAGAACCATCATTTTGAATTAACCCCCAACGTGCCCAACGCGACCGAAGTCTGTACGTAATGGTTAATCAGAATCGTTATGCCCTCCAACGTCGCTGAATTTGTGGACATCTGGGAGCAGGGCAATGGCATAGGACTTTCAGAACGCGCTCAATTGCTCCTCAGCAGGGAGCATCCTGCCATGACTGGCGAGGAACTTGACAAGCTGACGATTGGAGCTCGGGATGCCATGTTGCTCGCGTTGAGGGAGCGGATCTTCGGCCCTTGGCTGGAGAGTGTAATAAGATGTCCGCAATGCAGTGAGACGCTCGAGATCAGGCGCGATCTCCGCGAACTTTTAGATGACCGAACGTGCGAAGATCCGGAAACGGAATGGAAAAGCGGCAATGTGCATGTGCGGTTTCGCGTTCCCAACAGTGGAGATCTCCGGGATCTCGAAAAGTGTAGAAATCGCGAAGAAGCGCGGGCATTGTTGATCGAGCGATGCACCATGGAAGCGCACCGCGGTGAAAGAAGGATCCTGCCATCCCAGCTTACCAGCGAGGAAGAAACCGCTCTGGCCGACCGTGTTGCCGAGGCAGATCCATACGGTGAATTGGTTCTGATCAACAAATGCCCGAACTGCGCGCATCGCTGGCCAACGGTCCTGGAT
This sequence comes from uncultured Verrucomicrobiae bacterium, assembly GCA_963805815.1. Lineage (GTDB taxonomy): Bacteria > Verrucomicrobiota > Verrucomicrobiia > Chthoniobacterales > Chthoniobacteraceae > CAWDWA01. The sequence goes on from CAWDWA010000027.1 coordinate 7,091, forward strand.
ATCGCGTCGTTCCTCTGGCAGGAACTGGCGCTGGCCGTAAAGCGGTTGCTAGGAGAAGTGCATGCTCTGGCATGGGCCTATTCCTGGAGTGAGCGTGACATTCTCGCCATGAGCGCCCACCGCCGCCGGCTGTATCTCGAGTTGCTCGCGGGATGAGTGATTACTTCAGCAGGCTCGCGGACCGCGCGCTGGGTCAAGCCGAGGTCCTGGCACCGAGAGTTCCTTACCGTTTTGAAACAGGGGCGCCTCGGGAATTTGTCGGGCTATCCGACGAATCCGGGAACGAATCTTCATACGATCAGGAGAATTCCAGCCCAGCGGCAAAGCCCCAGCGCGAAAGCACTCGCCCCTCAAGTGAGAATTCGACGTGCATCCGGTGGGAACACTCCCATGGAATCGCGCCCCAGCCAGTTTCAGCCGATCCGGCGCCGGCCGATCCACCGAAACCCACTCGTGAACCGCAACGCAAACAAAGACTGCCGGCACCGATGAATGCGCCCCTGCCCGAGCCGACACCACAATCGGCAGCCATTCCGCCACCCCCAACTCAACTACGTGGGCGAAAGTCGAGTCACACAGCAGCGCCCAATGAGATAGCGGATGCGAGGCATCGCGAAGAGATCCACCAGCGAGATAAACTGATCCCGGTATCAGTTGCCGAGTCTTCGAGCGCGCCCATTCCGCGGGCGTCGCAGCGGCCATTGAAGCAGACGTTGGAAAGACGACCGGCACCTTCGCCAGCTAATGTGCTGCGAACCCTTCCTGCTGAGACAGAGCGACCGATACCGGTCTTGCAGCCCAGACGCAAGGATGAGCGAATTTCTGTTCCGTCGGTTAAGTTTTTCAATCCGAGAGGCAAATCCGAGCTGCCCAAAGAGCCCTCAATCAAGGTGACCATCGGTCGAGTGGAAGTACGCGCCATCATGGAAGCTCCTAAACCGGCCCCGAAACCGCGTCAGCCGGAAAAAAAGGCTATCTCTCTGGATGACTTTTTGAAACGCCAGAAAGAAAGGAGACGGTGAGCAATTTTCTCGCAATCGCGATGGTGACCGAGACGTTGCGCCACCTGCTCACCGAGGCTGCGGCTCGGGCCGTTCCGGGTTTGGATGCAAGAGTCGGCCGGCCGCAGGCCTCGACCAACGGCAGCGAAGAGCCAGGCATCAATATCTTTGCCTATCAAGTGAACCCGAATCCCGCCTGGTCCAATGCAGATCTGCCGACCCGGAATTCGGCTGGGACCTTGACGCGCAGGCCGCAGATCGGGCTCAGCATCGATTACTTGTTCAGCTTCCGGGGTCCGGAAACGGAACTCGTGCCCGAACTGCTCCTTGGCAGCTGCGTGAGTCGGCTCCATGCACAACCCTTGCTGAGGCAGGAGCAAATCGAGAGGGTGATTCATCCCCCGGAGCAGCCCCCTCACCCGATTCTTCAAGACAGCGACCTCGCGAATCAGATTGAGCGGGTCAAACTCACGCAGTTGCCGCTCAGTCTCGAGGAACTCTCGAAATTGTGGTCTGTCTTCTTTCAAATCCCCTACATGCTCTCGGTGGCTTACCAGGCGTCCGTGGTGCTGATCGAGGAAGAAATTGAGCCGGCGGCTCCGGCTTTGCCAGTGCGCGACCGACGCATCTTCGTCCGGCCGTTTCGCCAGATCTGGATCGAAAGGGTGGAATCGAGCGCCGGCCCCGATTCGCCCATCCATGCCGACAGCACTATTCGAATCCTCGGCAATGCCCTGGGAGGCGACAACGTTGAGGTGAATATCGCCGGGGAGGCTCTGGCGCCGGAGCAGGTGCTGTCGCGTGAGATCACGGTGAATCTTGGAAACTTGACCAGTCCGAGGGCCGGTATACTGCCGCTGTGCGTTGTGCATCATATTTCCGAAGACGCTCCGCACCTTCGTTTCGAGTCCAACGTCGTGCCTCTTACTGTGTCGCCCCGGATTCTTATTACCCCGCTCGTCTTTACGCCGGCGGTCGCCAACGATCCGACCACGCCTGGTGTAGATGAAAGCGCCCCTCCGACGGTGCACCTCGAGCTATTCCCTGCCGTCGCCACGCGGCAGCGCGTCCGGCTTTTCCTGAATGAGCTTCTGGATCCGGATGCCCCGCCCAGCACCGCTTCTCTGTCGTACGTCATTGAATCCGAGCCGGTTGAAGAGGCGACGGCCGAGCTTTCCGTGGCCGCGCGGGATGTGGAAGCTCGGACCTACCTCGCCAGGGTCCAGATCGATGGCGCCGAAAGCCCGCTGACCTTCGATGATAATGAGGAGAGTGAAACGTTCGGGCGTTATATCGGACCAACCGTGCAGGTGACATGAACGCCGTTCGAGACCCAGACTGGCTGCAGGAAAATCAGCGCTGGCTGACGCTGGCACTGGAAGCGCTCGGCCAAACCTTGGATCGGCACCGCGCGGCCAGGAATGACGACGCGGCGCCCGTTGATCCACCTCTAGAGGTGCAAACTGTATTAGACGAGGTAGCCGACAGCATGTCCGAGCCACCGGCGCTCGAGGTTCTCTGCGACACGTTTGGACTCACCGATTTCGAGCGAAATTTCGTTTTGCTCTGCGCCGGCGTGGAGCTGGACGGCAAATTGGCAAGACGTTGCGCCGCCGCTCAGGGACAAGACCATTCGTTTGCTCCCACCTTCAGCCTCGCCCTGACTGTGTTCCCTGACGCGGATTGGAGTGCGCTGGCGCCGAACGCGCCGCTGCGGCGGTGGCGGCTCATTGAGATCAAACCGGGTGAATCATTGACCGGCAGTTCGTTGAAGATCGACGAGCGGGTGCTGCATTACCTGGCAGGCGTATCATATCTGGACCCGCGGCTTGAGAGCCTGCTGGAGCCTTTGACCAACCACCACGAGCTGGTGCCTTCCCACCGCGCCCTGGCCGAACGAATCGCCGCTTCATGGTCGGAAGCTTCGGGAGCGACGCCGCTCCCCCCCGTGCAGCTCTATGGGCAGGATGCCGAGGCGAAGCATGAGATCTCAGCGGCCGCCTGTTCCTCGCTTGGGCTTGCCACGTACCGGCTCGATGCGTCCTTCGTGCCTCATGCGCCGGGCGAGCTCGACGCTTTCAGCCGGCTGTGGACCCGGGAAGCCGCGTTGATGGGGAGCGCTCTGGTCCTTGACTGCCACGATCTCGAACCCGGCGACACCCATCGGCGTGAAGCCCTTAAGCGCCTTGTTGAATCAACCAGGGGGGCATTGATCGTCGCGACCCGCACCCGCAAGATCAATCTGCGGCGATCCAGCGTCGGATTCGACGTTCCCGCACTGTCGCGCAGTGAACAGCACATGCTCTGGCAGAAGGCCCTGGGCTCCAAGCTGGCGATGCTCAACGGTGAGTGTCAGGCCATCGTCTCCCAGTTCAACCTCAGCAGCACTGCCATTCATGCCGCCGCCCGTGAGGCTCTGGGATACGCGTCGCTGCACCCAGACCGTTCGAAGGGCAACGGAATTGCCGACGACTTGTGGGAGGCCTGTCGTATGAAGGCGCGGCCTGCGCTTGCCAGCCTGGCCCAGCCCATCGAACTGCGTGCCACTTGGGACGACCTCGTGTTGCCCGGCTCAAAACTTGAGACGCTACATCAAATCGCCGCTCAGGTGCGGCAGCGCTACAGGGTCTACGAGGAATGGGGGTTCGCCGACAAATGTGCGCGCGGACTCGGCATCAGTGCTCTGTTTTCCGGTCCCAGCGGCACCGGAAAAACGATGGCGGCTGAAGTGCTGGCCAACGAGCTGCGTCTCGACCTCTACCGTATCGATCTCGCGTCAGTGGTCAGCAAATACATCGGCGAGACGGAGAAAAACCTCAGCCGCATCTTCGACGCTGCGGAGGCGGGCGGTGCAATTCTTCTTTTCGACGAAGCCGACGCCTTGTTCGGCAAACGCAGCGAGGTGCGGGACAGCCACGATCGTTACGCTAACACCGAGATCAGCTTTCTTCTACAGCGCATGGAGGATTACCGCGGGCTGGCGATTCTCACTACCAATATGAAGGCTGCACTCGATACGGCCTTCCAAAGGCGCATTCGATTCATTGTGCAATTTCCGTTTCCGGATGCGAAGCAGCGCGCGGAAATCTGGCGCAAGAGCTTTCCTAATGGAACTCCGAGGGACGGAGTGGACGTAAACAAGCTTTCCCGGCTCAACGTCGCCGGCGGCCACATCCACAACATCGCCCTGAATGCGGCTTTTAGCGCCGCCGATGTAGAACAGGTGGTACTAATGAAGCATATCTTGATGGCCGCGCGCAGCGAGTACGCGAAGATGGAGAAGCCGCTAACGGAAGCGGAAATTCGGGAGTGGGGACCATGAAAGTGGAGTTGCATATTGATGCGTTGGTGTTGCGGGGGATTCCCTGCGAAAGACAGCATGCAATCCGCGCTGCGCTGGAGGCCAAATTGGCGGAGCTGCTATGCGCGGGAAACGCTGCGCGGGTGTTGAATCAGCCGCGCAATATAGTGCGGCTCGATGCCGGAACGATCCGGTTGGCACTGGGAGCCTCCGGTGGGGCTTTGGGGGCGAGGATTGGTGAGGTTGTGCATCGGAGGGTGGTGGGATGAGCCGGGTCGCAATAGCCCCGCAGATCGCACGGACGCATTCCCCACCGGCGCCAGCCGTGGACGCGGTCAGAACCGATATAGTCGCAGAACCCTATCCCGACAAGCAAGTCCAGAGGATTTCAACGACGCACGCCATTGGTCGTTTGAATCTGGTCGCTCCAAAGAGGGAGCTTCCGTCGTTGAAGCTAGGCGCACCCGGAGACAAGTACGAACGAGAAGCGGATCGCGCAGCCAACTACTTGGCACCATCACCGAGCGGTCGCCCGCAGCCAAAGCCCGTCCTTTCCGGCCTGCGTCCTGGCGATAATTGGGGCACGCTTGTCGGATCCGACCTCACTCCCCGGGTGGGAGCGATTATTCACGGCGGAAGTCCATTTCCACCTGAATCTCGGTTCCCCATGGAAAGAGCATTGGGCAGAAACCTCGCCCATGTTCGTGTCCATAGCGATTCCCAGGCACAGCAACTCGCGAGCACCCTGCATGCGCGGGCATTCACTGTCGGAAACCATATTGTCATGGGGCGGGATCCATCCTCGAATGGTCGCGCAGCGCCCACGACCTTGGCGCATGAGCTCGCGCACACCATCCAACAGGATGGAACAAAGCCCGTGGCGATCCAACGGTCTGACAAATCGGACCCGGAAATGGACGCAGGGAGAACCGAGGCGGACTCCCAACGTGAAGAGATGGCGGACGAAGAAATAATTGGGGAAGATAGCAACCTGAGGAAGCAGCTCGAACGCCTTTTTCGAAGAATGGGCAATCTACTTCTCTCTGTGGTCGGCCGTCCCGGGGACCACGAAGTCTCCTTGGCTTCCCAGGTTTTCTCGGAGGATCAGCGGACCCGTGCCCGGCGGGCTGCGGTAAAATATGCGAAAGGTACCCGTGTACTCCAGAAGCTGCGCTCGCTCGACATCTCCTTCGCGGCGATGTGGTTGGATAGGGTCAAGTCTACGCTTCAAACCCTCCGCAGCATCCTACGCGAAGTATCGAAGCTCGGGGATTGGCGGGCCGACTTTGTGAGGACTTTCCTGCGCCGCACAGGAAATCTGTTGTCCAAAGCGAGAAAGCTCAGCAAGCATCCGGCAATGTTGCGCGGATTGTCAACTGCCACAGATTCAAAGCGGGAAGCATTCGTGCAAAACGAGAGCGAGACGGTTACGCGCGCGAACCGGATGATGTTCGATGAAGGCTTGGAAAGGGTCACCTCAGAGGCTCAGCTTCAAACGGTAGGGATGTCGGACGTCGATATCGATGTGGAAATTGAAAAACTTCAATCTCAACGATTCCTCGAGTACAATCCTAAAAGGGCGGAAGTTGTCGACGCTATCATCGCCGGTTTAAAGATGGGCAAGGTGGAACGCCTGCATGCGCCCGAGACGACTCAGGCGCAACGCCTAGCTAGGCTCAGCACCGTGGAAGGCGAAAATCGAGAGGATGCTGCAAATTTGGTGCGGAAGATGGACGAAAGCGACTTGATCAGCTTAGCAAAAACGAACCGCGAACGTTTGGGAAGAACGGGTCTCCGCTTCGCCGAATCGACCAAGTTTCAAGCTGCTTTCGAGATTGGCGGCCTGGTGCCAGGCGCAAATATCGTTTCGGAGCGATGGGAAGAGGAGCAAGCTGTTGAAAGAATGTCACGCGCTTTTGCCCAAGCGGGAGGCCCGACCGATACGATAGACATCAGTCCACAATTTGGGGATCCGGATGAATTAGAACTTTCGGAGCTTGAGATATCCAGGTCAGGAGATAAGGTCTTTATTGTCAAGAAGCCACTCAAACAAGGCCTCGAAGCCCTGGATGCCGCCAGAGCGGGCCAAACGGACGTTCCGAGAACGTCGTTTCTGAAAGAACCACATGAATTAGTGACGATACGCCAGCTCGGTACTGGCAGAGCGGTCACGCTTCCGGCTTTCGCGCTCCTACATGCCAAAGATAAAGCAATTGTAGGAACCTATGCAGACTGGGCAATGATTGCCCAATTGGGAATCAGCCTGGCTCCAGGAAAGCAGGTTTCGAAAGCTCTCGAAGAGGGGCTCGAAGAGGGTGGCTCAGTCCTTCTCAGAACAGAACAGAAGGCTAAGGCATCAATTAAAGCGACGGGTCGTGGTCCAAAAAAGGTGCCTGCAACGGCGGGCAGTGGCGTACCGCCCACGACGCCACGCACCCGAGTAAGGGCGGGTGGTGGCGGTGGCGGCGGTCCAAAAGCGTTACCACTCGGCAAAGAACCCCTTGCGTTACCCGAACCTGGGAGAATTGGACCTGGGGCGCAAAGAACAACTCCAATAAACGCTCCAAACCCAAATGTAGGCCCGCCCGCGGCATTTGCAAAGAAGGTGCCTAAGGGAGACGTCGCCACCAAGCTGGGCGCCAAAGCGGAAAACGACGCGGCTCTGATTCTAGAAAAGAATGGCTTCGAGGTCCAGCAGCTGAAAGAAAAAACGGGATTCCCTGATAAAACCATTACGACGCGTATCGGTGGAAAACGTGTTACTCGGGTGTTTGATACCTTGGCGCCAACTACGTCGAGGGTCGAAAACGTCATGGATAGAATTTCGGAAAAAGTCGGAAAAGGGCAGAACCGGTTGATACTATACCTACGGCATAGCGCCGTTGATGTAAAAGCGTTGAAGGCGGAGTTGCTAAAGAATCCACAGATTTACAGAGGTTTGGACGAAATTCTCGCTATCATGCCAAGCGGCGAGGTGACTTACTTTTGGCCGTAAATACGAAAAGACTAGGGCGTGTTTGTAAATTACCTCAGAGCTTGAAATCCGGGGTTAAGCTTGGTATGTAGAAGCGCGCGATACTGAAACCCTCCCTTGGAGCAAGCGCTGCCGAAACTGGTCAGCATTATAGAAACCATTAAACGGTGTCAGGTACCCGATCTTGATAGCGTCAGGAGAGGGGTTAGGTATGATCTTTTCAAGTTAAGATAAGACTAATGCGAATACTGAGAGCGAGGGGCACAAAGCGCTGCAATAGAGCCGTATTTTGTCGATTCTGAACCTGGCTGCTGATTCTAATAAAGTCGCAGGAGGTTAATTCTCAGGAATAGTGCCTTCTGGAGATCGATAGCCGCGCAGTCAGTGGGCAACCGATTATGTGGCTTATGGAGGCGATTGAAGAATACGGGCTCGGGCTCGACGGAGCGATGAATAAATGACAACGTTCCCAAAATCCCCACGCCACAAACAAGCCGCTTTTATGTTGATGGACCCGGCGACGGGCGAGATCACGGACACCATCACTCTGCAGATCAATCCAACGCAGCTAACCCGCAGCTTGAAAGTGCAAGGCGCTGGCGGGGAAGGCGGGGATCGCTCCGAGGCAATGCGCCTGACGGGGCCTCCGGTGGAGACGATCCAATTGGAAGCCGAGCTCGATGCGACCGACAAGTTGGAAGATCCGAAACGGAATCAGGATGCTGTAGTGTTTGGGCTGCGCCCCGAACTCGCAGCGCTGGAAAGAATCGTCTATCCGGAGCTTGCGACCCTTATCAAGAACAATGAACTTGCGGAGGCGGGGATGCTGGAGATCTTGCCGGCGGAGGCGCCTCTAACCTTGTTCAGTTGGGGAATCAATCGGCTGCTGCCGGTGCTGATCACGGAGTTGAATATTGTCGAAGAGGCATTCGACCAGAAGCTGAACCCCATCCGCGCCAAGGTAACACTGGGATTACGGGTTCTCAGTGTCAACGACTTGCCCTTCAATCACGCTGGGAGCAGCCACTACCTGGGTCACCATGGATTTCTTGAACTTGTAAATCCTCTTGCCCGAGTGCTTAAGGCAGCGGGTGCTGCCGTTGCGGCAGGACCTCCTCGACGGAGTGTATAGCAATGCTTTCACCAACCAGCCGTTATTATGGAATAGAAACCGCGACCCTGGAGATGCAGGACGGGCGCACAGTGACCTATATACGGCGACGATTCATCCCGCGCGCGGATCGATTTGCCGTAATCCAGGAGCGCACGGTGTCCACGGGCGACCGCCTGGATAACATCACAGCTCAGTATCTGAGTGACCCGGAGCAGTTCCACGTGCTTTGCGATGCCAACGACGCGATGCATCCTCTGGAGCTGACCGAGACTGTCGGGCGCAAGCTGCGTATCACATTGCCGGAAGGCATACCTGGGCCACAGGAGGAACAATGAGCCAACCATTCTATCTTTCACTGTTCATCGGGCCGGGCCACCCGCTGCCCGCAAAGAAGGACCTGATCGAGGCGCTGCAGTCCGTAGAGGTCAAGCATGCGACCGAAGGGCAATGCGGTTGCCAGCTAACCTTCACGGTTGGCGAAGAATCCCTCATTAATCGTGTCCTGCTGCCGTCAGGGTTCTTCGATTACAAGACACGTGTGCGTCTGGTGGTAACAGTGGGAGGGAGGGCGACCCCTATCTTCGAAGGGATCATTACCCGCTATGATCTGGCGCCAAACAACGAAGCTGCGAAGAGCACGCTGACGCTGAGTTGCGTGGATCTCACCGCTCTTATGAATTTCATCGATCTCACCGGAACTCCGAATCCGCCTGCTCCGACGGTTGCGTTGGTAAACTTGATTCTGGCGCCCTATGCAACGTTCGGCGTTGTGCCGTTGGTTATCCCTCCGTTATCGACCTTTGTATCCAATCCCCTCGAGCGCTTTACGGTTCGCGAAGGGACAGATTACAATTATCTCCAGTTGCTCGCGAAACGTGCCGGATATGTATTCTATTTGGAGCCCGGGCCGAGCGTGGGCATGAGCACGGCCTATTTCGGGCCAAGGATATCCAACGGTCCCGTGCAACGACCGCTCAGTGTTAACATGGATGCGGAGACCAACGTAGAGTCTCTTGATTTTTCCTACGACGGTCAGGCCAATTATGTGCCTGTCTTGTGGCAAGTGCTGCGAGGAATAAACATTCCAATTCCGGTTCCGATACCAGGCCCCTTGAGAGCACCCCTGGGTAGGCGCCGGCCGGCCAAAGACCGTGTCGAGGTCATCCAAGGTGGCCCCATGCTCTCCGCTGGCGAACTCGCATTGAAGGCGATTTCGTTGGCGGAGAACATGCCGGAGGCAGTGACAGCCTCCGGTTCGTTGGACGTAACGCGTTACGGTGGAACCCTGAAGGCCAGGCGGCTCGTCGCCGTTCGCGGGGCCGGGCTGACCTACGACGGCCTCTACCGAGTTGATAGTGTTACGCACAGCATTAAACGCGGCGAGTATACGCAGAATTTTTCGCTGAAGAGAAATCGACTGGGATCGACGATCAAGAAAGTTAAGCTATGAATAACGATGATGACGGGATCAAGTATCCGGGGGTGTATCGTGGAAGAGTTCTCAGAAATGATGACCAGAAGAAAAGGGGACGGATCACGGCACACTGTGAGGATGTCCACGGACTTCTTCCGACGACCTGGGCTGAGCCATGTATGCCAATGACTGGCCCAGGATCCGGCATGTTCGTTGTCCCTCCTATTTCTGCAAATGTGTGGCTTATGTTCGAGCTTGGAGATGTCAATCATCCCATATGGATAGGATGCTTTTGGAAGGAGCTCAATGAGGTTCCATTAATGGCCCTAGCCTCGCAGCCCCCGTTGCATGACATCGTTCTGCAGACTAGTGCCGGCTACAGCATTTCCGTCAGCGACAAGACGGGAATCATGTTGAGGAGCCCGGGCGGAGCCGTCATGGTATTCAGTGACGCGGTTATCTCGATCACCACGGGGAAGAATGCGAGCATTGAGATGACTGGCCCGAGTGTGACAATTAACAAGGGGGCGCTGGCGGTTACCTGAGGGTAGAGAAATGAGCAGTAAACCTTCACCACTGGTCTTACTTCCTTCAGGAAGCAAGCCGGGCTGTCCGCACTTGGGACAGATGCCGACCATTCAGGGGGAGCCAAGGGTATGTGCGGAATATCCGTCCGGCAAGGTGTTGGTATCCGGTATACCGCCGCTTCCGGTAAGCATTACTCCCTCCTGCACAGTCACGAGCGGGAGCAATCCGCATCCGTGCAGCTTTGTGAGTGGTGTTAAACTCTCGACCCGGGTCCTTATCAATGGCAAACCCGCGCTCCTGGCTACTAGTGAACCCATGCTGTGCAAGGCGGCGGATCAGGTGGCACAAGGTCCACCGCTTTTCCTTCAGCCCTCAGCCAGAGTCTTAGGACAATGACACAAATCGCCTATCCCTACGCAATCGACAAGCGGGGCCGCACCGCGGGCCGTGATGAAGATCGCCATGTCCGCGATCTGATCGAGCAAGTTCTCTTTACCTCGCCGGGCGAACGGGTGAACCGCCCGAATTTCGGAACGCCAATCCTTCAACTGGTGTTCGAGCCGAACAGCGATGCCCTCGCCACTGCTGTCCAGGCGACGGTGCAGGCGGCACTGCAGAATCAATTGGGCAACCGCATCGTTCTCGAAAGGCTCGAGGTCGCCAATGAAGAAGCGACGCTTCGCATCAGCGTGGTCTATTCCGTGCGCCGCACCGGACAACGAGTCACGACGCAATTCGAACGGGTAGTCTAAGATGGCAGCGCGTTACATCTGTGGTGAGGAAGGCCGTCGAAGAGCGGTGCGCAATGCCGCTGTGGCGTTAAACGGGATCGATTTCGTGGAAGTATCGGGGGATCAGCTGACGTTGAGCGTCCACTTCGTGAAATCGCCCATTCCGGACGGAATTGAGTTGGAGAATGTCGTTATCGAGGGCGGGGTGCGAATTACAAACATCAGCGCCAGCGGGCTGGCCGTGGCGGACGACGTCCTTGACGTCACTGTCAATACGCCCGGCGATTTCTCCCGCTACACACTGCGGCTGGTAAATATCGATCCGAGCGTTCTGGATCCCCGCCTTTCGAGCGTTGAGTTTTCCTTCAAGGTCAATTGTCCTACTGATTTCGACTGCAAGCCGGTCGATCGCTGTCCCCCGGCGACTTTCGCCGAACCGGACATCGACTACCTGGCGCGCGATTATGCAAGTTTCAGGCAGTTGATGCTGGATCGGCTTGCCGTTCTGGTCCCGGATTGGCGTGAGCACAATCCGGCCGACCTAGGCGTCGCGCTCGTGGAAATGTTTGCCTACGTGGGCGACCATCTCAGCTATTATCTCGATGCGGTGGGCACGGAGGCCTATCTGGATACCGCCCGCGGCCGAATTTCAGTGCGGCGGCACGCGCGTTTGCGCGACTATTTCATGCACGAGGGCGCCAATGCGCGCACCTACGTGGCGTTCGCGGTCGAAGCAGGTTCCTCTGCGGACGGAGCGACTCTCGAAGGTCCACGCGACGGGCAAAATGGAACGCAGGTTCTGACAAAATTCGGTCCCGACGAGGCGTTGGTCCCCGCCGAATCATTGAGCGAGGCGGTAAAGGCCGGCGCGATGGTATTCGAAACACTGCATGATGTGACGCTGCATTCCTTGCACAACGGTATCGACTTCTACACATGGAGTGACGAGCAGTGTTGCCTGCCCAAAGGGGCGACGGCTGCAACGTTGCGCGGTCCCTTGCCCAATCTGAAGCTCCGAGATCTGCTGTTGTTCGAAGAGGTGCGTGGGCCGAGCACCGGCGACGAAGCTGATGCAGATCCGTCGCGCAAACACGTGGTCCGGCTTACGAGGGTGACAGCGGCCGAGGATCCTCTCAATAACACCGCTGTGGTCGAAATCGAGTGGGCTCAGGCAGATGCCTTGCCATTTCCCTTGTGCCTGTCGTCGATCGACCAGGACGGTGTCGCGATCGAGGACGTAAGCATTGCGCGGGGAAACGTCGTGCTGGCTGACCATGGGGAAACCCGAATCGAAGGCAGTGAGGTTGCCCCCCTGGTTTTCGATGGGAGTGGCGAGTTCGGAATAACGCTCGAGAATGGGCCACTGACCCATAGCATTCCCCTGTCCGAAGATTTTGGCCAACGACCAGCGTCGGAACTCACACAGCGCGGCGCGCAGCACGGCGTTCCGCAGATCCGACTAACCCAGTTTTTTCAGGATGGTGAGCGGGCGGAGGAGTGGAAGCTGCGGCGGGACCTTCTGGGCAGCGGGGGCCGAGACCCGCATTTCGTGGCAGAAATTGATGAGGACGGCCTGGCACGGCTCCGCTTCGGAGATAATGGCCACGGAATGCGTCCTGAACAGGGCGCCCGGTTTACGGCTTCCTATCGGGTGGGAAATGGAGCGGAGGGAAACGTCGGCGCCGGGACGATCGGGCATGTGGTCGGCGCTCCGGAAGGCATTTTCTCCGTGTGCAATCCACTTCCGGCCTGGGGCGGTGAACGGCCTGAGAGTCTCGACCAGGTGCGCGCCTACGCTCCCCACGCGTTCAAGATTCAGGAGCGAGCGGTTACGGAGGACGACTATGCACGGATGGCCGAGCGGCTTCCCGAAGTGCAGCGTGCTGCCGCTACATTCGAAGGGACGGGAAGCTGGAACACCGTCTTCCTGACTATCGACCGGCGCGGAGGATTGCCGGTGCTCGGCGACGGCGAGTTCACCGATTCCATGCTCCGGCACGTGGACCGTTTCCGGATGGCCGGCCATGATCTCGAGATCAACGAACCGCGTTTCGTGCCACTGGATATCGCTATCGTGGTCTGCGTCGATCCGGAATATTTCCGCGGCGAGGTCAGGGCTGAGCTGCTTGAACAGCTGGGAAGCGGCGTCCTGCCGGATGGCACGCCAGCCTTCTTTCATCCCGACCAATGGACCTTTGGACAGTCGGTTTATCTCAGCCAGATTTACGAAGCGATCACGGCGGTAACCGGCGTCAGTTCCGCCCAGGTGACGCGCTTCCAGCGTTGGGGACGCAGCGCGGCTGGAGAGTTGAATGCAGGCGTTCTCACCGTCGACCGGCTCGAAGTCGTGCGGCTCGATAACGACCCGAACTTCCAGGAAAATGGCCGGTTGACTTTTGATATGAAAGGCGGTCGATGAGTGGCGAATATGAAAGTCTGAACGCGTGTCATTGCTGTGAGGGTGTCCGAATTCTGACGCCGGCGGAGCATGTGAACCGGCCTGGTCTGTCGGCCCTCGCCTATCGGGTCGGAACGCATGGCAGCTTCAAGGCCACGATGGAGGCGGGAATCAGCTCGATGCCAAGCCTTGAGGCGCTCGGGACCCGCGATAACGGCGACTTTACGATCGCTCTCATGGACTCGTGGGCCATGGTTGCCGACGTGCTGAGCTTCTACACCGAGCGGATCGCCAACGAAGGTTTTCTGCGCACGGCCACGGAATTTCGCTCAGTAAAGGAGCTTGCGAACAGCATTGGCTACGAGCCGCATCCCGGCGTGGCTGCCAGCACTTATCTCGCCTTTACCGTGGAGGACGGTCCCGGTGCGGCCAGCGACGTGCCGATTCCCGCCGGAACGAAGGCGCAAAACATTCCGGACGGGAATGACCTGCCGCAGACGTTTGAGACGATTGAGGATATCATGGCCCATCCCGAGTGGAACGCGATGCGGCCCAGGCAGACCGAACCTCAGCTTCTTGATCGCGATACGCGGATCTTCTTTTTCGAAGGGACGAATACCGGGCTAAGAGAAGGGGACTGGATGTTGTTGCGTGTCGGCGAGAACGCTGATCCGGAGGATCCGGGCGAGATCAGCAGTATTCCGTTGCAGGTCATCAGTGTAGAACCAAACCTGGAGAAACTGCACACGCGGGTCGAAGCGCTGAGTCCTGAAGATTCACCGAACGGGAACGGTGGGCCACCGGTTGCCAATGTCCCTGAAGCAGAGTCTCCCACGCCCCCACCGCCGCCGCCACAAGAGGTGTTTACCGGAGCGTTTGAGCCGTCGGCTGAAGCCGCCGCCGTCCTGGCAAGAAGTTACAATTGGACGGGGGAGGATTCGGCTCTCTTTGCGGCGATGCACAACCTTGATCCGAGCGTGCTGCCCAGATACGTCAATAACTCAGTCCCTGATCCCAAACCTGACTTAGGCACAGGTATATTCGCTTTCCGTGTCGAGACAGCGCCATTTGGGCATAATGCGCCACTCTGGGGTTCGCTTCCCGAGAATTGGCGATCAGAGGAGCAAGAACAAGGAGGTAGTGGTGGTGGGTTCGAAATAATAGATAGTGTCGGAAATGGTGTCGGAAAGGAAGACTTTGATGGTCTCGGCGCGCTTTATCCTTTTACATGGGATGATTTTTGGTGGATTCATATCGACTCTAGAGGGGCGCGTTACGCGGAGATCTATGGCGACGGGAGTGAGGGGCAAGAGATGCTCCTCCTGGAAAGTTCACTTCCGGAGATTCTTGAAGGCAGCTGGATAATTATTGGGACTAATGAACGCTCCGTTGCGACCTTTAGGATTGTTGATGTAGACGAAGTATCCCGCGCGGATTTTTCTCTGAGCGGGAGATTTACTCTGCTGACGTTAGAAAAAGATGAAGTCGAGACATCTGAGATTTTCAGAAAGCATGAATCAAAGGATCGTCCGATCTTTACGCTCCGTGAGACAACCATTTATGCTCAAAGCGAGTCCCTGACACTCGCAGGCAAGCCCCTCGGCACCCCTGTTAAAGGCGATACAATTGAGCTGGATCGCATGCTGGAAAGTCAGATTTATCGTGGGCAATGGGTAATCGTATCAGGAACGCCAGTGGGATTGTCAGACGATGTCGTTGAAAGCGAGGTGGCAATCGTGAAAAACGCGGATTCACCTGCCTCTACAACCACCACGCTGGTATTTGAAGAGGAACTGCAGCGCACCTATCGGCGGGATACGGTTAGGCTTAATGCCAATGTCGCGCCGGCCACGCATGGAGAGAGGCGCGAGGAAGTGCTCGGCTTCGGGGACGCATCGCAGACGTTTCGGTCATTTCAGCTGAGCCACGCGCCGATGACCTATGTTTCCGCTCCGGTGCCGAGCGGATCGAAAAGTTCGCTGGAGTTGAGAGTAAACGGTGTGCTCTGGCAGGAAGCGGAGCATTTCTTCGGTCTGGCGCCGACCGGACGAAATTATGTTCTGCGCCGCAACGACGAGAACAAGACCACCATTGTCTTTGGTGATGGAAATACCGGTCAGCTTCCACCCACAGGCGCCGAAATCTCGTCAACGTATCGAAGCGGGATTGGAGCCCCGGGCAACCTTCTGGCCGGCAAGATCAGCCTGCTCGGGTCGCAGCCCCGGTGGGTTCAAAGAGTGATCAATCCGGTAAAGGCCGAAGGAGGTGCAGATCCCGAGTCCACTACGGATGCTCGCAGAAGCGCTCCGAATTCCGTGCGCACATTCGGTCGCATCGTTTCATTGCAGGATTTCGAGGACTTTGCGCGTTCCTTTGCCGGGATTTCCAAGGCGAAGGCCGACCTGGTGCACGTTGGGGAAGGGAACGTGGTGCACGTCACGATCTGTGGTGAAGATGGCGACCCGGTGCCCGACCCAGTGCCGACGGACTCCGAGCAGTACCGCGATCTTTTGGAAGCCATGAACCGCGTCCGCGACCGATCCCGGCGTCTAATGGTGGCATCCTACGAGAAGCGCTTCTTCGATGTGGTGGCCAAAGTGCGTATTCACTCCGACTATCCCAGGGAGACCGTGCCAAAGGCCGTCGAGAAATCGTTGCGCGAGACATTCTCCTTTGCTCGGCGGGATCTTGGACAGGGCGTAGCACTGAGCGAAGTCGTGGCAACCATGCAGCGGGTTCGTGGTGTCGAGGCCGTCGATCTTGACGTTTTGCGTTTCAGTCATGAGAGAAATGTCGCACAAACAGGGACTCCATTCAGATTGCCGGCACTGTCGGCCAGTTGGGGCGGCAAAGGCGCGTTTCTGCCGGCCCAGCACTTGAGCATTGCTTCTGAGGGAATTCAGATTTCGGAAATGTCATGAGTGGTTACACTCCGGAACGACTTTGCGAGTTGCTGCCTGCGGTTTTCCGTCAGAGGGATGCGGAAGGAAATCATTCGCTTCGAGACCTGATAACGGTCCTGGGCAAGGAGGCGCAGGTTCTCGAGGAGGAGATCGAGCGGCTTTACAAGAATTGGTTCATTGAGACCTGCGACGATTGGGTTGTCCCATACATCGGCGATTTAATCGGGGTCCAGCCCACGTCTGCGGGACAGCTCAGCTCCCGCGCTGAGATCGCCAATACCCTGGGTTACCGCCGTCGCAAGGGAACGCTTGCCGTGCTGGAGCAACTGGCCCGGGACGTGACGGGCTGGCCGGCCCGCGCTGTCGAATACTTTACGCTTTTGTCCACGACTCAAAATCTCAACCACTTGCGCATGAACAATCATGGCACCCCCGATCTGCGCGACAGTGCGGCACTCTCGCGTCCTGGAGGGCCTTTTGAAAGCACGGCGCACTTGCTGGAGGTGCGCGACATCGCGAACGGTGACGGCCGTTACAACATTCCGAACATCGGTGTGCATTTGTGGAGGCTTGGGGCCTATAAGATTGAGAGGGGCGTGGCGCATGAAGTCGAGGACGACACCGGTCTTCATTTTACCTTCAGCCCACTGGGAAATGATATCCCACTCTTTCGGCACCCTGAACCGATTCCCAGCCCGTTTTCGAGCTCGACCAAGCGCAACGTTCCGGATCCGCTCGAGCGACATGTGTTAAGGGAGGAACTCGAAGACCTGTATTCGGAGAACGCCAGTGTCGGCGTGTGGGATGGTGACGAGTTTATCGATTCGCAATTCGTCGCAGTGTGTAATCTCACGGATTGGCATCATCCTGTCCCTGCAGGCAAGACTATCTCGATCGACCCGGAGCTGGGTCGCATCGCTTTTGACCAGCCTCCGGCCTCGGGAATTGTGAGAGTTCTGTATCATCACGGTTTCAGCGCCGATCTGGGAGGTGGTTCTTACGACCGTGATGAGGCGTCCGATACCTCTGAGGTAAGAATATTTCACGTGGGAACTGACTTCCAGACAATCGAAGCGGCGCTGGAGGCGTGGAACGCGCTCCCTGACTCGGATCGGCGGGAACTCCCGAGCGTCTTCCTCTTTCACGTAGGAACTGACCAGAGCGCGAGTAGCTTCCAGACTGTCGCATCGGCACTGATCGGTTGGAACGCGCTCCCTGACACGGTGCGGCAGGAACTCAGGAGCGTCATCCAGATCGACGACAGCAGCACATACCGTGAGACGCTTCCGGAGATCGATATGCCGGGGAGGAGCAGCCTTACCATCCGGGCGGCCGCCGGCGCGCGCCCTGCGCTGTTCCTGGATAGCGAACTCAGCGTTGTGGGAGGAGCGGGTAGTGAATTTCGGCTGGATGGCCTTCTGGTTGCCAATCAGGCGATACGGGTGAACGGGGAACTCGAGAGGCTTCGCATCAGGCATTGCACCCTGGTGCCGGGCCGCCGACTGAGCGGAACCGGGCAACCATTGGAGCCGGGGGACGCGAGTCTGATCATTGGAGCAGCGACAACGGACGTGGAGATCGAGCGATCCATCGTTGGTGCCTTGCGCAGCGTCGTGGATTGCCGAGTGACGGTTCGCGACTCGATTGTGGATGCGAACGGGGCTTCGAACCTTGCTTTCCAAGGTGAGGAAGATGGAACCCCGGGTGGCGTGTCGACCTTTGAGCGAGCGACGATTATCGGGGGCGTGCAGACGACGGAGATTCGCATGGCAACCGACACACTTTTCCTCGGCCTGGTCGAGGGCTTGAGACGGCAGCAAGGTTGTGTGCGGTTCTCATACGTGCCGCGCGGTTCAGTCGTTCCGCGGCGGTTTCATTGTCAACCCGCGGCGCCCGAGGGTGCGACGCAGGACGAGATCGAACGTCTTGCCCGGAAATCCCGTCCTCGCTTTACCTCCCTGCGCTATGGCGATCCAGGCTACTGCCAACTCGCTCCCGATTCTCCCGCGCAGATTCGCCGGGGTGCAGAAGATGAGTCGGAGATGGGAGCTTTCTGTTATCTGAAACAGTCTCATCGGGAAGAAAGCCTGCGAATTCGCTTGAGCGAGTATCTCAGGTTGGGGATGGAGGCAGGGATTCTGTACACAACGTAAGGCTCAGATCGAAGACAGCAGCCTTAGGAGACACTTATGAAGGGCGATTTCACACGATATACATTCGATCCGAAAAAGCATTACAATGCCGTCCTCGACCAACAGGGAAGGGTCAGGACCGACGCGGACAAGTACGAAGAGGTGGAGATCGAGAGTCATTTGAGGCAAACCGCACTGCGCGACATCGTGGGCAAGTCCGGCGCGCCGGCAGACAATCCCGGATTTCGGCTGAGCTTCAATCAGGAGGGAATACTGATCATTGGCGCAGGGAATTGCTATGTGGACGGAATACTATGCGAGAACGAGGAGGAGATAGCGTTTACAGAGCAACCGCACCTACCGGGTCAGGTGCTTCCGAGTGTGGAGGCTGAGAGACGCCGTTTTCTGGCCTATCTGGACGTATGGCAACGCCACATCACGGCTATCGAAGATCCCCAGATCAGAGAGGTTGCCCTCGGTGGGCCCGATACCACGACGCGGTGGCAGACCATATGGCAGGTAAAGCTGATTGAAGTCGATGCAGACGCACATTGCCTGGGCGCGCTCCCTCAGTGGGATGAGCTGATCAAACCACCCGATGGCCAACTTGCAGCGCAGGCAGTTCCGCCAGAGGATACCGACAATCTTTGCGAAGTTCCGCCCAACGCACAATACACCGGCTCCAACGCGCTCTACCGGGTCGAGATTCGCCAGAGTGGCGGCCCGAACGAGGCCACTTTTGTATGGGATCGAGATAATGGTTCCTATGTGTTTCCTATTGAAGAATTCATTGACGACCAACCGACAGACAGAATCAGAGTAGCAGGAGGATTCGGCTCACGCTCGCTCAGCTCTGGAGACACCGTCGAGGTTACCGATGACCTGCGTGAGCTCGCTGGTGCCCCGGGGGACCTCCGCAGCATCGAGATCGAACCGGCAACCGGTGTCATCATCCTAAATTCGACCGTAAACGATCTGTCTCTCGATGCTCACCCAAAAATACGGCGTTGGCGCGGAGGCGAAGAGGTTACCATCGAGGTGGATAATTTCATCACACTGGACGAAGGTGTCCAGGTTCGTTGTGAGGGGAGCCACTTTCGGAGCGGAGACTATTGGTTGATTCCGGCGCGGGCCGCGACTAGAAACGTCGAGTGGCCTACGGAAGGAGATGAACCGCTTCTCCAGCCGCCCCTCGGAATCAAACATCACTACAGCCACCTTGCTTTGGTGGATTTTGCTGAAGACGACTCTGAAGTGATTGACGACTGCCGGAACATCTTTCCGGCGCTTTCCCAGCATTCATTACGCATAGTGAGGGTTAGTGCAGTCGCCGACGATTCAGAACTGGTACACGATGGAGCGATTCGGCTGGACCTGCTGGGGCGGGGTATTCGTATTCAATTCAATGCAGCGTTGTCGAGAGAACTTGTGACTCTGTTACAAGCTAGCGGGCAAACGATCCATCCCGCGATTGAGATACAGCTTTTCCTGCCCGAACCCACCTTCAGTGATGATCGCGATTTGTGGCATATGCAGCCAAACGCTTTTTTTGGATACCGTACCGTGACGCTCGCGGGTCAATACTTTCTTGAGGACGCACGGAGCAGGGTTCATTGGATTCCTGAACAACCGACGCAGGAATGGCTGCAAGGTGGGCTCAGAAATTTTTTACGTGAACCAATCGTTGACCGTCTGCTTTTGACCTTGCGAGTGCGGGGAAACTTCGTTTGGGCGGATGGACCTGATGGTAATCGGATTTTCCTGGATGGTGAGACGGTTGCACATCCTGCTGCCGCAAACGGTTTGAGCCTTCCAAGTGGCGACGGTCGGTCTGGTGGAGATTTTTATACGTGGTACTGGCTAGTTCTTGATCAACAGGTGCCCTTGGACCTTTCTGTTGTAGTCTCTTTTGCTACAGCGTCGGGAGTATTATCGAGCGGTGGGAGTCCAATTGCAGACGCTCGTGTTATATTGCGCTCCAATAGTGGCCCGGCTGTACCGGTCTTCGACTTGGCAAGGACCGATAGCAACGGGCACTTTTCGTTTACCGGCCTTCGGGATGGCAACTACACCGTCAGTGCGGAGTTGCTCGGAACGACGGCGGAAGAAAATTTCGATGTCGAACTCTTGCCACCTGGAGGGGGGAACGGCGGGCCGAACATCTTGAATCTCCGGGAAATCAACGGGATTGGCGACGCCCGGGCCGAATTGCTGGTGGCTGCAGGAGTAACCCGGGTTGACCAGTTCGTTAATTTGCCTCCAGACAGAGTTGCGGAGATCCTCAGTGTTTCTCCAAACGTGGCGAACCGATTGATAGCCAACGCCCGGGAATTGTTGCGGGATTAGTGGTCATACAGAGGATGCGCATGTCACGCAGCGCGGAGGCCCGGGAGTCGATAATGTTGCGACACTAGACTGGCGAGAACATGATCCCAAACGAGATCAACCGCGGTATCCGGGCGGTTCTGCGAACCGTCGAATTCTTAGAAAGCTAAATAAGAAAGTGCTGCCCGGTGTAGTTGCGCTCCCTCTTCAGGAAATGCCGCGCCACATGGATCGCGCTCTTCCCCTTCAAATATCCCACTACGCTCGATACCGCCAGTTTCGGCGGTATGCTCACGAGCATATGGACGTGGTCGGCCATCACGTGTCCTTCCTCAATCTTGCAGCCCTTCTGTTCCGCCAACCGGCGGAACACCTCCCCAAGTTGGGCGGGCGCGCGAGGTTTGCGCAGACATCCTTCCAGGCGAGATCGTCATCTTCGTATAAGGCTTACGTGGACTTTCCGCATCTCCTTGACCTCGCAAGACGGGGTGTATTCTGGGTCACACGGGCAAAGGACAACATGAAATACCGGGTCAGGAAGCGGAGGAAGCGCGGAGACAGAAAGATCCTGCGCGACGATCTCATCGTGCTCACCTCGGCGAAGTCGAAGAAGACCTACCCCGAAGTGATGCGCCGCGTGGTAGCGCTGGTCGAAGTCGAGGGCAAAGAGGTCGAGATGGTGTTTCTGACCAACAACCTGGAATGGAGTGCGCGAAGTGTGGCGGATCTCTACCGCAGTCGCTGGTCGATCGAGGTGTTCTTCAAGCAGATCAAGCAGACTCTCCAGCTCAGCGACTTTCTGGGCCACAGCGTGAACGCGATACGCTGGCAGGTCTGGACGGCCCTGCTCGTCTATCTGCTGCTGCGTTATCTGGCATTCGTTTCGGACTGGTCGCATAGCTTCAACCGTCTCTTCACAGCGATACGAAGCGTGCTATGGAGGAAACTCGACCTGCGTGCGCTGCTGGAGCGTTATGGGACAGCCAGTGGCAGTTTCCGAATGCTGGGCACGCCGCAGGAAGCCTATCTGCCGGGATTCTGAAGGATTTTCCATGGGACAGCAGCTCCGCATCATTAGCGATCCGCCCTGAAAGGGACCACAAAAACTTCAACGCCACTTCCGCTTCAAAAGCCCGCCGATCCGCATGAATTCAGGGAGCACATCCCCGTTTTACCCGGCTATGGGATGCCTGTGTTTTTCATTCGCATGTTCAGGTCGTGCTCTGCCGATTTCACGAAGGGCTCGTCCTCGTTGAGCTTCACCACCAATTTCACCGGGTTCATGCCAGTGTGATTTGTCAATTCAAACAAGTAGTCGCGATCTCCCCATGAGCGTGGGAGCGGAACGGGCTCAGGGACCGGCGGGCATGAGCGAGGGTGCCGGCTCGTTTCGAAATGAAGCTTGTACTGCTGCAGTCAGGTAGGCTAGTACGTCACGTTTCTGGACGGCGCACGTGGCGAGCGCGGTCCAGATCCACTCGCAGAACTGGCGGCCGCTTGCCCCGCGGGTGCCCTGGGTAATCAGACGGTCGATGACGATGAAACGGATAGCCTGCTCGGCCGGGTTGTTGGTCGGCTCAATCTCGGGCGTGGTGATGAACTCAAAATAGGACGCTCCGTATTTCTCCAGCCGCGCCGCGAGGTTATACGCAGCCCGAAGTCCCGCGCTGCCGGTGCGCTCCGCGGGGGCCTCCTGGCGTGCCACCTGCAGGATCCGCTCGCGGGCCGCTTCCAGTGGGCCGCGGATCGCTTCGCGCTTCAGCCCTTTGTCCTGCGCTCGCGCAATCAGTGCGAACATCTCCCGGATGGCTTCCAGGAGCTTGTGCCCGTAGGCCGGACCGGGACCCTCGGGCAGCCCGCAGAGGTAGCGGATCTCACGGATCAAATGGGCCAGACAGAACTGCACCCGCACATCGAACTCGCGCATGTATTTGCGGTAGGCACTGAAGAAGTCACAGCCCAGTACTCCGTTGAACTCCTCGCCCAGCACGTCGATAAGGACCTGCGAGCTGCGGGTGTCCTCGATCTTGAAAAGCACGTAGAGTTCGGCGCGGAACACCCAGGTCCACAATCGCCTGCCGTTGTCCTTGTGGCCGGTTTCGTCGACGTGCAGCGCAGATTCGTTGGCCAGCGCGACCATGAGGTGCTGGTAGGGATCCTGCAGGGCGCAACTGACCCTGGCAATGAGCTTCACCAGGTCATTACGGCCGCGTCCGCGGGCGCCAGTTGGCCGCGCGGTAACAGGTGCCTGCAAAGCGCTCACGCTCGACGAACGTCTCCGCCAGCACGATAGGCGTGGCGTAGTGTGCCATCCAGTCGCGCCGCAGCCGCCGCAGACAATGTCCCAAAAGGAAGGAAGCCAGATGTGGCACCCGCACCCAGGGCAGGATCACAAAGCGGTCGTTATTGACGACTCCGGGCAGATTGGCTTCACGGACGGCGGGTTCCCAGCCGATGAAAGCGTCCCGGCAAGCCACCTTCCATGCCGCCGGGCCGAAGCCCAGGGCGGCGACGACGCGCTCGCGGCTAGCAAAGATACTTGACCTAACTTCCCCCTGAATTTTTTCTAAGTGCCTCAAAATCAACAAAACGATACCGGGAGATAGCAAGTAATATTTCGCGGTTTGTTGTTCTTTTGTGTTTCGGTGTCATATTTATTCATTTAGATTGGTAGCAAGTGTTCGTTCAGGCCACCAAATCCCGTCGCAACGGCAAAACCTATGTCACCTTCCTGGTTCGCGAGTCCTTTCGCACTCTCAAAGGCCCGCGCTCACGCACCGTCTGTAACATCTCCAAATTGCCTCCCGAGGTGCGGCAGCTCGTCGCGGATTCCCTCTCTGGGCGCACCTTCATTGAAACAGAAGCCCTCGAACTCGAGCGCACCCTGGATTTCGGCGGTCTGGCCGTTCTCGTCGAGGCCTGGAAAGCCATGGGGCTGGATCAACTCCTTGAGGGGATCGGCACCGTGCGGGAGCGCTCTCTCATCAAAGCAATGGTCTTTTCACGCTTGCTTTTTCCCTGCGCCAAGCTTGCTCTCAAAGAGCAGGCCCGCGGAACCCTCCTGGCATCGGCCTGTGGCTTGCCATGCGGCGAGGAGTTTGACGAGGACGATCTCTACGAGGCCATGGACGCCCTCACCGGCCACTGGTGTGCTCTGGAAAAAGGCCTCGCTGCCGGAGCCTTTACTGAGCCGGTCAGCCTGGTGCTCTACGATCTGACCAGCGTTTACTTTGAGGGTGCCGGCCCGAACCATTTTGCCCGTTACGGACACAGCCGCGACCACCGTGGCGACCGTCCCCAGATCATCCTTGCCGTGGCCACCGACACCGCCGGAACGCCCCTCCACCTCTCGGTGTTGCGCGGCAACCGCGCCGATACTTCCACGCTGCAAAGCTTCCTGAAAATCCTCCAGCGCCGCTTCGCAATCGCCGAGGCGGTGTTTGTGTTCGACGGGGGCATGAGCAGCAGAATTAACCTCGAAGTACTCGAAGCTGAGGGGATCAGCTTTGTCACCAGGCTCTCCAACGCCACTCTTGAAGCGCTGCTCAAAGAACTGCCGCAGGATCAGCAGCTCGAACTCAGCGACTCCACTCGCCTTCTGGAAATTGAGCACGAAGGCAAGCGCTACGTGATTGCCGGAGGCCCGTGGCGCAAGGAGGGCGACCGGCAGCGACGCGAAGCCCGTATCAGCAAAGCGGAGGCCGCATTGAGCAAAATCGCTCGCGTCAAACGGCGCAAACCCGACGCGCAGAAGATCGCCAGCCAGGCGGGGCGAGCCCTGCAGCGTCTCAAGGCCCACAAATACTTCACCTACCGCGTCGATGAGTCCGGCATCCTGCGCTGGGAACGCAAAGCCGGGGTGATTGCCGCCGAGAGTGCCCACGATGGCTGGTATCTTCTCCACACCAATCTTACTCCCGCGAAAGCTGATGCCCCCGTTGTCCAGCGCCACTACAAAAATCTGCTCGAAGTCGAAGAAGCCTTCTGCGAATTCAAAAGCTACCTGCAGGTGCGCCCCGTCTTCCACTACAAACCCGAACGCGTCCTCAATCACATTCGCATCTGCTTTCTGGCCTATTGGATCAGCGCGCGCCTGGCTCGCCAGTGGCGCACGAGGGGAGAAATCGGGGAAGTCACACGCATTCTGCGCCAACTCCAAAGCATCCGTCTCGGTTACATCTCGGTCGCAAAGCACGGCCGTCCGCTTCTGGCCCGCCTCACGAGGGTGCCTGCCGAACTGAACGCCCTGTTAGCCAAACTCGACCTCCTCCATCTCTTCGCGGCCCCGCCAACGTGGGCCGAAATTCCCGACACAGCCCAGTTGTAGCCCGAAAAAATTCGGACGCCCTGAGTTTATCAGTGATTCCGGCCTTTTCAGGGGGAAGTTAGGTTGAGCGTGGCCCCGGTGGGCTGCCGGTATCCCAGGTAGTGATAACGGGCTACCAGACTGTTGTGGAGCCGCTCCCCTGCGTTGCCTTTGACCAGCTCGACGCGGACCTGCCCGCGGATATGCGAAAGCGGTGCTTCCAGCATGCGGTGTCCATCGGCGGCAGGGGCGCCACGATGTTGCTACATCCCGGCCGCCGCGCCGGCTTGCGCATCGCCGGCAGCACGATCAGACCCTTGCGATCGAGCTGCCGCAACAAGTCCCGGCAGGCAATCTCCCGGTAGCTCCCGTTGGCCTGACGCCACTCCCACCGCCGACACAGAACCCGCGAGACATGCGTGCGCCCCTGCACCCCCTCACTCGAAATCAGCCCCCGGATGAACGCGACTTCCGCCGCTCCAATCCTGCGTCCGCGAACGATGATCTCCTTCTCCATCGCCCCCACTCGTAAACCCACCGAAAATGAGACTCCAGCTTTTTCTTCACCTTTTTCAAACTACACCGTGAACGGTTACCACGATTCGGAAATAGTGGCCTCCATGCACGTCCGCTTGCCCAGAGAATGGCAGGTGCGTTGTTTGGGCAGCCATGCTGGAACACGACTGGAGACATCAAGCCTCCGACGCCGCGAGCAGCTCTGTCACGGCCAGTGAGTTTACCATAAGAATCGCAGATTTCAGCAACCATAGGGTTTAAGAACGAGTACACAGCAGGTAGCGGAATTGAAACTCGAATTCGAATGGTTTCCAGGTACGTAATTCGTTCTTGTATTCTGTGAATACCGCCTTCGTGCGCAGCATAAGCGACGAGCCAGAGCGAGACTTTGTGATATGAAAGCCAGCTTTTCAGCGACGGCGCTGCCCATGCATTCCAATACTGAATAATGCGACTGCCTGTGCCGATGAAATCGTCGGCCAGAACGAGATGCTTCATCTTCTCGTTCCTCATCGATTCTATTGTGAGGCGCACGCGAACTCGGTTGGGGAACCTTCGTTCTAAACTTGTGAGAATATATCCAATCTTGTCGGCGCTGCTGGGGAGTCTGGATGGTGCGACCACGCGCTTGTCCACTGGGAATACAGCGATTCGGCCAGATGTTTCGGTTGTTATTCGCGCGATCTCGCTGGCGATAGCATCTTCGAACTCGGTAAACGAGACGAGCCGCAGACTCCGAAGAAGTGCCTGCGCAGGTCGTAAGTCTGCAGACTTGAATTGAGCGATCCAAGCGGCGGCAGGCCCGAGTTCGTCAATTGCGTCTTTCACAGTGAATCGTCGTTTCCTGAGAATGCAAGTTGGAGGACTGACTGTCGCAGTCGAGTTGCGCGCTGGAGGTTGGCGGCCACCGTTGCTTCCAATTCCTCAATGACCGACAGTCGCCGCTCCACCTCGAACACGGTGCGCTGTTGGTCGGCCAAGGGCGGGAATCGGATCGAAATCAGCACGACTCCCAGTTTCGCATGTGTGAGACTTACGGCGCTTTCGTTTATTTCAGCCTTTTGCCGATCAATCGCGTTCATGAAGTCGCAGATCTCGATAGGGATGGCGGTATTGTAGGCGACCTCCTTCGGGCGGCTGCCTGTGCATTCTCCCAAAAAACAGTCAGAGTGAGATTCGGCGAGTCCAACCCCATGTGCGCATTGAGAATAAGCAAAACTGCTTTTAGCAGAATAGAAAAGCCGAATCAATCGAGGGATAATGCCTTTAGGAGATGCAAGTGTGAGAATCGGTATTAAATCTGGTGCCAATTTGGTGCCAATAAATTGCCAATTGCTGGCACCAATACGCGTTTTTATTCGAGAGCATGCGCGCGGATCAAGTACTGTTGAAGTCTCTTGAAATCAGCTACTTGATGACTTTTCAGAGTGGCGACCCTAACGGGATCGAACCCGTGTCGCCGCCGTGAAAGGGCGACACACGATATCCGGCCCAAGTAGCGGACAAAAAGCGGACAAATTTTGATCGTTCCAGTACCGTGCGAACCCGTGCGAAACAATGACATTTCAGTTTCAGATGGAGAAGGAGCCTCCTAAAAATAAGCACCTTACTGAGTAGAAAGGTGGTTGCGGGGGCAGGATTTGAACCTGCGGCCTTCAGGTTATGAGCCTGACGAGCTACCAGACTGCTCCACCCCGCGATTTGAATTGCAAGCACATTAGGATGATCATGGATTCCCGCAAGCGGATTTCTCGGGATTTTCCCATTACGCGGAAGGTTCCTTCAGACGAATCTTGAATTGACGCGATAGGAGCCAGCGGACGGCGAACATGTCTGCCGTCGCTTTAAAAACACGACTCCCAAATCCGTATTTGGTGACGCCAGCCGTCCGAGGGCGGTGGCTGACAGCCACTTCGATCAGTTTGTAGCCACCGCCTTTCACAAGGGCCGGGATGAAACGATGCATCCCGTAAAAAGGGACGAGCATTTCGCGGCATTCCCGGCGCATGGCCTTGAGCGTGCATCCGGTATCCCGTACTCCGTCGCGGGTGAAGCGGCTGCGAACGGCGTTTGCGACGCGGCTGCTGATCTTCTTCGAAAGACTGTCCTGTCGTTCCGCACGATACCCGCAGGCGAGATCAGCGCCTTTATCGATCTCGTCGAGGAGCAGTTTGATATCTTTCGGGTCGTTCTGGAGGTCGCCGTCGAGCAGCACGATCACATCGCCGCGCGCCGCGTTGATGCCCGCATACATTGCGGCGCTCTGGCCGGTGTTTTGCACAAATTCAAGTACTCGGACATCTGGTGTTCTCTCGATGTGGGCGAGTGTGTTGTCTGAGGAGCCGTCGTCCACGAAGATAATCTCATGGTCAATATTGACCAGCGCGGTGGCGAGTTCCTTTTGCAGTGTGGCAATGTTGTCCTGTTCGTTGTAAAGGGGAACCACTACGGAGACGGCAGGGTTGGTTGCTTCGGGAATCATAGGGGGAGTGTCTGGTAGTCGTGACAGGTAAAAAGGCGGACCTGCCGAAGCGGTAGTCCGCGGCGTTTCAATTCAAACAAGCCGAGAATTTCAGTATCACGAAAACCATTACGGATTGGGGTTGGGGGATTTTCACGGCTTTGGGTTGTTATGTAAATTGCCGTTCGGCCCATGAAGGGATTGGTTCCGGCCTCCTCGGTGTAATAGATATCGTTCGCTTCAGTGCCCGGCTTTCGTTCGAGGAATTCGTCGTACCGCGGCCAGAAGGAGAATTGGTTTTCTATGTTTTGAGATTCTGGAATGTATACCTTTGGGTGGTCCGGTCCTTCGACCGGCGCATCCGGCATGTAAAAACTGAGTGCAGCCGCGGTTTGATAGCTGTCTGCGATGAGAAAGACCGGTTTACCTAGATTCGCCTCAAGGTCTTTGCGAATCCCTTCGATCGTTTCTGCCGTCGATTTCCATCCGCGCAGTCGCGCGCTCGGGTCAGCGGAGTAGGGGAGGGAGATCCCCACGGCGCGGATAGCGTCAATATTAATGATAATTAGACTCATCGCCATGCCCAAAGCGATTCCCACGACCGCGAACGGTCTCATCCATGTGCGAGTTTCCGCCTGTTTCATCCAAAAAGCGACGGTCAGAATCCCGATGCTTACGAACGCGGGCGCCGTCCAGTTCGCTTCCCCGGCCTCCTTCAGGGCGAGCGTGAAATAGAGGATCACCAGTGGCAGGCCGAAGCAGAGCAGAAAACGTGGTTTTGATTGAATGCGAAACCTTCGGCATGCGGCCACGAGGGCTGCGAGCATTCCGCCAAAGATCAGCGGAGAATAAACGCCGAAATGCGCACCGAGGAATTCGAGAAACTCTGAGGGATGAAGCGAAAACGCGCTGTCCAGTCCTCCTCGTGCGCTCAGGTGCGCCAAGGTGATCCATTCGTGACGGGCGTTCCAAACGATCGGCGGCAACGTGCAGATCGCGAAGAACAACAGCATCAGATAAAAGCCCGGCCGCAGAAAATGAACTCGGCACCTATTCGATAGCCCCAGCACGAGAGCGATTGAAAGCAATTCCATCGCGTTGGTGTATTTCGCGAGAAAACCCAGTCCGATCATCAGACCGGTTGTGGGCCACCACAGGCTGAAATTTGGCGTTTTTTCGAGCGCAAGCCAGAACGTAAGGATTGCAGCCGTCCAGAAGAAGATCGAGATGGGATCGATCGTCATTACCAGGCTGCCCACGTTGAAAATAGGAGTAGCGTTCAGAAGAAGCACCGCCCAGAAACCTACGTGCGCATCGTAAATTCGTCGCGCGAGCAGGAAGACCAGAATGCTTGTGGCAAGGGAAAAGATCGGGCTGAAAAACCGGATTCCAAACTCGTTGACCCCGAAAAGCGCCGTGCCAGCCCGAATCACTGTCGCGACACCTGGGCCTTTGCTGTAGTAGGATATATCAGGCCGCTCGGACCACATGAAATAGTAGGCCTCGTCCGGTGCCAGCTCCATCTGCCCGATGTAAGCGAGA
The DNA here is from genome assembly GCA_963805815.1 of uncultured Verrucomicrobiae bacterium. GTDB lineage: Bacteria > Verrucomicrobiota > Verrucomicrobiia > Chthoniobacterales > Chthoniobacteraceae > CAWDWA01. The sequence continues at coordinate 36,737 of CAWDWA010000027.1, forward strand.
CGAAGAAGCGTGAGAACGCCGAGAAAGACGAATAACAGGCGGGTCATTAGAAATACTTCTCCTCGCGGGCGCTGATTGGACAATAGATCTCCGCGACACTGGACATCCGTCCGTAGCGAGCGGAAAAGTCAGAAAATGCTGGCTGGGAAATCCAGGCGGTCACAATTAACAAGGAACTTTTTCACGCTATGACGACCATTTTCCAAGTAAAGATGCGATTTTCTGCGTTGTTCTGTGCCATCCTGCTTTTGTTCACCTGCGTTTCGGGGGAAGCATTGGCAGCGCGACCGAGTGTCGCGGAAATCATGGGCGAAGCGCGTCTTGTGCCGCGCAGTCAGAATCGAGTTTTCACGGGAAGGCTTCGCAATGAAGGCCGTGTAATTCCTTTCCAGCTCACTTTGCGTGGGGATCTGATTCGCTACGATTTTTCCGACGGCCGGCCGCCTCTGGTGCTGAAACTCGGCAATCGCGGTACAACTCTGGAAGAATCCGGCGACGCAGTGCGCGGAGCCAGGCTCAAGGATCGTATCGATGGGACCGATATCACCTACGAAGATCTGGCGATGAAGTTTCTATTCTGGGACCTGGCGAAGTTGGAGGGAGAAAGGATCATCATTGCAGGCAGGAAAAGCTGGCAGATTTCGTTGATTGCGCCTGGACGCGGTTCTTCTAACTATGCATCTGTCCGGGTTTGGGTAGACAAGGGAAGCGGTGCACTGACGCGGATGGAGGGTTACGACCGATCGGGCAAACTCATCAAGCGTTTCGAAGTCAGGAACATACAGAAACTCGACGACGGTTCGTGGGCGCTCAAGCAGATGAGAATTCAGTCGATGGACGGCGCAAGATCCGGCGATCGCAGTCCGACCTACCTTGAATTGCGCGAGTGACGAATTAAATGGCTAGGTTGGCTACGAATTCCTGCTGGGGCTGTGTGGAAAGGATTGAACAGTGACCAGCAAGGTGGTAATACGAAATCAATTTTCGGGTCGAACGCGGTGCCGAAGACCTGGTTTTTGCGATTACGAGAGGAAAGAGAATTATTTTCTCGAATCGCGGCGGAGCGGTGTATTAGAACGATGAGGCGGAACATTGATACGCGGGTGTAGTTCAATGGTAGAACGCCAGCTTCCCAAGCTGGACACGAGGGTTCGATTCCCTTCACCCGCTCTTGTTGATTTTCATATACTTACGTATCAAACGTAGCAAAACGTAGCAGAGATCGATTCGCGACGTCGTCAACGTCCCTCGGTTGGGGGCTTGGATGCGGCCCTTTCCGGCTCTCCACCAAACCTTGGTGGATGAGGTCTGCTGTGGCCCTGAAAAGTGCTCACCTGCCGGGCGTCAACGGCGATGAGAAATGTGGTGGCGAAATTGTGGCGCAGCCGGCGAACTCTTACCGTTATCCTCGTCAACCTGCCCAGCGTATACGGCGGCAAGACCATCATCGAAGGCACCCGCATCGGAGTTAATGACGTGATTGGCCTTCTGCAGAACGGAGAAATGGTGAAATTTCCGTCTGTTCCGCGAACTGCTTCCCCGACATCAGCAAGGCGCAGGTGTATGAATGCCTGACCTTGCTACGAGGATCACCACACTGGGACCGATGCTCTCGTCATCGAGCAAATTGCGACTAGACTAGACAGCGTGAGGTTCTTCCACGATCACGATGCACGGCGAAAGGGGTCATGCCATGATCTTCACAGGCGGTCGGCGGCAGGAAGTCGGTGCTCGTCATGCGGGAGTGTTGCTAGAAACGATGGCATGACTCCTGTTGCCATGCGCAAGTTGCTCAACTTGAGCTACCTTATGAAATAGTTGGCCTCAAAAACGGGTTGATGGTCAGCGAAACGATCAGTAGTTTGACTGTGAATGCGCAACGCGCTCGGATTCTCTCATGAGCCGGCGAAGTCCGCTACTGCGGGGGAATCGGTCAAACCGAACCGGACTATCCTCTTCGCCATGGAGGGAGCAATGAACCGATGCCGGATGTTCGGCCGCGCCGACTGCGGGGGGACGTACTACTACTTGGGAGGATACGGTCAGCTTGCCGCGGGGAAAACGCCGGCAAATTTCCTGGTGTCTTCCTCGCTGCCGCAGATATAGACGGAGTCGCCGGCGGCGAAGCGGAAGTCGCGGTCGAAATGGACGAGCAATTGGCTGCCGCGCTCGACTGCCACCACCGAACAGCCGGTGCGAGGGCGGATGCGGAGGTCGGATGGGTGTTTGCCGATGAGTTCCGGCGACGAAACCATCGACACTTTCAGCGTCTGGTCCAGCGCGAGGGATTGTTTGCCGAGGAGTTTGCGGGCCAGGATCTGGCCGGTGACCTGGCTGATCGACAGGGCGAAATCGGCGCCCGCCCAGTGAATGCGCTCGACGTTTTCCGGGCCGTTGACCCTGGCGATGACGGGCACATGCGGCGCGAGATCCTTGAGGATGACGGTAGCAAACAACGTCGTGGCATCTTCGCTCAAGGCCAGAATCACCGACTGCGCTTCCCCCACGCCCGCCTTTTCCAGAAGCTCGGAATTGAGCACATTCCCCACCACATCCACCCCCTCGGCGGCAGCTTGAGAAATGACGCAGGTTCTTTCCCCCGCGTCATGGAGCATCTGCGCAACCTTGCCGCCGACCTCGCCAAACCCGGCGATCACAAACGGACCGTGCCGGCGGTTCGCGCTGGATCCCCCACAGAGATCAGTGAATCGCTCGGTGTCCTCGATGCTGCCCGCCACAATCAGAATCCCTCCTGGCTCGAGCCGCATGTCGGGCGCCGGCGGTGCGATCAGGTGGCCGCCAACCCATTGTCCGATGACCGTCACGCCCAGCTCTTCTCCAATTCTCGCCTCCTCGAGCGTCTTCCCCGCAACCGCGCTCCCAGGCGGGATGAGTGTCTCGCTGACCTGCAGCCTATGCCCCAGCTTCTGCACGCCGGCCACGCTTGGGCTGACCTTGCGGCTCGCACGGGCGGCGAGCGCAGCGGCGAGGACATGCCGCGGTGTGTAGGCCGAGGTGGCGCCAGCGAGAATGGTCGGTTGGCGATGCAGCGGGGTCTCGACAAGCGCGAGAACGCTGCCCTTGTAACCAAGCTGGCGCGCGGTCATGGCGGCAGCCGCATTGCGGTGATCGCTGCCGTTGAGAATGAGTGCGCGGGCGGATGCAAGGGCGACGCGCTGCATCACTTGTCCTTCCAGGCTCCCATAAACCACGCGGGTCCCGGTTTCCTGCACCCGCCGGGCCTCAGGTTCGTCCTCCTCGATAATCACGGGCGTCACTCCCGCCAATTTCAACTCCTCGATAAGCGAAGAGACAGCGGGACCATTGCGAAAAATCAATACGTGATCGCGGGCACTCGCGCAGTCACCGGGCAGGCGGGTCGCAAACCGTTCCTCGAGAAAAGGAATCAGAAACATCGGGAAAATCAGGAAGACCAGGAACACACCGAGGAACTGCACCACCACCACCAGAGCAACCATCAGCGGGTGCTGCCAACTGCTGTCGAAACCGTATCCGGTGGTCGAGAGCGTTTCGGCAGCCCACTCGATCGACTGCAAGAAATTCCGCGGCTTGTCCTCCAACTGACTCATTCCCCCCATGTAGAGCAGTGCGGAGACAATCAGGACCGCAATCAGCGCAAGCACGAGGGCGAGAAGGCGCTTGCGGAGACGTGTCATCGGACGGGAGGGTTTCGACCCGGCGGCATCCTAACCCAAGGAACCGCAACAGATCGAGCAGCGAAATCGCCTCGACCATTTCTGCCCGGCCTGCCACCAGCGGTGCACCCGGCGGACCGGCGATTGGATCGCCCACAACGTTTGCCATCCCGTCCCGCACCTCTTCGATGGCATTCGATTCCTGGGAAAATGAAGGCCATCTCGTTGAGGTGTTCGAAAAGACTCTCCAGTGCTCGATCCACCGCTGGCCGCGATCCGCGATGGACTTCGATGTGGAGTTGGCCGGCCCTGCCGGCCACGATCCTCATCGAAGACCTCGATGGTACGAATCCATGCATCGCGCTGGCTGTCGTTGATTTGATGTCGCTTCGCTCCACCCCTTCGGGGCTGCCTTCGGCAGTCCATCTACGCTTCGCTTCGGTTCACCAAGATACAGCACTGGCCGCTGGACGACTTTGCCTCCGGCGCAGCGCCGGTTCTCCATGATGCTCCAGTAACAGTGAACCTTGCCGTCTTTCTTGCGTCGATTGCACTTCAAATACATAACGCTTGCCCATTGTAGGCGCAAAAATCGGCTTGGGAAGAGGCTAGATCTCCCCTACACGGGCTTTTGAACTCGGCACCTTGGATCTATGCGGCTTCGCGGGCAATCGAAGGCCGAAAATCGCCGATTTTGGCCTCCAGTAGCGAAAGTCGGGCTAGTCGGCACGCGTCTACCTGCGCGCCGCCCGTCTCCTACCGAGATGCGATGGATGTGCCGACACATGTGCTGACAGATTCCAGTCCGAAGTCGAGATTCGCGGCGAGAGATCTTGTCTATCGGCTGGAGCAACTGCGCGTTACACTTCGCATCACCTCAAATTTGATCGAGCATGCAGTAGCCCTCATGATGTACGATGGCTGGCTCAATTCCAGATGCAGTAATCAGTTCAACGCGGCGTGGACGATCGGTTGGGCGTTAATTGCGAACAGTGAGAGCCTGGCTGATTCTGTTTGCTCCGACCTGCAAGACCGGCTTATGGGGTCCAAGGCGAAGCGAGACCCCCGTACTTCTTTGTCCTAGAGCTTCCGGTTGTCGCCCTCTGTTTGCTCGACGCTTGGTTTCTCCGCCAAGAGCGTCTCTTCCGCCAGCTCTTCGAGCATTTCCGAAGGCAGGACGCCCCGGCCGATTTCTCCATGAAGACCCGCACATTCATTACCGTTGCATCCTCCCTTCCCACCGCCGCCGGTCTGCCGATGTGGGGAAACCGTATCACTGTGGAGGAGGCGTTTGAGTGGATGCGGACGCACCCGGATTTCCGGGAGGAGGCTCGCTTGGCTCGGGCAGTTGCACCATCGGGACGGACATAATGTCTTCAACGGAGAGCTTGTGGTAGATCCGATGGATGTCCGATGATCCGTGGGCGACAAGTTTCATCGCCTCGGAAATCGGAACCCGGCTTTGCGCTGCGAGTAATCCACGTGACTTGCTCAAGAGATGGTGGGCGCAACCCGGAGATCCGCAGTTGGAAGGGACGGGATCTTTCGCTGGTGTCTGCTTTCGAAGCGGTCGGGTCCTACCACGCAGGATCAATGACGAGGGAAGACTTCGAAGGAATCGAACAACATGCGAGTCCCGGTTCCGATTCATGCGGCGGTATGTATACAGCCAACACAATGAGCGCTTCATTTGAACCGTTGGGCATGTCGCTTCTCCGCTCGTCCACCATGACCAACGAGGATTCTGAAAAGCGGGAAAGCGCCGCCCGGTCCGCGGAGGCGGTCAAACTAGATCTCAAGCCGCGCGATATTATAACCCGAAAATCGATTGATCCGAACTCAGCTGAACTGCTTTAACTCGCAGAGGACATCCGTGGCACTGCATTGACGCGAATTCCGAACGTATGACTGCGATGAATTATCAGTTGCTCGGCCGGAGCGGCCTGCGAGTTTCGGACATTTGCCTCGGGACGATGACTTTTGGTGAGGACTGGGGATGGGGTTCTGGCAAGGATGAGGCGCGCCAGATCTACGAGCGATACCGCGAAGCGGGCGGCAATTTCATTGATACGGCCAATCTTTATACCAACGGCACGAGCGAGATCTTCGTGGGCGAGTTTATCGCAAGTCATCGCGAAGAGGTCGTGGTGGCGACGAAATACACCAATCACGCTCCCGGCGCTGACGCGAATGCCGGAGGAAACCAGCGCAAGAACATGATGCAAGCGGTCGAGGCCAGTCTGAAGCGCCTGGGCACGGACTACATCGATCTTTACTGGCTGCACGTCTGGGATCAGATCACACCGTTTGAAGAGGTTATGCGGGCCTTTGATGATCTGGTGCGCTCAGGCAAGGTGCTCTATATCGGGGTGTCCGACGCGCCGGCATGGGTCGTGGCGAAGTCGAACATGCTGGCAGAGCTGCGAGGTTGGACCCGCTATGTGGGGCTGCAGATCGAATACAGCCTGCTGGAGCGGACAGTGGAACGCGAACTGATCCCGCTTGCGAAGGAGGACAGGATGACCGTGCTTGCCTGGTCGCCGCTCAAGGGCGGTTTGCTGACGGGAAAGTATCTTCCGGAGAATAGGGCCGAAGGAGACGCTCGGCTGAGCACGGAAATGATGAAGGAATTCGGGCGGATCGGAGAGGCGGAGTTGGCGACGATACGCGAGGTAGTAGCGGTGGCTACGAAAATCGGTGCGTCTCCGGCGCAGGTTTCACTGGCCTGGCTCCGTCACCGACCGGCGCCCGTCATCCCGATTGTCGGCGCACGCAAGCTACCGCAGCTGGAGGATGATTTGAAAAGTCTCGAGCTGACTCTCGATGAGGCTCAGCTTCGCCGGCTCAACGAGGTTAGCGCAATCCCGCTGGGTTTCCCACTCGAATTTATGGCAATGGATATGGTGCGGACCTTCGCTTTTGGCGGGATGCGCGATCGAATCAAACCATAAGGCAGGATCGGGATGCTCCGGGGGCGTCGCTCATGGTTCGACCGTCACCTCGGTTTCGAGATCTGGTGTCGCTACCGACAATGTGCCGTAAAGTGGACACCGTTTCTGGAAGGATGCGACCAGGTCATTTCCCTCATCCTGGCTCACTCCTTTGAGGACAAACTTGAGACGGGCCGAGTTGAACAGAGTCACATCCTCCCGAGTTTGATTGCTGCGATCCAGAGTTGCCGAGATCACCCCCCATGCAGACCGCAAAGACGTGTTCCTTTCCTTGGCAAACACTTCGACGAGTTCAACGCCGCATGTGACTACGCCGGCCAGGAACACCTCGGGTGGCGTCAGGGCTTCACCCGGACATCCGTTCTGCGAAGGTCCATCGACAACGAAATGATGAATGCGTGTGCTGCAGATTAGCCGCCCGAAAGTATCCGTTGAGCGCGCTTCGATTTCATACTCACGAACGCCGTTACTCATGAGAGTGAAAGGTGGTTAAGAATTCTTTGCATTGGGGTTATTATCTGGTGGGCCTGAATCGTACTTGCGCGTAGCTCAGAGTGCCAGTCCGATTCCGCGAGGCGCTATTGGCTCGCGGTATTTTTGTTTCATCAATTCCTCCCGGAATAGAATCCCCTGTTTCGCCGGCAACATGTCCATCCGGGAGAGACTTCTCGGGTTCCTGATTATCGCGATTCCATTTTTGTGAGCCGGCATCCTGCGCAGTCGGCCTGACATGGAACGGGATTGTGTTAGTTTCTCACGTGAGCGCGCCGGTCGAACTCGATGGAGATCGCCGATTTTTGCTGCGGCGCGATGAATTCATTCCCGCCTACTTGCGGACGTTCGAGGACGGCCGGCTCAAGGAAAAGGTTGAAAAGGCGATTTGGGCGCTTAATTCCTGCCGGGTCTGCCCGCGAATCTGCGCGGTGGATCGTTTGGCCAACAAAACCGGTGTCTGCCGGACAGGCCGCTACGCATGCGTCGCGAACGCGTTTCCTCACTTTGGTGAAGAGGATTGCCTGCGTGGTTGGCGCGGGTCGGGTACAATATTCTTTGCCGGTTGCAATCTGCGCTGTGTGTTCTGTCAGAATCATGAGATCAGCCAGCAGCGCGCGGGCAGGGAAGTGCAACCGGAGGAATTGGCCGCGTTGATGCTCGATCTTCAGACGGCCGGTTGCCACAACATCAACTTCGTCACGTCCGAACATGTGGTGCCCCAGGTGCTGGAGGCTTTGATTCCCGCGATCGCACAAGGTCTGCGACTTCCGCTGGTGTATAACACAAGCAGCTATGACAGCCTCGAAAGCATACGTCTCATGGAGGGTGTGGTGGATATTTACATGCCGGACTTCAAGCTTTGGGCCGCCCGGCACGGCCGCAAGTATCTTGGTGCTGAAGATTATCCGCAAACCGCGCTCGCTGTGCTTGAGGAGATGCACCGGCAGGTTGGCGAACTTTGCGTGGATGAGAAGGGCCTGGCGTTGCGAGGAGTGTTGGTGCGTCACCTCGTGATGCCAGGATTGCTCGATGACACGCGCAAGATCATGAGATGGCTGGCATGTGAGTTATCTCGCGACACGGATGTCAACGTCATGGGTCAGTATTTCCCCGCGTGGAAGGTTACGTGCAACCCGCGCTACAGTGAGATCAATCACCCGCTTGCACGGTCGGAGTTCCGCGAAGCGCTCCAATGTGCTCTCAAGGCCGGTCTGTGGCGGCTTGATGGAGTATCGAGAGCCGAGTTGGAATAACTCCGGGCACCCTGACCATTGACCGGCACTCATTGCGGCGCCGCCGGGGATGAAAGGTCGTCGGCCGAAAAATCCGGATATTTTCGGGGATCGTTTTGAAAGCTTTTCGCGAGTAGAAGCAACGAAGTGAGACGAATTCTCGAGCCAGAGCTAATGGAAGACGAGACGCAGGCGGCCGCCTATGCAAGTGCGGATTTCGAACAGCCACATTCGCGTTTTATCGAGCTGTTCCAGGAGAGCTTTCCCGGCCTGGATGTAACGGGCGCCGTGATCGATCTAGGGTGTGGACCGGGTGACATAACGTTCCGCATTGCCAGGGCGTTTCCAGATTGCGTGGTGCACGGTGTTGATGGTTCCCCGGCGATGCTGCGAGCCAGTCGGCACTTGCTTGAAGGGGCCAGCAATGTGCGTGATCGTGTTCGACTGATAGAGGGGCTGCTGCCCAATGTTAAGATGCCTTTGCGGCAATATGATATCGTGATCAGCAACAGTCTGTTGCACCAGTTGCATGATCCGCAGGTGCTCTGGCGTTCAGTGCGGAGATTTGCTGCTTCTCGGGCACCGGTTTTCATGATGGATTTGCGCCGACCATCCACAGTCGCGGAAGCGGAGCGTCTTCGGGCGCAGTATGTAGGCAGCGAGCCGGAAATTCTTCAGCGTGATTTTTTCAATTCTCTACTGGCGGCGTTCGAGCCCGAAGAGATTGTGGTCCAGCTCCGAACGGCCGGGCTCTCGCATTTTACCGTCCGTATGATTGGTGATCGCCATTTGATTGTAAGTGGGCGTGTCTGAGCGGGTAAATTACTGTAACAGCGCATGAGTAAGGATGACCTACACCTTTTATCAGGAAAGCCTCGCGTTGCTCCCTGGCGTTTCGCTTTGGCGCGCTGGGTCGAGTCCGGTCCCGTTCAAACCGTCGTCGTTAGCGTCATCGGATTCAACGCGGTCATTCTGGGACTAGAGACCGACGCGTCGCTGATGGAGCAATACGGTCAATGGCTCAAAGCTCTTGATCGTTTCTGCCTTTTGATATTTGTCATCGAGATCGCGGTCAAACTCGTTGCCTATCGTGCTTCTTTCGTCCGCAGCGGTTGGAATGTCTTTGATGCGGTCGTCGTTGCGGTGGCGCTTGTGCCAGGTGCGGGTCCCTGGGCCGTACTGCGCTCGCTGCGTGTCCTGCGAGTGCTTCGTTTGCTGACGGTCGTTCCCGCACTGCGCACTGTGGTCGCCGCGTTTCTGCACGCCATCCCCGGTCTGGCCGGTGTCGTCGCGGTAATGGCGATTTTCTTTTACACCGCAGGCGTGCTGGCTACGCGGCTTTTCGGTGAGACGCACCCGCAATGGTTTGGAACGCTGGGCGGCAGCCTGTACACTCTCTTCCAGATCATGACGCTAGAAAGCTGGTCGATGGGAATCGTCCGGCCGGTGATGGAGGCGCATCCGTGGGCATGGGCATTCTTTGTCCCTTTCATCGTGATCGCCACTTTCACGATTCTGAACCTGTTCATCGGCATCATCGTTTCGACCATGCAGGAACTCGCGATCACGCCGGAGCCTGGAGCGATCAACCCGGAAGTGCGTGAACTCCTTCTGCGCATTGATGGCGACCTCCGAAGGCTGCGCGTGGAACTGGAGAAGGGCGGACATTCGATTTCAGACGCCGAGCGCATCACGTCTCGGCACGAGTAGGCGCGGAAGCCCTCGATTCCCTTGGCGGGGTCTCCGGAGGCGCAGACGCCTTCCAATCATTCGGCTGAAGCGGAACTGCTCGTTCGCTCCCGAAATTCCGGCAATTGCTTCAAGCGATCCGGAAGTGGATTGAACCCGGAAAATGTGATGTTTCCGAATCAGATTCATGGGAGAGGAGTTTCTGCCGGCCGGTCGCTATCAAGGGGATCGATGACGCGGGACGGCGCTTAAAATCTGGCGACTACGTCGAGTTGGTTCATCGGAGGGGGGTCGAGTCGCTGGTCGATCAATATGTGGGCCACACCCCGGGCGTGAGCAGTTCCAGCAGATGCCCGTCAGGATCGCGGAAGTAGATGCTGGTGCCGCCAGTCGGCCATTGGAATTCGCTTTCGATTGAGACTGCCAGCTCGGCTAGCTGGGCTCTCCAGGTGGGAAGGCTTTCTTCAGAAATCCTGAAGCCGATATGGCTCGCTCCGGTTGTGCCATGCGGCGGAATCCAACCGAAGGGCAGCACCGAACCCTCCGGATCGCTGCCCGCCACGAACAGCAGTAAAACTTGCTCGCCGGCAACGTCGAAGGCGCAGAAGCGCTCATCAAAATGCATCACCGGATAGCCAAAGAGCTTCGTGTAGAAATTTCTCGCACGGTCGAGGTCTTTCACGCTGAGGCAGGTTTCGATAATCGCGCTGGAAGGAGGCATGGTTACGGGCCTGTAAAATGCGGTCACGTGGAGAGTTCAGATTGCCGCTTGATTTCGGGGAATGAAGAATAGGAACCGACTCTTTGTCATTTACCCAATCAAGTTCGAGGGAAATGTCTGCGTCCAATGATCTCGGCGTCGGCTTGCTCCGTTAGCATTGATCAGTGACGTTGTTTAAGAGACGGAGTCGGTCGTGTCACGAGCGTTTCACCCCTGAGTCGGAATCGAGCAAAAAAAACTCAACATTACGTTCTTTCGTGGGAGCACCCGGGCGTCATACCCGTACCCGTCAGCCACGCCCTCAATCTTCGCGCCACTGGGCTCTCCGTTCGTAGGCATCCAATGCGTGGCGATGTGCCGACCATCGTTGCTGTATTCCACGATGGCCGTGCGCCCGCCCTTGTCCCTGGCGTTCGACGCAGACGGCACCAGCATCCGCCCCGGCAGCGCATAAAAGCCATGCGGACCCACGACGCCCGTGGTCTCTTCGAAGTCGGTGATTGTTCGGACCAACTTCGGTCGACCCGGATCCGTTGCCACGTCAAGATTCACGACAATGGCATGAAAAAAGCTGCGCGTATCTTCGCATGAAGTACTTACTATTCCTGCTTCTAAAGAAGCTAATTCAGAAGCCTATAACCGAGGCCGAGCAACGCGTATTCACGAGGTGGACGAGCGCTCTGCCCGGGGCAGAACTCGCAAGTCCGAGGCAAGGCCCGACGAGCTGGTGATTGATCGGTTAGATCCCTTCCACCAAGATCCAAAGAGACGATGCGGTAGCTTTGCAGAGGAAGCGCGGATACCGGTGAGCAGGGTAAGAGTGTGCATTTAGACGACCGCTCTACAGCTCGACGGGCCGGAGGCAACAGCCGGGTTAAGCAGATGCTTTGGCTTGTGACATCGGCTTAAAGATTTTCGCGCAACCAATAGATAAATCCGAATATCAATGCACATCTCGAATCTTGGATTCAATATCCCCCAACGGAAGATCAAACAACCAGGACAAGTGGCCTCCAATGAATCGAAACCTGAAGCCAGAGGTAATCTCGAGCAATCGAATTTCCGCACGAAAGACGTCCCCGTTGTCGCGTCCGAGGAAATTACGATATGTAGCAAAAACTTCCTCGCGCGTGATATTGAGATTAAGGGATCCATCACATTGACCGAGGAGCTCTTCGTGGACGGCAGGGTTGACGGAGAAATCAATTCAACCGGTGCGCTAACGGTAGGTGAAGACGCCGAGATACTTGGACACATCAAGGCTAATTCCGCAAGAATCTTCGGTAAAATCAGAGGCAACATTACCGCCGACGATTATTGCGAACTGAAAGCTCAATCGGTGCTCGAAGGCGATCTCAAGGCGTCGTGTTTGGTTATGGAAGAAGGCGCGAGTTTCGTTGGCAATTCGAAGATTATTCCCTCAAGAGTCGTGGTGAAGCTGCCTCACGCCATGAATCCGATCGAAAGCGGAAACGCTGATCAATCAGTCAACGACTAGCTGTCCCAAGAACCTCCTGTGTTGCGCCTGCCATTTTAAGGGTTCTATCCATAGGAGTTTGAAGCTCTCGAGGGGCCCAACCGGATATTTCAGATGAAGAGGCTTGCTCGAGTCGAGGCCCCTATTGTCGTTGGGCAAGGATTCCGTTTTTAATCAAGAAAAATGGAAGCAAGGGTAAGCTACCCTCCGGACTCTTCCTCGTCCTGATGCTGTCGGTCCACTTCTGCCATCCGTAGTCGCTTTCGAGATCTTTCCGGTCCTCGGCCACTAGAGCCTGACCGCCAGATCCGCGATCACAGGCTGCGTCAGCCGTTCGTAATCCGAGTATTTCATTTTGACCGAGTCGGTGTGGGTGCCTGCCTCGAAAACGATGAACTCGTCCTTCGTCAGGGAGCGCTCGATATAAGTGGACAGACCATAGAGATTACCCAAAGGCGGCATTGCCCCAATTGCGCAGTCAGGAAACCGCGAGTGGAATTCCTCTTCGGCTGCAATCGAGGCAGCTTTTTGGGTGATGTGTTCGAGTTTTTCGAGATCGATGATGCGGTGGGCGGGCAGGACTGCCATGGCCAGATCGCCGTTTGATTTTATCATCACAACCTTTGCGTGGTTTCGGCCCTTAACGTGTTCTTCGTGCGCTACTTCCTGCGCAGTGAACGCCGCTTCATGGTGCAAAACCTCGTAGGGCACATTGTTCTCATCGAGAAACTGCGTGAGTCTTTTTGGAATATTCATTTTTGCCTCCCATAGATAGATCGAACCGCATCATGATTTTATGGGTTCAGAGTCTCCTCTTCTCTCTCAAGACTGGGATTGGAAAGTGCCTTCGTCTGTGTTCAGCGCGCTCGCATCTTCCAATCGGGAGTGATGAATCGGGAGTGATGATGTGCAGACCTATTTCGAAATGGATAAGGGCAGGATTTTCGATCCCGCCACGGAGGGCATGATCAAGCGCTGACACAGCATTTCGACAAATCAGGCGCAATTTCGCTACAAAGACGATAGAATAAATAAAAGCACCCAACTTCCGAAAACACCCCGGCCCCCCAATAAATTAATTGATGCTATGATTAGACACATCTTTTTAACTGCTTTACTTCTTATGTCCGCTGTTCGCGGATTTGCGTGGACGGATGGCGAAATTCTCATCTGGACCACCGACAATCGGGGTTATCGTGCGTTGGCCGAGCTCGGAAAGGAGTTTGAGAACGATATGGGGGTTCCAGTCAAGGTCGAAATCCAGAATGAAATCGTCGATAGAGTCCGAATGGCTGCAGGGGTTGGTAAAGGTCCCGATATCTTCTTCTGGGCTCACGACCTTATTGGTGAGTGGGCGGATTCCGGCTTGCTGGAGCCGGTGGAGCCGAGCGAAGAGTTTAAGAAGACCTTAATTCCAATTTCATGGGATGCCGTAACACATAATGGCAAGCTCTGGGGGTATCCGGTGGCGCTCGAGTGCGTGTCCTTGATCTACAACAAGAAGCTCGTAACCGGCCAACCGCCAACGCAGCTTGCGGATTTCCCTGCATTTGGCAAAGAGCTGAAAGCGAAAAATCCGGAGTTAATCGCGATCATGTGGGAATACGATAATCCGTACTTAAGCTGGCCTTTTCTCGCGAGTGCAGGAGCCTACTCCTTCAAGCATACAGGAAGCGGATGGGATCCTTCCGATACGGGGGTCGACGCACCCGGGGCCGTCGAAGGTTTGATGGCAATCGAAAGTCTCATTAAGCAGGGTGTGCTTCCGAAGGGATCAACCCAGAGCGTCGCGGACGAAAAAATGATCGCGGGCGAACTTGCCACGACAATTAACGGTCCATGGTCCTGGGCAAACCTTCACAAAGGGGGCGTTGACTTCGGCCTCGCACCCGTTCCCGGTGTCAATGGGAACCCTGGTAAGCCATTTGTTGGTGTACTCACAGCTATGATCAACCGGTCGAGTGCGAATTCGGACCTCGCTGTGTTATTCCTGGAGAAATATGTCGTGACTGCCTATGGTTTGCGGAAGATTGATGCAGATGCGCCGCTCGGGGTGCCCGCTGTTCAGGCGCTGGCCGAGGAAATGAGCGCGAAGAGTCCGCTTATCAAGGCAACCTACGAGAACGCCAGGAATGGCGAAGTGATGCCAAACATCCCACAGATGGGCCGGTTTTTTATGTCGATGGGAGCTGCGTTCAAGATCGCATTGAGTGGAATGTGCACTCCGGAAGAAGCCATCGAAGACGCCGCCAAGAACATGGTGAATAGGGAAAAGAACCAGTAGACCGTGGCTTTCTTTCCGCACGGCGGTTACTGACCGGAATTATCGCGATTCCGGAGCCTTAAGTATCCTTTTTTATCGATCGCAACGGAATCGCGGGTATCGCGTCGGCCGTCTTCGCGGTTTTTGGACTGTAGAAGAAGAGTCAACCCCTCGCCTTCACGAACTTCCGCAACCCCGAACGCTGCCGTTGCGAGAACCTCTCTCGCCATCTGTGCCATCCGTGGACGCAGACCGCGGAGGATTCGGACTTCTACGTGGCGGTTTCCCGACGACGATCTTGTTTCAAACGCGAGCGTGCGATCGTTATGTGGCTACGGAGGGTCTGGTAGCAGCCGGTTTCCGCTTCGGCAACGTTCCTGTGGTCGAGAACGTTAGCCCGCTAAAGCCAAAATTGTTCGGAAACACGCATTTCTGGCTCGAAAGGTAATAGTGCACGAGCGGCTTTGCTTTTCCCGCGTGCAAATCCCAGGCAGTATTGAACACATCTCGATCGTCCACGGTCATTCGATTGGATTGGCGAATATGATCAGCCCAGGTGGCCAGCTGGAATTCCAGGCGAAACAGCCCCGGGCTATCGAGGCTTTCCTCAAGCCGGCAGTGGAAGGCGCCGTTGCGCCGTAATGCAGCCTGAATTCCTTGCATCAAGCCGTAAAACTCCTCTCGGTTCTCTTTAGCGATGATGTATTTGATTGATATTGTGACCGGCCCGTCATCGTGGTCAGGATGTTCGGGGAAATTCCACTGCGGATTGAGCGGTGCCGCCTCCACCCTGGCTTCGGCGGCGAAGTTGATGGAAATCAAATGCCCGATGCCCAGCACAAAAAGGGCAAGAATCGCCGCGGCGGAAAGGGTTGGAGTGAGACCGGCATGCGTCACACCCGTGCCCCACACCAATGCACCCAGCGCGATGCTGCCCTGTCCCAACATGATTTGCAGGGAGTTCATCCGTCCGCGCACCCATCCGGGGATCACGCGCTGTAAAGCCACCCAAAGCTCGGCTCCTGACAGCGCCCAGGCCACGCCTGCAAGAAATGCGCAAAGCATCAAAACGGGCAGTTGACGCTGGAAAGCCAGCGCGAGCAGTACGACAACCAGTATCGCCATGGAAACTGACGTGATTGCATTCTGCGAGGTCCTCGCCCTCAGGTACGGAAGTGCGAAAACTGCTCCCGTCAATGAACCCGCCGCCAGACATGTAAACAAAAAACCGAGCTGAGCAGCGGAAAGTTGCATCTCCTTCAGTGCAATTACGGGCAGGAGCGCCGGTATAATTGCAATAACAAACGAAAAGATCATGCTCCTGAAAATGACGATCCTCACACCGTGCGCGTGACGGGCATAGCGCATCGACATGACAAAAGATTGCATGAAGCTTTCGGGGGGGCCGAACGACTTCACTTGACTCGGCTTCCACCGGGATACTGCAAGAACGACGACCAAAAACGCGAGGGACGTGAACGAAACTACAAGCGGTACGCCAACCAGCGGCAGCAGAAGACCTGCCAGCAACGGGCCGCCAAGTCCGGAGAGGTTCAGCTGCACTCCTCCCAGCGTGATCGCGGAAGGCAGTTCATCTTTGCTGGCGATGTCCGGAACGATAGCACCCCATACCGGGGCGTAAAACGCCACCCCCATCCCGAGCGCGAAGATACAAACAAGCACGAGGTTGGGGGTAATCACTCCAGTCCATGCTCCAAGAGCGAGGAATCCCGAGCAGGCTGCCTGCCACAGCAAAGCGATCATGATCACAACTCGCCGATTCGCGATATCCGCCACGACGCCGGCCGGCGGCGTGAATAGAAAGAATGGGGAGGAGGCCGCGGTGGCCATGAGCGAGAGCTGAAACGACGAACCTCCAATATTGTTCATCAACCATGACCCGGAAATCTCCTGAGCCGAAACGAACGTGCCCGACAGGACGCTTGCCAGCCATAGACGGCAAAACACCGGGTTTCTAAGCGCGAACCAAGTGGAGGTTTTCTTCATAAATATCAGAGTGTCTTGAAAAATAGTCTATTCCGTCCGGTCGCAAGCCAAATCTGCCCCACCAGCGATAACACAATCAATTATTTGTCGGACGAGTGTCGAAAAGATTACAAGCGGAAAGCCGGGCATTTGCACGCCTCTAGCCCTGAACCCTCTGTGCGCGGCGCGAATCTTTCTCAATGACGCGCCCGATGTTGCAGCGGTAATTGCCAAGATTCTGGACAGTCCGAGTTCTCAAATTGGTAATGTGAACGAAATCACTGGGCCGCGCTCCCGGAACCTCCACGGACTCGCCGGGATAATCGAAATTGCTCGACCAGCTCCGTCATCTACGCCGATCTGCCCATGGAGGAATGGGTGGCCGAGGAAGCAGTTCTCAGAAGAATCTTCCCAAATGCGGGCGGTCTGGAAGTGCCGAATCGGATACGGCTTTTGAGAAATGCTCTAATCGGAACGGCACGGCGGCGGGGTGGACGAGTTACAGAGAGCGTTGTAAAGGTTCACGTATCTAGTTGCCATTTGTTTTGAATCGAATAAGCGCTCGACACGAGATCGACACGCCCTTCGATCAATTCTGCCGAGGTCCTTTACCCTTGCTGCCATTTCTTCTATCGAGGACACGAGAAATCCAGTTTTGCCATTCTCAATTATTTCCGGCATCGAAGAGCGATTCCAGGCGATGACCGGGGTTCCGGAAGCAAGAGACTCGAGAGCAACCGTAGGTAGCGGGTCGTCCCACTGAATTGGCATCAAAACCGCTTTGGCCTCTGCCAGGAAGTTCTTTTTCCGTTCAAAGTTCAGAGAGCCGATATAGCTCACCCGGTCGCCATCAACAAAAGGATTAATTTTCTGCTGAAAATACTGACCATTTTTGTCGGTTATCCCCGCTAAAATAAGTGATTCGTTGGCCAGGAGAGCTGCTTGAATAGCTTCGTGGGTGCCCTTCGTCTCGGTTATCGACCCCAGAAAAGCAAGGTAATGGCCAGACGCAAAGTTTGGTGCAGACCACTTGTTCAGGGGCAAGCCATTGTATATCACCTGACCTTTACCATAAAAATGAGCTCGTTGAAACTGACTCACGAAAACGGTATTGATGCTCTTGAGGAGCCTTTCCCAAATGGGACGGAAGAAAGCACGATATTCTTCGGCTGGATGGTGCCAGTGGAGTTCGTCGAATTGCACCGGGTGGTGAACCGTTGAGACGACGGGGATGGGAAGGAGATGGGCAAAAAGAGTCGAATAGAATCGAGTATGGTCGTGAATTATATCGAAGTTGCGCCAATCGGAGAATGCGGCAGCCACCGGGAGAACTTTACCGAGAATGGTTTTCGAAGCATTCGCATGGTTTGAAATGGGAACAAGCGTGCCCCCGGTCGAGGAACGCAGAGGGGCGTATAGGGTTACGTCATGACCCAGGTCTACAAGTTCTTGAGTAAGGTTATAGACAATTTGAGAAAGGCCATTTGTGCTCGAGTCTGTGATTGGTTCATCAAGACTGCTGATTTGCGCGATTCTAAGCCGTTGCATTCCGACTGTAGAGAGCTCGTTATACTACCTTGCGTCAAGTTTTGGACTGTTGATCAATCCATCGGAAACGTGATGGGGAATGTAGAATCGTTACTTGCCGTTCGCCTGGAATTCCTTGGTGTTCCGCTGCGGAACGTTTCTCATACGCGCATTCAAGTTTCCGGCCTTGTAGAGCCAGAGCTTCAGATTGAGGTGAAGCGCTTAGCACGGATATGACCTGGTATCGTGAATATGCCAGCGACTTAACCCTGCAGTTTCGGTGTGCCGTTAGCAATCACGAGTCCCCGGTGCAAGAGACGAAGAAAACGCATCAAATGAAAAGGCTTTGGACGCTCACGGCGGTGTTTCAACGGGAGCGTTGAGGCGTGCCGATAAGTCGAGATGTTCGAAATGGTTGAAACGCGGCAGGGTGATCAGAACCGAGAAAGCGCCCATTTTAGAGAGGAACTAAACTGCAGAAGCTTAACCAGCAAGATCGCGAACACTGCCGTCCAGATCAAAATTTGCACCGCATTAACGCTCGTGCCGACGAGCGCATTCAGCTTGAGGTTCTGCTTAATGACTTTGAAGAAGAGCTCGATCCAAGCTCGCGGTTTCGATTTTGATTTACCGAAAGCGAGTTTTAGATTGGGTCCGCTTTTCTCCGGCTTGCCGTCAGGCGCTTTCGAGCAATTCGACCTCGTAGCCGTCCGGGTCGGTGACGAACGCCATTTTCATGCCGCCGCCGCCAAATTTCTCGCGCCATCCATCGGGCCAGATTTCGAATCCGGCCTTCTCCAGTTCGTCGCACTTTTCAATGAGATCGGGGTAGCCTATAGCCGTATGCATGAGATCCTCAGGCACATTGACTTTATAATCTGGTGAATAGGTGAGCTCCAGGAAGCTCTCGTTTCCAGGCATTTCAAGGAAAGCAATCTTGTTTCCAGCAGGAGATTTATCGTTTCGACGAGTACACTTGAACCCTAGTTTCTCGTAATATCCGATCGACTTCTCGAGATCACTCACGCGAATACGGGTGTGAAGGAATTTTGGCATGGTATGAAAAGGTTCGTCTGTTGGAAGTCGGATGGTTGCAAGCATTTCGAACCCGATCGTCCGAACGCGTGAAAAATTCTCTTGTGGTCACGCGAGAACCGATTCCTCGAGAAGATTACGGCCGGCTGCCTCGACGAAAGGTTCGATGTCCTGCATGAGCCGGGCAAATTTTTCGAAGTCCACTTGTTGCTGCCCGTCACTGAGCGCCTCTGCCGGATTGGGATGGACCTCGATGAGCAGACCATCTGCGCCCATCGCGGCCGCGCCACGGCAAAGGATGTTTACGAGGTCAGAGCGACCGCATCCCTGGCTCGGATCGATGATCACCGGCAAATGTGTCTCTTTTTTGGCGATGCCGATGGCGGAAAGATCGAGAGTGTTGCGTGTGTAGGTCTCGAATGTTCGGATGCCCCGTTCGCAGAGAAATACGTTCGAGTTACCCGAGGAGAGAATGTATTCGGCAGCCATGAACCATTCTTCGAATCGTTCGCTCAAGCCGCGCTTGAGCAGGATCGGCTTTCCAGTGCGTGCGCACTCAATCAGGAGTCGAAAATTCTGGGTGTTGCGCGCTCCGATCTGAAGGATGTCCGCGGTCTCGGCTACATGCTCCACGTCGTTTTCACTCAGTACTTCCGTGATGATTTTCAGGCCGGTTTCTTCTTTTGCAACCTGAAGAAGCCGGAGGCCTTCTTTTCCCAGTCCCTGGAATTCGTAAGGCGATGTCCGCGGCTTGTATGCACCGCCGCGTAGAACTGTTGCTCCATGAGCTTTGACCGCATGGGCAGTCCGAAGCAGCTGTTCCTCCGACTCGACGGAACAAGGGCCAGCCATGACGATAAAAGGTTTGGCACCAATTTCTAACCCGTCCACGTCGATGACCGTGTTCTCGGGATGTGATTCCCGGCTGACGAGTTTGTAACGTTTCTGCACACGCATCACCTGCTGCACTTGCGGGAGAGCATTCAGGCTCTCCAGCGTGTGATGGGTGCGTTCGTCACCGATTGCCGCGACCACTGTCTGAAGAGTTCCGCGAATTGGATGGGGGGTGTAACCGAGGATCCTGACTTCGTCGACTACTTGTTCGATCTGCTCCTCCGAAGAGCCTTGTTTGATGACAATTATCACCCGTGAATTCTCGTTGAGGATGCGTAGAGGGCAAGTGTTTTGGCGTTTGAACTTCAGCCTCTGCTCCGTGTAGAATTCTCAGGTGTCAGACTTTACAGGGGGGGCAATAGAGGCGCTGCCCGAGAAAGCGCATTCGACTGGCAATCCCGACTTCGACCGTCGCATCTGCGAACTCGTGACGGATTCTGGGTGTATAAAATCGCAGGCTCTAATCAAGGAGTTGATCGTGACGGTGTTGAGTATCGGGAGGGGAAATCTCTCGAATGCTGATCTCAAACTCTTCAACAGGGCATTGAGGGAGCTCTACGAAGCAGCGAAGATGTTCGCGCCGTATGCCGATACGAAGAAGATCGTAATCTTTGGTTCTGCCCGCACGCCCCCGCAGGAGTTGGAATCTCAGCTGGCCGAGGCGTTCGCCGCAAAAATGGTCAAGCGCGGGTATATGATCATTACCGGGGGCGGCGATGGAATTATGGGCGCAGCGCAGCGCGGCGCTGGTCGCAAGAGCAGTTTTGGTCTCAATATCCGTTTGCCTTTTGAGCAGCAGGCAAACGAGATCATCCACGGCGATTCAAAATTGCTGAACTTTAATTATTTTTTTACGAGGAAACTGAATTTTCTAAAGGAATCGCACGCGGTTGTTTTGTTCCCGGGAGGATTTGGAACTCTGGACGAGGGGTTTGAGTCGCTCACTTTAATGCAGACAGGCAAGGCCCGGATCATGCCCCTCATTCTTGTGGATAAACCGGGAGGGGAATATTGGAACACGTGGAAGCATTTTTTCAGCCGCCATCTCCTGCGCCTCGGTCTTGTCAGTGCCGATGATGAGAACCTTTTCAAGATCACTACCGACGTGGACATCGCGATTCAGGAAATCGAGCAATTTTATCGGAACTTCCACTCCTACAGGTGGGTAGGAAATCGGATGGTGATCCGAATCAAAAAGCAGATCGCCGAGGAAGCGGAAAAAGAGCTTTCCGCCGAATTCGATGATATACTACTCCGCGGAACGATTCGGCATTCAAAAGCCCTGCGAGCAGAACGGAACGAGCCAGCACTCTCTGATCTTCCGAGACTTATCCTCACACCTCACCGGCATAATTTCGGAAGAATCCGCTTGCTAATCGACGGAATCAATCGTGCGAAGACAGTGGACTAGGGGGCCGGAAGAATTGGATGGCTCGTCTGCTGCGCGACTCGAATGCCGGCAGTCAGTGACCGTTTCAGAAGAAGGAAACTGCACTCCGGAGGACCCCACCATTGCTTCTCCCGGAAGCGAGCATTCAGGGTGTCACCCTGAGGCCCCTTACACTTTCGCTTTCCAATTCGCGACGACGTATTCGTAGATCGTATTCACGCTCGCGAGGGCATGTTTGGCTACTTCCGAATTCGAAACGCTGACACCGTATCTTTTTTCGAGGGAGACGACCAGTTCCAACGCGTCGATCGAATCGAGTCCAAGTCCCTCGGGGCCAAAAAGCGGCATATCATCCAAAATCTCCTCTTTCGGAGTCTTTAGCATAAGGCTTTCAACCATCATTTCCTTGATGTCATCTTTCAGGTTTTCGTCAGACATGGACATGAGGGTGTCCTTATTCGGCGAATTCTTTGAAAGTTCAAGGGGCAATGTCGTCGGTTTGCCCAGTGGTTTCGGACCTTTCGAAACGAACGGCGGCGGTTTATATTTCAATTATTGAAATCACGACGAGAGCGCCTTGATTCCCTGTTAGTCGAGCGCGCCTTTTTTGAGACAAGGGAGAAGGCGCGCCGGGCAATCATGGCGGGTGCAGTGCTGGTCGAGGAGCAGCGTATCGATAAGCCCGGGACAAAGGTCGAAGCGGCCGCTGCAATCCGGGTCCGAAACACCTGCCGCTATGTAGGACGTGGCGGATATAAGCTGGAGGCTGCCCTGAAGCATTTCGAAATCGATCCCGGTGGGCAAATTTGCCTGGACGTTGGCGCTTCGACGGGCGGCTTTACCGACTGCCTTCTGCAGCACGGGGCGGCGCGTGTTCATGCGATCGACGTCGGACACAGTCAGCTCGACTGGAAGATTCGCAGTGATCCGCGGGTGATCGTGCGGGAAAAACTGAATGCGCGTTACGTTACAAAGGAAGACGTTTCCGACCCGATCGACCTTTGTGTGATCGACGTGTCTTTTATTTCTCTGACGCGTGTTCTGCTTCCTGTTGCAGCTCTTTTGAACGAAGGAGGCTTGCTCGTCGCGCTGATCAAACCGCAGTTCGAATTGTCCCGCGAGGAAGTTTCGAAAGGCGGTATTGTGCGGGACCACAAAGCGCGTGCCCGGGCGGTTGAAAAAATCGAGGCCTTCGTACGGGAAGAAATGCGGGCTAAATGGAAGGGTGTAATTCCATCCCCGATTCAAGGAGCGGATGGAAACGTCGAATTCTTAAGTTGCATATCCCCTTCGCGCGGATGACCCGGATTTGTGTGTTTTCGCCTACCGATCGGTTACGTTTTCCAGAAACCAATGATATGTGCGCCTGATGCCTTCGGGCAGACTAATTTCCGGTTTCCACCCCATCGCTGTGATTCGTGAATTATCCATGAATTTGCGTGGTGTTCCATCCGGCTTGCTCGTGTCGAAGACAAGATTACCGCGGAAGCCCACCACGTCGCAGATCAGTTCCGCCAATTCCCGAATCGTGACATCTTCGCCAAAGCCGATATTGACAATTTCGGGTCCGTCGTAGTTTTCCAGCAGAAAGCGACAAGCCCGTGCAAGATCGGCACTGTGGAGGAACTCTCGACGTGGAGTGCCTGTTCCCCAGACAACCACTTCGGACGCGTTCGCGTTTTTTCGCTTCGTGCACTTTGCGCATCAATGCCGGCAGGACGTGCGAGCTCTGCAGGTCGAAATTGTCGCCCGGGCCATACATGTTCGTAGGCATGCCGCAAATGAATCGCTTCCCATGCTGCTGGAAATAAGCCTTGCAAAGCCGTATCCCCGCGATTTTGGCGATAGCGTAGGAGTCGTTCGTCGGTTCCAGCGGGCCGGTCAGGAGCGAAGACTCCTGGATTGGTTGTGGCGCCATTTTCGGGTAAATGCACGAGCTGCCCAGAAAGAGGAGTTTCTCCGTTCCGAAGTCTGCTGCGGCTTCAATGACGTTGTTCTGGATACGCAGGTTCTGGAGTAGAAAATCTACCGGGAAATCATTGTTCGCCTTGATGCCACCCACCTTCGCGGCGGCCAATACGACATAGCCTGGCCGACTGTCGTCAAAGAATTCGCGCACCGCTTCCCGATTGAGCAGGTCAAGTTCTTGACGGCTCCGGGTGATCAATCGGGTGTAACCGTTTTCTCTGAGATCGCGCGCAATCGCGCTGCCGACGAGCCCGCGGTGTCCGGCGACAAATACGGATTTCATAGTGCGGGGACGCTAGCACGCGCGGGGCAAAGGATCGATTTTTATGAATTTTCAAATCACGGAATCTGGCGTTAGATCAAAAGGTGCCTATTCCATCCAAGCGACTCAGTGTTCCCAAAACAGCAACTCCCCGGTTCAACACCGATCGGAAGAAACCAGAAGATCCGTACCGGCTCCTCGAGACAATGCAGTTCAAGACGACCAGGCATCCTGTCGATTGCTGAGTGATGCGAGCGTTAATAATTGTTCTGGATTCTGTTGGAGTCGGAGCCGCGCCGGATGCGAGTAGCTTTGGAGACGAAGGGGCGGACACACTCGGCCACATCTTCGAACGAGTGCCCGGACTGCAGATTCCGACCCTCATGGAGCTTGGATTGGGCCAGATAATGTCCCGGGCTTCATGCGCAACGGCAAGTCATGCGCGCCATTCCTGTTTTGGCCGTATGCGAGAAATGTCGGCTGGAAAAGATACCACAACGGGACACTGGGAAATCGCCGGGGTGTACATGGAGGAATCGTTCGCGGTATACGAGCGATTTCCGGAACCACTCGTGCAGGCGATCAGTGAGGAGGCAGGAGTAACATTTCTCGGAAACTACGCGCGCAGCGGAACAGTCATTTTGGAGGAGCTCGGGTCCTTACATCAGCGTACGGGTCAACCCATCCTTTACACATCTGCAGATTCCGTCATGCAGATTGCCGCACACGAAGATGTGGTGCCACTTCTAAAGCTGTACGACATCTGCAGAATCGCCCGGCGCCATTGCGATGATTGGCGAATCGGCAGAGTGATAGCCCGACCCTTCTCTGGAGAGCCCGGGAAATTTCACCGAACGTCTGGGCGTCTTGATTTCTCCATGATCCCTCCGGGCACCGTTCTCAACGCAATTTCGGAGACCGGGCACGTCGTCACGGGTGTCGGGAGGATTCATGACATCTTCGCGGGAAGCGGCATCGTTCAGTTTCACCGCATTGCCAACAATGCGGAAGGGATGTCCGTGATCGAGCATGTGTGGGCTGATATGCAGGATGGCCTGATCTTTGCCAGCCTATTCGATTTCGATTCGCTATATGGGCATCGCCGCGATCCCGTCGGTTATGGGAAGTGCCTCGAGGAATTCGATGCATGGCTCGGGTCGTTCCTTGAGCATGTCTATCTCGACGATCTCCTGATTATCACCGCCGATCATGGCAATGACCCGACTTTTCGTGGAACGGATCATACGCGCGAGGAAGTGCCGCTTTTGGTCAAATACAATGACGTTGCCGAAAACCTCGGGACGCGTGAATCGTTTAGGGACGTAGCAGCCACGCTTGCCGGCTTCTTTCAACTTCCTCCGGGCACGGTTCAGGGAAATTCATTTCTGGATTTTGCTTACGAAGATGCACGTCCCGACGCTGATAGAGCGTAAACGCGATGGCGGGACGCTCACGGCTTCAGAGATTGAGCAACTGATTCACGGTTATACAACCGGCGAGGTGCCGGATTACCAGATAAGCGCTCTGGCGATGGCGATTTTTTTCCGGGGCATGACGGAAGATGAGACCGCCGCGCTCACGCTAGCGATGATGAACAGCGGTCGGGTGTTGCAATACCCTTCCGACGCGCCGCCCATTGTGGATAAGCATTCGACCGGAGGAGTTGGAGACAAGGTGTCGCTGGCGCTGGCCCCGTTGCTTGCCTGCGATGCACTCTGGGTGCCAATGATCGTGGGGCGCGGTCTCGGTATTACCGGCGGCACGCTCGATAAGCTCGAAAGCATCCCGGGATTCAACACCCATCTCACTGAGGATGCAGCGGTCGCTCAACTGGGAAGAATCGGTGTGTTTATCATTGGGCAAACCGAACATATCTGTCCGGCCGACAAGAAACTCTATGCCTTACGAGACGTCACCGGCACGGTGCCCTCGCGAGCTCTCATAGCAGCGAGTATCATGAGCAAGAAGCTCGCGGAGAACCTCGATGCACTCGTTCTCGATGTGAAGTTTGGCTCTGGAGCCCTAATGAGAACGCGACAGGATGCGGAATTTCTGGCGCGGGAACTTGTCGCAATTGGTCGAAGAATGGGCGTTCGGATTTCCAGTCTGCTTAGCCCGATGAGCCAGCCTTTGGGGCGAACCGTCGGAAACGCTCTGGAAGTTTCCGAAGCAGTCCAGACCCTTCGCGGGAAAGGACCCGACGACCTCATTGATCTGGTTCTCAATCTGGCGGAACGTGTTAGCAATGTCGGTCGTGGCCGGCTGCAATCCTGGTTAACGGATGGTACGGCCTGGGAAAAATTTTGCGCCCTTGTCGAAGCGCAAGGGGGAGAGGCCTCCAGTCTCGAGCGGATGGAAGAGATTCACGCTGCGCCAGTAATAGGTGTTTTCAAGGCGCCGGTTTCAGGCCGAATCCTCAAAATGGACGCGGAAATCTTCGGCCGATCGTGCGTCCAAATGGGCGGCGGGCGGAACAAAACGACCGATATGATAGATTATGCTGTCGGATTTAGCGAAATCAGGAAATTGGGCGACAATTTGGAACGCGGAGAACCACTTTGCAAAATTCACGCGCGAACGCGAAGTGATCTTGAAGCGGCACTGATATTACTGAAATCTGCCGTGGAAATCGAGTGATTCGGAAAAGCTGCGGAGAGTAGAATAGGAACGTTCTTCCCGGTGCTCGGCATCAAATGCCCGAGAGCTGCAGCCAGGTGAAGGTCGATTGAAGACCAAAGCTGGTCGGGCTGGCGGGATTTGAACCCGCGGCCTCCCCGACATCGTCGAAGGGGATGTCGGGGCGCTCCACAAGGGTTAGAGGATTGAACAAATCAGGCGTTCAATGGATTTTCGGCTCTTTTTTGATTTGAGAAATCGCTCCCGCGCAAGGGCTTGAGATTTTGTCGAAAAGATTTCGAAGTAGGGCATGATCCAGGGACCGCGATTGCGAGTGGAAGGGGTATGCCCGCAGTTGTGCTCGCGGAAACGTCGAATGAGATTATCGGTAGAGCCGATGTAGAAGCGCCCTGAAGAGGAGCTTTGGAGGATGTAAACAAAGTACACACTGAGGAGAAGTTGGTCGGGCTGGCGGGATTTGAACCCGCGGCCTCTGCGTCCCGAACGCAGCGCTCTACCAAGCTGAGCCACAGCCCGTTAACTGAAAATCAAGGACTTACGCAAGATTTTCGAGTTCGCGGAAAAACGTTGTCCACCGATTTTATCCACTGTAGTGCTGGGGACGTGAGCAAATCCCAGACTTCTCAGGAGAAGTGGACAAAAGTTGGCGAGTGTCTTTACCGCTACAAAACATCGGGCGGCTACTATGCGCGGATAAAGATCAAAGGCAAGGAATTCCGCAGGAGTTTGCGGACAACCGATCTCGCTCTGGCCAAGCGACGGTTGAGGGAATTGCGGAACGATTTCGAGAGAATCGAGCCTTCCTCGGGCAAGATTTCACTGGAGGAACTGGTAAAGCGGTTTCGGGCTACACGCGGGCATTTGGACGCGTCCACACAACAACGCGATGACGCCATTGAAAAGTCGATGCGCCGGGATTGGCCGTCGGGTTACGGTCAGAAAGTCGCCGACGTGAAACCTTCGGATGTGGAGGAGCTGGCTCGCAATCCAGCGTCAACGGCTTTCGAAAGCCTATTCGAACGAATTCGTATGGTTCATTCGCCGACTCTTCGAGTTCGCCATTGCGGATCGGATTTTGGTCACGTCACCAGCCGCGAACGTGAAACCGCTTCGAAGGGATACGCCGTTAAGGGAGACGCCGTCGTGGGAGCAGTTCAAACGAATGGTCAAGGATATCCGGGCGCAGAAACTCAATGCGGATGCTGAAGACTCGGCGGACTTCGTAGAGTTCTTTGGGCCTTTCAGGGCTCGGAAATTCCGAGGCGGCGAATCTGAAGTGGACGGACGTGGACTTTGAAGGAAACCGCATTCGCGTTTATCGAAATAAAACCGATACCGGCTTCACCATTCCGATTTATCCGCAGTTGCGCCCGTTGCTCGAGCGGCTTCGAGGGAAAAGAATGGTCGGTCTGAGAATCAGCGAGTTCTGAAGGTGGCCAGTGTGCGGAAAGCGCTGGACGGATGTTGCAAGCGGCTTGGTTATCCGCATTTCACGCAACGTTCATTGAGGCGCTGCTTCATTACGCGTGCGGTCGAGCTGGGGATTGATTTCAAGACAATCGCGCAGATGCAGGGGCACCGGGACGGTGGCGTGCTTGTTGCTAAGACTTATTCGCATCTGCGGAATG
>CAWDWA010000028.1:0-24331 GCA_963805815.1 uncultured Verrucomicrobiae bacterium
GTTCACGGGGTAGTTTGAAAATGGTGAAGAAAAAGCTGGAGTCTCGATTTCGCTGGGTTTACGAGTGGGGGCGATGGACAAGGAGATCATCGTTCGCGGACGCAGGATTGGAGCGGCGGAAGTCGCGTTCATCCGGGGGCTGATTTCGAGAGTGGGGGCTCAGGGGCGTACGCATGTCTCGAGGGTTCTGTGCCGGCGGTGGGAGTGGCGTCAGGCCAACGGGAGCTACCGGGAGATTGCCTGCCGGGACTTGTTGCGGCAGCTCGATCGCAAGGGTCTGATCGTGCTGCCGGCGATGCGCAAGCCGGCGCGGCGGCCCGGATGTACCAACACCGTGGCGCCCCTGCCGCCGATGGACACCGCGAATCTGGAAGCACCGCTTTCGCGCCTCCGCCCGCAGGTCCGTGTCGAGCTGGTCAAAGGCAACGCAGGGGAGCGGCTCCACAACAGTTTGGTGGCCCGCTATCACTATCTGGGATACCGTCAACCCACAGGGGCCGCGCTCAAGTATCTTTGCTATTGCGGCGAGCGCGTTGTCGCCGCCCTGGGCTTCGGTCCGGCGGCATGGAAGGTGGCCTGCCGGGACGCTTTTATCGGCTGGGAACCCGCCGTCCGTGAAGCCAATCTGCCCGGAGTCGTCAACAACGACCGCTTTGTGATTCTGCCCTGGGTTCGGGTGCCGCATCTGGCTTCCTTCCTTCTGGGGCATTGTCTGCGGCGGCTGCGGCGCGACTGGATGGCACACTATGCCACGCCTATCGTGCTGGCGGAGACGTTCGTCGAGCGTGAGCGTTTTGCAGGCACCTGCTACCGCGCGGCCAACTGGCGCCGGCTCGGAGAGACACGCGGACGCGGCCGTAACGACCGCACGCACCGCAACGCCGAACCGGTGCGCGATGTGCTGGTTTATCCGCTGTGTCGGCGCTTCCGGGAGCGCCTTTGCCAGAGCAAGGCGATGCCGCGGAGCCGCGGCGATGGGGTGCCCGGAGCTCAGCCATGATCGCCGGCGCTTTGCTTTGCGAGTCCTGCGCGCGGCTGCGCGAGGAGAACACGATCCTCGTCGCCAGCCAGGCGCAGTTGCGCGAAGAGCTGGCCGTGTCCCAGCGACGGATCGACTCGCTCGAAGCCCGGATCGCGGCACTGAGCAAGAACTCGCGAAACTCCTCCAAGCCTCCTTCCAGCGATATCGTCAAGCCCGGGCCCAGCGCTCGCAAGGAAGCCGGGCGCAAGATCGGCGGGCAGCCCGGCCACCGGCGCCACGAGCGAATTCTCTTCTGTGAGGAGGAACTCAGCGTAGCGCCTTTCGAGCACTATGCATCCACCTGTCCCTGTTGCGGAGGCGAAGGCATTCCAGAGCCCGAGTGGGAGCCGAAGGTTCTCCAGCACGTCGAGATCAGGGAGATCCCCCTCTACAAGGAGGAGCATCGCTATCATGCCTGCCGATGCGCCGGGTGCCAAAAAGTCTACTATGCGCAACCCTCTGCATTCCTGCAGAAAGCTGGCCTGTGTGGGCCGCAGCTCACCGCCCTCATTGCATACATGAAAAGCGCGCTCCATGCCTCCTATTCCGCAATCCGGCGCTTCCTGCGCAACGTGGTTGGTCTGAAGTTCTCACGCGGTTATCTGGTGAAGCTCATTGCCAGGGTGAGCTGCGCCCTGCAGGATCCCTACGAGCAGCTCATGGCCGCGCTGGCAAACGAACCCGCCCTGCACGTCGACGAAACCGGGCACAAGGACAACGGCCAGCGGTTCTGGACCTGGGTGTTCCGCGCCGAACTCTACGTGCTTTTCAAGATCGAGGACACCCGCAGCTCGCAGGTCCTTATCGACGTGCTGGGCGACGAGTTCAACGGTGTGCTGGGCTGTGACTTCTTCAGTGCCTACCGCAAATACATGCGCGAGTTCGATGTGCGGGTGCAGTTCTGTCTGGCCCATTTGATCCGTGAGATCCGCTACCTCTGCGGGCTGCCCGAGGGTCCCGGTCCGGCCTACGGGCACAAGCTCCTGGAAGCCATCCGGGAGATGTTCGCACTGATTGCGCGAGCGCAGGACAAAGGGCTGAAGCGCGAAGCGATCCGCGGCCCACTGGAAGCGGCCCGCGAGCGGATCCTGCAGGTGGCGCGCCAGGAGGCTCCCGCGGAGCGCACCGGCAGCGCGGGACTTCGGGCTGCGTATAACCTCGCGGCGCGGCTGGAGAAATACGGAGCGTCCTATTTTGAGTTCATCACCACGCCCGAGATTGAGCCGACCAACAACCCGGCCGAGCAGGCTATCCGTTTCATCGTCATCGACCGTCTGATCACCCAGGGCACCCGGGGCGCGAGCGGCCGCCAGTTCTGCGAGCGGATCTGGACGGTGCTGGCCACGTGCGCCGCCCAGAAACGTGACGTGCTCGCCTATCTGACTGCAGCAGTGCAAACTTCATTTCGCAACGAGCCGCCACCCTCGCTCATGCCCGCCGGTCCCTGAGCCCGTTCCGCTCCCGCGCTCATGGCTTGTCTACCCCGTGGACGGTTACGTGCACTGATAGTTCAGGATGATGTCGTCGGCGCCGGGAACACCCATGATATAATTCACGCCGGCCGCGCCGAGCAGGGTGAGAAGCGTGTCCATATCGTCCTGGTTGGCTTCCGCGTGTTTCGTATAACACACGTCACACCCCATCGGCACGCCCAGAAGTTTGCCGCACTCCAGCGATGCTCTGGAAAACGATATCGACTGGAACTCGTCGGTTGATTGCCTCGATCTGCGTCGTCACGTGAGTAAGGACGCATGACTGTTTCGCAACCTCATAAGTGCTGATGAATTGCGCCTTTGTTCCCGGCTTCGATAAGCCCGTAGAACCTTTCGCAAAACAACTGAAACAAAAAACGGATAACGTCCTCATATGGAAATCAGCAGCAAGCAGCGGACGGCGCCGGCCAAGGCCCCGCAGGTAAATTGGAGGGATGTTGATGGCGCGAATATCTGAAGCCCAAGCGACTGATCCGCAGCCACCAGAAATCGAGCGCCAATTGCAGGTCGCCCTCGATAACATGCCGGGCGCGTTGACCTACGTTGACGAGAGCTTGAACATCGTGTTCTGCAATGATCGCTTCAGGGACATGTACACCGTGCCGCCCGAGCTGCTGCGGCGCGGCCGCCCATATGCGGACCTGCTGCGCTATCTCGCTGTGAACGGCGAGTTGGCGCTGGTGACATCGATGACCTGGTGGCGCGGCGGGTGAGAGCCTGCGCCATCCTTCGGGTAAGAGCTTCGAGGACCCCACGCCGGATGGCCAATGGTACCGTGTTCGGCGCCGCCGTGTCGCCGGTGGCGGCACGGTCACGGTAATTACTGACATTACCCAGCAAAAGCTGGCCGAGCAGAAACTTGCGGCAAAGGAGACGGAACTGCAGGTCGCCCTCGATAACATGCCGGGCGCGTTGACCTACGTTGACGAGAACTTGAACATCGTGTTCTGCAATGATCGCTTCAGGGACATGTACAAACGCAACGCGAACGGCACTTATTTCGCCTTCGCTAAGCGGAATGGGAAAATCCATAAACAAAGCCTCGAAACGACCGATAGGGCGACCGCGAACCGAAAATTGAAGGAATTCATCGAGAATCTCGATGTCACGGATCGGAAATTTGAGAGCATGTCGCTCAACCAGCTGCTCGATCGTTACCTGGAAACGATCAAGGGCAAGGCGCCGAGCACAATTGCGACCCGCCGGGGGTTCATTAAATATTTTCGCGAGACATGGCATTTGAGTCTCGATGTGCGAGTTGCGCTGGTGAAGACGGGAGATCTGAAGACGTGGTTTGGGTCTTCCTATGCAGCCTCGCTGAAACCGAGCAGCTTCAACGAATGCCTGCGTATATTTCACTGCATCTTCGATCTGGCCGTGGCCGACGGGGTCATTGCTCGCTCCCCGTTGCGACCGAAAGAAATAAGCCATTTCACTACGTTTCGTCGAGCCGCGGACGAGAAGGACTGCGGATTTATACCGACGACGCGGAAGCTCTCCGGGAGCAGATCAGACGTAGCGGCCATCGGCCACTCGCTCTGGAAGCTATCCTCGCCGCTCAGAAGCTCGGCGTTCAACCGTCGATCGCGGCAAAAGTCACGATGACGACACTGCCCGGCGAGAGCCGTTTGCGGTTCAGGAAACTCGCTACCGTTTCGGCCGCCGCGAATCCATCCGCCTGCAGTGCCGTCACCTGTTTCCGCTGCGGTGCGAGGACCCTGCGGCCCGAGGAGGTTGAATTCTTCCTGCGGCTGCATGGGCTCTGGGAACCGATCATCGACATCCCGCCACCGCCTGAGCCGCCATTCGACATCGAGACCATGAAACCGATGCCACCTGCCTCGGCCCACCGCTACCGCGCTACTGAATGGCGGGCGCCCGAGCGGGCACTCGATGAAGAGCGCATCCTGCTCTTCGATGCCGAAGAGCCGCCTTTCGAGCGCTAATGTCCCGGTGTTTCAGAGCAGATAGCGGATTTCTCGCTCACGGCGAGGCCGCGACCGTTGCACTCATGATGCGGCGAAAAATCCACCGAGACTGACCCGGTGCGAGATTTTTGGGCCTAATGGCTTGACAACACCGCGCCGAAGCCCACTAATTCGCGCAAACATCAAAAACGGCCCCGATGAAACCCCTTCGCTCCCCCTGAACCCCCTCCAACCCCGCGGCTCCTCGGCGAATTGACACCGACCCTGAAAAAGCAAATTCCTACCAATCTCCAGACTTTATGCCGGAGGCACTGCAACAATAACATTAAATGCTAAATTAGTTTAGTATTAATTGGAAAGCAGGAAATACAAATAGGTGAAAAGCCAAAGGAGCTGAATGGCTCCTTTTTTTATTTTCAATTTGTCGATTGGGGAATGGTTGTCGGTTATTAAATACTAATTCTATAAATACATAAACTAAAAACTAAACGTATGGAAAAAAAACTGGGAAATCCCGCAGTCGTTGGCCTTGCAGGATTTGGTATGACAACACTTTTATTGCAGTTTCATAACATTGGACTAATCGGACTTGGGCCAGTAGTTGCAATGGGTTTTATTTTTGGTGGACTTGCGCAAATGATAGCCGGTTTTCTGGAACAGAAAATGGGAAACAATTTTGGCTTCAGCGCCTTTGTTGCCTATGGCAGTTTCTGGATCGGTCTTGGAATAATATTTATTTTGAATTACTTCAAAATTTATGAGTCGTCAACAACAGATGTTGGCTTTTTCCTGGTCGCCTGGACAATATATACGGCCATCATGTTTATCGCCTCGTTGTGGATTCATAAAGCCATGGTTGTTACATTTATGACTTTACTGCTGGGCTTTATGCTTTTGGACTTGGGCCATTTTGTCGATCCGGTTTGGAATAAAGTAGCTGGATACGAGTTAATTATCTGCGCTCTTGCGGCCTGGTACATGATGGCCGCAATCATAATCAACGACGTTTCAGGAAAAACTCTTCTCCCGTTTGGAAGTGCATATATCAAATGATTCATTAAGTCCCAACAGGAAAGGAATACTTGTCAGAGCTTAACGTTATAAATTACCTCGAACGGATTTCCATTCGCATAAAAGCCACATACGATAAAGCAAAACAAACGACTGTTGCCGCGACTAGTCCCTAAACAAGCGTGATGGGGATAGATTGGTTGCCATAAAAAACTCGAAATGCCCTTGAATCCTTGGTTTGATGGCGGTGATCAAGCCGAAACCATCCAAAGAGAAAGGTCATTGCGAGTGAAAAGAACATATCCGAAGATCCTGCGCAATCGCAAGCGCCGAATTCAACGCCGTCTCGACGCGAAGCGTAGGTGGAGCAATCAGGCGGAGCCCATCATAACGGCCCGCAACATTCACTATGAGATGGCCGAAAAGAGCCGGGCGATCAACTGCGGAGGAATCGGAGCGATTCATCTAATGGTTAACAAGCTGGGCCTCCGCGAGGAGATTGACTCGCGACTGCATCTTCTCAAGAAACACCTTCCCTACCACGAGAGCGATCATGTGCTCAACCTGACTTAGAACGCGCTGCTCGAGGGCGTGCGGCTCGAAGACATCGAGCTTCGTCGCAATGATGAAGCCTTCCTTGACGGCCTGGGTGCCCAGCGCATTCCCGACCCGACAACGGGCGGTGACTTTACGCGCCGCTTTGCTGAGGAGGACATCGTTAATCTCATGGAGATAACCAACACGGTGCGCCGGCGGGTGTGGGAGCAGCAGCCCGGGCAGTTCATGGCAGAGGCTTTTATAGATACCGACGGCACCATCGCGCCGACGCTCGGCGAATGCAAAGGCGGGATGTCTCTTTCCTACAAAGGCATTTGGGGGTATGCGCCGTTGACAGTCTCACTGGCTAATACCAATGAAGTGCTCTATCTGGTCAACCGCCCCGGGAATGTCGTCAGTCATGAGGGGTGCGTGCCGTGGATCAATCGGGCCATCAAGTTGGTGCGCCCTCGGGCGGAACCGGTCATCCTGACGGTTGGAATTCAGCCGATGTCTCGAGTGACCCCGAACCACCTGAAGAACGCACGATCTTCGAAGTAGTCCCGCCAGCGTGGATCGAGCGGATTCGCATTCGCTTTGATCTTCACGTGTCGCCGGATCCTGATTTCGGTTGGATTGACCAACCTCCACCAGATCGGTTTCCCGTCGGGCGTTTGCCCGCCGCTGTCGGCCGCAAACACGCGCCTGCCGCGGAGTCGATGCCAGTACTTGCCGGCAACCCACCGCCACGGCTTTCGCGGATGTTTGCGGCTGGCGCACAAAGCCTTCTCCACCCCATACTGCAGAAGGCCCAACCAAGGCCAGCCGAGACATCGGCCGCAACTCGTCCGCGGAGATGAGAACGCTGGAGGTGTCCAATGCCGTTCTCGATTCCATTAAGGGGTGAAGTAAGTTAGATTAGAGGTACAATTCTGAGCCATTGAGGAACCCTGTGAAGGCATCGCAATTCCTGATCCTTGGTGCTTCCGTCGGCATCATCTGGGTCGGCTGGCGTATTTTGTCACGAAAGCGCGTGGTTCCATGTCCGGCGTTGATCAGCTGGCTTGTGGAAATGGAAAACCCGATTGCCCGAGTAACGCGCTCGGAGAACGTCGTGAAGCAGCTCGGTCTCGACGAAGGGGCAAGCGTCGTAGACATTGGATGCGGTCCAGGAAGGGTCACGATCCCGCTGGCCCGAGCAGTGGGGCCGTCCGGGAAGGTCTTCGCGTTGGACGTGCAGGGCGAGATGCTCGCGAAGCTGCGTGAAAAAGTGGAGGCTCAGCGGCTCACAAACGTGGAATTCGTGCAAGGCGACGCCCGGAAACAGAACTTCCCACCGCAATCCCTTGACGCTGCAGTTTCAGTTATGGCCCTTGGGGAGATACCGGACTATTCGCAGATCTTCCCAGCCGTATTTTCGGCCCTCAAGCCCGGCGGCCAGCTGCTCATTTCCGAGAGCCGCTTCGATCCGCACTTCCTCAAATTAAAATCGATGCGGGCACAGGCTCTTGCCGCAGGCTTTGTTGAGAAAGCGTGCCTTGGCAACTTCCTTGCCTACTCCGTAGTTTTTCAGCGCACCGGCTAAGTCCGGAAAGACCGCGGACGGCTGTGGCTCAAGGAATCTTGCATGAGAACCAGCCCTACCGGAGATCGAAAACGCTTGTCGTGTTTTTCAAGACCATTTTGCGACGAATCAGTGAACACGCGATGAGATTGAAGCTTCTGCAAAGGTTTGCGAGCTCCTAACGGCAGATCAATCTGCGGCAAAACCTCGTTACCGCGCCTTATCCTCGATTCATCTCCCGCCGCCCCGAAATTAGGGAAAACGGGTCAGGCAGTGCATACGTGCAGCTTTTATCCTGACTCGAAGGCGCTTCGATTAATCGCTCCTCCAGGCCCCCGGCGGAGATCAGACTCAGAGCTCCTGATCTACCTCTGTAGTGGAAGGGAGGCGAGGAATTACAATGAGCCAAAGTTTGAGGTTCAGGCGCCCTATTGCGGGGCTGACTTTTTTAGTGCGAGGCGGCAAAAGAGAGGGCATGCCACAGGTACAGCTTCCGGTTTTTCCGCACGGAGTGACGCACATCACCCCGGAGATCGCTTTTGAGTGTCGCGATGGGAAGGTGACGTATTTTAACGGGCATCTTCCGGTCTTCATTCACGATCGCGAAGATCTGCCGGCATTTCGGCTCTTCAGCAGTCAGTTGGTGATCAACGGCAACGCGACCCAGAGCCAGATTTCGCGGGCTTTTGGGGTGCCATTAGTGACCGTGAAGCGTTACGTGAAGCTTTATCGGGAGGGCGGGCCGAAAGCGTTTTTCGCTCCGCGGGCGCGACGACATGGCAGCAAGCTGACACCGGAGCGGCTTGAGGAAGCGCAGGGATTGCTCGACGAGGGATTCGAGGTTCCGGAGGCGGCCCGGGCGCTCGGTATTCTACCCAACACCATGCACAAGGCAGTCCGTGCGAAACGGCTGCAGGAGCGGGTTAAAAAAAAGACGTCGGCGCGGGTTCCGGCGTAGTTGGAGCGCGGACAAAAAGCCAGCGTAGTGTAACCGACAGCCAGGCGCCCCAGGGGTGCGCGGCTACGCGCACGTTGGAGCGGGTGGCCGCGGCGATGGGCGAGCTTCACGGAGCGCCGATTGCATTCGAGTCCGTCGAGGATGTGCCCTGCGGCGGCGTCCTTCTCGCGCTGCCCGCCCTGCTGCAAAACGGTCTGCTGGCACACAGTCGGGAACTCTTCTCGATGCCGGAGGGTTACTATCCGCTGGAAAGCATCTTCCTGCTGCTGGCCTTCATGGCCCTGGCAAGGATCCCTTCGCTCGAAGCCCTGCGATACCAGGCGCCGGGCGAATGGGGCAAGGTCCTGGGGCTGGATCGCATCCCGGAAGTACGCACCCTTCGGGCAAAACTCAGCGCGCTGTGCTCGCAGACCGGGCAGGCTTCCACATGGAGCGGCATCCTGGCAAAGGAATGGATGGAAGTGCAGGCGCCGCAGGCCGCCGGAGTCTTCTATGCCGACGGGCATGTGCGTGTCTATCACGGCAAGCTGACCAAACTGCCCCGACGTTACATTGCCCGGGAACGGCTCCGCCTGCGCGGAACCACCGATTACTGGGTCAACGCCATGGACGGGCAGCCCTTTTTCGTCGTCACCCGGCCGGTCGATCCCGGGATATTGCAGGTGTTGCGCGAGGACATTGTGCCCCGGCTCGAGCGCGAGGCGCCCGGCCAGCCCGGCCCCGCTGCTCTGGAAGCCGATCCACTCCTGAGCCGGTTCACCCTGGTATTCGACCGCGAAGGGTACTCGCCTCCATTCTTCGCCGAGATGAAAGAACAGCGCATCGCCATCCTCAGCTATCACAAGTTCCCCGGCGAGCCGTGGCCGACGACTGAGTTTCGCACGCGCAAAGTGACGCTCGTTCACGGCGAAGAAGTCGACATGCAACTCGCCGAGCGTGGCACCTGTCTCTCCAACGGGATGTGGGTGCGCGAAATCCGGCAGCGTTCGACTAGCGGCACGCAGAGTTCGATTCTCTGCAGCGATTATCGCAGCGAAGCTACCCGTGCAGCGGCGTGTCTGTTTGCGCGGTGGTGTCAGGAAAACTTCTTCAAATACATGCGCGAACACTATCACCTCGATCGTCTCATCGAATACGGCTGTGAGCCGATTCCTGAGACCACACGGGTTGTCAATCCGCAGTGGCGTGCTCTGGATGCCCAAGTTCGCCACCACAATGGCAAGCTCACCCGTGAACTGGCTTCCTTTGCCGCCATCAGCCTTCCCGAAAACCCGACCCCGGCGGAGTTCTTCAAATGGGAACACAAAAAGGCGACCCTTCAGCAGGCCATCGAAGAGCGGCGGCTGACAATCGAGAACCTGAAAACCCAGCGCAAAGCCGCCGGCAAACATATTGAGATCAAGGACCTGCCACCCTCCGATCGCTTCAGCGCATTGCGCAGCGAGAAAAAACACTTCATCGATACCGTCAAATTGATCGCCTACCGCGCGGAAACCGCCATGGCCGGGCTCGTGCGTGAACACCTCAGCCGCCACGACGATGCACGCTCTCTCCTGCGCCAAATTTACGAGAGTGCGGTGGACCTCCAACCCGATCAGGCCAACAAGACGCTGACAGTGCGCCTACACCATCTCAGCGCCCGCGTTCACGATGCAGTGATCGAAAAACTCTGCGAAGAACTCACCGCAACGGAAACCGTATTTCCGGGCACCGATCTGCGCCTGATTTTTCAGTTCGTCGGCTCATCTTAATTCCATTGGATCAGGAGGTCTGAGACTGCGGTAAATCCTCGTTCCTGCGGCTTATTCTCGCCACATCTCCCGCCGCCCGAAGTCAGCGCGAGACTTGCAACAAGCCTCGCGATTGCACCTGCCGCGTCGTCACAAACTCGTCCCACAGCTCCATCGAGAGCCTGTTCCTCCTCCGAGGGATGCGAGACTCTGACCGGCCCGGTCGCTCATGCTCCGCTACGTCGCTGCGCAGCCTTCTCGCCACGCCACACTCCCTCGGCGATCAGACTCGCTCCGCCTCTCCGCCAGGCGGCCGCTCCCGTTTCGCTCAGAGACTCGCGACTTCCATCGATCCGCAAAGCCACTCCTATGTCAAAATTTGACATCACGCTGCACGAAACCCAGAGTAGTATTCGTGAATGTTTCTTTGCCTGGACCGATGGAGGAATTTGTTCGCGAAAAGGTGGCGCGTGGAGATTACGAAACCGCCAGCGAGGTCGTCCGCGAAGGGCTCCGGCTTCTGAAGCAGCGAGACAAAGTCTGGAAAGCCGAAGTGCGGAGTAAGATCAAGGATGGCATGGATTCGATCCGCGCCGGACGGACAATTCCAGGAGAACAGGTGAAAGCCGAAATGGCGGAGTTCAAGGAAAGCTGGAAGAAACGTCACGCAATCGTGAATGAGTAGTTACCGGCTCGCAGGAAGCGCGAGATGACATTCAGGAAATCTGGGTCTGGGTTGCCGGTGACAATCCCGAAGCAGCCGACGAACTCGAAGCCGACATCTATGCGGCGTGCGAGATACTCGCAAACAATCCCGGTCTCGTGCATGAGCGTCCGGACCTCACCGATGAGCAAGTTCTGTTTTGGACCGTCAGAAAGTCTTATCTTGTGATCTATGTGCCTGGCACGAAACCGCTTGAGATCGTGCGAATTCTGCATGGCGCCCGCGATGTTTCATCGGAACTCCGATAAAACCCAAGCCCTCCAGACGATGCAGCGCGGCGTTCTAAATTCGGCAAGGCCAGTTGCATGACGCCCCAATTTATTTGTCGCGGATGCACCGCTCGCTAATCGCTGAAAAGAAATATCATTCCTCGGAGACCTAACCCCTAACGTGGTTAGGTGTCTTGCTGTGCGAACACGGTCGCAATCAGCTTGAAATCAGGCGCTTTAAGAAGCATGCAAAGCGCAGTTCAGTCGCTTTTCAGCACGTTATCAGCATGTGGAAAAAACAACGCCCTTCAGCTCAACAAGTTATGCTTGCCGCTCTCGAATTGCCGAGCGAAGGATCCAGGGCGAAAGCGGCGGATTACCGTGAAGGCATCCTGATCCTGCTTCACAAGAAGTTCAGCCACGAAAGGATTGCGCAATTCCTGCGCGCAGAAGGCGTGAAGATAAGTCAGACCGCTATCAGCAGCTACCTGCGAAAGCATTCGCCCACGGACGCGGAACTTACGTGCATCCGTCGAATGCTTGCTGAAAGGGCAAATGCCGAACCGAATGGTGGTAAGTCCAATTGCGAGCCCTCCGAGTCGCGGAAGTTGGTTCGCAAGCGCCTGACCGAACCGGATGACAACACTGATTAATCTTTCCTCAACGTGCAGGGACGACCCTTCACAATCCGGGAGGAAGCGGAGGATTGAAATATCATGCTTTCTGTAATTTAGATTATACAGGTAGTACCCTTATGTATGATCAACCAGAGAACCAGAAGTCCCGAAGAATCCCGAAAGAGAATCCTGTTTTCCATGGGCGGCAAAGGCGGCGTGGGCAAAACAGCCATCATGGTCGCGATCGCGGAATGGCTCGACGGGAACGCGATTCCCTTCTCACTGCTCGACTGCGACACTGAGAACAAATCCAAGGGAACCCTGCTCCAATTCTTTCCCGACCGGTGCCGCAAGTTCGACATTCGCAGACCAACGGGCCTGGATGCCTTCATCGAAGAAGCGATTGACGGCGACAATTCGATCGTGGTCGCCGACCTCGGCGCCGGCAGCGGGCGCGATACCGAACAGTGGTTCAACGACATGTTCGATCAGATCCACGGGCTCCATCTCGACTTCGTCGCTGTTGGCGCGATCACCGCAAATCCGGCGAGCGTCGAAACGGATTTCACGTGGGCTCGCAATCTCAAGAAGCGCGTCTCCTATCTGATCGTGCGCAATCTCAAGGACGGCGAAGACATTGCCGCCTTCGACAGGTGCGACGATGGCGACGAGTTCCGTGCTGCCTTCGCTCCCGCCGTGGTGACATTCGAGGCGCGTCTCCTCGAGTTGCAGAGCGGGTTGGAAAATCACGGTGCCACGATCTCCGCGGTGCTCGACAGCGACACCCCGATCGGCGAGCTGACAAAGACGGCCGCGAAAATCCGCCTGCGCGGCTATCGAAACCGCTTCTTCGCGCAACTGGATTCGGTTCGCGACCTTCTCGTCCCCTCCGCTACCGCGCTTGAACTCGCCTGATTAAGTCCGTGGCCGAGACCGAGACCAGCGCGCTCGAGGAGCTGCTTCAGCCCCTGGCCGACGGCACGCGTGCAGAATTTCTCACCGAGCTCCGCAAGCTCTCGCTGCATCAGGACGACGACGAGCTGTTCAAGCTGCTCAAAATCCTGAGCCTCTACGCGGCGTTCTACCAGACGATCCCGGAGGCAATCCGCGGGGTGCACGACGAAGCCATCGCCCGTATCGAGGCCCTTGTTGGAGAGCCGGGACCGAACCCGACCACCTGCGGTGACGGGCGGATCGAATTATTGCTCAAGGATCTGGCGGACGCCGTCAAGGCATTGCGGAGCGCGTGCCCACCGCCGTTCGAGGAATTCCGCGCAAACGTCGAGAACCTCCAGGCCAGCGCTGCCAGCATCAGCCGCTACGGCCGGGAGCTGATCGTCGAACTTCAAAAAAAACTCCGCGCGCGCAAGACGGGGATGGTCAGCCGGGAGCGGCTCGATCATTTTCACCGCCTTCGGCTCGGCTGCTATTGGAGCGGTCACCGTTTACGTCCTGATGCGGTTTTTCATTTCATGATTCGGTTTTTACACCTGTTGACAAGCTCCGGCGCGTTCGGTTTGGCCTGGTAGCGCGGCTGGCGGATTCGGGCGACACCGGAACAGGGAAAACAAAACACGCGCTCAAAAGCCTGAGCGTATCAGATCTTCGAGAGCGCCGCCGCCTCGATCATCCACGGAATCGGGCCCCAGAAGTGGGCGAGGAACTCGGGCAGTGGATTGCGTTTCCTTTCCGGCAGCTCGTTGTAGCCGTATTGCGCCAAACGGCGCTTCGCTTCTTCGGCGCCAAGACCGTTTTCTGAAATCTCCGGTTGCGTCACAAGGCCCGTCGAGCTCGCGTCAACGAATTGTCACTACCGCAGGCGTCATGCCCGAATGGTACATCGACGCACCATACGAGATCGGCGCCGTGCGTAGCTGAAAGTGCCGGTGTCAGTCTTCCGACCCGGCGAAGAGGTCTTTCTCCGATTTCTCGACAGAGTGCGGGACTTTTCCGGAAACCAGCAAACGCGAGCAGCGTCTTGCGGGCATCACCCAGAGGATAATAAAAGGCATCCCAGTTCCACTGTCCTCGCCGCCGTGGTTCGGGATGACGTGGTCGAAGTGAGAGGCTTCTTTCAACTCGGTGTTATCGTTCGTTTCAGAACGGCGGGTGCCAG
The DNA here is from genome assembly GCA_963805815.1 of uncultured Verrucomicrobiae bacterium. GTDB lineage: Bacteria > Verrucomicrobiota > Verrucomicrobiia > Chthoniobacterales > Chthoniobacteraceae > CAWDWA01. The sequence goes on from CAWDWA010000028.1 coordinate 13,909, forward strand.
CCGGCGTCCGCCCAAAGCTGTCCGCTGACCTCGGAGTTGGCTATTAAAAAGCAGATTGCCTCGGCGATCTCGGATGGTTCGATCAGCCGGCCCAGCCGCGTGTAGGGGAGGATGTTCTTCTTGATATATTCCTCGCCTAGCACCCGGATCATCGGCGTGTTGGTGAATCCGGGGTGTATGATGGCAGCATGCACTCCATGGAAGATCGCCTCCTTGGTCAGCGTCGCCTCGGCTCCCTCGAGCCCCGCCTTGGTCGAAGCGTAGGCTATCTGGCCGGGGATGCCTTGTGAAGAGATCGATCCGATGAAGACAACCGAGCCCTGGATGCCTTCCTCGGGCTTCCAGCGGCCCAGCCCCCGGCGGTGGCGCGCTTCGGCGATCCGCCCGACCATCTCCAAGGCCCAATAGACCGGCGCGATCAGATTCACCTCAACCACGAGCCGGAACGTATCCCGCGGGTAGAGGACAGCCCGCCCGGTCTGCTTATCAATCGTGGCCGCGATCTGGTCGCGCGTGATCCCGGCGGCGGGGACGCAGATGGTGGGAGTGCCGTACTGGGCGACCATCCGGTCGAAGGTCTGCACCTGAAACGCTTCGTCAGTGGTGTCACCGAGGAACGGCTCGGCGATCTTCTGGCCGTTGCCGTTCTCCTCGTTGATCATCTCGGCAACCGTCTGGACCGCCTCGTTGCGATCCACGAGCCCAAGCGCCTTGATGCCTTGTTTGGCGAGACTGATGGCGACGGCCCGCCCGATGCCACTGCCGGCGCCGGTGATAATAGCGATTTTCTCTTTGATGTTCTTGATGCTCACGATTCCAGGACAAAGATGGATAGATCAATGAAACGCAATGCCAGAAGATCGGGCCGGCGTGAAGGAAAATGCACCCGAGGGGCTGGTTCGGGATTGCCTGGCTGCGCCTCGTCCGTTAGTGATGCTGCTGCACCGACCCGGCGTTATCCGTGTCCCGCGGGGCCGAAGCGGCGTTATTGCACCCCGTTAACCAGCCACCCGCCAGGTTCGGAAATGAGTGCTGCCGTGCGGAATCAGCGGACAGGGCTCAAACTTTACGACCCAAAGCCCGGATTTCGTTCCACGCGTGCGTTGAATTACGCGCAGGCGTTCGTGTCCCACTCAGAATGCAAAAGTCCGACTCTTCCACCCGATGGTTTATCTTCGGATGCGGATTCGAGCTGGCGCTGCTGGCCCTGGCCGTCGCGCTGAACGCGCTCGCGAGCCGACCGGCACTCGCGGGGATGCGCTGGAATGTCGGTGAATGCGTGGCAGGCGCGGTCGCCGCGGCGCCGATGCTGGTTGCATTTGTCTGGATGTATCGCTTGAGTTGGAAGCCGATCGCCGCCATTCGGCGGCTCCTCGAACGATTTGTCGTGCCGCTGTTTCGCCAATGGTCGGTGGCGCAACTGGCTGCGATCTCCGCGCTGGCGGGAATTTGTGAGGAGATGCTTTTCCGAGGCGTGCTCCAGGACGGACTGGCCACCGTGATTGGCGTTGTGCCGGCGCTGATTTTCGCCAGCGCGGCTTTCGGCGCATTCCATCTTATCACTCCCGCTTACGGTTTGGTCGCCAGCGCGATCGGGATTTATCTCGGTCTGTTGACGATCGTTACTGGCAATTTGCTGGCGCCGATTGTCGCGCACGCAGTGTACGATTTCGTCGCGCTTGCATATCTAGTGTGGCAGAAGTCAACAGCGGGCGATGGAGAGGACGCTCCTCTGCAATGACAGGCGCGACGCGACGTCTTCCCGTTGAAGCAACACGACGACGCACATCCTGTCGTCCTCTCGGCGGATGGTCCACTCGGCGCCAAGCTCGGCTGCCAGCGGTTCGAACGCGGTGCGTAATGAATCGAGATCGAGACGCAACGTGCCGGTGTCGAGACGATCCCGGAGGCGATCCACGAGGTGCACTACCGAGCCATCGCCCGTATCGAGGTCCTCGTTGGAGAGCCGGGGCCGAACCCGACCACCTGCGGTGACAGCCGGATCGAATCATTGCCAAGGATCTGGCGGACGCCGTCAAAGCATTGCGGAGCGCGTGCCCACCGCCGTTCGAGGAGTTCCGCGCAAACGTCGAGAACCTCCAGGCAAACGCTGCCAACATCAACCGCTACGGCCGGGAGCTGATCGTCGAACTTCAAAAGAACTCCGCGCGCGCAAGACGAGGATGGACAGCCGGCAGCGGCTCGATCATTTTCACCGCCTTCGGCTCGGCTGCTATTGGAGCGGTCGCCGCTTACGTCCTGATGCGGTTTTTCAGTTTATGATTCGGTTTCTACACCTGTTGACAAGCTCCGGTGCGATCGGTCTGGCCTGGTATTCGCATGCCGCCTTGGCTCCGGCTGCCGGTCTTTACGTCTCGGCGGGATTCGCGACCGGCGGCGTAATCGTTCTTCTGTTCGCACTGCTCCCAAAGGACGCGGAAAAAATCATCGTCCGGCTCGGAGGACTCACTTGGAACCGGCGCGATTTCTGCCGCGGCTGGCTGATTACCGGCGACACCGGAACAGGCAAAACAAAGCGCGCACTCAACAGCCTGATGTATCAGATCTTCGAGAACGAGCCGAATTGGGGCGGCCTCTGCATTGACGACAAGAACAACTACAAGCACACCCTCCTGGAAATGGCCCGTCACTTCGGACGGGAAGACGATGTACTCCCGCTCGAAGTCCGGCCCGACGGAGCGGGTCCAGGTTGGAAGCCGAATCACACGTATAATCTCACCTCAGACCGCTCGCTGCCGTGGGAGACATATGGAAAAATGGTCATTGATGCCGCATCCGCTCTCGGAGTCGCGGGCGACAAAGGCTTCTTCCGGGCTCAGGTCGAAACACACATTCCGAAGGCACTCGAAGCCCTTTACGAAACCGGGTTTGACGTCGATCTCGAGGATGCCCTGAACGTCCTGAAAAACCCGAGCGACCTCGACGACGTTCTGGGCGCTCTACGGTCCGGGAAAGCGACTGAGCGTCGAGCCCGTCTGATCGAGCATTTCAGCGACTCGTTCCTTATTCAGCCCGCCGAGCAAAAGGGTGGCGTCATCTCTACGATCGAGAACTACCTGAAATTCCTGCTTACGCCCGACATTGCAGAAGTCTTCTGCCGAACCAATACGTTCGAGTTCTCGGACATCGAACGCGGAAAGATCATCTGCGTTTCGATGCCGCAGAAATACCAGGCCGCCCGCCGCTGGGTGAACACGTTCATGAAGCTGCTGATCTACACACACGTCCTGCGCCGCTTCGATCAGCCACCGGAAGCGCGTCGCGACCATAACCTACTCATCCTCTGGAAAGATGAAGCGCAGCGCTTCGCCACAGCGGCGGAGGACGGCATGTCAGACTACAACTGCGTGGACGTGATGCGCGAAATGAATAACGATTCTTGAGATTTGTTGACAGATTCCTATTTCGCTTATCTGAGGGGAACATCACAGCACACACACACACACAACGCAATCCTACAATCAACACTGACAGCAGACATGAAGTGAAGGCGCGGAACGGTGGCCAACCTCCGATGGCGTTATGGGAACCTTCGGCACACTTCCCGCTCCCGCAGTCCGAAGAACAAGCGCCCCTTGCCGTTGCTTCCAGCCCTTTGTTCAGTCTCATTCGATAACGGCCAACGGGAATTCTTTAAATCCCACACTGCCGTCCGAGTTTCGGCGGGATTCGCATCTTCCGCCAGCGTTTGCTGCAGTGGACGATGACAGCTTGGCCATCGGAGAGTTCCATGAGCTGGTGCGGCTTGATCTTGAACTCCTCGGTGCGGTGGTAGTTGCTCGTAGTCCGGCCATGGGAACTGCCCCACGAGCGTTTCGTAACGGTGCGCTGTCCGATAAAGTCGGCCATTTCTTTGGCGCCATCGAGGTCGGCGGCTCGGAATGCGACCCGATTTCGGAGATTCAGGGCGTAAACCTTGGCTTTATCTGCGCCGAACGGCGAGAGAAATGAGGTGAATGATTGGGCGGCGGCGATGACAGTCGCTTGCTGCCCGATGTATATGAAATGCGGGTCGAGATGTCGGGGTTCTGATTCGCTGACTGCTTCGCCTGGGGGAAAGTGCGCGAGCAAATAGACTCCTGCGAGACCGTAATCTGTGGGCATCATGTCGTCCCACTCTGCTTTCTCGCGGTATCTCCATGCGCACCAAACGGAAAAGCAAACGTCGTCAAATTCCATTTTTCTATCGCCGAATGTCAAGGCCACGTACCCCTAACCTGAAGACACGATAGCAATGACAAAGTAAGGGGTCCAAATCCAGAAATCAATTTTCTCGGAGCGGGTCAGGTTATGTGTGCGCCAAGCATGGGCGCGTTGTAAATGGGGTGAGAGTCCACTGTGCGAACACCATTATGGTACGACTGACCGGTTGCCCGACGGCCCCCTTGCAGATTTGGGCGTGTGGTTTTCCCGTAACGGGCTCCTCGGAAAGAACGCGTACGCAGAAGCTAGTTTCTTTCGAAGAGCCACAAATACCGGCGTCGAGCGCAGCGAGGGAACGAAAGCCGCGTCGCGGGTTATTGATAGGAATTTACTTTTTCACGCTCTGGATCGATCGGGCGAGGAGCCGCCGATTTGGAAGGGGTTCAGAAATGGCGAGGCGCTCGTTCAAGCAAGATTCCGGGAGAAAAGCGGAGGCTGATCCAGTCCACTTGTCGATAGACGGGTGAATCCTGGCCCGCAGAGCAGGGAAATGCCTCAATCGGTGCCAATCCCACGAAGGTGCGCGATTCGCGGGACTATCAACCCCCTTCCAATCGGAAGAACAGCAGCCCGCCTGAGTCGTCTCCTGCGATGATGGTTGCGTCCGCCGCGGCAGCGCAGGCCAGAATCGGGTGTTCAGTTGTGAAGGCCGTTTCGAGGTGTCCGCTATTCAGGTCCCAAACTCGAAGCGTCTGATCGCGGGAGCCCGAAACGAGATAGCGGCCGTTATTAATCAGTGCGAGGCACGTTACAGCGTCACGATGACCCCACAGCACCTGGCTTCTGACGCCTGCCCTTGAAGATGCTATACCTTGCGCCGCGCGGATTAATGTGCTCTCATCGCGCTCGGCACGTTCACTCAGCGATTTAAGCCGCGTCAGGTCCGCAAGTGTCTCAGCAATATCCCATACCAGGATCGTATGGTCCGCCGAGGCGGATATCGCATACTTGCCGTCCGGAGTGATTACGACCGCGAAAATGCGCGAACCGTGTCCTTTCACCGAAGCGTCCTTATCCAAAAGCGGTGTCCTGCCCGGTGGCACGAGTTTTGGCCTGACCTTCAGGTTGTGGAAGAAGACAGTTCCCTCCGTGCCGCCGCACACCGCGTAACGACTGTCCGAGGTGACACCGAGCGCCATGATGTTCTCGCCGGCATACTGCGCAATCTTCTTGCGCGCGCGTAAGTTCCAAACGTGCAGGTCGCCGGCGCCGCCCCACCCGGCCGCCGAGACGATACGACGTCCATCCGGAGTGGCTGCGACTGCATTGACGTATGCGCCGTGGCGAGGCGAGGTCCATACGCAACGACACGATTCAAGATCCCAGATCTTGAAAGTCTCGTCATAGGATGCAGTCAGAAGTTGCCGCCTTTCGGGCATGACCGCCATAGCAAGAATGCCGCGCTCGTGCCCTCGCAAAATGGAAAGTACGCTGCGGTTGTCCGTCTGAAGCACGCGGATCTCACCGGGCTTGTGAACATGGCTCGAGGCAGCGAGGATACGGCGACCATCGGCGGTGGCATGAATAACACCAATGGAGTCGGTCTTGTCGGTGCCGACGGAGGTTTCTGGCAGGGCAGCAAGATCCCAGAGCTTGACCGTGTGATCATCCGAGCCGGTAACGGCATAACGGACCGTCAACCGACAGCGCGATTGCGTTCACCCACCGCGTGTGGCCCAACAGCGGGCTTACCTCAACCCCGCGATCGATGTGCCAGATTTTCAGGAGGCGGTCGTGAAAAGAACCGTAAGTCTCTTGGTAAGCCGGCGCGATCAAGGCCCGCCCGTCCCGCAGCATTGCGATTGCTTCACATGACCACGGCACCTTGACCGTACGGACCAACTCTCCAGTCGTGAGATCCCACTCTCGGATTTCTCCTTTCCCGCCCCAATCGGAGCATGAGACCAGACGCTTGCCGTCGGTGCTGATGGAGAGGGCAGTGACCCGTCCATTGTGGCCCCGTAATTCGCGCGTTATTGCCCCCGTCTCTATCTGAACGAACCGTATGACGCCGTCGTTGCTGACGACTGCATCGCGTCCATCATCCGTCACGGTATACAGGCGTCCCGGCGGTTTCGAGAATCTTCGGACCTCATTGCCGGTCGCGAGATCCCAGATGATCAGATTGCCGTCCTCTGATGCTGAGCAAACTCGAACCCCATTCGGCGTATCCGCCGGCGCGACCATGATCACCGATTATAAGTGGCCGCGGAACACGCGGACCAGGCCGCCTGTCTCCAAGTCCCACACGCGAACAGTAGTGTCCTGAGTCTCGTGCTTTGTGTCGGCGAAGTATGAACCCGCACCCGAGATGACGAATTTTCCGTCCGGACTGATGGCAACTGAAAAAACGCGCGCTTCATGCCCGGAGAATGTACGCACGAGGGCTCCCTTGGGTGGCGCAAGGACTCTCACGAGCGGCCGGAGCCATCGCGAAATTCGCCAAGTCGGCATGCCTTCGAGGAGATGCTGGATCTCCGGATAGCGTGAATCCAGCAGTCGACCCAGCAGCTGCTCGCGAAGCTGTGAACGATCCTCGGCGAGCACGTGCGCGGACATTCGTAGCGCGCGTTCGAGAACGGATAGGGCGGTATCCTTCGGGAGCAGCGCGAAGTCGCCGATCAGAGAAGCGACGTCCGTATTCGCGAGTTTTGCTTCTAACCAGTTGAACTGGAACAGCATCTCCCGTAGCTGGTTGGCGGCTCCCGCGTGAACGACGTGATACGGACCCCAGCGCCAACCGTATTCGTTCGGAATCTGTTCTGCGACCCACGCGTTGAAGATTCGCTGATGGAGGGTCGGAGGATCGTCAAGTCTCCGGGCGAGCCATTCTCGGATGACATCATGCAGCCGCAGACCGGCGATGGCGTATCGCACCAGGGATAGATCGCTCAGGTCTTCGAGCGTTCTGCGAGCGGAAACCGCGCTACTTGCCCATAATACCGAGGCGACCGAAATGGGTACATTGCAGCTCGCGGGAAGGATCGATAGAGCGGCCAGGCGCTTCAGCTCATCCGGTTCGAGGAGGTTGATGCTGGCTTCCAGGCTCTCAGCGAACGCCTCGTTCCGCATTGCCGGTTTGCGCAGGTCGAAGGCTTCGACGCCGCGCTCGCCATACAATCGCTCGAGATATTCGAGCGCCGCGTCGGGCGCGTCGCCGTGCCGGATCGCACGCCGGAACCGGGCTCCGGCAAGCGCGATCGGTAGCGGCGCGCGGCCCAGACGGTCGGCGAGCGAGCGGCCTCGAGCCGGGCTCTGCAATTGGGATCCGCCGAACAGGAGTTCACTTGCCTGCTCCGGCTTCATGACTGAGATCTCGATGGGATCCGCGGAGGTGAACAGGCCCGGAGCGCGAGTCGTGATCAGGCGCGCGCAGGCGTTGCTCTTTCTGAGGAATGGTTCGGCATCGGCGGACTGCCAAACATCATCGATCACGATCAGGCAGCGTCGCCCCGTCAAACGCTCCGACAGATGAAACGCCGCATCCGTTTCGGAGCCGAACTGGCGCGGCACAGGTGTCACCGCATTGTGTAACGCTGCGAGCGCGGCGATAACGTCAGGCTTCTCTCCCAGGGCTGCCCACAAGATTCCATCTTCGAAGGCATGGACGATTCGATCGTCACGGCAGAGCGCGGCCACCAGGGTTGTTTTGCCAAAGCCGCCCGGACCCGCCAAGACCACGACGCAAGGAATGGAACTGCCGTCGCCAGCTACCAGACGGTCACAGATCTTGCCCAGTTCTTCCGCCCGGGAAACGTAATTCGGCGGCGGGTCGGGCGCCATGTTCGTGACGCGAAAAGCCTGACATGGAGTGCGAAGATGCTGCACAAATGTTGGCCATTCTTTTTCCAAGTTGAAAAAGTGCAGTCGGGCCATCCATGGGGGCAGAGCCTCGAAGTCGAACGGCGCGGCGATGACGGGATAAAGGCAGACGCCCTGCTTGCGGGTGTACTCCCATTCCTGGCGGACCACCGGCGATTCAACCGCCTTCGGCGTCATTACCGATACAAGGTAGCGGGCCGCGTCGAGCGCGCCTGCAATTTGAAGCCACCATGGACGGCCGCCTTCCATGCGGGCGCGGTCCTGCCAAATCGTACCGGCGTCCGGGGCTTCTTTCTCCAGCCGCTCGCGTAAACTGGACGCGAACCTCTCGCCGTCTTCACGTGCGTAATAAATGAAAATAGCACGCCGCTCTGGCTCTGGCATGTGGATAACGGTAATTATTGATAGGAATGTGCTTTTTCAAGCTCGGCGTCGATCGGGCGAGGGGCCGCCGAGTTGTAGGGGGTTCAGGAATCGGATCGAGAGATCCCCACCCACGTTCCATACTTACGACCGTAGAGCGTCATAACGTTTTCCCGCCTGATCGAACGCCAGAGAATGGCGCCTGAACGAGAATGAATGGCGCGTTTTGAGATTTGTTGACAGACCCCCACTCTTCTCTCGCTACAACCGAATCATGAACAACTTCCCTCCAAGCTAGCTACAACCCGAAAAGCATCTGAACATCATGACAGCAGAATAGAGGCGGGAGACATTACCAGGCGCAAGGCCGGCACTCGATGACGTTGTGAGTTAGGTCCGTTCAAGCGGACCGAGCACTCGATCCTAGACCCTGAACAAGCGTGATGGGGATAAATTCATTGCCATAAAAAACTCGAAATGCCCTTGAATCCTTGGTTTGATGGCGGTGCTAAAACCAAAACCATCCAAAGAGAAAGGTCATTTCGAGTGAAAAGAACATATCCGAAGATCCTGCGTAATCGCAAGCGCCGAATTCAACGCCGTCTCGACGCGAAGCGTGGGTGGAGCAATCAGGCGGAGCCTATCATAACCGCCCGCAACATCCACTATGAGATGGCCGAGAAGAGCCGGGCGATCAACTGCGGAGGAATCGGAGCGATTCATCTGATGGTTAACAAGCTGGGCCTCCGCGAGGAGATTGACTCGCGACTGCATCTTCTTAAGAAACACCTTCCCTACCACGAGAGCGATCATGTGCTCAACCTGACTTACAACGCGCTGCTCGAGGGCGTGCGGCTCGAAGACATCGAGCTTCGTCGCAATGATGAAGCCTTCCTTGACGGCCTGGGTGCCCAGCGCATTCCCGACCCGACAACGAGCGGTGACTTTACGCGCCGCTTTGCTGAGGAGGACATCGTCAATCTCATGGAGATAACCAACACGGTGCGCCGGCGGGTGTGGGAGCAGCAGCCCGGGCAGTTCATGGCAGAGGCTTTTATAGATACCGACGGCACCATCGCGCCGACGCTCGGCGAATGCAAAGGCGGGATGTCTCTTTCCTACAAAGGCATTTGGGGGTATGCGCCGTTGACAGTCTCACTGGCTAATACCAATGAAGTGCTATATCTGGTCAACCGCCCCGGGAATGTCGTCAGTCATGAGGGGTGCGTGCCGTGGATCGATCGGGCCATCGAGTTGGTGCGCCCTCATGCCGGAAAGATCACATTGCGCGGCGACACGGACTTCACACTGACTGGCGAGCTGGATCGATGGGATAAAGAAGGCGTCCAGTTCCTCTTCGGTATGGACGCGCACCCGAAGGTGGTCGGACTGGCCGAAGCCTTGCCGCAAGAGGCATGGACGCCGTTGGAGCGACTGCCGCGCTATGAGATTGCCACGCGCCCGCGACGCAAGAGTGAACGGGTCAAGGAGAGCATCGTACGTTTCAAGGGGTATGAGAACAAGGTGCTCACGGGGGAGAGCGTGGCCGAAATAGACTATCAGCCGAATAAATGCTCGCGGTCTTACCGCCTGATCATCGTACGTAAGAACATCAGCGTGAAGAAAGGCGAGCAAGTGCTCTTCGACGATGAACGGTACTTCTTCTATATCACCAACCGCGTCGACTACACCCCGCCGGAAATCGTGAGTCTGGCCAACGGACGCTGCAATCAGGAGAACGTGATTGAGCAGTTAAAGAACGGAGTGAACGCTATGCGTATGCCGGTGGACGATTTGCTTAGCAATTGGGCCTATATGGTCATGACTTCCCTGGCATGGAATCTGAAGGCATGGTTTGGGTTGCTGATGCCCAACAAGGAACGGGGGATGGATTTGGTCAAGATGGAGTTCCGGCGGTTTTTGCACTCAATCATTCTGCTACCCACGCAGATCGTTCGCACGGGTCGGCGGATCATCTACCGCATCATGAACTACAACGTCTGGTTGAAGGAAC
>CAWDWA010000029.1:0-78339 GCA_963805815.1 uncultured Verrucomicrobiae bacterium
TCAGCGCCTTGCCGACCAACGAACTTGGTCTGCGGCATCGGCCCTTCGGCCGCGTCGACCAGCAGCGATCGGCGCCGTCCACCATGATTGAGGATGCGCTCGACCTCGGCGCCGAAATCGGCGTGGCCGGGCGTGTCGACGATGTTGATGCGCCCGTGTCCTTCCACAGAGGACGGAGGTGCTCTTGGCGAGGATGGTGATCCCGCGCTCGCGCTCGATGTCGTTGGTATCCATGGCCCGCTCCGCCACCTCCGGTTGTCGCGGAACGCGCCCGACTGCCGCAACACTGGTCGACCAGCGTCGTCTTGCCGTGGTCGACATGGGCGATGATCGCGATGTTGCGAATATCCATGGGGGTATGGGCCCGTCAGAAATACGAAAAGGCGCGGGCGCCGTCCTGCGGCCCGCGCGCGAAGCTTGTCGGCAGCTATATACGCGTCCGGCCGGCCTTTCGCAATTGCGAGGGGGCGCGCCGGACCGCCGGAGCCCCCGGATGCGGCGGGCGGAGCGGCGCCTCAGCCGCCGGCGTAGGCGTTCATCGACTTCGCCATCTTCACGTCGAGCTCGGTCAGCCCGCCCGCGTCGTGCGTCGACAGCGTCACCTCGAGCCGTGTTGTAGACGTTGAACCACTCGGGATGGTGGTCCTCGTCTCGGCCCCCAGCGCGACCCGGCTCATGAAGCCGAAGGCCTCGTTGAAGGTCTTGAACTTGAAGGTCCGGGTGATCGCGTCGCGGCCCTCGACCGGCTCCCAGCCGGCGAGCTCCTCGAGCGCCGCCGCCCTCTCCGCGTCCGTCAGCTTCGTCGCCATGCGATCCTCCCGGGGGTTGCGTGCCGATGTCTTTCGTGCCGTTCGCCAACACTAGGGCAGCCGGCGGGACAGGCAACGTACCGCCCGGAACCGCGGCCTTGCGAAGCGACGCCACTTGGCGTTACGCTGCGTCATCGTGTCGTCACACGACGCGCTCCGAGGATGGACGGCGTCAAGCACTTGCGCCGCCTTGCACCGATGGGGAGCCGCGCAGGCGGCACGGCACCGAGGAGCATGTCTCCGAAGGGAGTGAAACGGCTTCCAAGGTTGGCGCCGGCCTTCCGGATGACGGAAGGGCGGAAATCCGTGCGCCCGGTGCCGGGAAGTTGAACTGCTCCGATCCCGCCACTGCTATCATCTGTGCTCGAAGGCCTTGCCGTGACCGAAGGCCTTGCCGTGGGAGGGGCGCCATGAGCGCAACGATCGAGGACGCGGTGCGGGACTATCTCGAGGGCATGTGCCGTGCCGACGAGGCGCGCTGAGGGCCGCCTTTCATCCGGCCGCCGCCGTCGTGGGCCACTACGAGGGCGCGCTGGAGTGGCTCTCGCTCGACGAGTTCGTGGCGAGCTGCAGGGCCGCCGGAGCGCTGCCCGCCGACGCGGACTACCACTGGAAGGTCCTGGCGTGCGACAGACCGGAGACGTGGCGACCGTGAAGCTTGAGGACGACTATCTCGGCGCCCGCTTCACCGATTACCTGACCCTCATCAACCACGAGGGGCGGTGGGGCAGATCGTGAACAAGACGTACCACCTGCACGGCGCGCCCTGGCCGCCCTCCAGCGGATATTCCTCCTCGACGACATAGGGCCCGCCGCCGGTTCTCGCCCTCGCGGAGAACAGGACGAAGCGTCACCTCGAACGGCATGGAGAGGAAGCCGCCGCGCTTTCCAGGAAGCTGGCGACGGGCCCCGGCTGCACGCCGCGCAGCCGGGCGAGCGTCACGTGCGGCGCGAACTTGCGCGCCCTCCGGCGGCAGGCCGAGCATCTGCATCAGCCGTTCGTGCTCGGCCTGCAGCGCCGAGAGCGGCGGCGAGGGCTGCACGGCGGCGAAGACCGAGTGCGGCTTGCGCCCGCCGAACACCTCGATCCCGTCGAGCGTGATGCGAGAAGGCCGGCCGCTGGATCCGGTCGAGCATCTCGGCGACCGCGTGGGCGGTCCGGTTATCGATATCGCCGATGAAGCGCAGCGTCAGATGGTAGTTTTCCGGGTCGATCCAGCGCGCGCCGGGCAGGCCCGCCGCGCAGGCCGGTAGAGCGCGGCGACCGCGCCGTCGGGATCTCGATACCGGTGAACAGGCGGGGCATATCGGCGTTCGCCGCTCACGGGCAGCCGGCCGTCTTAAGGGCAGGGATTTTGATGGAGTAGATGGATCGCGTCGATACGTTCCTCGAGATCCGGCCGTGATGTCGAATCGGCGGCGTCGATATCGGTCTCGAGCTGCTCCATGCGTCGTCGCGCCGACCGGATACCGAGGTGACGAAGGGCCGCGTCATGGCGAAGCGGATCGCCATCTGCGCGGGATCGAGGCCGAATTCGCGGGCAAGGTCGACATAGGCCGCGATCGCCACGTCGGCGCCGGGCTTCTCGTAGCGCTGCATCCGGTCGAACAGCGTCTTGCGGGCGCCTTCCGGCAGCGCGCCGTTCAGGTACTTGCCGGTCAGAGTAGCCCTGGCCGAGCGGCGAATAGGCGAGCAGGCCCGACATCCTCGCGCATGCGCGATCTCGGCGAGGCCCGGTCTCGAAGGTGCGGTTGATGAGGCTGTAGGCGTTCTGGATCGACTGGACGCGCGGCAGGCCCTTCGTCTCGGAGAGCTGCAGAAAGGTCATCGTGCCCCAGGGCGACTCGTTCGACAGGCCGACATGGCGGATCTTGCCGGCCTTCACGCTTCGTCGAGCGCCGAGCGTCTCCTCGATCGGCACTTCCGGACCCCGGACTCCTGAAGACGGTCGGCACCGAACCGAAGCCGGAGACCGGTGCGGTCGGGCCAGTGGATCTGGTAGAGATCGATATAGTCGGTCGCGAGCCGCTTCAGGCTCTTGTCGACCGCCTCGCGCACCTGGGCCGCGCGACAGGTCGGTCGGCCCGCCGTCGTCGCGGAACCAGTGTAGCCCGTGCGGCCGACGATCTTGGTGGCGAGGATCACCTTGTCGCGCGTGCCGCGCGCCTTCGAGCCAGCTGCCGATGATACTCCTCGGTGCGTCCCTGCGTCTCGGGCTTCGGCGGGATCGGATAGAGCTCGGCGGCGTCGAAGAAATTGATGCCCCGGTCGAGGCGCATAGTCCATCTGCGCGTGGCCCTCGGCTTCGGTGTTCTGCTCGCCGAAGGTCATGGTGCCGAGCGCCGATCGCGCTGACGCGCAGATCCGTTCGTCCGAGACGCCGGTACTCCATGAGTGTCCCCCATGCTCAGTGAATGTCGATGGGCTCGTCGGAAATGTCGAGGCGCCTGCTCAGCCGTCCGACCGGGAAGACGAGGTCGCCTCGATCCGGGCGATCAGCTGTTCGACATAGGGCAGGATGCGCTCGACGATGACGTCGACGCCCTTGCGGTCGGATGCATGCCGTCGTCCAGGTTGAGCGACGGATCGGCGGCGACGCCGTCAAGGAAGAACGGATAGAGCACGAAATCGTGACGTCGTCGCGAGGTCCGGGAAGATCGCGTTGAACTCTTCCGCGATAGGCCTCGCCCATATTGGGCGGCGCCAGCATGCCGGCGACGAGCACGTCGAATGCCGCGCTCCTGCAGCCGCGTCGGCGATCTCGTCGAGGTTCCCGCGCGTCGACGCCGGGGTCGATGCCGCGCAGCGCGTCGTTGGCGCCGAGTTCCAGGATCACGCCGTCCGTCCCGTCCGGCACCGACCAGTCGACCGCGCGAGCCCCGCCGCCGTCGTGTCGCCGGAGACGCCGGCATTGGCGACAGTGACGTCGTAGCCGCTTCGCTTTCAGCGCGGCCTCGAGCTTGACGGGAAAGGCCGTCCTCGGGCGGCAGCCTGTAGCCCGCCGTCAGGCTGTCGCCGAAGCGCGACGAGCTGGATCGGCTCGGCGTGCGCCGGGCGGGCAAGGGCGAGGAAGGCCGAGAAGGAGGGTTCGACGTATCTCCCCGTGTCATTGCAGCGCAAGGCCGGCAGCCCATATGCACGGGGTCGTCCTCGCTGATTCCCCTCCGAAAGCGTGATCTGTGAAATGCCGAGAGCAAGTTACTTAGTGTCGCCCATGCCTCCGGACTCAGGCATTCCTGAATCGACTCGGCATTCATCATTGCCTTTGAAAGCGTCATCGATACTGAACCGGCCTGCGGGAACAGCAAAAGCCGGTACCTTTCTTCGCGGTTGACTATACTGCGTCGGCCCGGACCCGACTTGCTGTCTAGTGGCGGAAGCAGCCGGTTCCACATTGGCCGGTAGAGTTTGCGTTCGGCAGAGTTAAGTTCTTCCGTCTCCAGTGTTTCGACGACTTGAATCAAGTACGAAAGATGGTACGTGCGCTCCAAATAACGTCCCAGCCAGTAGAAAGACTCTGCGACTCGACTTGTCACCTGATGCCTGGGAATTTTTTCCCTCGGATGAACGGCGGGGGCGCAGATGCCAGATGGCTGAAGATTCTCCCGAGCCGAGCACCCAGGTGTCCTTCGTGATCATCGCCATTGGCGAATGACGCCGGCTGCTCTTGTCGAGGAAAACACGGGTCAGAGCACGGGAAAAACCTCGTATTCGGTCCCATGGCGCAACGCAAAGACGATGTGATCCTCTGTCCCGGAGATCGTGCGATTTCTTCGAAACGCCACCGTTGACGCTCCGGATTCGGCTGGTTGTGCGACCCATGCGGCTGGTACCTGTTCGATCAGGCGCCGGATCTCTCTGATACGCACGGAATTTGTCGTGAGTTGGCTGAGCTCGCCTCCTGTGGCGGGGCGAACTGAATAAGACGTAGGATCACTTAAAACCATTTCGCGTTGGTCGATGTCACCCAGCCAGTAAGTCGGCAGCGAAGGAGGAATCGGATTTTGACCGAGATAATAACGGATAATGCGTGGTGCTAATTCCAGCAGAGCGCGGTCATCGGCGAGTTGACAGCCTGCTGCATTGACCAGTGACACAGTCCCTTTCCGCACACAATGCATCAGACCTGGAATGCCAACAAGTGAGCTTCTATCAAAAACAAGGGGGTCGAGCCAGCGGTCTGACAGCCGGTTGTAGATCACCTCTACGCGCTTAAGCCCTTTTACAGCCTTCAGAAACACACAGTCATCCAGCACGAGGAGATCACCCCCTTACGAGAGGGATACCCATCCGACGTGAAAGCAGGCTGTGCTGTGAATACATCGAACTTCCGGCGCCCGGCGTCAGGAGGACGACGACAGGGTCGCTTGAGTTGCCGGGAGCGGATTCACGGAGCTTTTCGATGATTGCGAGAGGGGTTGTCGCCAGGCTTTCTACAGGAAGGTCCTCGAAAAGCTCCGGCATCACGCGCGCGAGGGCCCTCCGGTTCTGCATCATGTAAGAAATCCCCGGCGCATGCCCGAACTGATGATGTTTGACTGCGAATTCGCCAGTCGATTCTCGCGTAATGCAAAGCCCACTCAGATGGAGAAAAGCATCTTCGGGCCGCGGCAGGCAGGCGACAGGGCTCTGGTAGTAGTCGCTGCGGAGAACGAGGTGTATCGGAATGATACCGTCTCGAAGAATGCTTTTTTCGCCGTAAACATCTCGTAGAAAATATTCGAACGCACTGAGTCGCTGTTTGAAGCCCGCTACAATTGTCTGCCACTCTTCCGCTGGAAAAATGTGCGGCAACAAGTCGCAAATCCAAGGTTGCTGCCCCCACGGATTGTCCCGGATAATGTCAAAGGTGACCCCCATCTCTCGCATCGTGGCCTCCATTCGCTCATCGAGGGTTCGCCGGTCGCTCGGTGAAAGCTCCTCAAGCAGCTGAAGCAGCCTCTGATATGCTGGACGCGGCTCGCCATTCTCTTGAAAAACGTCGTGCCAAGGAGGATTTCCTCCGTACGCGGAATCTGAAGATCTGGTGTTTGCAGAGAGAACCACTGGCGTAAAAAACAATTCGCGGGCACTCGATCGACAGCAACAGCCTTTTTGATGAGGCAGAGAATCGATTACGGCCAATATTGAGCTTTTCTATCGTCGTAATTCTAAGATGAAGCGGTTACCACCTAATTTTTGAAGCAAGCGCAGAAGGCGTCCCGGCACGGTTTCTGTAAGCGCTTGCGCGCAAAGACGTAGCCGATTCGATCGGTGTCAGTTTTAGTGTTCGCGCAAAATGCAGAGATTTGCCCCCCCGCAGCATCAGGGTAGGGGATAACCGGCCGTCATTCTCCGCACGCGATCGCGAATATTTTTGAGTTTCGCGGTATTGCCCACGGCAGAAAGTGCCTCATGCATCAGGTCGCTGATTTCCATCATTGCCTCTTCTTTCATTCCGCGCGTGGTTACTGCAGGGGTACCGACCCGAATGCCCCCGCCTTTCGAGATGGGTTCAGTATCGAACGGGATTCCATTCTTGTTCACGGTGATTCCTGCTTCATCCAGCGTTTCCTGGGCGATCTTTCCGTTGAGTCTCACCGGTCG
Organism: uncultured Verrucomicrobiae bacterium; assembly: GCA_963805815.1. GTDB lineage: Bacteria > Verrucomicrobiota > Verrucomicrobiia > Chthoniobacterales > Chthoniobacteraceae > CAWDWA01. The sequence continues at coordinate 6,397 of CAWDWA010000029.1, forward strand.
CAAATCGACGAGCATTAGATGATTGTCGGTTCCGCCTGATACAATCCGATAACCATTGTTCGCGAGACCGGCGGCCAACGCCTTGGCGTTGCGAACGATTTGTTCCTGGTAGTCCTTGAAAGAAGGCTTCAATGCTTCCAGGAAACAAACGGCTTTCGCTGCGATCACATGCATTAGAGGACCACCCTGCACGCCGGGAAATACATTCGAGTCAATCTTTTTCGCAAACTCCTCCCTGCATAGAATCAAACCACCACGCGGTCCCCTGAGGCTCTTATGCGTTGTTGTCGTTACAAAATCAGCAACACCAACTGGTGTCGGGTGAACACCACCTGCGACGAGCCCGGCAATATGCGCCATGTCTACGAATAGATAGGCGCCAACAGCGTCCGCGATTTCTCGCATTCTCTTGAAATCGATAATCCTCGGATAGGCCGAGGCACCGGCCGTAATCATTTTTGGGCGGGCGATTTCCGCCTGCTGCGCTAAGCCGTCGTAATCGATGCGCTCTGTCTCCCTGCTCACGCCGTAATGCGTCACCTCGAAAAAACGGCCGGAAAAATTCGCTCGATTTCCGTGCGTGAGATGCCCGCCATGGGAGAGATCCATGGTGAGGATCTTGTCGCCAGGCGCCAGAACGCTGAAATACACGGCCATGTTGGCCTGGCTGCCACTGTGAGGCTGCACGTTGACGTGTTCGGCACCGAAAAGTTCTTTCACTCGATCGATGGCAAGCTGTTCCACCACATCGACGTGTTCACAGCCACCATACCAGCGGCGGCCCGGATATCCCTCGGCGTATTTGTTGGTCAGCACAGAGCCCTGCGCCTCCATTACAGCGTGGCTCGCAAAATTCTCTGAAGCAATCAGCTCTATGTGTTCAAACTGCCGTATTTCTTCCGCCTGGATCGCGGCGGCGATTTCGGGGTCAACTTCGGCGAGACTGGGACGGAGCATGGAGATGTCTTGCAAGGGCATGGTGGAGTTTGAGATTGGCAACGGAGTTTCCGTTGGTTGATCTATGAGGGAAAGCAAGCTGGGGAGAGCGTCGCGAATCGCATCACGGCACCGCAGATAGACGTGATAGCCCTGCCCGATTGGATCGGGAACGTCCAACCCTCTATCAGCGTCTTCGCTGAACTCTCTAACCAGGAACGTTTTCTCCGCCGCTCCGGGAAAGAGCATCAGAATGGTTTCAAGGTGCCGCTGGGTCATCGCAAAAATAAAATCGAACTTGTCGACCAGTGATTGTGTCAGCGGTTGACTGCGATGTCGCGAGATGTCGATGCCACAATTTCTAAGCGCTTCGACGGCATGTTGGCTGGGTGGCTGGCCGTAAACCGCGCTCACCCCCGCCGAGCTAATGCGGAAGTCGTCCCGTCGTTCCTTGACCATTTCCTGGAACAGGCCTTCAGCCATCGGACTACGACAAATGTTTCCGGTGCAGACGAAAAGAATGTATTTCACTGGCGGCACGATTCGTAGAAAGGAGCACGGTTCTATCGATTGGCAATTGAGGAGTCAATCGACGGCGGAGCATCAAGTATTTCTCGTCCGGGTGAAACAAGAATCAATACGAATGAATGTGATGAGCGATGCTGAATTACAATGGGATCGTCAAACTCTTGCAGATGATTCACCATGAGTGCGCACACATATTGAAATTCTCTGCGGCCCTGACCGTCGGCAAGATGGACGTTTGGATTGCAGATCGATACGTTCGCCCTTCGAGTTCAAAGAAACTGCCGATGTTGGAGAAAAAGAAACACGTTCCTGGAACCGCTCCGGCTACACTGGTGGCGCCGCCATCCGCGGGTCACGAGAGGACGACAGTCAGCCTGATCGAATACAATGAAAGCGAATTTCGCGAGACCCGAATTACCGAAATCGAAGACGTGTTCGGCTGCCTCGATAACGATTGCGTGAGCTGGATCAATATTGACGGGTTGGGGGATCTCGAAGTGCTTCGGAAAATTGGCACACATTTTGGAATTCATCCCTTAGCCCTCGAGGATGTTCTGGATACGAATGCACGACCAAAGCTCGAGGAGTTTCCGGAGCATTTTTTCATCGTTCATCAGCTCGCCACAATGGACGACGCGAGTGAGATTCAGTTCGAGCAATCCTGCATCTTTCTTGGACGAAATTTTCTAATCACCATGCAGGATCGGGAAAGGGATGTTTTCGAGGCGATCCGGACGCGGCTCCGAAGGGGCCGTGGATTCGCCCGTACGCGAGGTCATGACTACCTCGCTTACGCCCTAATCGACGCAAATGTGGATCATTTTTTTCCTCTGTTGGAGCAGCTTGGGGAACGGATCGAGGACCTCGAAGATGAATTGATTGCAGAACCGACTGAGGACCTTCTTGAAAAATTGCACGATATCAAGCGCGCTCTATTGCAGCTTCGGCGGGCTGCGTGGCCGAGTCGTGAAATCATCAACGGCATGATCCGCGATCCCTCTGGGATGGTCAGGGAAGACACCCGGGTCTTCCTTCGGGACTGTTACGATCACATCGTCCAGATCATCGATGTGGTCGAAAGCTACCGTGATCTTTCCGCGGGCATGATGGATCTCTATCTCTCGAGCCTAAGCAACAAAACCAACGAAGTAATGCGTGTGCTCACGGTGGTCACGACCGTCTTCATCCCGCTTACGTTCATCGCCGGTGTGTATGGGATGAATTTCGATTCGTCGGATAGCCCGTTCAACATGCCGGAATTGCATTGGTATTACGGCTATCCGGCCGCCCTTGCTGTCATGGGCACGATAGCCATCGTGCTGCTGTTCCTTTTCAAGAGGAAACACTGGCTGTGAGTCCCTTTGAACTTGTCCGGGTGCAGTCCGGCGCGTGGAGTCTTCGTTCAGTCGAAAACAGGGAAGTGTTTCATCCGGGCGTTGGTCCGATGCAGGAAGCCAGGAATTTGCACGTCGCGCAGCAGCGAATCCCGGAACGCCTTCGTGACGGATTCATTCTCTGGGATGTCGGGCTCGGGGCCGCAGCGAACGCCATTGCGGCCATTGACGCCATATCTTGGGCTCCGGGAAACGGAGTCGTGCATCTCCACAGTTTCGATCTCTCCACTTCAGCGCTTTCATTCGCGCTGGAACATGCGGAAGCGCTCGAATATCCGATTACTTACGTTCAGGCGCTTGGCGAGCTCCTGCGAACCGGAAGCGCCGCGATCAGAATTTCGTCCTGGCGAATCGATTGGCACCTCCATCTGGGTGACTTCACCCAACGCGTGCACGAGAGAAATCTGCCCGAAGCTCCGGACGCTGTTTTCTACGATCCGTATTCGCCGAAACGGAATCGGAAAATGTGGACTCTTGAGCACCTTGAACGGCTTCGCCGAATTCTCACGAGACCGTGCACTGCGACCAGCTACACGCGTTCGACCGCAATGCGGGTCACGTTCCTGTGCGCCGGATTCTACGTCGGACACGGCGCGGGAATCGGAGAAAAAGATGAGACGACAATACTCGCCACATCGTCCCGGTTGCTGGAGAGACCGCTTGCGCCTCACTGGCTCGAACGCGTTCGCCGCTCCACAAACGGAGCGCCGTGGACTGAAACATCGGATGGGGTACGCGAGGAAAGAATTTCAGCAGAGCGCCTGGCGCAACTGGAGCGACATCCGCAATTCCAGGTGCAAGTTGCCATTTAAAATCTGGAAATTACAGTAATGACCTCAGACAATACTCGCACTGTAGGAAGCCGGACATTTGGCCTTTTTGGCGCACTTCCGCGTTCTTCGAATACGATTGGCACTTGGAACTTTAGCCGTCCAAGCTGACCCACAGCCTACCGGGAGCGGGGCTTCGGGTAGGCTGTTGGTGTCCAGCGCCTCGTTCGGCTTGTTGGATATCACGCACAGCAACCGGATTCGAGCTGTATTGGAGGACAGGGAACCGATCCGTAGGTGCAAAATACACAGCAGTCTCCCTTCTTGGGCTTCAGTTTCTTGCCGCACTTTGGACAATCCCAGAAAAACTGACACGCGTCCGTCGGCATCTTCTCAGTCTCTTGGTGTCCGCAGTGCGGACAGGTGATCGTCGATTCTAAGACAGGATTCGTAGGAGTCTTCTTCATACGGGTAATAGTGTTCCAGATACCGGATGCGACCAAAGCTGCGAATGCCGAGTAGATCAGTGGCTCTGAGAAGTAGTGCGGTTCCAATGCTCGCCAGAGCTAGCGGCAGGATCATGTTTGAACTCGCACTCTTCGGAGGAAGAAAAAGATCCAACAAGACGGATCCAGGCGACGCTTGACCGTTGGTGCAGTTCACCACAACGCATCCTCGACCTTGGATGCGGTAATGGAATTCTGGGGAAGTTTCTCCTCACACGCTTCCCCTCAGCAAACGGCTTGTTCCTAGATTTCTCGGACCCGATGCTGGATGCTGCCCGTCAGAGCGTCGGGCGGATCGCTAACGCCACCGTCGCAAAAGCAGATTTTGGCTCGCCTCGATGGATCGAAACCGCAAAGCCCCACTTCCCCTTCGACATTGTGGTTTCCGGCTTTGCCATCCACCACCAGCCTGACGACCGCAAGCGAGATCTCTGGGATTATCGGGACCGCTCTCGGACTCGGTGCGATGGAGCGTTTTGCCCCACAGTTGCAGTATGCCGTCCAGATTTTGGTCGTCATTGCGTGGATTGGGGCGTTCGTCGCCTACAGAGAGCATCGTCTCGGCATGCGATCTTCCCAATCACGGCAAGTTGCAGATCGGCTCCCGGGATTGCACCGCGTACACCTTCAAGAAAGGCTCGCGTCAGCTCCTTGGTTTGCCATCGGCTAATTGGTTCTGTCACCTCTTTTCATCCAACAAGTAATTATGCCAGTCTGCATATAACGCCGCTTGGGGTATTATCCGACAGATTTGAGTGTGGAGGATCGATCAGCAAGCCTGTCAAGTAACTTCTTCACGGCGAAGGATTCCAGTTTAATATTTCATATAGTCAATCTGGAAATTCGAGTAATAACCGCAGACAATACTTGCGCGGGGTAGGAAGCCGGACCTTTGCATTTCTGACCAAGACCGCGCGCAAGGTGACGACGACCGAGCACACGGAGCTCTGGGAAACGAAGCGGCACGCGCACAAACTGAACACTCAGCTTCATTTATCGGTGGGCATCAGAAGACGCTGTCGCTCCCGGTTCCGCCGGACTCGCCAGCAGATTGAAAGCGGATCGCATATCAATGAGAGGCTCGAGTGGGGCTATCCATTTCTTTGCCGAACGTCGAGGATCAGGCGCGTTGTCGGAAAGACCCCGCATGCCGAGCGCCGGCCCACGCGTTTCCGGGGGGGCGTCAGGCATTTGGATGACTGCGGAATAGTCGGCGATCGCCTTGTCTGTCTCTCCCGCCTCTCCGTGACAGTCTCCGCGTCGGAAGAGAGCGGAGGCGAGATTCCGCCCGTGCAGGGCTTTGTTCTCAATAAGGGCATCGTAAAGGCCAAGAGCCATCGGGAACTTCTTGTCTGAGTAACGCAAGTCGGCCTGACGCAGAAGCTGGGCGGCGGCGTCGGGAGTTAAACCCCGGGTCGCGGTCGCGGCCTGCTCCTGCACGTCGAGATCGCTCTTGGGTGCGAAGAACCTATCATGTGCCTGCTGGAGCAGATCGAGGTTCGTGAGCAGCACTTGCGCCGGAGTGATTTTGGCAGCCTTGGGCAGCGGAGCAGCACTGCTGAGGTCGATCTTCTCCATCTCACGGCGCAGGAGAAGAAGGGGTTCGACGAGCAGCTCGGGAAGGTTAAGGCGCGGAGCCAACGCGCTATAGAGACGGGCTACGAAGTCGCTCGCATCGGTGATTCTCACGAAGAAAGCATCGCCCGTATGCTGCTTGAGTAAATCGACCACAGGCTGCGGAAGCGACGCCTCGTCGCGCCCCAGCCAGTAGAGTCCGTGCGGCAAGTGCTGGCAGCGCTTCAGGGCTTCGGTGAGGCAGTCTTCCCAACCACCGGAGCCGAGAACGATAACGCCATGCCCGCCGAGAAATCCGGCGAGCCCATCCGCATGGCGATTGCGCATCGCGTCGAGATCCGTTCTGCTGTTGGCGAGGAACGGGCGGTGAATACTGCCGTGGACGTGCACGATCTGGATCTCGTTGTGGATTGCTTCGCTGGTAAGGTCGAGCTGCAGAAGGTCCGGCTGATCGCTTGTGTAATAAAGTAGATTGACGAGCTGCAGGCTGACCTGAAGTAGGGGATCGAAATTGGTGGTTAGGATGGTACGGACGAAGGGACGCCGGGCTTTGTAGCGGTCACTCGGTTCGGAAATGCTGCTGCCGCGTGGTTGCAGGGCAAGGAGGGAGGCTAGGTAGAAGTGGGTGCCGTTCAGCTTTACCTTCCCCTCGGGACCCATGGTAAGCTGGCGAAAGAAGCGGCGCGTACGCGCGAGGTTTTCGAATCCGCCGAGTGCCTCGCGGTGAAAGACCGCCTGGTAGGCAGCGCCACAGTCGTCCGGTAGTCCTTCAGCCTTGAATGAGAATGTCGCGATCTTCTCGCCGTAGGCATCGTGGCGGTCCTTGTTGCGGGCGTAGAATTCTCGCCAGAAGTGTTGAGCCCGTGCTTTGAGCTGTTCCTTGTCTTCGGTCGGGTATACCTTAGAGCGGAGCTCGGGCGGTAGCTCCTCCTCGTCGAGATGGAGGAGCCAATCCGGAATGCACTCATTAACGAGCTCACCGGTCATTGGCACCGCGCCTGCGCTGGCTCCGGCACCGAGAATGAGGCAGTACCGGCGGAGCGACCGACTCATGCTTCTCCCGTAGCACGCGGCAGATGCGCGTGATCATCTCGTCCAATGAAAGCCTTGAAAAGGATGCTGCGCCCATAAAGACGGACTATTAGCAGGAGTACAAGAATATTCGAGCGATGTGGCACTCACGACGCCCACGGTATAACAGAAAGAGCGAATGGGAGGATTTTCTTATATTAAAGTAATAACTAACACAATCATCTGTTGTTCTGCTATTCCAAAAGACAGAATAGGTCTACTTCTGGCAGCGGACAGGCACGCAAGGTGACGGCAACGACCGAGCACGGAGCACAGAGAACACGCGGGTACCGAATGCGACAACGTCGAATGCTCCGACCCAGAACACGCCCCCAGAAACCCCGCCAGCCCTCCGACCCGGAAACCCGCCCCCCGCTTCTTTTCTCCCGCAGCGCAGGGAGACGGCGCGGACCGTGTTGCCGCTCGATCCTGTTTGGCACACTGACAACCACTGGAATTGAAGGAACGAAGCAAGCTCTGCTCAGAGCCGAACCGGCAGGCACTCTCTGCTCTGCCTCCGGTCTTTCACTGTCGCCCCGTTTACGCTTCAATGGTGAGGCGACAGCGAAAGACCGTATACGGCAGGCAGAGACGACGAGAGACAGCGGGGCGCGCTCCGTGAAGGTAAGAAGACAGCCAAGCGCGGCGTGAGGAAGTGTGACATGTCACGTTGGCTCAGCGGGCGTAATAGTCGTCGTTCAACGTGTCGAAATCAATATCGCTGTTCGGCGGTGGATTGTCGCCCATGCTCGCTTTAAGGCGCGCAGAACGATGTTTCTCCCAACGCTGACCCTCAAAGCACGCAGCGACGGCACAGGAAGACGTAAAAGCGTGTCCAACGCTTTCCAGAGCCCGTAGCGCTATCTTCCACGAATTTACCGATCCGAGTCCAGGTTCCGTACCCCGAGCATTGAAAATGATCAGTGTTCATGATTGTACACGCGTAGACAGTTTCGACGGATTTCCGCAACATTTCTTGAACTTCTCACCGGAACCGCACGGGCAGGGGGGCATTTCGGCCAATGGAACGCAAGAAGGAAGAACGTTCCGACGACTGAGTCTTTCGCGTTTCGCTGCGCGCTTCAGCAACCATCCACCGCAGGAACTCGTCAGCGGAACGATCGTTTTCGCGGGCGACCTCATCGACCCATGCGGCCAAGTCGGCAGGAAGACTTACCCGAAACTCACGAAAACCCTCAGAACGCAGCTTCTCGCGTCGAGCACGCTGCCATTCCCGCAAGTAGCGTTTTCGTTCCTCCGTAGTCATTGGGCGACGAGTATACGCGTAGACATCCGAGAGCGTCAACAATGATCCCTATACGCGTAGACACAATTTCTCGTCAGAGGGTCGTTGACGGTCAAAAATCACAGAGCGGATACCGAAAAAGCGCCGTTAACGTCAAAAATACGAGAGAGGCTCTTGCCAGAGCGTAAGTCAACAGGATGGCGAGCAGGGGAAGGAATTCATTCTTTCGCGGTGAAATATGTGCAATAGACAAGCCTATGCGCGCTGCATTTTTGAGGCGACAGCGCAGCGCCCCGCCACAGGGAAGAAAAGTCTCAATCCGCCGTCCCGAACCGCACCACGTTTCGGTCAACCGCGCCGCGCACCCGGTAAGTTTCCATGAAGCGCTTGAGCAAATACCGACCGAATGCCGAACGCGTCGGAGGACAGGGCACCGATTTCCGGAACGACTCAAACGCTTCCCATTCCGACAAGGTGAGATTGATCGTGATGGTTTTCACGACCTTGTCCAACGTCGGATCCGGCTTAGGCGCTCGCTTGAGCCCTTCGGGAGGCGGATTGTAGCTCCAATACTTCATTTTCTGCCGCCCCCATAGCATGGTGAAAAGGCTTGTAAAGCACTATCGGTAAGAACCTTAGCGTTACATGTAACGCATGCTTCAACGGGTGTTCGCGGGTAGGGATACCGGAAAGAGGGTCTGAAGGCTTTCATGGCCCCACAGTGCGATTTTATATGACATATATTGTATGCGGTTATAGATAACGCACTGAAGTCCACTGTTTTCAGTGTTTGTGAATAACTTGTGCGAAAAGTTCCGCTTCCCTGCCGCGAATGAAAATCAGAGCGATTTATTCACAGGAAAAGCGTCCGAAAATCCATGGCGCCTCTTTAAAGCGCGTCTCTTGAATGCGTGGTTCCTCGCGGACAGCGAGGAACCAACACGGCACACGAGTCGTCGGAGCCGGCGTTACTCCTCCAAAAGTGAGGCAATTTCGTCCATGGAGAGCGCGTCCATGAGCGGTTCCTCGCTCTCGACGGTGGCGTTGATGATGTCGCGTTTCTTTTTCTGAAGATTCAGAATCTTTTCCTCCACGGTGCCGCGTGCGATTAGCTTGTAGCTGGTCACGACGTTCCTCTGTCCGATCCGGTGCGCGCGATCAGTAGCTTGCGCTTCAACTGCCGGGTTCCACCACGGATCGAAATGGACGACTGTGTCCGCCCCGGTCAGGTTCAGGCCCACACCACCGGCTTTGAGGCTGATCAAAAACACCGGGAGTTCGGAGTCGCTCTGGAATGAATGCACAGCCGCCTGGCGGTCTTTCGTGGATCCGTCAAGATAGGCGTAGCGGATATCAAGAGATTCGAAGCGCTCCCGAATGAGTCCGAGCATTGTGACGAACTGACTGAAGACGAGAACACGATGCCCGCCATCGAGCGCTTCCTCGAGCAATTCGTCGAGGAGTTCAAGTTTTGCAGAGGTTTGAAGCGCAGAGTCATCGATTCCCAGTAACCGAAGGTCGCAACAGGCCTGCCTCAGCCGAAGCAAGGTTGTCAGGACCATCATACGAGCACGGCCGCGGTTTTTCTCAGAAGCCGCCTCGTCCATCTTCCGGCGGCCCTGCTCGAGAATCTCCCGGTAAACTGCCGACTGTTTCTCTCCAAGTTCGCAGTAGGCTATCTGCTCGATCTTTTCAGGAAGCTCGGTGGCGACATCGCGTTTTAAGCGCCTGAGGATGAATGGCCGAAGACGTTGATTGAGCCTCTTCTGGGCTTCGGGTTCCCGACCGCGTGTGATCGGGATCAGATACCGATCCTGAAAGTCCTGCTTCGAGCCAAGGTAACCCGGAAGCACAAAATTCATAATCGACCAAAGATCGCTTACTGAATTTTCAACCGGAGTACCGGTCAAAACGAAACGGGTGCGTGCGCGAATACGGGCGGCGGCCTGCGCATTCTGGGTATCGGGGTTTTTGATGTGTTGGGCTTCGTCCAGAACAGCCAGCGCGAAATCGCGATGCTGATAATGCCTGAAATCACGCCTCAGCAATGGATAACTCGTTATTATCAGATCGTAGTCCGATATCTTCGCGAAAAGCGGTTTCCGATTTGCCCCATGAATTGAGAGCGCTTTCAAATCCGGCGTGTAGAGCTCTGCTTCCCTCGCCCAGTTATAAATTAACGATGAGGGGCAGATAACGAGAATTGGGTTTCGCTCCCCTGAGCGCGACTGCAACCAGCGGGCAAACGCGAGCGTCTGGAGCGTTTTCCCAAGACCCATTTCGTCGGCGAGAATTCCGCCAAGACCATTGCCCGCCAGAAAACTCATCCATGAAACGCCCGACTTCTGATAAGGCCGCAGAACGTTTTCGAGTTCACCCATCGGGACCTGGGTCATTGAATCGGGCCCCTTGCCCACATTTTGCGTCCAATTTCGCCAGGCTTCATTGCCTCGCAGCGTGATCGCCTGGTCATCTGCCGCCATCGCTTCTAGAAAGCCGGCGTTCACCCGATGCATGCGATATTGCCCGGGCCGACTCTGATCGAGGTCACAGTCACGCAGAGCCTCGTAGACGTTTTCAATCGATGCGGGATCAAAAACTGCCAACCGATTGTTTGGTAACCGCACATGGCTTTTTCCGGAGCGCAACAGGCCCTGGATTTCTGCCGCGCTGAAGCGCACGTTACTGCTGCCAGTCAAGCTGACGTCAAGATCGAACCAATTTTCCCCGGACGAATCAGCCCGAATATCGACGTGAAGCCGCTCGATGTTTTTTGTGACGTTACTGAATCGCGATCCTATTCTTACAATCCATTGCTGTTGAAGTAACGGAAGATCTTTTGCAAAAAACGGTAAAATATTCTGCTCGCCTTTGAGAAGGTAGAATCCGGCTGCGTCCGGCCCGTGGAACCCATTTCGAGTGAGACGCTCTACAGAGGCGTCCTCGAATTCGAGATTCCGCGCAAGCATCTGCCCCTTTTCGTCCCCGGGTTCGTTGTAGATGAAGTTCTCGGCGCGCGAAGTTACGCCGGCGGTGATGACCCGTTTTGCGTAGAGGAATTGAAGTCTTGCCGCCAATCGATTGAGAGATCCCTCAATCTCCATGCTGATCCGCGGGGTGCCTGCTTTGATCTCGAACTTTTCGGCCTGAGCGCCCGGAGTTGAAGCGGTTTCGAAAAAACGTCGCAGCTCCGGTAATTCTCTCAACAGGAAATCTACGGCCGAGGCTTTGTCCAGTTTCACTGGTTTTCCCGTCAGGAGCGATTGGTAAGGCAATGGCAATCCCGGAGAGATTTCTTGAAATCGGAAATCATCGAACCACCAGACAAGGGAACTCGCGCACAAAAGGATTCCTTTCGGGGGAATCTCCGCAGTTAGCGTGATACCGCCATCGTTGTCACCGGCAACTTCCAATCTCGGACGAAGCGCGGTCGATTCAATCACAACCTTTTGCCTCCGCCCGAATGTTACGCGGGGATGACCTTTAAGTGCGGCAAGCAATTCGAGAAACTGCTCGCGATTCAGCACATTGACACCCGGTAAGGTTCCCCGGTTGACGAAACCGGCCAGTGCTCGGAGAAGCGCGAGATCATGATCACCGCAATTGAAGGTTGATTCTGGATCAAGCGTGTTTATTAGGAAAAACTTGCCATTTATTAAAACCTCAATACCAACAGTTAAATAGCAATTCTTCCATTTGGACGTAAAATCTGGCGCAATAATTACATGCAGTTCGATCGTTTGTCCGGAAGGGTTGCTAAACCGTGCCAGGGATGTCTTCTCGGGACTGTCGCCTCCTGTTTTCTTGTCGGCCCTCTCTCTTGAAGAAGATGGTTGGATGTGATGCAGGCCGACAGCAATCGAATGGGCGCAGATCGTGCCCCACTGCCGGGATTCCCTGCAACTGCAGAGATTTTCGACGTCGGTACGGCTGCGAATTTTCAGTCCCGCCCGGTATTCCTTTTCGCCTTCCCGGACGAAACCCTTCAGGATCGGCGGCGTATAGCTGGAGCTGATGACGCGCCCCATCTCGAGCAGCGCGCGAGCGTGCTTCATAGCCTGCCATCCCCCCGCTTCGCTGAGAAGCTTCTCGCTGATTTCCACCGGACTCATAGATTGACTCCGCGCAGGGCACTTCGGCGGCACAGAAAATCGAAAATGCCTGTTCGGATCACGGTGGATTTGTTCATTGTGCTGAAAGCAAATGAAGACTATCGCGGTTGCAAATCAAAAAGGTGGCGTTGGCAAGACTACGACCGCCGTCAATCTGTCGGCATGCCTCGCCACAATGGGACGACGGATTTTGCTCATTGATCTGGATCCGCAGGCCAACGCCACAAGCGCTTTGGGGATCGAGGAGGTTGAGGGGCGGAGCGTCTACGAATCTCTGCTGGGCGCGGCCGGAGTTGCGGAGAAAATTGTTCCGACGCGATTCGAGAGTCTTTCTTTTTTGCCTGCAGACATCGATCTGGCGGGAGTGGAAATCGAAGTAGCACGAATGGATGATCACTTAACGCGCCTTTTCCATGCTCTCCGACCGTTAAAGGAGGATCCGGCCTTCGAATTCGCGATTCTCGACTGCCCCCCTTCCCTTGGTATTTTAATGACAAATGCGCTTGCTGCGGCGGATGAAGTGTTGGTTCCGATTCAGTGCGAATATTTTGCACTTGAAGGTCTCTCGAAGATCGACCACGTGATCCGGCAAATCGGCGCGCTGACGCCTGAACGACCATGCGGACTCGGCGGCATCGTGATGACGATGTACGATGGAAGGACCAACCTGAACCAACAGGTCGGTACAAGAGGTTCGGAATCATTTTGGCGATCAGGTGTACCAGACCGTGATTCCACGAACGGTGCGCCTCGGCGAGGCACCGAGTTTTGGTAAGGCAATTATCGAATACGAACCGTCCGGCACCGGTGCCCGGGCATACCGGGCACTCGCCGAGGAATTTTCAACTCGTCATCCTGCGCAATAATCAACGTGTTGTCAGTGCGCGCTGTGGGGGGAAGCAATTCGTAAGAAATTGAGCGCAAGTGCTAAAGCTCCAAATTCGATCCTGTACGCATCACGAGCTTTTAACTTGGCAACCAGAGAAGTGCTCCGATACCGTTTCACCCCTGCATTCATGCGATTCAGTCTGCGATTTCTTGTTATTCTGCTACTCTCCGCAGTCCTCTGTCGTGGACAGATCGAGGAGGAGGCGAGTTTTGGTGGCAGTCCCGTGGAAGTGGAGTCTGAAGGCGGCACCCGTTTTGAGGGAGGGATTGCTGTGGCGGAAGACAACGTCACGATCCGCTACGGCGATACGCTCATCTATGCAGACTATGCGCAGTATAACCCGGATACTCGGGATGTTTTCGTCAAGGGCAACGTCCGCATTTACCGCCAGGGTCAGATATTCTCTGGGAGATCGGGCAGTTTATAATCTGGAGACGAAATTACTGCGGGCTGCCAATTTCACGGGAGGCATGTACCCGATGCACTTCCGCGGCGACAACATCACCAGCCATGCGGCTCGCGAGATCAATGTTCGCAACGGCATTTTCACGACGAGTGACAGCTCGAAACCCGACTATTTTCTTCGTTCACGGGGGGTGCGTATTTACCCTGACGATCGGGTCGTATTCACGCGGACAACGCTTTACGTCGGGAACACGCCCGTATTCTGGTGGCCTTATCTCTATCAGTCGCTCGACAAGGCAATCGGGTTCAGCTTTACACCGGGCTATAACACCCGCTTGGGTGGATTTTTGCTCACGCAGTTTGCCTTTCCTATCGCTGAAAATGTTACCGGGCAACTGAGGCTCGATTTGATGACGGAGCGCGGGGTCGGCGTTGGGCTCGGTTCTGACTGGTCCGTGGGGAAAGGGAATCGAAATCGGGGCAAATTCCGTGCGTATTACATCGACGACCAGCACCCGAATGAAAATCCAACGGGTGCCTCGCGCCCGCCAACTAGTTCGGGACGCTATCGAATTGAGCTCAAGACCCGACTTTTTTTCACGGATGAGATCTATGCAAACGTCAATGGTGACATTCTGAGCGATGAGAACTTTCTGGAGGATTTCGATCCGGGGCAATTTCGCGTGGATCCTCAGCCGGACAACATGGTGTCATTAGCGAAGTATCATCGAAATTACACCTTGACCCTCATTGCGCGAGATCAGCTCAATGAGTTTTTCGACACCACCGAGCGCTTGCCCGAGCTCGTGTTGGATATGAAGCGCCAGCAGCTCTTTAAAACACCATTTTATTATGAGGGAGAGACCGGCGTGGGATATCTTCGTCGAAGCTTCGCGACTGGTCAGCCGGAGGAGGATTACCAATCGTTTCGGGCGGACTCCTTCCATCAGGTTACCATGCCAGGCACGTATTTCGGTTGGCTTTCCCTGACTCCCCGAGTTGGATATCGTGGCACGTATTACAATCGCTCTGTGGCGTCTCTCGAGGATCTTGCTAACAGCCTGTCCGATTCAGGGAGTGGCATCCTTGAACCTCTGCCAGTGTCGATAAATGACGACGGCGGCTCGATTTTTCGGTCGACGATCAACGCCGGAATTGAGGCATCATTCAAACTTTCGAAGGTCTATGAGAGAGCTCAGTCGCGGATCTTGGGACTGGAAGGGCTTTTGCACGTGGTGCAACCTTACACGAATCTCTCGTACAGTTTATAATACACACGACGAGAACAAAATTCTTCCATTCGACCGCCTCATTCCCTCGAGCCAGCTTCCTCCGATCGATTTTCCTCAATATAACTCGATCGACACCATTCCGAATTGGACGATTTGGCGCTTCGGCGTGCAAAACCGGTTTCTGACTCGTCGAGACAACGACACTTTAACCTGGCTCGAAATTGATACTTTCTTCGACTGGTATCTCCAAAATCCCAATTTCGGAGGTGCTTTCGCGGAGGATGCAACTTTCTCGAACGTCTATAACCGGATACGCTGGAATCCCCTTCCCTGGATGAATTTCGAATTGAACTCGCAATTACCAATTCTCGACGACGGCTTCACGGATGTGAACTCTCGGATTAACTTCATGGTGAATCGAAATATTTCACTTCTGATCGATCACCGCTACATCAATGGAAACCCTTTTTTTGAAGACAGTTCACTGCTCGGGATCGGAGGGTATTTCCGGCTCGGCGAAAACTGGGGGTTCAGCTTCCGTGATCGCTATGAATTCGAAGACAGCACGCTGCAGGAACAGCGGTATCAGATCCATCGCGACCTCTCAAGTTGGGTAGCCTCTCTAGGATTCGTCGTGCGAGACAATCGGGGCGGTGATGACGAATATGGTATCTTGCTAAGCTTCACACTCAAGGATTTGCCATCGGTCAATCTCCCATTCGATTTTGATCCTCAGTCCCAACTCAGCGGAAATTAATAAACAACCATTTCTTATAATAACATCACTATGGATATCTGTATTATTGGCTCAGGTTATGTAGGTCTAGTTTCCGGCACTTGCTTTGCAGAGGTTGGTCACAATGTCGTTTGTGTAGACAACGACCAGCGAAAGATCGACGCACTCCAGGCTGGGAATATTCCAATCTACGAACCCGGTCTCGAAGACCTGGTGCACCGGAATGTCTCGGCGAATCGGCTGCGGTTTACGAACTCGATCGAAGATGGCGTCGATAACTCGCAAATCGTGTTTATTGCCGTCCCTACACCACCCCAGCCGGACGGCAGTGTGGATCTTAGCTATATCGAAAAGGTTGCGCGCGAAATTGCAGGCGTGTTGAAAGAATATCGTGTGATTGTGGACAAAAGCACCGTCCCGGTGAAGACGGGGGAAAAGGTGGCCGATACCATCAAGCGTTATAATAAGCAGAATGCCGAATTTGATGTAGTCAGCAATCCCGAATTTCTCAGGGAGGGGTGCGCCGTGGCCGATTTGATGGAACCCGATCGCATTGTGATTGGATCTAAGAGCGACCGCGCCACCGCCTTGATGAAAAAAGTCTACGAGCCGTTCATGGCGCCTACGCTCGTGACGGACATCAACAGCGCGGAACTCATCAAGCATGCTGCGAACTCCTTCCTCGCCCTCAAGATTTCTTACATCAACGCCGTTTCCGCAATCTGCGAGGCAGCAGGCGCCGACGTGGAAAGGGTTGCGGACGGCATCGGGATGGATCGGCGGATTGGTCGCAATTTTCTCAATGCCGGTTTGGGATACGGCGGCTCCTGCTTTCCAAAAGATATCGCCGCATTCATCGCCATCAGCGAACAACTCGGCGTCCCCTTCACGCTTCTCAAGGAAGTTCAACACATCAATAAAGTTCAGAAGGAACGCTTCATCAACGCGGTCCGGGAGGCGCTATGGGTACTCCGGGATAAGAAGATCGCTGTATGGGGGCTCACATTCAAGCCGGACACCGACGACGTCCGCAATTCGGTGCCAATCGAACTTGTCAACGACCTTCTGCGCGAAGGCGCTGAAGTGACGGCTTACGATCCGAAGGGCATGGAAAAAGCCAGGGAATACAAGCTGCTCGAAGGAGCAAAACTTGCAGATTCCCCGCTTGAAGCTGTTGAAGGGGCCGAGGCCCTGATTCTGGCAACCGAGTGGGAAGAATTTGGTAATATTGACCTTCAGGAAGTAAAGAAACGAATGCACACTCCGCTCGTTTTTGACGGGCGTAATCTCTTCGATCCCTCCACGATGCATGAACTCGGATTTACCTACCGGGGCATCGGTCGCGGATAGTGGGGCCAGTGCGACTCGTTTGCGAACGATCGAGAAACTGACGAAAATCGCTTGCACGAAGGGATTTTTCCCTTAGAAATAGCGTCCCTTTCCTTGCGAATTCCTGAGTAGCTCAGTGGTAGAGCGGTCGGCTGTTAACCGATTGGTCGTAGGTTCGAATCCTACCTCAGGAGCCAGCGCAGCTGGCGAATGATATTTTCCAAGTCGGCCCAGAGGGCGCAAATGTGGAAAGGCGAAGGAGCCAACCCTACCTCAGGAGCTCCTGAATTTCCTTCAATCGCCGGAGGCGCAAATTTGGAAAGAGGATGGGGTGCGGCCTCAATCCTACCTCAGGAGCCACCCATTTTTACTCTGTAAGTCAGTGTATTTGAGCCCTCCGGAGGCCGAAAAAAGGCCTTTTGTCAGCGGATTTGCCAGCAAGACCGGTTGGAATATCGAAATTCGTTCCAACTCGAGGCAGCTCGGCGGCTGCTCGGTAATGGGGAAATTCGGGGCGTGATATCTCCTGCAGCCGGAGATATCACATGCTCGACCGATACCGACTCTACCAGCGCGCCAACGGCGTCTACTACTGGCAGGATCAAGAATCTAACAAGCAAGGCAGCTTGAGAACGAAGGATCGCAAAGTCGCCGAGAAGCTCCTTCAAAGCAAGAACGAGTCTCACCGTCAGCCCTCGATAAACCTCGCCATCGCGCGAACCTACCTGGCCGCCCACGATCCGAATATGAGCCGACGGACGTGGACCGATGTCATGGCGGAAATGGCCACACACGGTATCCAGTCCACCCACGAGCGCTGTCAGCGGGCAATCGCATCTGCTGCGTTCGATCCGCTCCACAGCCGCCCGCTTGTCCAGACAACAGCGGAAGAATTGCTGACCCTGTTGCACCGAAACGGCAACTCGTTCGCGCATTACCTCCGGCGCCTCCACAACCTCGCCGTGGATCTCGGATGGTTGGCCTGGCCAATTCTCACCAAACGGGCCTGGCCGAAGATTTGCAACAAGCGTCGTCGCGCGATTACGGCTGCCGAACACGCCAAAATCATGGCAAGCGAGAAAAATGCGGAAAAGCGCGCCTACTACGGTTTCCTTTACGAGACTGGTGCGGCTCAGTCGGATGCCGCCGAGCTCGATGCCAGCAACATTGATTGGCAGAATGGACTGCTCATCTATCGTCGTAGGAAGCTGGGACCGGACAGCGAGCCGGTCCGATTGACGATCGGGAAGAGGCTTCAAGCGATCCTGGAGACGCTGCCCGAATTCGGGCCGCTTTTTCCGACGATGAAGGCGGCGGGGGCCAATGCTCGATCAACGGAATTCAGCCGTCGTTGCCGAATCGCAGGCATTTCGGGCGTCAGTCTCCACAGCTATCGTCATTCTTGGGCGCAGCGGGAGAAAGCCTGCGGTTATCCGCAGCGATTTGCCCAGGATGCTCTTGGCCACAGCAGCCGGGCAGTGCATGAAGCCTATGCCAGGGGAGCAGTGGTGGTCGCTCCGGCACTCGACGAATACGAATCGCTAGCCGAGCGCAAAGTCATCCCAAATGCACAGCGCGCCGTACTCAGCGAGCGTTCCGCAAAGGCCGCAACGGGAAGTTAAAAAGGGTGTGACCTTGCATTAATGTGGCTGGCTTAGTAATTGAAGCAACCTAGTATTAGAAAGTGTTTGCTTGTGCTATAATTTCTATAATGCATTCTGTGCGCATGCAAGCCAGGTGCGAGCACAGGATTCTTGAGGCCCTCAACGAGGCTGGCACTCCGGCCACAGGGCGGTGCCTGGAGAGATTTGACAGTGATGGCGCTGCGATTTCGATGGGTGGCGTGCGCATGACTTCCAAGGGCAAGGTGGCCAAGATCTATCAGACTCCCTACGGAGGGGTCCCGGTCGAACGGCATGTCTATCAAAGCTCCAGCGGCGGCGAGATCTTCTCTCCGCTGGATCGCGAGGCGCGCATCGTGCGCGACGCCACCCCACGCTTCGCGGAGATGTGCGCCAGCAAGATGGCGTGCATGAAGAGCACCGAAGCCGTCGACGATCTCAGACGCAGCAATGGGCGCCATGTTACGCGCTCCTATCTTCAGAAGAACGTGGCCGGTGATGTTGTGCTCATCGTATGGGAAAAGGAATCGATTTGGAGCTACGACATTCCCGAGCTGCCCGCCGAGGTTGCCACCATCAGTGCAGACATTGACCTCAGCATGAGGGATAATCCCGTCAGGGTCGCTTCTCTGAAATAAACGCAGTTTCCTTCTCCTCTGCCTCAGATTATTCGATCCGCCGTCACCCAGTTTCGGCCAAGCTCTTCGCCGGGAAACTCATACTGCGGTTTCTGCGAACGCAACGACCTTGTCTTTGTCGGCCTCGGCCCTGATGTTCCAGGATCGCTCCGCCTCCTTTGGCCGAACAAGTTCCCGGTAATGCGCGAACAACACCGCCTGATCGTGTCCGCTTTCGAGCGCCGTCTGTGCAGCATTACCGGTTGTCGCAAGCCGACAGGACACGAAGGAATGCCGCAACGCGTTAGTAAACGACAATAACATCACGGAGAGTCCTTTAGTTATGTGTATCGATTAAGGTTCCCCTGGCTTGCCAAAAACTGGCATACCTTGATCATCCCAAACCAACTTTTTAATAAAAGTATGTCGATCTGGATTCCATAATGGGTCACCTTCAATCTCAGTGTACTGACGACAGTGATACACTAAGATATCATTCCCTTGCTCGTCTTGAGTAAAGCTATTGTGACCTGGGCCAAACATTGATTTTGGCTCATTACTGCGAAATACCGGAGTTTGCAGCTTAGTCCAATTGCTCGATTCCAGTAGATCACTGTCCAGATCAGCATACAATAGACCCATAGCGTAGTTTTCATCAGTCGCACTAGCTGAATAGGTTAAGAAAATTTTGCCATTTCGCTTAATTACGTTGGGGCCTTCATTAACCCTAAATCCGATAACTTCCCAGTCTAATTCAGGGATACTTAAACGTGTGGTTTTACCTGTAATTGCAGTTGGGGAAGCCATTTTCGCTAAGTGCAAGTTTGAGTTACCAGGAATACTAGGTTCTTTTTGCGCCCAACAATAATACAACTCGTCATTATGATAAAAGGTAGTGGCGTCTAAGCAGAAGGTATCCCAAGGCGTTTCAATTTGCCCACAGAACTCCCATTCACCCTCAATCGGGTGTTCCGCTTTGCAACTGATTGCATACATACGATGTTGAAATAAGCCATCCCTAATTTCACGGCTTGGTGCCGCAGCAAAGTACACATACCAAGCACCATCATTAAAATGAATTTCAGGAGCCCAAATTAATTCCGAATAAGGACCAGTTTCTGGTTTCAACCACACCATTTTAGGTTCTGCGTCAGCAAGATCTTCGAGAGTCTTGGAGCGGCGAAGTTCTATCCCATCGTACGCCGGCACTGAAGCTGTAAAATAGTAATAACCGTCAGTGTGCTTATGGATATAAGGATCTGCACGTTGTGGAATGAGTGGCTTAGGTATGGCTGTCATAAATGCTCCTAAAAATGTTCAATGAGGCAACCGCTGATTTTCACCATGTCGGTATAATATTAGTCGGTAATTTCGTATTTAAGCCGCCCATGTTAGCACGCGCTTCCTCCAGAATGCCCGCCAACATTCCTCCCTCGGAAAAATCTGCATCGATCTAACGATTCCACGCGGCCTTTTTTTTGCGCAGAGGCACAAAGGCAGCCAACTTCCGAGTTCGTCGAGAGTCAATTCCTCCGCAGCTCTTTCAAGTTCAGCCAAACTCATTTCCAAAAATGCTATACCGTTGGCCGTTTGAACGCAATGACCTTGTCTTTGCCTGCCTCGGGCCTGATGCTCCAGAATCGCTCCGCTTTCTTTGGCCGAACAAGCTCCCGGTAATGCGCGAACCACACCGTCTGATCGTGTCCGCTTTATTCGAGCGCCGTCTGGGCCGCGTTCCCGGTCTCTGCGAGCCCTTCACAAGCATCCCATAGGATTCTGAAGTCTAGCAGTGGAAAAAGTGGTGGACGCGGGTGGGACGACCTGCCACTCGGCAGGGTGTGAAGAAAAAATCCAACACCCAACGTCCACAATCGAAGTTCACCTTACTGCGTCAGGTCTGCAATCTTATTCCCGTCCATCTGACCGCCAAGCTCGCGAGGGAGTGCGGGGTGGCCCCGATGTGCCGGACGTTCTCGGCGTGGAGCCATGTGGTCTCGATGCTCTACGCGCAGCTCACCCATTGCATCGGACTCAACGATGTGTGCGACTCGCTCTCGATCCACGGCGGGCCGCTCTCTGCGATCCGGGGCGCGACGCCGCCGGCGCGCAACACGCTCTCGCATGCGGGACGGAACCGGCCCGCCGCGATGGCCGAGAAGCTCTTCTGGGCGATGCTCGGCCATTTGCAGACACTCGCGCCGGAGTTCTCGCGCGGCGGCATGGGGCGTGGCGTCGCCCGGCGCTTCCGGCGCACGATCCACATCGTGGATTCGACGGTGATCGAACTGGTGGCCAACTGCATGGACTGGGCGAGCCACCGCCGCCGCAAGGCCGCCGCGAAATGCCATATGCGCCTGGACCTCCACAGCCTGCTTCCGCGCTTCGCCATCGTGGACACCGCCCGCCACAGCGACCCGAAGCGCGCCCGCGAGGTCTGTGCGGGGATCCGGGCCGGGGAGATCGTGGTGTTCGACCGCGCCTACGTGGACTTCGACCACCTCTTCGACCTGTTCCTGCGCGGGGTCTTCTGGGTGACCCGCACCAAGACCAGCCTGAGCTTCCGGGTGGTCAAGCGCCGGAAGGTGCCTGCCGGTTCGAAGATCCTGGCCGACGAGGAGGTCGTCCTCAAGCGCAAGGGGGCCTACGAGGGAAAGTATCCCGAGCGGATGCGCCGGGTGCGCGCCCTGGTCGTCGTGGACGGGAAGGAACGCGAGATGGAGTTCCTCACCAACAACATGGAATGGGCGGCCTCCAGCGTGGCCGACCTCTACCGCTGCCGCTGGGAGATCGAGGTGTTCTTCAAGCAGATCAAGCAGACGCTCAATCTCGCCGACTTCCTGGGGCACAATGCCAATGCGGTCCGCTGGCAGATATGGACGGCGCTCCTGGTCTTTCTATTGCTTCGCTTCCTGGCACACCTCTCGCGGTGGGGGCACAGCTTCACTAGGCTGTTTGCCATCCTCCGCGCCGCACTATGGAAGCGTCTCGATCTCTATCTACTCCTAAAAAGCTATGGGACAGCCGATGGCTCCTTTCGAGCCATGGCTACCCCGGAGCAGGCCTATTTTCCAGCTTTCGAGCGCTAATCCTATGGGACAGCACCGCCGATCAATGGCTCGCGCCCCCTGTCGATACGTTGAATCCTTAAACCGAACAGTCCGCAGTTCGACCGCAAACCCCTGTAGATACTTGACCCAACGTTCGTTCAAGCACCCCTATGGGATGCTTGTGAATCTTTTTAGATTGCGTGCAACGACCTGAGCGACTTCGGCATCGCCAAACAGCTCTGCCATCTACCAGAGGTCGCGACGAAGTTCGCCAAGATGCTCAATCGCTTCGCACACGCCAAGGCCGTACATCTTAATGTCCATGGCCACCTCGATCTCATCGCGGAAATTGCGCGTCCGGTAGCCAGAGGCAAAGGCAGGGTCGCTGGGCTCAAGCTGGAAAACACACGAATCATGCGTCTTCTCGAAGTGCTGCTGCGTCGGGCCGGAGGCGGCTGGCGCGCCAAAACGCTGCGCGCCGCGATCCTCAATCATTTCGAGCTAAAGCCAAACAAATACACTCTCAATCAGATTCGCTACGACCTGCGCAAACTCGCCGCGCATGGCATCATTGAGCGCATAGAGCACACCTATTCCTACCGTCTGAGCCTGCGTGGGCAGTAAACCTCCGTTCTACTCACTCTCTTTGCCCGGCGCATCTACGGCCCCGTATACTCTTCCGCGCTCCATCACTGTCCCCGACCCGAAAATGCACCTCCGTCCCCCTACGAGGTAGCATACCGCAAAGTCGACGAAAGCCTAGATGCTCTCCAACTCCTGCTCGCTGCCTAGCTATCATTTTTTGCTACCCATTTCTGTAAAACGAATTTACGAGAATTGGAATTTTAGAATCTATAGATAATCTTCGGGTGCGTGGGTCAGAGCCCGGTTTTTATTTAATGCTATGTAACTAATTGTTCGCTCTGCGAACTTCACCGGCAGATTTCGAGTACTGAAAGATGGTTTACTGCTTCATTGATTTCTATATTCCCCTGGAAGCTTCAGGCCGCTCGCTGTTTCACCTCCTCGGACTCTTTGAGTCGTTTCCGCACCCGGATCATCTGGACGATGTTGTAGGCCAGCACCTTTTCGAGCATCTCCGCCATCACGTTCTCCGAGCTGCGCCGCATCATCGGAAATATGAAACTGACGGTCGAATCGCTGGTGTTCACCTTAAAAGAGAGCTTTGACTGTGGCGATTGACGTTCGGGCTCGATCTGCCGAGTTCAGCCGTCGGTGCAAGCTTCTTGGCATCAAAGGGATTTCCCTGCATTCCTACAGGTATTCTTGGGCTCAGCGCGCCAAGAGGGCCGGAATGCCAGAGCGATATGCGATGCAGGCACTCAGCCACTCTAGCAAGGCCGTTCATCGAGCATACTCCGCCGCTGGGAACTTCACCGTCCCATCGCTTGAGACGTATGAAAACGGGGCTCTGTCGAATGGCGGTGGCGCGTCATCTCCTCAGTTCCCCTCGCCTGTCAGCTCTGAACAGACCGGGAACGGGGTGGCGGGCAAGCTTGCTTCACTCATTGCCAAATTGATCGAGGAATCGCCTGACGGTCTGGCTGCGTTGCGAACGATTCTCGGTGCCAGCGGCGAAGATGCCGAAGCGGCCTGACCGCATCGATTTGTTCGAAGCAACTACTACGCGGTCGCAAGTGTCACACTCCAGCGGGCAACAGCCTACTTTGACCGAGTTGCACGGCTCGCGTTCTTGGCATTGTTAATTTGAGTCAGGATCTTCTGTGCACGATGCAGCCAGTCAAGATTCTCGGCGTGGGAGAGCACGGTATGGGACGGGTAAAACTTCGGTGCGTTCGGAGCGATGCTTCGGCCGCCGAGGCATTGAAGAGCCTTCTGGCTCGTCAGAATGGGCGAGGAAGAACCGCAAATATGCACCCAGTCGCCGCCCCGCCTCACGGTCCCGTTCCTCGAGTCTTTCATCCGAAACCTCGCGCAGCCTGAGACGGGCGGTTTTTCGGTCCGTTTCGGAAAATTCTAGCAGTCTGCTCGTTTCACATGCCATCGGTCCATCGTCGCGCTTCGGCAGCCCCAAAGATGACCGAGCAACCGCACGGCGCGTGCGACGTCGGATCATCATGTTCCTGATCTTGCTCGGAAACGCCGGAATCGTAGGCGCAGCATCCGCACTGATCCTCGGTTTCGTGGGAAACAGCGAATCCAGCTCTGCGACATTTAAGGCGGTCGTGTTGTTTGGCGGCCTCACGATTCTTTGGGCTCTCGCACAGAGCCAATGGCTTGATCGGCGCCTTTCGAGACTGATCGAATGGGCGTTGCGTCGGTATACGCGGCTTGAAGTGCGCGATTTTTCCAGTCTGTTGCGGCTTAGCGGCGAGTATCGAATCATCGAGATCCAGATAAATCCCGAAGATTGGCTAGCAAACCTGACGCTCGCGGAATCGCAACTGCGAAGCGAAGGTATTGTGGTGCTCGGCATTCAGCAAATCGACGGAACCTACATTGGCGCTCCCAAGCCCGAGCGTAAGATTCTCCCCGATGACGTGTTGCTGCTCTACGGCCGGGTCGGGGCGATCCAGGGCCTCGACGAACGAGCACGCGAGACTGGCCACAAGGAGCACGAGGAAGCCGTAGCCGAACTGGAAAGGATCGCCGACGAGGAAACAAAATCTGACGAGTTGAAAAAGGAGCCAAATTCCGTCCATAAAAGATAGAGCGCTTCCCGTCGGCACAAACTCATGGACGCTGATGAGCACCTTCGGTTCGGTCGAAACAGAGAAAGGCCAATAATAACCGGACACACATTTCTGGTTAAGACCGAAAGTAGTCACCCTTCAACAATCTGACTGAAAGTTGTAACCATTTCTTTCAGCGAGAAACATTATTCTGCCCGGTCTTTTGGAAGGCTGAGGAGTTGAAAGTCTTCGGTGAGAAGAATGGATAGTAACGAGTGACAATCGGCCTTTGCGCCGCACCTTCAGAAATACCGTCCCATCCGAACTACGGAAGGTATTACCTCCTCTCAACGAACGCGCATGGCGGCCACTCCCGAAGAAACCATTCCCGAATATGCACAAGATCCGGAGGACGTTCTCGCCCGGATGGAGACAAACGCCCAGCGCGGATTGTCCGCAGATGACGTCAAGAATCGGCGAGGGGTTTACGGCCGCAATCTTCTGGAGGAAGCAAAACCGAGAAGTGCCTGGTTGATCTTCATCGACCAATTCAAGAGCATCGTCATCATCTTGATGGCTGCCGCGGCGATAGCCGCCTTTGCTACTGTGCGTTTTGCCGAGGGAATCGCACTGGTAGCCGTAACATTGGTCAATACGCTCATTGGTTTCATTAGCGAGTGGAAAGCAGTTCGCTCGATGGAGACGCTGCGGGAACTCGGAAAACACGGAATACGCGTCCTGCGCGATGGCGAGGAATTACAGATACCTGCCGAAGATCTGGTGCCGGGTGATGTCGTTTTGGTCAAAGCAGAAGATCTCGCGCCCGCTGATATTCGTTTGCTTGAAACAGAGCAATTGCGGGTGAACGAGGCCGCTCTGACTGGCGAATCGGTGCCCGTGTACAAGAAACCGGAAGCTGTTGATAACGACGCGCCGTTAGCGGAACGGACCAGCATGCTTTACAAAGGCACAACGATCACCGAGGGCAGTGGCGAAGGTGTGGTGGTTGCCATCGGTATGGAAACTGAGCTGGGTCGTATCTCGAAGATGGCCCAGGAAGCTGAGTCAAAGGCAACGCCTCTGCAAGTGAAGCTGGACGGCTTGGGCCGTCGCCTGGCCTGGATCACGATCAGTATCGCTGTGGTTGTCGCGATTGCGGGTTTGCTGGCGGGGCGCGAAACGGTGCTTATGATCGAGACCGCCATTGCCCTCGGAGTTGCGGCGATTCCCGAAGGTCTCCCCATCGTAGCCACGATTGCCCTTGCCCGCGGAATGTACAGGATGGCGAAACGCAACGCGATCGTGAATCGCCTGACTGCTGTCGAGACGCTGGGAGCAACTCGCGTCATTTTTTCCGACAAGACCGGAACACTGACCGAAAACAAGATGACGGTGCGGCGGGCCGTTACGGCTGATGGGGATTACAAGCTGGATGGGCGAAATTCTCCCGGTAAGGAGGCAAGCGAGGCCGACCTATTGAAGAGGCTGATCCGGATCGTTGTGCTTTGCAACAACGCGTCGCTTGGTCGCGACGAGGAAAAAAAATCGGGTGATCCGACCGAGATCGCTCTCCTGGAAGCAGGACTCGCGTTCGACTTGGATCGAGAGGCGCTGTTTGATGAGCTTCCCGAAGAGCGTGAGGAATCGTTTGACCCTGACGTGATGATGATGGCTACGTTTCATCGTGCAAGCGACGGAATGATGGTGGCGGTTAAAGGAGCACCAGGCGCCGTAGTGGATGCATGCACCCGAATCGCAACTGCCGACGGCGAAGAGGAGATGACGGACGAAAGGCGCAAGAGTTGGCTCGACCGTGCGGATCGACTGGCCGGAAAGGGCCTTCGTCTGCTGGCTGCGGCGGAGAAGGAAGCGGATTCAAGCAGGACTGAACCCTACGCAGCGCTTCGTTTCCTTGGATTGATCGGCATGGCAGATCCACCGCGGGAGGACGTGCGCGACGCGATCGAGGAATGCAAGCGGGCCGGGATCCGGCCCATCATGGTCACAGGAGATCGACCGGATACCGGGCGTGCAATTGGCATGCAGGTCGGACTGGCGGAGAGCGGTTCTGCGATTCACGGCAGCGACCTGTTGAATCTGGAAGATCTTTCCGAAGAGGATCGGAAGCGGGTTCTGGGCGCCGACGTTTTCGCCCGTGTCACACCACAGCAGAAGTTGAACCTGGTCAGGCTCTACCAGGAGCAGGGTGAAATCGTCGCCATGACTGGTGACGGCGTAAATGACGCGCCGGCGCTCAAACAGGCTGATATCGGCGTCGCAATGGGCCAACGCGGCACTGATGCCGCTAAGCAGGTCGCCGACATGGTGCTACGCGACGATAAATTCTCGAGCATCGTCTCCGCTGTACAGCACGGACGCATCATTTTCGCCAATATCCGCAAGTCGGTGATGTTCATGCTTTGCACGAATCTTGCCGAAATTCTGGTCGTTACGCTCGCCTCGTTGGCGCAAGCGCCAATCCCCCTGCTACCGCTCCAAATTTTATACCTGAATGTCCTGACGGATGTATTCCCCGCATTAGCGCTGGGTGTCGGCGAGGGCAGCCCCAATGTCATGAACCAACCGCCGCGACACCCCCGCGAGCCCGTTTTGACGCGTCACCATTGGACAGCAATCGGCGGCTGGAGCGTCGTGATCGGCGCTAGCGTGTTAGGTGCGCTCAGCCTCGCATTGCTCTGGCTGGGTTTCGACGAGAAAAGAGCTGTAACCGTTTCCTTCCTAACGCTTGCGTTTGGCAAACTTTGGTTTGTGCTCAACCTGCGCGACCGTGGTTCCACGCTCTGGGACAACGATGTAGTCCGGAACCCATGGATCTGGGGCGCGCTGGTCCTGTGCGCCAGCCTGCTTCTTCTGGCGGTTTACTGGTCGCCGCTGTCGACAGTTCTGCAGACCCGTGACCCGCGACTCGACGGATGGCTCCTGATCTTTGGAATGAGCCTCATTCCCGCGGCACTGGGCGTGGTCACTCCCGCAATTCAATTCACCTCCGGGAATCGCGAAACACCTCAGAAATGATCCAACCCGAATGCCTTGCTGCCTTGCTCGACTCCGGATTGGGAAAATAGCAACCCAATAGATCCATTCGCGAATGTCCACAAGAAGGGAACACACACCGGGGAATGAATTGCTTTTTGCCAACCGACTGCATGATTCGATCGCGATGGGTGTGCCTCGCCATTAGAAATCCCGCAGCGGCAGCCATTCCGGAACCTCCAACCACGGAGATGATTCCCAATGCAGGCCCGAACAGCACCCCCGCACCGATGGTGAGCGGCCGGCATGGCACACAGAGCATGGCAGTCAGTGCATACGCCAAGGCGTAAACAATGACTCCGACGTAGCCTGGGGACTGGGTCCAACTTAACATTTCACGCAGGATTTCTGCTACGGGGAACCAGCGTGCCGCCGTCGTAAGGAAGGCAAGGACAAGGATCGGACTGATCCATTTCAAAGTCTTCCGGGTCACGACATGGAATCGCGCTAAAGACGGCCTGCAGTTGCCGCCGGGACTGATCAACCGCAAATCAGATCGGCAGGTCCTACGGCCGAAACAAACCACCAACCTGCTCAACTCCGAATCTCAAACATGGCGACATTGCATACGCGTCGAGGCAAGTGCCCCGTCCTTTTGGCGGCCACCGCATTGGCAGGTGCAGGCGTCGGAGTGTTGTTCTCGCGGAACTTTCTTCAAACGGAGAGTCACATCCGGGAATTGGCCGGATGTGATTACGCGGTCGGCGATGCCGCCTTCGAGCGGTCCGTGAGTCAGCTCCTCGGACCACCTCTGGTCGGAGGAAACAGCGTTTCCCTCTTGAAAAACGGTGTCCGCATCTTCCCCGCCATGCTCGAGGCGATATGCTCCGCCGAAAAGTCGATCACGTTTGAAAACTTCGTATGGAAAGAAGGAAGGATCGCGCGTTCTTTCGCACAAGCCCTGGTCGAGCGAGCACACGCCGGTGTGCGCGTGCACGTTATCCAGGATGCGATCGGCAGTAATGATCTGCGAGGACCGTCCCTGCAAATCCTGAGGAATTCGCCGGTCGAACTCGAAATCTTCAGATTCCTGAAATCGACCCGGCTCAACCAGCGGACGCATCGCAAACTGCTCGTCATTGACGGACGGATTGGATTTACCGGATGTGTTGGAATCGCCGACGAATGGGATGGCGATGCTGACTCACCCGAATTATGGCGCGACGACCAATACCGCCTGGAAGGCCCGGCCGTCGCGCAGATGCAGCAGGCTTTCATGGACAACTGGATGAAAACTCACGCCGAGATTCTGCATGGTGATAACTATTTTCCGGAAATTCCGGAATGCGGGAATCTTCGATGTCAGGTTTTCAAGAGTTCCGTCAAGGAAGGGGCAGTCAATGCACGCGTCATGGTGCTGCTTGCCCTGGTCGCGGCGCGTCAATCAATCCGCATCGCCAATCCTTACTTTGTCCCCGACGATCTGATCCTCGCCACTCTTCTTGAAGCCTGTCGGCGCGGGGTGCGAACAGAGCTTGTAACCGCGGGATCCAATATTGACCAGCCACTCGTGCGGGCAGTCGGTCGCAAGCGTTGGAAGTCGCTGCTCGAGTCCGGAATGCGCTTTTACGAATTTCAGAATGCACTTTTCCACTGCAAGTATCTCATCGTGGATGATCTCTGGGTCTCTGTAGGCTCGGCAAACTTCGACAACCGCTCGCTACGCATCAATGAAGAAGCCAATCTCAACGTACTCGATGCCGGATTCGCCCGGAAACATGTCGAGTTGATCGAACACGACAAAAGTCGCTCACGCCCGATCTCGCTGGAGGAATGGAGGCACCGTCCAATAATGGAACGCATCATGGGATCGGCCGGCCAAATCCTGCGTTCCCAACTCTAATCCATCCGGTGCGAATCATGACCTACAACGTCCACAGCTGCATCGGCACCGACAGGAAGCTTTCTCATCTCCGTATCGCCGAGGTCATTGCAACATACGATCCGGATGTCGTCGCTCTCCAGGAACTGGATCTTGCCCGACCTCGCAGTGGATGGATCGATCAGGCGGCAGAAATTGCGGATCGGCTGAAGATGAATTTTCAATTTCACTCCACCCTCCGCATTGCGGAAGAGCAATATGGCGACGCACTTCTAAGCAAATCTCCGCTCAGGCTGATTCGAAGCGCTCAACTGCCGAGGCCCCCGCGACGCTTAATTCCAATGGAGACACGGGGTGCTCTGTGGGCAGCTGTGGATTTCGGCGCGACCGAGCTTCAAATCCTCACCACCCATCTTGGTCTCCTTCGCCGCGAACGGCGCCTCCAGGCAGAGGCGCTGCTTGGGCGTGATTGGACAGGAAATCCCCGGTGCCTACCACCTACCGTGCTCTGCGGCGATTTTAACTGTCGACCAACTTCCCGGGTTTACCGGATGTTTTCCGCTACCTTTCGGGATGCCGGCCGCGTGGCAGGTTCACGGGGCTCCGTCTCAAATTCTACGTTCCCGTCGCGCTGGCCGCTTCTTACTCTCGATTACCTGTTCGTGACCAATGATCTCGACGTCCGTAACTTCCAAGTTCCGAAAACCGATCTCACATGCCTCGCTTCGGACCACCTTCCCGTGATCGTTGAAATCGAGCTTCCCTGTCCCAGTCCATAAAGCAGCAGACGAACCTCCAGCCCCTCGCGCCACGATTCCCTTTTATGAGCAACGAAGAAAAAACCAAAGAAATCATTGGCGAATTGAAGCGAGCCTATGCAATGGAGATCGAAACAGTTCAGAACTACCTTGCCAACTCGATCGACCTCGACGGCGTTCGCGCCACAGAAATAAAAAAGGCGCTCACGACCGACATTGAAGAGGAACTCGCTCATGCGCGTATTTTAGGGAAGCGCATCAAGGTGCTCGAAGGGCGAGTGCCCGGCTCTCTGGAGCTGGAAAGAAATCAGCAATTTTTCCAACCGCCTGAGGAAAGCACCGATGTTACAACCGTCATTCGAGGCGTAATAAAGGCCGAGGAGGCGGCAATCGCACAGTAAGAAAAGATTATCGAAATCTGCGAACCTGTCGATTTGATCACACAGGACATCATCATCGATCTGACCGCCCAGGAACTGGCGCACCGCCGCGAATTCGTCGGATTTCTTTTCGAATACGAACGCACCGAGGCAAGCAAGCTCGCGCATCCCGTGTAACTTCAGGCGGAATCCTTCGGGTTAGCGATCCGATGGCCGATTGGCCGCCTCGTTTATGCGTGCTTCGAGGCACTGGAGCGTTCGAAGAATAAAGAGTCCCAGCAACGCCGCGCCCACTGCCACAACATATCGATCTACTGCGATCGCGATGCCTACAGCGGCGGTTACCAAGAGCGACGCAGCGGTCGTAAGTCCCCGCGCATTGGCGGTCTCTCGATCGCGAATGATTGTCCCTGCGCCGAGGAAGGCGATGACCATGGCGATTGCTTCGATGATACGCACCGGATCGCCCCGAATAATTGACGGCGAAACTCCGTTGGTCGATTCGGTCAGCAGAATCAGGCCGAGCCTAACAAAAAGCAGAACTCCGAGGCAGACCATCATATGGGTGCGCAAACCTGCCCACTTTCCCGCCGCCTCGCGCTCCCAGCCAAGCAATCCCCCAAATCCCCCCAAACTCACTGCGACCAGCGCTTGAGCAAGGATGTAAAAATCGTCCATCGAAGCCACCGGAGTGATTCGCTACGCGGGGGAGATTTGATCGTCTCGAGGCGAAAGGTGCATCGTTTTTACTCTTTCGCTCGTCGAAGACAGTCTGAACACGTTCCCTTTGACTCGCCAGGCATGATTGCCCAAAGAATGAGGTAGACGATGACTCCGGGAAACATGCCGCTCAAGGCAGAGCCAACCATGTATCCAAGGCGCACGTATGTTGGATCCCACCCCCGCCATTCCGCCGCAGACACCCGCGATGATTCGATTGTTGGAACGTTTTATAGCCATAGATCAACCTACTTAAATATAGGCACCGATAGCCATCGCGCAGATTTTCGCGCGCAACACGCCGGTCTGCAACGATCGTATTTACATCCAGCCCCATGGCACAGCTTTTCTCGAAACGGATTCTACTGGCGCGAGGACGAACATTAAGAGAACACGAATTTCGAGGTTGCCGTCCACGGATGAATCCACGGTTGATCCAATTTCCACCGATCGAAAAGCACGGCGTCATCGGCGACCGGCGCACAGCGGCGGTCGTGGCGGCAGATGGGACGATCGATTGGTTCTGTGTGCCGGATTACGACGATCAGGTGGTTTTTGGTGCGTTACTGGATCCGGAAAAGGGCGGGTTCTGCCGTTTTGGGCCAAACACGCTTGGGCTGGGAGAACAGCATTATGAAGATGAGAGCGCGTGCCTGATCACGAGTTGGCCCAATGGAGACGCCGAGGAAAAGTTGCAACTGGCGGACCTGATGCCGTGGCCGGACCGAAAGCGACCGGAAAAGGAAAATCGCACGCGCGTCATATTGCGCCGCCTTCGCACGATGGCCGGCGATGCGCGGGTGAGCTTCGAGCTGCGACCGCGCTGGAACTTCGAGCAGGTGCCTCGTGTGAAGCGCTCGGGCGGCGGCGTGCGGTTCGAATTCGGAGAGTTTACAATCATGCTCTGGACCAATTTCGAGGTCGAGACGGACGCAGACGCCGCGCGAGCCGCCTTTACGCTGTGGGACGGCGAAGAAGCGTGGGCGATGATCGGCCTGGATGAAGCCCAAAGCGGGTGGGACGCCGCGCGTTGCCGTGAGCTGCACGAGCGGACGAATCAGGTACCTGGCGCGACTGGATCGGAAAATTGAAGACATTCCCCTACGCTGACGACAAGCTTAAGCGCTGCGCAATTACCGTCCATCTGCTCGCGCATGCGCCCAACGATGCCGTGGTTGCTGCGGCGACCACGTCGCTGCCGGAGCGCATCGGCGGTGACCGCAACTACGACTATCGCTACACGTGGGTTCGCGATGCGTCCCTCTCCGCCGCATTTCTCGCAACGATGGGCGAGTCGAGCGAAGTAGCGCGTTATTTCACCTGGCTCTGCGGACTTCGCTCGGAGGTGGATGCTCCGCTACAGGTCTGCTATCGGACCGACGGGCAGACGAAGCTCGACGCGCGCGAAGCGAAAGGCCTCGCCGGTTACCGTGGTTCGCTGCCGGTGCATTTCGGCAATCGCGCGTATAAGCAGCGCCAGCTCGGGTCCCTGGGATGGTTCGCCGATTCCGCGCTTATCTTTCTCGAAGCTGACGGCGAATGGAAGTCGGAGTTCTGGCAGATGTTGCGCCGGGCTGCAGATTTCGTGTGCCGCGCCTGGCACGAACCGGACAGCGGGGTGTGGGAGCTACCAGTCGAGGCGCATTATGTCGCGAGCAAGGTGATGGCGTGGGTGACACTCGACCGTGTGTTGCGTGTCGCGCGGCGGCTCGGGGAACATGTCCCGGCGCTGTGGGAAACGACCCGTGGAAAGATTCACGACGAAGTGCTTGAAAAAGGCTGGTGCGAAGCCTGCGGCGCATTCCGCCAGCGCTACAACTCCGACGCACTCGACGCTGCTGCGCTGCTGATTCCGATAATGGGTTTTCTACCACCTGACGATCCGCGCGTGCTCGGGACGCTCGAGGCCATCGAGCGCGAGCTGGTGATCGACGGTCTTGTGCATCGCTTCGACCCGAAGGCGACGCTGGGCGGCGAGCAACTGCCAATCGGCACTTTCGAAGGCGCATTCCTGCCCTCGACGTTCTGGTATGCGCAAGCTCTGGCTGGGGCCGGCCGCTCGGAGCAGGCTACGGAGGTACTTCGCCGCTGCGAGGACATCGCCGCCGGGCCGGGTATTTTCGCCGAGGAAGCCGACGCGGGGAGGAAAAACCTGCTCGGTAATACTCCACTTCTATTTTCGCAAGTCGAATACGGACGGGCGCTCCTCGCCTTGCATCAAAGCCGCAAGAAAGTGCCCCCGCAGCAATCCACACGCTCATGAAAAAACCACAAAAACCCAGAATCATCGTTGTCACAGGCGCATCGGCTGGAGTCGGGCGCGCTACAGCGCGCGCCTTCGCGAAAGAGGGCGCGCACATCGGCTTGATCGCACGAGGTTACGATGGTCTCGAAGGCGCCAAACGCGACGTCGAAGAGCGCGGGGGGAAGGCGCTGATGCTGCCAACCGACGTTGCCGATGCCGATGCCGTTGAGGCGGCGGCCGAGCGCGTCGAATTGGAATTCGGGCCGATCGACGTGTGGGTGAACGTCGCCATGACGAGCGTTTTTTCTCCCGTGAAGGAGATGACGCCGGAGGAATACAAGCGCGTGACGGATGTCAATTACCTCGGCTACGTCTATGGCACGCTCGCCGCGCTCAAGCGCATGCTCCCGCGTGATCGAGGCCGAATCCTCCAGGTTGGCAGCGCGCTCGCCTATCGCGGCATCCCGCTGCAATCGGCGTATTGTGCGACTAAGCACGCGATTCAGGGATTCATGGATTCGCTGCGGTGCGAATTGATCCACGACGGGAGCAACGTGAATGTCTGTATGCTGCAGATGCCTGGCATGAATACGCCGCAATTCAGCTGGGTGAAAAGCCGCCTGCCGAAAAAGGCACAACCGGTGCCGCCGATTTATCAGCCTGAAGTCGCCGCCGATGCCATCGTCTTCGCGTCACATCACGACCGGCGCGAGGTTTACGTCGGGATGCCCACGGTGCAAGCCATCATCGGGAACAAACTCTTTCCCGGTCTGCTCGATCACTACCTCGGGTGGATGGGCTACAAAGGCCAGCAAACGAGTGAAACGAAAGATCCGAATCAGCAGGACAACCTCTTTCAGCCGGTGCCTGGCGATCATGGACCGCACGGAGATTTCGATTCCCGCTCGCGAAGCTGGAGCCCGCAACTCTGGACGAACAAACACCGTGACGCATTTGCTGCGGGCGCTCTCATCATGTTGGCCGCCGGATGCGCCGCACTATTTGGTCGCAACTCATGAGGCATTCGAATCGGCTCAGCGACGAGTTACGAAACGGACGAGGCGAGTTTCTTGCGCGCCGGCGGAGCGTTGCGGTGCTCGCGCTGACGACGATTTCCTCAATGGCATTAGTCGCGCTTTACCAACTCGGCATCTTGAAACGTCTGCGCCAACCGCGGCTTCCGCATTTCGATACGGAGAAAGTGCACGCGTCGAATCAAGCCTACGCTTTGCTCGACGTACCCGACGCGGTGCTTGGTCTCGGCAGCTACGCGGTAACGCTCGGTCTTGCCGCGACCGGCGCTCCCGACCGATTCCGAACGCATCCATGGATCCCGCTTGCTTTTGCCGGAAAGACGCTCGCCGACGCCGCGCAGGCCGGCAAGCTCACGCGTGACGCCTGGGTGAAACAAGGGGCATTTTCCATTTACAGCCTGATCGCGGCCGCCGCGACTTTTGCCACACTACCGCTCGTCCTGCCCGAGGCGCGGGCGGCGTGGAATTTCCGCAAACACCGCTCCGGCTGATTCAGCGAACTTATCAACACTCCCTCCTTACTGTTTCGCTGGCTTTGCGCGTCTTTGCTTTTCAGCGTTCGCATCGGCAACGAGATCACAGTGAAAGCGGCTAGAGCGAAAATAACAAAGCCGGGCCGAATCCTCGGACTCGCCGCCGTAGAACGTCCTGCCGTACAAGCGACCTCCATCCGCCCCGGGCGCAGTAAACGTTACCGATCTTCTAGTTCCCGGACGGGTTCCGACCCGGCGCACCAGCGAACGCCTTGGCTGTCGGTGGGTGAAGACGCCCGGCAGGCGTACTATCACTATCAGGGCTCGCGCGTGTTGCCGTCGCCCCACAGCGACGCTTTCCACTATTCGATCGAATACGGAGGTGTGGCTATTTTCCTCATGGATCTTCGCGCCGAGCGGCGCGCAGGTAAGAACGGACGCTTGTTTTCCGACGGACAAGAAGCAGACTTCCAGACATTCTTCTACCGGCATCGGGCGATTCAGGGGAAGCTTCCCGCGTAGCTGGCACAAAGAATTGACTCAATGTCCGATAGTTTTGACCACGTCTGCAGGGATGCTAGGATTGCCCGGCAATGGATTCTAACTCCAAGGTGACCAATCGGAAAACGAGTGGCGAGAAGGACAAGCACCACCACGACGAGGCGGAGCGGCGCACATCCCCCTCAGCCGCAGTAGTGCATGAGGCCGTCCGACGCGAAGGCGAGGACGAACTGGGTCGACCGTCTTCGGCGCTCGCGTGGTCCGGGGTAGCGGCAGGGTTGTCGATGGGCTTCTCCTTCGTCGCAGAGGCGCTCCTGCAATCCGCTCTTCCCGACACGCCATGGCGTCCGCTTATCACGAAATTCGGTTACAGCCTCGGCTTTCTCTTCGTCATCCTCGGTCGCCAGCAACTCTTCACCGAGAATACACTCACCCCAATCCTCCCGCTTCTGCACCGGACACATTCGATTTTCGAGGTCGCCCGGCTTTGGTGCGTCGTACTGGCGGCAAACTTGGTCGGCACGGTTCTCTTCGCGCTGTTCATCGCCCGGTCATCCATATTCAACGCCGATATTCACGCGGCGCTCGCGGACGTGGGCTCCCATCTCGTCGCGCACGGATTCTGGAGCACATTTTGCGGCGCAATTCTAGCCGGATGGCTGATCGCGCTGATGGTGTGGCTCCTGCCGTTTGCGGAATCGGCACGCTTCTTCGTGATTGTCATCGTTACCTACATGGTAGGCATTGGCGGATTCAACCACATCATAGCCGGTTCGGCGGATGCCGGGTATCTGCTATTCACCGGCGGCGCCGGCGCTTGGGAACTGGTCAGTCGATTCTGGCTGCCGACGCTGCTCGGCAACGCCATCGGCGGCGTGCTCCTCGTCGCCGCACTGAACCATGCCCAGGTGACCGCCGGCGGAGGCAAGCATAACTAGTTCGGCCGTGGCGCCGGAACTCGCGGGTTAGAATCCATTGAATAGATAGATAAGGCCGATCGTTTCCAGAGCGATCTCGTAGCGGACATGAATTTTTATAGCCGGGATGTCAGGAAGATTCGCGCAGACCATCCGAGTGGCCGTCTCCAGCATTTGCGACGCTCAACCTTCAGGTTGTAACATGAAACTGGATTCAGGAAAGCAGGGCGCATCTCCGAAAGTTGCAAAAAAATGCTGGACTACAATTTCCCTTGAGAGCAAGAAGAGGCCATGCAATGGCCGATCGTGATTCAGGGACGGGAAGTGGATGGGGAAAAATTACAGTGGCTCCGCGGGTGGATTGCGGAGCGCCCGCACTGGAGTCGGCGGAAGTTGGCCGGGGAGTTGTGCGTGCTTTGGGATTGGCGGGACGCAAGCGGGCGGCCCAAGGATTTGGCCGCCCGCAGTTTGCTGCTCAAGATCGAGCGGCGGGGTTGGATCGTTCTGCCGCCCTTGAGGGAAGCCTACCGCAAGCCACGAGCAGGCATTCGATTGCCGGCAAGCCTCCCGCAGGAGGAGAGCCTGGAGGCGGGTTTCGAGGAGGTGGGTCCGGCAACCTTGGAGGTCGTCCGGGCCGGGAGCCAAGCGCATCGGCGATGGGCGTACCATCTGTCGCGCCACCATTATCTGGGACTTCGGGTGGTGGGACAGAACATCGGGTATCTGGCCAGGGATCGTTGCGGACGGGAAGTGGCGGCCTTGCTTTTCGGGGCTCCCGCCTGGCGCTGCGCAGACCGCGACGGCTATCTGCAGGAGCGGGGATTTTGCCGCGAGCAGGGCTTGGCAAGGATCGCCAACAACACCCGGTTCCTGGTTTTTCCGTGGGTGCGGGTTCCCCATCTGGCCAGCCATATCCTGGGAGCGGCGGCACGGCGCATCGACGGCGATTGGCGGGAAAAATACGGGCAGGGTCTGGAGTGGCTGGAGACCTTTGTGGAACGGAGACGCTTCGCCGGCACATGCTACCGGGCGGCCAACTGGGTGCATGTCGGCGGCACCCGCGGACGCGGACGCCAGGATCGCGGGCACACCGCTGCCGTGGCCGAAAAGGACGTGTATCTCTTCGGGCTCAAAGCATGAGTGCGACACTCCTGGCGATGGAGAAGGAAGTGCTCGAAGAGGGGCGCGAGTGGACGAGGGCGCGGCTGCAGGAGCGGCTCCAGCAGGCGGCCGATGCGATCCCGCCGGTGTGCGCCCGAAGTGGGCTCCTGCTCAAGCGCCAGCAAAAGACGGGCTTCACGCTGATGACGGTATCGGGCATCGTGAGCATCGGTGCGATCCGGGGCCATTCGAAGGCAACGGGAAGCTGGCACTGTCCGGTGCGCGAGCAGTGGGGGCTGGGCAAATGGGCCCGTCTGAGCCCGGAGTTCGAGCAGCGACTCGCCTGCAATGCCGCCGCCGCCGGTTCCTTCGAGAAAGGCGCGGAACTGGCCACCCGCTGGGGCTCTCCGATAAGCGACGACGCCATTCATGCGCTCGTGGGGCGCATCGCCGGGCGCAACGAAGGCGTGGAGTTGCCCGCACCTCCGCTCCCGAAGCCGCAGGAGCCGGCGTTCAGTCTGGTCGTCATGATCGATGGCTGGCTGGTTCGCCAGAGAGGGGTGGACTGGGGCGCCCAGCCGGGACCTCCCGCCCTGGAAAGAGTCTCCTGGAAGGAAGTCAAAAGCGCGATCGTCTACCGCCTCGAAGACCGGGCGGCCAACGCTTCCGGGCGTGGCATGCTCATTGAGAAAAAGGTCGTCGCCGTCCCTCCGGATACCGATGCCGTCGATCTCGGGGCCATGATCCAGGCGCAGGCGATGCGGTGCGGCCTGGCTCGGGCCAGGGAAGTCTTCGTCCTCGCCGATGGAGCCATCTGGATATGGAATCTGATCGAGGACCGCTTCGCCCGGGCGACCAAGACCCTGGACTTCTATCATGGCAGCGAGCACCTCTGGAGCCTCGCCCACCATCTTCACCCCGGGAGCCCCGAGCAGGCGGCTGCCTGGGTCAAGCCCCTGCTCCATCAACTCCGCCACACCCCCGGCCATCGCGTGATCCACACCCTCGAAGAACTCTTGGCCAAGAACACCACCGATCCGATCCTCAATCGGGAAGTCAACTACTTCCGGAACCACCGCGAACACCTCGACTATGTCGACCTGGCCGCCCGCAACGCCCCGATTGGATCCGGCTCGATGGAATCCGCCTGCAGCCAGTTCCAGGACCGTTTGAAGCGTCGTGGCCAGTTCTGGTCTCCGCGCGGTCTGGCCCACATGCTCGCCATCGACGTCGCCGTCAAAAACAACACCCTTCAATTCCTTTGGAACTGATTCGTGCATCTTTCGGAGATGCGCCCAGGAAAGCAGGCGCGAAAGAATATTCGCAGAGACAGATGAGAACTGATATTACCAGTGCAGCAGAAGAAGAGCGCTAAGCCGCCTCCACTTTCCGGCGCCGGGCCTGCTCCACGACGCCGATCACAAACAGCACTACAAAGACCAGCACGCGAGGTCCCGTCCCGGCTACTGCCCATTGCGTGATCATGCCGGCTCCCACCAGCGACGAAAGGACGATCAATGCCCAATCGAACAAAACCATCGCGAAAGTCCCCGCGATCACTCCCCCGACGATGAAAGCAATCGTCGCCACGTAACTCGATAGCGAACCGGCTAGATCAGCCATCACCAATAGCGTAAAATGCCCCCCGGCTAGAAAGCTTGCAATGCCAATCGCCAAGCGCTGTAGCAGGATCGCCAGTACAGCGCCCACGACTCCAACCAGGATCGCCACGAGCAGAATCATCCATTGTGCTTCTCCCGTGAGCCAGCGGGCTGCAAGATCCATAGCCACGATGAACCCGATGCCACCGACAAAAAGCCAGTAGAGTTTCTGCCCGAGAAAAAGCAGAAGCACCGCGATGAGAATGGGAAAGATCGTAAGTTCCATGGCTCAGAAGAATCGAATTTTACCAGCCTTCCGGGCTGCCATGCGATCATTGAAGTGACATGGGCGAAGGCAAACTCGAACCGTCCGGACTGCGCCGTGCCGCGGTCGTGAAGGTGGGCGATCTCGATCATCTCTCGGGACTTCTGGCCGCTGCACTTTAGGCAACTTCGCATCCGCTCCGGAGTGTTGCCCGATGTATGCGATTTCCCGATACCGGCAACAGTGCCTGAGTTCAAGCTGGCTGTCACATCCGGTATTCGCGCGCACGAGATGCGGCGTGTATGGCCAAATCTCAAGAATGCGGTTGGAGTCTGCTTTCGAGTTTCTCCCGTGATTTCAGCGCACGCAGGACGAGCGCCACAGCTTTGTACGCGGGTAGACACGGAGAGCTCTTCGAGCGGCCGGACCACGTTGAGTATCCCGCCGAAGCTGGCCGTATCGAGCGTGGTGGGATATTTGAAAGGCAAGAGCGCGATTCACGGTGGCGCGGCATTTTCTAAAGCGAGAGCGCAACTATGCCGGGCAGCATCTGTGGGCGAGAGGATTCTTCGTGGACGCTGTGGGTCGGGACACGGAGAAAATTCGACGCTACATTCAGCATCAGGAGGCGGAGGATCGACGCTTCGATCAACTGGAATTTGGAGCCACAAGCAACCAGGAAGCGAAGTAACCAGGAGCAGTAACAAGCCGCTTTGAGAGGCTCACATCTTCAAGCCTCCGGCTTGTATGTGTTTAGCGCCAAAGGCGTCTTTCATGTTAGCCTGGGGCAACGCCCCAGGAATCCAAGCCCAGAAAGCCCTCAGCGCTGAAAGCGCGATTCAGTTGGTTCGTAATCAGGTAAATAACTTTTCAATCCCATACGTAGCGCTCGTCAAACTCAACGCCGTGCTTCTTCAGAAAATCCCGGTATTCCTCCTGAAAGCTTCGAACCCGGTGATGCTCTTCCTGATTGTCGACGTAAGCGAGGGCCGCATCGAGTTGGCTGGGGCTGACCGAAAACGCGCCATAACCACGTTGCCAGAAAAACCCGCGATATTCGGGCCCGAGGCTCTTGATCCATTTTGATGAGGTCTTCTTCACCTGCTCGACCGTCTGCGCTTGTGAAAGTGTGCGCGGCAGAGTCGTGATGATGTGAACATGATCCGCTACGCCGCCGACACGGTGGGCTTGTGCACCTAGGTCGCGGCAAATGGTTGCCAGATACGCGTGAATACGCTGGCGGACTTTGCGGTCCAGCCACGATTCACGGTCCCTGGTGCTGAAGATAAGATGAACAATGACCTTGCTGAGCGACTGCGGCATAGACTTGATAATGCACCAAATTCGTGCCCGGATGAATCGCGCTTTCAGCGCTGGAGCGTCTTGTTCGACCTTCCCTGGGGCGTTGCCCCAGGCTCTAAATGCTAACCGCGCCTTCGGCGCTAAACAGATGATCCGGCTTTGCCGGAGGTCTCTGAGTAATAAGCACCGACAACCCCGTCTTTATCGGACAAACTGTCCACTTCGATAGTTCAGAAAGCACCGACCCCGAACAGGACGCGCTGACTTACTCATGGACAATCACCGACGCTCCTGCAGGCAGTAATGCCACGCTGTCTAAGGCCGGCACGGCAATGCCCACCCTGACACCCTGGCGAATTCGTACGCGGTGCAGGAAGAATCCGCCGGCAAAGTGGCTGTTAACCGTTCCAGCGCTATGAGGGAATTCCCATGCGGCCTCCGACTGCGCTACGGTAGGTCCCATGGCATCATTTCTTCAGAGGCTCATCGGCCGCGGCAAACCGTCCGGGGACAAGTTCCTTCTTCCGGCGGGGCGCGAGCGCGTGTTCCGAGTCGTTCGCACCGCGTCCGGCAAGGACTCGAAGTCGGGCCAACTGTTCATTCGGTCGGGTGTGGGCACCTCGCTCGTCTCGCTGGCCGAAGCGGAACAGGCCGCGACCGGGAATGCCGCAGCGAATTTGCAGAACGCCCTGCGCGGCGCCGAGCGCAGGGCTGTGGCGTACGCGTATTCCGTGGAACGCAGCATCGAGCCGTTGTTCGAAACTCTGGATTCATCGGACCCGGACGGGGCTTCGGCTAACGTCACGGTAAACAGCTACGGCGCGCTCGTCATCAATGCCAACCGGGCGCTGTTCGTCGATGTGGACACGGAGGCCGGAACGGACGAAATTGCGGCGCAGTGTCTCGCCGAATTGGTCGGGCACCAGCCCGAGCTTGGATTCCGCGTCTATCGGACACGCGCAGGCTGGCGCTACCTCTGCACAACGCACGCGTTCGATCCTGCGGCGAACTCGACGCAGTTGCTGCTCGAAGCGCTTCAGTCCGATCCCAATTACCGGCTGCTGTGTCGGATTCAGAACTGCTTCAGGGCACGGCTCACGCCCAAACCGTGGCGTGCGGGATACTATGCGATCGTATACTCGAAGGAACGCGGCATGCCTCGAAAGGAGCTGGAGCGTTACCTCAAGCAGACCAACGGCTTCGCATCGGCGCAGTTCGTTTCCACCGTCGGCAGCGGAGCCTGCCTGCCCGAACTTGGCGCCATCCGCGACTATCACGACGGCTGGACGCAAGCCGATTCCGGAAAACCACTCGCGTAGAGGAGCAAGCGGACAGCGTAATCCCTGGGGGGTGCCGAGAGTCTGTCATGATCTTTCCAAGGACTTTGTCCCAAATACGCGCCTGTTGTTCATGGCAGAATGTAGCTTGGATTGTCGCCAGCGTATCCACCGTATCGGCGGAGGACAGCCGGCGCTACACCGTCACGCGCCATTCATCGCCGGGAGTGCCTGACAGACTCCCAGGATTCAGAAATCAATTCGGCTCAGAATCAGTGAGTGTTCGCGACAACTGCCAGTGAAATTGCCGGTAAATGGTCCTGATTTCAGGT
Organism: uncultured Verrucomicrobiae bacterium; assembly: GCA_963805815.1. Lineage (GTDB taxonomy): Bacteria > Verrucomicrobiota > Verrucomicrobiia > Chthoniobacterales > Chthoniobacteraceae > CAWDWA01. The sequence goes on from CAWDWA010000029.1 coordinate 48,848, forward strand.
TACCGGATAGTTCCCGTGTACTAGCAGATTTTGTTTTCCAAAAGAGTAATTTTCGCCTTAACCAATTGGAAATTGGTGGTATACGAATTTCAAATCCTACCTCATGGGCTAATGCGCAACGGGACTGGTTAAAAGGCCAAACGTACCAGCAAACGCGCGGGCAACGGAGTTCAGCCGCCGATGTCGCATTGCAGGAGTAACCAGCGTGAGCCTTCACAGCTACCGGCACTCGTGGGCGCAGCGCGCGAAATCCTGCGGCCATCCCAGCGGTTCGCAAAGGAGTCACCCGGAAACAGTAGCAGGACCGTTCACGAATCCTACGCAAAAGGAGCGCATGTAGTTTGCCCAGCTCTCGACGATTATGAAGAAAAGGCTGTTTCGCTCCCGGCGCCTAGAGCCGTTGCATCCTGAACCAACCGCAGACCACAGCAGCTCGCGGAACTGTTGGGGGTGTGAGACCAGCCGCTTTAGCGATGTTGCCCATTGTGATTGCATTGATCGGATTATGGCGCGGAATGATCAGGCGTTTCTTGCCATCGGACATAACTACATGACCGCTCTCGCGGGCAACACGATAGCCGAGTTTCGCGAATACTCGGACGGCCTGCTTCTGACTGATGCCGGGAATTTTCGGCATCAGTCTACACCGTCACCGATTCGCGGGAGTACGAGACGCCACTTGTCTCCAGCTCCTGCCGAATGTCCTCCTCCTCGACTTCCAGCCAGAGGGCAATCGCCTCGCGAATGTTTACCAGCGCCTCCTCACGGGTCTTCCCCTGGGACCAGCAGCCCGGCAAGGACGGGCACCCTACGGCAAATTCACCGTCGGAATCGATCAGAACTACGGGATAAGTCACGCGTAAACTCTGGCTAACGGATCAGGGAATGACAACCAAGTTTGCACGGTCAGGCGGCAACAGGATTCGGCGAAACACTTTTGAGCTTCTTCTGTACATGATTCTGGGCCCAAAACTTCGAGATGGTGCGGGTTGCCTGCGAAAGCCAGTCTCGACTCTCCGCGCACGCCACGACATCGACTGCGGCAAAATTTTTCGGTGCATTGGCGGCAGGCTTTCCGAGCGGAACTAGAAGGTGAGCACTGACGAGGGCAGGAATGTCGTGCTCCTGGAAGCCGAGGATAATCGCCGCTCCGGTCGTGTTAAGTTGAGCAGAACCCCGGCAGTTCGGTATGGCTGAGGCGTCTTGCAAACTGTTCATCCTCTTCCTCGGAAACATGATATTCCGCGCTTTCGAGAGCCGAATGAAGCCAGCGAACAGCGGAAGTTCCTTTGCAGGGGCATGGGGACTCCACGCATTCCTACCTGACGCAAGCCGACGCCCTTGCGAACGGTTTAGATCGCCGGAAGCACAAACCGTCAGGTTTCGCTGCAGGGAAGTGGAGTGGCATTTAACCAACGACTTCCGGCGAGATCTTCAGAATCGCGTCTCCCCTCACCTGCATTGCCTCGAGGGGAATTCGTCGGCTTGAACTGGTTCTATATTCAATGAGCTGACGGAACAAAAATCGCTTTTGCCTAATGTGTGGGGTTCCACATCAAGCCAAAAAAGGTTCTCCTATCGACTGGTTGGGGTGAGTATTTTCGGGCTCCAAGAAAGTTCGGCACGCATAGACTGAAAGACGGATCTACAGCGCGGATCCGCCCCATTCATCCCTACGATGTCCATTTGATGGAAAGCTTTCACCGGTCGCTATCTATGGAGACAGTTTCGAACAGGTATTTTGCGGTACTTCCGCTGAAGACCCGGATATCCCCTAAACGGCTTCAACAGGTATGCGAGGAGGCTTCGGATGACGGCATCGCGCTTGTCGCAGAGCGCGGGCGCGGAAGCCAGAAGCAAATCATTGGAGTCGTCCGTCTCACGCGAGTTGACAACTGGCGGGCCGACCTGGCGGTTGTCATTTCGGATGCCTGGCAAGGGCAACACCTTGGGCCAGCCATGCTTAGAGAGGCCATCATGCTTGCTTACGATGCCGGTGTACAGACCATCACAGCAAACGCCCGTCCAGGCAACGGGCAGATGGCCCATATCGCGAAAACTGCCGGAGGGATGGTGAAATGTGATAACGACGAACGCGAATACAGTATCCGATTTGATCTCCGGCCTCTGCATCCAGACGAGCACACTTTTGTCGTCCAGCGCCAATATGTAACCTAGGTAGCCAACCTTTGTGGAGATGGTAGCGTGCTGAAGCATCCGCTGCACAACGAGGATTGAGCGGATTTCATCGTACAGTTGCTCGGAAAGTAATTTCCGGGCTGGAGAATCAGTCGCTGTGTGGACCTTGCGCTGATGTCGCTTTCGCCCAAGCGATTCACCACCTTTTCTGTCGCAGAGTCGAAAAATCAGTCGGACGAATCGTTATCTATCGATCCGGCTACTCGACGCCATTCCGCAAGCCGTTGATCAACACCGATGGCGGCAAGATAGTCGGTATCAATCGCGACGCCGCTCGCGTGGCTGCGTTCGTTCTCGATTGTGCTGGCGACGTGAATCGTGGTGACCGGACCAAAATCTTCGTGTCCTGCGCGGGTTGGAATGTGGTGATGCGCGACCGCTTCGACCACCGGTTGTGGTAATCCCCACTGTCCAAGGAGATAGGCGCCTGCCTCGGCATGAGAAACCCCAAATGTCTGTCTTTCCGCCCTAAATGCGCTCCTCATTGAGCAACTCGCTCAGACTGCAAAGAAAATCGAGCAAGTCAGCCAGTTCGCGAAATCGGAAGGGTTTTGCGATAAACTGGTGGGCTGTTGCGAGACACTTCACGACCGAGTCGGGATCGGCGTAGCCAGAGTCAATCAGGCGCGATGTTTGCGGGTGCTGCTCTTCTACGGCAGACAGCAAGTCTGCTCCAGACATCTCCGGCATTTTCATGTCCGAAACAATGTGATGCCAAAGGGCTGCCCGGACATCATGTCGAGCGCATCCTTTTCATTTGTGGCGAATGCGATCTCGCGACCGCTTTGATCGCGACGAAAGATCGCCCGGTAAGCCGCGAGAACGGAAGGGTCATCGTCAACAAAAAGGATGCGCTGGTTCATGCAGAATCAAGGGAGCAGATCAGTGGTTCGATCTCCTAAATCTGCAATAGCACGCGTCGCGACATCTGGTGCCGCCAACAAAGAACGGTGAGAAGTAAGCCTGTAAGGTCTCTGACAACGCAAGAGTTTTCAGGATTTCTTCCGCGAGCTCACTCCAGTTGCGAACAAATCAGAAGTCCGAGCCGACCGAGGAGACTGGTGCGTAAGGTAGAGATAAGTCTTATCCGCAAGCAGCGTTGTTGCAGATAAAATCAGATTTCAGCTGATTACGCGGCGTCGTTACGCGCCCGCGCCCGCAGAAACGGAAAAATGCGCGTCGTTAAAAGCTCCAGTTCGATCCGTAATGTCCCTCAGCGAACTCTAAGACAGGGACTTCGATCAGTTCAGAGGAGACACGCAGTGGTTCCTCCTCAGGCTCGGGTTTGAGGTCAAACTCGAACCCGCAGAGTGTGCACTGAGCGCGATTGCGGGATACCTGACGGATTGCCCCATGGTATCTTGCGTCACACGCTGGACATTTACGTGGAAGAGTCGTTGGATTCATTGCATAATCTCGAAGTGATGTTAGTAATTAGTTATAGACTTAGAGCGAGATACGTGCCTATTTTGTGCAAACGCAACACAGTGGACGGTGGACTCCGCCTTTGCGTTAGCTGGGAAGAGTTTTTAGGGCAGCCTCGACTGCCCCGAGAGCCGCGTCTCCCTGTATTTCAGGGGTCGCAAGTTCGAGCGACCTATCACGAAAGCGGACTCAGCGGGTGGCGTTGTCACTCCACGTCGAAGGTGCGGTGCGGCGCGAAAATTGCTGTTTACTAACAGAATATTTTTCCCGTCGATGTGTCCGCTCAGCCGGACGATCACGCCTCGACAGAGCGTCTGCACAGACAGAGCGGTGAACACGGTGCACCCTACTAGCCGTAGGACGAACCGGTCTTCGAGGCGCGTTTTGATAAGCATGCCATAAAGACTACCTCCAAGCTGTTGCTATGTTACTCCCTGCCAGCAACGTGTTCTAATAATGATCGACAAGTCGCTATCTTTCTGGAAACTGGGTTTCTTCGATTTCCTGGACGGGGCTTCCCGGGAAAAAAGCATTACCTATATTGAAAAAAACACCAGCAAGTTTGCGATTCGTTGCAATCGGATGCAAGGTGGAGGAGTTATTTGCATCTGAAAACTCCCTGGGAAGTTTGTTGGGCGCAAATGATTGACCGCCGTTGGCAATTCGATCTCTTTGACGCCATGAACCAATTTGCCCCGCTGTAGCCCGCGTGCTACCAAGAAATGGTAAAAATTCGAAGTTCCCCTGGCCCGCGGGACACACGGAAACGTCCGCTCGCCGATCCTTGGCATGGACCAGGACGGTATCGGCGACCAAATGATCGATAGCCTCTAACAGCCGCTAGCAGTCGGCGTTCGGCGCATCCAAACGCAAGAGGTTGGTGGCCCAAATGATCTTCAAATGCGCGCAACCAATTGTAACAGGTAACCGCCGCGCACTCATCGGACCGGTCGTGACCGGATCACCAAGCGCTCCGCCAAGGAGGCGACTGTGCCTGAGGCAGGCCGAAGGCACATCGAGAAGCATGCCGCGATTGAGTAAAGGAGAAGGGAGTGCTTCGTTGATTTATGGATAACCTCGAGACTTAAAGATGGGTATAATTCCCCGGGTGAGTCCTTGCGGTGGCAGCCTCTGTCGATCTCTTCGATTGCTTCGGAAACGCCGCCCCTTTTATGAATGATTACCTCGATTCGATCCTTTCTTGAATGCAGCAGCCGGAAAAGGAGCTGCTCCGGGCGCTGCAACGCAAGGAGACGGAATTCGCCTACAAGGTGAGGTAGAAGAAGGTGCGTTTTACGGCGGAAGCTGAGGCGATGAATAAGACTTTTCGAAAGCGGGTGAGCCGCTTCCTGCGGGAATCACGGATTCCGGTATTGCTGACGACGCCAGTAATCTGGTCGATTCTGCTGCCGATCTCTTTGCTCGACCTTGATGTCTCCATCTATCAGGGAATCTGCTTTCCGATCGACGGTATCCCGAAGGTTCGGCGCAGGGGTTATCTGCTCTTCGACCGGCATCGGCTCTCTTATCTGAACGCCATTGAAAAACTAAATTGTGAATATTGCGCCTATGCCAACGGGATCTTACGTTACGTGTTGGAGGTTTCTGGACGCACGGAACAGTAATGGTGTCCAATCAAGCACGCGCTGCGGATTAAGAGCATGCACAGCCGTTATAAGAATTTCTTCGACTTCGGCGATGCGGAGCACTACCGCCAAAGGATCGAAGAGGCACGACGAAAATTTGAGGACGTGAAAAAACGTAGAGATCCGGCAGGCCGACTCCCATTCTCCTGCTTCGAAATCGCGGTGTTCTCAAGGTTGCGTTTGGGCAGCGCGGAATCAGGGCTTGCGCGGAGACCCGGACGGTCTTTATGGAAGGCGTTGGTTGAGCACTCCATTTTGCTCGGCTCGCAAGTAAATCTCAGCCACGTGATCTTGCAGGCGGCGGGCATTGCGGACTTTGCTTCCGCCGCTGCAGCGTCTCAACGGCGGTCACGCAAAAAGCCAGCCATGCGATTCCTGCTGCGACGGCGCCCATCACGTCGCTCAGATAGTGGGCACCCAGATAGATTCGGGTAAGCGCCACGACGAGGATTATGAAGAAGCTCAACAGTAGCGCGAGAACCCGCCAGCGCCAGCGCCGCGCATACCTCGCGACGAACAGCGCCACAAGACCATAGAAAAGCGTCGCGCCCATAGTGTGACCGCTGGGAAAACTGTAACTCGACAGCATGACGATCGGGTGTTGGAAGACCGGCCGCTGTCGATGGAAGAGACTTTTCAGTGCGATGTTCAGCAGAATTCCGCCACCCATCGTGAGCACGAGGGCCAGAAGTCGATGCCACATTTTTTGCCACAACAGCCATACGGCCAACCCGAGTGATGCGCTACTAAGGAACGTCACCGAGCCTAGATCAGTAATCCATTTCGCGGCGATCGTGAGCCCCGGGGTGGCATGCTCGTGCAACCAAAGCGCAAGTTGATGATCGATCCGGTAGAGGGGATCGCGCGTTACCAGATCTTCGACGATTCCGGCGAACCACCAGCACCCCAGAATGATGACAAGTGCGCCAACCGTGAGGTGCAGGCCGAGATAGCCGCCGGGCGTGAGACGATCCTGCAAAAACCGGATCTGCGGCGCAAATCGCGCGCGCAAAGCTGCGAACCATGGCTGTCCGATCAAGGCGAACCATTGCCGGCGTAAATCCACTTCGTGCCGCAACGTCCACCGCCAGAGCCAGCCCAGCGCGAGAACCAGGAGCAGCACGACACCCACGATTTCACCCGCACGACCGATCCACTTCTCCAGCATGTCCCAGCTCTGACCGAAGAAATAGCCGAGCAGCGCGAATGTCCCCGCCCACAAGGCGCAGCCAATCGCATTGTAGAGCACGAAGCGCCAATAGGTCATCCCGCTCGCCCCTGCCATAAAAGGTATCAGGGCGCGCAGCAAATGCATGAAGTGACTCGCGAAAACACTCTTGCCTCCGTGCCGCTGAAAGTAGCTTTCCACCTTTTCGAGGTGATGCTCGCTCAAACCGATCCAACGCCCATGCCGGACGAGCCATTCGCGCCCTAAATGCTGACCGAGCACGAATCCGATGCTGTCCCCGACGGTTGCAGCCATGAAAATCGTGAGAATGAGCGCGTCGAGATCGAGAACACCCCGTCCGGCGAGAAAGCCGCCCAGCAGCACGAAACTTTCGCCGGGCATGAAGAAACCAAGCAACGCCTGGGACTCCAGCATCACCACGAGGAAGACGATGAGGTACCCCCATTGTCCAAGCCGTGCTGTGAGATCGACCAGGTATTCGAGAAATCTGTTCACGAGGTTCGCCCACCATTTGATGTGGCAGTTTCTTGCTGCCATTTTTCCTGAACCTTCCCGGTCACCGCCGCGACAGGGACAGACACGTCGTCGTCTCGAAGCCGGGGATTGGTGATTGGCATTTGCCTACACTGTCACGACCTGAAGGGAATTGGAAATGCAGGTCGTTTCAATAAGAATTCCCGGAGCGGAGAAAGCTCTGGACGGTGTGCACCGGGTTGTGCTAGGAGGATGCATTGTGAACGTTCATGTAACTACTTCCAGCAATTTTGTTTTTTGCGCGTACGGATGACGCGTCCACGAAAAAAGGAAGTCACCATCAACGACGTCGCCGCCGCGTGCGGCGTGTCTTACCAGACCGTTTCGCGGGCAATTAATGGGATGGGAGATATCTCGGGGGAGACCCGGGCGCGTGTCCTGAAAACGGCGGAAAGGCTTGGATACCGGCCCAATCTGGCTGCACGGAGCCTCGTGACCCGGAGATCAACAGTCCTGGGAATTATCAGTCGAAATTTGGAGCATTACGGTTCCACACAAGCATTGGTGAGTGTTGAAAAAGCGGCGAAGACAGCCGGCTATGGTTTGATGATTGTTGAACCGGAAGGGGAAAGCGCTTCTGAAATCCATCGGGCCGTAAACGAACTCTGCACGCATCGCGTGGCAGGGATTCTCCTGTTTCAGATCGAGGCGGACATCTGTGCGCTACGTGATTCGTTTCGAAACACTCCATTTGTGGGCCTGAATTCCGATTTCGGGTATGAGGCAGCTTCCGTTCTTGCGGATCAGGTGGCTGGCTCGGAGATCGCCACGAATCACCTGATCAATCTTGGTCACGCAAACATTGCCCACATTCGGGGTCCAAATGGCTATTTTATTGCGCAACAAAGGCATGAGGGCTGGCTACGCGCTCTGGAGCGCGCTGGTTGCACTCCCGGCGCTGTGGTAAAGGGGGACTATTCCTCAAGATCGGGGTTCGAAGCCGGCCACGCTTTGATTGAGCTTCACAAAGATCGTTTTACTGCGGTTGTCTCGGCGAACGATCAAATGGCGCTTGGAGCGATTCGAGCTTTTGAAGAACGCGGACTTCGCGTTCCGGAAGACATTTCTATCGTCGGATTCGATGACATGCCGGAGTCGGAATTCTTTCGACCGCCGCTCACGACCATCAAACACGATTTTGCGCGCCTGGGACAACTCGGTATTCAAACGATGCTTGCTCAGTTAGGCGGGCTTTCATCCTTCTCAAAGCGTGAAATCATAACACCCACTCTTGTCCAGCGACTCAGCACTTGCGTGCCTGCCCCCGGAGCACCGCAGATGCCCGGCGGTCGGACAAATCCCGCTTGAATCCCGCACGCAGAAGACTGCAGGCTCGGCAAAATCCGCGTGATCTGAAACCGCCGTTTTACGACAAGATGGCGGGAGATGCTCGATCTGTTCCCTTAATTTAGCTGCTTTTGCGAGACGAGATCAACGCACCGTCCAAGAATCTCAATTCTCCGGGTTGCTGCCGTACTGCGTTCTCCAAGAGTAATGCATTTCATGGATATGGATTGACTGCATCTGAAGTTCGTCCTGCGTCCAATGGATCTCCAAAGCAACGCCGCCGTCCTGTTCAGTGACATCAAGGGACTATATGGGCTCCTGGAGCACGCTTTCAAAATACGCAAATTTTTTCTTGCATTTTGTGGCGAACCAGTCAGAATTTCGTGAACGTTCACGTTCCCCACACAGTTTAGCAAAACCGCTCTTTGATTGAGCCGAAGTCGCGTCAGCAGATTTCGAACAATAAGCGACACCGCTGAATTGAAGGACAGTGGACCATCAAAAAATGCTAATTACCATGAAGAAGCGAACCAATCAAATGATCCTACATAACTGCCTTTACCACTGAGAATTACAACTAATCCACCTACTCCTGAATCGCATACCTAAGACATTGAAACAAAGAATATGAAATCGTTAATCAAAACATTCTCACTCATGAAAATCCCTCTATTTTTATCCAGCATTGTTACCCTCGTAGTTGCCACCACCGGTGTTAGCGCCAAAGACATCACTGTCGGCTTTTCCCAGATCGGGGCGGAGAGTGCGTGGCGCACCGCCAATACGCAGTCGATCAAGGACGAGGCCAAGAAACGGGGCATCAACCTCAAGTTTGCCGATGCACAGCAGAAACAGGAGAACCAGATCAAAGCACTGCGGTCATTCATCGCGCAAGGCGTGGATGTAATCGCATTCTCACCGGTGGTTGAGACCGGTTGGGAGCCGGTGTTGCTGGAGATCCAGCAGGCGGAAATTCCTGTAATTTTGTCGGATCGTGCGGTGGATGTGAGCGATGACTCGCTCTACGTCACATTTATTGGCTCGGATTTCATTGAGGAAGGGCGGCGCGCCGCGAAATGGCTCGCGGAAAAAACCGGTGGCAAAGCGAAAATCGCGGAACTGGTCGGGACTCCGGGATCGGCACCGGCGATCGATCGCAAGGAAGGCTTTGAGGAAGTGATCAAAGAGTACCCTGACATGAAAATCATCAAGTCGCAGAGCGGGGATTTTACCCGCGCCAAGGGCAAAGAAGTCATGGAATCGTTTCTGAAAGCCCCGGACGCAGACCAGATTGACGTGCTGTTTGCTCATAATGACGACATGGCACTGGGCGCCATCCAGGCGATCGAGGAGGCCGGTTTGAAGCCAGGCAAGGATATCATGATCGTTTCCATCGATGGCGTCAGAGGTGCTTTTGATGCGATGGCCGCGGGCAAGCTTAATTTAACTGTGGAGTGCAACCCGCTGATCGGACCCCAACTTTTCGATGCTGTCGAAGCCGTCATGGCGGGGAAAGACCTGCCGAAACGCACCGCGGTGGAAGAAGGGATGTACGACCAGTCTCAAGCCGCAGCAGAACTGCCGAACCGTAAATACTGAACTGGACACGATGAACTTGATCGGAGCCCGTGCAGGGGTGGCTGGCTCTGATGAGTGTGATGAGTGATTCGCTTCTCGAAGTCCGCAGTCTCTCAAAAAGCTTCCCGGGAGTGCGTGCGCTCTTGGGCGTGGATTTCACCGTCAGACGCGGTGAAATCCACGGCCTCATGGGCGAGAATGGCGCCGGCAAGAGCACGCTGATCAAAGTTCTTACGGGCGTTTACGAGCGGGACGAGGGTGAGACCCGGCTTGATGGTCGGTCAATCTTCCCGCGCAGCCCCCGCGAAGCGGAAGCCTGCGGCATCAGTACGGTGTATCAGGAGGTCAATCTGATACCTCATCTTTCGATCGCGGAAAACATCTGTCTCGGCCGGCAGCCAACCAGGTTCGGCCGTATTCGCTGGGGAGCGATCAAGCGGCGGGCGAAGGAGGCGCTCGCGCGACTGGATCTCGACCTGGACCCCTCACGCCAGCTCTCGGCCTGTTCGATCGCGATTCAGCAAATGGTGGCGCTCGCTCGAGCGTTGGATGTCTCTGCGAAGCTGCTGATCCTCGATGAACCGACGTCCAGCCTCGACGAGCGCGAAGTGGAAGAGCTCTTCAAAGTCATCCGCAAATTGAGCGATGACGGAATGGGCATCGTCTTTATCACCCATTTCATAGATCAGGTTTATGCGGTCACGAACAGCATCACCGTGTTGCGCAACGGCGAGCTCGTCGGCGAATACCCGACCGCTGAGCTGCCGCGACTCGAGCTGGTCGCGCGGATGATCGGCAAGGACGCCAAAGAAGTCGCGGCGATGGAAATTCGAGAGCCCGGCGCCCAAAGCATCCGCGAAGAGAAGCCGTTCTTGGAGGTGAAGAATTTCGGGAAGAAAGGCTCGATTGCGCCACTGGACTTGAGTATTCGTCCAGGTGAGGCCGTGGGGCTTGCAGGGCTGCTGGGCTCCGGGCGCACGGAAACGGCGCGGCTCATTTTCGGTGTCGATAAGCCGGATTCCGGCGAGATTTTTCTCGATGGTGCTCGCGTGGCGATTTCTTCCCCCAGTGCCGCTATTCGCCGCCGTCTGGCGTTCACTGCGGAAGACCGGAAAGTGGCCGGCATCATCCCGAATCTCTCCATCCGCGAAAATATCGTGCTGGCGCTCCAGGCAAGCCGCGGCACCTGGGCGAAGCTCTCGCGCGCGAAGCAGGACGAACTGGCCGACAAGTACATCAAGGCGCTCAGTATCAAAACGCCGGGCCCCGAACAGCTGATCAAAAATCTCAGTGGCGGCAATCAGCAGAAGGTCCTGCTCGGCCGCTGGCTGGCGACTGAGCCGCGGCTGATCATTCTCGACGAGCCCACACGCGGCATCGATGTGGGCGCAAAGGCGGAGATTGAAAAACTCATTACCGAGTTGCGCCGCAAGGGGCTCGCCATTCTGTTCATCAGTTCCGAATTGGAGGAAGTGGTGCGCATCAGCCAGCGCGTGGTGATCCTGCGCGATCGCAATAAGGTGGGCGAGCTTGTGGGCGAGGCGATCAGCGGGCACGCGATCATGCGGCAAATCGCCGCTCCAACCGCCGAATCGAAGACCGCTGTGCATGCTTAGTCTTCTTAATATCCTTTTCTGGACGGTCTTTGCGGGGCTGTTGTTTTACACCCGGCGGCAGCGCATTTTCTGGCCACTGCTGGCACTGGGGTTGTTGCTCGCATTCAACCAATTTTTCACGCCCGGGTTCTTTGATCTCGAATGGCGCGATGGCCATCTCTATGGCACGCGCATCGATATCTTGAAACACGGCTCCAGGGTGATGCTGGTTGCACTGGGTATGACGTTGGTGATCGCGACGGGCGGTGTCGATTTGTCGGTTGGTGCGGTGATGGCGATCTCGGGCGCTGTACTTGCACAAACTGCGGTTCATGATCAATCCGTGGCGCTTGCAATCCTGCTCGCTCTGCTCGCTTCCGTCGTTCTCGGGGCCTGGAATGGATTTCTGGTCGCGGGCATTGGCATTCAGCCGATCGTGGCGACGCTGATTCTAATGGTGGCGGGACGCGGCATCGCGCAGCTCATCACTGAAGGGCAGATCATCAACTTCAACAATCCGAGCCTGGTTTACCTCGCGAACGGCTATCTTCTCGGATTGCCTTTCCCATGTATGCTCGTGCTGGTACTGGTCTGCCTTACGAATGTACTTATGCGCGGCACCGCGCTGGGGCTCTTCATCGAATCAGTGGGCGATAACGACGTGGCGAGCCGTTACGCCGGAGTGAATTCGCAGTTCGTAAAGTTTACTGCATACGTCTTCGCTGGTTTCTGTGCCGGACTGGCCGGGCTCGTCGCCGCATCCGACATCAAGAGCGCGGACGCCAACCACGCCGGACTCTATTCGGAACTGGACGCAATCCTTGCGGTGGTCATCGGCGGCACCGCACTGACCGGTGGACGTTTTTATCTGCTCGGCTCGATCGTCGGTGCGCTATTGATCCAGACTCTCACCACCACGATGTATGCGCGCAGTGTGAGTGCCGACATCGCCCCTGTGCCGAAGGCATTGGTGGTCATCGCCGTCTGTCTGCTTCAAAGCGAAAAGACGCGACGATATCTGACGCGGCTCTTACCTCGAAAGCGGCCGGTCCCAACTACAGCAGCACAGTCGGATACCGCGTCATGAGTCGCATCAGTCAAAAATACATTCCGCTCGCGGCAACCGCGCTGGTACTGATCGCTCTCTATGTGCTCGGGTGCCTGCGTTTTGAAAATTTCGGTTCGCTCCGGGTGATCGTTAACTTGTTTGGCGACAACGCATTCCTCGGCATCGCCGCCGTGGGCGCGACATTCGTGATTCTTTCAGGCGGGATCGATCTTTCCGTCGGTGCGGTGATTGCCTTTATCGGGATCTTCATTGCCTCAATGATTTCCGGCGGCATGCCGCCTGCCCTGGCTATTGTGCTGGCGCTGTTCATCGGAACAGCGTTTGGTGCGATGCAGGGAAGCTTGATCCGATTTTTCGATCTGCCGCCGTTTCTGGTCACGCTGGGTGGAATGTTCCTGATGCGCGGCCTGGCGTTCGTGGTGCGGGACCAATCGCTCGCAATCAAACATGACTTCTATCGGCAGACCATCCGTGAACTGGCCATCCCTCTGGCGCCGCGAATCAATTTCCCGTTCACAGCCACCTGCTTCGTAGCGGTGGTGCTCGTGGCAACATACGTTTCTGTTTACACGCGCTTCGGCCGGAATGTATACGCCCTGGGCTCGAGTGAGAATTCTGCGCTGCTCATGGGAGTGCCAGTCGGTAGGACGAAAATCTGCATCTACGCGCTGGCCGGATTTTTTTCCGCGCTGGCCGGTTGCGTCTCCACATTCTACATGCAGTCGGGAAATCCAGCTTCCTTCGTCGGGCTGGAGCTCGATGCCATTGCTGCGGTAGTCATAGGCGGAACGTTGCTCACCGGCGGCGTCGGATTCGTTCCGGGCACGCTGATGGGGGTTCTCATTCTCGGGCTCATCCAGACGTTGATCATCTTTCAGGGAACTCTGAATACCTGGTGGACAAAAATCGCGATCGGAGTGCTGCTGCTGCTTTTCATCGTTCTCCAGAAATCCATCGCTGTCACACGTCGCGAGTAAACGTCGAGTTCAGATTGAAATCACTGCGGCGATCTATCAGGCGCGAAAGCAGCGTGTCGCTATTCGTCGTGAGTTTGAGAACATTCTCCTTCCGGCATTGCGTGCGGCTTCTGCCATCCGATTGGCTATTATTGCATTTACTATAATCCCGTGCGAGGCATAAGTGAGTTGTAATGATGAACGAAAGCGATTTCGTCGCGGCACTGAACCGTCGGGGGATGCTCATGCAACTGATGGACAACATCTCCGACGTCATTTACTTCAAGGATCTGCAGGGGCGTATCGTCTTCGTCAATCGCGCGTATGCTCGCCGCTTAGGCTATAAATCGCCGGAAGAAGTAATCGGCAAGACCGACTTCGACCAATTTACAGACGAACACGCCTCTGGGGCATTTGCCGACGAACAGCGAATCATTGCCACCGATAATCCGATAATCGGCATTGAAGAGAGGGAGACGTGGCCGAACGGGCGCACGACCTGGGTATCCACGACGAAAATGCCATTGCGGGATGACGACGGGAATATCGTGGGCATTTTCGGAATCTCGCGCGACATCACTGAACACAAGGAGCATGAGCTGCTCATCCAGCGCATGAACGAACAGATGGAATCGGAATTGGAGCTTGCCCGCGAAGTGCAACAGTCGTTTCTCGAACCGCGGGAGATGTGTTTCCCAAAGCCCTGCGGCGCCGTCGCCGCTGGATCACTGCAAGTCGTAAACGAATATCGCCCCAGCGGGCATGTCGGCGGAGACTTTTACTCTCTGCTTCCCCTTTCAGAAACCAGCGTGGGCATCTTCGTCGCAGATGTCATGGGCCACGGAGTTGGAGCTGCTTTACTGATGTCGGCGATCAATGCGATGGTACGAATCGAGTCGGCGAGAACCGCGGATCCGGTCGAGTTTCTCCAGCGATTGAACCGCCGACTGCGAAGGGTGATTTCGCGCGAAAAATCCGTCGAATTCATCACTGCGTTTTACATGGTCGTGGACACGGCGGACGGGAGTATCCGGTATTCCGCCGCCGGACATCAATCCCCGGTCATCATCCGCGCCGGCTCCCGGGAAGCGCGCGAACTCTGCTCACCCCTGAAGTTCGGCGGTCCTGCTCTCATGTTTTTTGAAGACGCGACGTTCAAGATGGGCGAAGACGTCCTTGCTCCCGGCGATAGGATTTTGCTGTTCACCGACGGGCTAACGGAAATGCCTTCCGCCCCGGGAAACGAGGACGATCTCGAGTTGAAAGGATTGCTGCACCTCATCAACGGTCTGACCTCGGAAGACCTCCCGGGATTGATCAGCGACGTAATACATTCCGTCCTCACCAACTCCGGGTTGGAAACTTTTCAAGACGATGTTTGTCTGATTGGTATCGAGTACCTGCGAAAGCGATTCACGATAGGAAGCTGGAGCCACCTCGACTCCAGGACCACGCCTTCAAAATACTGAGATTTTTCTCTTGCACTTTGTCACGAATCATCCATGTTCCGTGAACGTTCACGGCCGGTAACTATTTGAGTAGGAAGCTTGCCAGAGATCGAAAAAAGGCTCACAAAGTAGTCATCTTCCCCTCAGTTCTCCGCCCCCCCAATCTGTATTATTCCTATGAAAAACCTCTCAATTCCCGAAATCTGGTTCGTTTGCGGATCACAACATCTTTACGGCGAGGGACCGCTCCGTGAAGTCGCCGAAAATGCGCGGGCAGTTGTCGACGGCCTCGCGGAGTCGGGTCGCCTGCCGCTTCCGCTCAAATACAAGACATTGTTGACCCGGCCGGAAGAGATCACCAATCTGTGCATTGAAGCGAACTCCGATCCGCAATGCGCCGGGCTTGTGCTTTGGATGCACACGTTCTCTCCCTCCAAGATGTGGATCCGGGGCTTGACGATCCTCAAGAAGCCATTTGCCCATCTTCACACCCAGTTCAATCGCGATCTGCCGTGGAGCACGATCGACATGGATTTCATGAATCTCAATCAGGCCGCGCACGGTGATCGCGAAGCCGGATTTATGCACACCCGTCTCCGGCTGGGCCGCAAGGTCATTGTGGGCCACTGGTCGGATACGGAAGTGCACGATCGGCTCGCCGCCTGGATGCGCGCAGCTCATGCCTGGCACGATTGGCAGGGAGCGAAGTTCTGTCGTTTCGGCGACAACATGCGGTTCGTGGCAGTCACGGACGGCGACAAAGTGTCTGCCGAAATGAAGTTCGGATTCTCGGTGAATACCTATGCCATCGGCGATCTGGTTGAAAGGGTGAACGCCGTCAAGCCGGAGGATATCGACGCGCTCTGTGCGGAATACGAAAAGCTTTACCGTGTTGCTCCCGAGTTGCAGAAAGGCGGCAGCCGCCACGAGGAACTTCGCTACAGCGCCCGGCTGGAGCTTGGAATTGGCGGGTTCCTTGAGGAAGGTGGCTTCAAAGGATTCACCGATACCTTCGAGGATCTGCACGGTTTAAGACAACTTCCCGGGATGTCCGTCCAGCGTCTGATGGCCGAAGGATACGGCTTTGCCGGTGAGGGAGACTGGAAAACGCCGGCTCTTGTGCGCGCCATGAAAGTCATGGCTCACGGATTGCCCGGCGGCACCTCGTTCATGGAGGACTACACCTATCATCTGGCGCCGGAAGGTCATCTAGAGCTCGGATCGCACATGCTTGAAGTGTGTCCCACCATCGCAGCAGACAAACCCACCGTGGAAATCCATCCTCTGGGAATCGGAGGCAAGGAAGACCCTGTCCGGCTTGTCTTCAATGCGCCACCGGGGGAAGCGTTGAACGCGTCGCTCATCGACCTCGGCAATCGATTCCGCCTGATTGTAAACGAGGTGACAGCCGTGAACCATCCGGACCTTCCCAAGCTCCCTGTTGCTCGCGCCGTCTGGGAATGCAAACCTGACTTCAAGACTGCCTGTGCCGCCTGGATCTACGCCGGCGGCGCGCACCACACGGGATACAGCTACTCCGTAACCTCCGAGATGCTGGAAGATTTTGCGACCATCGCCGGGATCGAACTCGTAACGATCGACGCGAATACGCGCCTGCCGGAATTCAAACAGACACTTCGCAACAACGAAGTCTATTACCACCTCGCGCAGGGGATCTGCGCTTAAACCGACCGGAATGCTCGACGATCTAAAAGCCGAGGCTTACGAAGCCAATATCGCGCTTCCGAAGGAAGGGTTGATCAACCTTACCTTCGGCAACGCATCCGCGATCGACCGCGATCATGGAATCTTTGCGATCAAACCAAGCGGTGTCGCCTACGAAGATCTGAAACCATCAAACATGGTCCTGATCGACCTGGAGGGAAATCAGGTCGAAGGCACCTTCCGACCATCCTCTGATACCCCGACGCATCGTCGACTGTTCCTCGCGTTTGAGGGCATCTGCGGAGTCGTCCACACCCATTCCACATGTGCCACTTCGTTTGCGCAGGCGGGTCGCGAAATTCCGAATTTCGGCACCACTCATGCCGACTATTTCTACGGAAATGTGCCAGTGACGCGCAAGATGACGCCGGAGGAGATCGGCGGTGGAACGTATGAGTGGGACACAGGAAATGTAATCGTGGAGCGTTTCGAAAGCCTCGATCCCGCGGATTTTCCTGCGGTGCTGGTCAATCGTCATGCGCCATTTACCTGGGGTAACTCAGTGGCGAAGGCTGTCGAAGTCGCGGTTGCGACGGAATGCATTGCCCAGATGGCGTTGATGTCGCTGCAACTCGACAGAGATCTTCCCGAGATCGAGCAGGAACTGCTCAATAAGCACTTCAAGCGCAAGCACGGCCCCGGAGCCTATTACGGGCAGCCGAAGGGTTAGCACACGCGTCCCAGGGTGCTGGTCGATACCAATTAGTAACGTGTGAAAAGATGGCAATTAGGGCCGTCTTTTCGCTAAGAAACAAGTTTGTAGTACTGACTTTAAGTCATGGGAGATGAACATGAATCGAAACGATATCCAAAAAGCAATTGAGAGCGGAAAGACCGTTCTTGGCATTGAATGCGGCTCGACTCGCATCAAGGCAGTGCTGATCGGCGAGGATCATGCACCGATCGCATCGGGAAGCTATGATTGGGAAAACCGATACGAAAATGGCATCTGGACATACAGTCTACAAGATGTTTGGACAGGCGTGGAGGAGAGTTATCGGAGGCTTAGCAACGAGGTTTCTGAGAATTACAACACCCCGCTTCAGACCGTTGGCGCCATTGGCTTCAGCGCCATGATGCACGGTTATATGGCATTCGATGAGGACGGAAACCTGCTCGTGCCGTTTCGTACCTGGCGAAATACCACGACGGCGCAGGCAGCAGAAGCCCTCACTGAACTCTTCCAGTTCAACATTCCCCATCGTTGGAGCATTGCACACCTCTATCAGGCGATATTGAACAAGGAAACCCATATCAAGGAGATCAACTACCAGACCACACTGGCAGGCTATATCCATTGGAAGCTGACGGGGCACAAGGTGTTGGGTGTTGGCGACGCGTCGGGCATGTTCCCCATCGACAGCAAGACCAACGACTACGATGCAGACAATGTCATGCTGTTCAACGAACGGCTCGAAACGGAAAATATCGCGTGGAAGCTCCGGGACATATTTCCAAAAGTCCTTGTGGCAGGAGATGCCGCAGGGGTGCTTACCGTAGAAGGTGCCAGGCTACTCGATCCCACGGGACAACTCCAAACGGGTATTCCACTCTGCCCGCCCGAGGGTGATGCCGGTACAGGGATGGTCGCGACAAACAGCGTTGCGGAGCGAACGGGCAACGTTTCCGCAGGAACATCCGTCTTTGCCATGATCGTTTTGGAACACGAACTCTCGAAAGTGCACCCGGAGATCGATATGGTAACGACGCCAAGCGGCAAGCCCGTGGCGATGGCACATAGCAATAACTGCACCTCCGATCTCAATGCATGGGTCGGTCTGTTCCGGGAATTTGTGGATTCGCTTGGTGTGGAGATCAGTCAATCCAGGCTGTTTGAACTGTTGTATAAAAAGGCGCTCACGGGCGATGCGGATGGCGGAGGGCTTCTTGCCTACAATAATTTTTCGGGCGAGCCCATCACCCAGCTTGAAGAGGGGCGTCCACTGTTCGTCCGCACGCCCGAAAGCCGCTTTTCCCTTTCAAACTTCATGCGTGTGCATCTGTTTTCGGCGCTCGCTGCAATGAAGATTGGAATGGACATCCTTTTTGAACAGGAGCAGGTGAAGATCGACCAGGTCCTCGGTCACGGTGGTTTTTTCAAAACAGAGGAAGTGGGTCAGAAAATCATGGCGGCGGCGATGCACGTGCCCGTTTCCGTAATGGAGACTGCGGGCGAAGGTGGTGCATGGGGCATCGCATTGCTTGGTGCCTATCTGGTGCATAAGGAAGAGAATGAATCCCTGGAAGTCTATCTCTCCAACAAAGTCTTTGCGGGGGCAAGCAGCACCACGATCGCACCCGATCAAAGGGATGTGGATGGCTTTAAGACCTTCATGGAACGTTATGAAAAGGGGCTTGCTATAGAAAAAGCTGCTGTGGATGCGCTGAAATAGAAGTAGAAAAACGAGGAAGTGATTTGCTTAAAAATTTTGAGAGAAAGAACCGGTGGCGGCGTTTTTTGGCGGCTGGAGGCTTGACACACCTGCCTGAAGCGCCCCTAATCGAACTGTGCCCCCCACCCTTACGCACGGTCCATACTTGGCGCTTCTCAGTTACTGCACGAGCGCGGTTTCGCAATGCACTCTCCGGGATTCATGGGTTTACCCCTGCTTTTTCATAATACCGCCAAATTCTGAACCAATCTTCCCGTGAATAAAGAAGCCCGAATCATTGTCGATCCTGATTTCAGCATTTCTCAACTCGACCGCCGTCTCTTTGGCTCCTTCGTAGAACACATGGGACGCTGTGTCTATACGGGGATTTTCGAGCCAGATCACCCGACGGCGGACGCTCATGGCTTCCGCGGTGACGTTCTCGAGTTGGTGAGAGAACTTGGCCCTACGATTATTCGCTATCCGGGAGGCAACTATATGTCGGGCTGTAACTGGGAAGACGGCGTCGGCCCGGTTGAACAGCGCCCACGCCGGCTGGATCTCGCCTGGTTAAGCACTGAAACGAATGCGTTCGGAACAAACGAATTCATTGAGTGGTGCAAGCTGGCCGAAACAGAACCGATGTTGGGCGTCAACCTCGGCACACGCGGTCCTCATGAGGCAAGAGAGTACATCGAATACTGCAATCACAAGGAGGGCACCCGCCTGAGCGAACTCCGGGTCTCACATGGATATAAGGAACCTCATGGTGTAAAGTTCTGGTGCCTTGGGAACGAGATGGATGGACCATGGCAGATCTGCCAGAAGACCGCCGGCGAATACGGCCGCATCGCCGTGGAGGCCGGCAAAGTCATGAAATGGGTTGATCCCACTATTGAAGTCTCATCCTGTGGATCTTCCGGACGCGCGATGCCCACATTCGGGGCCTGGGAGTATGAGGTGCTGGAACACACGATGGACATAACGGATTTCGTTTCGCTGCACATGTACTACGAAAATCCCCATAGTGACGTGCAAGAGTTCCTGGCGAACGTCGAAATCATGGATCGCTTCATCAAAGAGACGGTTGCCGTATGCGATGCGGTCGCGGCAAAGCGGAAATCTTTGAAGCGCATCATGCTTTCCTGTGACGAATGGAATGTCTGGTATAAGGCGCGCTCCGGAGAACATATGGCCAAGCCCGGCTGGCCGTTCGCGCCACGCTTGATCGAAGAGGTCTATGACTTACAGGATGCCCTGATGGTGGGCGGCGCCCTCATTGCGCTTTTGAATAACGCCGATCGGGTGAAAGTCGCCTGCCAGGCTCAGCTGGTCAACGTGATTGGAATGATTTTCTCGGAACCGGGAGGCGCGGCATGGCGCCAGACGATTTTTCATCCCTTCAAGATCGTTAGCCAACATGCGCATGGCAGCGTTCTTCAAGCGAAGGTCCAGTGCCACGAGCGCGAAACGATGACCGCTGGAACGATTGCTGATATCGTCGCAGCGGCGGTGCACGATACTACCCAGCGTAAAGTTGTCTTTTTCATACTCAATCGTGAGCCGGACGGCCCCGTGGAGGTTTCGATCGATCTCCGCGGTTTCCCGACGGCGACCGGTTGCAGCGCGCTCGAGATTACAGGAAACGATATGCTCGCTACGAATACTGAGCAGATGCCTGACAATGTCGCTCCCAAAGAGCACACTGAGTTTTCGATCAAGGCCGGTAAGGTCGTCGGCCCGCTGCGCCCGCTTTCCTGGAATATGCTTTCGGTTTCATACTAGTTATTAGTTCTTAGGCTAAATCATTACCCGCAACACTAAAACCACAATTCCTATGAAAAGAATCCTATATCTTCTGGCAACATGTTTTGCCTCCCTGACCTTGGCGCAGGCCGATCCCGTTGAAATCACGTACTGGGACTTCTTCGGTGGTGGCGATGGCATCCGCATGAAGCAAATCGTGGAGGAATATAACAAGAGCCAAGATGAAGTACAGGTGAACCAGACGACTCTTGCCTGGGGCGAACCGTTCTATACCAAGGTTCATACCGCGGTCGTTTCCGGGGAGACACCCGATGTGATGAGCTATCATCTCTCGCGTGTTGGAACTGGAATCGCTTCAGGAGACCTGAGACCTCTTACGTCGGAGGAACTCGCCCAGGCCGGACTCAAACAGTCCGATTTCCAGCAGTCAGTGGTGCAGAGATCTCTGGAGGCAAGCAAGAAATATGGAGATAGTGATCAGCTTTTTGGAGTGCCCCTCGATATCCACACGCTAGTATTGTACTACAATAAGAACATTCTAGAGAAGGCCGGGGTGCTGACCGAGGATGGCGAGCCGATGGGACTCGATAGTTTCGACTCGTTCAAGAAAATGCTGACCACGGTAAAGGAGAAGACGCGTTTGATACCGATCGCGTCTGGGAGCCATTCCGGGGATCCAGCCTCAGCCTGGCGCATTTGGTTTACCTTCTTCAAGCAGCTCAACGGCGATTTTCTGAAGAACGATCAACTCTCCTTTGAGGACATGGCGAACCAGGGAAAGAAGGCTCTCCAAATGTATGCGGAACTGGCAAAAGATGGATTGCTCACGAAGAACACGTCGTACCCCGCGATGGTAGCTCTTTTCAGCGCCGGCCGCACCGCATTCATGATCAATGGCAACTGGGAGGTTCCGACGATTGTTGATTTGCAGAAGCAAGGCAAGCTCCCCTTCGAATACGGAATAGTGCCTTTTCCCAAGCTGTTCGACAATCCCGACACCTGGGGTGATTCACACCAGCTTGCGATCCCGAACAACACGAAGACTCCGCCTTCCCCGGAAAAGGTGGCTGCCGCTTTGAAATTCATCGCGTATCTCGTCAAGCAGCCTGCCTGGGCAGGTGGCGGCCACATTCCGACGTACCTTCCTCTCCAGGAGAGCGAGGTCTATAAGGAAATGTCACCAAACAGCCAATATAGCGCTGGAGCTGCAGAGCAAGTGGTCTTTGACCCGCCCGTCGCGATCTTCGGTGTGGGCACACCAAGCTTCGGCGCAGTGAGTAACTTCCTGGTCCCTACGGTCCTCGGACAGATGACCGTCGACAATGGAATCAGTCAGTTCACGGCGGAGCTGGAGAAGTTCGCAAAGCAGCAGTAATTGGACGCATTCCCTAGTCCAATATGAAACAGGATTCCAAAGATCGGGAAGAGGCGTTTCCGCCCAAAGAGCGGAGAAGTCTGCCGATCGGGTGGATCTTCGTCGCTCCGTTTCTGCTCTTTTACGTTGCATTCCTGCTCTATCCTGCGATCCAGGTCGTCTACCTGAGTCTCACGGACTCGGATATCACCGGCGGGGGCACCTTTATCGGACTGCAGAACTATACGAGGCTGATAGGTGACGCGGACTTTTGGGCGTCTCTGTGGCACACTTTCTATTTCATACTTCTGACGGTGGTACCCAACACGCTTGTCGGATTCTTCCTGGCGCTTCTTGTTATTCGATTGAAAGGACTGCGAATGCCGATTC
Organism: uncultured Verrucomicrobiae bacterium; assembly: GCA_963805815.1. GTDB lineage: Bacteria > Verrucomicrobiota > Verrucomicrobiia > Chthoniobacterales > Chthoniobacteraceae > CAWDWA01. The sequence continues at coordinate 71,382 of CAWDWA010000029.1, forward strand.
TTTCCGCATTCTTTCTGCCGTTCGTCCTGCCCGTGAGTGTCGTGACAACTGCGGCGCTCTGGCTGATGGATTCGAATTTCGGAATCGTGAATTATCTCCTTGGAACCACGATATCGTGGTTTCAGGACCCTACGTGGGCGATGCCGGGTGTCGCCGCCGTCACGATTTGGTGGACGGTGGGTTTTAACATGCTCCTTTTTATCGCAGGTCTTCAGAACATTTCGCCCGACGTCTATGAGGCTTCCGCAATAGATGGAGCCAGTTCTTTTCAACAGTTTATTTACATCACGTGTCCACTGGTATGGCCGATCGCGAGCCTGGTCCTTATTCTTCAGCTTATCGCGCAGTTCAAAATCTTCGATCAAGTTTATCTGCTGACACAGGGCGGGCCATATAACTCCACGCTCGTCGTGTTGCTCTACATGTATCGCCAGGCATTTCAGATGAATAACGGCGGTTATGCCGCTACAGTGGCGGTTGCTTTGGTGATAATTATGTTGATCGTCTCGGCGATCGGGTTTCGGCTGATGCAAGGGAGGCGTTCAAAGTGAAAGAAAATCGGAGCTCAATATTGCGTTCGGCCTGCACCGTTTTGACAGTAATCATGGCGCTGGCATGGCTATTTCCACTTTATTGGATTGTAGCAACCGCTTTTACAGAGGAAACGGCCACAATTGCTCTTCCACCAACGTTTCTCCCGTTTCCGCCGGATCTCGAGGCCTTTACTTACGTAATTCAGAATAGTCCAATTTTCCGGTGGTATTTTAACACCGTTCTGGTGTCCCTGGTGATCACCGTCATTTCGATTTTCGTTTCACTGATGTGTGCCTATGCCTTGTCGAGATTGGAGTTCAAAGGCAAAGGCCTTATCAACGTCTGGCTTCTCCTGGGGTTTATGATCCCCTTTGGCGCGATGGTCATCCCGTTATTCATGCTGATGAACCAACTGCACCTGGTGAACTCCTACGCGGGAATCATATTGCCTCAGATTGCGACACCACTATCGATCATTGTCTTCAAGCGATTTTTTGACCAGGTCCCAAATGATTTTGGTGACGCGGCGCGTATCGACGGAGCGAACCATTTCACGATCCTGTTCAATATTTATATTCCTCTCAATTTGAGTGTCATCTGGGCAATGGCCATCATCACGTTCATCGGGGCATGGAATAATTTCTTTTGGCCGTTCATTATCACCAACTCGACCCCAATGCTGACAATTCCCGTCGGCATGACCCAGGTGCAATCCGCCTATGGCATCGCATTTGCAAAAACCTCGGCGGTGGCAGTCATGGCATCGATTCCTACGGCGCTTGCCTACCTGATTTTTCAAAAGCGTGTCACCCAGGGGGTCGTCGCCTCAGCGGGCATTAAGTGAATCCAAGACCGCGGGAGATGGATTAATGTCCATGCTTGTGTTTCCAGAAAAGTTCGTGTGGGGAACTGCAACGGCCAGTTACCAGATCGAAGGCGGCGTGCGTGAAGGCGGCCGTGCCCCGAGTATCTGGGATGCGGTCTGTTATACACCCGGTCGTGTGCTCAACGGGGACACCGGCGAAATAGCGTGCGATCATTATCATCGTTTCAAAGACGATGTCGCCTTGATGAAGTCGCTTGGACTCAAGGCCTATCGTTTTAGTCTTGCCTGGCCACGCATCATCCCCGCAGGTGTCGGTGAGGTGAATGAGCGGGGGGTGGCGTTTTACAGCCAGCTTATCGACACGCTGCTGGATGCCGGCATCACTCCGTGGGTAACGCTTTATCACTGGGATTTGCCGCTGAGCCTGCAGACCGAGCGCGATGGCCTGATCAACCCGGAATTCCCCGACTGGTTTGCCGCGTACGTCGATGTCTGTTTTGATCGCTTTGGTGATCGCGTCAAGAGCTGGATCACCCTGAACGAGCCGTTGTGCTCCTCCGTATTGGGTTACGGCATCGGTATGCATGCACCGTGTCGCAAGCGCGATACGACCGAAGCCTACATGGCCGCGCATCAGCTCATTCGTGCACATGGTCGCGCGGTGGATGTGTATCGCAGTAGGTATCAGGCCAAACAGTCGGGCGTCATTGGCATCACAAACAACTGTGACTGGCGCGAGCCGCTCACCGATAGCGACAAAGATAAGGCTGCCGCCCAGCGTTCACTGGAGTTTTTCCTGGCCTGGTTTGCTGACCCGGTTTACAGGGGTGACTATCCCGAGGTGATGAAGACGATGGTTGGTGATCGCCTGCCGAAGTTCACTGCGGAAGACAAGGCCATCATCAAGGGGTCGAGCGATTTCTTCGGTCTCAATCACTACACCACGATGCTCGCCAGTGAACCGACCGGTGAAGTGGGCGAGCGCAACATCGTTGGGAATGGCGGTATTTCGGAAGATCAGAACGTCTCGCTCAGCGAAGATCCCGGTTGGAAAAAGACCGACATGAACTGGAATGTCGTGCCCTGGGGCTCGGCCAGGCTGCTCAAGTGGATCGACCAGCGTTATGATCATCCTGTGATTTACGTGACGGAAAACGGCTGTGCGTATGACGTGCCGGTGGTCGATGGCGTATGCGATGACCAGCAGCGTCTGGAGTTCTTAAAGGGTTACCTGACTGCCATGCACGGCGCGATTGCCGATGGTGTCGATCTGCGTGGCTATTTCGCCTGGTCGTTCATGGACAATTTTGAATGGTCCTTCGGCTATAGCAAGCGCTTCGGCCTGGTTCACACGAACTATGAAACGCAAGAACGGACCGTTAAAAACAGCATGAAATGGTACTCGCAGGTGACTGCGTCCAACGGGATTGTCTAGAATGGCCTGCAGCTTAGTAGAGTAGGGAGACCTCGACGGGATGAGAGGCGCTGGGCCAATGACCGCTCGGGTCTCCCCCTCATCGAACCGGACGTGCGGATTTCCCGCATCCGGCTCTCAAAGGCTGTTCACCGATTTGCTTCATAAGCGTTGCCACCGGGTTTGCATGAGGAAGCGGATCAGGCCGTGATGATTGTGGAGGCGGTCGTCACTGCAGTTTTTCCCTGGAAGTCGTCAAGCGCTCTGATTTCGCCCCGCACGTTCGCCGTGCAGCTTTCAGATCGCCTCCTCTCGACCCATGGATCAACACGTCGTTCGCTATTGTTCAGACAAATTAAGGTGGAGCGCGGTCGCAAGCGCTGCAGCGCGTTGGCCGGCAATGACGTGCCAGACGTTCTCCGATACCTTCGTCGCACCGGCAGACTTTAACGCTGCTTCGTCGGTTCTGCCTGAATCACGAACCACAGTTCGAATTCTGGTTACCGCCACGTGCTCGACCGTCTCAATATTCGAACCCCCGCCGAAAGCGTGCACCAGATTCTGAGCGGTCGCGGTGTCCTCGGGACTCGCTTGATTCAGCTGCGCAGACATCGAAGTGTCCACCTGGCTTGCCTCCGGCGACTCCACCGCAGGCCCAATGGCGTCGTATTCTCCACTGGCCATCGCTTCCCGGATCTCGCCCGCGAGTATATCGGCTTGTGGGCCGATGACGACCTGCATAACGTTGCGACTTGGGCGAACCACGCCGCGCGCGCCCAAGATTCGGAGCGCTGGCTCGTTAACCAGGGAATCATCCGCCAGTTCGAGGCGCAGGCGCGTCGTGCAGGCGTCCACGAGTTTAAGATTCCGGTTGCCACCCAGGGCTCTTACATAGCCGACCGCCCCAGCAAGAGCAGCCGGATCGGCGGTGACCGGGACGCCTTCGGAAGAAGGCTCCTCAGCGCGGCCGGGCGTCGCCACATTGAACTTTCGAATCGCGAAGCTGAACAGGAAGTAATAGATGAGGAAGTAAGCAAGGCCGACCGGTATCAACACCCATCCGTTCGTTCCAAGCTTGTAACTGATGATGTAGTCGAAGGCCCCGGCAGAGAATGTGAATCCCAGCTTGACGCCCAGGAAGTTCATAAACGCCATGGAAATCCCGGTCAGGATTGCGTGAATCAAATACAGAATCGGCGCTAGAAACATGAAAGTGAACTCGACAGGCTCGGTCACCCCAGTCAGAAATGCGGTTAGCGCCATGGACAATAACATTCCGCCAACCAGCTTCCGGTTCTCCGGTCGAGCAGCGTGGTACATCGCGAGGCACGCTGCTGGGAGGCCGAACATCATGACCGGAAAAAAGCCGGTCATAAACGAGCCAGCCGTGGGATCGCCTGCGAAGAAACGATGGAGATCCCCGGTTACCGTTTTGCCATCGGCTCCAGTAAAGCTGCCAAAGACAAACCAGACAAGACTATTGAGAATGTGATGCAATCCGGTGACCAGGAGGAGCCGGTTTAGAATACCGTAGATAAAAAGGCCCAGGCCACCGGCGTTGATGAGCGCATGCCCGACCCAGTCGATGCCTTTCTGCACCCCTGGCCAGATATAGCCGCATAGTAGACCGAGAGCCACGCAGACAAGACCGGTAGCGATCGGTACAAACCGCTTCCCTCCGAAGAAAGCGAGGTACTCGGGCAGCTTGATGTCCTTGAAGCGATTGTGCAATTCGCCTGCCACGATGCCGCAGAGGATGCCTGCGAGTACCCCCATATCGAGCTTATCGTTAATCGACTTCAAGACAGCCGTCAGGATGAGATAACCGATACCCCCGGCCAGAGCAGCTGCACCGTGGTTCTCCTTTGCAAAGCCTACGGCGACGCCGATCGAGAAAATCAGCGGGAGGTTTGTAAAGACGGCCCCTCCCGCGTCTGCAAGCCATTTGATATTGAGCAAGTCGGGCTGTCCTAAACGGAGCAGAAGTCCCGCCACGGGAAGCACCGCGATCGGAAGCATTAAGGCTCGACCGAGTTTCTGAAATTTAGCAATCGCACTCATAGTCGTTCAAGATATTAGTAGGATGTTAATTTGGATGTTATTTCGGGAGAAAGGGTCGTGATTCGCAACCTGGACGATGGTAATCGGGCTTCTTGTTCACGTCAGCGCACAACTCGACCAAAAGGTTACCTTGGTTATCTGCTGTGACGCGTCACATGACGCTCTATAAATTTTATGGTCCTGACGCGATACTCGACATCGTTAGCGACAAGTTCCTGTTCTGCTGTGCGCGTTGCGATATCAATCTGAACCCCAAAGGATTATTAACGGAATTCCTCCCATTCCGGCTCGTTCTGAAAGACCCAGTCGTAGTAGTCGCGCTCTCTGAGTTCGCTGGCGGCTTCCTCATCGACAATCGCCTTGCAATTCGGATGCAATTGAATGGCCGAGGCGCTGATCATCGCAGTGATCGGCCCTTCCACGGCCTTGGCGAGGATGGTTGCTTTAGCTCGACCCGTAGCCAGGAGCAGCAACTCCCGCGCGTCCAGGATGGTGCCCACGCCCATGGTCATGGCCCGCTTCGGGACCTTGTCGGGATCGCCGCCAAACATTTCGGCATTCTGCTGCCGCGTCAGCGGCGTGAGAGCCTTATCCCGAGTGCGAGACATCAGCGCCGATAAAGGTTCGTTGAAGCCGATGTGGCCCGCCTCGCCGATACCCAAAAGCTGAACATCGATCCCTCCTGCCTCTCGAATGAGCTGCTCGTACCGGGCGGCCGCTGCACGCAGATCACTCGCCATGCCATCAGGGACGTGCGTGTTGGCAAGATCGATATTCACCCGGTTAAACAGGTGTTGATTCATATAGTAGCGATAGGAATGTTCGTCCTCGGGAGGCACGCCGATGTATTCATCCAGGTTGAAGCTGCGGCACTTCGAGAAGTCCAGGCCTTCTCTTTGGTGCTTCGTCACCAGTCGGTCATAGACGCGTTCCATCGTGCGCCCGGTGGCTAGTCCAAGCACCAGATCGGTTTTGGCGCGCAGGCGCGCCGCGACCAGCCGGGCGGTCAGGTCCGCCGCCTCGTCAGCGGTGGTTCGAATAATAACTTCCATCGTTAGTCCAGTGTTAAGGTTGAAACAATTTGCTCAGGTCGTCCCGGCTGGACAGCACCTGGCCACCCTCGAGGACATTGTGAAATTGGCCGTTCTCCCAACGGCGGAGCCGATAGAGCGTCGCAAACGGGAAGTCCGGCGCTGCTCCACCTTGACCACCGACGAGTTCCGCCCCACGGCGGACGTTGTCGATCATCCAGGCCGGCAGACGCAGGTGGTAGGCATTCCGCGCGACTTCTCCCACATGCAGCGAGAGCGCGGTCACCAGATCGGCGACATCGGCGGCACTCGACTCGGCCATCAGGTTGGGCGCGTCCATCGCGCCCCAAAATTCCGTCTCGACCGTCAGGCATGCCAAACCGGACGCGCCTAATGCCTCGACCAGCAGCTGATGAACCCCGATATGGGTCTGGTTCCAGTCTTCGTCGTGGGGGAAGAAAATGATCGACGGCTGGTGCTCTTCCAAAAGCCGGGTGATCAGCTCGACCGACGACGCCCATCGTCGCGGATCCTTCTCTTTCGCGGCCGGGTTAAGCCCCTCCAGTCCTCGCTCTCCCGTGGAAACCAATCCGAAGCCGATGAAATCGCAGCAATTCTTGAGTTCCTGCCAGCGTTCGGCCTGACGATCGACGCGGCTGCCCAAAGTGACTGCCACATTCACGACGTTCATTTTCAATTCGCGAAGCAATCGCAGCGGTAACCCGCCGATGATCACCTCGTCGTCCGGGTGCGGCGCAAAGATCAATACCTTCGGCGCGCCGGCCGTCATCAGCGGCCGGTCGGGCCCCGCCAGGCCCGTCGCGCTCAACGCCCGATTCTCGGTCAGCAAGCGAACAAAGCCATTCACGAAATTTATATAGGGATTAAAACCGGCCATAAAAAGTAATATTCGGAGAGGTTTTGGGGGACATATATGGTATACGTTTTTGAGGTGCACGAAACGTGTATTCTCGGACATCAACGGATTCGCCTGAAGCATTAGAAGTTCCGAACGCGTCCCCGATAGCGAGCGATCAATTCGGGATGGCAAGGTGCGCCAGAAGTTCATCGCCACGCTGGGGCGGCTAGACC
>CAWDWA010000030.1:0-134331 GCA_963805815.1 uncultured Verrucomicrobiae bacterium
GCGAGAAGACGGTCCTCGATAAGAAGGTCCGCAAGTGCTGGCAGATCGACGCTGCGAGAATCGAGTTCCGTTCACCCGAATGGCAGAAATTCCTAAAACGAATCGCCGAACGCATCCGCGAGGATCTGGGCATCGGAGGCCGGATCTCGCTCCATTTCTACAAGCTGCTGCTCTACGGGAAAGGGGGCCACTTCCGCGCCCATCGCGACACCGAGAAGCTCGGGGCGATGATCGGATCGCTGATCGTAGCGCTGCCGTCCGCACACCAGGGCGGAGTCCTTCTCATCCTCCACGATGGCCGGGAGGTGGAGAGATGGCGCCGGGTCGGCCGGACGAGACGCGCATCCGGCTTGCCGCCTCGCACCTGATCGATAGCAAAACGTCCCGCAACGCGGCTCTCGCATTTATCCTGGCCGATCGCTCGCTGATCTACGTGCGCAAACTGCTGGGGCCGGTGTTACTGGACAAGTCGCTGAAAATATCCGCCAGTGAACCGAACTCGCTGTTTCCGCATGCCCTCGCTTTATTAGCCAGCGAATGGCGCGATATCGGCAAGCTCTGCCTCGACCTCGGCCATACCTCGCAGGCGATGCTTCACCGGCATTACCATAGAGCGATGAAACGAGACGAGGCAAGGGCGATCTTCGACGTTCTGCCACCAGGGCTCTTGATAGTGATTTTGTAGTTGGTTGAACCTGAGGATTGGAAATCGGGACTAGACAATTTGGTGGTTTTGGGTTGTGGTGGGCTTGGGATGAAATCTCTTGTCGATGATTTAGAAGCCGGGAGCGGCCTTTTACGGGCCGATCAATCACTGAAAGTCGAGGTCGTTACAGCGTTGGAGCGGGAACGCTTCGACGAATTGCTGGCGGCGAAGCATTACCTCGGACGGGCGCCCTCTGTGGGCGATTTCCTGCGCCAGGTGGTCGTGCGTGACAAGCAATGGGTCGCCCTTCTGGTCTGGGGGCCGGCCGCCCTCAAGCTCAAGGACCGTGAGAAGTGGATCGGCTGGAACCCGGCTCTGGCAGCCGAACGCCTCAAGTTGGTAGTGCAGAACCGTCGCTATCTGCTGCCCCACGATAAGGGCCGGGAACCGAATCTGGCCAGCCAGGCGCTGGCCGCGGCCTGCCGGGCCCTGCCGGCACAGTGGCAGGAGCGCTTTGGCTATCGGCCGCTTCTGGCAGAAAGTTTTACCGATCCGGAAGCCTACGCCGGCACGTGCTACAAGGCCGGGGGATGGCAACCGGTGGGAATGAGCGATGGAAACAGCCGGCACCGGGCCGATTATTTTGTTCCCAATGGTCGCCCGAAGCGGCTCTGGCTCAAAGAGCTCGAAGCCGGCGCCCGGAAGAAGGCGTGCGCGGTGCCGCTGGCCCCCGAACACGCGGGCGCGATGGTGGCTGCCGCCCACGGGGTGCTGCCCGTCGATCAAAAGCAACGCCGCAGTCTGCTCGAGTTGTTGCGACAGGCCCCAGATCCGAGGGCGAAAAACACCCGCTTCCGCATCGGCCCGGTGCTGACCATCACCGCCATGGCGCTCTTGTGCGGAGCGCGGCAGATCTCCGAAATTGCCCGCTTTGCCAACCGTCTTAAACCCAATCAGCGCGCCGAACTGCGGCTGCCGATCAGGAAGGGCACGCGACGCTTTTACGAAGTGCCCAGCTATGACGTCTTCTACGACGTGCTTACCCGCATGGACCCCGAACCTTTCGCCGCGCTTCTGAGCGACTGGCTCTGCGAGCAGGCAGGCAGTCTGCCGGGCGCGCTGGCCCTCGATGGCAAGATGATCCGTGACATCATCGGCATGGTCAGTCTGGTCGATGTCGAGGACGGCTCGCCGGTGGCGATGGCCGTAATGGATCAGAAGGAAAACACGCAACGCTGTGAACAGAAGGTTGCGCAGAAACTCCTCTCCGACATGCCCTCGCTCGATGGCAGGACCATCACCACCGATCCGCTGCACTGCCAGAAAGAGACGGCGCGAATTATCGTAGACAAAGGGGGTGACTACTTTCTGCACATCAAAGCCAACCAGCCCACACTGTTTCAATACGCCCGCAGTGCAACGAACTGCTCCCCCCTTTTGTTCAGACCACTTGCGGGCACGGACGAATCGAAGAGCGCGCTGTAAGCCTTTGCGAAACCACACCGATGGCCACCGGCTTCTGCAGCAGCCGGGCGCTGGTACGCATTCACAGCACGCGTACTGATAAAAAAGAGCGGGAAGGCCAGCGTGGAAGATCGCTATTACCTCAGCAGCCAGGAACCGGGGGAGTGTACGGCGGAGGGCTGGATCAATTTGAGTCGATCGCACTGGGCGGGCGTGGAAAACCGCAATCACTGGCGGCGCGACGCCTCGCTCGGAGAAGACAGCACGCGTCTGCATCACGGCAACGCCCTGATGAACCTCGCCCTGCTTCGCAGCGTGAACCTGCGACTGCTTTCGGGCGAGAATAGCGACGACTGGCTACCGGCCAAAAAAGAACGTCTCGCCGCCGATCCAGCCTCCGCTCTTGCCCTCCTTCGCGCAAAACTATGAATCAAAACCAAAAGCCCTGGAGTTGGAATGCATCGACCGGATGTATCTGAACCTTTATGTCCCCCAGTTGACCAGCGCGGGCGGTGTGGCTGCCTATTTCCGCGGCTACAAGGGCCACCGGTTCGCCTCGACCAAAGACGCCGTGGCATTGAGCGAGGGGTTTCGCCGGCAGGTGTTCGACTTTGCCGAGCGCCAGGACATTGAGATTGTCCGTTTCCAGAAAGGGATGCGTAAAGACGACGTGATGCAGAAACGCCTGCGGAAGTTCAAGACCCCCGAGGGTGTCGTCTTCATCGGCATCGCGCAGGAAAAGGCAACCGTCCCGCGCACCATCCGCAAACGCTTCGGAGAGGGCGGGGGCACCGTTCCGTGGATCGACTACACCAGTGCCATGGTCAATCACTACTACTTCTACTGCGTGGACAGAGACTTCGGGCCATTCTTCATCAAGTTCTGCTCGTATTTTCCCTACACCGGCAAGCTCTGCATCAACGGGCACGAGTATCTCAAGCGGCAACTGGCCCGGCGCGGCATCGAGTTCGAAGCGCTCGACAACGGGCTTTTGCGTTGCGCGAACCCGGGGGCAGCACAGCGCCTGGCGGAAGGTTTCGATGAAAAGAAGATCGAGCGATTTTTCCGCAAGTGGCTCAAAGCGCTGCCCTATCCCTTTCCGCCAGAAGACTGCAAAGCCGGTTACTGTCACCGGCTCTCGGTATTGCAGGCGGAGTTTTCGCTGACCCAGGTGTGGGATCGCCCGCGCCATGGAAGGGAGTTCTTTGAGGAGGTCATCCGGGAGAACATCGATTTGGGCCGACCTGAAACGGTGCAGTTGATCTTTGCAGGCAGGATGCAGAGAAAGACTGCGACCGACGGCCGATGCAGGACGCGCATTGTTACCGAGGGAGTCATCCCTTCGCTGCACGTCTATTACAAGAACACGCACCTCAAGCAGTATCATAAGTCGTGCGGGCGCGGTGCGGGCCTGCGCACGGAAACCACAATCAACAACAGCTACGACTTCAAGGTCGGACGTTTGTTGCATAACCTGCCCGCGTTGCGGCGCATCGGCTTTGCGGCCAACCGACGCATGCTCGAGGTGGAGTAAAGTTCCCCCGATTTCGTGGACAGGGAGGGCGCAGTCAATCCAGAAAGGACTGCAGACATGCCTCGATCCCATTCACCCTACGACAACGAATTCCGGCAGGAAGCTGTCAATCTTCTGCTCAGCAGCGGGCGGCCGCTCAAACAGGTTGCCGATGATCTCGGTATTTCGACCAACTCTCTGCGAGCCTGGCGGAACAAGGCTCTCGGTAAGGGGCGTGCAGCGGAGGCCGCTTCGACGGAGTCGAAAGGCCGCAGCGGAGCGCCCCTTACCGATCCGGCCGCAGAGATCCGTCGGCTTCAGCGCGAGAACGAATATCTGCGCCGCCAGAGAGAGATCCTAAAAAAAGCCATGAGCATACTCTCGGAGGACCCGCAGAGAGCAGTATGCGATGATCAAGGCGATGCGGGAAAACTATTCCATTACCGAACTCTGCGAAGCTCTCGGGGTCACCAGGAGCGGTTATCACGCCGCTGCCATACGCCCGGTGAGCAGGCGCGAGGAAGAAAACCGCAAGCTCCTCGATGCCATGAACCTCATTCACCACCACCGCCACACTCACTCCTATGGCAGCCCGCGAATGACACACGAACTTCATGCCAATGGTCATGTCTGCTCGGAAAACCGCGTCGCCGCTCTCATGCGCCGCGAAGGGATCCGTGCCAGGCCCCGCAGGCCTTTCCGACCGAAGACAACCCGGCCAGATCACGCCGCCCACCCTTCACCGAATCTGTTGGCGCAGGCCGGTCCGCCCACCGCTCCGGGCACCCAACTCGTTAGCGACATCACCTATATCCCCACCAAAGAAGGATGGCTCTACCTCGTTATCGTTCTCGACCTCTTCTCCCGATCCATCCTCGGCTGGAAACTTGCCCCTTCAATGGACGCCAGCCTGGTCACCAGCGCCCTGCGGCGTGCCCTCGCTTCGGGCCTGATCACAGCGGATGCCATTTTCCATTCTGACCGCGGTTGTCAATATACTGCCGGCGTTACTCGCACCCAGCTCGCCCGTGCCCGACTGCGCCAAAGTATGAGCGCTAGCGGATATTGCTATGATAACGCCTTTGCCGAGAGTGCCTTTGCCTCGATCAAGAGCGAACTCTTTGATCAACGCAGCGTTTTCGAGTCAAAAGCCTCCGCTTCCACTGCTGTCTTCGACTATCTCGAGACGTTTTACAACCGTAAACGCCTACACAGCTCTATTGGCTATATCAGTCCAAAAACTTTCCTCAATAATTACTTTAAAAACCTTAACCCATCACTAAACTAACCTACAAATCCACTGCACTCTAAGCGTCCACTTTTTTGGGGGAGAACCAGAGTTCCTTCAACCAGACGTTGTAGTTCATGATGCGGTAGATGATCCGCCGACCCGTGCGAACGATCTGCGTGGGTAGCAGAATGATTGAGTGCAAAAACCGCCGGAACTCCATCTTGACCAAATCCATCCCCCGTTCCTTGTTGGGCATCAGCAACCCAAACCATGCCTTCAGATTCCATGCCAGGGAAGTCATGACCATATAGGCCCAATTGCTAAGCAAATCGTCCACCGGCATACGCATAGCGTTCACTCCGTTCTTTAACTGCTCAATCACGTTCTCCTGATTGCAGCGTCCGTTGGCCAGACTCACGATTTCCGGCGGGGTGTAGTCGACGCGGTTGGTGATATAGAAGAAGTACCGTTCATCGTCGAAGAGCACTTGCTCGCCTTTCTTCACGCTGATGTTCTTACGTACGATGATCAGGCGGTAAGACCGCGAGCATTTATTCGGCTGATAGTCTATTTCGGCCACGCTCTCCCCCGTGAGCACCTTGTTCTCATACCCCTTGAAACGTACGATGCTCTCCTTGACCCGTTCACTCTTGCGTCGCGGGCGCGTGGCAATCTCATAGCGCGGCAGTCGCTCCAACGGCGTCCATGCCTCTTGCGGCAAGGCTTCGGCCAGTCCGACCACCTTCGGGTGCGCGTCCATACCGAAGAGGAACTGGACGCCTTCTTTATCCCATCGATCCAGCTCGCCAGTCAGTGTGAAGTCCGTGTCGCCGCGCAATGTGATCTTTCCGGCATGAGGGCGCACCAACTCGATGGCCCGATCGATCCACGGCACGCACCCCTCATGACTGACGACATTCCCGGGGCGGTTGACCAGATATAGCACTTCATTGGTATTAGCCAGTGAGACTGTCAACGGCGCATACCCCCAAATGCCTTTGTAGGAAAGAGACATCCCGCCTTTGCATTCGCCGAGCGTCGGCGCGATGGTGCCGTCGGTATCTATAAAAGCCTCTGCCATGAACTGCCCGGGCTGCTGCTCCCACACCCGCCGGCGCACCGTGTTGGTTATCTCCATGAGATTGACGATGTCCTCCTCAGCAAAGCGGCGCGTAAAGTCACCGCTCGTTGTCGGGTCGGGAATGCGCTGGGCACCCAGGCCGTCAAGGAAGGCTTCATCATTGCGACGAAGCTCGATGTCTTCGAGCCGCACGCCCTCGAGCAGCGCGTTGTAAGTCAGGTTGAGCACATGATCGCTCTCGTGGTAGGGAAGGTGTTTCTTAAGAAGATGCAGTCGCGAGTCAATCTCCTCGCGGAGGCCCAGCTTGTTAACCATCAGATGAATCGCTCCGATTCCTCCGCAGTTGATCGCCCGGCTCTTCTCGGCCATCTCATAGTGGATGTTGCGGGCGGTTATGATAGGCTCCGCCTGATTGCTCCACCCACGCTTCGCGTCGAGACGGCGTTGAATTCGGCGCTTGCGATTACGCAGGATCTTCGGATATGTTCTTTTCACTCGAAATGACCTTTCTCTTTGGATGGTTTTGGTTTTAGCACCGCCATCAAACCAAGGATTCAAGGGCATTTCGAGTTTTTTATGGCAATGAATTTATCCCCATCACGCTTGTTCAGGGTCTAGAGACTCTGAACTGGCATGAATCAGACACGCCAAACTGCCGGCGCGGCGGGTCATATCGACAATTTTTGACGGCAGCAGATATTTACACGTGCGGTAAAAAGTGGTGCACTATTATCCTGATTTGCAACGACAAAAAGCACGGATGTGCGCTGATCTACATCACCACGGGGTGACGTTATGTACGAATCGGACTACCAAGGCCAAACCAACTCCACCACCTCAGGCACCTATATCGAGCGGCGTGTAAGACATCTCCTGGAGCCCAGCGGCATTCAAATCAATGGTCCCGAAGCGTGGGATCTGCAGGTCTACGACCGGCGTTTCTATAAACGTGTGATGATTCAGGGCTCACTGGGGCTGGGCGAATCGTACATGGACGGCTGGTGGGAGGCCGAACGACTCGACGAGTTCTTCGCACGGCTGCTCGCTACTCGTATCACGTCCCATCATAAATTCCTTAGCCACGTATTCGCCTGGGCGAAAGCCGGTGCCCTGAATCTTCAGACCCTGGCGCGCGCTTTCGAGGTCGGCGAAGCACATTACGATCTGGGCAACGAGATCTACACGGCGATGCTCGATCAGCGCATGGTATACACTTGTGCGTATTGGCGGAACGCGGATACGCTGGACGAAGCCCAGCGCCAGAAGCTCGATCTGGTGTGCCGCAAACTGGATCTGCGGCCGGGCATGCGGGTGCTCGACATAGGCTGCGGCTGGGGAAGCTTCGCCAAATACGCTGCCGAGACTTATGGTGTAGAAGTGGTAGGTATTACCGTGTCCAGGGAGCAGGTCGAACTGGGATCCAATCTGTGCGAAGGTTTGCCGGTCGAAATCCGGTTGCAGGACTATCGGGAAGTTTCGGATAGTTTCGATGCAATAGTGTCGCTGGGCATGTTCGAGCACGTTGGCCATAAAAACTATAGAACGTTCATGGAGGTCGTGGACCGCAATCTCATACCCGACGGATTGTGTCTGTTACACACCATAGGTAAAAACGATTCCCGTCCGGGCGCGGACCCGTGGATCGCAAAGTATGTGTTCCCGAACGGGGAAATTCCGTCGTTGCGGCAGATTTCGACGGCTTGTGAATCCCTGCTGGTTATCGAGGACGTGCACAATTTCGGCGCCGACTACGATAAGACGCTGATGGCCTGGTTCCGAAACTTCGATGCTGCGTGGCCGAAACTCCACACCAAGCACTCCGGACGTTTCTACCGTCTGTGGAAGTATTATTTGCACTCCTGCGCGGGGGCGTTCCGGTGCCGCGATCTACAGTTGTGGGAACTGGTTATTTCTAACGGCATACGTGAGGGCGGCTACCAGCGCCCCGAGTAACGCCGCGTCAACAACCGCTCTTGTCAGGTATTGCCCGAGCTGCCTGGGGGGATGGGGGATGGGTGACCCTTTCTTCCACAAAAGCCGAAGCAAGCTTCGGGGCATCACACCCTCGCACTTCATGCTGTCGGGCTGCTTCTATGATCGAACGGTTGAGTTCACCTGCATTGTATAGCGTGGCAAAAACTGTCAGGCAAAACGATTTGTTAGCTGTTTAACCTTTTTTAGTATAGCCTTCAGTTTAATTAATGCTATCCAGGGAAGGTGTTGTTGTCTCTTGTAGATCTCGCATAATGTAGGCATTTGCAAAATATTTGGTTTCGCATTTATCTGTTTATTTAATTGTTTTTTAACTTGAGTTAATACAATTTGAAAAAATTCAACAGGCACCCAGCTCAAATTAAGTGAATTCATTTTAACGAAATTGCTACTCGTTTTCTCATAGCAGTAAAATTTTCCATCAGGGCTACAATGCACTTTTTTAATTTTTTTTCCAGAAGGGAGACATTCCATTACCATGTTATGCTCCCGACAAATAGAATCATCAAATGTCGAACCATCGATGATTGTTCTTAATTTAATAGAATTAATCGAGCTTTCTTTATCTTCTTTAAATTCCTTATACGCCCTCATTTCTGTAAAAGCAAAATTTTCATTTCTCTCATCAAACTCTACTTGTTGTTCCCTTAAATATTCATTATTTTGAAAAAGCTCATTAGTCTTATTTATGTATTTTAATACAACCAAGGGAGAAGAAATATAACCGTTCATGCAATTACCATTGCATTGCTCGGTGCAATCATATGGTTGAAATTTTCTCTCATGATGACTTAGAGAATCTAAAATCATATTATCTGAGTCAAAGTGCCAGAAATTACCTATACCTTGCGACGTCAAAAAATTATGTATATAAAACCATCTCTTAAAAACAAAGTTCACCCAATCTTTTCCAGCTCTAATATTACCATGCTTTTTACCCTGAACCAATCTGTAAACTTGATCAAAAGTCTCTATTTCCGCTCCATATTGATATTCATTAAAAAAGCAATGTTTAATATTTTTAGCGGATTCAAGCCACTTATTATCTTTATCCCCCAATAAAAAAATATCTTTATCCGGATTAGTTAGTCTCACCGTTTCAAAGACATAAGGAAGGTAATTGCTATTCCCATAATGACAAAATATAACAGGTGCACTCATATATAATTCACAACCATCCCATGGCCGGATGGAAGAGTGTTGAAGTGAGGCCCTGTTTCCTGCCACCCGGCAGGTCGTGAAGAATCAGAAGAACCCCACTCCAACGCCTTCGAAGCTGAGCATATTGCGCCAGCTCTGCAATCTCATTCCCAACCATCTGGTGCCGAATCTCGCCAGGGAGACCGGTGTCGATGCGAAAGCGCGGACGTATAGCCCCTGGAGTCACGTTGTCACTCTGATCTTCAGCCAGATCGGCCACTCGCTCGGGCTCAACGACGTGTGCGACGCACTGGAACTCCACAGCGGGCCGCTCTCTGCTTCGCGTGGCGCCACGCCTCCGAGCCCGCAACAACCTCGGCCATGCGAACAGGAACCGCGATGCAGCCATGGCCGAGCGGCTTTTCTGGAGCATGCTCGAATACCTCCAGAACCTGTCGCCGGGTTTCGGGCGCGGCAGACGGGGCCGCGGGCAGACACGGCGCTTCCGCCGGGCCATTCATATCGTGGACTCGACCACCATCGCATTGATCGCTTCGTGCATGGATTGGGCCAGGCATCGTCGCCGAAAGGCGGCGGCCAAATGCCACATGCGGCTCGATCTCCAGACGTTCCTGCCCCGCTTTTCGCCATAGTGGACACTGCGCGTCACAGCGACAGTGGGCGGGCCCGCGAGGTTTGCGCAGACATCCTTTTAGGTGAACCGAGCGGAGCGCGAAAGAGGGCGGATGCGAGCGCAGATTGATGCGGCCTGCGAGCGCGGGGACTGGCTCGAGTGGGCAATCGACTTTGTGTTCTCTCCGAGCTGCACAGCGCTCGATCCCCACGAGGTAATCTCGACCTCGGCTTTGGAGGCCCGCGCCGATGCGATCATCGAAAGGATCGAGCGTAAAGCAGCCTTCAAACTCGACAGTGAAACCAGAGAGAACATCCGTGAGGACGTTCGGAGAATCTGGCACCGAGGCACACCGCAGAAGGAATGATCGAGGAGGTGCGTCGGGGGTCGTTGTGGGGTCTAGCTGCCTGTCGGACTGAAATGTGGAGGCGGAAGAATAGTTGATTGATTATCTGGCAAGCGTTACAAAAAGCCGCTTCTCTGAGCTAGCCGGAGGGAATTATTCGGCGCCGCGGCGCGATTCATCTCCGTTCATGCCCTGTTCATGCACTATGAGGGGTCATTTTCGGAGCGTTTGCGGGGTTCGCCACCATCCCGTGCATTCCACGCGGCGCACGCACACAGCACCCAGTTCAGATTCGCTTTGCGCTTTCCCCGCAGACCGAAGCGCCGGAATCCTATCACTTCCTTGACGATCCCGAAGACCTGTTCCACCATCTGCTTTCGCAGCTTGTCGAGTTCACACCCAACCACCCCATCCGGCAGCTGCCGGATGGTCTCCCTGGTGCCCGCTCTCTCGGACAGCGAAACCGGCTAGGGTATGTCGGCCAAATCCTCCAACGTGCAGTGATGGCTCTCGCGCTTCATCGCAATCTGTTGCAAACTAGCGCAAACCATGAACGCCATTGGAGTAATCGCGCCATACAAGTATGAGGGCATGTGGGTCTTCGACGACCCGGCTGTCGGACTGGTTCGTGAACCATTCGTGTCTGGTATTGACACGATGATTGACATACTGATCGCCGCGATTCCCGATGCAGAGAGAGGCTTCCTGCTGCTGTTCTCCTCATCGCCCTTTCCCGGTCACACAGTCAAGCTGGAGTGGCGACGTCAGGAGTATGGAGGCAATTGGTATTATTCACCTCAGTTTGACATGGAAGGTTGGTTGTGTCCGGCACTGTTCAGGTATTTCGACACCGCTCCCCTCGAGTTGTATGGCCGCGCAGAGGCAAAGAAATGGGAGCGATGATGCCGCCGAATGCCTGTCCGGAAAAAGGACGTATTCCAACCGAAGAAGTTCTCGCGTAAATGCGGACGAGCAATCCTCCGGTCTCCTACATCGTCGGCACGTCGTAGGGGAAGTTGAGCAAACTGGAAGCCGATCTGTGCAACCGCCCGTTGGGGCCAGGTGCGCGAGGGAGTCGAAATGAAATGCTGCCGCCAGACGGCGAATTGAGGCCTGCGCCTCCCAGCTTCGTCACCCTATAGGCTGCCTTTTGGCATTCTATCTCGCTGGCCTCCCGGCGGCCCGGTTTTACGTCTTCGCGAGAAGCCGCGATAGCGTGCACAAGGAACACGCCATACGCCACCGCCGCTTGAACCGAGCGTGATAATTGTGGATAAAAAGCACTGCAAAAACCGCAAGCAGCTCCCTTTGAGCTGATAAAAGGCGGGAGTGGGAATCGAACCCACGTATAGCGGTTTTGCAAACCGCTGCCTTACCACTTGGCTATCCCGCCGATTGAAGAAATTCGACTAAAGGACAGAAGCGCCGAAAATGCAAGTGGACTCGGTGCCCGACTTTCAGGCGGAAGATGACCGGGAGACACGGAGACGTGGAGCACGGCGAGAATTTCCTCGTAAATCGATTCAAGCCTTTCCTCTGAGCCTCATGTGAGAGATGACCGCATTGCATGCCTATTTCAATGTAGCTCCACGTTTTTGTGCTCTTTCCTTCGGAGTCGTTGAACTTGCTTACAATGTCCGCCCGATAGCGCCGCTTCCGCCATGACTCGACAATTTTTGCGGCCACCGGGCGTGAGAATCGGCTCCTCTGATCCGTAAGGGAGAAGTGCTCGTGATCTGGAAAATTGCCGTATCCAGAGCCCTTCACCAGAACTTCAACATTCAGAACGATCGGATGTTGCTCATCCTGTCCACCTCCTCCCCATCTCCCCACGTCCCTCCACACTCCGATCTTCACTTCAAACGCCTTCAGAGTTTGAGAAAATTCGCCAGCAGGCGTTTCCCCTCCCGCGTCAATATCGATTCCGGATGAAACTGCACGCCGTGAATCGGAAACGTCTTGTGGCGAACGCCCATGATTTCCTTTTCCGCGGTCTCAGCGGTGACCTCGAGACATTCCGGCACGCTGGACGGACGAATTACGAGCGAGTGATAGCGTGTCGCCTCGAACGGGTTCGGCAGGCCGTCGAAGACCCCTTCCCCATCATGCAGAATGGGCGAGGTCTTCCCATGCATTAACCGGTCGGCCCGGACGATCTCGCCGCCAAAAACCTGTCCGATACACTGGTGCCCCAGACAGACCCCTAGAATCGGCGTGGACGCCCCGAATCGCCGAACGACGTCGTTGCTGATTCCAGCCTCGTTGGGGGTGCACGGTCCCGGAGAAATGCAGATTCGCTCGGGTTGGAGTTCCCCAATTTCGTCGAGTGTAATTTCGTCGTTGCGTTTGACTACCTGGTCGACGCCGAGTTCGCCGAAGTATTGCACCAGATTGTAGGTAAACGAGTCGTAGTTGTCGATAACCAGTAACATCGTCTCTAAGTTGTTAGATCTTTGGCGATTGGATGTTTTGCGAAAATTCGGCGTCTAGCACTTATTGGAATTCAGCAATCTGGCTCGCTCGATCGCGCGCATCATGCCCATGGCTTTGTTCACGGTTTCCTGATACTCACCTTCCGGCGTGGAATCAGCAACAACACCGCCTCCCGCCTGCACGTAGGCCTTTCCGTCTTTTAGCACAACGGTTCGAAGAGCAATGCAGGAATCGTGGTTGCCGTCGTATCCGAAATAGCCCACAGCACCGGCATAGGTGCCTCGCTTGCTTTTTTCGTATTCGTTGATGATCTGCATCGCGCGCACTTTCGGCGCGCCCGATACCGTGCCGGCCGGGAATGTAGCGCGAAGCACGTCGTAGGCATTTCGATCATCCCGAAGATCGCCAACGACATGCGAAACGATGTGCATCACATGACTGTAGCGTTCGATCGTCATGAAGTCGGTGACACGCACGGAACCGAACTTTGCAATGCGACCTACGTCATTGCGGGCGAGATCAACCAACATCAGGTGCTCGGCGCGTTCTTTCGGATCAGCGAGGAGATCCTTCGCATTCGCTTCATCGTCCTCGAGCGTCGCGCCCCGTCTGCGAGTGCCCGCAATCGGCCGGATCTCCACACGCCCGTTAATTGCACGTACATGCACTTCGGGGGACGAGCCGACGAGCGCAAACTCACCTGCAAATTTGAAACAGAACATATACGGCGACGGATTCACAAACCTCAGGCAGCGGTAGAAGTTCAACGCGTCTCCAACGTAATCCGTCTCAAATCTTTGAGACGGAACAATCTGAAAGATGTCACCCGCATGGATATATTCCTTCGCCCCCTGCACCATCTCGAGATATTCCTCGCGTTTCGTATTCGAGCGCGGTGTAACCTGCGGCGGATGCTCATACGTGTTGATTGGCGGAAGGTCGCCGTGCCGATCCAATTTTGCGAGGATTTCCCGGATTCCCCATAGAGCGGTGTCATATGCGGCGTCTGTGTCACCGTTGGTTACCTGTGCGTTGACGAGGACACGAAGGCGTCGGAGCTGATGATCGAAGATCAATAGCTTATCACTGATGAGGAAAACCATCTCGGGCAGGCCGAGTTCGTCCTTCGGCGGAGCCGGAATCGTGGGCTCAAAGAACCGGACCATGTCGTAACCGATATAACCCACCGCGCCGCCAACGAACGGGGGCATATCCTCCGCCGCGACCGGTTGGTATTGTTCCATCAGTTTCTGCACCTCGGCAAGCGGGTCACCGTCAGCTGTATATTCGCGGGTCTCTCCATTCTCCACCACCGTAATCTCCCGTCCAGTGCTTCGGAAAATCACCGTAGGATCTGCTCCCACAAAAGAGTAGCGACCAGTCTGGTCCACGTTCTCTGCCGACTCGAGCAGAAATGTGTATCCGCCCTCGTCGAGTTTTTGAAAGGCGGACACCGGCGTCTCGCAGTCCGCAATCAATTCGGTGTGCACCGGAATGAGATTCCCTTCCTCCGCAAGCGCACGGAACGTTTCCCGATCGGGTCTGATTGGCACTTCTGAGATCATTTTTTTCCGTAAGTCTCTTCCGGATCGAAAAGTCGTTCCTCTTTGATCTCGAGTGGGATTCCGGACCTGTCGAATTCCTGGAAAAAGCAGCTTTCGTAACCGGTGTGACAAGCACCGCCCTTCTGCTCAACTTCAAAGAGGAGCGTGTCCCTGTCACAATCAGCATACCATTTTATCACCTTCTGGGTGTTGCCGCTGCTCTCGCCCTTTAACCACAGTTTCTGCCGGGAACGGCTCCAATAGTGCATCACGCCGGTCTCGATCGTTTTTTCCAGCGAGAGACGATTCATCCAGGCCATCATAAGAACTCGACCATGATCGCCCGCACCGTTGGAGGCCTGCTGAACAATCGCGGGAATGAGCCCGTCATTGTTATATTTGAAATCGAGATTCATGAGTCGTTCTGAGTCGTTGGATACTGTTTGAGGAAACAAAAAGCCCGACGATTCAGAACTCGAATCATAGGGCTGCAAATCCGCGCGGTGGTGGCGCGACGAACACTCCGTCTTCGCCGGAGCGAGCCCGTCAGCTAATGCCACCAATGATGCAGATACGTCACATCGAACTCTATAGCGCCGCTCGGGAAAGGGTGCAAGCGGGATTTGGGACACTTTGAAGGCAGAAAAGCGTCCGATCAGCGCCGTTAAATGCGCTCCCAAAAAATCACCTTTCATGCACCAACCAACCGCTCTTCAGATACTGTTCCCCGCGAAAGTCCTTGGGCATGCCCGCCGGCTGAAATTTCCACTGTTTCGGATCTGATAAGCCCCGAAATACAATCCCGCGAAACTCCTCTGGTCTCAGGCTCCGTTGATTCGTCGAACAAAAAATCCGCCCCCCGGGACTCAGCACCGCAACGGCATGCTTTACCAGCCAACTGAGGTCATCCTCGACGCGGAATACTTTCCCTTTCGAATTTCTCGAGAACGTCGGTGGATCCAGGATCACAATATCAAATTGCCGGCGTTTTTTCTCAAAACGCCGCAGCCATTCGAATACATCCCCGCAGATGAAATCGTGCGTAGTTGAGAGCAACCCGCTCAACTCGTAATTGCGCTGCCCCCAGTCCAGAGACCGTTTTGAAAGATCTATGTTGGATGTGATTCCCCCGCCCGCAGCGGCGGCGACCCCGAATCCGCAGGTGTAGGCGAAGCAGTTCAGCACCGTTTTGCCGGCCGCGAGCGTGCGGAGAGCCGCCCGATTATCGCGCTGGTCCAAGAAGATACCTTGCGAGTACCCGGACTCAAAATCGATCAGGAATCGGAGACCATTTTCCATCACTTCGAACGGCTTCGTCACCCTCTGCCCGGCAATCCATCTCGGCGCAGTCTTGTCCCCGAGTCGCTTCCAGTAGATCGATCTGGCGTCAGCCCATTTCAACCAATCAGGCAAGCCCCTCCGCCTCGTCTGGACGAGCCAGTGTCCGGCGAAGTCGTCGATTTCGAGATCTTCGAAGCCGTCTCCACGGCCGTCGACGATCCGGAGTGCGTCAGTATCGTTTTCACGGATTCGCCGCCGCAGACGCAGAGCGACTTCCAGTTGGTCTAACATTACATTGCCATCCATCGTACGTCCTCTAAGATTGGTCCCCCCATGAACGACATAAAGGCGAAACTCGACGACGCAGTTCGCTCCGGGGCTCTACTCGAGAGCAGCCATCAAAACATCACTCAGATGCTCGATATCGCGAGCAACCCGATCACGACAAAGAGCATTACGGAGCTGGTCGAGACCGGAAACTGGAACGAATTGAACGATCGTTTTTTCAGGAAGCTTGCCTTCGGTACCGGTGGTCTTCGCGGCCGCACAATCGGTCGGCTTGTCACGGAAGCAGAAAAGGGAACGCCCAACGAATTCGGTTGCCCGGAATACCCCTGCATCGGCACGAACGCAATGAACCTCTTCAATATCAGCCGGGCCACACAGGGACTCGTTGCTTACCTGAAGGAGTGGTTCAAAAACTCAAACTTATCCGGTCGTCCAAAAATTGTCATCGCCCATGACACCCGCCATTTTTCGCACCGATTCGCCGAACTGGTCGCAAAGGTCGCCACGGAACTTGGATGCGACGCCGGACTTTTCAACGGCCCACGATCGACACCGGAACTGAGTTACGCCATCCGCGCCACGAATGCCAATGCCGGGGTCGTTATTACCGCGAGCCACAACCCTCCGCACGATAATGGGTTTAAATGCTACTTCGCCGACGGAGGGCAGATCGTCGAGCCGCACGCCAGCGGCATTATTGCCAAAGTCAACGCAGTTGCTTCGGATGTTTTCGAACCACTCCCCGAGGATGAACGCGGGGTGATCGAGAAACTCGGCAAAGAACTCCACGAAGCCTATATGGAACGGCTCCAGACGCTCGTCCTTGAGCCGGAAATGGTCGCCGGTCAGCGCGATTTGAAGATTGTTTTCAGCAATCTGCATGGCACTGGGCGTGTGATTATCTGCCCGATGCTCGAGAAACTTGGATTCCAGTTCAGCACCGTGGCCGAACAGGATCCAATGGACGGGCGCTTCCCGACAGTGAAGTCTCCCAACCCGGAGAACACGGAGGCGCTCACAATGGCCATCGATCAGGCGAAAAAAGAAGGCGCCGACCTGGTGATTGCCACGGATCCTGATTGCGACCGCATGGGGGCGGCGGTCCGCACAGAGACCGGCGAGATTCAGCTTCTCAGCGGCAACATGATCGGCTCCCTGCTCGCCTGGTATCGCACGAAAACGCTGTTTGATCAGGGCGTGCTCACTCCCGAAAACGCCAGTCACGGAGTGATTATCAAGACTTTCGTTACCAGTGACTTGCAAAAAGCAATCGCGCAGAAGAGC
Source organism: uncultured Verrucomicrobiae bacterium (assembly GCA_963805815.1). GTDB lineage: Bacteria > Verrucomicrobiota > Verrucomicrobiia > Chthoniobacterales > Chthoniobacteraceae > CAWDWA01. The sequence continues at coordinate 16,878 of CAWDWA010000030.1, forward strand.
GGGCTACGCTGCGTGGAGACCCTCACGGGGTTCAAATACATCGGCGAAAAACTTGAAAAATACGAAAAAGCGATCCCCGAAGCAGAGAGGGAAGGTTACCGCGAGATGCCGGAATCGGAAACGCGAAAACTTCGACTCGAGCACTCGACTTTTTTTGTTTTCGGCGGCGAAGAGAGTTATGGCTACAGCGGCGCCGATTTCGTAAGAGACAAAGACGCGAACGGAGCCTCCATGATGTTTGCGGAGGTCGCTGCTTACGCTAAATCACGAGGCCTCTCTCTCCCGATCCTGCTCGATCAGATTTATTCTGAGTTCGGCTACTACTTCGAAAGAAGCGGTTCCCTTGTTTTCGAAGGCGCCGAAGGTGCTGCGAAAATCCAGAAAATCATCGAGTCCTACGCCAGCAATCCGCCGAAATTTCTGGATGGTGCCAATGTGACTTCGGTCAAGAATTTTGCCACCGATTCATTCGTCGACGTCGAAAACGACCCAATCCCCCGCGAGAAGATGCTTATGTTCGCATTGAGCGATGGCCGGCGCGCGGCGGTGCGCCCATCCGGGACCGAGCCAAAAATGAAGTTCTACATGTTCGCAAAACACAATCCCCCGCCGGGCGCAAAGCTGCAGATCGAAGATATTGCCGAGATTAAAACGGAGATTCAAGGTTCGATCGAGTCTCTTTGGGAGACATTGCAGAACGATGCCCACGACCGGGCAAATAGTTAGCAGCACGAACACGAGGAAGCGATTCAAGGATGTATCCATCCGGAGGCGGGGTTCCTTACTCCTATCATTCCTCAGCAGCCGTAGCGTTATTAGCAACTCGATCCGCGTTCTGCAGAATGTTGAATTGCAGCGCTCCCACGGCAACGCTAGCGTGGACTTGGAAAGAAGGTGCGGGCCCATTTTTCCACCTCGATGCGAACAAACATCCTCTGATGAGCAATATTAATCTCGATGGCGGCGAAACAAGCATCATCAAGGCGCTTGGCTTTGGCGGATCTCCAGTAAGTGGCGATGTTCTATTCGAACGCTGTAGCGGTCTCGAAGAGGCGGAATTCATTGACACGCTTAAGGGACTAATGATGTTCGGCTACGTGTCCTGTGATGACTCCTCCCTCCAGACGATGGAGCAAGTTGGCAAGGCAAAATTTCAGGTCAATTCGGGCTACTCACGCGATCTGAAGGAGGCGGTAAATCCACATCCGAAGAAAAAAAGTCGGCGTGTACGCCGCGAGTAGGCGAGCAACTTGGGCGAGTGATATCCCGGTTAATGACCATTTGGCCCTGGTTCGCTGCGGCGATGACCGGCTTGGGGGTGGCGCTCTGCTTTCCAAACTGGAATCAGTCGTGGCTGGTGTGGGTCGCGTTGATCCCTCTGATCTGCGCGGTCTGGTTCTCCGGCAGGCACTTGCGCCGGAGATGGCTTTACCAGATCGGTCTCGGATACTGCGCCGGACTCGTCTTTTTCTGGATGACATTCCGCTGGCTCATCACCGTTACCGGGCTCGGCTGGTTCGTTCTGGCATTCTACCTTGCGCTCTACTTCGCTTTCTGGGCCTGGTTCGTCGGAACGATCGCATGCCATAGAGAAGTTTCCGGAAAACCGGATGCAAGGACCTCGCCATGGACGAGCTCAGGAAGGAATTTATGGGTCAGTTTTCTCGCCGCGTCCGCATGGGTAGCACAGGAGGCACTCCGGGGAATTCTATTCACGGGCTTTGGGTGGAACGGTCTCGGGGTGGCGCTACACGACCAGGTCTTTCTCATTCAAATCACTAGTCTCACAGGGGTCGCCGGTCTGTCGTTCCTCGTTGCTTTTTGCAATATTATGATTGTCATCACAGCAAGACGGCTCGTGATCGAGGCAGGCCGGGCTCGATTGCGGCCGCACTACGATTTCATCGTTACGACGGTAATGATACTCGTCAGCTTTGCCTATGGCGGTAGAGCCTTGCAGCAACATCATGAGACGACCCCTCTACGGGTCGCGTCCGTCCAGGCAAACATCCCGCAATTTCAGAAGTTCGATCGGAATTTCGAAAGCAAAATTTTCGAGACCTACATGCGGCTAACGCAAACGGCAGCGGGTTTCGATCCTGATCTCCTGCTTTGGCCGGAGGCGGCAACGCCGCTCCCTGTCTTTCTCGACCGGCTAAACTACGAGTTCGTGCTGTCGGCCGCCTCGATGGGACACTACAACTTTCTTCTCGGTTCAATCGATTACATCGAAGACGACGGGTTCAATGTCGCCGTCATGTTTACTTCGCCGGATGCCGACGCGCAGATTTACCGTAAGATGCACCTCGTGCCTTTCGGAGAATTCATCCCATTCCGTAACTCGTTTCCGCTGTTCGCCTGGATCGCAGGGAATCTCGTGCCGGGTGATTTCAAGGCTGGGAGTGATTTCACCCTCCTGGAAATGAAAGATCCGGCATTGAAAGTCGCGGCACTGATCTGCTTCGAAGACACTCTGGGAGATCTGACACGGCAGTTCGTTCAGCGCGGTGCCGATCTGTTGGTGAACGTGACAAACGACGGATGGTTCTTGAAATCGGAAGCCGCGGAACAACACCTCGCAAACGCCGTATTCCGGGCGCCAGAAAACCGCCGACCCTTGCTGCGCTCCGCAAACACCGGCGTTACGGCGTTTATCGATGAATTCGGCAACGTTCGGATGTCGCTGCGCGACACGAACGGCGTGCATTTCATGGAAGGTGTGCTTTTTGGGGAATTGGCCATTCCAAGACACGTGCCGCAAACGTTCTACACACGGCATGGTGAGGTATTTGCGATCGCATGCGCGAGCGTGACCATCCTGGCCATGGCATTTTGGACACTCCATAGTTGGAGGTGTAAGAAATGAAAGATGAAGCGAGCGTGATCGTTTCCATTCATGACGTGTCACCGCGCACCTGGAATACGACCAAAACAATGATCGGCGAACTCGCCGCCTGCGGGATTACGCGCACATCCCTGCTTGTCATTCCCGACCACCACCATCAGGGGCATTTCTTAAACGATCCCGAATTCTGCGAATGGTTACGAACTAAGGTCGCGGAGGGCCATGAAGCCGTCATTCACGGACATTTTCATTACCGTGAGCGCCGCATGGATGAATCGTTGAGCGATCGGCTGACTACACGATTCTATACCGCCGACGAAGGCGAATTCTACGACATCGAAGAAGAGAAGGCTTACGCGCTCGTGACCAAAACTCAGGAAGAGTTCTCTCAGGCCGGGCTCTCCCCGCGCGGCTTCATCGCGCCTGCGTGGCTGCTAAGCGAAGCCGGAGAGCGGGCACTAAAACGCGCAGGAATTCGATACACGACGAGGCTCGCCACTGTAAGTGATCTGCAGGCAGGCAAAACGTATGCCTCCCAATCGATGGTTTACAGCGTGCGAAGCAGCTGGCGCCGCGTCGTGAGCCTCGGGTGGAATGCATGCTTGCGCGCAAAGCTTCGGACCAATCCTCTGCTCCGCATCGGGATTCACCCGCCAGACAGGAGCTATCCTCCCATTTGGGGGCAGATCCTGCAAAGCGCACACGCCGCAGCGTCTCAACGAAACGTTGTCACTTACGGAGACTGGATCGATCGGACGGGGAGAACCATACCGGCAGACTGACTGCTCCCCCCCCGGGAGAGATCGTGTCTGCGGAGGATACTTACGGGGACTTCGTTCGAATCCGCACCGACGATAGTCGCAACGGCTGGGTATCCCGGTCCGGTTTGGAAAGGAGCATTCGCCTGCTTCGTAAGCTCCGCGTCCAATCCTCATGAACGACCCGTTGTGAGGGAGCGTATCGTTCTACATCTCCAGCACTATGGAGTGGAGGAACTCTTAAGAGTCCTTCGGCGCTCGTAGAGCGTCGGCTAGGCATACATGTTCGCATGCACATGTATGCCATCCATTTACCGCCACCGGCGCCCACGAGCATCGCCTCTCTGGCAGATCGTTCATCATGCATGGACCGAATTCGTCACTCAATACGAAATGCGCCACCGGCCGACATACGGTCCGCTTCGTCCGAATGTTCTCGAGACCGTTCAGGCCTTCGGCCGCTGCGGAGATCTCGCCGCCGGCTTCACCCGGCTCCAATGCCCCGACTGCGGCCACGAAAAGCTGCTTGCCTTCACCTGCAAAGGCCGCCATTTCTGCCCGGCCTGTCACCAGCGCCGCACCTGGCAGACCGGCGATTGGATCGCCCACAATGCTTGCCATCCGGTCCCGCACCGGCAATTCGTCTTCACCATCCCCCGCCCGTTGCGCGGCATCTTTCGCAAACGCCGACACTTGCTCAACCTCAGAGCTCCTGATCTACCTCTGTAGTGGAAGGGAGGCGAGGAATTACAATGAGCCAAAGTTTGAGGTTCAGGCGCCCTATTGCGGGGCTGACTTTTTTAGTGCGAGGCGGCAAAAGAGAGGGCATGCCACAGGTACAGCTTCCGGTTTTTCCGCACGGAGTGACGCACATCACCCCGGAGATCGCTTTTGAGTGTCGCGATGGGAAGGTGACGTATTTTAACGGGCATCTTCCGGTCTTCATTCACGATCGCGAAGATCTGCCGGCATTTCGGCTCTTCAGCAGTCAGTTGGTGATCAACGGCAACGCGACCCAGAGCCAGATCTCGCGGGCTTTTGGGGTGCCATTAGTGACCGTGAAGCGTTACGTGAAGCTTTATCGGGAGGGCGGGCCGAAAGCGTTTTTCGCTCCGCGGGCGCGACGACATGGCAGCAAGCTGACACCGGAGCGGCTTGAGGAAGCGCAGGGATTGCTCGACGAGGGATTCGAGGTTCCGGAGGCGGCCCGGGCGCTCGGTATTCTACCCAACACCATGCACAAGGCAGTCCGTGCGAAACGGCTGCAGGAGCGGGTTAAAAAAAAGACGTCGGCGCGGGTTCCGGCGTAGTTGGAGCGCGGACAAAAAGCCAGCGTAGTGTAACCGACAGCCAGGCGCCCCAGGGGTGCGCGGCTACGCGCACGTTGGAGCGGGTGGCCGCGGCGATGGGCGAGCTTCACGGAGCGCCGATTGCATTCGAGTCCGTCGAGGATGTGCCCTGCGGCGGCGTCCTTCTCGCGCTGCCCGCCCTGCTGCAAAACGGTCTGCTGGCACACAGTCGGGAACTCTTCTCGATGCCGGAGGGTTACTATCCGCTGGAAAGCATCTTCCTGCTGCTGGCCTTCATGGCCCTGGCAAGGATCCCTTCGCTCGAAGCCCTGCGATACCAGGCGCCGGGCGAATGGGGCAAGGTCCTGGGGCTGGATCGCATCCCGGAAGTACGCACCCTTCGGGCAAAACTCAGCGCGCTGTGCTCGCAGACCGGGCAGGCTTCCACATGGAGCGGCATCCTGGCAAAGGAATGGATGGAAGTGCAGGCGCCGCAGGCCGCCGGAGTCTTCTATGCCGACGGGTGGTCAACGACAATTATTCCTCCCCATTTGGCGACAGTTATAATTCCCCATTCTCTGGAACATGCAGTCCTTTGGTTTTTGTTGGTTTCTTGTGCTGACCCGGTTTGGCCCTCATCCGCAATTTGCCGGTCGGAGGCGAGACGTCCGCTCCGGAGGAGCGGCTGTGGCGTAGCCGCAGAGTCGCGCCGGAGGCCGGCAAATTGCTCGCGCGAAGGGGGAGATGGTCAGCGTGGGCTCTTCTCCTGTTTTGTCGCGCCGTTGTTGTTTCGGTGGCTTTCGCCACCAAACTCCAGAATCACGCTGTGATGTACCAAGCGGTCTACAGCGGCCATTGCCGTCATGGGATCGTGAAAGATCCGCTCCCACCGACTGAAGACGACGTTGGAACTGATCATTTCACTACGCCTCTCGTAGCGCTCGGCGAAAAACGTGAAAAGCACTTCCATCTCTTCTCTGCTCTGCTGCACGTAGCCGAGGTCGTCGAGGATCACGACTTCATACTGATCGAGCTTTTTCAGTGCGGCTTCGATCTTCAATTCGCGTTTGGCTTCCAGAAGCCGCTGGATGAGCTTGTAGGTCGGCACAAAGAGCACACGCTTCCCGTGGCGCTGGATCAGTTCATTGCCCACCGCGCTCAAAAAATGCGTCTTGCCGCGGCCCGGCAGCCCGAATGCAAGCACGTTGACCGCCGCTTCGGTGAAATGCCCCTCACAAAGTTCAGCCAGATGGCGGCGGTTGGCTGCCGAGAGCCGGGAGCTTTCCAGCGCCGCCAGCGTCTTGCCTTCGGGCAACTTTGAATCTTTGAGCAGCCGGATCAGCCGTCTTTCCCGGCGCGTGCACGCTTCCATTTCCAGCAGTTCGCGAAACGCCTGACGCAGACTCCAGCCCTCCCGGATCGCGCGCGTTTCGACTTCCTCGAATGCACGCCCCATCGTCGTGAGGCCGAACTGCGCGAAGAGCAATCCCAGTGCGTCTTTTTCCGCTCTCATTGCGCTACCTCCTCGGCTTCCTGTGCCCCCGTGCCGATCAGGGCATCGTAACCGGAAAGATCGGCCGCGAAATCGACCTCGATGATCCTGCACCGGATCCCCAACCGCGCCCGCACGTCATCAAGTGTCGGCAGTTGGCCTTCCTGCTCGATTGCGGCTTCCACGTTTTCGAGCCCGTGCTCCAGGGCCAAAGCCAGCATGCCCAGATACTCCCGCTCGGCCCGCCCGGCGGAAAAATGTCCGCTCAGCGTTTCATACAGCTTCTTCCAGGGAACCGATGGAAACAGACTCTCCCGGTGCCGCCATCGCGCGAAGGCTCCGGGCTTGCGCAGCAACTGTGGCAGCACATGACGCCAGTCCACATATACCCCCTGACTGCTGCCGCTGCGCCGCTCTACTTCCGCCACCTTTTCGCCGGCAAAATAGAAGCCGATCTCTGTCTCGCTCAGCCGCGCCCGCAGACGCCGGCCAATCCAGCGCGCCGGCACCGAATAGCCCTGGCGGCCCACCCGGGCGATCCCCTCGCGGTTGACCACGCACTCGATCTCCTCGTATTCGGGCAGACGTGTTTGCGGCAATGCGTGCAGACACGAGCCTTCCATCTGCAGCTTCACCGTACGGGACGCATTCCGCGTGTTTAACACTCCGTACACAAACCTCTCGTAATCCTCCACGCTGACAAACTCCCGACTGCCCCGCAGCTTCAGCGCCTGATCCATCGCCGTGCGCAGATGATGATGCGCACTCTCCACGTCCCCGTTCTGCTGCGGTTCGCCGACTCCGATCACTCCGGCCCGCATCCCGTAATGGGCCAGCAGCCCAAGATAACGTTCGTTGAACTCGCGGCCCTGCGCTCCTTTTCCCTTCGGATGCGTCGCCGTGGAACTCTGGTCGCTCTGGCAGATGGATGGCACCCCGCCCAGCTCGAAAAGCGCGCTCTGCAGCCCGATTTTCAGCGAAAGAAACGACTCGCTCCTGCACACCCGCGCCCACTCCCAGTTCGAAAACGGAAGCACCACGTGCACAAACCGGTGATCAAAGCGCTCTGCGCCGATCTTCACTTCCAGCTCCCCGGCGTGGAACCAGTCGATCTGAAGGCGCTCGCCGGGCCGGTGCTCCTGCGAAAAAATCAGCTCCGGTTCCGGCCCGTGCCGCAGCTTCCACGCCCGCACCCGCCGCTCGAAGGTCCGACGTTGCCCCTCGCAGTAACGTCCCGGATAACGCCTGAGCACTTCTTCAAACACCACCTTCGCCTGCAAGCCCGGCTCGCGCCGCAGCATCTCCTCGACCTCCGCCCAGATCGGCGCAAACCCATCGTCGTGCGTCTTCCACGTTCGCGCTGACCGCGGCTCTAACGGCCCCGGTGCTCCGCCGATGTATTTGCGCGCTGTCTTTGCGTCCACCCCGCCCTTGTCCGCGCTCTGCCCAATCTTCCCTGTTATTTGATAGTTCTTCATCAACTTTCGCTATTGCTGCGGACTGATCATGCCCCGCAAGTGGTCGCTCCCGCGACCACCGTCCCGCAAGCCCACCCCTCAACCGGGGAAAAATAACTGTCGTTGATGGGGAATTATAACTGCCGCTGTACAGACGGGCATGTGCGTGTCTATCACGGCAAGCTGACCAAACTGCCCCGACGTTACATTGCCCGGGAACGGCTCCGCCTGCGCGGAACCACCGATTACTGGGTCAACGCCATGGACGGGCAGCCCTTTTTCGTCGTCACCCGGCCGGTCGATCCCGGGATATTGCAGGTGTTGCGCGAGGACATTGTGCCCCGGCTCGAGCGCGAGGCGCCCGGCCAGCCCGGCCCCGCTGCTCTGGAAGCCGATCCACTCCTGAGCCGGTTCACCCTGGTATTCGACCGCGAAGGGTACTCGCCTCCATTCTTCGCCGAGATGAAAGAACAGCGCATCGCCATCCTCAGCTATCACAAGTTCCCCGGCGAGCCGTGGCCGACGACTGAGTTTCGCACGCGCAAAGTGACGCTCGTTCACGGCGAAGAAGTCGACATGCAACTCGCCGAGCGTGGCACCTGTCTCTCCAACGGGATGTGGGTGCGCGAAATCCGGCAGCGTTCGACTAGCGGCACGCAGAGTTCGATTCTCTGCAGCGATTATCGCAGCGAAGCTACCCGTGCAGCGGCGTGTCTGTTTGCGCGGTGGTGTCAGGAAAACTTCTTCAAATACATGCGCGAACACTATCACCTCGATCGTCTCATCGAATACGGCTGTGAGCCGATTCCTGAGACCACACGGGTTGTCAATCCGCAGTGGCGTGCTCTGGATGCCCAAGTTCGCCACCACAATGGCAAGCTCACCCGTGAACTGGCTTCCTTTGCCGCCATCAGCCTTCCCGAAAACCCGACCCCGGCGGAGTTCTTCAAATGGGAACACAAAAAGGCGACCCTTCAGCAGGCCATCGAAGAGCGGCGGCTGACAATCGAGAACCTGAAAACCCAGCGCAAAGCCGCCGGCAAACATATTGAGATCAAGGACCTGCCACCCTCCGATCGCTTCAGCGCATTGCGCAGCGAGAAAAAACACTTCATCGATACCGTCAAACTGATCGCCTACCGCGCGGAAACCGCCATGGCCGGGCTCGTGCGTGAACACCTCAGCCGCCACGACGATGCACGCTCTCTCCTGCGCCAAATTTACGAGAGTGCGGTGGACCTCCAACCCGATCAGGCCAACAAGACGCTGACAGTGCGCCTACACCATCTCAGCGCCCGCGTTCACGATGCAGTGATCGAAAAACTCTGCGAAGAACTCACCGCAACGGAAACCGTATTTCCGGGCACCGATCTGCGCCTGATTTTTCAGTTCGTCGGCTCATCTTAATTCCATTGGATCAGGAGGTCTGAACCTCCTCTTCCAGGTCGCCATCGGCTGCTTGCGCGACTGGTTCCAAGCGCGCTTGGAGCTGCCCAGACTTTCGGCGACTATTTGGCGTTCCATCCCCACCTCCATGTCCTCGTGGCAAGCGGTCTTTTCGATGCCGACCACCGTTTCCACATCCTCCCAGTCGAGACCATCGAGCCGATCCGATCCGCGCCAGCCCCTCGCTACCGCGCCGGTGCATGGCAGCAAAACCACGATTCGAGCGGTTCGGGATGGCGGGCACCCGAGCTCGCACTCGATGACGAACGGATCCTCGTCTTCGATGCCGAAGAAGCGCCAGCCTACGAGTAGCCCACTCTCCAAACCGCCGCTAGACGCGCTCCCCCGGCAGTTCCTCGCCGCCGAGCCTGGAGACGGCCCCGTTGCGCCTCGCAACCCCGGCAAAACGCGTCGGAGAACCGGCGCTGGAGAACTTTTCGCGACTGAAAGCTTGACAAGACCGCATCCAAACGGTCCAATCCGCGAGAAAAATCAGGAAACGCTCGCAATCAAACCCCTTCCTTCCCCTGAACCCCCTCCAACCCCGCGGTGCCTCGCCGGAACGACGCCGAGCCTGAAAAAAAGCAAATTCCTATCAGTTGGGGCTACGGACCGAGCGGCGTGCTGATCCTCGTCCTGCTCGGCCACATTCCCCGCGGCTTCTGAACTTGCCTTCACCGCGACCCCTTCGCCTGCGACATCACAATTCTCATGAAACTACTCGGCTTCGTTTTTCTCTTGATCCTCGGTACTGGCCGCCGTCGGCTACTACCGGGGCTGGTTCTCGATCACCACGTCGCATGCCAGTGGCAAGAGCGATGTGGAATTGACGATCGACAGGAAGAAGTTCGGCGACGACGCCAAGGCCGTTACAAACCAGCCGCCCGCGGCCGAGGCCCCGGTAAAGACAGAATAAGCCGCTGCCGGGCCGGAGAGCAGCGAGGTCGATGGTGTGCTGGCGGTAGTCGACGTCGCGGCCCGCAACCTGACGGTCACCGTCGGCTCGCGGGCGATCGTACAACACGTGGGCCCACCGCCGTGGCGATCACCCGGAACGGTAAGAGCCTTGGCATGGACGAACTGCGCGTCGACATGCGGGCGAAGCTCGTCTTCGACCACGCGAACGAGCCCCGCGAACTCCTGCGCATCGAGCTCGTGCAATAATCGTCTGCCGCCGGTGAATGCCGCGCGGGGGTGAGCAGGTGGAGCAGGTCAACCGAACCTCAGATACCGGGCCGGCGAAGGTCGGGCCCTCAATTACGTCGACTACTGGTCCCTGTGGCTCGGACCTCGAGCTGCTCGCTCGCGCACACCGTTCGTGTGCAGATGGGGTCAACTCTTGAAACTTGAAGGAACGGCATTGCGTGTGCAGATGGGGTCAACTCTTGAAACTTGAAGGAACGGCATTGGGGCGGAAATTGGATGCATGGCGAGACCCTTGCGTGTCGAGCTTTCGGGAGCGCTCTACCATGTGATGGCCAGGGGCAACGAGCGTCGAACGATGTCGCACGGGACGTGGACCGGCAACTCTGGCTGTCGACTCTCGCGGAGATGGCGGAGGGATTCGGAGTGGTGGTGCATTGCTATTGCCTCATGGGCAACCACTATCATCTGGTACTCGCGACACCTTCGGCGAATCTCAGTGCGGCAATGGGGTGGTTCCAGACGACATTCACGGTTCGCTTCAACCGCCGGCGGCGCCGCACCGGGCATCACTTCCAGGGCCGCTTCAAGGCGCAGGTAGTCGAGGAGGAAAACCATGCGCAGGAGCTGCTGCGCTACGTGCATCTTAATCCAGTGAGGATTGGCACCCGAAAGGGGGAACCGGTCGATGGCGGGAGGCGCAGGGAACTGGCGGAGTGGAAATGGAGCAGCCACCGCCCCTATGCGGGGATGGAGCAGCCTCCCTCCTGGCTGTCGCTACAATGGCTGACCAGTTTCGGAACTCGCCGGAGGGAAGCCCAAAGGCGATATTGCCGGTTCGTGGATGAGGCTTTTGAGCATGCGGTTGTTTCGCCCTTCGAAGCGCTGCGCGGAGGACTGGTGCTCGGAGGCGAGGAGCTGTGGAAGCAGGTCTCCGGTCTTCTGAGGCGGAAACCCGGAGACGAGGATTTACGTTGGATTCGCATGATCGCATTGTTCTTTGCCTGTCGTGCATGGAACCAGAAGACCACCGCCACGGCAAATGCCGCGCATGCCAGGATTGCCAGCCAGGTGAGCCGACTGACTTGTCTGGCCTGCTCCTTTAGTCGCCGGTCCTTCTGTTCTTGAGCCTCTCGGTCCAGGCGCTCGCGTTCCAGGCACTCGGCATTCTCATTCGCGAGCCGTGCTTCTTCTGCACGCAGACACTTTTCTCGAAAAGCCTCCACCTGATCATAGTGCCCAGGGGCATATCTTTCGCACCATGCCCTGGTCGGTTGGCGTTCACGATACCAAGAATCGAATAGCTTCCACGGTTCTCCAGTAAGCGGGATTCCACGCCTGGTAAAACCGACAAGCTGCCGGTAGCGGGTGGCATCCTCGTACTCGATGTCGAGCCATCCGGTGGCCCGGTCGCTGCGGGCGGATAGCTTCTCCCACTGGCGAAGGAGACTCTCATGGCTGATATCCAGGCGAGTGTCACCGGTCGGACTGCCATCACCGGCTGGTTTCGGAGAGTAAACCAGTAGATTGTGGACAGAAAAAGCGGCAGCTACCTGCAGGACCTCGGACCGGACGGTGTCAGCATTTCCCTCGGGCGCGATCTCGGCGACGATTTCGTCGATTGTTCGGGGTCGTCGCACCAGCGGGCCGTCCTCACGCCGCTCGCTCAAGCAGCAAAAGAGTCGGCGGCAGACCCGTTGCAGGCGCGATTCATTTCCCTCGCCTGGTGTCAGTTTCCCCGGATCCGAGTGCGATGCAGCCGGTTCTTCGTTTACTCCGCCGAGACGATCATAGATTTCGGTGGCATGACGGTTGAGCGCATTGTCAAATCCCCCGACCTTCTCGAGTTCGTAGTCCGCAATCGTCAGTTCGATCTGGGCGTCGCCTCCGCAGCGGAGCACAGCCTGCTGCCACGTACGTTTTAACGCATGCTGCATGAGCGGAAGCATATCGGGGTCAGCACCGACATCGTTGAGCACCCGATTTACAAACGCCGGAGATGGGACGGCGGACTTTCGCCCCGCAGACCCTGCCTCGTTGCTGCCGGTAAGGGGGACCATTTCACTGTAGACTCGCAGCGGTTCGACAATCGCTTCCTGCAACTGACGGCGGTCCATTCGAGGGGCCAGAAACTGGCATTCGCTGATTCTTTCGGGCAATCCGGTAAAGGCCTCACAGTGTCCCATGAAGTCCGACCGCATCGTGATCACTATGTAGATCCGTGCAGCGTCACGATTCGGGGGGGAGTCCCGATTTGCGTCCCGCATAGGCAAGACAGGGCCGCCTGCTCCAGTGCCGCCCGAATTGATCGTGGCAAGCAGCAGATCCACGAAAGCAAGCGCATCGTCGCGGAGCCAGAACCTCCCGGCGCTCTCCCGGTGCCCTCAGTCCAGTGCACCTCCTGCCGGAAGCGGAAGAGTTCCTCGAACTGATCCACCAGCAGGAGCAGCGGCTGGTTCTCCTGCCGGCTCGACATGAATTCGAGGAGGCTACGTCTGCCGCGGCGCAGCGTCCGTTCCAGTGCTTGTATTTCATTGGAATCGAGGGCGAGATCGCACCTGGCCGAGGAGAGGAGCTGCTCCCCTGTCTGCCTGCCGAGGAGACCTGTGGCGAGACTGTGGGAGGGGTTATCGCCCGGTTTGATGGTGACGAACCGCCAGTGCTCAGGCTCGTTCATGACGAAACCGTTGGCCACGGCGGGCAGCAATCCGGCACGCACGAGGAACGATTTGCCGCATCCGCTTGCGCCAATCACCGAGAGAAAGCGGCTGGACTCCATTCGATGAAGCATGCTTTCAACCTGTTCGGCTCGCCCTGAGAAAAGGTGCGACTCGTGCGACTCATTGTTCAGAGCTTCAGGGTCCACCGGGCCGGCGGGTTTGTTTCCGCCGTTTGGGGGTTGATACCAGACTACCCGGAAACGTCCGGGTACCGATCGTAGCCGGGGGTTGTCGTTCTGAGCCTTGCTCGCATAGACCAGGCAGATAGGCAGCGTTGGCTTGTATTTCAAGGCGACGACGCGACATTCCCTCATCGCTTCGCTCACCCATTCTTCACCGGGGTCCGGAGAAAGTTCGTAAACAACGAACAACCCGCCCGGCCAAAGACCTTTCTTCCGAAAAGTGTCGCAGCAGGTATCCAGAGCCACGTCATCGAGAACGATCTCCGCTGAAAGCGGCCTCGTGCCCGTGTCCGTAGAGAACGTGTCGATGCCGTCGCAGAGGTCTCCCGTGCCGGGGGCATCATTCGCGGAACTGCGGATCAGGACTTTCGACTCCGAGATTTCCGGGAGCTTCTCGTTTTGCAATTCGCGCTCGATGATTTGCACGACGAACTCGCGGAATTTGACCTTCGAGAGGGCGTAGACGTGGTGGTCGTCATCGAAGACAAATGCGCGATGGATGTCATCCGTGATCTGATTTCGCTTCAGTGCGTCGGAGCGCCAGCGCAGCCAGGTTCGGCCGGGAATCTTGTTCGGTGGTCGATCGGTGGCATCCTGCGGCGCCTGGCACAGACGGCGCAGCTGCTCGGCGAGCCAGTATTCGATGCTCGTGCCAAATGCGCTATACGGGGCCGGGACAGGCTGCTTTCCATGCAGTTGGACTACGAAACTCGCGGCCGCCAGCAAGTCCGGGATGGCGCCAATCAGCTCCGGCTTTCTCCGAAATTCTGCGGCAATCACACTGACCCTCCGTTTCCTCAACTCGCTCTCGAGATCGTTTACCAGTCGCATGTGTTCGCCCTCGAGCTCACCCGGCGGTTCACAGACATAAACAAACTTGCCCTCAGGAATGACGATGCCTGGAGAAGGCAGACGTTGCAGAATGAGGGCCGCAACCTCGCGGGCACGATCGTTCGATTCATCCTCGATTTCGAGGAACCCTGCCGTCTCATAACGCCCGGAACTTCCGCATCCCGATCGAACCGACATAGCATCACCGCTTCGGGCCGTCGCGCGAATATGAGAGTGTGAATCGCCCTCCACTCCGCACCACACCAATTCTTCTGCTCATAATGGCGACCGTGAAACGCAACGACAAGGTCCGCTTCACGGCGATGGAGGTCGGGCAAATAGGTGCCCACGTCGGCCCTTGCGAATTCGGCTTCGTGCCACTTGTCGAAGAGGACTTTGTCCCGGCCGAGCTTCTCCGCCAGCGTTTCGGTCACCCTCTCCTGACAAACTCCCCCTTTTCGCCCGCGAATGACAGCGCGACCCGGAAGCGCTTCTCAAGTTTCGATTATTCCATGGATTTCTGTGCCTATTGTAATTCCATGGCAATCAATACCCCACGGAGTTCCAGTATGTCGAATCCGTTGTGATCTTCTCCACTTCCGGCTCACAGTAGTACGGCTATCGAGCACCTTCGCCACGCTCACGCAGCGCAAATCTCCCCCGCACCAGCCTCTGAATGTCCCATTAACTGAGGCCGGGCGCTTCCCGCTTCCATTTACCATCCAGGCAACTGCAGCGCCTCGTTTTCGTTACGCTCCGCGGCTGTCGATACCGCGATCGTATTCGCCGGATTTCCGCAATTCGCGTTTCAGGATCTTGCCCGCCGCGTTCTTCGGCAGCTGGGGAATGAGATGGACCTTGCGCGGCACCTCGTACCGGCCAAGGTTGTCGCGGCAGTGTTGGCGCAGCTCCTGCGCCGTCGCCTGCGCGCCCTCTTTGAGTGCGACGAAGGCGACGGGGATCTCGCCGTGCAGCTTATCGGGCTCGCCGACCACCGCCGCTTCGCGAATCGCCGGGTGCTGGTAGAGGATCTCCTCGACGATGCGCGGATACATGTTCATACCATTGACGATGATCATGTCCTTCTTGCGGTCGACGATGTAGAAGTAGCCATCGTCGTCCTCGGTACCGAGATCGCCGGTACGGAACCACTCACCGAAGAACGCCTCTTTCGTCTCCTCCGGCCGGTTCCAGTAGCCCTTCATCACGTTCGGACCGCGGACGACGAATTCGCCGACGGCGCCGTGCGGTAGCTCGTTTCCGCCGTCGTCGACGATCTGCATCTCGACCATCGGCACCGGCAGGCCCACCGATGCCGGCTTGCGCACCCCGCCGATCGGATTCACGCAGGTGACCGGCGAGCACTCGGTGGGCCCGTCGCCCTCGTAGATCAGCTTGCCGAACTTCGCCTCGAACTGGCGCATCACCTCAACCGGCAACGCGGCGCCTCCGGATAGGGCGAATTTCAGCGACGCGAACTTTGCGATCTCGGTATCGGGCAGATGCAGCAGCACGCTGAACATGCTCGGCACGGCGGGCAGGACCGTGACCCCATGGTCCGCGATCGCGTCGGCCACGCCGTGCGGCTCGAATTTCGGCACGGGCACGACCGTGCATCCGTGCGTCAGCGGGAAGATCATGCTGACCGTCGCCGCGAACGCGTGAAACATCGGCAGCACGCAGATCAGCACGTCCTTGCCCGACTCGAAGTGCAGCGCCTGGCGGATACTCTCGATATTCGACGCGAGGTTGCGGTGCGTCAGCATTGCGCCTTTTGGGTGCCCGGTCGTGCCGGAGGTATAGAGAATGGCGGCCAGATCCTCGGCCGGGTTCAGCGTCAACCGGGGGACCGGCCCGGAGGCCGCCAGCAAATCGGAAAACGGGATGTCCTGCAGCGGGTTCCGGGCCCCGATGCAAAACTGGAGGGTGAGACCTGGGAGCTGGGACTTGACCGCGTTGACCGCCTCCGCAAATGCCTCGAAATAAACCAGCGCCTTTGCGCCGGCATCCTCGAGGATGTAGGCGACCTCCTTCGGGTTCAGCAGCAGGTTCACGGGAACGACCGTCGCGCCCGCTTTCAGGATGCCGAAGTAGGCAATCGCGAACGCGTCGCTGTTCACGCAGTAGAGTCCGACGCGGTCGCCCGGCGCGATACCGCGCTCCACAAGGCCGGCCGCAAACCGGTCGGTCGCCTGGCCGAACGCCGCATGCGTCGTGGTGCGTCCCTGGAAGTGGATGGCGGGCAGCGGGCCGAACTGTGCGGCGCTCGCGCGAAGGAGGTCAACGAGTGAAGACATGGCGCGAGCATACCGGCGGGCGGGGGGCCGGGCAATCCGGGGCCGCGGACACGTAAGCGGGCGAAGACCTGCGCAACGTGGCCCTGGAAAATCCAGGCATGTAATGGGGATAGTCTCTGACGTAGGAGCTGTAGATGGGCACGCCGGTGAACGTTTCGCGACTGACGGGCGAAAATTGATAGAACAAGTTTATTCTCCCGAATGCTTTTCGACCTCAGCATTTTCAGGGGCAGTGCCTGTTGATTTGCGAATCGCCCGCGGTGCGCACCTTACGCTCGTCGCTCTTTGCAAGTGCACACAGATCGTTCCGCTGCATATTTGTTCAAAGCCCCCTTCGTGTCTGTGCTCGCACGTTCAGGGCGGAGTTTTTAGAATCTCCGATCATGAGGCCGCCCGCTGATTTCTTCCAATGTTTCGTCGGGGACTGGCGGGTCACCGATCTCCCAACCGGCGAAGAAGGCACGATGACCATTCGGGTCGGTGTCGCTCAGTTTTGCCACCTTCTTGAGATCCGCATCAGTGGAATTCGCAGGACCGAACTCTCGGGATTCGATCAGGCGACCAGGAACTGCACGGCCAACGGGACCCGGCAGTTCTGGCTCCCCTCTCGCCTGCCCACGCCGACTGCGTTCGAGGCGCATGAGACGCAGTGAGTGGGCGAACGACCAACACCGGTTCCCGCCGCGCCTGGCGTGCGCTCACCCGCAGCGTTGTCTGGCGCTTCGACGGCGCAACACCTGCGGCGATCTGGGAGACGCTCGCCGATACGGCGCGCTTTAACGAGGCGGCGGCACTGCCGCGCCATGACGTAATCGAACGACCGCAGCCCGACGGGTCGGTGCGATATTTCGGTGCGGCAAAAATGGGCCCGCTGCTGCTGCGCTGGGAGGACCATCCCGTCAACTGGGTCACGAACCGCTGGTTCGAGCATGTGCGCGAATTCCATTCCGGCCCGATCGCGACACTCACCGCGCATTTCGAGCTCAACGCCGATGCCGGTGGGACCTTCGGGCGCTACACGATCACCGTGGCACCAGCGGGCCCGCTGGGCTGGATCATGCTTCATTCGGGCCCGTTCTTCCACGACGCGTTCCGGAGGTTCTCGAAACTGGCACGCGAGGCGCACGAGTTCGCGCTGGGCCGGCGCGACGAGCCGTTCGAATATCCCGCGCCGGTGCTGGCGTCCGGCGCCCCGGCGAAGATCGACGCCGCCGTCGCGCGCATCGAGGCGACTCCATTCGGGCACGGACTCGCACCCAGGTTGGGTAATTTCATCAGCACGGCACAGGAAGTCGACATCCTTTCGATACGGCCGCTGGCGCTGGCACGGCGATGGCAGGTGCCGCCGGGCCATGCGATCGACCTCTGCCTGCAGGCAGTGAAGACCGGGCTGCTAAACATGCAATGGAACATCCTCTGCCCGCGCTGCCGGATCGCCAAAGAGATCGCGCACAGCCTCGACGCGCTGCCGACCGGCGCGCATTGCGGCACCTGCAATGTCGACTACGACCGCGACTTCTCAAAGAACGTCGAGGCGGTATTCCGCCCGGCGCCGGCGACCCGGCCGCTCGGGCCCGGCGAATACTGCCTGTTCGGGCCGATGAGCACGCCGCACATCCGGCTACACGTAACGGTGCCGGCGCATGGCGCGCGCGAGGTCGCGATCGAACTCGAGGCCGGGCCCTACCGGCTCCGCACGCTCGAGCCGGGCGACGAATGCGACGTCGACCTTACTCGCGGCACACTCCCGGCGTTCCGCATCGATGCAGCCGGCGATATACGGCCCGGTGCCGCCGTCAACCGGCCGGCCGGTGTCGCGGGTGCGATGCGGTTGGTCAACGACAGTGACCGCAAGCGCACTTTCATCGTTGAAGATCGCCGCTGGGTCGCCGACGCACTGACGGCCGACCGGCTCACGACGCGCCAGACCTTTCGCGACCTGTTCTCGGCCGAGACACTGCGGCCCGGCGACGATATCGGCATCCATCGCATCGTGCTGATGTTCACCGATCTCAAGGGCTCGACGGCACTCTATGAAAAGGTCGGCGATGCCGCCGCCTACCGGCTCGTGCGCGAACATTTTGCATTTCTCGCCGCAGCGGTTCGTGAGCACAATGGCGCGCTCGTCAAGACCATCGGCGACGCGGTGATGGCGGCTTTCAGCGATCCCGCCGATGCGGTGCGGGCTGCGCTCGCGATCCAACGCAGAGTCGCGGATTTCAACAGGACGCAGGGTGGCAACGGCGTCGTCATCAAGCTCGGGCTGCATTGCGGACCAACGATCGCGGTGACGCTGAACGACCGGCTCGACTATTTTGGCGGTACCGTCAACATGGCGGCACGGCTGCAAAACGAGAGCCACGGCGGGGACATCGTGCTGTCGCGCGCGATCCTGGCCGACGAAGCCGCCGCCGCGCTCGTCGTCGGCCTCTACGCAAGCGACGAGACGGCAATCCTCAAGGGTTTCGATGCGCCGGTGCCCTTCCTGCGCGTTTCGGGCGCATCGTTCTCGCCCGAAACGCGCGGCTGACGACGCCGCGGTCCGGCAAGGCAACCGATCGGTGGCGCCGGCTTGACTGCCAATCGCCCACGCGATCCGCACCTTGTGCTCGTTGCTCTCAGCCAGCGCCCCCAGATCGTTTGGACTAACGAATTTGATTGTTTGCGTGTACATCTTAAACTTTGAAACTGTGATCAAAGGGGACATCGCGATGCATAAACTCGTTCTCCTGCGCCATGGGGAGAGTAAATGGAATAGGGAGAATCGCTTTACCGGGTGGACCGATGTGGATTTGACCGAAAACGGGGTTCAAGAGGCGCAGCGCGCCGGAGACGCGCTAAAGGATGAAGGATATGTTTTTGACGTAGCCTTTACGTCTGTGTTAAAGCGCGCTATCCGGACTCTCTGGATCGTTCTTGATGAAATGGATCTAATGTGGATTCCGGTGCATCGCAGTTGGCGACTTAACGAACGCCATTATGGTGCTCTGCAGGGTTTGAACAAGGCGGAAACCGCTGCTCGGTGTGGTGAGGATCAGGTACATATCTGGCGTCGTAGTTTTGACATTGCGCCTCCCGAACTGAAGGTTACAGATGAGCGGTTTCCCGGCAATGATCCCCAGTATGCTATGCTCGACCCTCATGTGCTGCCCCAGGGCTTTTGGTTTTGATTCATAGTTTTGCGCGAAGGAGGGCAAGAGCGGAGGCTGGATCGGCGGCGAGACGTTCTTTTTTGGCCGGTAGCCAGTCGTCGCTATTCTCGCCCGAAAGCAGTCGCAGGTTCACGCTGCGAAGCAGGGCGAGGTTCATCAGGGCGTTGCCGTGATGCAGACGCGTGCTGTCTTCTCCGAGCGAGGCGTCGCGCCGCCAGTGATTGCGGTTTTCCACGCCCGCCCAGTGCGATCGACTCAAATTGATCCAGCCCTCCGCCGTACGCTCCCCCGGTTCCTGGCTGCTGAGGTAATAGCGATCTTCCACGCTGGCCTTCCCGCTCTTTTTATCAGTACGCGTGCTGTGAATGCGTACCAGCGCCCGGCTGCTGCAGAAGCCGGTGGCCATCGGTGTGGTTTCGCAAAGGCTTACAGCGCGCTCTTCGATTCGTCCGTGCCCGCAAGTGGTCTGAACAAAAGGGGGGAGCAGTTCGTTGCACTGCGGGCGTATTGAAACAGTGTGGGCTGGTTGGCTTTGATGTGCAGAAAGTAGTCACCCCCTTTGTCTACGATAATTCGCGCCGTCTCTTTCTGGCAGTGCAGCGGATCGGTGGTGATGGTCCTGCCATCGAGCGAGGGCATGTCGGAGAGGAGTTTCTGCGCAACCTTCTGTTCACAGCGTTGCGTGTTTTCCTTCTGATCCATTACGGCCATCGCCACCGGCGAGCCGTCCTCGACATCGACCAGACTGACCATGCCGATGATGTCACGGATCATCTTGCCATCGAGGGCCAGCGCGCCCGGCAGACTGCCTGCCTGCTCGCAGAGCCAGTCGCTCAGAAGCGCGGCGAAAGGTTCGGGGTCCATGCGGGTAAGCACGTCGTAGAAGACGTCATAGCTGGGCACTTCGTAAAAGCGTCGCGTGCCCTTCCTGATCGGCAGCCGCAGTTCGGCGCGCTGATTGGGTTTAAGACGGTTGGCAAAGCGGGCAATTTCGGAGATCTGCCGCGCTCCGCACAAGAGCGCCATGGCGGTGATGGTCAGCACCGGGCCGATGCGGAAGCGGGTGTTTTTCGCCCTCGGATCTGGGGCCTGTCGCAACAACTCGAGCAGACTGCGGCGTTGCTTTTGATCGACGGGCAGCACCCCGTGGGCGGCAGCCACCATCGCGCCCGCGTGTTCGGGGGCCAGCGGCACCGCGCACGCCTTCTTCCGGGCGCCGGCTTCGAGCTCTTTGAGCCAGAGCCGCTTCGGGCGACCATTGGGAACAAAATAATCGGCCCGGTGCCGGCTGTTTCCATCGCTCATTCCCACCGGTTGCCATCCCCCGGCCTTGTAGCACGTGCCGGCGTAGGCTTCCGGATCGGTAAAACTTTCTGCCAGAAGCGGCCGATAGCCAAAGCGCTCCTGCCACTGTGCCGGCAGGGCCCGGCAGGCCGCGGCCAGCGCCTGGCTGGCCAGATTCGGTTCCCGGCCCTTATCGTGGGGCAGCAGATAGCGACGGTTCTGCACTACCAACTTGAGGCGTTCGGCTGCCAGAGCCGGGTTCCAGCCGATCCACTTCTCACGGTCCTTGAGCTTGAGGGCGGCCGGCCCCCAGACCAGAAGGGCGACCCATTGCTTGTCACGCACGACCACCTGGCGCAGGAAATCGCCCACAGAGGGCGCCCGTCCGAGGTAATGCTTCGCCGCCAGCAATTCGTCGAAGCGTTCCCGCTCCAACGCTGTAACGACCTCGACTTTCAGTGATTGATCGGCCCGTAAAAGGCCGCTCCCGGCTTCTAAATCATCGACAAGAGATTTCATCCCAAGCCCACCACAACCCAAAACCACCAAATTGTCTAGTCCCGATTTCCGATCCTCAGGTTCAACCAACTACAAAATCACTATCAAGAGCCCTGTGTGCTGCCCCGCGGGGAGAGCTTGAAAAGGACGATTGACCGCTTTATGCCGTATTGGCACGACGCGATCGTACCTGAAATCCGATCAGAAAAACGCGTGCTTATCGCTGCTCATGGAAACACTCTTCGAGCGTTGGTGAAATATCTGGATGACATTTCGGACAAAGCGATTGTGGATTTCGAAATTCCGACAGGTATTCCGTTGGTTTACGAACTCGACGGAAACCTCCGTCCTCTCAAGCACTTTTATTTAGGTGATCCTGACGAGATCAAAAAGCTCATCGAGCCTGTTGCCAGTCAAGGCAAGGCAAAACCCTGAAAAGGCTCTGCCCCTCGATTTTTCCCAACCCGCGGCGCTCCGCCTCCTACTCCTGCGCCAGCAACACGATTCCCTTCAGCAGCGCCCTCCGATCTCGGCCCCGTTCCTCTCTCTTCATCTTTGCCGCTGCTCTGTGTCCGCGCAGCTTCAGCGACAAGTATGGACTATGCGGAAGAAAGCATTCGCGGCAGCTTTTCCCCGGAGATCGATTTGCAGGACCACATCGCGATTGTTCCCGCTTGAAGGCTTGCCAGGAAAGGCACCGAAACTCAAATGGGGTGTCCGACGAAGCGACCGGCGAGCAGGCCGAAGCCTTGGTGGAAATGGCGCGCCGCGTGTTCGGGACGTTTGTGAGCAGCAAGGTGGCACGCATCTCGACCAAAGAATCCATTCAAAAGGTTCCTATGGAAGTAACCATTGAACCGACACATCATGCAGTACACATTCCAGGCATTCTCGACCTCGAGGTGACAGCGCTCACCGGCTGGGACGGAAAGAATCCCGTTGTTTTGAAGAACGGACCAGCCGCCGGGCCGGGCATGGACGACATCCTCGTTGCCAGCTCGAATGTGTGCCGCTATACGGACCACGGCATCGACTGGAACTACGACGGTCGCAGTGCCTCCATGCGCTCCGCCAAGCTAAGCGGACGAATCGATCAGCCCGTAAATGAAGCCCCGGTCGACGCAGAGAGGAGCGAGTCCACACATCACCACTAGCGGCAAGCCGGGCTGAAATACAGACGTTTCTATCTTTTCTGGATACCTCCCGGTACAGAGTGTCAGGATAGTGGTGACGGCGGGGATCCCAGAAGTTCGCCAGGCAGCCGGATCTCTCCGCGAATCAATCAGGAAATGCGCTCTTTGACGTAACGGCCCGGAGCCGGTTCGATCTCCTTGAACTCCTCGTTACCGTACGAAACCGGCGCCTCAATTTGATCTCCGCCACGCTCCTTGATCCACGCGCTCCAGTGTTTCCACCAGCTTCCCGGTTGCTGGGTAGCGGTTTCAAGCCAGTGGTCGGCACCCTTGGCGAGTTCGCCACCGATCCAGAAGTGGCGACGATCCTTGGACACCGGATTAATGACGCCGGCGATGTGACCGCTGGCAGCCAGCACGAACTCCATGGGGCCGGTGAAGAACTCGGTCGTACGGAAAGTCGACTTCCAGGGAGCAATATGGTCTTCGATGGTAGACAGGAAGTAGCTGGGCGTCTTCACCTTGGATAAATCAATTTTTTCGCCGCAGATCGTCAGGCAACCGGGTTTGGCAAGGTTGTTTTCCACGTACATATTCTTGAGGTAGTACGTATACATGGCGGCTGGCAGGTTGGTGGAATCACTATTCCAATACAGGATATCGAAGGGGGCCGGTGCCTGACCTTTCAGGTAGTTGTTCACCACGTACGACCAGATCAGGTCATTGGAACGCAACATGTTGAACGTGGTGGCCATGTTACGGCCGTCGAAGATACCCTTCTCCTCAACCTGTTTCATAGTCATGGACATGTTGTTCTCGTCGAGGAACACACCGATATCACCCGGTTCGGAGAAATCTGTCAGGGTGGTGAGGAAGGTCGCGGAGGAGATGGAGTCGTCCTCGCGGGCGGCCGTGACAGCCAGAGCCGTGGCCAGGATAGTTCCGCCGACGCACCAGGACACGCAGTTGACATTGGATGAACCAGAGATCTTCCTTGTCACGCCCACGGCGGTCAACACGCCCTTCTCGACATAGTCGTCCCAACTGATTTCACTCTTACCAGGATCCAGGTTTTTCCAGGAGATCAGGAACGTGCGCTGTTCCTGCTCCACCAAATACTTCACAAAGGAGTTGTGAGGCTGTAGATCCAGCACGTAGAACTTATTAATGCAGGGTGGCACGATCAACACGGGGCGCGAGTAGACCTTTTCCGTTTCCGGCTTGTACTCGATCAGCTGGAACAGATCGTTTTCAAACACCACCGCACCTTCGGTAATGGCCAGGTTCTTGCCGACTTCGAAGGCTTCTTCGTCGGTCATGCTGATGCGACCCTTTTCCATGTCACCCATGAGGTTCTTGAGACCATCGACCAAACTCTGACCGCCGGTCTCGAGAGCCTGCTGCAGCACTTCCGGGTTGGTGACCGCAAAGTTGGTGGGAGACAGGGCATCGATGTACTGCTTCGTGAAAAATTTCAGTCGGGTCTTGGATTTTTCATCCATGTCTGCGCTTGAAGCCATCTGGGTCAGCATCCGGGAGGCGATCAGGTAGCTCTCCTTGATGTAATTGAAAATGGGATGCCCGGTCCACTGTTCACCACTGAAGCGGCGATCACTCGGAGCGGCCTCAACAGCCGATTGCTTCTTACCCGTCAGGAGGTTGGTCCATAACTGCATATGACTACGTTGATAATCAGTCATTGCCTGGAGCCAGTGCTGCGGATCCTTAACGGGCTGATTCAAAAGAGCTGACCACACATCGTTGAAAGGCTTAAGGTGGTCGAGTCCGGACTTTCCGGCAAACATCTCCACCAGCTTCTGGGTTTCGGCGCTCATCGCTTCGAAAAACTTCTGAGGCGTTGTGCTGTTGTCCTTGCTATCCATCATATTGTTGTTCGGAAAACTACTTGTTGTTCGGAAAACTACTGTTGTTTTTTTGGTTTTTCGCTTGTTAGTCGCGAGACGTTCCTCCATGTCGCCAGATCCCGCTCCTCCCCCAGCATCTTCAACTGCGGGCCGGTTGACCTGCGAATGCCGCGCAGGATTCTGTGCGGCATCCCAGGCGAACCGCTGGTCCCACCGCCAATTCAGTGCTGGTTTTTCGGGAAAGGATAACAAACCAGAAGACTAGCGCTGTTGCTGCTTTCTGCTCGATAGGAGACCGAAGTGTTCAGGCCTGGTCTCGACAGAGCGACGATCGCGGGATTTGGAGAGTCGGGGGAGTCAGACGCTTATTCTCTACTAAATCGAAGCCGAAATTAATAAACATGTTGTCCGCCATTAATGCTGTAATTCGCGCCCGTGATGAAACTCGTTTCCTCACTTGCCAAAAAGCTCACCAAATGAGCCACTTCATGCGTCCCGCCCAACCTGCCCATCGGAACCTGGGCGATAATTTTATCCAACACCTTTTCCGGAACGGCCATCACCATATCTGTAGCGATATAGCCAGGAGAAATGGTATTTACGGTAACGCCATATTTAGCCACCTCCATAGCAAGGCTTTTAGTGAAGCCATGCATTCCTGCCTTCGCGGCGCTGTAATTGGTTTGTCCAAATTGCCCTTTTTGGCCATTCACTGATGAAATATTGATGATTCGACCGAATTTGCGATCGATCATGCCCTGTATGACATTTCTGGTGCAATGGAATACACTATTCAAGTTGGTGTTAATAACTGTATACCAATCCTCGGGCTTCATATTGGCAAGGCGACCATCGCGTGTAATGCCGGCATTATTTACTAAAACAGCAATCGGCCCCACCTTTTCTTCGATTTCTTTAACCATTTTCGCGATGCTATCAAAATCGCCTACATCACCGTAAAACAATTCAATGTGGTAGCCCTCAGCATGCATTTGCTGCATCCATTTTTCTGCCTTTTCTTTGGTGTGGTAATTGCCCACAACCTTATATCCATCGTGATGCAATTCCTTGCACATGGCAGTACCTAAGCCGCCGGTTGCGCCCGTTACTAATACAACTTTTTTATCTTCTGAATGTTCCATGGATTCTTTTATTATTGGAATTTATTTATATTGGTCAAAGCACTCTGGCCGCTTGTGCAAACGATGCTCGTGTTCTTACTGATAAGAAATTGGCATTTCCGTCCGCCCGTCGACGGAGCGAGAGGCGGCGGACTGAATTGTGGGGAGGAATGGGTTTGCGGCATTTACGCTCTCGGGTAACTCCGCAGATCTAGCGGTTGGAGCCAGACTTGTCAAACCTTTGAGAGGCAGGGTTCGGATGCGCCTTGAAACGCATCCCATCCAGACAAACGGCTGTGCCGGGCCGCTTTTAGTCAGTGTAAACTCATCTGCTCTTGATCGGTGGAGTCCGCAGGAAAAAAGAGCCTGGGGGGATCGGATTACTGTGCAAGAAATCGTCTCCGCGGAGGGCTGGCCGGTTTCTTTTCGGAAAATAGAGTGCCAAGAGTTTCGGCCTGGCATTCTCGTCCGTCTAAATGTACCCTTGTAAACAACGGGAAACGCCAAGCCGGCCATGTTGCCGGATCGGTTTTTCCAAGTTACCGATAGCGCCGTCAACAGACCGTCCACGAACCCCCAATAACCGTGCATGAGACGTTTTTCCTGATTCTAGGGCTGGCAGGGTTGCTCACGATTGCGAGCTTCCTACTTCCGCTCGCCACGCGTCTCAAGTTTCCGTATACGGTACTCCTGGCTGCGGCGGGAAGCCTGCTCGGCGTCATCGTGTTGCTGGCAAGAGATGTTACCGGCATGTGGATTCTGGGCGATTTCCTGAATGCCCTCGACCGCTTCAGTATCACTTCGGAGGTGGTGTTCTTCGTCTTCCTGCCGGCGCTCATCTTCGAGTCGGCGCTGAACATTAGCGTCCGACATCTTCTCGATGACATTGGCCCGATCCTTCTGCTCGCCGTGCTCGGGTTGTTGATCTCCACTTTGGCAGTCGGCGTCTCCGTGTGGGCTGTTTCGGACACTCTGCTGATCGGCTGTCTTCTGCTCGGGGCGATCGTCTCGGCCACCGATCCGGTGGCGGTGATCTCCATTTTCAAGAATCTCGGG
Source organism: uncultured Verrucomicrobiae bacterium (assembly GCA_963805815.1). Lineage (GTDB taxonomy): Bacteria > Verrucomicrobiota > Verrucomicrobiia > Chthoniobacterales > Chthoniobacteraceae > CAWDWA01. The sequence continues at coordinate 43,447 of CAWDWA010000030.1, forward strand.
GCGCCCAAGCGCCTCACGATCCTGGTGGAGGGTGAGAGCCTGTTCAACGACGCTACCGCCATCGTGCTGTTCACCATCCTCGCGGGACTTGTAACAGGCAGCAGTGAGAGCAGCTTGTTGGGGGCAACGGCAGATTTTCTGATGGTATTCTTCGGCGGCGTTGTCGTCGGGTTGGCGCTCGGCTGGGTCGTGACGTTAATCATCGGCCAGCTCCACAACATGCCACTTATCGAGATCACCCTAACGGTCTGTCTCGCTTACTTCTCATTCCTCTTCGCCGAGCACTACCTGCACGTCTCCGGGGTCATGGCGGTGGTCAGCGCCGGGCTCGTCACCCGCTCCTACGGCCGCACGATGGTGTCCCCGTCGACGTGGCACGCGCTGTTTGAGACCTGGGAGCAGCTTGCTTTCTGGGCCAACTCGCTGATTTTCTTTCTGGTGGGGTTGCTGGTGCCCGGCGTCATGGCAGGCTTCACGGCGGCTGATCTGCTCACCTTGGCGGCCCTGATCGTGGCAGCATTCGGCGCACGCGCGTTGACGCTCTATGGCGTGCTGCCGGCGCTCAATCGACTCGGTCTTGGTCAGCGCATCAGTTCGGGTTTTCGCACGGTAATGCTGTGGGGCGGTCTTCGCGGGGCAGTGTCGCTGGCCCTTGCGCTGGTGATCCTCGAGACGTCGGGGTTTCCACCGGAACTGCAGAAATTCATCGCCGTTTTGGTCACGGGATTTGTGCTCTTCACCTTGTTTGTGAATGCCACGACGATGCCGCTCGTACTGCGGATGTTCGGCCTCGACAGGTTGCCGTCGCGGGATCTCGCAATACGCAACCGGATCATCGAGTTGTCGCTGAATGATCTTCGCGAAGAGCTCGGGCAGACCGCCCGGGATTATAGGATCGATTCGGCGATTGCGGACGAAGTGGCGACCGAGTGCGAAGACCGGGTCGCCAGGATCGAGCACAGCATGGTACAGACCGATCGAATTTCGGCCGAAGAGTTGCCAAGTATCGGGCTCGGCACCCTAACCAACCAGGAGCGTGAGATCTATCTAAAGCAGTTTTCGGAGGGTCTGATCTCCGCGGCCATTACCCGCACGTTGATCACGCGGGTCGTGGATGAACTGCAGGATGGGCTGAAAGCAAGGGGTGTCGCCGGCTACCGGGAAGCGGTGGAAAGCTCGCTGGGCTTCCAACCCGTGTTTCGATTCTGCGTGATGCTGCACCGCCGCCTCGGCATGACGGGACCGCTGGCGGCACAACTCGCGTATCGCTTCGAAATGCTGCGGGCCGCCCAGGCGACCGTGCACGAGCTGATCGACTACAACCACGAAACCATTGCCGCACTTTTCGGCGAGTCCATCGCTGAGGAGCTCGACGGGCTGCTGCGCTGGCGTTTCGACAGGACCTGGCAGTCGCTGGACCGGCTCAGGACGCGTTACCCGGAGTATGCCGAAACGGTTCAAAAACGTCATCTCGGGCGTGTCGCGTTGCGGCTCGAGGACCGCAGTTACCGGCGAATGCTCAACAATCAGGTGCTTAGTCAGGAGCTGTTTAACCGCCTCGAGCACGATCTCGACAAACGGGCGCGCGTGCTGAACCGCCAGCCGCGATTGGATCTCGGTATGGAGCCGACGGCGCTGGTGGCCAAAGTCCCGTACTTTGCCGAGCTCGACGAACGTCGCATCGAAATGATCGTCAGGGCCTTGAAACCGCACCTGGCTCTTCCGGGCGAGCGCATTCTGCGCCAGGGAGAGGTCGGCGACGCCATGTACTTCATCGCCTCCGGCACAGTGGAGGTGGCGACTGCTCCGAAACCGACCCGCCTGGAGAGTGGCGAATTCTTCGGGGCGATTGCACTGATCACCAAGGAGCCCCGAAAAGCCGACATCTTCGCCGTGGATTACTGTCATTTACTCGTGCTCGGCCTGCGCGACTTCGAACGGGTGCTAGACGCCCACCCCAACCTGCGCGAGATCGTCCATCGCACCGCACTGGAGCGTCTCGGAACGTGGTTTGGAAAAAAATAGCGACGGCGGTGCGATGACGTTTCTCCCGCAGCGCATCGCTATCGCGGAATAGGGGCGGGAATCTGGTTACCAACGGATCACCGATAGACGACGTCGCCTTTGCCCGGCAAACCCGAGACGATGTCGGCCGCAATGAACCGACCCGCTCGCTCGAGACTGACTTTCAGAACTCCCGTCTCACCCTCAGGCCCCGGAATAGCGGACGGCTCGAAAGACTTCAGTGCAAGATCCGGTGGCAAATCATAAACGCGGCCTTCGATGAGAATGAATCCGGACTGAGTATTCACAAGCTTCACAAGCCCCACCTGCTCAAACGTAGTTCTGCCCTCCGATGCTGATCTCTCCTCGGCAATCAGGGTCGCTTCTTCAGGCATCTTCTTTTCGCTGGAAGCACATCCGGCCAGAAGTAGCGAACTACACATCAATAGCAGAGAGATGAAGGACCCCAGCTTCATAGAGAAAATTCTGCGAACACGAACGGTGAGCAGTAACAAATACCAAGCGATGTTGCAATTTCCAGCTCCTGCGGATTGCCAGATTGCTGCCGGATTCGCTTTACCCGGCGAAAGTGCGTCATCGGCGATCCCAACCAGGTTCAAACATTCATTGACTGCATCCCGCTCGCGATCAGCAAAGGTCTAGATGCTTTTGCGTCGTGGTCCCGACTGGAAGACATTCCGTAATCTCCCGTTGCGACGCACAAAACAACTCCAACGGTCCTGCACCCAATGATTCCAGGTGGCTGCGGAGAACCCGAAGCGCGACTTCGGGCGAATTACAGTCCCGACTCAGATGCCCCAGGACAACCCGCTGCAGGTTGTGATTGAGAAGCTCGCCGACTACGGCCGCAGCTCCATCGTTAGAAAGATGCCCATGCCGGGACATGATCCTCTGCTTCACCGGCCATGGTCTTCGGGTGTCTTCCTGCAGCATCCTTTCGTCGTGGTTCGCCTCGATCAACAGCGTGTGGACCGGTTTGACTCGCTCATAAACGAGCTTGGTGGCAAAGCCCAGATCGGTAAGCACCCCGATTGCCGCGGCACCGTGATGCAGGATGAATCCAACGGGATCGACTGCATCATGCGGAACTGGAAAAGTTTGAATTGTAATGTCTTTTACAGAAACTTCCGAGCCTGTAGTAAAAATACGCCAGTCCTTACGACTGTTCCCGTTCCGGTATCGTAATGATTCCGCGGTAAGCGCGTTGCAGTAAATCGGAACCTCGTATTTCTTGCAAAAGACCTCCAGTCCAGACACATGATCGATATGCTCATGCGTGAGCAGAATGCCGTCCAGCGCAGCCGCGTCTACCCCTGCCGCACTGAGACGCCTTACGATCTGCCGGGCGCTCAGTCCACTGTCGATGAGCAAGTTGCAATCACCTGTCCGGATCACGGCCGCATTGCCAGCACTGCCGCTTCCGAGGACCGTGAGTGTAAACATGCCGGAGCTTACAAACTCATGTGAGGGCATCCAAGTCGAAAGCCGCACCAGAATCGAAGAATCATCGAGGTGAATCTTTACGGTGAGGCAGAAACCACCCGCCGATGCAGATTCCTCGCGGAGCAGATCAAGGCTTATTCGACAGCTGGCTCGTCGCTCACCTTCGGGCGATCCTGAAGCGCAAGGATTCGCTGCTTCTTTTCATCGTAACCAAGCTTGTGGAAAGCCCGTAATTCCTCCACACGCCGCATCCCGTTGAGCGTATCAAGATACGCTGTATAGGAAGCCGCGAGCTCCGCCGTTTCGAGGTAGCGACCACGCAGATTTCTGTCGGAATACGCTCCGGGCTTCAGCCGGTTGAACATGTGAAAACGCAACCATCGGCGATCCGTCCGGCTCAACTTCTGCGTCCGTCGGAAGAATGCCACAAAGAGCAGCAGCACCATGTAGGTATCGACCTGCGCCTGCAATTCGAGATTGCGTGCAAAATCCTCCGCCTTAATCTGCCGCACGCCGGATTTGAACTGCAGCGAGGCGTGCAGTGCGTGGTTGATTTCCTCGACGAAGACAATCAGGGAACGGATATTGACGTCTGACAATCCGTGTCGCGGGTCGTGTCTCTCGAGCTGATCAATCAACCAGCGTGAGTAGTAGATCCCCACATAGAGCTGATCATCGGCCGTGCGCAGGAATGTTCTCGCCAGTTCGCTTAGTTCGCGCGCGGAAGCCCCTGCCAGACGGCTGAGCTGACCGCATCGCTTATGGTCGATGAGGCATTCCTCGAGATTGATCCCGACCGCTGCGTAGGTGCGCTCAAACAGACGCTGTACGTCTGCGAACAATGTCGTGCTCATGCAATCAGAGAAGTATCTACTGGACCCCGGTCGATATGGAGCAATCGGTCTGAAAGATCGTTCAGCGCAAGGCGTATATCGCGGAAACGATCTGCCAGAGCGTCGAATGTATCGGTAAGCCCGCAATTCTTTGCTACGGCATGACCGGCAACCAACTTGAAGTTGGATCGCCCGAGTCCCTCGTAAAACGAGAAATCAGGCGCTCCCCGTTCCATCCTTCGCTGTACGTTCTCATGGAAAATTCCAGTAATGAAGAGCGAATAGTTCCCCACGTGCGCCCGAATCAAAAAAGACTGCGAAGGCGAGGCGTTTCTAAGCGCCAGCAACATGTCGGAAAGATACTGAATAGGCTGCCCCTCTTCATCTATCGGCGATCGCATTCTGGCCGTCCTGGAAAAGCATTCCAGAAGCGACGCGATGTAATCCGAAAGTTTCCGGTCATCGATGCCTGTCTTTTTCAGTACATGTCTGGTCAGAATGTAGAAGTAGAGTTGCGGGGAAATAGACAGTCGCGAAACGCAGGAAAGGATCGCTTCGAAGAGGTTTTCATGATCGAGAATCGCGTCACGTGTTCCGTCGTCTGTGAGCAAATCAGCCAGACTTACAGAGTCACGAGGCGATTTCCCGAGTGTTTTCACGACGAAATCGAAATCTTCCGCGGTGAACCGGGCCCGACAATTCGCAGTTATCATCGGGGCTTTGGCGTTAGCATACTTTGTACCATAACTTGCACCCGGCAGGCTGGCCGCGTCTTCTTTCCCGGCATCGCGCTTCGGGTATTGAATAAGTTCTAGTATACACATGAAATTCTTTCCGAGTCCAGATCTAATAGTTCCGGCTTTATTTTGGTCTCGACGGAGAAATGCAGCAACGCAGTCACAAGGGATTCGAACCCCCTTCAGTAAAGCACGCGCAAGAGATATAAACCCTCGGCAGGCGCGCAATAGGGCGTCTTCTCGCCAGGCGGGGCGTGAAGCAATCTGGCGACAAAACGTATATCATCTTTGCCCTGCCCGACTCTCACCATGGTGCCGGTCAACAACCGGACCATTTTATAGAGGAAGCCGTCCCCCTCGTATGCCATCCTGATCAGAGGTCGTTCTTCTTTGATGTTGATCGCACGAATCGTCCGCACCGTATCCAGGACGGGCTGTCCGCGGTTCGCTGCGAATCCGGCAAAATCGTGCTTCCCAATCAGCAATCGGGCTGCGCTTTCCATCGCATTCAGATCGAGCGGCTTCTGAACTTGCCAGCTTCGCCGCAGTTCGAACGGCGAATGAACGCGGTCATTCCAAATTCGGTATTCGTAAATCTTACCGCTCGCCGAAAACCTCGCGTGGAAGTCGGACGTCACGAGATCACAGCGCAGCACGCGAATTTCCGGAGGAAGATGAGCGTTCAATGCGAGCGGCCACTTCTCGAGCGGTATCCGACCGCGTTGGACATCGACGTGAATGCACTGTTCTACCGCATGCACTCCTGCGTCCGTCCGACCGGCGCCGTGAATTGTCAGGCCGCGGCCCGTCACGCAGCGAAAGGCCTCCGTCAGCAGATCCTGAATCGTATTCCCTCCTTCCTGACTTTGCCATCCGCGAAAAGGCGCACCGTCATACGCGACAATGCATTTCAACCGCTCTTTCTCCGTCGCGGTCACATTGCCAGAGAGTCAAGATAGCTCTGTAGGATTATCTGTGCAGCGACCTGATCAATCACTTTGCGGCCATCCTTCACCTTCCTCCCTACATCATGCAATACGCGCTGAGCAGCAAGTGAAGTCATTCGCTCATCCCAGAATTTGATCTCGAGCCCTGTCCGCTGCTTGAGGATTTCCGCGAAAGCTTTCACCTTTTCCGCCGCCGGCCCATAGCTGCCATCCATGTTCCGCGGCATCCCAAGCACCAGCAAAGCAACCTTTTCGCGCTTCACGATCTCGCCGATGCGGCGGGCTGGCTCAATTTTCTTCACCACGATCGTCTCAAGCGGATGCGCAAACATACCGAGCTCATCCGAAAGGGCGAGTCCGACGCGGGCTTCTCCGTGGTCGATTCCAAGAATTCGTTGCATTTTGGGAATTCAAGCGCGTTCCGACGTTTCACACAACGACTCTTCCCGCTTGGCGAATGCTTCGAGACCGGATACGTCACATCCGCCGCGAATGAAAAACTCAGCGCGTTCGCTATTAATCGGCTCAATCATAATGCTGGCAACCGTGATTGTCGGCATATCCGGCTATCTGCTTGCCGGCTGGACGTTCGTCGACGCGCTGTTCATGGTGGTGATCACCATTTTCGGAGTTGGCTACGGCGAGGTGCACGACGAGAGCCCGGGACTTCGACTCTTCACGATTGGAATCATCCTGGCGGGATGCACCTCGTTAATCTACCTCATCGGCGGCTTTATTCAATTCCTCACCGAGGGTGAAATCCAGAGGGTTCTGGGAATACGACGCATGAATGCAGAAATCGACAAACTCAAAAACCACATCATTATCTGCGGTTATGGGCGAATCGGCCGGATCCTTGCCACCGATCTCTAGACCGCGGGCTGCAAATTTGTGATCGTTGAGGCCGATGAGGCGCGGGCCGCGGAAGCTGACGCGAAGAAATACCTGGTGTGCAAAGGTGACGGAACCGAGGAAAGCACTATTTATCGAGTGGGTGTCGAACGAGCTCGCGTGCTAGCCACTGTCCTGCCTAATGATGCATCGAACGTCTTCATCACGCTTACTGCGCGCAACTTGAATCCTAAATTGGATATCATTGCCCGCGGCGAAACGCCTTCCACCGAAGGCAAACTCTTTCAAGCCGGAGCAACGCGAGTCATTCTCCCCGCGCATATCGGAGCGGAACGTATCGCCCATCAGATTCTCCATCCAAGCACCGAGAATCTTTTGGCAAACAACGCGGCGCTGAAAAATCTCGATTCTCAACTTGGTTCTCTTGGGATTCACATCGAGGAAATCGAAATCCCCGAGGAATCGAATCTGATCGGATCCAATCTATCGGAAGTCGAGACCCGCTCCGGTGCCCAATTTCTCGTTGTGGCGATCCATCGGGCAGATGGCCAGGACATCGTGCATCCACGTCCGGACACTGTAATAAAGGCCGGTGACAAGCTGATTTTTGTCTGCCACAGCGACGCCGTGGTAGATTTCACGCGGGCAAAGCAGATGCGACGCAACGTCATCTATCGCGGTGCAAGGCATGCCTATTAGGGCGCGTTTATAGAATACCTTTCGCCAATCTCGCGGTGCTTATTGCGCTGGCCTTCGTTGCGCCTCGCGCCGTTATTTCGCTCAATAGCAACGCTCGTTGCGCCTCGTACAGCGCAAAAATTCTTCGCGATTTTTAACGAAAGCCATTTTACAAACACGCCCTAAATCCCACGCAGACCCGACGTGGGCGAGACCGCCGCTGTTATTTCGTTTCCTGTATTTCTAACGACTACACCAAAATTGCGGAAAAAGGGTTGCCCTGACGACTTCGCACGCTACTCTCGGTGCCCCTTTCCTTCCTTATGATCATTGTAACCAAGCCCGGAGCTACAGAGGATCAAATCGATCACATCGTAAAGCGGATCGAAGAATGGGGCCTCAAGGCAGAAGTCAGCCGGGGCGCGAAGCGCGTCGTGATTGGAATTATCGGTCCAGAAGACGTCGTCCGCGAGCAGCCCATCGCCGCTATTCCCGGCGTGGAGTCCGTTACGCCGGTCCTGAAGCCTTACAAACTCGTCTCCTACGAATTTCGGCAAACCGATTCGCTCATCAGGGTCGGAGACGTCACGATCGGCGGCCGGGAGGTCGGTACTGATGTCCGGCCCGTGTTCTGTCGAGAGTCGTGAGCAGATGGTTTCCATCGCACGAGATGTGAAGCGCGCTGGCGCCAAAATTCTTCGCGGCGGCGCTTTCAAGCCACGAACTTCTCCATACACGTTTCAAGGTCTTGGCGTCGAAGGGCTCAAGCTGCTCGCGGAAGCGCGGGAAGAGACAGGGCTTCCTGTTATCACCGAGGTAATGGCTACAAAAGACCTCGAAGAGATCGAGAAATATGCGGATTGCCTCCAGATCGGCACGCGCAACATGCAGAATTTCTCGCTGCTGAAGGAGGTTGGCCGAAGCAAATTGCCGGTGATGTTGAAACGGGGACTCGCGGCAACCATTAAAGACCTATTGATGAGCGCGGAGTACATCCTCAACGAAGGGAACTTTAACGTTTTGCTTTGCGAACGGGGTATCCGGACATTTGAAACGATGACGCGCAATACGCTCGACCTGAACGCGGTGCCTGTTTTGAAAGCCGAGACCCACCTGCCTGTTATCGTCGACCCGACACACGGCATCGGGCTTCGGCGTCATATTCCGTCAATGGCCCTCGCAGCAATCGCTGCCGGCGCGGACGGCATTATGATTGAAGTTCACAACAATCCCGAAATGGCAAAGAGTGACGGCGAACAGGCTCTGCTTCCGGAAGAATTCATCGAAGTGGTTTCCCAGATGAGAAAGGTCGCGGAAGCCATTGGCCGGGGCTTATAGAACCTTCTGGAATTTAGCGGACTCGAAATCTAAAAAGCGCGGTTCGTGAGCAAAATCGTTAACGAATTCAAGGAGTTTGCCGTAAAAGGCAATGTCGTGGATATGGCCGTCGGAATAATCATCGGCGCGGCGTTTGGGGCGATCGCGAATTCCCTCGTGTCGGACATCATCATGCCGCCGCTGGGTGCGCTTGTGGGAAGTATCGACTTCACGAATTTTTTCTTCGTCGTGAAAGAAGGTGCAACGGCTGGCCCGTATGAGACACTGAAGGCCGCCCAGGAGGCGGGTGCCGTTACCGTCAACTACGGCATATTCACGAACTCGGTAGCCAATTTCCTGGTCGTATCCATTGCCGTCTTTCTGCTTGTGCGCGCCATCAACCGCCTCCGTCGTGAGGAAAAAACGTCTGAACCCGCTTCGCCATCGGAGAAGGCATGCCCCTACTGTCGCTCGAACATCGCGATCAACGCCGTTCGCTGTCCCTTCTGCACGTCCCAGTTGGATGAGGGCGAAACGAAGCCTGTGTAGAGCATTCTCATAAGTCGTTTCCGTTTCGGCACTCCCAAAGCACCGCTTTGCAGCCTGTGACCGTCGCCGTTTCGGAGGATTCTTTTGAAAACGAATCCAATCAACCCCGCCGGCGATTGAATCGCGCAATTTCGCGTTCGGTCTCGCGCTGAGTGACGCGCTTCTTGATATCCTGGCGTTTATCGCGCGCTTCCTTGCCCTTACCGACTCCGAGTTCAACTTTGACCCTGCTTTTTTTCCAGTAGAGGCGGAGCGCAACGAGCGTGTTGCCTTTGATCTGAGTGAGACCGAACAGACGATCAATTTCTGACTTGTGAAGAAGCAGCCGACGAGAACGCTTCGGCTCATGCTGCTCGAAGCTGGCCCGCTCGTAGGGCTGAATATCGACGTCATACAGAAACACCTGCCCGCCTTCGACTCGCGCGAACGCATTATTAACGTTCGCATGACCAGCACGCACGGATTTAACCTCCGTGCCCTTCAGTTCCAGACCGGCCTCAAACCGCTCCAGGATATGGTAATCCCGAAGTGCCTTGCGGTTGACCGAGATGTCAGACACGTTGTGGCCTCACTTTCCCCCGGCGATGACCTCCGGGACAGGCAAAGGACTTCAGGCTGCTTCACTATGTTCCGACGTCAACTCGTAGGTGATCTTGCCTTCGATGATTTCCTTCAGCGCGATATCCGAATAACCCATACGAGGCCCAACCTCGACAAGAGGACGATGGCCTTGACTGAGCTGCCGAACCCGGCGAGAAACGACATTGATCAAAATAGGTTGTTCTGGGATGACTTTACTAGCTTCATCGAGCAGGGAGCTGGTCATAAGGGCAAGGACAGACACGGTAGTAGGAAAGATTCGGGAAAAATGGAGCGAAAGGTTGGATTGCCTGCCCCCCTTTGTCAAATCGAGACTCGAAAAATGTCAATTTAAATTTTCCCGAGTCAGTTCCCATTGGAAATACATCGCATTCTTGAATTGCAAGCCATTTTAAATCAGATGGTTAGCGCGTACCGCAATTCTCGTTCTCCTGAAAATTCCACCCGTTCTCTCAAACTCGACGACCGAGATATCCTCCTCGTATTTGCCATTCCCGAAGCGGTCCCCTAATCTCGCGGGTTTCATGAAAATTCTCGTCATTGGAAGCGGCGCACGCGAGCACGCCATTGCCTGGAAGCTAAAGCAATCTCTCCAGGTGAAGGAGATACTTTGCGCCCCCGGAAATGCCGGCACTGCGGCACTCGGCCGCAATTTTCCGATCCCCATTTCTGACCATGACGCGCTGATCCGTTTGGCGCATGACGAGGAAATCGACCTCACGATTGTCGGCCCGGACGATGCACTTGCTGCCGGAATCGTGGATGATTTCGAAAAGAGTGGATTACGGATTTTCGGTCCCACCCGGTCCGCGGCGCGGTTTGAGTCATCGAAAATTTTTGCAAAGGAATTCATGAAGCGGCACGGAATTCCTACGGCTGCATTCGGCCAGTTTTCAAACAGTAACTCCGCGCGCGAATTCTGCAGAAATAGCCGTTATCCACTGGTGATTAAAGCTGATGGCCTTGCTCTGGGAAAGGGTGTGATCATCGCACAGTCGCCCTCGGAAGCAGAGAAAACGATCACCTCAGTCATGGATCAAGGCCGGTTTGGCGAAGCCGGCTCCCGCGTGGTCATCGAGGAATTTCTCGTTGGAGAAGAATGCTCCATCCACGCCTTTATCGATGGAAAGTCTTATCTCCTTCTGCCGGGCGCCCAGGATCACAAACAGGTCTTTGATGGAGATCGAGGGCCGAACACCGGCGGAATGGGGACCTTCAGTCCGGCGCCCGTTCTGACTCCTGCAATAGAAGCTCGCGTCCGGCGCGAGATCATGAATCCATTCATTGCTGGACTTGCCGAGGAAGGAATCGAATTCAAAGGCATGCTTTTCCCCGGCTTGATGATCACCGCGCAAGGACCGTGTGTGCTCGAATTCAACTGCCGTTTCGGCGACCCGGAAACGCAAGTACTGCTCAGTCGACTGGACTCCGATCTCGTCGAACTTCTGGAAGCAACAATCGACGGCTCGCTGGAAGCGGTTTCCCCGACTTGGAATGACGATGCTGCCGTCTGTGTCGTCATGGCGTCGGGAGGCTATCCCGGCTCTTATCCAAAAGGACTTCCCATCACAGGGCTCGATGCCTTCGAAAACGACGAAAACATCAAGGTCTTTCACGCGGGAACCATGCGCAAAGATGGCGAACTGGTCACATGCGGCGGACGGGTTCTCGGTGTCACGGCTTTGGGAAAGGATCTCGCAACGGCCCGCGACGCTGCCTACGCCGCGGTAAATCAAATTCATTTCTCTCCTTGCCACTATCGGTCCTGACATCGGCGCGAAGGGGCTCGCAAGAATCAGGACGTAGTCTGCGTTGGCGCTGGATTACACGAAAATTGCGCTCGGGGAGGTTGATCTGCCCGCGCACTTTGCAGGAACGCCGGACAGGTTCCGCAGCAAGCTAAGCGAATGAGAATGCTGTGATCCACACTTGGGGATGACACTCATTCGTTCAACTCTGCGTGACTTTCATACCCCCTTAAAATGACCCCAGGGGAACGAAAACGCCGGACTCCTTTCGAAGCCCGGCGTTTTAAATCTAATCGGATGGAACGATTCTGTCAGGCGGCGTTGCGCCCGATACAGTTGAGATCCTCCATCGCGACTTTGACCCGATCGGTAAAACTCTTTTCCCCGGCGAATAGCCAGTTGCGAGGATCATAGTATTTCTTGTTCGGAGCATCAGGGCCGGTCGGGTTGCCGATCTGCGCCTGCAAGTAATCGTGATGTTCTGCTTCATAGGCCCGGATTCCGTCCCACATCGCCCATTGGAGATCCGTGTCGAGGTTCATCTTAACTGCCCCGTAACTGAGCGCCTCGCGGATCTCCTCGCGACTCGAACCTGAACCGCCGTGGAAAACAAAGTTCACCGGCTTCGATCCTGTACCGAAATTCTGTTCAATATACTCCTGCGAGTCGCGAAGGATTTTAGGCTTGAGCTTCACGTTGCCGGGCTTGTAAACGCCATGCACGTTGCCAAATGCAGCCGCGACAGTGAAATTCGGGCTGATTTCGCTGAGCGCCTTGTAGAACTGTGCCACTTCGTCAGGTTGCGTGTAGAGCTTCGACTCATCCACACCAGTATTGTCGACACCATCCTCCTCGCCGCCGGTAACACCTAGCTCGACCTCAAGCGTAATCCCGATTGCGGACATTCTCTTAAAGTATTCGCAGCAGATTTCGATATTTTCCGAAAGTGGTTCCTCGGAGAGATCAAGCATGTGAGAGCTGAAAAGGGGCTTCCCCTCCTTCTCATAGTTTTTCTCACTCGCCGCGAGCATTCCATCCATCCAGGGGAGCAGTTTCTTCGCGCAGTGATCGGTATTGAGAATCATTGGAACCCCGTAAGCTTCCGCAGCTGAAGCGACATACTTCGCTCCGGCGACCGCGCCGAGAATTGGTCCGAGCTGATTGTCTCCTTTCACGGTCTTACCAATGAAAAATTGGGCGCCGCCGTTGGAAAATTGAACCATGGTCGGCGAATTAACGTCTCTCGCCGCGGCGAGCGTGGCGTTCACCGAATTGGTGTTCACGCAGTTCACGGCAGGTAGTGCGAATTCATTCGCTTTTGCGTAGTCGAGGAGCTGTTTAACTTCGTCGCCAAAGAGGACGCCGGAGCGGAATTTCTTCTTATCAGCCATAAAATTTGTTCTTTTGAGGGTTTTTCAGGTTTTCGGAATTGTCCCCGGGGCTTCCCGGAGGTTTGAACTCTGGAGCTTACCACAGTATTCAAGAACTCCGCACCAACAAATACAAGCAACGCTCAGATGCGTAGGACGGATTTTTTCGATGGGAGAAGTTGCTGAATTTCTGCGCCTGGCCGTGAGCCTGGCGACACCATGGTTGAAGAAGAAGAAAAAGACGCGCAAGCGCTCCTCGACCCGCGACTTCCACAACCCCATGCAGGCAGCCAATGGACGTCACGCCCATATGCTGCTCACTGCCAACGTCCCAACTCATGGTTGCCGTTGAAGAATCATCCCTGTCATCCTGCGAGTTCGCATGCTTGGAACTTGTGGTTCGCCGCGATGTCATTGTAACCTTCGCCTCCCTATGAGTAGTCGCCTAGAAGGCAAAGTCCTCGTTGCGCAGGGCGGTGGTCCCACCGCTGTCATCAACCAGAGCATCGTTGGGGTTACCCTCGAAGCGCGGAAGTTTTCCCAGGTAAAATCGGTTTACGGTGCCGTGCACGGCGTACAGGGCATCGTCAGCGAGGATTTTCTGGATCTTACCCGCGAAACCACCCACAACCTCGAACGCGTTGCTGAAACCCCCTCCTCTGCATTGCTGTCCACGCGTGACAAACCAGACAATGAATATTGCACCCGCATGTTCAAGGTGATGCAGAAACATGACGTCCGATATTTCTTCTACGTGGGCGGAAATGATTCTTCCGACACGGTCCGTATCGTGAACGAACAGGCGGAAGCGAGCGGATACGAATTCCGCGCCATTCACATCCCGAAGACGATCGATAACGACCTCGCGGTCAATGACCATTGTCCCGGATTCGGCTCCGCCGCGCGATACGTGGGACAGGCGTTCATGGGGCTGAATCTCGATAATCGCGCACTCGCCGGGGTCCTGATTGGAGTGGCAATGGGGCGGCACGCAGGTTTCCTCGCCGCCTCCTCGATTCTTGGACGCAAATACGTTGATGACGGGCCGCATCTCATCTACATGCCGGAACGGCCATTTCACCGGGAGCGGTTTCTGGCGGATGTGGAAGACGCCTACCGCAAGTATGGTCGCTGCATCGTGGCCGTTTCGGAAGGCATTCAGGACGAAACGGGTCAGTCCATGATGGTGAGTCTAACCAAAAACGTCGAGACCGACGCGCACGGGAATGTGCAGCTTTCTGGTTCCGGAGCGCTTGGTGATCTCCTTGCGAAACTGGTAAAAGACGAACTCAAGGTCAAGCGAGTGCGAGCAGACACCTTCGGTTATATGCAGCGCTCATTTATGGGAGTCGTATCGGATCGTGACGCTCACGAGGCCCGTGAAGTTGGAGAAATCGCGGTCCAGTATGCCATGTGGGATAATGTGGATGGGTCCGTCGTGATCAGGCGACCAGTACAGAACTACAGCGTCACTTATGATCTCGTTGCGTTGAAGGACGTCGCCGCGAAGACTCGGCACATGCCCGATGAATTCATCAACGAGGCTGGCAATGGAGTGACGGAGGAGTTTTACAGTTACTGTCGACCGCTCGTCGGCTCGGGGTTCCCCGAACAGCATAGACTTCGCGCCCCGCGTGTTCCGAAGATTTGAACGCCGCTTCCGCGGTTGGGCCTGTGAGAATGGTGCTCCGCATCGTTCGTTTGAAAAAGAACGGCTTCACCAGATCGTTGCTTGCCGACACTTGAGCTGCCCGGTATAACTCGTGGCTCTGGTGTTACCCCCCACCCCATGTCCGAAACGCGCAAAAAAAATATCCTGGTAATTAATTGCGGAAGTTCCTCCATTAAATTCGCATTAATTCAGCTGCCGGAAGGACGCCGGATAGCTACGGGTCTCGCAGAAAGGCTCGAGACCCCGGAGGCCATGATCGAATTCAAATTCGGCAATCTCCGCTCCGACACACCGCTGCCCTCAGCGAACCATGTGACCGCCATGCACGCAATTCTACATGGTTTGCAGGAAATACTGGGGGAAGATCTGAAGATCAACGGCATCGGTCATCGGGTCGTACACGGCGGCCGGTCTTTCAGTTCGGCAATGAAAGTCGACGAAGACGTTATCGCCGAAATCGAGCGGTGCTCGCGTCTGGCGCCACTGCACAACCCCGCAAATGCCATCGGGATTCGCAGTGCGATGCTTGATTATTCCGACGTGCCGCACGTGGCTGTGTTCGATACGGCATTTCATCAGACGATGCCACAGCATGCTGCGCTATACGCGATCCCATACGAGTATTACGAAGAGCATGATATCCGGCGTTACGGAATGCATGGCACGAGCCATCATTTTGTGGGAATGCAGGCGGCGAAGCTACTGGGCAAGGATTTTTCTGAGGTCAATCTCATCACCGCGCACCTCGGTAACGGAAGCAGCGCCTGTGCGATCCGCAGCGGAAAAAGCGTGGATACCACGATGGGGCTTACCCCATTGGAAGGGCTGATGATGGGGACGCGGAGCGGAGACGTCGATCCCGATCTGCACCTGCATTTACACGAGAATCTCGGCCTCACGATACAGGAAATCAGCCAAGTTCTTAACCGCAAAAGCGGATTGCTGGGCGTCTCGGGAGTGAGCAATGATCTTCGTGCAGTAAGGGCCGCTGCTGAGGGGGGGAACGAGCGCGCCCAACTAGCCTTCGACCTGCTTTGCTACCGACTTGCTAAGGGAATTGCGGGCCTGACTGCCGCCCTGGACACACTGGACGCTTTGGTCTTCACCGGGGGCATCGGCGAAAATTCGGCGCCTGTCCGAGAACGCGCGATCTCCCATCTTGCGCTTCTGAATCTGAAAATCGACACCGCACTCAATTCTGAGCACGGACGCAACTCTGACGGGATCATTTCCACTCCAGAATCGTCCGCTCGAGTGATGGTCGTCGCCACAGATGAGGAGGAGATGATCGCAGAATCGACCGCTGCATTTTGCAGCCCATGACAATGAGCACTTTCTCAGCACAACCCGCTTAAACCATGAAAACGATCTTTCTCGCTCCCGCCGGCAGCAATGTGGGCCTTACAACCATCGCACTCGGTCTGGTACATGCATTGGATCGCATGGGTCTTCGCGTGGCGTTCTTCAAACCAATCGGGCAGACGCTTGCCGGCGAGTCCAATACCGAGCGCTCCACGCACTTCGTTCGAAAAATTACCGGTCTGGCCGCGGCCGACCCGATATCGATCAAGGAGGCAGCGCGCTTTGTGAGCAGCGGCCACATTGACGAAATGATGGGGCGCATCATGGAACGATACCATGAGTCCGCTGACGCAGCCGACGTAACACTCGTCGAGGGGTTGGTGCCGACGGTCGAGAACCCCTACACCAGCGCGCTCAATGTTGAACTGGTAAAAACTCTCAGCGCCGACGTGGTTCTGGTCTGCAGTCTTGCAAACGGAGATATTCGCAGTCAACTCGAGATGGCCGCCCGACCCTTCGGCGGGCTAGAAAGCAACAAGATTGTGGGCTGCGCAGTCAATCGCATCCCCGTGCCCGAGAACAGCGACATCGACACGGAAACGCAGGCACTCCACAATCAGTGTGAAGCACTTCGTCCCGGCGGCATTCTGGTCGTAGCGGCTATTCCTTCGAATCCCGAGCTGACTTTCTGTCGGACAATCGACGTTGCTCGTGAGCTCAATGCGACGGTCCTCAATAGCGGAGAAATTGAAACACGCCGCGTCAAATCGGTGGCAGTCCTCGCGCGCACGGTTCCAAACATGCTCTCAACGTTTCGTCCGGGCGCGCTTCTTGTCACACCAACCGACCGCACGGACGTCATCATTGCCGTATCGATGACTTCGTACAGTATGAACACTATCGCCGGCATTGTCCTTACGGGCGGATACGAGGTGGACAAGCGGATCATGGAATTCTGCAAGCCGGCGCTGGATATCGGCCTGCCCGTGCTCGCCGTTAACATGGGCAGCTACGAAACCGGGTCGGTGCTGAGCAGGATGAGCAAAGAGATCGCTGTGGATGATTTCGAAAGAATGACGGCGGCAATGGACTTCGTCGCGGATCATTCCGACGAAGCCTGGCTGCGGGAACTTCCTCAGGCAGAACACGAGAAACGCATGTCTCCGGCGGCGTTTTTTTATCAGCTCACGCAACGCGCGAGAGCCATTTCGCGCCGAATCCTCCTTCCCGAGGGCGACGAGCCACGCACGGTGCGGTCGGCAATCTTTTGTCACGAACATAAGATCGCCAACTGCGTGCTCATCGGTGAAACAGAGGAAGTAAAGCGTGTCGCACGCAGCCAGGATCTCGAGATTCCCGAGGGATTGGAAATTCTGGATCCGACTGAAATCCGCGATCGCTACGTTGAACCCATGCTTGCACTCCGAAAAGGCAAAGGTCTCCCACCCTCCGCTGCAGCCGATCAACTGACCGACAACGTCGTGCTCGGCACAGTGATGCTCGCGATCGGAGAGGCAGACGGTCTCGTCTCGGGGGCGGTGCATTCCTCGGCGAATACCGTGCGGCCGGCATTGAAGCTTATCAAAGCGCGACCGGGAGCACAGGTCATCTCTTCGATTTTCTTCATGTGCCTGCCCGACCAGGTGTTGATCTACGGAGACTGCGCAATAAACCCTGACCCGAATGCTGAGGAACTCGCCGATATCGCCCTCCAGAGTGCCGAAAGCGCCGAGGCTTTTGGGATTCCTCCGCGCGTTGCCATGATCAGTTATTCAACCGGCGAGTCCGGCTCGGGTGTGGATGTAGAAAAGGTGCGGAAAGCCACAGAAATTGCCAAATCCCGCCGGCCCGATCTTCTCATCGATGGACCCTTGCAGTACCGATGCCGCCTCAACCGCCGACGTCGCCAGGACAAAGGCTCCGGACAGCCCAGTCGCGGGACGAGCGACCGTTTTCGTTTTTCCCGATCTCAACACAGGCAACACGACCTACAAAGCCGTACAACGAAGCGCCAACGTCATAAGTGTCGGTCCAATGTTACAAGGCCTCAAACGACCGGTAAACGATCTTTCCCGCGGAGCCCTGGTTAATGACATCATATACACGATCGCTCTTACGGCGATTCAGGCCGAGCGGAACATCGATATCATGACCTCTTAAAATATTACACTCCTACCCCTCGCCCAATGCCAGAACCCTCAGCTCCTCCAAAAAGAAGACGCACAAAGATCGTTGCCACGATCGGACCTGTGAGCAAGTCGCCGGACGTGATGCGGAAATTAATAGAAGCAGGCATGAACGTCGCGCGGCTGAATTTTTCTCATGGCGACCATGCCGATCATGCCCAAGTCATTGCAGATTTGCGGAAAACGTCAGAGGAGCTGGATACGCCGGTTACGATTCTCCAGGACCTTCAAGGACCGAAGGTCCGTGTCGGACAGCTGTCATCCGATTCGATCACACTCGAGGCAGGCGAGTTCGTAGACCTCGTTCCGGAAGAAGACTACAGCGGTCAATCCGCGACAATCCCGATTGATTATCCATCTCTGGCAGAGGAGGCGAAAGCAGGGATGCAGGTGCTCCTGGCGGATGGGTTAATGGAACTGCGCGTCGACAAAGTCGAGGGCCGCAAAGTGCATTGCGTGGTAGTAGAGGAAGGAGAATTAAAAAGCAGGAAAGGCGTCAATTTTCCTGAATTGAACCTGCGATTGCCCGCATTGACGGACAGAGATCGCGAGGACCTGAGATTTGGCGTCAAGCACGGCGTCGATTGGGTATCGTTGAGTTTTGTGCGATCCGCGGAAGATGTACGTTTATTGAAGGAATATCTTGCGGAACTCGGCGGAACGAAACTCGTTATCGCCAAGATCGAAAAGCCTCAGGCCGTCGAGAATCTCGACGAGATTCTCGACGAAGTGAACGGAATTATGGTGGCGCGCGGAGATCTCGGTGTCGAGTTGCGACCCGAGACAGTGCCAATGATTCAGAAGCGTGTAATCGAGCAATGCAATCGCCGCGGTATCCCCGTGATCACCGCCACACAGATGCTGGAAAGCATGGTCAACGATCCACGGCCGACAAGGGCGGAGGCAAGCGACGTGGCCAATGCAATCATTGATGGAACAGACGCGGTTATGCTATCCGCTGAGTCCGCTGTGGGATTATTTCCTGTGCGCGCCGTGAAGATGATGGCGCGGATCGCCGAGGACGTGGAACACAGGATCACATTCAAGAACTATTCTGCTGTCGATCAATCAATCTCCCACGCACTCAGCGAAGCCGCGCTCAGCATAGAGAAGATTCTCATGCCACGCTACATTGCGGTGATGACAACGACCGGACATACGGCACACAGCCTGGCGCAAGCACGCCCGAGGGCACCAGTCGTCGCCATTACGCTGAGCGAAAGCACCTACCATTCCCTGAATCTTTTCTGGGGAATCCAACCGTTACTCGTAAAAGGAACAAGGGATAATTTTGAGGGGCTCGTTGTTCAGGCCCAAAATGCCCTGAAAAATCGCAGGTTGGTAAGAAAAGGAGAGAAGATGCTCGTGATCGGCGGAATACCAGCGTTGATTCCTTTAGGGGCAAACTTCATTAAGATCCACACAGTTACCTGATTGGTCCGGATGTTGATCTGACAGTAATCCGTTTGTTCAATCCTTTTCTCCCGGGATCACTTCCGGAAAACCAGTGATCGCACGCGATGCCTGCATGCCTGACACGGTCGCAGCTTCAACGCATCCGACGTTCAATCCGTTGCGAGTCCAATCGCCGGCGAGATAGAGATTTTCGAACCCGGAGTTCCCCGGCTCAATCCGATACTTCGGTACTGCCCTTGAGCGAGAGCACGTAGCGCTCCGAGGGCGAAATATTGCATCGAATGTATTGACCATTCATACGGTCAGGCCCCTGCCTGTTTTCCGGGTCGAACGCTTTGTTCCAATCGATGGCGTCGCGATCCTCCGACATCGCCGTATCTGGCCATAACGATCGGATGTGCTTGCTGTACCAGTCTCTGGCCATTGCCATCACTTTCTGGCGTTCTTCTTCTGGATAACCGGCATTGTCGCCGAAAGGCGGCTCCGAAGGGTCATCCTCCATTGGACCACAAAAGTAAGCCAGATATCCCGGACCATCGGTTCCCCATGTCTCCGTCTTCCTCATAATATGCGTCGCATCCATGAAGATATTGATCGGGTGCTCGTACGCGCCCACAAGCGCCTCCTCTTTGAAACGCCCAGCTGGGTCCCATCCAATACCTTTCGCGTCTTCCTTCAACCAGACCTGTGTCGCGAGGGTTCGCGCTGTTTTAATGTGTGTCACCATGTTGTCCCAGCGGCTGTCTGCTTTTACCAATTCACCAGCTACATGTCGTAGCACGCTTGGCGGCACCGCAAGTACGACTTTGTCGAAATCCTGCTCCAGTTTCAGCGTCTTTTTCTTCACCGATTGATAATGCGACCATGGAGACTCGAAGCCGGGATCCCCGGTGATCGGAGCAGGCGCCTCAAGCTGATCCCACAGCGGTTCCGAAGGCCAGCATTTGAATTGTATTCCACCCGACAGTGGCACCTCGATGAGGGGCTCATAGGGTTTGCCGTCGCGCGTTTTCGCCTGAACAGACACGTCGATCATCTCGATACGGCGCCCATCTGCGGAAAGTCCGAGATTTTCAACGTGGTGGAAAAACTCAAACTTCACTCCCCTCGCTGCCAGAACACGATAAAGCGGGGTGAATACGATCTCCCCCATACCGGATTGCATCCGGAAGGCATAAGCTTTCTTGTAACCGAAGAAAATGCGGACCAGCGATCGCAATGCTGCGCCCGCTGCAAAGTTTGGTTTATCCGTATTGCCTTCTTCAAAGGCAAAAGGAATGCCATAAAGACCTCGGATAATTGCTGATTCTTCCATGGAAGCGAATCGCGCTCCGTGACGCTGCAACCATTCGCAGAAATCGTATTCGTCAATAGCATCCAAACCACGCGTTAGGACCCTGTCCGCGAGAACTCCGCGAATTGCGGCAATACCAAGATCGAGCGCAAGGAGCAGCCGCCGACATTCGTGATCCTCCAGCACTGAGCTTTCCCAACGCTCAGCGAGGTCGCTCATAAACTTATCCAGCACCTCGATCAGCCGTTGAACGTCCGCTTCGAGAAACTTCTCCGGGTTACGCGGCAAAGATTCCACGATCTTCAAGGCGATGTGCAGGTAGGTAGGAGCCTTCGTGAAAACCTGCGTAACGTTGCGAAACAGGCGCCGACCAAAACCCGACAAACGCCGTGGCCACGAACGGTGTGCCAATGGAGCTTCTTTCGGAGTCGCGAGGCTTCGTTCGAGATCCCGGAATTCATGAACGTTCCAGGCGAACCATCGCAACGCTCGCACCAGATAGTCGAACAAGTCCGGCAGAGGCCTTCCGTCACCGGGAAGCTCTCCATCGCGAAAGCGGAACTTCAACAGCCACCAACTCCAGAAATCATTGATTCTTTCCCCGAGAATTCCCTCACCAGAAGGCTTAAATGCATCCGACCACTTTTGGAACGGTCCGTGCGGCCCCATCTCTTCGTAGGCAGCCCGTATCGTCTTGAACGCGTTCTCGTAAAGACCAAACCAAACGTGAACGCCGTGTTCCTCACTGCGATGCCCCAAGTTCGCGTCAAGGTTTCGTCCGCTCGCCCCCTTACCACCAAGCCGCCATCCTGTTTGATAGAGGGTTATTTCATAACGGTCCTGCCAACCTTTCTTCTCCGTAATCCAGAACGCAGTTGCCAATCCGCCCATGCCGCCACCAATGATCGCGATTCTTTCCTTGGCCATTCTTTTTCCGATGTTGTTTGTGTTACTTTCGGCGTATTGAGTTTACTTCGTGATCCCAGAGGAAACTGGTAGTGTCCCGGTTGAGGACTTCCTCGGCACGTGCCTGGTCAAAATGGGCACCGATATTTTTGAAAATGTGCACGGAATCCAAAAGCAAAGCTTCCCGTTGCGGGCCTTGTCCGAGTCGGCCCCGATGAAATTTGATCAAGCCTACATCGTGCGCCATACCCAGTTTTTCGGCCCATAGCAGTGAACACGTCCAATGACGTTGCGCAGCAGATTTCCTTCCAGTAACGCAAGCAACCACTCCCTTCCATAATTCCACACGTGGGCGTCCGATCGTGAAGATTCTGGCAAACCTTTCTGTAATACGCAGAGCTTTTCGTAAATCGCGGACCAGGTCCCGGTCCACCTCCACTCCGCGACAAAGGGCATCTTCCAAAAGGCAAACATAAACCTCTGCAAGATAGGAAACCGAGAGACTCAGCGAGAACGCCACGGGCGGGTTGCCTCGAAGCAGATTCAACGCCTCGTCGGCAGCCGCACGCGCCTGCGCAAAATTCCCAGCCCTCAACTGACAGACCCCCCGGATGGTCGGATGCGCCACTCGCGTCAGAGTGTCGTGCGCGGTAGCGTCCAATCCAAGCGCTCGAAGTGCTGCTTCACCGCCTTCGACCGGAAGAACGGACTGCGCGTGCATTAGCCTAGCCCAACCCGTGGTTTGGGGATCACCGCGGAGCCGGACAGACCTCGACATCTCTTCCGTCGTCTTCCGGGCCGCGGTAATAAGTCCCTGGTGCTGCAAGTTATAAAATCGAATTGTCAACGCCTCTTCGAGCCGTCGCATATTCCCATAGCGGCTGTACATCGACTCCGCACGGGCGAGATATTCGCCGGCCTCGCGCCATCCTCCGATACCTCCAAGATACATCGCCATCATCGCGAGGGGATACCCCTGATCCACGAGCCGTGTCAGCGACTCCATGGACCTTTTTGTCAGACCCATATAGAGACGTCCGAGCGGCTTGAAAGGAACTGAGGCTCCGGCGATCATCATCGACGCATAAGGCTCCGCCAGCGATGAAGGCTCCCCACTGGCTTCCGCGATGTTCAGTCCGTGCACGCAGCTGAACACAGTCGCGAGAATGTCGTTCGTGAAAAAGCCGATCTCGCCCAACATCGCATAGGCTCGCATCGCTTCGAGATGCGCCTCACGGCTCGTATTGCCCTTTCTGAAACCAACACCGAAGATACGATTCCACGTCTGACGACACGCTGCCATCGGCAACCGCATCAACTTCAATGCTGCCGGAGCTGGCACGGGAAATCCTAGCGCGGCAACGGCCGTTCGGAGGTGTTCCCTACCCTGTTCCATCTGCCCCATGCGAAAATAAGCTTCGCCAATCTGCCGGTGCCATTTCCCCAACTTCAGGGAATCGCGCTTCAAGGTTTTCGTATTCTCAACAGCGGCCTGCAGGAACCAGACAGCTTCACGATTGGCGAACCGCCGAAGCGCCTGCTCTCCGGCAAGGGAAAGATAGTGGATCGCTTTTTCGGTGTCGCCTGCCACCGTCCAATGATGAGCGAGCACAGAATACTGCTGTGGCAGATTTTCCCCCCCCATCTTCTCCAGTTCCCGAGCAACCCTTCCATGAAGCTTCGCTTTTTGTCTCTCAGTCAGCAAGCGGTAACAAACCTCCTGCACGATGGCATGCTTGAACTGCCATATTGAACGATCGTTCCCCGTTTCGACTCGAGAAACAAAGTTTCCCACCGCTAGGTCATCAATAACGTTCGCGAGTTCAGTTTTCCCAACTGCGGTCGCATGCATTGCGCACAGAAGGTCGAGAGGAAAGGCACGCCCTATCACGCTCGCAGCTTTCAAGAGCATTCTGGCTGTTTCTTCCATCCGATCCAGACGTTCCCGCACCACACCGTGAACCGTTTCGGGGAAAGCAATTTCCTTCAATTCGCCCGCGTACGGCGAAAGCCGGCACTCTCCATTTTCTTCGATCAGATACATTTTATCCCGCAGCGCGTAGGCCAGCTGCTCACAAAATAACGGGTGCCCCTCCGCTTTCTCGTGAATCAGACGCGAGACCGCCCGCGGCAACCCTTCCACACCGAGACGTCTGCATACCAGTAGCTCCGATTCTTCCCGTGATAGAGATTCCAGGAACAAATGAACCGCCCTATCCCGGGTCCGCATTTTCGACCAATCAGACAGATTCGCGGCTCCCGTTCCCCTCGCCAGCATAATGAGCAGAACATTTGGCATACGACGATGCACTTCCCCCGCCAGCATGAACGAGGCGGAATCGAGCCAATGACAATCGTCCAATACAACGACCAGCGGAGAATTGCGCGAGTGAACCTCCAACAGATCGATCAACGCATTGTTGGCTGCCTCCGAGCGAGACTGCGGATTCATTCCCTCCGTAATCTCCGTTTCGTCGAAATTGGTAGAAAAAACCGTATTGAGCACAGGCAGAATGCGATGAATGGAAGAAAAACGCTCAAGCCGCCTGCTGACGTATTCGTCACGCTCATCTCGCTCGAGTTCAGGTTCGATCTTTAGCAAGCTCGCAAATACCGTTTCCCATGCTGCGTAGCTTTTGGACCTTTCGATCGAATCTCCCATGCCAAAGAGCGTGCAAACGTTGCAATCTCGCGCAGCCTTCATGAAGTCGGCGACTAATGTCGATTTTCCGATACCGGCATCACCTTCGATCAGGATTAATCCGCCGGTTCTATCTTGGAGAAGCTTCTCAAGCATTGATTTCAAGAGCTGCCTCTCCTCCCTGCGTCCGACAATTTCTTCCAATTTCGGCTCAGAACTTGTCAACTCGCAGAGCGGGCGGTAAGTCTCCACCATCTCTTCTTTCCCTTCGACAGGGATCTTGCCCAGGAACTTGAATCGAATGTGGTTTTTGGATGCCCATTCCGTCAGACTGTCGCAAAGCAGATCGTCATCCGCATAGCTCATCAAGCGCTGGCTGAGGTTCACGGTGTCACCAATCATGGTGTATGCTTTGCGCACGGACCCACCTATCACTCCGCAGAACAGAGATCCGGTCGTGACTCCGATCTGCGCCGTAATCCCGACATTCCGCAATTCATCGCGAATCGCCATGGCAGCGCGGACCGCGCGAATCGGATCATCTTCGTGAGAAAACGGGGGAAGCCCCAGCGCCGCCACCAGCGCAAATCCGCCAAATTCCATCAGGAGCGCATCCACCGTTCCGCCAAAACGGTGCAGTTCGCGCTGCATCATTCTCGTCACACAGTGCGTCCGAACGAGGGAGTCGGGTTCCTCCATGCGAAAGTCAGGAATGTTTATGAAAACCACCGTGACCTGCCGGAACTCGGGAAGCCAGGCAGAACCAGAAGCGTGCAGTCCGCGCAGAACCGCGGCAGGGACAAATTGCAGAAGGGCCTGTGCGGCGTTGCATGAAAGCGATGGGTGGCAGACGCTGACGGGATCGGGCGCATGCGATATTGACTCAACGAAAACACAGCCTCTCGATTGGACGGTGCCTTCAATCCTCTTCGCAACGAAGGGCCACGTCATCGGAGCAATGGCTACCCGACCGGGCAGAGCGATCTGAGCAGCCCTCACGCAATGATTGACACACTCACCGGTCACGGTGGAAAGCCACTGGTGATTCTCACCTCCAACCACTCTGTGACACACATTCCCAGCCGCAACCCCAATCCTCATCGATAACCGCGTCTCCCCAAATGACGGAAAGTCTTGCATCCTCTTCTGAATCTGAAGTGCACAGTTCGTCGCACGGAACACAGTCTCAGAAAGATCCACGTCAGCAGCCTGCCACAGAGCTGCAACGCCATCGCCCGTGAAGGACGTGACAATTCCGCCATGCAAATCGAGAAACTCCACCAGGCGCTCGAAGTATTCATTAAGAATCCCCGAGAGCTTTTCAACGCCAGAGAGCCCTTCGGCGTTCATCTTCTCGGCCACTCGCGTGAATCCCGCAAGATCGGCAAATAGAACGGCTGCCTCAATTTTCTCCTCAAACGGTTCCTCAATCGGGCTGGGATCGCGCGCAAGCTTGTTCAGAACCAGAAGGGACACAAAGGGTGTGATCTCTGTGATTAAGTCTTCGGCAATCGCACAGTATTTTTGTTCCTCCCTCTCGCCTCCCGATTCCAAAGAACCCGGCGAGCAGAAAAATGGTCCGTCATTTATCACCGTCTTATTTGGATAGTCTCCCCAGATTCGAGTGTGAAGTCGAAGTCTGCAAAAATCCCAAACTGCGCATCCGTCGCGAATGAGCCATCCGCCAGCCTGCAAACGTCGATGCCGAAGATGCCGGGTAGACAGAGGCTGTCATAGCTCGGGAATCTCAACTGATAGTTTCCCTCAAGAAAACCTCCCTTTCGAAATTCATTGATATGAAATGGGGTTTCCACCACAGCCTGGTAGCAACTTTCCCGAGAGGTCTCTACGGCGGGAAACTGCTTCAGGAAAACCAGCTTCAAGAGATTCTGGTCGCGAAGGTCCTCCAGCAGTCGCCTACGCGCCCAGTTGATTCCTCGCATCGCAAGGTCGTTCAAACCAAAGAAATCGAGATCGCTCTGAAACGAACGACTGAAAGCATCCTGCAGGACCTCCCTAAATCGCGTCGCAAAAGCCGCCCGCAGGGCCCGGTCTCCGTCCGTCCGAGTGACGTTTACTATCAGATGGATGTCTGCACATTCATTGGTGTTGTAACTCCGAATCACATGCGCAAATGCCGCAAATTGTGCGGATTCGTTTGGACCGACTTTGCGGGGCATTTCGATTTTCCCCAACTGCTTCGGGTATCCGTACACTTCGCGCCCCGCCGTAAGTGCGGTGGGACAATCCAACCAAAGAGCTGGCATGTACCAGACGATCTGGAACAGCGGCGTCTCGGGCTCGCGATCGTTTAGAAAGGCCAGAAGGGGAATTGCAAAACTCAGTTCCTTCTCCCGCAAACGGCCTTTAAGCTGATCTTCCGGGTGAAGGGAAATGACGTGATCGGATCGCAGAAAAGTAGCGAGAACGATCGGGGCAAATGGGTAATAAGTCGTTTCTCCAGCGGGATTCAACGTCGCATCAACCAGACCCTTCAGTTTTCTGAAGCTTGATGGAAGCGCGAACGAGAAGGCTTTGACTCCCGACAACTTGAAGGGATGCCTCATGACGAGCTCGGTGTCGTTGACAATCCACGGAATCCGCTTCGCTCCCATGGCACAAGACCTAGCGAAACTGGCACCAGATCGCCAGCAGAATCCTAAGGTGCACGACTACAAGCCCTACCAGCGACGTGGATCTAGAACATCGTGGCCTCGCTAAACTTCAAATGGAATTTCGTCGCGCGCCTTCACTAACCTCGCATACATCGCTTGGAGCGCTTCGGGCATTATTCGGGTATTCGCCAACACCGGCATGAAATTATTGTCCGCTTCCCATCGTGGGACGATGTGCAGATGCAAATGATTGGCATATCCCGCCCCCGCACACGCTCCGAGATTTAGTCCGATGTTGAAGCCCTGGGCGTTCGCGACTTTGCGCAGCAGCTTCTGGGCGTAGATCGAGACGTCCAAAAGCTCGGAACGTTCCTCCCGATTAAGCTCACCCAGATCAGCGACCTCCCGGTAGGGCACAGCCATCAAATGCCCAACCGCATATGGGTAACGATTAAGCATTAGAAAAACATTCGTTCGGCGAAGGACCACGAGATGAGCGGCGTCGTCGCTGGACTGCGCTGCGTCCAACATGAAGTTTCGTCCGTCTTTGACGATGCGGAAGTAATCGACCCGCCAAGGCGCCCACAGCGATTTTAGTGTGTCATTGGAAGATTCACTCATTAGATGATTGTAGAACGCCCCACAGCAGAGGCCAGTAAATGGACGAACATTGGCGTCATACTATCTCAGCAAGAATCGCTTCCGCCGCGCGCTCGCTGGCGCCGCCATCTCCAAGTTTCGCAACGAGCTCATCGAGCGATTCTGCAAGCCGCTCGCGGGCTTTCGGGTCATTCGCAAGCCTAAGCATCTCTTCCGAGATGGCTTCCGGGGTCGCATCTTCCTGCAGAAATTCCCTTACGACTTCGCGATCAGCCAGAATATTCACGATCCCCAGGTATTTTACCTGAATCACGCATCGCGCTACCAGCGCTGTAAGCCAGGCAACCCTGTAAACGAGACAATATGGCATCCGCAGGACAGCCGCTTCGAGCGTTGCCGTACCCGAAGCCACCATCCCACAAGAGGCCCTTCGCATGAGCGCCATATGTCGCCTTTCCACCACGCGGCAGTACGCCCCTGCTTCAGCCCTTTCGACCAATGCACGAATCAAATTACCAAGTTTCTCTGAAGCAGCCGCCACTTCGAATCGAAGTTCGGGCCGTGAAGCGTGCATGCGCACCGCCGCCCCAAGCATCACCGGAAAGATCTTACTAACTTCCTTCGCCCGGCTTCCAGGAAACAGACCCACGAGATTTTCTTCTCTGCCAGAAACCACACGCTTTGGTCCAAGCGCATCCACCATCGGATGCCCCACAAATTTCGTGCGGAGCCCGGAGTCCTCATAAATAGCTTTCTCGAATGGGAATATGCAGAGCATGAGGTCAATCGTTCGCGCCATTTTTGGAATCCGGCTGCGGTGCCATGCCCAGGCCTGGGGACTGATGTAATAAATGATCCGGAGCGACCGTTTGCGTTTTTTCAAGGCGGCGGCCAGGCGCTGGTTGAACCCGGGGTAATCGATCAACAAAACTGCATCCGGGCGCAATTCGAGAATGGCATCTACTGTGCGATCGAATTCCCTTTTGAAAAAAGGGTACTTCTTAAGGACGTCGATAAATCCAATCACACCAGCTTCCTCGATCCAGTCATCCAAGTGGTTACTGCCCACGATTTCCTGCATTTGTGGCCCCCCTTTCCCGAAAAATCTCAGCGAGGGATCACGCTCGAGAAGTGACTTCATGAGCTCTGCCCCCCGTGAATCGCCGCTCGCCTCACCAGCGACCAGATAGATCGTGCGAGACATGGCTCTCAGGTGCTGCACACTAAGTATTCAGCGCAGCAAGACCTGCTCCCGGCTTCAGACCCTGCGCCTCAATCTGTTGCGTAATTTCGATCGCGAGCTCCAAAGCTGCAGTCGCTTCATTGCCGGAAACCCGCGGCGTCGCCCCCTGCTTCGCACACTCCAGGAACGCCCGAAGCTGACAAGTGAGCGGGTCATCTTTCTCGATTGCCACCGGCTCACGCGCAATCTCCCCCCCACGGACTGAGTGCATCTCCCCGGTTTGATTCTGATAGTCAAGAGAGAGATACGCATCCTCCTGAAAAACCCTGAGCTTACGCATTTTCTCCGGACTGATCCGGCTGACGGTAAGATTCGCGACACAGCCGTTCTCGAAACGGAGTCTTGCATTGGCAATGTCCTCACCCACACTCAGAACTGGGACGCCAACAGCATCGACGCTCTCGACCGGCGAGCGGACCAGATGGAGCACTATCTCGAGATCATGAATCATCAGATCAAGCACAACCCCGATCTCAATGCTCCGGTTCGGATACGGCGATAAGCGGTGGCATTCGATGAAACGCGGAGCGGAAAGACGAGCCTCCAACGCGCTCATCACCGGGTTGAAACGCTCGATATGCCCAACCTGCAAAACCAGTCCGTGCTGCTGCGCCAATGCCACGAGCTCTTTGGCTTCGGCGGGATTCTCCGTGATTGGCTTTTCGATCAGCAGATGCTTGCCCTTTTGCAGAAGTTGCTTTCCGATCGAGTGATGAGTCGGGGTCGGCGTAACGATCGTCACCGCGTCTACCATCTCCGCGAATTCTTCGAGTGAATTTGCAGATTTAACTCCATACTTTTCGGCAATCTCCGAAGCTACCGATGCATTGAGATCATAGATGGCTCGAAATTCCGCTTCAGGTAGCTCCGCGAGAATGCGGGCATGATTTCTTCCCATATGCCCCAGTCCGGCGACGCCAGCTCGTATTTTGCTCATAGTTTGTATCCGAAAATAGAGATCTTCGTGTTTGTTGCTGCCGAAAAGAGTGATCCACGCTCGAGAAGAAGCGTCCGACCGGCTTCGACTCCGATGACGCGAAGCTTCGCGGCGGCTGCCGTTTGTAGAGTTTGGGGTCCGATAACCGGAACGTCGAAACGTAAATCCTGATCGGGTTTCGAGACTTTCACCATAACAGCATCTTTCCGACCCAGCTCGCCGCCCCGAAGAATGGCCGCATTCGTCCCCTCGAACGCTTCGACCGCGAGAACCGTTCCGCCCTTAACGACGACTGTCTGGCCGATATCCATTCGACTCACCTGCTTAGCAATCTCAAATCCGAATTCCAGATCGACATACTCATTCCGCGAAAGCGCCGGTCCGCAGATATGCCCCTCGGGTGCAAGATGATCCTCCATATACGTAGTCGCCGGGAGCAGCGACACATCAACTTTCTCCAATTCGTCGGCGATCGCACCGAAAATCGATTCGGCATTGCGCTGCTCAAGACGAGCGAGCATTACCAGCGTCTTTACGTCGGGACGCAAATCGAAGAGATTCTTCGGATCGATCTGCCCCGCCATGATCGCTGACTTCACCTGATGACGTCGGAAGAACTTCATCATCCGCCCCAGTTGCCCAACACGCATCCACTCAATCTCGTCGCACAATTCCGTGAGTTCTGCCTTTGTCTCATTTACGAACGCTGCCACGAATATGCGTTTCACGCCCGCGCTTCGGGCATTTTTCGCCAAAATCAGAGGGTAGACGCCATTTCCGGCGATAATTCCGAGTGTTTCCTGCAAGGTGCCAAAATTACATACGGCAACGGGTGAGCCATTGTCACGGACGAAGAGCTCCAATCGCAGAGGCAATGTCCTCCCGCCCGAAAACAGATGTGCCAGCCACCAGCACTTCCGCGCCAGCGTCGATCGAGATTTTTGCTGTTTCCGCGTTGATTCCACCATCCACCTGGATGCGAAAATGAAGTCCTTTCGATTCCCGGGCAGCAACTGCGGCGCGAACTTTTTGCATCATTTCCGACCGGAACATTTGCCCGCCGAACCCCGGATGCACCGTCATCACGAGCAGCAGATCCAGCCTGTCGAGGAATGGTTCGACTTCCGAAAACGGCGTCGAGGGATTCAAGGCAAGCCCTGCCGTGCAACCGGCCTCGCGGATGCCTGCAAGAGTAGCACGCACGTTATGCTCCACTTCGACGTGCACCGTGATGTTGTTCGCCGCATTGGCGAAGCGCGGAAAGTAATGATCCGGGCGATGTATCATTAGATGCACATCGATGGGCAGCGTCGTGTTTCGGCGGGTCGCATTTACGAATTCGGGACCGAAAGAAATGTTGTCGACGAAATTCCCATCCATCACGTCGAGATGAAGCCAGTCAGTTCCTCCCTCTTCCGCCCGATGTAACTCGTTCGAAAGGCAGGAAAAGTCACTTGCGAGAATCGAGGAAGCGATGAGCACCGGGGCCATGAAAGGATTCAGGCCATGAGTTCCGGATAGTGGGCTCGAGCCACCTCCTCACACCTGGAGAGGATCTGTGAACCCGTTTCCATCTCCATGATTTCCTCTACAAGCTGAAGGCAGACCCCCACATCCAGGCTCCGCACTGCACGTTTCACCCGCGGCACCAGAGCAGCGCCCGTGCTAAGTTCATCAACACCGAGCCCGAGAAGAAGTGGTGTTAGAGCGATCTCTCCAGCCATCTCACCACAAACGCCAACCCAGAGAGAATGCGCATGCGCCGCATCGACGACCATCTTGATAAGCCGGACAATGGACGGATGCGTCGGTTCGTAAAGATGCGAAATCCGCTCGTTCACGCGATCCACCGCGATCGAATACTGAATAAGGTCGTTCGTCCCGATGCTGAAGAATTTTACTTCCTTTGCGAGGATGTCCGCGGTGAGCGCCGCGCTCGGCACCTCGATCATCGCACCCACATCCATATTCTCGTCGAAAGGAATCCCCCCTTCTCGTAATTCATTGCGGCACTCATCCAATATCTCGTTGGCCTTACGCAGCTCATCCACTCCCGAAATCATCGGATACATCAGCTTTACATTTCCGGAAGCACTCGCCCTCAAAATGGCGCGAAGCTGCACCTTGAAAAGGTCGACTTTTTCCAGGCAAAACCTGATGGCACGCCAGCCTAGAAAAGGATTCATCTCTTCAGGCAAATGGAGAGTACTCATGAACTTGTCGCCACCAAGATCGAGTGTTCTGATAATCACCGAGTGCGGTTTCATGCCATCAGCCACCTCGATATAGTTGCGGTACTGCTGCTCTTCGTCCGGAAGTCGTTCCTTATTCAGGTAGAAAAATTCCGTCCGATACAGACCGATCCCTTCAGCCCCACTCTGGCGTACCAGTTCCGCCTCTGTCGGCATCTCGATGTTTGCCGAAAGCACAATGTGTCTTCCATCAACTGTTGTCGATACGGTTTCCCGAAGTTCGACCAGCTTCTCCTCGACCTCACTCTTCTTGATCTCAAGCTCGCCGTACTCCCAAAGCGTCTGATCGTTCGGATTAACGATGACGTAGCCGTTGTAACCGTCGAGCAGGATCTGGTCACCAGTTTGCAGTGTCTCACTAATCGTGTGCAGCCCCACCACCGCCGGGATATTCAAGGAACGGGCCATAATGGCGGTGTGTGAAGTCCGACTGCCAACATCCGTCGCAAATCCAAGGACGAAATCCCGATTAAGCTGTGCGGTATCGGAGGGCGTGAGATTGTGCGCAACCACAATATGCGGTGAGTGCACGCTCGCGAGCGATGCACTCGTGCGCCCAAGCAGGTTGTGCACGACCCGACGCGCCACATCATGAATGTCGAGCGCCCGCTCCCGCAGATAGGGATCGTCGATTTCGCTCAACGTCTTCGTATAGCGATTCGCCACCTGCGTAAACACGTGCTCGACGTTCGTCATGTCACGTTTCAGCGTACGCAAGACTTCATCGATCAACGTCCGATCCTCAACGACCAGCAGGTGCGCGTCGAAGATGCCCGCATCCTTGGCACCAATCGCCTCCGCGATCCTCTGCTGCATTTCAAGGATCTGGCTGCGAGTGGCGATGAGAGCCGACTCGAACCGCGCTATTTCCCCGGCTATTTCACTCTCACTGATGTGCCGAACAGGAGGTTCTTCATCATCCTGCCGATGGACAAACACACTTCCCCGCGCAATGCCGGGTGAGACACCCACACCGTGGATTCGCTTTTCAACTCGCTCCGTGTCATCGGTCATGCGGTCTGGGTCCTTGTGATGTGCTCAAAAAAATGGCGTGATGCTTTGCAGTTTCAAGTGAATCACGGTTGGAACTTCGTCCTCTACCTTCACTCTTCGTCAAACCGGCGCTCGATCAACCCTTCGATTTCCCGCAGCGCGTCATCGGCATCCGTTCCTTCGCAGGAAATCAGAAGTTTCGAACCCTGACCGGCAGCGAGCATCATCAACCCCATGATGCTCTTACCACTGACTTGCTCCCCGTCTTTTTCGACCCAGATCTCCGACTTGAATCGATTGCAGCTCTTTACGAACATAGCCGCCGGGCGTGCGTGCAGTCCCAGGCGGTTCACTATCGTGATCTCCTTGCTGCTCTTTTTCGTAGAGTCTGCGGCGGATCTACGACTGAGAATTCCCATCAAAGCTCCTTTTGTTCTGCATTAAGCTCAGTAGTCTTTCATTAAATCGGGATGCACTGTAGTGCCCCATACTCTTGAGTTTCTGGTCCATCGCGGCGACCTCGACCAGCCTCGCAAGGTCTCTCCCCATGCGCACCGGAATCGTCACATGTACAACCCGTATACCAAGAATCTCATAGTAATCCTGTTCAAGACCTATTCTATCAATGTCTTCCACTTCCTGCCAATCTTTTAATGTCACAACAAGGTCAAGACGCTTCTCTGCGCGAATCGCGCCAACTCCGAAAATCGAAGAAACGTCGATGATACCGAGACCCCGCACTTCCATGTGTTGTCGAATGATGTCGGGTGCATTTCCAATCAATTCTTTCCCTTCAAAGGCGCGAAACCGCGTAATATCATCACTTACGAGACTATGCCCTCGTTCGATTAGGCCCAGCGCGCATTCGCTCTTCCCGATGCCACTTGAACCGCGCACGAGCACTCCAACCCCATGAACATCTACCATGCTGCCATGCTCCATCCGAGAGGGCGCGAACTCCAACTCCAGCGCAATCGTCGCAGCATTGATGAACTGCATCGTGATCATGGGAGTCGAAAACACTGCTATGTCTGAAGCTTCCGCTTCCTCCAATAAAAACGGCCTCGGTGTTATTCCCCGGGAGACAACAATGCAGGGAATCGGCTTGGAGCAAAGTTCCCGAATCCGCACACGCGCCTGTTCCTGCGATAAGCTCTCGAGATACGACACCTCGGCGCTGCCAACAACCTGCACTCGCTTCTCTGCAAAGTACTTGTAAAAGCCGGAAAGAGCGAGGCCGGGACGATTGATGGTAGGTTCGCTGATGACCCGTTGAAGCCCGTTCTGATCGTTCAGCAACTTCATCTCCAATGATTTCGAGTGCCGATCATAGAAATCGCGAACGAAGAGACTTGATACTTTGATGTAGGGGGTTCGCATGTTCGGGGAACTGTTTCGCTAAATGAAAAGCGGCTGCTCAACGCAGCCGCTCTCGACATTTTCATCGTTCAAAGGCTTTCCTTAACTTGCACTCGCATGAGTGCCTTCGGGAACTTCGAAGGAGAGTTTTCCGTCGCCCGCTGAAACAATTACGTTGTCGCCCTCCTTGATATTCCCGCGCAGAATCTCCTCGGCGATCGGATCTTCAAGATATCGCTCAACAGCACGTCTCATTGGACGCGCGCCATAAGCTGGATCATATCCCTTCTCGATGAGGAATTCTTTCGCACTGGAATCGAGCTGGATGCTGATATCTTTGCTCTTCACGCGAGCCAGAACCTTTTCCACTTCGAGATCCACAATATGGATCAAATCAGGCTTGGAAAGCGTGTGGAAGACGATCAAATCGTCGAGCCGATTGATAAACTCGGGCTTGAACACCTTTTTTGTCTCCTCGAGGATTTTGTCCCGCATGCTGTCGTAATCCTCATTATCCGACGGCGCACCGAACCCGACGGTCATCTGCCGTTTGATCAAACTCGCCCCGACATTCGAAGTCATGATAATGATGGTATTCCGAAAGTCGACCTTCCGCCCAAGGCTATCTGTCACCTTGCCCTCCTCCAGGATCTGTAGCAGAAGGTGCATTACGTCCGGATGAGCTTTTTCGATCTCGTCGAAAAGAACCACGGAATATGGTCGCCGACGGACCGCTTCGGAGAGCTGACCACCTTCCTCGTAACCCACGTAACCGGGAGGAGATCCAATCAGGCGGGACGCGGTGAATTTCTCCATGTACTCTGACATGTCGATCTGAATCAAGGCATCCGAATCCCCGAACATGAACTCGGCGAGCGTCCGGGCCAAGAATGTTTTCCCGACGCCGGTGGGACCGAGAAAAATAAATGAGCCAATCGGGCGCTTCGGATCCTTGAGATCGGCACGGGAACGACGTAGCGCCTTGCTGATCGCGATAACGGCTTCATCCTGGCCGATGACATACCTCTTCAGATCTGCCTCCATATTCAGAAGCTTCTGCGTTTCCTTCTGCTCCATTCGCTGCAGCGGCACCCCTGTCCACTTCGACACGATGTGCATCATGTCATCCTCGGTTACGACGACCTCTTTCTCCTCGCGCTGCTCGCGCCATTCAGCGAGAATTCGTTCAAGCTTTTCCCTGGCCCGTTTCTCCGTGTCTCGGAGAGCCGCTGCTTTCTCGAAATCCTGCTCCTTAATCGAAGATTCCTTCTCGAGGCGAATCTCTTCGATTTCCTGTTCGATATGCTTCACGTCGGGCGGACGTGTCATCGAGGCGATACGTGCGCGGGCACCAGCCTCGTCCATCACGTCGATTGCTTTATCCGGCAGGAAACGCCCGGTGAGATAGCGATCAGACAACTTTGCGGCAGCCTCCAGCGACGAATCCGTCAGTCTCGCTTTGTGGTGCGCCTCATACTTCGGACGCAGTCCTTTCAAAATCTGAATGGTTTCATCCACGCTCGGAGCCTCGACTTTCACTGTCTGGAACCGACGTTCAAGGGCGGCGTCCTTTTCGATATATTTCCGGTATTCATTCAGTGTCGTGGCTCCCACGCACTGGAGTTCACCGCGACTCAGCGCCGGCTTGATAATGTTCGACGCGTCCATGGCACCCTCCGCCGAACCCGCACCGACAATCGTGTGAAGCTCGTCGATAAATAGAATGATGTTTTTTGAACGCCGAATCTCGTCCATGACCGCCTTGATACGCTCTTCGAACTGACCGCGATACTTCGTCCCGGCGACCATAAGTGCCAGGTCGAGCGTGATCACTTTCTTATCGCGAAGTATCTCAGGCACATTACCCGCAGCGATCTCCTGGGCTAAACCTTCTACAATGGCGGTTTTGCCTACGCCCGCTTCGCCCAGCAATACCGGATTGTTCTTTGTGCGCCGACAGAGAACCTGCACCACCCGTTCAATTTCGTTCTTGCGCCCAATGACCGGGTCCATCTCGTCCTTTTTCGCGAGCTCCGTGAGATCCCGCCCAAACGCACGTAGCGCAGGAGTCTTGACATCTTTCCTACTACTCGCCGCCTCACCGGAAGTGCTATCCTGCTCCGATTCGGGCGGTGTAAAATTCGGGTCAAGTTCCTTCAGGATCTCGTTACGGGTCCTTTCGATGTCTACTTCCAAATTCTTAAGAACCCTCGCGGCCACACCTTCACCTTCGCGAAGCAGACCTAGAAGAATATGCTCCGTGCCAACATACGAATGATTGAGCGACTTCGCCTCTTTACCGGCGAGCGCCAACACTTTCTTCACTCGCGGCGTGTAGGGAATATTCCCGACCATCTTGGTCTCGGGACCGGACCCTACCTGCTTTTCAACCTCCATGCGCACCGTCTCGAGATCGAGCCCCATCTTTTGGAGCACATTGACGGCAACCCCCTGACCTAGTTTGATCAGTCCTAGAAGAAGGTGCTCTGTTCCCACATAATTGTGGTTGAACCGATCCGCTTCTTTCCGCGCCAATGCCAACACCTGCTGTGCTCTAGGAGTGAAGTTATTCATCATTTTTTTTCTCGGGACCGCGGGATACCGGAATCACTTTCGTTATATCAGGTTTGGGAAAGGTTTTCAACTTACCTCGAATGATCTCAGCTCGCACCGTATCGCGTTCTGCAGCAGTAAGCTTCCGTTTGGAGTTTTTCTGTAGGTGGGCAGGCTGAGTCTCCATGAAAAGCTCGTCGATTGGAATCCTCTGATCCTCTGCATAAAAGCCGAGATCGACGCCGAGTTTCATGAAGGATAACAAGTTCAGTGCTTCTTTCGAAGTCATGGAATAGGCGTTCATGAGCACGCCATACGCCCTCCCCACGTTATCCAAGATCGTATTGGGCTTTTTATGCAACAAGTTTTGCCGGGCGTTCTGCTCGTGCTCTATTATCTGCAAGATAACCTTATTGAGGCGGCCAATAATATCGTCCTCGGTCTCACCGAGGGTCGTCTGATTCGATACCTGGAACAGGTTCCCCATTGCTTCAGTCCCTTCGCCATACAAACCACGCACCGCAAGTCCAATTTTGTTTACTGCCTGAATGACCTGGTTCACCTGCTCGCCGAGGACCAACCCGGGGAGATGCACCATCGCTGAAGCACGCATTCCCGTACCAACGTTGGTTGGGCACGCCGTGAGATATCCGAGTCGGGGATGGAATGCGTAGTCGAGTTTGGCCTCAAGAGCGCTATCCACCTGGTCAATCATCTTGAACACCTCTTCAAGCTGTAATCCGGACCGAATGGCCTGCATCCGAAGATGATCTTCCTCGTTGATCATGATACTCAGCGTCTGATCAAAATTCATCACGACGGCGCTGCCTGTGCCCTTCGCTGCATGCTCCCGGCTTATGAGATGTCGCTCCACAAGGACCTGTTTCTCCAACGCTGTAAGATCTTGAAGATACTCGGCAAAAGCATCGCTCATCTCAGGCAATGCCTTAACCCTGGGCTTAATGTGCTCGAGGATTCGCAGACGCTCGGCTTTCTTTGCCCATCCCGGAAATGAAAAGTCTCTCAGGTTTCGCGCGAGGCGAACGCGGCTGCTGATAACGATCTGATGATGTGGTCCTTCCCCTTTCAACCACTCACCCGAGTTCGAAGTGATCCCGAAAAGATTCATCTTAAGCACCGATTCCCTCTTCCAGCTTTCTCAACTGATCCCGGATCTCTGCGGCTGACTCATATCGCTCCTCTTCGACAGCCTTCTGAAGATCGCGCTGCAAATTCTTTCTCTGATTATCGATTTGAAGGCTCCGATAAAGGCGAGTTGGAATCTTACCCGTGTGGG
Source organism: uncultured Verrucomicrobiae bacterium (assembly GCA_963805815.1). Taxonomy (GTDB): domain Bacteria; phylum Verrucomicrobiota; class Verrucomicrobiia; order Chthoniobacterales; family Chthoniobacteraceae; genus CAWDWA01. The sequence continues at coordinate 81,812 of CAWDWA010000030.1, forward strand.
TAAGCCCCTTGTGCATCGCTTTCAAGAGGGTATCAAGCCCCGTCTCGAATGTTTCGTAACAGAGCGCACAACCAAGCCGCCCGGTCTTTTTAAAATCGGTCTGCGTAAACCCGCACACCGGGCAACTCTCCCCCGCAGCACCCTTCTCTATCTCCTGGGCAGCCCCCATCCCCAGCAACAGGTCCGCAAGCGCGAAGCCTGTCGGGTCGGTCACACCCTTCTCTTTCGAGCAGGACTCGCAGAGATTCACCTTCTGCATCTTCCCGTCCACAATCTGGGTAAGGAAAACAGTCGCCTGATTATTCTTGCAAACGTCGCAATGCATTAAAGCAGCCGCCAGCAGGGAATATCACGTAATGAACTGCCGGTCACTCATAAATTGGCGTTCCAGAGGTTTGTGTCAACTCATGGAAACGCTCTATGAAGCGCAATGTAACGGGACCCGTCCTGCCGTCGCCGATCACACGGCTGTCGAGGCGCACCATCGCGATGATTTCCGCAGCCGTCCCGGAGAGAAATGCCTCGTCCGCCGTGTAAAGATCGTAAGTCGTCATCTGGCTTTCAATGAGGCGAATACCAAACTCCTCGGCGATCTCATAAACCACCTCGCGTGTGATTCCCCTGAGCGCACCCGCAGAGATTGGAGGAGTGGAAAGTATCCCGCGTTTGAGAGCAAAGATGTTGTCTCCGGTGCACTCCGCGACGAATCCCTGCTCGTTGAGCATGATGCCCTCGGCAGCCCCAGCGTGATTCGCCTCAATTTTGGCGAGAACGTTGTTTAGGTAATTCAACGACTTCACGGTCGGGCTCAATGCAGCCGGCGCAATTCGGCGCGTGCTGCATGTGACTACTTCCAGACCATCGCGATACATGCTCTTCGGATACAATGCAATGCTCCCCGCGATGATGATCACGGTGGGTGACTTACAGCGATCCGGGCTTAGTCCCAGATTCCCTTCCCCACGTGTGACAATCAGTCGCACGTATCCATCTCGCAGCTCATTCTGCCGAATTGTCTCCAAAATGGCCTCTGCCAACACTTCCCGCGAAAGCGGGATCTTCAGGCAAAGCGCTTTTGCCGAATCGTTGAGGCGATCGATGTGCTCCTGTAATCGGAATACCCGACCGTTGTAGAATCGAATGCCTTCGAAGATACCGTCCCCATATAGCAGGCCATGATCGAACACTGAGATCTTCGCCTCTTCTTCCGAAAAGAATTTGCCGTCGATGTAAATCTTCATTGAATTGATTTCAAAGAGAGGCGCCCGCCGACCATCAGGCGCTGAGGAGGCCATCTTTAATTTCGAGACGTCTGTCCCCGCGTTCTGCAAGACTCGGGTCATGTGTCACGACGATCAATGTTCTGTGGTTTTCCCGAACGAGTGCAAGCAGCAAATCTACGATCGCCGCGCCGGTTTTCGAATCGAGATTTCCAGTGGGCTCATCGGCGAAAATCAGACTGGGATCATTAATCAGCGCACGCGCAATCGCGACGCGCTGCTGTTCCCCTCCCGAAAGTTCCGCAGGCAGATGATGAGCGCGCTCGGAAAGCCCGACCATTTCAAGCGCCATTTCCGCCACTTTGCGATCCGGCCGCCGATCAATCATGCGCGGCAGCATCACGTTTTCCAGAGCTGTCAGTTCTGGAAGTAAAAAGTATCCCTGAAATACAAAACCAATGCGTTCATTGCGGAGCTTCGCCTGTGCGCGCTCGCTTCCCTTGTAGAGTTTGCGTCCTTCGAAAACCACTTCCCCGGCTTCCGGACGTTCTAGCCCGGCAAGCGTGTAAAGAAGCGTTGTCTTCCCTGCTCCGGAAGCTCCACAGAGGAAAACAGATTCGCCCTGGTGGATCTCCATACTAATTCCTCGGAGCACCTCCACACGGCGTGATCCAATCCGAAAAGACCTCCGCAAATTCGATGCCCGAAGCTGCGGCTCTATCGACGCGGTAACCATGAATCCAATCAAAACCGCTGCGCATACCGCCAGGTCGAAGGGGACCAGTGCACCATGCGCGCTGCATCATTGAAAATGTATTTCGTCTTGCTACCAAGCTGGACGAAAATCAGCGCGCGCCCTCCCACTCTTGCGCTCGTGACCAGGCATCTTCCGCTTGCCGCCGTATATCCTGTCTTCATCCCGGTGATTGCGGGATCGCGCCCGAGCAACTTGTTCGTGCTTTCAAGAGTTACGGAGCGGCCGCTATTGAACCGGAAGGTGACAAAGGGCTCTCGAACTGTCGACCGGATGAATGGGTATTGGTATGCCGCAAACGCAATCCGCGCCATGTCTCGAGCGGTAGAGAATTGACCCGGTTCCGTGAGGCCGTGCGGATTGACGAAGTTGGAACTCGTGGCACCGAGTTGATAAGCTTTCCGATTCATCTTGGCCGCGAACGCGGACAAACTACCCGCATTGTCACGAGCAAGCGCCGCCGCCGCATCGTTACAACTCTTGATCAGCAGCACCCGCAGCAGTTCCCGGCGGGTGTAGCGTTCCCCCGCCTTGATCCCCAGCTTCATCGGCTCGACGCGCATATCTGAGGATTCAATTGTCACCGTCTGATCAAGATTTCCGCTGTCGAGCAGAATCATCGCCGTAAGCAGTTTCTGCGTGCTGGCTACGGCCCGGCGCTGATCCGCATTCTTTTGAAACAGCACTTCGCCAGTGTATGCATCGATCATGATCGCCGAATCTGCATAGATCGCAGGCGCCCCCGAAATAATTTCACTGCCTCCCGTTGCTGGAAGCTCGAACTCCGGTCGCGGAGCGTACGAAGAAACGATCTCTGTGCCCGAAGCGCCCCGGCTTACCAGAGCGGTCGACCGGCTCGACTGCTCAGAAGTGGCGCAGCCGACCAGAAAAGCCGCAAAGAGCAAATGTGATAGAATGGAAAGCGATTTCCGAAACATGGCGCGCAAACTCGCAGATGCCGTGCCCTGCCGTCAACTAACAGACTGCATCAAGCAGCATTTAGACGCAAAATCTGCTTATTTTACTTTACCACTCTCACCTGGAGCGGGACACTCGCCCTCGCCTCGTTATCGAAAGCAATCTCTACTTCGTAAAGTCCAGCCTTCGGGAATTTGAGCTGTTGAAGGTTGAGAATCGCATTCCGGCTCAGAAAGAAGACCTCTTCCGGGATTTGCACATTTACCTTCGCATCAATCGGCGGAACGATATGTTGACCATCCTCATCAATGATACGCACACTCATCCCATGTTCCCCTTCTTCTTCCTTCCTGAAGACCACGCGTAGTGCGACAGCGCACTGAGGGTGCACAGCCGGCACGCGCGGTGCCACGATCGTATCAAAGGCCCCAAGGACACAAAGTTTACCATGATAGTCGGCGGCCGAATCACAAAGCGTTGCTACCTGTATGTCCATCGTCCGCAACTAATATGTCGATAGCGGGGAGGGTGAAATGCAAATCACGAAAATACACCGGTCCGCAATCGCCACGCGAAAGTTCCCACTCGACAAAGAACCGCAGGCAGCATGTTAACTGAGCTTCGGGGATATTCGGGTTGAAGGCTCGGAGTAACTGATCACCAATATTATCGGTCAACCCGTATAATGCACCCGCGCACCAGCGGAATTAAATCCGCCCGATCGGAGCGTTTCGGGTCCGCAGACTTTTTGGCAATTTGCTTTCGCCCATCAGGTATTTATCGATGCAACCAGCAGCATCACGTCCCTCACCGATAGCCCAAACCACGATCGACTGGCCCCTGCGAGCATCACCTGAGGCAAATACTCCCGGGATGTTTGTCATCATGTTCTCGTCGGTCTTGAAAGTACCCCAGTCGGTGATCTCTAGACCGGTATCGGCAAAGGGTCCCGTTTCGGCGCCCTTGAATCCAATCGCAATTAATACCAGATCGGCAGGGATACGAACCCCTTCTTCCACAACCTTCCGGCCCACACGCACTGGCTTGCCACCACGATCCTCGTACGCCCACTCAACTCGATCCACAACCAGCACGTCCACGACGCCATCATCATTTTCATCGAGGAACGCCGTTGCATCTGCACTGAACTGCTCCACTCCCCCCTCCTCAATCGCATACGTGCGTATGTAAGTTTTCGGCCACTCCGGCCACGGGTTGTTCGCCGGACGGGTCGTTGGGTACTGAAAATTGATGCTAATCTGCGTCACTTCCTTTGCGCCTTGCCGATGGGATGTCGCTACGCAGTCCGCCCCGGTATCACCGCCTCCCAGCACGACGACATTCTTGCCAACGGCAGATATCGGAGCTTCGCTCAAGCGCCCGGACTGATGTTTGTTCTCGCCCATTAGAAACTTCATCGCGAAATGGATCCCATCCAGTTCCCTGCCCGGCGCCTGCACGTCACGCGGCAGCTGCGCTCCAAGGGCGAGACACACCGCATCAAATTGTTCGCGAAGTTCATTCAGAGTCACGTCGTTACCAATCTCGATACTAGTCCTGAAGATGACTCCTTCCTTCGTCATCTGGTCGACCCGGCGATCAACCTGCAGCTTTGCAAATTTGAAATCCGGAATTCCATAAACCATCAGGCCTCCAATTCGGTCGTCCCGTTCGAAGACCGTGACTTCGTGACCTGCCCTGTTCAGCTGTTGAGCTGCTGCCAGACCTGCCGGTCCACTGCCCACCACTGCGACTCTCTTCCCGGAACGGGAGTGAGGCGGTTCGGGGACGATCCAACCTTGTTCCCATCCCCTGTCCACAATCGCACGCTCGATACTCTTGATCGTTACCGGCGAATCATTAATGGATAGGACACATGCCGGCTCACAGGGAGCCGGGCAGGTGTAACCCGTAAATTCCGGGAAGTTGTTGGTTGCGTGGAGCCTACGCAGTGCTGCCTGCCAATGGTTGCGCGAAACGAGGTCGTTCCAATCGGGAATTATGTTCCCGATTGGACATCCGCCCATGCAAGTGGGGACACCACAGTCCATACAGCGCATGCCCTGCTCCTGAAGGTGCGCGGTGTCCCACTTCGGTTTCCATATTTCGTCGAAGTCACCAATGCGCAAACCCGCATTGCGCTTTCCGATCGGCGCGCGTTTCAGTTTCAGGAATCCGTTTGGATGGTCGTCGGCCATAATCTGTTTAAGCGGCGATTTTAACGCGGGGCGGGACGGTCACGCGGATGTCACGTCCCTCGGAGAGTTGCTTCGCGGCAACTTCCGCGTATGCATGGGGGATCACTTTCGCGAAATACCTGCGCTCCTTCTCCCAGTTATCGAGGATCTTCTTCGCTTTCGTGCTGTTGGTATAAGCCACGTGATTCTCGAGCAAACGCATAACGAGATCGTGATCGCGGACATCTACAAGTGGTTCCGCACTGATCATCGCGGTGTTCAAGCGGTCAGGCAACCGACGTTCCGGGTCGTAGACGAATGCCTCGCCGCCACTCATGCCCGCACCAAAGTTTTTCCCGGTTCGCCCGAGAATCACCACGACTCCGCCGGTCATATATTCACATCCATGGTCTCCAACCCCTTCTACCACAGCAATTGCACCTGAATTTCGAACAGCAAACCGCTCACCAGCCATCCCATTGAAATGCGCAGTTCCTTTTGTCGCTCCGTAGAGCGCGACATTGCCGATGATGATGTTCTCGGATGCCTTGAATGCCGCGTCGCTGGGCACCGTCACCACGATCCGTCCCCCTGAAAGACCCTTTCCCACATAATCGTTTGCCTCGCCAGTCAGTTGCAGACTGATCCCCCGAGCCAGAAATGCACCGAAACTCTGCCCGGCCGTTCCTGTAAGGTTGATTCTGATCGTGTCATCAGGGAGGCCTGCCGCGCCGTATCGCTTGGCCACCGCCGAACTCAGCAACGTCGTCGCCGTACGATCCCTGTTGCCGATCTTCATATCAATCCGAACCGCTTGGCCCCTTTCGAGTGCAGGCGCGGCCTGCTCGATGAGCTTGTGATCCATCTTATCCTCAAGCTTATGGTTTTGAGACCGTTTCCGTCGCGGGTAATCCGTCGCGGGCTGCTTATACAAAAGCTGCGAGATATCCAGAACACCGCCTTTCGGCGACTTTACGGCGCGCGGCTTCAGGCAGTCCACGCGACCGATCATTTCGTCCATCGTCCGGAAGCCCAGGTTCGCCATCAGCTCGCGTACTTCTTCCGCCATAAACCGCATATAATTTACAACATGTTCCGGATCCCCGGTAAATTTCGCACGCAGGCGAGGATCCTGAGTCGCAACACCCACAGAGCACGTGTTGCAGTGGCACTTGCGCAGTATAATGCAGCCGATTACGACCATGGGTGACGTACCGAATCCATACTCCTCCGCGCCCAGCAATGCCGCGATCACCACGTCACGCCCCGTCTTCATTCCGCCGTCAGCACGAAGCAACACTCTCGAACGTAGATTGTTGCGCATGAGCACCTGCTGAGTTTCTGCTAGACCAATTTCCCAGGGTGCCCCTGCCGACTTAATGGAAGTCTTGATCGCCGCCCCGGTTCCTCCACTGTCGCCCGCGATGAGAATGGCGTCGGCCCGCGCTTTCGCGACACCGGCCGCGATAGTTCCGACTCCCGCAATGGAGACCAGTTTCACATGAATCTCCGCCTCCGGATTCGCGCACTTCAAGTCGTGGATAAGCTGCGCCAAGTCTTCGATCGAATAGATATCGTGATGCGGTGGTGGCGAAATGAGTCCTACCCCGGGAGTTGTAAATCGCACTGAAGCAATTTCTTCGTTTACCTTCGCACCAGGCAGTTCGCCCCCTTCGCCCGGCTTCGCGCCCTGCGCCATCTTGATCTCGATGTGCTTTGCATTTGCGAGATAGTTGATCGTTACGCCGAACCGGCCACTCGCAACCTGTTTCATTGCGCACTCTTTTTCCGTTCCGAAACGCTCCACCTGCTCACCCCCCTCGCCACTTCCGGCCTTCCCACCGATGCGATTCATTGCAATCGCAAGACACTCGTGTGCTTCGGTGCTAAGAGCGCCAAGTGACATGGACCCTGTCGAGAATCGCTTGAAGATGTTCTCCACAGGCTCCACTTCTTCAATCGGAATAGAAGCGCCTTCTTCGAAATTAAAGTCGATCAGGCCTCTGATCGTCTGGAGCCGTCTCTCCTGACCATTCAGGTAGTGAGCAAACTCCTTGTAAGCCTCGAGATCATTTGTCCGGACCGCATGTTGAAGTTTGCCCACCGTGAGCGGGTTCCATTGATGAACCTCACCATCACGGCGCCAATAAAAATCGCCACCCACGTCCAACGAGAGGTTTGCCGCTATCGTTGGCTCGAACGCAATCTCGTGCTGCTCGAGCGTCTCGCGTTCGACCTGCTCGAACCCCACTCCGGAAAGATGCGCGGTTGTCCCGGTGAAATACTCATCCACGAATTCAGGGTTAAGCCCGATCGTCTGGAACACCTGCGCGCCCTTGTAACTTTCGAGCGTAGAGATTCCCATTTTCGACATCACTTTGAATATGCCACCCTCGAGCGCCTTCTTGTAGGCTAACTGCGCGGTCTTTGCATCGGAATCGACCCATCCGTCACGGACAAGCTGAGCCACGGATTCGAAAGCAAGCCACGGATGAATTGCGTCCGCCCCGTAACCAATCAGCGTCACGATATGATGAACCGCGCAGGGCTGCGCAAAAGCAACGACTAGCGCAGCCCGGGTGCGAAGACCGACTCGGATCAGGTGGTGATGCAGAGCTCCGACAGCCAGAAGACCAGGCAGAGCGACCCGCTCACGGCAGAGACTCTGGTCAGAGAGAATCAAGATTTCCGCTCCGTTGCGGATTGCCTCCGCTGCTTGCGACCGAAGCTCTACAATCGCGTCCTCCATCTTCTTGCTTTTGTCGAATGTCGCATCGAGCTCATGCGATCGAATGTTATTCTCATCCAGATGCCGCAGCACCTCAAGCTCGCCATGCGTGAGAATGGGCGACTTGAGCATCACCTGCCGGCAATGTTCGGGTGTCTCCTCCAATATGTTGTGCTGTCGACCAATGTGGGTAATCAGCGTGGTCACGAGTTCTTCACGCAGATAATCGAGTGGCGGGTTCGATACTTGCGCAAATAGCTGGGTAAAGTAATTGAAGAGGGGCTTGAAGCGGTCCGATAGAAAAGCTGGCGGCGTGTCGTTACCCATCGAGCCGAGCGGATCTTTGCCGTCGCGCGCCATGGGCTGCAAGAGCACCCGTACCGACTCCATCGTGTAGCCTGCGGCACGCTGGCACGCCTCCAGATTATCCACAGGCGTCGAAATATCCTCGGTATCGACGAGATCCGCGAGTTTGACCCGATTCGCCGCCAGCCACTCAGCGTATGGCGTATCCGTAAGTTCCTCAAATATCTCGTCCTCCGGTACAATTCGCTTCTGGATAGTGTCAGCCATGAACAATTCACCCGGCTTAAGTCGCCCTTGCAGAACGACATCGCTAGGGGGCGTACCCAGTACGCCGGCCTCGCTTGCCATAATGAGAATGTTCCCCTTTGTGACGCAATATCGACACGGTCGAAGGCCATTTCGATCGAGAACTGCCGCTACCCGCGTACCGTCGGTGGCGGCAATGAGTGCCGGACCATCCCACGGCTCCATCAACGTTGAGTGAAAATCGTAAAAGGCGCGGCGCTTTGGGTCGATGAGTTTATCGCGGTGCCAGGCCTCCGGAACCAGCATGCGCAAAGCATGCGGAAGGCTTCGTCCCTCAAGCAGCAACAGTTCAAGGACGTTGTCGAGGACGGCCGTATCGCTCATCCCCTCCGAGGTTACCGGCTTGATCTTCTCGATGTCGGCTCCGAAAAAATCGCTCGCAAGTTCTGCTTCGCGAGTCTTCATCCGGTTCAGATTCCCGCGCAGCGTGTTGATCTCCCCGTTGTGCACGGTCACGCGATATGGGTGTGCAAGGTCCCATGCACCAAGCGTGTTCGTACCAAAACGCGAATGCATGAGCACAAGAGCCGTTCGCATTCGCTTGTCCGTGAGGTCCGGAAAATACGTGCCAACCTGCGCGCAGGTAAGAAGCCCCTTGTAGACCAACCGGCGCCGGTCGAACGAGCAGATATAAAAAAGATCGCCCTTTGCCAGACCCGACTTCGCAACTGCCTTTTCAACAAGTCGCCGAAGCACATAAATCTTTTCATCCAGGGACTTGACGGTTGATTGTTTCCTGAGTTCGACAAAAAACTGGAAAATTGAAGGCTCAGATTGGAGAGCCGTTCGGCCGAGCCCCTCGTTGTTCGCGGGAACCTCGCGCCAGTGAATGACATTGAATCCTTCCGCAACGCAGATCTTGTTGATGAGTTTCTTAAGCTCGATTTGTTTCCAGAGATCCTTCGGAAGGAAAATCTGTCCGACGCCATATTGATCATGATCCGGCAAGTTCGGCACCACCTCTCTAAAAAAGGAATGCGGTTTCTGGATCATCAATCCGGCACCATCACCGGTATGCTCTTCTGCCCCTCGAGCACCACGATGATCGATATTGCGGAGGATTTGCATAGCCTGTTCGATCAGGCCATGAGTTTTGGCACCGTTAAGATCAACAAGAATACCGACGCCGCAGGCGCCAAGTTTACCACCTGGACTTTGGAGAGGCTTAAAGCACTTCATTCAGTTTCGACAGATACGTGGAAAATTCCTTCACGCGGCATAGCAAAGGCTGTTCCGCGGTTTTAATCCAGTTTCCGGATTCCTCCGGGCTCAGAGACACAAAATCATTTTTCGGTGCATCGGCGAGAATCAAATGCATCATACGATCACGCGAGATGCGCAGCGTCGTGTTGAATGCTTCTCAATATGATCAAAAAGCGCCAGCGCCAGGAACCTCGATTGCATTTCAATTTGCCTACACTATGATCAATGGAGGGGATGATGGGTGATCGCTCTGCGCCCGGCGCAGGGAGGAAAGTCCGGACACCATATGGCGCCATGCCGCGTGATAAACGCGGGGACTCCAGACGAAAGGTTGGAGTCACGGAAAGTGTCACAGAAAACAAACCGCCTCGAAGAGCGCAAGCAACTTGAGGCAAGGGTGAAAAGGCGAGGTAAGAGCTCACCGCCCGAAGCGCGAGCAACGGGGCACGACAAACCCCATGCGGTGCAAGACAGAACAGGGAATGGGCCGCCTGCCCGTTTCGCTCCGGCGAAACACTTCCCGGGTATTAGTCGCACCACGCCTCGTTCTCCGGAACGGGGCGGGCGTCCTGCCAGGCAGGACGAGATAAATGATCGCCGGCCCGTGGCCACTTTACGACCGCGGGTGCACAGAATCCGGCTTACAGTTGTCCCCTACTGGAGGCGCTTCCCCTAACGGCTGAGGCGCCTCCGCCCATTTCAGCGCTGGTTCATCATTGGCACATCGCCTAGAAAACTGCCATGCAATACTGGCTCGTGAAACAGGAACCCTCGGCCTATTCGTGGGATGACTTTGTGAGGGACAAACGGACGGCCTGGACCGGAGTCCGCAATTTCCAGGCGCGAAACAACCTGGCCGCCATGAAACGGGGAGATGCCGTGCTTTTCTACCACAGCGTCTCGGAAAAGTCCGTTGTAGGGATCGCATCCGTCGCGAAGCAGGCATATCCGGATCCGACCGCTAACAGCGAAACCTGGCTATGCGTCGATTTGATTCCTAAGAAACCATTCCTCCACCCTGTACCTCTGAGCGCGATCAAGTCGGAAAAATCACTTGAAAACATTCCGCTCATTCGACATTCACGCCTCTCCGTGATGCCGCTCACGAAGGCTCAGTTTGACATGATTGTTAAAATGGGTGGGGCCTGATTCGACCGAAATTAAGGGGCAAAAGGTTTGCAGTTGTCGCCCGAATTGGATGTCATCCCAGTCAAACCGTCCATGAAATTTTTTCCATTTCTTATTGTTGCGATGCTCTTCGCTACCGCCTGTAGTAACCAATATGCGGACAGCCCAGAACGCTGGAAAATCCGGAGGCCGGTGGAACACGTGACTCCGACTCCCAGCCCAGGCAACCCCTACGTCACACCGGAAAAGGTCGTCAGCATTCCCAAAGCAGATCAGGTACTCTAACAAAGATTCGTCCCCAATCCGGCGGCCCTTTATTCGTCGTGCGATTTTGATTCGCTTGACTGGAATCGAGTCGATGATGATGCGCGAGGAGCCGTGAAGTGGCATGGCATGTGTTGCGTGACACTTATCATGCTTCCCCGCTCCGAAACGCGAGGCACGAATGGAGGCCCAACTTCGTATTCAGCGGCCATCAAATGTTTGAAAAATTTGCTCTCCGAGTCGCTCGCTGCTTTCAAGCCATGATTCGACTTGAGAGGAATGGTCGCACGCGCGACGTTTCATTGCCCATGCTCCGAATGCTCTCGATGTTCTGGTTGATGATTCTTGCGGTCAATGTGCCCACAAGCGCGGCACTTCGTTCGGAGGATTCGAAAGCTGCTTCGAAGAAGGTCGTGAGAGCGACTCCTGCCGTCGACGGAGCCGTTTTCGTAATCCCTCTGCAAGGCGCGATATCTAAGGCCGCATTTTCATTTGTACGCCGCGCAGTGAAGGAAGCTTCCGCGAACCGGGCGGCCGCAGTAATCCTCGACATGGATACCCCGGGAGGTGAACTCGACGCGGCGGTGAAGCTTGTCGATGCACTCAACCGTTCCGGACTCGAAACAATCACTTGGGTGCATCCAAACGCCGGATCTGCTGGAGCAATGATTGCGGTGGGGACCCGATATATTTTCATGAGCCCCTACAGTGCGATCGGCGCAGCGGCTCCCGTAATGGGCGGAGGCCAGGATCTCGGTGAGACGATGAAAAAGAAGGTCGTGTCCTACTACTCGGGCTACTTCCGAAGTGTGGCAGAAAAAAATGAACACAACCCGCAGATTGCCGAGGCATTCATCAACGATGATATCGAACTGGTCGTAAATGGCAAAATACTGTGCGAAAAGGGAAAATTACTGACCCTAAGTGCCCAGGAAGCGACTCAATTAGTGAACGGCACCCCTCTCTTCGCCGTAGGCATCGCAGACTCAGCAGAAGAGATTGCTAAGCAGATGGGATATACCGGCGAAATCGTCCGAATCGAGCCGATGGGGTTTGAGCGTTTGGCCTACTACATTACGGTGCTTGCTCCGATCTTCTTGTTGGGAGGAATCGTCGGCACTTATATCGAGATGAAAACGCCCGGATTCGGCGTCCCCGGAATTATCGCCTTGTTGTGCTTTCTCATTTTCTTCGCCGGGCATTTCGTTGCAGGTCTAGCCGGTTACGAGGTCTTCGGCGTGTTCTTCCTGGGGCTCGTCCTCATTCTCGTTGAGATTTTCATATTGCCGGGAACCATTGTTCCCGGGCTGCTGGGAACTGCGCTCGTCATCGGCTCGCTGGTTTTCGCAATGATCGATCGGTATCCGGATGAGGGAATTTTTCCTTCACCGGAAATGCTTCTCCGACCGTTACTGAATCTCGCAATTGCGATGGGAGGAGCCGTCATCGCGGGCGTGGTGCTCGCACATTTTCTGCCGCGAACAGCGTTCTACCATCATCTTGTTCTGGGTACTTCGCTCGGAGCTGGCCCAGCCCTGAATCATTCCCAGGAAAAAGGGACCATCACCCACGCCTCTTCATTGAGGGAGGGCGCGGAGGGCATCGCCCGAAGTCCCTTGCATCCTAGCGGCAGTGTCGAATTCGCCGACGAATTGGTGGACGTCGTGAGCGACGGAGACTTCGTCGAAATCGATTCGCGGGTGCGCGTAGTCAGAATCGAGGGTAGCCGCATCGTCGTGACACCGGTCGCCTGAAATTTTTTGCGCCCACACGCCTCACAGTCAGCCCCCCGCCACAATCCGCACCAGCTCAAATCGGTCGCCTTCGGAAATGGGTCGTTCTGACCATTCTTCCCTGTGGAGCGCAGTTCCATTGTGCTCAACGAGCAAAGTCGTCGCCGGCAGGTTGAGTTCTTCGAGCATGGCTGCGACGTTTCGGGCGAATTCTACCGGCTGCGATTCTCCATTAATGTAAACGATCATGTTTTAGCGGGTCTTATATGTCCACGAACGGCAAGATGGCACAGGGGCTCTTGCGTTTAAAGGGCGCCCGGCAATTAGACGCGCATAGGAAACCGGGCAGCGGCTAGAAGTTCTTTGTCGCCCGCAGCGGGCATCGCAATCCCCGGATGAGCGGCCGCAAGTTCTGACTGGGAAGGAGGATGATTTCCGATAGGAGGCGTAAATCTCTTTTCAGGATTCTCGAAACGAGGCTCTTTTGCGAACCGTTCATGGTTGGAATGCCGCGACATTCCTGTATTAAGACCTCGACGGATAAGTCTGGACATCGGTAAAAATTCTGGAGTGATTCCCCTCCTCCGAGTTGCCCCGCTTTGCCTTGCAGCTGCGTTCTTTGCAAACTGTTCTCCCTCTTCAGGACCTTCTTCGGCTCCTTCTCCCTCTCCGGTTCCTTTGACTGATGAATCCGCTGTCGAAAGCAAGGAACAACTCGAATTGGCATTCGTAGCCAATAGCGCATCGGATTTCTGGGTATTGGCCCGCAAGGGCTGCGAGTTGGCCGAGAGAGAAGTCGAGGATGTGAAAGTCGACTTCCTCGTTGCTTCGGAGGGAACTCCGGCTGAGCAAAAGCGGATTGTCGACGACCTGCTGGCGAGAGGGATCGACGGTCTCGCAATCAGCCCTGTCGATCCGGTATCTCAGACGCATTTCATCAACGAGACCGCCAAAAAGACGCTGGTGTTTACCCAGGACAATGACGCGCAGGTAAGCGACCGTGTCTGCTACATCGGCACGGACAACCACGACGCAGGCAAGCGGGTCGGAGAGCTTCTAAAACAGGCCCTTCCGGAGGGAGGTAAGGCAATGATTTTCCTGGGGAAGATCGATGCCCAAAACTCAAAGGACCGTGTCAGCGGCATCAAGGAAGCGATAAAAGACACAAAAATCCGAATCCTCGACGTGCTCCCGGATGACACAGATCGCTTTCTCGCGAAGGCCAACGTAATTCACACGCTGGTCAATCATCCGGATGTGGCCGCTCTCGTGGGGCTCTGGAGTTACAACGGTCCGGCGATCCTCAGTAGCGTGAAGGATGCCGGAAAAGTCGGCCAGGTGAAGATCGTTTGTTTTGACGAGGAGGACGAGACATTGGCCGGAGTGAAAGAGGGCGCGATTTTTGGCACGGTCGTTCAGCAACCGTTCGAGTTTGGGCGCCTGGCAATCGTTTGCATGGCAAAATACCTCCGAGGAGACAAATCGGTGGTTCCAGAGTCGAAGGAGATCATCGTTCCCACGCTTGTAGTTCGACAGGAAAATGTCGATGAATTCATTATGAAGATCAACGAGCTGCGACACTCGCTGACTTCAGCAATTAATTGAGAACGCGAAGCAATGATCGTCGGCCTCAGCTGTTCTCCTCCAACTCAAGAAGACCACGAAAATATCCCGCGGGGTCGTAGCGTTGCAGGCGAGCGTTCTGCTGGGGAAAAAAGACACTGGGACAAGCTCGAGTTGACGTTTAGAGACAATCGGGAGGTCGTCGTCGCGATGCGTGCGAACATCATTAACGCCCTCCTGACCGGCGAGCAGCGGAGGAAAGAAAAACAATCATGAATCTAAGCCTGGGCCACACCCCTCGAACTTTGGGATCGCAATTATGAAGAATCTGATGAAGCGCGAGTTTACCCTCTTTGTTTTGCTGGTCGTGGTTTGCGTGGCAGTTTCGATATTGGATCCACGTTTTCTGGACCCCACCAACCTCCAAAACAATGCGCGCCTGATCGGTATCTATGGAATTTTCAGCATCGGGATCGGGCTTGTGATCATGACGGGAGGCATTGATCTATCGGTTGGATCCCTGATTGCCTTGTTAGGCGTGCAGTTAGCGATGTTGTTGTCTGAGGCGCAATGGTCGTGGCCCTTAGCTGTGCTGAGTGTGATAGGTGTCGCGATAGCCCTGGGTTGGGCGCATGGCTGGTTGATAACTCGCCTCGGCCTGCAATCGTACATCGTCACGCTGTGCGGCCTGCTCATCTATCGAGGACTTGCACGTTTCATCGCAAACGACGAGACCAAGGGTTTCGGAACGGCGGAAGGGTTCACTACGCTCCAAAACCTTGCGACGGGACGTTTACTCGGAATTCCCATGCCCCTCATTCTTCTGATCATCATCGCGTTAGTTATGTGGTTGGTGCTTCGCTTGTCTCCTTACGGCCGATATGTGCTTGCCGTTGGGCGTAATGAAGAAGCGGCGAGGTATTCAGGAATCAACACGAAGCGGATTATTACGAGCACTTACGTGCTTTCGGGGCTGTTCGCCGGGTTTTCCGCAATACTGATCGCGTTTTATACGAATTCGGTCACACCTTCCACGCATGGCAATTATTTCGAACTCGCCGGCATCGCAGCGGCCGTTCTCGGCGGATGCCGTTTCACAGGCGGGGAAGGAACAATTTTCGGGGTAATTATCGGAGCGGCGTTGCTTCAGGTATTGCAGAATCTGGTGAATCTCGTAGGCATCCCGAGTTCCCTAAACTTTGCCTTTATGGGTCTACTCATCCTGGTCGGTGCCATCACCAACCGGCTCTTGAGAAAATAAACCCTTCCCGGATTGTGACATTTCCGGAACGAGGTCGACATCCCACACGCGGAACCGAATTAGATTCGAACCCATATTCGAGGCAGTCACCTTCCGAAGCGAATGCGAATGGTTTTCCCGGAACACAATCTCTTTTTTGAAGGAATCAATGAGAACTTGATTTGTCCGCAGGACGCCATCGTCCAGAATCATCAAGACGTCAGAAGCGGAGCGTCCTCCGGAGCTTAAAAGCAAAACAAGAGCAGACTTTGCAATACCGATCAGGCCACTTCGGAAAGCACGACGATTATTAATAGCCCCAGAAACCTATGAAGACTGAAATGTCAAAGCACATCCTGAAAACCTTTGACGAGGCTCTCGAAAGCCTGCGCGCTCAAGTGCTCACCATGGCCGATCTCGCCCAACGCATCATCCGTCATTCTGAGCGCGGACTTTTCGAACATGACGACGTTTTTTGCACCGGCGCTATCGCTGATGATGCCGATATCGACCAACTCGAAAAGGATGTCGATCGCGCCGGCGTCAGCATCCTGCTCCATTATCAGCCTGTCGCTTCGGACCTGCGCAACATCATCTCTGCAATGAAAATCAGCAGCAACCTGGAGCGAGTCGGCGACCAGGCTGTCACCATTGCGCGGCGCGCCCGCAAACTGAACACGCGGCCCGAACTCGACGACGTCGCACTGCTCCGTCCAATGTTCGATTTGGCGTCCAAGCTGCTCGAAGACAGCCTCCGCGCCTATCGACAACGTGACGCCAAACTGGCCCGCGGACTAAGGGAACGCGACCGTGAAGTGAACGCAGCGGAAGCTACCCTGAACAAAGAGATTGTCCGGCGTATCCCAAGCGCGCCGGAACTCGTTGAATGCTACCTCGACTTGACATTTATCGCGCGCTGCCTCGAGCGGGTCGGCGACCACGCAGTGAACATCGGCGAAGACACCGTATATGCCGCCGAAGCCGAGGACATCCGCCACTGAGCGATCTCAAGGCAAAACTGCGTTAGTTGAGCATCGCCCGAATTCTTCGAAATACCCTCGGCGGCACGCAGCGATCGAAAAAACGAATGGCTCTTTCAGACTTCCATTTTGGAGAAGCTGGCAAAACGTAAAAAAATAACCAGGGCACAAATCAAAAAGTGCTTAGCCTGTCCCGCTCGGTCACGTACCGCTCACTATGCATTGATCCTGGCCGAGCTGGCTAATGGGTAAAGTATGTGGCTAATTAATTTCTCATTTCTCACCGGAAGTATGGCTTCGTCAACAGACGCTTTTTTCCGACCAGTGATGCGGTGGGAAATGCGCAAGGTTAAAAAAAGCATCTCGACATTAGGGCACAAATCACTCAATAGACTGCCTAGTCCTTTTCTGTTGTTTCGCATGCAGATCGGGATTTGAAGAGTCTGGCACCGATGAATTCGTACCAAGGAATCACTTTTCGCGTGTATGCGCGACCAGGCCATCAATAACACACATCTGAGAAGAACACGTTCATGAAAAATCCCCCCTGGATCGGTAACCTATCCGCGCAACGGCGATTTGTCCGACGCGGGAGAAGAGTCGGTGGCGTTTGGCGAGTCTGTGGTGAGGTCTGTACATGCGCAGGACAGACGCGACCGTTGGGCGGCGATTAAAGGAGTTTTGAAAGGGCGTTCGACCCGCTTTAGCGGGATGGGCGAGCAGGGGCCCGGAGGTTGCGGTATGGTGGATTCGGCGCTCCCAGCAGAACCTGGGGGCGTTTTCCGGTTCTTATTGCGGGTGATGGTCATCGCCTCGGCACTATGTGGTTCAATTTCGCATGCCCAGGTTCTTGTCACAGGTGATGTCGTACCCGGAGGGGCTACGTCTCCAAGTTGGATCCTCGTCGGAAACTTGACCGTGGGCAACACCGCCCCGGGCACGCTGGACATCGATGCGGGCGGTTTGGTGTCAAACACCGAAGGCTTTCTCGGTTTGGACACCAATGGTGTAGGGACGGTTACGGTGACAGGAGCGGGCTCGCAGTGGAACAACAGTGGCAACCTCTTCGTGGGCGATAATGGCATCGGCACGCTGAACATCGAGGCGGGCGGCGTGGTGTCGAACACCGAGGGCTTTCTCGCCTCTGACAGCATGGGCATGGGTACGGCTACAGTCACAGGGGTGGGTTCGCAGTGGAACAATAGCGGCAATCTCATCGTGGGTGATGAGGGCACGGGCATATTGAACATCGAGGCGGGCGGCGTGGTGTTCAACAATAATGGCAGGCTTGCCACTGAGCCTGGCAGCATAGGGAGGACTACGGTGACAGGGGCGGGCTCACAATGGAAAAACAGCGGCAACCTCATTGTGGGAGACAAAGGTACAGGCACGCTGAAGATCGAGGCGGGTGGCGAGGTATCGAGCGTCATTGGCTCAATCGGCTCGTTTCCCACCGGCGTGGGGACGGTTACGGTCACGGGGGCGGGCTCGCGGTGGAGCAACAGCGGGATCCTCTTCGTGGGTGATAACAGGGGCACCCTGAACATCGAGGCGGGTGGTGTGGTGTCGAATACTGACGGCTATCTTGGTTTGGCCAGCGGAGGCACGGGTACGGCCACCGTGACAGGGGCGGATTCGCAGTGGAACAACAGCAGGTACCTTTTCGTGGGCGACAATGGCACGGGCACGCTGAACATCGAGGCGGGCGGCGTGGTGTCGAACACCGATGGCTTTCTCGCCTCTGACAGCACGGGCACGGGTACGGCTACAGTCACAGGTGCAGGCTCACGGTGGAACAACAGCGGCGCCCTTTTCGTTGGTGATGAGGGCACGGGCACGCTGAACATCGAGGCGGGCGGCGTGGTGTCGAATAGCGATGGCCGCCTCGGCTCTGAGTCCGGCAGCATAGGCACGGCTAAGGTGACAGGTGCAGGCTCGCGGTGGAACAACAGAGGGAACCTCATCGTGGGTGATGATGGCCAAGGCACTTTGAACATCGAGGCGGGCGGTGCGGTGTCGGTGGGTGGCGCTGTCCGGTTGGCTGCAAGGGGCGGTTCGACGGGGATGCTGAATCTTGAGAAGGGAGGGCGGCTCCTTTTAGGAGGAGGCGCGAACGGGTTCGAAGCCGGCAACGGGACGGCGGCGTTCAACTTCGACGGCGGAACTGTGCGAATCATGGGCGCGAACCTGACCAGTGGAATCGATGCCACTTTGAGCGGCATTACCTCGACGATCAATACGAATGGATTCGACGCCGTTTTCTCTGGCAGGTTCTCCGGCAGCGGTGCGCCGGCGGCCCTGACGAAGATCGGCGCAGGGAGGTTGACCCTGACGGGAAATAACACCTATAGCGGGACGACGACGATCAGCGCCGGGGCGCTGCGGCTGGGAGATGGGGGGACGACGGGAAGCATCGCCTCGAATGTATTGAACAACGCATCGTTGATCTTCGACCGGAGCGATGCCGTGACGTTTAGGAACACGATCAGCGGGACAGGGGCGGTGAGCAAGCAGGGTGCAGGCACGTTGACCTTTACGGGAACCAACACCTACACGGGGATGACGACGATCAGCGCCGGGGCACTGCGGCTGGGTGAGGGCGGGACGACGGGAAGCATCGCCTCGAATGTGTTGAACAACGCATCGTTGATCTTCGACCGGAGCGATGCCGTGACGTTTGGGAACACGATCAGCGGGACCGGTGTGGTGAGCAAGCAGGGCGCGGGCACGTTGACCTTTACGGGAACCAACACCTACACGGGGATGACGACGATCAGCGCCGGGGCGCTACGGCTGGGAGATGGGGGGACGACGGGAAGCATCGCCTCGAATGTATTGAACAACGCCTTGTTGATATTTGATCGGCGTAATGCCGTGACCTTTGGGAACACGATCAGCGGGACAGGGAGGGTGATCAAGCAAGGGGCGGGCACGCTGAACCTGACGGGAGCGAACACTTACGGCGGCGGAACGACAGTCAAGGCGGGCACACTGCTGGTAAACAATACGACGGGCTCGGGGACGGGCAGCGGGCTGGTCACGGTGGAATCGGGGGCGACGCTTGGGGGGATAGGGAGGATTGCGGGCAGCGTCTTCAACCAAGGCATTGTGAGCCCGGGGAACTCACCCGGGACAATTCGCGTGGGTGGTAACTACGAGCAGACGCCCAATGGCACGCTTCGCATCGAGATCGGCGGGCGGCAGCCGGGGCAGCACGATCTGCTGGCGGTGGGCGGAAGAGCACAACTTGACGGAACGCTGCAGTTGGTGCGGCTGAACAATTTTGATCTTGAGCGCGGGGACCGGATTGTCTTCCTGACGGCAAACGACGGGGTGTTCGGGCAGTTCGAGAATGAGGACAACCCCTTCACGAGCGACACGATTCTGGTGCCGACGGTAGTTTATAGTGCGAACGATGTGGCGCTGGAGTTGGTCCGGGGATCGTTTGCGGAGTTGCCCGGACTGACTCCCAACCAGCAGGCGGTGGCGGAGTCGCTCGACTGTCTGGCCTCCGACCCGAAAGGGGACGATTTGATTGATTATCTCGACAGCCGAAAGCTAGATCAACTGCCCGGCGACTTCGATCTGATCGCACCGGAAGAATTAACCTCGATCTACATGATCTCGATCTCGCTGGCAGACGTGCAGTCGATCAACGTGCAGCGCCGAACTGCAGAACTGCGCAACGGCGCGAGCGGATTCAGCGCAGCAGGGCTGTCGATCAAGGGCAGCGGACCGGTGGATTTCGGCAAGGACAGTTCGGGGGGAATGATCCGCGACGGGAAGGAATACAAGGAGATGAAAGAACTGCTTCCTCCCGAAGACCGGCGCTGGGGCGCATTCGTCACGGGCATCGGCGAATGGGTGAATGTAGGCGGCTCCACAAATGCGAGCGGCTACGACTTCACGACCGGCGGATTCACCGTCGGCCTGGATTACAGGGTGGGCCCGAACTTCGGCGTGGGCGTGATGGCCGGCTACGCGGGAACCGGCGCCAAACTGATCAACGATGGGAGCGTGTGGGTGAACGGCGGAAGACTGGGCGTCTATGCGACGGCCTTTGCCGGAGGGTGGTATGCCGATTTTGCCGCAAACGGCGGCTACAACAGCTACGACACGAAGCGCGGCGCGCTTCAAGGCACCGCGCGCGGTTCGACCGACGGCGGCGAAGTCAACTTGCTGCTGGGTACCGGCTATGACTGGAAAATCGGCGCGCTGACGATTGGCCCAACGGCGACGTTCAACTACACGCTGGTGGCGATCGACGACTTCACCGAAAGCGGCTCCCTCGCCCCGCTGAAAATCGACGGCCGCGACGCCGAATCGGTGCGCAGTGCCCTTGGCATAAGGGCGAGCTACGACTGGGAAGTGGGGAATGTGATCGTGAAGCCGGAGATTCGCGTTGCGTGGCGGCATGAATATGGCGACACCACCTACAGCCTGAATGGAAGCTTTTTGGACGTCGACTGCCCCCCCTTCCTTGTCAGCGGCCCGGAGACCGGCCGCGATAGTATGCTGATCGGCGCAGGTTTCGCCGTTCAGTGCAGCGACCGCATTTCGACCTACCTCTACTACGACGGCGAAGTGGGCCGCCAACGCTACGACCGCCACGCCGTCTCCGGTGGTGTGCGAGTGGCCTTCTAATTCTTACGGGATAATCCTGGGAGTCTCTTTTTTCGCGCAAGAAGTTTGTGTGAATGCCGCTCCCGTGCCTCTGCGCAGGGAACAAATCGGGAGCCTGCGCGACGCGCTGCGTGAAGTTGCCGACCCGCGTCGGGTCCACCGCTCCTGGCCGCTCTCCACCCTGTTGAGCCTTGTCCGCATGGAACTTCTGGCTGGATGCAGAAACCTCGCGGAGATACACCGTTTCGGACAGTTCCTCACCCAGCAGCAACGCGGCTGGCTGGGGTTTTGCCCAAAGGCAACGGCGCACCCGGGCGACGGCGCCAAGTTACGAGGCCCTCTAAAACCTCCTCAATCAAGTCGACCCCTAAGTGCTGGCCACGGACGCTCAATGCCTGGCTTGATTGCCACCATGGCATTCTGTCGTACGCCCTGGCTCTTGACGGCAAATACGTGCGCGACCTGGTGCTCACCCTGGCCCCTGAACGAGCACGAAAGCGGGGCGCCCACAGCCCATGACTATCGCCTCCCCCTTTTTCCTGCCAGACATTCGAGGGCTAGCACCGGTGAGTCGATGAATCCGGCAGCTGCCCGATTAAAGTCTTCGCCGCAGAACTGTTAGAAATGGGCCTCCCCCACGTGCGAACCCTCGCCCTGGTGGAAAAAACCGGCACCACCAAATCAAAGGCCGAGCAGCCCGCCAAGTCCATCTCCTAATACCTGAGCAGCTACCCTCGTCGCCGCGCCGGGTTCTTCGCCGATTTGATCCGCGGCCACTGGGGAGACTGTGAAATCCGAAATCACTGGTTGCGCGACGCGCACTTCGAGGAAGACTCCACCAGCTGCTAGAACAGCAATCTCAATGGCAACCTCGCCTTCCTTCGCGGCGCCCTAATCACCCTCAAAGCTGCGCTTGCCCCAAGTAAAACCCGGCCCTTCATTCGCGAACTTTCCTTCATGAAAGTCTCTCTCCCCTACAACCTAATCTGCAAAAACCGCTTCAAACGAAAATGCCGTGGAGTCTCTCTATTCAAAATCGAATTGATCCTTCTCCATTTAGGTCAGGCACTTCCATCCTTGCCAGCTGCGTATTTGTGTCAAGACACAGCGTGCCATCTTCCCGAGTAATCGAGCGGCGATGACTCAGTATTTGAGCGAGCAATCGTAGCATTCGAGCTTTCCATTGCTCTGCGGAAAGTGGGGTAAAAAAATATGAGGTTCTTGCGAGAGCCGGATGAAGTCCTTTAAGTCGCGGGCGATGAACTGCGGACCCATTCTCGGCAACGATTCGGGGGCCGGCCTGCAGGCAGACTTCCAGCGCCCGCTGAATGGGAAATTCGCCATCAGATCCTTCATCTGGGGGCGGATGTCCCAGGCAACGATGGTGCGTGAGCAGACATCCGCCAGGCAGCCGCCGGAGCGGAGGTTATAGAAATACTGTCGAAATTGACCTAGGAGAAGTCCAAACGCTGCGATCGTGCGGTTCCTGAGACACATCCTCAAAAGTTTGGAACTCGAGGATTGATGTGAGGAACTTGGGAAGCGGCGCTCAACGAACCGCGGGTGCTTGAAATCGACACTACGACTAAAACAATCTACAGCCATCAGCAAGGAGAGGAGATCGGATTCGGCAAAGCAGCGATTTTGTTGGGAACCGTAGAGCGATTCATGCTGTATGGGGTCGCGAATTCCGTTGTCCAATGTCGATTCCCTTCCGAATCAAAGGTCCGCTTCTGTGCATGTTTGTGGTCACGCTCATTGCCGGAGCCTGGCGTTTTTGGAAAATTAACCAGCCCTTGTCCGACATGTATTCATGGCGCCAGGCGAGTACGGCGATGATGGCTCAAAATTTCTACCTGTACGACTTTAATCCGTTCTTCCCGGCTGTAAGTTGGGTTGGCCCTCAGCCGGGATATCAGGGGCGCGAATTTCAGACAACGACATTGTTGGCAGCGTCCATTTACCACGTGACGGGCGAGGCTGACTGGGTTGGACGGGGCATTGGGGCACTTGCCGGCGTTTGGGGCGTCTGGGCTCTATTCCTGGTGGTACGGCGCGTTTGGAATGAACAATGCGCGATCGCTGCCGCGGCAGTCATGGCGATAATGCCGGTGGCAGCGTTTACGGACAGGTCGTTTCTCCCGGATCCGATGATGGTTTCCTTGACCACGACGGGAGTTTGGTTGTGGCTGGACTACCTCGACAAGGGAGGAAGCCGCCGACTTTTTCTTGCATCGCTTGTCTGGACGCTTGGCATACTGACGAAAATGCCCGGGCTAATCTCGATTGTGCCGATATTCTATGCATGCGTGTGTTATAACAAGGCGTCGACTGGGACGCAGAAAAAGCGAACCACCGGCCTCAAAGCAGGTATTTGCTTTGGTCTTTTACTCGTCGTCTCCTGGGCAGCTTGGGCTGTATACGTCGGAAATCATTATCCTCCTTACCACGTTGCGGGCAGTGGAAATTTCGTATGGGAGTACAGCGTGCTTCAATGGGTAAGAGAGGGTTGGTACACAACGAAAGGCTGGCATTTCTTGATCAAGTGGCAATGGACGTTGCCGATTCTGGGATTGATGATTGTCGGACTGGTGTTTGGACCACCGGACGAGCGAAGAAGTTCCGCTGAAAGGTTCGCGGCTCCCTGGCTTTTTCATTGGTGGGCGATCGGAGGCCTGATCCTCTGGCTAATTGCGGCGAAGGAGCTCGTAATCAATTGCTGGAATCAGCACACCTTCAGCCCATTCGTTGCGGCATTCGCGGGTCGAGGAATGGCTTCTCTAGTATATGCGGGAAACGCTGGAGCGTGGCTGAAGATCGCGCGAGCCGCGGCAATTGGATCGATCGCCATCCTGTGCAGCCTCGGGATCGTGCGTAAATTGGAGTTTCCTTCTGCAAGAGATTCCGTGGCCATGGGGCGGGCGCTCGAACGCCTGAGCAGACCGTGCGAAACGGTCGTCACGGTCGCTTCCGATGTCGGCGATCCGATCGCCGTATACTACAGCCGCCGCTTTGGATGGGTTTATCCGGAAGGTGGAGGAAAGAGACCATGGAATTTCTTTCAGGAGCAGGGAGAAAAAGCTATTGCAGAGTTTGAAAGCTTGCGAAAGCGGGGAGCCAACTGGTTCGCCGCCGTTGCGGCTCCCATTGACGATTCGCATCCCAGACGCAACTTCTGGGATTATCATCGCCAATTAGTGGATCATCTAAATGCAACCTGCGAACTAGTCGAGAAAACCGACCAATACGTGATTTATCGAGTACCTCCGAGCCCAGCGCCTTCTTGAAGGTGCGGGCGAAATTAGCAACCCTTGCCCCTCTGTTTGAGGTACCCTGTGGAACAAAACGTTCTTTTCTGGTTCATTGGTCGAATTCTGATGATGCAATCCTACAATTCTGACTATCTGCCCGGAAAATCTGATTAGAAAGACAGTTCAGCAGATATGTGGCGTCCAAAAAAAATCATGTCGCTCGAGCTTAGCGAGCCGCTGGACGAAGTGGTCGGATTAGGGCGGTACCGTGAGGTCAATGCACTGCTTTTCTGGCGGGGAACACCGATTGGTTGGCACACGATTCCTATAGTGGGGGACCGACTCGACACGGGGCCGCTCGCGGAACGCGTACTCGACAAGCACTTGTACGCTATCGCGAAGCAGGCGCTTCAGAACGCCTTATTGTGCAATGCGCCTCTTGCCACGGAGCAGATTCTGGACGCTCCGAATCCCGCGATGCTGGCGAGGCCTCAATCTTCTGCTAATACCGTCTCTGTCGTCGTTTGCACGCGCGACCGGCCCATCGACTTGAAGAGTTGCCTCGAGTCGATCTTGAACATCGATCCTGCGCCAGGCGAAACTATCGTCATCGACAACGCTCCCGCGTCGGAATTGACGCGGCATGTCGTCGGCGAATTTTCAGGAGTGCGGTACGTCCAAGAGCCACGACCCGGTTTGGATTGGGCGCGAAATCGTGGACTCCTCGAATCGAAAGGGGAGATTGTCGCATTCACGGACGACGACGTCATCGTGGACACGCGATGGATCGGAGAGCTCGTTCGCGCCATGGATTCACAACCTAAGCCGGGTATCGTAACTGGCTTGATCGTTCCTTTGGAATTCGAGAGCGAAGCGCAAGAGCAATTCGAAATCTACGGAGGATTCGGAAGAGGATTCGAGCAGCGATCATTCTTTCATCCACGGGGGGAAGGACCGATGCCCTGGAAATTCGCAGGGACGGGTCACCTTGGTAGCGGTGCAAACATGGCAATTCATAGAGAGGTATTTGAACACCTGGGGGGCTTCGCACCTGAGCTTGACACGGGCACAGCTACGGAAGGGGGCGGCGATCTTGAAATGTACTATCGCACGCTGAAGGGTGGCTATTCCATTACCTATCACCCATCGGCGCTCGTTTGGCATCGCCATCGTGAAGATCCCGAAAAGCTACTCCGGCAAATCGGCAGCTGGGGCATTGGCGTGTTTGCCGCGCTTGAGCGGGCGCGGACGTTATTCCCCGACGAAGCAGCGAACCTCAGACGATTCGATCGATTCTGGCGAAAGGAACTCCGTCGCCGTTCACGGATTCAGTATATACATCCAAACCGACTGCCGCGAGAATTGAGAGAGGCGGAGTACAATGGCGTGAAAATTGCCAGGCAGCGCTATGCCTCCGCCTTAAAAAACGTCAAACAAATCGAGGCCAGATTCGGACGACAGGAATCCGTACAAATTAAGGCAGAAAAGGAAGGCAAAGCAGTGATAAGTTCCACTGCCATTGATCGCGGACCGGTCGCTGTCCGCTCCGTAGATATTCAACTCGGTATAGCGCCCATCGAAGACGTAATCTCGTACAAGAGAACGCGGGTCTTTTTCCACGTGGCAAATCGACCGTTCTGCGAACTGGATATCTTGAATCACTACCGCCCTATAAGCGTGGAACAGCTCGTTCATAGTCTGACAAATGCTCGCCCGCTCGCCGATCTGTTGGCTCTGATACTTGAACGAAGCATCGACTCGGTTCATTGCGGTCTCCGAGAAAGCGTTCGAAAAACTTTGCTGCCCGGATCGCCATCAGACTCTTCGTCTGAATACCAGTTGCCGCCGGAGGTCTCTGTCTCGATCGTAATCGCAACTTGCGATCGGCCGATCGAGCTGCAGCGTTGCCTGGCGACACTTTCCGAAATGCCCCGGAAGCGACGAATCGAAATCATCGTCGTAGACAATCGCCCGTCATCAGAGGTCACGCCACCTGTCTTGAAAGCGTTTCCCGAAGTAATGCTCGTATCCGAAAAGCGATCTGGACTTTCCTACG
Organism: uncultured Verrucomicrobiae bacterium; assembly: GCA_963805815.1. Classification (GTDB taxonomy): domain Bacteria; phylum Verrucomicrobiota; class Verrucomicrobiia; order Chthoniobacterales; family Chthoniobacteraceae; genus CAWDWA01. The sequence continues at coordinate 108,262 of CAWDWA010000030.1, forward strand.
CACGAAATGCGGGGTTTCATGCGGCAACAGGCGATATAATCGTGTGCACGGATGACGATGTGAAATTCGGAGTTGACTGGCTCGAAAGGCTGATAGCCCCGTTTGCACGCAATGATATCGATATCGTTTGCGGTAACGTGCTGCCAATGGAGCTGGAAACTATATCGCAAATCCGATTCGAGCAATATGGCGGACTCGGCAAAGGCTATTTCCCGAAGGAACGGCGAGTTGAAGATTTCTTCCGGGCAAAATTCTTACCGTTCAATACCTGGGAACTTGGCGCCACGGCGAACGCCGCGTTTCGTGCAAGCGTGATTCGCGATCACGAAGTCGGCCTGTTTGAAGAAGCGCTCGGGCCAGGCGTTCCTTCTGGCGTAGGGGAAGATACTTACTTCTTCTATCGCGCATTACAGCGAGGCTACGCATTGCGCTACGAACCACGAGCTTACGTCTGGCATGAACATCGCAAGACTAATAAGAGCCTTAGGAAGCAACTTTTCGATTACAGTCGCGGCCACGTGGCTTACCACCTTCACACCCTGATAAAAGACAACGACTTTCGAGCCCTAACGCAATTAATTATCAAAATGCCGCGCTGGTATTTGCGCCGAATAAAGGTACAATTCGGGGCAATCCTAAAACCGGGACCTCGTCCCCACAATTTACAACGCTATCCAATGAATCTGATATTGTGGGAAATCCTGGGGTACTTAGCGGGGCCATGGTCGCTATGGAAGTCCAATCGACTAGTTAGAAAGCTTGGCAGAAGCCAACCTTTGCGGGTAACCGAAGGGGAAGGGCAGCAGAACGGTCGATTGGACGGCAACTCCGCAGTGCGCGAAAAAAGATGCGAAGATTTAGGCAAAGCTCTTTCCAACACCCCTGGCAGGAACGATCACGGATAAGTGCGGGCGCAGCGTGCCGCGTGGTAGCATCCGCCATTGAGCGGCTTAATTAATTACCTCCGCCGCCCCTTCAGGTGGTTCCAGGTGGAGCAATCAAGTTCCCGGGTGGGCTTTCTTTGTCTTTCCCACTGGAGACCCGTGGCTTTTCACGGCGCACTGAACAATGCGAGTTAGTGGCTGTTGGGCCGGCTTTGGAGTAATACCACGGGTATTAAAAGACGCGTCAATGCCCGCATGGTATTGAACGCTTCGTATTCACTACCACAACTCCCAATGACATTCCGGCGCAATCACCCCTCGATGAGCTTCGCCGCCAGTAATAACAAGTTGATAGACTTGGAAATGGTAGTCGAATGCGTGACTCCACCTATTTTCAAACAGTCCCACATTGACGAAATAACTTCCAGCTCCTAGCTGTAGCCTTTCTATTTTAAATCGAATCCCTCCTTCCCCCTGTAAATCAGGCACGTCCACCCTCGCCGACTCCGTGCACGTATCGAGGCACAGCGTCCCGTCTTCCCGAGTAATCGAGACAACGACTATAGGTGCGTTTACACTGTTCCTTGCGAGATAGCGAAGATTCACTTCGAGCGAGCCTCCGGATCTCAATACATCGGGACGCACATCAACCCCGATTATTTCGGCCTCGAGCGAGCCGAATCGAGTTTCATGCATCTGCAGGACGTGATTTCCGACCTTTGTCGCGGGCCTGTCTTTTGGTGTGCGCCGCAGCGTTTCGGCGTTCATCTCCGATTCGAACGCAGTAGTGACAGCCCGAGCAGAGTCCAACGCAGCGACTCTGCCCTTACTCAGCCACAAGGCACGGTCGCAAAGTTGGCGAACCTGATCCATGCCGTGGGAAACAAAGACTATCGCGCACCCTTCTTCTCTGAGTCTCTTTATGCGTGCGATGCACTTTGATTGGAAAGAGAGGTCACCCACGGAAAGGAATTCGTCGATGAGCAACACCTCGGGGTCTGTATGAATCGCCACGGAAAAGGCCAGGCGCATCGCCATTCCAGAACTATACGTTCGAAGTGGCTCGCGCATGAAATCCTCGAGTTCCGCGAAATGCGCGATTTCCTCGAGGCGAGATCGGACTTCATTGCGCGTGAGTCCGGCCACGACGCCGGCAAGGACGGCGTTTTCTTCGCCAGTCAGATCTCCAAGAAATCCGCCGCCAAGATCGAGAAGCGCTCCGATTCTACCCACAAGGTCAATCTCTCCGCAAGTTGGCCGGCCAATGCCCCCGAGTAAACGAAGCAGAGTGGATTTACCCGCCCCGTTCGCTCCTATAACTCCGAGCATTTCGCTCGGGCCCACTTTGAAACTTACGTCGCGAAGCGCGTGAAGTTTCTCGCGCTTCGCGCATCGCGCCAGCATGCGTCGGAAGTTTTTCCAACGGGCCACGCCCGAGTAGCCTGCCGCATATCGGGTATAATCTTTGCAGAGGCCTTCGACCCGAATTCTCCCCCTTCTCACAGCTCCTCCACGAATCGATGGCTTTCGGCAACGAAAATCTTTTTGCCAACCCAAAGGCACACACACGAAAACACCGCCAGCGCAAACAGGGGAGTAACATCCGGCCAGCAGCCGTTCAAGAGAACTGCGCGCCATGCTTCCAAAAGGGGTACCATGGGATTAATAAAATAAACCGTTCGCACCGATTCCGGAACCGTCGCGATACTGTAGAAGACGGGCGTCAAATACATTGCCATTTGCAATAGCACTGTAACTACGTGCTTTGTATCGCGAATTCGAACGTTTAGCGCAGCAATGGGATACACCAGCCCCGTGATAAGGATGAACTGAATCACCATTAATAAGGGAATTGCGCACCATGCCGGAGTCGGTCGCACGTCCTGTTTCCAGAGCAGGATCATCAAAAGAGGGAACGCTATCAAAAAGTGGAAAAACCTCACTCCGACGGTCACGTGAGGAAGGAGGTGAAGCGGAAAACCGGGCTGCCGGACTAGAGCCTGACTTCCCGTGATAAGACCGGCCCCCTGGATGAGCGATGATTGGAACCAGCTCCAGACAAGGATGCCTATAAACACGTAGGACTGGTAATTATCGATATTCAAGCGAAGCACTCGACGGAAAAGAAAGGTGAATATGAGAAGCTGAAGAAGGGGATTCACAATCGCCCAGGCAATCCCCAACGACGCCCGTTTGTAGAGTACCTTTAGATCCCGGTCGATGAGCACAATCAGCACATCGGCGGAGTGTCTGAGACGGCGACCGGCCTCTTCGCGCGTGAGGTTTCCTCGAAGCATGATCAGGGTTGGGCGGCCGAGGCGGTGCCGGGACGTTCTCGAAGGGTTCCCAAGAGCGAACGACGGCCAACCGGCGCACTTCTCATTTGGAAACTCAAGGATCGCCAAAGAGCGACCGGGCAACAGGGATTATCGAACGATTCGAAGAGCAGGAGCCATGTCGGGTATTTCATTTCCCGAAGACAAGGGGCGCAGATACGTTTGCAATAGTCAACTGCAAGTTCAACGAGAATCCGCAAAAGCGCCCGTCCGTCGCGACGCCTGAGAATGGTGGCCAGATGGTCGATCGATGCGGTTCTCTGTAGTTCAACTTGCTGACACGCTTCACGTCTTAGATCGAACAGGGTTCGTGGCGATAAATTGCAGTCTTACTGATTCAGCGTGAATGACCTTTGTGGCTGGCTAAGCGATGTGGGCGCGTTGTTGGTTCGAAGACCATGCAGGCATCTTCATTTACGTGACCCACGAGCTCCTGACGGCTCTGGAAACTCGCCACAATATCCGGCTCTCCCGGAAAGTTTGTGCTGGTAAGTGGTTTTGGGCAGGTTTTGTCGGGCATGAACCAGAGCCTGCTTTATCTTGCTTTTAGAGTCCGCGGGGGCTGCAAGTTTCAGAAGGCCGAGCATGTGGAAGGTCGGGTGGGGTTTCATCTTCGCCGCAAAGAGGAGCGGCTTTAGGCATGGCCCGAAAAAACACCACGGTCCTGCTCGTTCATACTTTTTAAAAAGGGCACCTCTGAGACGTCGACCAGCACCTTAGCCGGTAAGAAATCCCCGTAATATGATCATAGCCGGGCGTGCAAAGCACTACGGCAGTATTCCCTAATGCTATGCACCGGCGCGCGCCGACAACCCGGCCCCCATATCTTTCGCAACCTTCTCGATCGCCACAGACCGACCGGACCAGCAAGATTACCGAACAATTCGAGAAGCGGTAGTCGCATGGGGTATTTCGTCTCATTACGACAACGGGCGCGAAAACGCTCGTATCGGACGAGTGGAAGCTCGAAGAGAATCCGGACGAGTGCCCGTCCGTCGCGATGCTTGAGAAAGATTGCGAGATGGTATGCCACGTGCCCTTTGCTATAATTGAATATCTGCTTCCGCAAATCTGGGTAGTCGACGCGATGATAGTGCCGCGCCACAGCCGAAGGCTGATACACAATCGTAAATCCGGCGCGAAGGATATTCTAAAACAGCAATGTATCTTCACCAACGCCGGTCGGCGCACCAACCCCGAGTGTTTCGTCCATGGCGCCGATTTCCGGTCTTGCAAATATCTCCGCCCGATAGGCGGAGTTTCCAGACCCCCCAACCTCCACGTAGGGACTGCGCGCTTACGAAAGCCGTTAAACCATGCCCAGCCGAATTCCTTGATTTCTGTTCCGCGGCTGAAACCGCCGTATTCTTCGAAAATTCGTTCTGCCGGCGTTGACAAACTGGCTGGAGAAGTATTCCCGGTTACAGCCATGACTTCCGGGTGAGAGAACGGTTCAAGCACGTTTTCCAGCCAATCAGGTTCTACCACCTTGTCGACGTCGGTGATTGCGATGAAATCGCCACGGGCAGCCGCAATTCCGGCGTTCCGTGCATAGGAGAAGCTAGCCCCAATACTGTTCACTTAGTTTGTTTCAAGAGGATTTCCCGCGCTTTACGTCTCATGGTCGGACCGCGGGATCTTCGGATGGGGTATCCGGACATCTTGCGTTTCACGCCACGCGGGCCAAAGCGGCCCTTTCGTGGCGGAACCCGTTGTTCAAGGATTTCGTCGAGGATGGCGGAGAACCAGATCGGCAGAATATTAGCGGGCGCTCTTTGCCCATCTCCAGCAACGCTGGCGCGATCCCTTCAACGCGAAGTTCGAAGTGCTGCTCTACGACCTTACGAGCAAGTATTTCGAAAGGGGGATAAGCGGAAGTTCGGCTACAGCCGGGCATAAGCGCAGTGATTGTGTGCAGGTCGTCATCGCATTTATCGTGACCCCGGAAGGTTTTCCGCTGGCCTACGAGGTGCTCGCCGGCAACACGAGCGATAAAACCACGCTGCGTGCCTTTCTCAAAAAGATCAAAGCCCAGTTTGGAAAAGCCGAGCGCATCCGGGTGATGGATCGTGGGATTCCCACCGAGGAAGTTCTTGCGCAGATGCGGGCAAGCGATCCACCGGTCTCCCACATCGTCGGCACACCCAAAGGGAAGCTCAGAAAACATAAAGACTGTCCCGACCGGAGCTCGATCGAAGGATCTGAGGAGCGCCGCTCCTTTTCGAATGTTTCCATTTTACCGTAGCTCGTTCGTGCAGTATCTGTCGCGCACTTCATGCGACTTCCATGGGAATCCAACGCCTTTGCCCTTGGTGACCACACTGCGCCCGGCCTGAAAAACCGTGGGTTTGATTCCACCTCTCGTGGAATCGACGTTACAAGGCAATCTGTCCAAGGAGGGCTGGTGCTCGTCATCGGGCAGGCGGCGCGCCTCATTCTTCAGCTCGGCTCGACTGCAGTCCTTGCGCGTTTCCTCCTCCCCGCCGATTTCGGACTTGTGGCAATGGTGACCGTGTTCACCGGAACGATCGGGTTGTTTCAGGATTTTGGCTTGTCGACGGCAACCATCCAGCGAGCACAAATTCAACATCACCAAGTCAGTGCGCTCTTCTGGATCACAATCGCACTGAGCCTGACGCTCGCTTCCATCATCGCCGCTATGGCTCCGGCGGTGTCGTGGTTCTACGGGAAGCCAGAGTTAACCCCAGTGACGGTCGCCATCGGAAGCAGTTTGATTTTCAGCGGGATTTCGGCCCAGCATATCGCGCTCATGCGCCGCCGGATGCGCTTTAATCAACTGGCGCTCATCGACGTGTGTTCCATCGCATTTGGAGCCACGGTTGCGATCGCTTTGGCGTTTGCCGGCTGGGGATACTGGGCGTTGGTGCTGATGCAAATCACGATGTCGTTCACCAAGGCAACGCTGAGCTTCTGTCTCTCGGGCTGGATTCCCGGACGTCCAATTTTCGACAAGAATGTGAAATCCATGCTGCGATTCGGCACGAACATGACCGCGTTCACGATCGTCAATTACGTAACGAGAAATGCGGATAATCTTCTTGTTGGTCGGTTTGTCGGCGCCAGCGCACTGGGTCTCTATTCCAAAGCCTACGGGCTGCTCCTCCTCCCAGTCCAACAGATCACACGCCCGCTTTCCGCGGTGGTGCTGCCCGCTCTGAGCCGTCTGCAGGACGATCCGGTCCGTTATCGCAATTATTACTTCGGTGCAGCGAGAACGATCGCGTATTGCGCGATGCCCTTGGTCGTGATGCTTGGCGTTTTGTCGGAGGATGTCATCCTGATCCTGCTCGGGCCGGAATGGATGGGCGCCGTCACGATCTTTCGCATCTTCGCAATTTACGGTTTCTGGCACTCGGTGAGCGTCACGACCGGGTGGGTTCTTGTTTCGCGAGGGCACGCTAATCGCATGTTCAAGTGGGGACTATTCCAATCGATTGTCGCGGTGGTTGCTTACGCAGCTGGTCTGCCGTGGGGCGCCGAGGGAGTCGCTGTTGCAGTGACGATTCAGGCGTCCATCCTGGTGATCCCGCAGATGATGTTCGCCTACAGGGATTCACCGATTGAGGTGGGAGCTCTAATGAAGACGCTTTTAAGGCCGGCCTTGTTTTCCGCAATGCTTTTCGCGTCAATGTTTCCGGTGGACTTGGCACTCTCATCCGCTTCACCCTTTCTACGCATTGCTGCCGTTCTCGGCGTGGTGGGAGTGACGTCGTTGGCTTTGTTCTATCTCTGTCCCGCGTTCTGGAATGATCTTCACGCGGTCTTGCGGCAATTCAAGCGCTCAACTCCGGAAGGAAATCCGCCAGGTCGGGCGTTCGATTGTGTGAAGTCTCAAGGATAATTCTGATTTTCTACAGTTTGAAATGAAGAAATGTTTGTGCTGAGAGACTTGTGAATGGCCGGAAAAGTGTTGGCACTACATTTCCCGGGCGGAGTGAAGGATCAGAGGATTTCGCGCAGGGTCGGGGAAGCTATGACTTCGGACTCTCCCTAGTAACTCAGCACGGAACCTCCTGAAGCGGAGTTAGTTCGAAACCGAGCGCGGCGGCCTGTTTTCTCATGTTCCTGACTCGGTTGGCCTTCGCTTTGGCGGGCAGTCTGCGGGCTTCGTCGGCCCGGTAGGGCGTCCGCGTGGCGATCATCGCGTAGAGGATGCGGGCCAGCTTGTGGGCCGTGGCAGTAACGCCCTCGGCCTTGCCGAGGCGCGCCTTCATCCGCCTTGCGTGGTCGCCGATCGCGCAGTGGCTGTGGCCGGCGGACCGGGCGGCCATTCGTAAGGCGTCGACCACGCGGTTGGCCACCGCGCGCGTCTTGGCCTTGAGCACGCATCCGCCGCTGATCCGGTTGTCGGGGCAGAGTCCCGGCCACGAGCAGAACCTCGCCGCACTCGGAAAGGCCTCGAGGATCTGCGCTCCGGTTCCCAGTTCGCTGATCAGCACGCCCATCGTGATCGCGGAGACGCCGGGCGCCGCCCCGAGGTCCACGCCGTAGATCCGGAAGGACTCCTCGACCAGGGGCGCCGCCGGGGTATTCTTGCGCGCCCGCCTCTGGCTCGAAGGCGCGGGAGGCAGCGGCTCTTCGATGACTCCCCCGATCGTCTCCAGGCTGCGCGTGATCTCGGCGTCCAGCTCGCCCGGCGCGACCCGCCCGGCCTGCCAGCGGGCGTAGCACTGTCTCAGCACGAAGAGGTATTCCTCCCGGTAGTCGCCTTCCATCACCGCCTCCACCCGGGCGCGCGGGGTCTTGCAGCGGCAGTCGCAAAGCTCCGCCAGGCGGTGGGGGTCGCGCTGCCCGGCGAGGATGGCTTCGAGGATCGCCTGCCCGCTCTTGCCGTCCAGGTCGCTGAGGACGTGGTGGAGATGCAGGTTCATCTCCGTGAGCGTCTTCTGCATGAGCTGCAGCTCGCTCGAGCCGCTTGCGATGAGGCTGCGGCGGTGGCGCATCAGGTAGCGCAGCGGCACGATCTCCTTCGAGGGCCGGAACGACTTGCGCAGCAGCCCCGCACAGTGGAGTTGCTTTAAGCCAGGCGGCGTCGCACACGTCGCTCTTGCGCCCGGGCACCCCCTTCACATGGCGCGCCTGCACCAGGAAGACTTCCAGCCCGGCGTCCTCGAGGATCTGGTAGATCGCCACCCAGTAGTTGCCCGTGCTCTCTATCGCCACCGTGCGTATGCGGCACTCCAGCAGCCAGTCGCGCAGGGCGTGCAGATCCCCGGTGAAGCTCGAAAAGGCGCGCACCGGATCCTCCGCGCGGTCCGCCGGCACCGCCACCATCAGCTCCTCCGCGCCGATGTCGATGCCCGCCGCGTCGGGATGGCATGCCCGTGTCGTCAGTTCCCGGTTCCGTTGGTTTCGCTTCGATTTCGTCATGAGCGTTCGTTTCTTTCGTGTTTGTGTCGTCGGTTTCGTTTCGTGGATTTCGTGGCGCCTGAGCAGCGGCGCAGTTCTGCGAAGTCAATGAGCAGTCTCCCGAACGGGGTCCGCCGGCTTCGCCGGACCGCTTTCGCGGCCCACCCAAGCCCGCAGCCACCAATGGACTTCTCGCGCAGGTCCTGCTGCCATGCTTGAGAACGGGGTGCGAACCCCGCCGGAAATCTCCGGCGTGCCCGCGCCACCAATGAGGGGTCGGCCTACGCTGCCGCTGAACAAGCGCCCCACCATGCCGCACCGGCTCCACCACAGGCCACAGAAAGTTACTAGACCGACTTCACGATTTTCCCGTTTGTTCAGATGCTTGAGAGGGGAAGGAAAGACCGAAGGTCGCTTCAGGGGTGTGTAATCCCGCGCGCCAACAGAGGGAAAACCTGAAAGTAACTTTCTTGCTGCTAATCTCACCCGATGCAGCGCCCAAAGTATGCCCCGAAACTCAAAGCGCCGACCACACTTTCTGCAGAAAATCGACCAGTTCAAAGCCCTCTTTGAGGGCGACCTCCCGGTGTGAGTCTTCGGGTTTTCGAGGGTTGCCTCGTGCTCCCGACTTCGCCGTGGCCTCCTGTAGATTATCGCGTTCGCTATCTCTCCCGGAACCATCTAAAGTTGATTACTCATGACTACTGAACTCAAAGTAGGCTCGCCCGCACCTGAATTTTCCGCACTCGCTGTCGGTGGGCCCTATGCCGACGGCACCGAGGTATCCTTGACGCAATTTCGCGGGCAACCCGTCGTTCTGTATTTTTATCCGAAAGACAATACGCCTGGATGTACGACACAGGCCTGCGGGCTGCGGGATTCGTGGGCGGACTTTGACGGCCGGGCGCAAATTTTCGGCGTCAGCATTGACCCGGCGAAGAGTCACCGGAAGTTTATCAGTAAGCATTCCCTGCCGTTCCCGTTGCTCGTGGATGAGAATCACGCAATCGTCGTCGCCTACGGTGTGTGGGTCGAGAAATCAATGTATGGCAAAACCTACATGGGCACGGAAAGAACCACTTTCGTGATCGGGCCGGACGGAAGGGTGGTTGCGATTCTACGGAAAGTGAAGCCATCCGAACACGCGTCGCAGCTCAGCGAAGTTCTCAGATCGTTATGATTATGTCCAAGTTCCTCGAGCACTACGAAAAGCTCGAAAAAGCGGTTGGCAAATTGCCGAAACCTTTGCAGCAGCCAATCCTCAATGAAATTAACCCGCTGAAGGATCTTTTCCTTCGCCAACGTCCGCCGCGTGTGCTGCTCCTTGGCGATCCCGCGGTAAGTCGCGATGCGCTCGTGAGAGCGCTTTTTGGAGCGCCGGTGGCAAGCGAATCCGGAGAAGAGGATACAGGGGTCCAGTGGGAGGAGTTCGACAATTCGGGGCAGGGAAGTTTGCGTCTGCTCGATGGTCGGAAGCCGCACTCCGTCGACGTGGTGCGCGGAGTTCTCGCTGGAGAAAAGGCGGACCTCATCCTGTGCCTGTGCGCAGAGGGAACAATCGAGGAAGAATTGGCTTCGCATCTTGATCAGGCGGCAAAGGTGATTGATCCGCGGGACAAGGCCGCGCTGATCGGGGTGCTCGTCACCGCAGACGTCGCCAACGCATCGGAGGCGAGGCAGCGCTTTCACGGCAAGCTTCACGATCGCATCGAGCTCGCCAGCCACCTCGTCCGTACTCTCGCGGTGACGCTTGACGTCCGCTTTCGCCTCGACGGAACGATCGATGAGACGCGCGATCGCCGCGAACATGTCAATCGACTGGCTGAAGTGATGACGCAGGAGGTACCGTTACAGGCAAAACTGGAGCTGGCCCGGCTTTCCGGCGTGCGCAAGGTGCAGTCAGAAATTGCAACGATTGTCGTGCGATCTTTCACTGCCATCTGCGGCGCAATCGGCACCCAACCCATCCCGCTCGCGGATTTTCCGATTCTTACCTCGCTGCAGGTAATGATGATTGCTTCGGTCATCTACATCAGTGGCCAGCGGCTCAGTTTCAACCTTGGGGCTAAGTTCATGTTATCACTCGGCGCAAATTTCGGCATCGGGCTTGCGTGTCGCGAGGGTGCCCGGGCCGCAGCGAAACTCCTGCCTGGATGGGGCAATGCGGTTTCCGGGGCGGTGGCCGGGGCGGCGACGTATGCCATCGGACGCTCTGCCATCGCCTATTACATTGAAGGTGTTTCGCTCGAAAAAGCGCGGCGGGTCTTTAAACGCCACAAGAAAGAAAAGGACGAAGCGCTTCCGATCGAGAATCAGCACGAGAAATGAAGCTTACCACGCTGAAGGAAACCCTTGAGCGCATCCACGTAACACCGGCGAAGACGCTCGGGCAGAATTTTCTTCACGACCAGAATCTTGCGGAATGGATCGTCGATCAGCTGGAGCTGAAGCCGACGGATCATGTGGTGGAATTGGGTCCCGGCCTCGGGGCACTCACAGAATTTCTTTTGCCTCGCTGCGCTTCTGTGACGCTCGTGGAGAAGGATGGCCGTCTAGTGGAATTTCTTTGCCAACGTTTCGCGCGTGCCGGGACGCCCATCGACGTCCGCCACGAGGACGCCGCCACGTTCGATCTGCGACCGCTTTTCCGCCATGGGCCGGTAAAGGTCCTCGGAAACCTGCCGTATTACATTTCTAGCCAGATTCTGCTTAACTTCACCGCCGAGCCGACTCCGTTCACCCGTCTTGTCTTCACCCTTCAAAAGGAACTCGCACAGCGCCTTTCCGCGGAGCCTTCGACGAAGGAATACGGCGCGTTGACGCTGATGATCCAGAGACGCTGGCGGGTGAAATATCTTCGCACCATTCCCGGAAGTGTTTTCCTGCCCGCCCCAAAGGTCGATTCCGCTGTCATTTCGCTCGCCCGGCGTCCTGCCGATGAGGTGGCGGAATGCGATGGCGCACTTTTCAATAAGCTGGTTAAGCGGGGGTTCTCTCAACGCCGCAAGCAGCTTCGGAAGCTGCTCATCGACTGGAACCTCGACTGGACCGAAACGGTGGCGACGCTCGGGTTGCCGGAGACGGTTCGCGCTGAAGCGCTCAACCTCGGGCAGTGGGTGGAGTTGACGAATCGCGTGGCAAAGATTCGTGGTGACACCACTGTCGCCGCACATGGTGCTCAGGATGTGCATGGCGAGCTTTTCGACGTGGTGGACGCGGAGAATCGCGTGATCCGCCAGGCAAGCCGATTCGAAGTGCATCGCGACCGGCTCAATCATCGCGCCGTGCATATTTTCGTGTTCAACAAATCCGGCGAGCTGTTTCTGCAGAAACGTTCCCGGTGGAAAGACGTGCATCCGGAACGTTGGGATTCGAGTGCTTCCGGGCACCTGAACGCCGGCCAGGAATACGACGACACCGCAGTACGGGAGGTAGAGGAAGAACTCGGAGTAAGTGCCGAAGTGCAGCTCATTGCTGAGATTCCGGCAATCCGAGAGACCGGACGTGAATTCGTGAGACTCTACCGCGCCGATCACGGCGGCCCATTTCGGCTCGCCCCTGCGGAAATCGAGTGCGGCGGTTTTTTTCCGCTGGAGGTCATCGATCGCTGGATGGAGCTGCGCCCGGATGATTTTTCTCCAGCGTTTCGTTATTGCTATGGGCTGTACAAAGGAGTCGTGGCCGGACAGGGAGAAAATGTCGGAGGCAAGTGAGCGGATGGGTGCCGCTTCGGGGTGCCGGGACGCCACCCGGTGTCCTGGTGCAAGAAGGAGAGACGTTTGTAACCTTTCGACGATGAGCTTGACGAATCCGCCCGGATGAACCACACACTTCGTTCGCCTGCTCAAATGACAACCCGCTTTGAGCGGTTCCCTTCTTTAAGCCTCCGGCTCTGCCGGAGAGGTTGCTGACTATGCAACCACTTTCAGCGATGCCCAGCGCTCTTTTACACCTGCCAGCCGGCGCTGAAATCAGGCCAGGTCGAAGCGGTCAAGGTTCATTACCTTGGTCCAGGCCGCCACGAAGTCTTGCACGAACTGCTCTTTAGAGTCTCCACATCCATAGACTTCAGCCAGGGCTCGAAGTTCTGAGTTCGAACCGAAGATGAGATCGACACGGGTGCCAGTCCACTTAACTTCGCCTGTCGCACGATCACGACCTTCAAACACGTCTTCGGCATCTGAGGTCGCCTGCCACGTCGTGCCCATGTCGAGCAGGTTCACGAAGAAGTCGTTAGTGAGCGACTCTGGACGGTCGGTGAAGACACCATGCCGGGTTTGTCCGAAGTTCGTATTCAAGACACGCATGCCGCCAACGAGAACCGTCATCTCGGGCGCGGTCAGAGTCAGCAATTGCGCCTTGTCAACCAGCAACTCCTCGGCCGATACGGAGTATTTACTCTTGAGGTAGTTGCGGAAGCCATCGGCGATCGATTCAAGCACCGCGAAGGAGTCCACATCGGTTTGCTCCTCTAAGGCGTCCATGCGTCCCGGGCTGAACGGAACCGTCACGGCGTGACCGGCATTTTTCGCGGCTTGCTCGACACCTGCGCAACCGGCCAGGACGATCAGGTCAGCGAGCGAGACTTTCTTGCCGCCGGCCTGCGCGCCGTTGAATTCGCTGTGGATGGCCTCCAGTGTCTCGAGCACGTGGGCCAGCTGGGCGGGCTCGTTCACTTCCCAGTCCTTCTGCGGGGCAAGACGAATGCGAGCACCGTTCGCACCGCCGCGCATGTCGGAACCGCGGAAGGTGGACGCCGAGGCCCAGGCGGTGGAGACGAGCTGCGAGACGGTCAAACCGGATGCGAGGATCTTGCTCTTCAGCGCGGCAATGTCCTCCGCATCGATCAGCGGGTGATCGATTGCGGGAATCGGGTCTTGCCAAACGAGCTCTTCAGCGGGGACTTCCGGGCCGAGATAGCGTGCGCGCGGGCCCATGTCCCGGTGCGTCAGCTTGAACCACGCCCGGGCGAAGGCGTCGGCAAACTCATCCGGGTTCTCGTAGAAGTGTCTTGAAATTTTTTCGTAAATTGGGTCGAAGCGCAAAGAGAGGTCCGTGGTCAGCATGGTGGGCAGCCGCTTCTTCGACGGATCGTGCGCATCCGGAATGGTGGCTTCGGCACCCTTGGCGACCCACTGATGCGCGCCGGCCGGGCTCTTGGTCAGCCCCCACTCATATTTGAACAGGTTCTCGAAAAAGTAATTGCTCCACTGGGCCGGCGTCTGCGTCCAGGTGACTTCGATGCCGCTGGTGATGGTGTCGCCCCCTTTGCCCGCGCCGAAGCTACTCTTCCACCCTAAGCCCTGCTCTTCGATGCCCGCGGCTTCGGGCTCACGCCCGACGTTGTCCGCCGGACCGGCGCCGTGGGTCTTGCCGAAGGTGTGGCCGCCAGCAATGAGAGCGACGGTCTCCTCATCGTTCATGGCCATGCGTTCAAAGGTATCGCGAATGTCGTGGGCGGCTGCGACCGGGTCGGGTTTGCCTTCCGGGCCTTCCGGATTGACGTAGATCAGACCCATCGTGGTCGCGCCCAGCGGGTTTTCCAGGATGCGGTCCTGGCTCACGTCGCGTTCGTGTTCGTGACCGTGAGCATCCTCGTCTGCCACCAGCGCAGCCACCTCCGAACCAGTTTGGCTCTTGCCGTAGCGCGCGTCGGTGCCGAGCCAGGTGGTCTCGCGGCCCCAGTAGACGTCCTGATCCGGCTCCCAGGTATCTGCGCGACCGCCGGCGAAACCGAACGTCTTGAAGCCCATCGTTTCGAGCGCGACGTTGCCCGCGAGGATCATCAGATCGGCCCAGGAAATCTTGCGGCCATACTTCTGCTTGATCGGCCAGAGAAGCCGTCGCGCCTTGTCGAGGCTGACGTTGTCCGGCCAGCTATTGAGCGGGGCGAAACGCTGCTGACCCCGCCTGGCGCCACCACGACCATCACCGATGCGATAGGTGCCGGCGCTGTGCCACGCCATTCGGATGAAGAGCGGTCCGTAATGGCCGAAATCCGCCGGCCACCAGTCCTGCGAGTCGGTCATCAGCGCCGCGAGGTCTGCCTTCACCGCCGCGACGTCGAGGCTCTTGAATTCTTCAGCGTAGTTGAACGCTTCTCCCATCGGATTGGACTGAGAAGAGTGTTGGCGTAGGATATTCAAGTTCAACTGATTTGGCCACCATTCACGGCTTGACGTCCCTCCGCCAGCGCTGTGCTTTGGAGATCCACCCATAAACGGGCACTTGCTTTCATCGTTAATATCGTACGCTGATGTGTTCGGAGGTGTGTTATTTCCCATTTTTGATAAATTAAGGTTAATAAATTATTTCTACTGAAAAAGCTGCGATAAACTTCATCTGTTTTTGAGTTTCAACTTATGACTCTGGCTCAACTCCGATATGCGATCAACCTACAGATTTATGATCTGGAGCGTCTCGAGCCGATTCTGTCAAGATTTCAGCGGCGAAGAATCTCCGTTGCGGGTTCTGCGGCTGCAGTTTACGCGCTCAAAGGGCAGAAGGGATCGCGTTTTCACGCTCGCTGCAGGGCAGGTTGAGCGAAGGGAACTCTGTGCGAACGGGGCGGTGGCTACTCGTAGGTCGGTGGCCAGGTCGGAGTCGAGAACCAGGAACCGTTCCTCATCAAGCGCCCGCTCGGGCGCTTCGCATTCGTGTGCTTTATCGGAACAAAGCGCATGGAGAAGCGGAGGCGCAGCGGTTACTGGAATGGGAAATTGAAAGGCTTGGACTCAGTGACTTGGACATTTGGAGACCGTTGCGGGGAGATTTGCGCCGTGTGGCCGTGGCGAAGTACCTCGATAGCCGAACGACCGCGAGTCAGAATCGATCGCGCAGAGGTTGAACATGAAAAGCGCGGCGAACATGAGTCAGCAGGTGCGCCGATTTCCGGAGCGGCCGGGAAAAGTATTTGCCCGCTCCTATCACCAAGTAGATGAAGAGTGTCAATATTTGTTGACAGACCCCATTTGGTTTCTGCCAGCCCTTAGATGTGTGCTGTCTAGTTCTTAAGCATAAGTGCAAGTAATGCGTTCATCTAGCCTTTCATCTGGCAAAAACCCTATTTTGCGGTCAGGCTCTACCTTATGAAATCTGAGGTTTGGACCACGAGGCTTCGGTCGATCTACGACAATTCAGTCTCCCTGTATCGCCAAGGCAAGCGTAATGACGAGACATACTTCTCCACCGACGAGAATCGCTTCCTCGCCTCTATTGGGCTGAAACCCATCAATGTCTACGACTACGTTGAGGACTTCCTGTCATCCGGAGAGCCGGATTGGGAAACCTATTTGCTTATTGTCGCGGTTCGCCGCGACTACTTCATCTTTGAGCAGAAACGCGCCGCCAACGTCAGGGAAATTCGTGCAGACCAACTACCTTCGAAGCGCGCGATTCTTGACGGAATTCCGTGGCTGCCTCGAATTATCAAGAAAGCACGCTGCTTTCTCGAAGGAGACCTTTGCCACGACATCATGTATGGTTGCGGAGGCGACCGCCATTTTCTGAGAGAGCACATGCTCCATCCTGCTGACTTCTTGCGAGCGGTCTGGACGGCGAAAGGCGACGATCAAAAAATTCTCAGGTTCATTCGGGAATCGGAAAGGGCCCGTAACAAATCGAATCGCACTTAGCGAGAACTTGGGCACCCAGGCAGGTTGCATCATCACGCGAACATGGTGTTGGCTCGTCGAGTTCGTCGCCGGAGCTCTCGCGAACGGGGGCGCGCGCGTCCATTTGTCCGGTCAAGAGCACCCGGAGCGCCGCATCGCGCTCTCCGAGACCAAAGGCGCCGGTGCGCATTGGATTGAGATGGATATCGGTTGACCTCGGCGACCCATTTCTCCGTCTGAGCGGGTCAAGGTTGACCGTCGGAGCAGGTGCGGCGATAGGAAATCTCCGGGCCGATAAACTTGATCCACTCCTCTTTGGTCAGGTCGCGGTTCGCGGTCCCGCACGCGCGCCGCTGCCATGATGCGGGGTCGATGTCCCAGAGCACGATGCCGTTTCCGTTGCTTGCGGCAATGACCGTTCCGTCAGGAGCGAGCGCAATCCGGGTTATCTCGACCTGACCCCATCCGAATAACACCGGTTCGAGCGGTTGGCGGCTGGCGATATCCCACAGGATGATCCGACCGTTGCCACCGGTGGCCACCATTTTTCCATCGCGGCTGAAGACCACGCCGCCACCAAGGCTTTGCCGGCGTTCCCTGTCGATCGGATCCAGAATAACCGGCGACTCGAGAGTCCGGCGCTTTGTGATTCTCCAAAGATTCAGACGAACGCCGCCGACCGAAGCGAGCGCCTGGCCGTCTCGACTGAAGGCGAGAGCGGTGACGGGTTGTTCGCGGTGCCCGGATACGGCCGCGCCGAGCGGCTTACGGCTGGCAAGATCCCAAAGCGTCAATCCGCCGTCGATCCCGCCTGACGCCAACGTCCTGCCGTCCGGGGAAATGGCCACAGACGTCATCCCTTTCCTGTTGCCCTGCAGCGGTGGGTCGAGCGGCTTGCGAGTTTTCATGTTCCAAAGCATGAGTCCCGCATCACCGCCCGCCGAGACGAGGAGGGATCCATCGTCGCTGAAAGCCAGGCCGTTGATTTGTTGTTTCTGGCGCTCTGCCAGGGGCGGTGCGAGACGGCGGCGAGCGGCGACTTCCCATAGAAACAGCGACCCGTCGTAACCGCCGGAAGCCATCAAAGTGCCGTTTGGACTCAGAGCAACGCTGGAAACTCCGTCCGCGTGGCCTGTGAGCGGTGGACCGAGCGGCTCGAGGTTGGCAACGTCCCGGAGAATTAATGTCTTGTCGGAACTCGCTGACGCCAGATTCGTCCCCTGTTGCGCGAAAGCGACCGCGGTGACGTCCTGTTTATGATCGCCCCGCAACGACGTCGCGAGGGCATGTTGTTCTGTGGTGTCCCAGACAACCAGCGTGCCGTCGCGGTAGCCCGAGACGACGCGCCGGCCGTCCGGACTCATTCCCAGCGTCAGAATTCCACTGCTGGGTCTAAGATCGTTGAGCATAGTTCTCGCAGCCAATGGCTGCCGGTCGTCGTCTGCGACGAGATCCGCCACGATGATCCCATTGCCGGGAATTTCCGCCGCCACAGCCGTGGGTGGCGAACTGAGATCGGCGGACCTTTCGTCCACCGCGGTTATCGATTCGCCTGTTGGGGTTAAGAGAGGATGGACTCGAGGTGACCCGTTACCGACGTCCCAGCGAATTACATTTCCACCGGAGAAACCGGATGCGATCGTTCCTCCGCCGGGAGAGAAGGCGAGATTCCTCACGAAGAACTGACCTTCGTAGAAACGTTTGGTCACCTTTCCGGGCGTTCGCAGATTCCAGAGGGTCACATTTCCGAATCCATCGGCGGACGCCAGGGTGGCGCCGTCCGCATCGAAAGTCAGTGCCGTCACGGAATTGCCATGAGCATCCCTTAGCGGCGGACCGGCAACTTCGCGCGTGTCCACGTTCCACAGGAGGATTTTGCCACCGCTGTCTGCGGATGCGAGCTTTCGGGAATCCGGACTGAAAGCGAGTGCCATCACGCTGTTCGTATGGCCCGATAGCGCATCGCCGAGGAACCGACGGTCCACCGCGTCCCACAACTGCACCATGCCATCGGAACCTGCCGAAGCGAACAACCGACCATCTTCACTGAAGGTCACGGATGTCACGCTTTGCTTGTGTGCCACGACGGGCGCATCAAGCGCCCGTCGTCCCTCAAGGTCCCAGAATATCACGACTCCGTCGTCGCTGCTTCCGGATGCCACGAGTTTGCCATCTGGACTGAAGGTTGCGGCCGTGACGCCGGCATGGTGTCCGTGAAGGAAAAAGCTGAGTGAGGGGGCGCGCACCAAGGTCGAAAGCAGGGCGTTCCTTGCGTCGAACGTGTCCGCCCTGCGGCTGGCTTCCACCGCCAGCAGCAGGGCGGTGTCAAAATTGGAATCAATCAGGCGCAACGATTGCGATCCGATTTGACGCGAAAGGGCGAGATCCCTCTGCCGGACGGCTTCGTCTCGTTGCAACCTGGCAACGACTCCGAATACCGCCGCGATAAGCGTGAGAATGAGGAGCGCAGCGGCGGCCAGGCGTGCCAGCAACCTTGTCTTCCGGTATTGTTGGACGTCCTCGCCATCTAATTCCTCTTTCGGTTTGCCGTGCATCGGCGCGGCGAGATCAAGCACTGCCGCACGAAACTGTGAGTGTCGCAGCGAAAGACCGCTCGTCGTCTTTGCCCACCGCAGGTCCACCCAGAGCGGCTCGTCCGCGTAACAGCCGGAGATGATTCTTGGCAGTGCGGTCGTCTTGTCCCAATCGAAGTCCGCGTTATTGGTGTCCCAGACTAGTTCCCCGTCGGTAGGTACAATCAGCTGTTTGTCGATTGGACGGTTTGTAATCCACCATTGCACCTCGCGGATCACCCACGGGGAACGCGCGGACTCGGGTGAGGCAACAAGTAGGAAATGCTTTGACTCGCTCAGCGCCTTTTCGATTGTCGGCCAGAGTGCCGGGTTCGCGAAAAGGCTTTCCTTGTCGATAAAAACGTGAAGCGCTCGCAGCTTGAACAGTGGTTTGGCAACGCGGTGCAAGGCACGCTGAAGGGCCGGCGCAAGCTTTCCGTCCGCCGCATGGCTGTAGGAAATAAACCCGTCGTAGGTCATTGTTCCGGCTCAGGCGGTGGAAAAGTCTCGCCACTGAGGTGACGTTGGAGCGGCGACGGGATCAACTCCTGAAAAATGCCGCATATGTCTTTCTCCAGCCCTTCATTGTGAGCTCCAGTTCGCGTGTATTCCGTCCCTCGCAATCCAAACGCTGGATCAGATGCGTGATGGCGCCGCCATCACCTCGAGGCCGGTTTTCCCCCGAGCGGCTTCGCCTTGAAGCGTCCCTGGATGAGACGTCCGCTGCGGTTGAACCGAACCGTAAACTTCGTCTGACCCCCCCATCGCCGCACTGAAATTCGACGGGGGCGTCGTGAGTACCCGGGTGGCAGTGTTTGCCCATGATGGAATAGCAATATACGACCACCCCATATTCCTCCACCATTTCGGCAAGAGTCGCCGGTTCGCATCACTTGAGAACACCGTTCGACGCTCGTTGCCCCACGCCATCACATGGCAGAGCGCTCCCGAGAACTTTATGCGCAAGGGTCTCGCGATGCATCCATGGTATTCCGCTCCGTCCTCGTGTGTGATGTCGCCGAATAGTACCGAAGTAGGGATCAATAAGAAGGTTGCGGGTTAGAAGGTTGCGGGTTGCGAACAGGAATTAGTTGTCACAAACGATTGCCAGACACCATTTTCTGCACGGGCGACGCCGGAACGTAACTTCACGGTTAGGAATCACTCGCTGGAAGTGCATAGGTAACCTTGGTTTCGGCGACTGTAATGATCCCTCGGGACTGCAAGCCCTCTAGAACCGCACCCAGTTCATCCTCGGTGAGCTGCTTCTGAAAGAGTGAGTTGATCATGCTACTGAGGGTTCTGATGGTGCGGGGCTTAGATGCACCCCGCTGCCTCAAGTTTGCCACCACCACAGCGATCTTCTCTGGCGTGCTCTTCGAGTTTGTTGCCTTCAACAACGGTATGTCGGTGACGTCCTTGGATCGTGATGCCAACACCTTACGCTCCTTCAGGTGCTGGATCAGGGGATCGAAGCCGGTGTCCTTTGAGAGGATGTGAAAGAACGCGGTCGGATCCTGAGCTACAAGTTGGCATGTTACCACTTCTCCCCACCGCGGATGTGCCGTAGGGTTCTCTCCAACTCGGCAAGGCTGTCACTGGCAGAACTGTGACCCGCGAGGACGTCATGGACCGCCTCCCAAAAAGCTTTGCTTACCTGATCGTACTTCGGTCCCGTCACACTGGAAGGTCGAGGTACTGCGTAAACGAAGGTGTCGAAAAGCTCACCGAAGAAAGGCACGGCCTTCAAAATCTCAGGATCCTTGTATAGCTCGGCGATCGTCGGGTTATAGGAACCAACCAATGCGCGGTGTTTCTGCTCCTCGGCGCTGGTGAGGTACATTACCAGATCGGCGGCGAGGCTCGGATGCCTGGAATAGCGCGATACTGCCAGATTCCAGCCTCCCAGGGTCGCGGCGTGGCGTCCGCCTGGTCCGCCTCGCGGGAGTTCCGCCACCGCTACCTTATCCTTTACCGGGCTATCAGGGCGATTGAGCAGGGCCCATGCGTAGGGCCAGTTGCGCATAAAAACCGCATCTCCTGCTTGAAACATAGTCCGGGCCTCATCCTCCTTCATCTCGAGGACAGAGCGGGGACTGATCTCGCCGATCCAGCTGGCGGCTTCCTCCAGGGCGGTGATCGCGTTGGGGTTGTTGACCGTGATGGCGCCATCCGCATCAACCAGCATGCCACCGTTATAGCTCGCGATCCATTCGAGGGCGTCGCAGGTCAAGCCTTCGTAGGCACCACCTTGCCAGACAAAACCCCAGAAGTTCGAATTGCCGGCGCTGCGCTCGGCCTCCTGAATGCGTTTCGCCGTGGCAGCCAGCGCCGACCAGGTGGTAGGCACTGGCTCGCCGTAGCGCTCCAAAAGATCCTTGCGGTAATAGAGCACCCCGGCGTCGGTGTACCAGGGCATGGCGACCAAACGCCCATCCACCGTATTGTTGTCGATGATGGCCGGAAAGTAAGCCGAGATCCGGTCACCGGCGTAAGGTTTCAGGTCGACCAGATGATGGGCTAGCAGACCTGGCCAGATTACATCGACTTGCAGCACGTCGATATCCGGCGCGCTGGCGTTAAGCACCTGCTGATAAAGCCGCAACCGCTCCGTTGTCGACTGCGGTGTTGAGATCAAATAGACCTGATGGCCGGTCTTGCGTGACCAGCCCTCGATACAATCCTTGCATATTTCAAGCTCCCCTCCGACCGCCCCGCAGGAAATAGCCAGCGTCGCGGCAGTTGCACCAACGGATCCCAGCACCGTCACCCCTGAGAAAATCAGTCCCAGTAGAAAGTATTTGAGTGATTTCATGACTGACACCTTATCGTTATCGGGTTGGATCCGCGGCGACGGCGCGGCTTCGCAAAAAAAGTGAGACCGACACCATCTACGCTACATTTTTGCAACTGATTGTAAATACTACTCTTGAGCATTACATGTATTATTCATACTTATCGTTTGCGGCCATGAAAACATTTTTTTTCACTGCTCTTTTCTTAATCTTCGGGCTGAGCTCCACAACCCACGCTCAACCAGCGCCCCTCCGGCAACCTTTCCAACAAACCACCGAGAAAGAAGAAGTCGAGGCGCCAAAGGCGGCGGATCTCAAGCCCAACTGGTGGAGCTATTTCGAGGTCAGCGGCGACGAGCTACGCCGGCGCATTGACGAGTCCCTTTCACAGCTGGAGGCCGTGGTTCGGAACCTGCCGCAGAGCAAGGCAGCCGCCGCACGGCCTCTGCTGGATCGGCTCCGCACCAATCTTGAGGCACTACCTCCGGCCAAGGACAAGCCCAGCCCTGAACCCCCTCCACCTCTCGCAGCCGCTTCGAGTTATACGCCGAAGCAGATGCTCCAGATCGCCAGGCGTTTCCGCGATGTGCAGCGCGAGCTCGACGAAGGACGGAATGAAGTAGCGGCGTCCGTCGACGGTATCGAGGCCGCTATGCATCGCATTGATACACACTTGGCCGCCTATCTCGAGCTGACGCCAACCAATCCGGACCGGGTTCTTCGGGGGCTCGAAATCATGGCCGATCGAGCCGCCGTGGCGGTGGCGGAAGAGCGGCTGCGAGTGCGGCGAGCGACCCTTGAGGCTAACGAGAAACTGGCTGAACAGCTGTTGGAAGAACAAGGCGTTGCGTCGCAGCGGCTGATTACCGAACCGGACGATCTCAATCGTCTAGATAGACAGCTTGAACAGGCGCAAACGATGCTGGACAAAGCGCGCGAAGAGCTGACCACGCAGCAGGCAAGCGCATTGACCGTGCAGCCGGATGATCCGGAGGGAAAAGCCAGAGCTTATTACCAGCAACAGCAGGTAATACGCGCGGAAGTGATCGAGGCGATCGCCGAGATTCGCTTGCTTCGATTTCAAGCCGAACACGGTTTGCTCTCGTTGCTGTTGGATAAAGAGGACATGGATAGCGAATCCCTGCGGGATAAACTGGTCGGCTGGGAGGCGCAGATTCAAAATATCCGGAACCAGGCCACGGTGTGGACCGCGGACAGTCAGCGGGAGCTGGATCGGGCAAGCGAATTGGTGGCAGGCGCCGCCGGTGACCTGGATCTCGTCAGATCCTTGGAAATGATTGCTGTAAAGGTTTTGAACCAGGATCGTCTGAATCTCGCCCAGGAAACCCTGGTGTCTTTGGAACGTTTGCAGGATGCGCTCATTCAAACAGAAACTGTCCTTCAGATCGTAGATCAGCATTTGGCAAGCAAGGAGGGAGAGTTTGGCAAGTGGATGGGCCGCGGAGAGAGGCTCCTCAAACATCTTTGGTACCAGATATCCGAGCGGGTATCAGCCAGTCTGTTCAAGATCGGCGGCACGCCGGTTACTGCCCTCGGACTGCTGCGGGTTGCCGTGATTCTGTTCATCGCCTGGTGGATATCCTCACTCCTGCGCCGGGCACTGGCCCGTCTCGGGAAGACTCACGAGGGCATCAATCAGTCGGCGCTGTATACGATCGCCCGTCTGGCCCATTATTGTATTATCACGGTCGGCCTCATGGTTGGATTGGCATCCGTCGGCCTTAATTTCACCA
Organism: uncultured Verrucomicrobiae bacterium; assembly: GCA_963805815.1. Lineage (GTDB taxonomy): Bacteria > Verrucomicrobiota > Verrucomicrobiia > Chthoniobacterales > Chthoniobacteraceae > CAWDWA01. Next base: position 131,587 of record CAWDWA010000030.1, read on the forward strand.
GCTTCGCGATTGTGGCCGGCGCCATCGGTATCGGCATCGGTTTTGGTCTGCAATCGATCGTTAGCAACTTCGTCTCGGGTTTGATAGTGTTGTTTGAACGGAGCATGAAGGTTGGTGATTTTATCGAGCTCGATTCCGGCATCACGGGTGAAGTTCGGGAGATCAACGTCCGTAGTACCCTGATCAATACCAATGATAACGTGGATGTGGTGGTGCCGAATTCCGAATTCATTAATGCCAAGGTCATCAACTGGACGTTAATCGAGGAGCATCGCCGCGTTCATATCCCTTTCAAAGTCGCCTTGGATTCTGATCTGGAACTGGTTGAAAAAGCAGCCCTTGAGGCAGCCGGGTCAGTACCCCAGACGTTACAGGGAGGCAGAAATGGCGTGTGGCTGGTCGACTTTGGTAACAGCGGACTCGAGTATGAACTCGTGGTCTGGGTCACGCCCCAGGCGGTGAAGAGACCAGGCGCAACAGCGGCGGCCTACAGGCGGGCGATTCTCGCCTCACTGCGCCGTCATGGCATCGAAGTTCCTTTGCCTCAACGCGTTCTTCGCATGCACAGAAGCGCGGAAAAGTTGCTCAAGTCCCCCCACATGGTCGCGAATCGGGAGATGCCGGCCAGTTCGGGCGACTGAGCCTGACCCGATTTTCACCCAGGTCAGCGTCAGCGCCGGCGACTGCCGGAAGTTTTGGGCGAAGCATGTCGAATCTGCGGTGATTCGACAGTTCTGGAGCACGTTCGAAAGGGTTGATAGCGGAGGGCACGGAACCTTCCGACGCTGCCGATCTTCCAGATTCTGCGCTCGTAGCCCTCAAGGCATGCGAAATAGAAAACTTCGCAGAGGAGACTCTTTTCTCTATTGACCCGTGCCATAATGGGTGACCCTTCATGGCACAACCCGACGGTGTTACGACCGACTTGAAACTACTGAATTTTCCCCAGTTCACGAAGTTTGATTTCAACCGATTTCTCGGATCTGTTTAATTCTTGGGCGAGCGCTTTCACGATAACCGGCGGCAACATTGAGGGCGCCAGTTTATCGAACCTGCTTTTCAGGATTTCTATCTGCACGGGAGTCCATAAAGATGCATCATTGCTGCGATTTGGAGATTGCAGCACCATCGGCCAGTTCATCGGGCGAAACTTGGCGAGGGGAAGCACGGGGGCATTATTGCGATACCTGGCCACCTCAGCCTGAAAGGCGAGCCCGGGATGCGTGACGTAGTGGCCCGTATTGTTGTTCCACCAGAGTAGAAACTGGTTATTGTCGAAGCAAACATGACCGGCGTAAGCGACTTTCCTCCCTTTGGTCATGAGCCAGTGGAAACCGCTGCCGAAAAGAACCCACTCCGGATGCTCCTCAAGGATCACAAATTCGGTCTCTCCCGCTTTCGGCTTTGCAACAGCTTCCCTGGCAGGACAATAGGTGAAATAGTATCCTTCCCGCGTGGTTGGAATTAGAAATGTAAGCTTATAATCCAGGAAATCCTGCGGGGAGCCGATGTTTTTGAATGGCATGATCTGGGTGTCGAGCATGGGGGGTGTGCCGCTCGTAGTGAGCCGGGTCTCGTACTCATCAAACTTTTGCAGGAGCATGTCCTGAAGATCTACCGGAATTTTCAGACGTCTAATCTGTGACTTTGCGAGTTCGATCGTCTTCAGGAAATCATTATTCAACTCCTCGGCGGTCGCCATGTCCCTCGTAACCTCGGGTGACTTGAGGTGTTCTTGGGCACGCAAGATGGATTTGAACATAACCTGCAAGTCGTTCTTAAACTTCTTGCGTTCCTCATTGGACAACGCATCGTCAAGATACTTAGATTTTCCCAAAGGCTGCCCTGGTGCCAAACTGTTTACTTTGGTCTCAGGAACAACCTCGATATGCCCGTTTACCTTCCTCACTTTGTAGGACGGCTTCGCTGTGGAGTCGACGATTTCGACGATACGAACTTGCTGATTATCATCCAAGAGGACGTTCTGATTGATTTGATACTTAGCCATTTTAAAAAGTTACTGATTCAGGGTTCTTAGGTGCCGTTCGCGCTACATTTCTCCGTTGCAATCGATATCTAATTATTAAGCGAGAGAGCGATAACTCAGGGTGCCCTATGGATCGCGTACTTTGTTATCGAAATACTCGAACGTAAACTGCTCTTGTTCCACCTTGCGAACGCGCTGGTTCGAGACAGCAGTCGTGTAGACATACCAGCTCAAGCAGCCAGACAGATTCTGGACAGCGGCTGCTTTCATGATAGGAAATTGCTTTTTCACGCCCGCCATCGGTCGGAAAAGGGACGGCGGGGTTCGAGGGAGTTCAGGGGAGAAAGTGAGGTCATCAATTCCGCCTCCGGGTTTTATTCGCGGATTGAGCCAGTTCTGTCAAGAGCTGTAGAGGGACCGATGGGTCACGTTTCAAAGGGAAGAGTTGAGCTCGTCCGTTCCGCTGAACACTTCAGAAACCGTTCGGCAAGCTTTTGAGCGCGTCTTTGAGCAGCTTGTCCGCCGGCTGCTCGATGGCATCGACATCAACGTCATCGTCCGTCGGATTATTTGCAGTGGGTGCTGTTCCGCCTTGGGTCTTCCCATTCGAGGCCATCGGCGAAGATCTTGACGGTGCTACCTGCAGGCGCTGGCTGAATCATGATAGTAAGCCTGGCGTCGCCCAGCTCGCGCTGCTTGAGGATCGCGTTCTTCGGCCCCTTCGTGCTGTCGACGCCGTCCTTCTACCCTTTTTGTTG
>CAWDWA010000031.1:0-284100 GCA_963805815.1 uncultured Verrucomicrobiae bacterium
GCTCTAGAGCTTGAAATCGCAAAGACGGTTGTAAGATCTGGTCGAGATATTGACTTCAGTGAATGACAATACCTTTGAGAAGAACTGGACGGTCATTAGCCAGTGTCTTCTTTATCCAGTTCGCGTTTTGGGCAGCCAGTTAATTGACTGACTTTTTGAATGCTGACGGCTTGTCGATGCCATGTCCAAAGCTTGTCGAAGAACCCGCAAAGGCCATCTGCTTGATTCCGCTCACCAAAGGAACCGATTCCCGCTTTGTCACCTCATCGTCGCCGTAAAGAGCGCCCGACTGTTCGAGCCAGGCGGTGATTTCTTCGGCCAAACTCGCGACTGTCCGATCGGTGATGTCAATCATGAGCTTTTCGAGTTTCGAATTCCGAAACGCGTCAAACAGCATTTCCTGCTCACGAACAATTCGGGCAAGGTCGTCATACTGAGACGGATTGCCCGAAATCTTGAGGCGCTCTCTCTTGGCCTCAAGAAAAGTTTCCGGTCGCCTGTAACAAAACACGAGTCGAAATCCAAGAGCGTTCAGCCGGTCTTCCAGCCACTGGAAATCATAATTCCGATGTTTATGGATCCATTGATGAACCTGAGTGGACATGTAGAAGCGGTCGACAATGCAGGAACAATAAGGGAGATGCTCAAAGAGCTGGATCCAAAGCTCGTAGGTACGAATCGCCCATGCTTCCCTTTCTTTCGAAAAATTTACCAGCCCTTCACCCCAAGGTGAGTTGGTGAATCCACCCCATTCTGCCGAAATGATTGGCGAGTGGTAACGGTATTTTCTAGGACCGACAAAATTAGGGTGTTCGTTGAGTGCGAAGGCCAACTCCGTCTTCTTCGTTAACCGTGTGCCTTCCAGGATGACTTTCGGACACACGTTCCGTCCGGAATGCCCGAACGCTCGACTGACTTCTGAATTCTCGTTCATACTTCTTCAAAATGACCGGTCTGGCCAACAAGAAATTTCGCATTGACCCATTCTGCAGCAAACAAACAGTGTCTCCGGTCGCACGACCAAACTCCGACGTTCGCAGACGCTTAATTCTTTCGTCACCATATCGCCGATCTGCGTTAAAAGGCAGCGCTAAGGGAAGGTCGAAGCCTTCCGATCTTCGATGAGGATGAAATGAACAGGTGGCGTCGGTGGCTGCAATACAATTTCTTCCGCTCCGAAACCGGTTACAAAGGTGGAAAATATAGGATGGCCGTGGTTGGCAAGAACGTATTTCTCGAACTTGGAGTGTCCGGCAATATGAATCTGGCCCGCACGATGGTGAGGGAAGTTGTTCGCTTAATCGTAGGGGTCCACGCTGTGTTTCTCGGAGGAGACATGGCTGTTATTTACATCAAACAGGATCCCGCAGTCGGCGAGTTCGACAACTTGGGAAAGAAATTCGCATCCCACCAAGAATATTGTATTTTTAGATTCCCACAAGCCAACTGCGCCATCGCTGTGGCGCCCTGAGTAAATTTCTCCAGTGAACGAACCCCTACGAGAAATGATCCTAGAACCAACTCTCCGGCGCAAATCGGAATGTGCATTCGAGTGAGAGCGCATCCGTTCGAACTGTCCCCTGAAGACATCAACTTTCATTGATTTGTTAAAACTGATCTCAGTTCCCCGCTCTTCCGCCAGGTCGTGAACGTCCCGCAGGACGTAGTTTTCCCGTTTTTTCGGAGCCAAGTTGAGGGTACCCTGACCCGGAGTCCTGTGGTCAAAACCCACGGGCGCCAGTAGCGCGGGCCGCCGTCCTGGATAATGACTCGGAACTCCATACTCGAACTTAGAGCATTTGGCGTCCTTACTTATTCCATCTTACCGGTTTGATTTCATGATGCAGCACAAAACTCGGAGACTTGCGAATGGGTATACGGTGTCCTTCAGGAATGATTACGAGCTGGAGGTCATCTATGACGAAATTTTTACAAAGAATGTGTACTTCTTTAAGACACAAAACCCTGAGCCGTTTATTATTGACTGCGGAGGGCATATTGGACTCGGCGTCCTATATTTCAAGACGCTCTATCCGCGGGCGAGGATTCTGACATTTGAGCCAAACCCTGAGACATTTCTGCTCCTACAAGAAAATATTGCACAAAACAATCTTAGCGGTGTTCGAGCAATGAATTTGGCCTTGTCCAGCGAGGACAACAAAGATGTGGCGTTGTTCGTTGGAAAAAATTTCATTAAGGCGTGGGATTCAACGAACACCATTAAGCCTGACTTGTGGCCAAACATGGATCGATACCGGAAAATCTTCGTTAGGTCCACGAGACTATCGTCATATATAAACGAGAGCGTTGATTTTATTAAACTCGATATTGAGGGTGCGGAGTATGATGTTCTTGGCGAGATTAAGACGAAGCTAAGCGCGGTTGAGGCCGTCACTTTTGAATATCATCAGACCGCTGAGAATTTATTGACGCGTAAACTGGAGACGATCGTTGAGATTCTGCGCGCAAGCGGTTTCAGGTATGATCTGCGACATGAAGACAAGCCCGTCACACTCGATTCGCTTCCGAAGGGATCGAGTTACCGACTCATTATCAGCGCTATTCGATGATTGGTCGGTGCGCGTGAATACCTTTGAGCCGAAAAAATCCTGGTTGCGTTACAAACGCTCTGCCGTTTTTTGGTCTGTTCTGCCATGCAGGGAAATCAACTTGCCGGGGTAGCCAAAGGCAACCAAATCCGGAAGATTGTCTTGCCTGGATAAGAGTCGAACGTCAACTCCCCACGGTGTTTGTACACGATGATGTTGTAGCTTATGTTTAGTCCCAGCCCTGTTCCCTTTCCAGGGGGCTTAGTGGTAAAGAATGAATCGAACACGCGGTTACGAATCTCTTCTGGGATTCCGGGGCCATTGTCTTCTATCTCGACGCTTATTCCGTCATCATCCCGTCGAGTCCTGATGCTGATATGGCCGCCCGCTTCGCCGAGTGCATCCGCTGCATTGCCGATGATGTTAGTCCAGACTTGGTTCAATTCGCTTCCGTAGGCTTCAATCTTCGGAAGGTCTGAAGCGTAATCCTTGTTGATTGTAATCGCAGACTTCAACTTGTGGCGGAGAATGATTAACGTGTTGTCGAGTCCTTTGTGGATATCCACTGATTGAACGGGCGCCTGATCAAGGTAGGAGTATGATTTCAAGGCACTTACGATATCAGAAATATGGGTGGCACCCTGGCCCATCTCGTTCAGCAGATCGTGCACGGTATGTCGCAATGCAAGCCAGGTAAGTATGGTCTGTACACTTCCCTGGGCAAATTTCATGACCAGGGCTTCCAACTCAGGACGATCAAATCCCATAGACACCAAAGGAGAAGCCAGCTCCCAACCATTTTCGATTCCCAGCTCATCTAATGCTTCTAACAGTTCTTGTTCACGGTCGCTACGCGCCAGCGCGCCCAATCGCTCCGCATCTTCTTTTTTCAATTCGATCTCGACGACTAAGTCTTTCAGGGCTACCTGTTCTGCCTGTATCAGCCGCGCGATGAGTACTGACTCGTCTTCATATTGCTGTAGTATCGACTGAAGATGGCTGGCGGCTCGTTTCACCGCCGCGGCAGGGTTATTCAGCTCATGGGCGATGCCTGCGGTGAGTGTACCCAACTCGGCCATCTTTTCAGTCTGACGAAGCACGCCTTCGGTGGCCCGCCAGCGGCCAATTATTGTGTGGAGCATCGCCCGGGCCGCCGAGGGGCTGGTCTGTAGCAGGTGCTCCAGCTGCTCCTGGGTGATGGCGAGGAGAACACTGTCGATTCGGGCGCGGACGCTGGCCATACGGGGCTTATTCTCTATCAAGGCCATCTCACCCACCACTGCGGGTGGCTCCTGCAGGGCTAGCAGAACCTCCCTTCCAGGAGAGCCTTTCACCACTTCGATCAGACCATCTCGAATCACGTATGCCCGGTCGCCAGGGCTGCCCTCCTCGAAAAGTTGCTCGCCTGCAGGCAAACGCACCTCTTGTGCTTCGTTCGAAAGATGTCGCAGGTCATCCTCCGACAGGTCTCCAAACAGAGGCACATTTTTCAGGAATGTAACTGTGTCCTGTTGAGCTGTCATGTCCGGCCAACTTCCGACGTCATGTTAACGGATATGCCATGAATTTGTGGGTGATTCCTATAAAGCCTCAAATCGGTAATCGACGCAGAGCATCCCGAAAGCGTTTTGCTGTTTGAAGCCTTGCGAATTTCTTCCACTTGTTCCGCACCCTCTACACCGTCTTCAAGTACTGCTCCACGAGTGAAATTGCCATGCCTCCCTGTCCCAGAGCGACCGAGATACGGGCCTCGCTACCATAGCGCACATCTCCTGCCGCGAAGATGCCTGGCACGCTGGTTTCTAGGAAATAGGGGTCGCGTTCCAATTTCCATTCCCTGGGCCTTTGCCCGTTCACTGAAAGGTCGTCGCCTGTTAGAATCAAGCCATCTTCTGAACACTGCACCAAATCGGCCACGACCTTCGAGTGGGGCGAACCACCGATGAATATGAACATGGCCGCTGTAGGGAGGCTTTTCTGCTCGCCGGTTTTTATATTCTTAATAACCGTTTTCTGAATCCGTTCGTCTCCCCTGACCTCTGCGACCTCAGAATCGAACAACATTTCCACATTAGGTGCCGCAGCTAATTGGTCACGGAGATATTTGGACATATCCAGCCAGCCTCCGCGCACGACCAGGTAAACTTTGCTGGCGCAGCTGGAGAGGTGCATCGTGGCCTGTCCAGCGGAGTTTGCGCCTCCTACGACTACGACGGGCTGGCACCGGTAGTTGCGGGACTCGGTCACCGCCGCGCCGTAATAGACACCCGCTCCTGTGAATTCAGCCACACCGGGGGCTTCGAGTCTGCGGAAAGATACGCCAGTTGCGATGAGCACCGCGCGAGTCACAATCTCCGAACCGTTGTCGAGAGTTACTATGCGATAAGGGTCTTCGGTCCGAATCTTGACCACTTCGACACCGACAAGGATTTCTGCCCCGAATCGTTGCGCCTGAATGGTGGCCCGCTCGGAAAGGTCTGCGCCGGAAATCCCATTGGGGAAGCCCAGGAGGTTTTCAATGGAGGAACTCATACCAGCCTGTCCACCAGTGGCCTCACACTCCACAATAATTAGCTTCTGACCTTCGGACGCTCCGTAAACCGCAGCTGCAAGACCCGCCGGCCCGCCACCGACGATGACAAGGTCGTAGGAAGGTTGCGTGGCCTCAGTCTTCAATCCGGCCTTTCCGGCCAGTTCAGAAAGCGTCGGGTTGACTACGGTAACTCCATCGGGAAAGAAAACTACCGGCAGCTGACCGCTCTCTTTGCTGTCTTTGGTGGCCGCGTCTACGATAGCCTTGGCCTCCTCGTTCTTTTCGATGTCGAGCCACTGGTAGGGAATACGGTTCCGGGCAAGAAAGTCTTTCACTGCGTGGCTCGTAGCCGACCAAAGTGTTCCCGCAACACGGATGCCGTCGTATGGCAGACTCACTTGGGACGACCATTCGTTCAGCAGCTCATCGAGGACGGGATACAGGCGTTTCTCGGGTGGGTCCCATGGCTTTTGCAAATAGTGATCAAGTCCGATCTTGTTGATGCTGGCGATGGCCGCTTCGGTGTCCGCATATGCCGTCAGAAGGACTTTCTTGGCCTGCGGGTAAAAAGGGAGGGTTTTCTCCAGGAACTCGGTGCCGGTCATGAGGGGCATCCGCTGATCAGCTACAAAGAGAGCCACTGCATCGTTACGCTGCTTGAGCACTTCAACGACCTGAAGTGCTTCGGTTCCGGACGGGGCCTTGACGATGCGATATTCCTTTCCATACCGGCGACGCAAGTCCCGTTCAACGGCGTTGAGCACCTGGGGTTCGTCATCGATCGTTAAGATTACGGGCAGCGACATATTTCCTGAGCGTGAAGACCAGGGGTCGGTAGAATACTATTGCTAAATGGCACTCAGAGCAATCTGTCTGGAACCGGTGAGGCCTGGAAGGCAACCATCATTTCACACGGGTAATGGGGAAACACGTTTAAACGCTTTGAAATTATTCCATCAGTGCCGCAAGCGGGTTCTTTAATCTGCCGGCCGAATCGCGCCCTATTGAGACGACGAATGCGCTACGTGACCGCCGCATAATCGGCTCCTCCAAAAATCTTCCAAACTTCCTTCACCCTCAATCCGCTGCACTCCCAAACCAGCGTCATCACCGCTCCCAACGCTTCACCTCGGGCACGCAGCACCGTCAGGTGATAGAGGCCCCTTCGAATTCCGTTCACAGTGGTCGCGCCAAACTTACCCCATCCCTAAAAACTCCAACCAAAAAATCTCAAATATCTGACTCCTCACGCCGCGCGATCCCGGCCCGTTTTCGACGGCATCCGGGCCAGCTAATTGCGCTTGTCGGTAGCCCCGCGAGCCTGCAAGCCTTACGAGAAAATTAAAGGGATTTCCACAGAATGAGCGAAAATGAAAAGGCCTTTATTCGGTCCTTGCCCAAGGCGGAATTGCACCTGCACATCGAAGGCACCCTGGAGCCCGAGCGCATGTTCCAAATCGCCGAACGCAACGGAGTCAAACTCCGCTACCCTTCTGTCGAGGCCCTGCGCAAGGCTTATAATTTCCACAACTTGCAATCGTTCCTGGACATCTACTACGAGGGAGCCTCCGTCTTACTCAAGGAGCAGGATTTCTATGATCCGACTTGGGCTTACTTGAAAAAGGTCGCACCCGAAAACGTCAAGCATGTGGAGATCTTTTTTGATCCCCAGACCCACACTGGCAGAGGCGTGCCATTTGAAACCGTTCTTACCGGAATTCACCGAGCCCTTGACGCCGGCCGCGATCAGTTGGGCATTTCCTTTAAATTGATTCTGTGTTTCCTGCGGCACCTCAGCGAGGAAGCGGCGTTTTCGACTTTGGAGCAAGCTCTCCTCTTTAAGGACGAGATCGCGGCAGTGGGTTTGGACTCCTCCGAGATAGGGCATCCGCCGGGTAAGTTCCAAAAGGTCTTTGCCAAAGCTCGCGAGGAAGGCTTTCTCACGGTAGCCCACGCGGGCGAGGAAGGCCCGGCCGAGGTACATTCATGAGGCGCTCAATCTTCTTAAAGTCGAACGTATTGATCACGGTGTGCGCTGCGTGGAAGATCCCAAGCTGGTGGCGCACCTGGCAGAAAACCGCATTCCCCTGACCGTCTGCCCGCTCTCTAAACTAATGTTAAACTTTGCGTATTCAAAGACCTTGGGGAACATAACTTGAAGGCCTTGCTGAAAAAGGGGCTTTGCGTGACGATCAATTCTGACGATCCTTCGTATTTTGGTGGGTACCTGGAGAAAAATTTCCTGGAAACACAGAAAGCATTGGGACTGACTCGAAGGGACATCGCCCAACTCTGCGCCAATTCCTTTGAGGCAAGCTTTCTCCCTGCCGAGACGAAGGCTGCCTACCTCAAACAGATATCTGAGATCGCCGGCTTATCCGGCTGAAATGAGTCCAATTCGTCTGGCCCTTCTTAACCCACTCCGCGATGCCGCATTGCGGATTCAGCCAGCAAGGCGAAAACCTGGAGAAATAGGGGTCAAGCGATCATTCTTGACAGGCTCGCAAACCCGGAGATGCTCTTCGCACACGTTGAGGCATTCGAAGAACATCTCCGGGCTTGCGATCTAGTGTCGCTGTGGAAATCAATTCAGGCATAACGCGGATAATCAGGTTCGAACATCAAAGATGTCACGTACGCCGGCACATCGTCCGGCCGATCACTCCCGGCGAGGCCCCTTTTCCATGCGGTTTCTGCGACGGCGACGGCGATGTCGTAGGACACGGCGCGGATGCGTTTCAGGGATGGATAGACGCGTCCCATTTCGAGATCCTCCTGCAACACCCAGTCGGCCACGATACGCGCAGCCACGCGGAACATTTCGTCCGTAACAATGCGACTCGCGCTTGCGAGCACTCCGAGTCCCACGCCGGGAAAAATGTACACGTTGTTGCTCTGTCCCGGCACATGGGATTTTCCGTCGATTGTCACCGGGTCAAATGGACTGCCGCTCGCGAAGATCGCTCGACCTCCGGTGCATTCGTATGCCTGCCTTGCCGTGCATTCGGCCTTTGAAGTCGGGTTCGACATAGCAAATACGATCGGCCGCTCGTTGATTTCAGCGACGGCTTCGAGGATTGCGGGAGAGAACGTCCCGGGCTGTCCCGAAACTCCGATAGAGTACTGTCGGGCGAATACTTCGTACGATCTCCAGCGGGTCCAAGAGTGACTCGTACTCGTGTGCGAATGGCTGTTTGTGCAAGGCAAGCTTCGCTCGGGCTTTGACCACAAGCCCCTGCGAATCGACATACCAGCAACGCTTCCGCGCCTCTTCCGGTATCAGTCCCTGCTCGATCAGCGCTGAGGTGATCAGTCCGCCAATTCCCGTTCCTGCTTCCCCTGCGCCAAAAAACAGGAGTCGCTGGTCGGCGAGCGTCTGCCCGGTGATGCGCAGTGCCGAATAAAGACCCCCGAGCGCGACGGCCGCCGTGCCCTGGATGTCGTCGTTGAATGTGCAAACGCGGTCCCGGTACCGCTCCAGCAGGCGGAACGCATTCTGATTGGCGAAATCCTCAAACTGGATCAGCACGTTCGGATACAGCGATTGTGCTGCCGTCACGAACTCTTCGACCAACTCGTCATACGCCTCGCCACGCAAGCGACGCTGCAGCAATCCCAGATACAGCGGATCTTCAAGCATCGCGGGATTGTCCGTCCCCACATCAAGCGTAACCGGCAGGCAGAGCGAGGGATGAATTCCCGCGCACGCCGTGTACAGGGATAGTTTCCCGATTGGAATCCCCATGCCGCTGGCGCCCAGATCGCCAAGGCCGAGAATCCGCTCGCCGTCCGTCAAAACGATGACCCGAACCCGCCGGTTCGGCCAATTCCCCAGCACCTCAGCCACGCGTCCGCGATCCCTTGCCGAAATGTAAACACCCCGCGGACGCCGGAAGATTGGGCCGAAAAGCTGACACGCCTGGCCAACTGTTGGCGTGTAAACCAGCGGCATCAATTCCTCAATGTGATCCACCAGGGTGCGGTAATATAGCGTCTCATTGCGTTCCGCGAGCGCCATTAAAAAGACGTATTTCTCGAGCGCAGAAGACTTACGGTGGAGATTACCGAGCACACGCCTCACCTGGTCGGCCTGCGTCTGAATCCGGGGCGGCAACAGGCCATTCAACCCGAGCGCCGCGCGTTCAGCTTCTGTGAATGCGGTGCCTTTATTGCGGGCGGGGTCATGGAGCACATCCAGACCGCACTCTTCTCTCGGCCGTTCCTCGGGAGAGCTATTGTTCATAATTCTTTCCTCAAGCCCGACTGCCTGGACTGGGTCGCCGCAGGAATTTTCGAGTCTCTTTCAAAAAGTAGTTTCCGTTCCGGTGCTCGCAGACCGTCGGCAGCGTCTGCACGCCCTTGGGGTGGGTTTGGGGTAACATTGGTTTTTTCGTCTTTGCATTGCTAGCGGAAGGGCTCTGCGCGTCGCAGCAATTCTGCCAATCCCGACTCGTCGGGGTTCCAGGGTTTGCCAGGGTGAATGATGGCTACCTTGCACGACTCGGCCGCTTCCACCAGATCACTATAGGTGCCAGCGTTAAGGTTCGCAATGTAAGCCTGCTTGTTCTCGTTGTACTTGAACATCCGGGGGTTCCGGTTCGTGCATTCGTTGCAGGACGTGCAGCGGGGAGTTTCGATCCAGGCTTCGTCGCGTGATGCCGCGGGCGCTGGTTCGATTTGGCCGTTCTCTGTGGGCACAGAAGAACCGGGTGCACAGGCCTCCTTTTCGGCGGATTCCGCCAGCTTCGCTGGAGTCTCCATCAGTTTTTGCTTCTCCGATTCCCAGACTTGTCCAGCCTTGTCAAGCGCGCGGCGGGCGTGCGAATTGTTGATACCTCCGAGCTCCTGAAAACTGTGCCAGCGCCGGATGACTTGTCGCACCAACTGCACCGCGGCCGAAGTGACTGCCACCCTTTCCAACCGGTCGTCCTCCCCTACCATAAGCACGAACGGAACGCGGCCGCTGTTCTGCGCAGGGTCCGCTTGAAGGTACTCCACCACCGGGACCATTTCGTCGCTCCACGCAAGCCGCGGGACGACTTGGAGGGCTTCAGCGAACCCGGGATCCGCCGCCAGAAAATCGACTGCGGTAAATGGGAGTTTTTCCGTAATGGCCTGCATTTGCTCGTCCTCGTAAGAGAACGCATGGATCGGCCAGTCGAGTTCCGACTGCGGATTGCCTTCGAGGCTGAAGCACTCTGCCCAAGTATCGCCTTTTTCCGGATCGTATACGAGGGTCGGGAAAAGGCGCGACTCGATGGCAGCGGCGGCGGTGAGGAAAGGAGGCAGGGCACAACCTTCGCCCGGAGAAAAGAGACAGAACAAAGCCGGCCCTTGATTGGCGAGTCCGTCGGCCGCGCGTTCGGCCATCGGGCAGAGGCTCGAAGTGGCCGTCTGCAGCACAAAAGCACTCCCAAGGTTCATGGCCATTCCTGCCAACTGGGTTCTCCAAGCAGCGGTGCCTAGGGTATCCGGCCGACCCCCTGCATCGTGGAACAGATGATCTACTTGAAACACAAGCTTGATGGGCAACTCGGAGGACAGAAGCTCGACCAGTTCCGCTCGGTTGGCCGCGTCGCAATCCCGTTCCCGGAGCGAGACCAGGTAACTCGGGAACCACCGAATGTCGTCCGGCGTCAGAGAGCCGGCGTCAAAATTTTCGAAAATGACCTCGTGGATTTCGTCGCGGTAGTGGTTTTCCAGTTCGAGCCCTGCAATCCGGATTGCCTTAATCAGGTCTGCCATGCGGGGGAGGCGGCGTCTGAATTCAGTCAGCGCGTCGGTGCAACTCGCAAACGCAAAATCGTAACGGTCGTTTTCCGCTTCGACCCCGAAAAACTTCTCTTCGCGGAGTACTTGCAGCGCCCATTCAATCCGTTCCCGCCGTTTTGAGGGCATCCGTGCATGGGAACGCCCTCCAACCAGTGTACGGGACATTGCCTGAAAATCGATCAGCTCATCAAAACGGCTACCGAAAGCGCGCCGCAGCGCCGCCGGTTGCCGGAATTCGGCCGACTCCAGATCATCGCTCCGCAACAATTCGTCCAATCGAATCGCCAGCTCCCGCAACTGCGCTGCGGTCCGGAAGACCCGGGCGCTTTGCGTCCGCCGCCACAGATGCCGCATAACGCGTTCCGCCGTATCCGCGCCGCAACCGATCACTTCCCCTTCGACGTCCAGTTTGGACCGGACATCCTCGAGGTCGTCGTAGAGGGAGAGTCTTTCTTCCGCGGCGAGACCGGGTTGTGCATAGAGATTGTCTGCTGCCGTCGACCAGAGTCGAGACAAAGACCCCGCTTCCTTCCGGAAAACAAGAGAGCGAATCTCATTTTCCAGTCGAAGCACGTGCCGACGCGTTCTTTCCCCCTCCGGGCCTCGCGGGACGGCGCGCTGAAGGAGACCATTGATCACGGCTGTCAGGGATTCGATGCCGCGGCAGGAACCATAGTCAACAAGAATCAGCGGATAGTCGTGCCGGAGCGAGGCCAGGTCACGATAGCGCCGAAGCAGAGCCGGCCAGCAATCCGGAGGGGCGGTTCGCGAATGGGATTGCTCCGCGGGCCGTCCTGCGAGGTGGAAGGAAAGCAGTCCCCGCGTCGCGGGACTCATCAATTCGATAGAGGGCTGCGCGCTCATCTGTGAAAGTCGCGTGAGCCCAGAACGGGATAGCCATTCAATCCACGTGATGGGCCGGTTCCGAATTCAAAGCCATCTCTTGCCGCCAGTTCTTTTTCATCGCGCCGGGTTTCGACAGTAAACTTTTCAAATTCCCTGTTGAGCGCCTCCCCGATCATCGCCGGAGTGAAGCTCTGCTCCCGTTTCCGGAGTTCCTCGTAGCAGGGGATCTCCTCGTTGCGATAGAGAATGCCCACTGGCGTGATGTCCGGATTCGAAGCAAGTTCGCGGGCGCGATTCATATCCAGGGGGTCATGCTCCAACTGGTTCCGGTAAATCCGCGACAGGGACGCCTCCAATTCAATCCCCCTCGGATGCGTCAGCACCAGGGTTTTCTCCGGATCCTGAAGGAAGGGATCGAAGAGATGTGGCAGGAAATTCGGGCATCGTTGCAGAACACGGATGAAGGAGAGTCCTTTATGGTGAAAGCCCTGCGCGATGATGCTGTAAAGGACGTCCGGGATCCAGTCGGGAGCCTGCGCCACGAACGAGGCATTGGAGACACTCAAGGCGGTAACCAATGGATTTAAGGGAGCCAGCACCGCGCCGCGCGGGCTCGTGTTGCTCTTCAGACCCTGCGGAGAGGTGGGCGAGGCCTGCATCTTGGTGAGACCGTAAATGCAGTTGTCGTGCAGAAGCACGGTCATATTCATGTTGTAGCGAATCGCATGAAGCCAATGGCCGGCGCCGATACTGCAGCAGTCGCCGTCCCCCGTGCTGACGATCACATGGAGGTCGGGCCTGCAGATCTTGATCCCCTCGGCAACAGGCAATGCCCGCCCGTGGAGACCATGAAAGCCGTAGGTCTTAAGGTAATGCGGAAACCGGCTTGCACAGCCGATGCCGGACACGAACACCGTCTTCTCCGGTGGAAGTTGCTCGTCGCGGCACAAGCGCAACATGGCCGTCAGGATGGTGTGATCGCCACAGCCCACGCACCAGCGGGCGACGCGGCCCTGGTAATCCTCCAGTGGATGATAATCCTCGCCCGTTTCCCGCCAGCGTTTGTCATCGATCAGGTCCATATTCTTGCGTGAGTTATTTCACAGTTTGCTTCCACGACCGTCGCCTCCCGCCGGTCGGCGGTCACAGACCGTCGCTACAGTTTTCGGCGATTCCCTCCGGGCGGTAAGCATACGCGTTAAACGACTTGATTTGCGGTTTGACCGGCCGGCGACAAGACGCCGCCCTGTGACGATTCGACAGACCGGCCAAGCCGGTCACGCACGGCCGCCTCGATGGCGCCAGGCTTGATCGGCTGTCCCCTCACCTGGCCCCAACAATCCACATCGATCAGGAACCTTGCCCGGAGCAGCCAGCCCAGGTTCGAATAGCGTCGATTCTCCTCACTGACCAACTCATCCTCGAGCCTGTCGGACCAGTTCGCCTCCACGACTATTACCCTTTTGAAGCGCCGAAAGATCTCCTTGAGTCCGCCATGCAGGGGCTGAAGAAATGTGAGATGGAGCGAGGAAACCTCCAGTCCTTCGGCGCGCAGGCGATCCACCGCCTCCTCAATTGCGCCCCGTGTGCTCCCCCAGCCCACCACCAGCATGTCACCTCGTGAGGCGCCGTGGACCCTGGGCGGTTTCAGCGAATGCTGGAGCGCCACGAGCTTGAGACTGCGGTGGCGAACGCCCTCCTCGTTCGGAGTTGGGGCATAAGCGACGCAACTGTTACGATCGTGTGCCAGCCCGGTCAGGGTATGCATCCCGCCGGGCCGACCTGGTATGAAACGTTCGGAGATACCAGTACGTGGATCCCAGTCATACGGCGTTGCGCCCTCGGAAACGGGGCTTTGATCGATGGGCGGCGCCACCCAGTCCTCCTGGAACTTTGGTCTTGGAATGGGCTGCTGCGCCGTCGCCAGATTTGCATCACTGAGGACGATCACCGGCAGGCGGTATGTCTCAGCAATCTTGCGCGCGGCTATCATCAGGTGGAAACAGTCTTCGATGGTGGCCGCCGCCATCACAACCTTCGGCGCGTCGCCGTGACTCCCGAAACAGGCGGACAACAGATCACCCTGTTCGACCTTCGTAGGTTGCCCCGTGCTGGGCCCGCCGCGCTGCACGTTCACGACCACGAGCGGAATTTCGGCCATGGCGGCCAGGCCGAGCGCCTCCTGCTTCAGCGCATAACCCGGACCCGAAGTGATGGTGACGGCACATTTGCCGGCGTAGGAAGCACCGATCGCAAAACAGCAGGCAGCGATTTCGTCTTCTGCCTGATGCACCATTCCCCCCACCTTCTCGAACGCGTCGCTCAGGTAATGCGAAGCTGAGGTCGCCGGAGTGATGGGATACATGGCGCAAACTTCCATGCCCGAGGCCATGATGCCGAGAGCAAGCGAAACATTGCCGTTCACGACAATCTGCGGCTCCGTAATCCCCGTCGGCGGAATGAAATACCTGAAGTCGAGATTTTGCCCGGCCCAGTCATAACCTGCCTCCAGCAACCTGATGTTGCTTTTGATGAGCTTCTCTCCCTTCTTTCTAAACGTCTTCGCGATCTGTTGCCGTGAGATCTCCAAATCCTGGCCGTAAATGCTGTTGAGAAGCCCCAGCACGAACATGTTCTTGCCGCGTCGCGCGTCCGCAACGTGTTTCAGGCACTCCTCCTCCATCGGCACCTCGTAAACCTGGTAGCCTTCGCTCTGCAGACGCTGCCGCACCTCTCGATAGGATTGCGCGATTTCGGTTTCCGGGTCGGTTGCCCATTTGTTCTCGAGAAGGATGATCCCACCGGGCTTGATCTCACCGGCCTGCAACCGGCCCAGCAACACCTGTTCATTGAAAGCCACAACCAGATCTGCCTGATCGCCCCCGTTGGTAATGCAACTGGAGCCGACGCGAATGCGATTGCCGCTGGCGCCCGCGACGCTTCGAGCCGGCGGCTGGATCTCGGCGGGAATGATCTCGACCGTCCACACACCGTTTCCCATTTTCGCCGCAACCGTCGCGAACGACTGGGCACACTTCTGCGCTCCCTCACCGGAGTCGCTGATTACCTCGACGATATGTTCGGTCAGCTCCACGCTGTGTTTTCCATTTGCGGGAAAGCCGATCCCGCGGTCACTCGATAAATCAGGCTTTGCCATGACAGATCTCCTTTTCGGGGTGCTCAGCACTCTGGACTGAATCCAGCCGCACACGGACCAGGTTTTTTTGTTCAGGGGTAATTCCGAACACGAGCTCGTGCGTCGGCCGTTCCGGCTCGTAAACCGAGTCGCTATCCACAATCCCAAGATATTCCTTGATACAACCCGCGGCCTTCCGCCCCGCGCCCATCGCCTCGATGACCGTGGCAGCCCCTGTCACAATATCACCACCGGCATACACGCCTGCCAGGGACGTGGCGAGGTTCTCGTCCGTCGCAATATAGCCCCATTTGTTCAGACATATGTTCGAGGTTTGGCCGATGATGGGGTTGGCTTGAGTGCCGATAGCATAGACCACCATGTCCGCCTCGAATTCGTACTCGCTTCCCTCTATGGGTACCGGCCGCCGCCGCCCCGACCCGTCTGGTTCGCCGAGTTCCATGCGGATATTTCGCAAGGCACGCACGTTACCCTGATCATCGCCAAGAATCTCCACCGGAGCGGTAAGCCAGTGAAACTCCACGCCCTCTTCCTCGGCATGGTGCAATTCCTCGATCCGTGCTGTGCATTCCGCCTGGCTGCGGCGATACACGCAATAGACCTTTGCAGCCCCCAACCGCAAGGAGACACGCATAGCATCCATTGCCGTATTCCCTGCGCCAATGACCGCGACGCGCTTCCCCAGATGCAGCGGGGTATCGAATTCCGGAAATCTGCCCGCCTGCATCAGGTTGCAGCGTGTGAGCAGCTCATTGGCAGACATCACACCGCTCAACGATTCGCCGGGAATCCCCATGAACCTTGGCGAACCAGCCCCCGTGCCGATGAATACAGCATGAAAATCCATTTCATCGATCAACTGCTCGATGGTGAAAAGGCGTCCAACAAGCGTGTTGCATTCGATCTTGACCCCCATTTTCTTCAGATTGTTGATCTCCGCGTCGATTACGGAATTGGGCAGTCGAAATTCCGGGATGCCATATCGCAGCACACCGCCCGGAGCGTGCAATGCTTCATATATCACCACCTCACAACCTGCTCTTGCCAGATCTGCGGCACACGCCACTCCCGCTGGCCCGGACCCGACGATAGCGACACGAAATCCGTTCGGCTCGAGGAAGGGAGCGCTGGCCCACCCCTCCTTGATCGCCATGTCACCAACCCACCGTTCCAACCGTCCCACGGCAACCGGCTCCAGACTTTCGCCCACGGTGCAGACCCCCTCACACTGGGTTTCCTGGGGGCACACGCGGCCACAGATGGCCGGCAAAAGGTTATCTCCGCTTAGAACGTCATAGGCGCCCCGGAAATTGCCATCGCAAATCTTCCGGATGAACTCGGGAATATTCACATGCACCGGGCAGGCGGCAATGCATTTGGGATCATCGCACATCAGGCAGCGCTGACACTCGTTCCGGGCATTTTCCAGCGTGTATCCAAGCGCCACCGGTCCAAAATTCCGGACCCGATCCGCCGACAGTTGCTCGGGCATTGGCGTCCGTTCCTGAGGAATCGTTCTGATGGTCTTTGGTTTCATCATGCGCCAGCTAATGGGGTTGCTCCAGAACACACGCAGCGGTTTCGACCTGGCGAGCGGCTTGCGCGAGCCGGCATTTCTCGCGCCAGTCATTCAATGCACGTTGTTCCTCTTCGACGAACCGGCGCTGCCGCTTCATCAACTCTTCGAAGTCCACTTCGTGCGCGTCAAAATCGGGCCCGTCCACACAGGCAAACTTCATCTTTCCGCCCACTGTAACGCGGCACCCGCCACACATGCCTGTCCCGTCCACCATGATCGGATTGAGACTGACTACCGTCTTCACCTTGTGTGGCCGGGTGACTTCCGCGCAGGCCCTCATCATAACAGGAGGACCAACCGCAACCACCTCATCCACGTCAGGATGCCGTTCCAGCGCATGCTTCAGTCCGTCGGTCACGAATCCCCTGAGACCCTGCGAACCGTCATCCGTGCAGAGAATCAACTCGTCGGAATACTGGCGGAACTTCTGCTCCCAGAAAATGAGCGATCGGGAACGGAAGCCGATGACGCCGATGACATAGGCTCCTTTCTCCTTGAAGGCACGCAATTGCGGAAAGACCGGAGCCACGCCCAGACCACCCCCGACACAGATCACTTTACTCGCGTTCCCAATCTCGGTCGGATGCCCCATCGGTCCAACCAGACTGCACAGCGAGGCGCCTTCCAGACACATGCGCTGCATTTCTTTCGTGGTCTTCCCCACAGCTTGAATCACCAGCGTGACAGTTCCTTTCCCGGTATCAAAATCAGCAATTGTGAGCGGGATTCGCTCGCCCTCCTTATGGGACATCACGATGACGAACTGGCCCGGTCTAGCCGCTCGGGCCAGCATCGGATGCCGCACCTCAAGAAGATAGGTGGCGTCGGAAAAATCCTCGCGACGGACGATCTGAAATGGATGTTCTCCGGACGTCGCGGAAGAAGCCCCCCCCTTAGACCCGGTCTTCGGTTGGGTCGGCGGCACTCGATCCGGCATCGGCGGGGTATTTGGTTGCGAACTCATTTGCGTGTTCCTCCCTGTTTTTTCCCGTCAGGCTCTACGACAACCTGTCCGCGTTTGGTCGAAACAAACCGGTTTCTGGCACTCGATCTCTCCAGAAATTGGCATTGCGTTCGCAAGAATTGGTATGCATCCCACCATCCCGATCACGACCGCGTGACAAGTGGCGTTCCTCGAGAATCATCGCACGCTGCCGGAAAACTACTGGATAATTTCCTGCACCGCTGCGGTACTTTCTCCAGATTTCCCTTTTCGGCGATGACGCTAATGCCAGCGCCGCTTTGCTGCCAGAACCGCTTCGATCTTCCCGAGCGGCAGGCAATTCACAACGTCATCACGAATGAGCCATCCTTTTCTGGCCATGGCAACACCGTACCAGAGATACTGAAAATGCTCAGGGGCATGGGCGTCGGGATTTACGGCACATTTGACGCCCTTTTCCTTCGCCAGCGGCCACCAGCGCCAATCGAGCTCGAGCCGCCGCGGATTCGCATTCAGTTCAATGATCGTTCCAGTTTCGGCTGCCGCTTCGATAACCGCCGGAATGTCGAGCTCGTATCCTTTTCTCGAAAGGAGCAGTCGACCCGTCGCGTGGCCGAGCATGGTTACCCACGGATTCGAAATTGCTTTGATCACGCGCTTCGTCATCTCGGCTTCAGGCAGGTTGAAAACCGCGTGCACGGATGCCACGACGTAATCGAGGCTCGCGAGAACTTCGTCGCTGAAGTCGAGATCGCCGCTTTTGAGAATGTCGCACTCGACTCCCGAAAAAAGCCGGAATCCATCGAGAGACGCATTCAGTTTTGCAATCTCTTTGCGTTGCGCCTCGATGCGTTTCTCGTCGAGTCCATGCGCCTGAAACGAGCTTTTGCTGTGGTCGGCGATGCCAAGATATTGCAGCCCGAGATCCCGCGCCGCATCCGCCATTTCTTCAAGCGTCGCGCGCCCGTCGCTAGCGTTCGTATGGTTGTGGAACGTCCCTCGCAAATTTTCGAGTTCGATGAGCCGTGGGAGCGTGCCCGCTTCCGCGGCGGCAAATTCCCCGCGGTCCTCGCGCAGCTCAGGTTCGATAAACGGCAACCCCAGCGCTGCGTAAACACCGGCTTCGTCAGGAACGGTCGGAATCGCCTCCGGCGAGAATTTCGCATTCTCCAGAGGTGCGAATCGATACTCGTTCAACGTCCACCCGTGCTTCAGCGCGCGTCCGCGCATCACAATGTTGTGCTCTTTGCTTCCGGTGAAATAATTGAGTGCAAACGGATACTCAGCATTCTTCACGACTCGGAGGTCTGCCTGAATTCCTGATTGAAGTCGCACGGATAATTTCGTGGAGCCACGCATCAGAACCTCTGTCACCAACGGATGGTTCGTGAAATCCTGGATGACAATTTCCGGCGCGCTCGTCGCGGCAATGAAATCAAGGTCATGCACGATTTCTTTGCGCCGGCGATAGCTCCCGGCGATTGCGCTCTGCACCACTTCCTGTTGGGAGCGCAGATGCTCCAGGATCGCCTCCGCTTCCGCGACGGCGTCGCCCAGACGATATTGACCCGCAAATTGCTTTCTCTCCTCGATCGCTTTCAGAATGTTGGTCGCCGTTTTTGCGCCAAACCCCGGCAATGTCCCAACCGTTCCATTTCTGCAGGCCGCCTCAAGCGCCTCAATGCTCGCGATATTCAGATTCTCGTACAGCGCCTTGATTTTCTTCGCGCCAAGACCCGAGAGTTCGAAGAGATCAAAAAGTTCAGGAGGGAACTCAGCGCGAAGTTTTTCGTAAAATTCGAGTCTGCCAGTCAGCACCATCTCCTCGACCTTCGCTGTGATGGCTTTTCCCATCCCGGGGATCTCGTGCAGCGTCTTCGAATCGACCGCCGCGACGAGGTTGCCTGACCAGGTCTCCAACGCCCGGGCGGCATTGATGTAAGCGCGTGTTTTGAACGGGTTTTCACCCTTCAACTCGAGCAGCTGCGCAATCGATTCGAGAATTTCGACGATATGGTCTTTCGTGAGAGAGCTCATTCAACTTCGGGGGGGGTAACATCGGCGCGAAAACGGTAGATTAAATCAATTCCACCCGCTGCGCCATTCGCTCTGTCGACGCCGGGCCCGAAACAGCAATTTCCTATCCTCTTGATATCTGGCGCGATGGATTCAGGTATGTGGAAATCTCGATTCGCTGCCCTCTTTCTTTTCCCGCCTGAAAATTGCGTCGGATTGCTTTTGCAATTTATGATGTTTCTGGCACCTCGATTTATGAAACATTATGATTTTGATGTTTCACTGTTCGAATCTAGATTTTTCTTCCAGTAACGGATCAGCCCTGCCACGCTCATCCACGAAGGGTTGGCCGCTTCGTATCGTTCCAAGCCATGGTCGGATACACCTTTACTTCGTAGCTGGTCAGCTGTGTACTTTGTAAAAAGAGGAGTGATCTCTTCCGCACTCAAGCCTTGCTCCCATTTTTCCTTCACCCAGTAGGCCCAGTTATTCAGGATGCTTCTAAGTTCGTGAAAGTGATCGCTGATTTCCGTTACCTCCCCATAATGGGTAAGAAACAGTTTTTTTGCCTTCTTTTCCAGAAGGCTATCAATTGACTGATTCCACTCCTCCAGGTTGATATCTGGAGGCGGACAGGGAGCCACCACCGGTCCGTTATCAATCTTCACACCGGCTACATCGCCCGTAAAAAGCATATCAACTAACTGCCAGGTAATGTGGTGCCGGGCATGGCCAGGAGTGTGCCAGCCGATTATCTCCGTTTCCCCGACCCGGATCTTCGCTCCATCATCTACGGAAACGAGCTGATCTGCAGGGATTTTTTCCATTGCTCCCCAAAGCCGCTCCATCTGGTCCAGATAGATCTTTTTGGCCGAATTGTATAGTTTGGAAGGGTCCTCCATATGGGGCGCACCAAAGGGATGGAGGTAGATCTTTGCTCCTTGTTGGGCGAAAGCCCAGGCCGCTCCAGCATGATCAAAATGAATGTGGGTGAGGAAGACGTTTTTTACGTCCGATACCTGATAACCATGCTCCGCCAACCGTTTTTTTATCGACAGGAATGTGGAGTATGGCCCCGTTTCCACGATGACGGGGCCTTGAGTGGTTTCGATGAGAAATGAGGCGATTGCATGATCAAAATTCAGAAAGTGTAAGTCCAGGATGTGTACCATTTCGTTATGTTTGTGCTGAAACCTGCAAAATAATATGGTGAAAGATTACCTTCTCCAGAACTCGCGGGAAAATGTTTATATTGCGTAGTTGTAAACAATCCGGACGGACAGTAATTCGATGAATCACGGGTAAAGCCGCAGGCGGCATTCAAGAGAAAACCACCATTGCTGCAGCAACCTGCTGAGTGACGGCGTCCTCCCGCCACCTGACGACAGTCATCAATGGGCAAGCCATGGCCGACAGACCGTCCAAAAAGTGGGAGAAGAGTCGCGAGAGAGTCCTTTGGATTGCATCGCTTCTGTTACTGGCTTGCGTTATTCGTCTGGCCGAGATGGCAGCGGGTATCGCCACTACGTTCTCCCCTGAGCGGAGCTATATTGAATATTTGAGATAATTCATCAGGCTTATTGCTATCCAGTGTTCAAATCCCCTGGCTCTGTGCGAAGGGATGACCCGGCATTTCACAACGTGGAGCTTTGCCTGAATCCTTGACTGGAAGACACAGGAACGTATTCGTGGAACCACTTATCAGCACCTCTGCTACTATTCTACAGGCAACTCTTCAATCGAGTGACGCGAAGCGCGCTGGGATTCGAAGAGCTTAACGTGCATCCGTACACCCATTCAAGTCTTTCCCAATCGACCCTGCATATTCGGGACGGACCGCCCGCAACACCCACCCTTTCGCAAACGTTATCCCATACACCCGGTTACGGTTGAATCCACTTCGGTTCTCCGATGTCCTGATTGACGGCTTCGCTGTATCCAGCCGCGATTCGCTGCTCGATGCTGCCTCTCGAGAAATCCGATCCATGGCTAGCCTCGGTAGGAGCTTTGAATGGTACCATCGTAAACGCGTTGATTCTCCGATGACGGCTCAGATCCGCGTAGCCCGGATGCTCTCGCATCTCCTCAACGGTCAAGGTACCCGCATTGGTAAGCGCCGCGTCCAACGCTTGCCGGAATTCCCCGTTTTGCTCGATGGTGTCGAGGAGTGCCTTGAGTGCTTCGAAGAGCTCGATGTAGCCATTGAACTTGCGAAACAGCGCTTGATCCAGAGCGAGTTTACTCGAAAAAATCAGCCCCAGAAAGCGCTCCGCGACCTGCTGAAGATTCTGCGGCACCGGCCCTGCCATCGGCACCAATTCGATCACAATGACCTCACGTTTGATCGAGTCTTTCTCCGACTCGATGGCTTCGAGACAGTTGATCGCTTCGGCAAGCGGCGTGTTTGATCGCAACCCTCCATCCCAGTAACTGCGCCCTTTTATCGTCGTCGCCGGAAACCCGGGCGGCAGACTGCTGCTGGCAAGAATATGATCGAACGTCAAGCCGTCGGTATTGGCAAACTCACCCGGCTGGCCGTGCTGGAGACTCGTGGTATTTCCAAACCGAACCAGTTCCCCTGAGGCAATATCCACAGCGGTGACTACAACACGCGGCCCGGAATTGAGTCGATCGAGGTTCACGACACGTTCCAATGTTTCCCTCAGCGGACTCGTATCGTAGATGCTGGATGTGAAAAAGGGAGCCAGAAGCGGAGCCAGCAGGAATCGCGGGCGAAGGCTATACATTCCCTGATTTCCGAGATTCGACATTTTTTTCTGCACGACCTCCGGAACCATGGACTGCCAGATTTTTTCAAACGGAAGCGGCGCAAGCACCGCGAAGTCCTCGCGCCAGATCTTATCGAGTGTCCGGATGGGATCATCGGCTCCGGCAAGGATCGCCGCGTTGATCGACCCGATCGATAAACCGGTAATTACGGCCGGCTTAAATCCCGGACGTCGTTCATAAAGTGCCTTCATCGCCCCAAATTCGTAGGCACCGAGAGCTCCGCCTCCCTGTAGGACCAGCCCTGTGTACGTTTCGTCTCTCATGATATTCGTTCCTTACTATGCCAGAACGATCGAACGCTCCCCCTCAATCGTCACATTATCAACGTTAATTGCATTCTACGCGTGGAAGAGTCTGTGATGGCACAGTGAAAGCGCGAGGATTCGCCTGGAGAGTGGAATCGAGAGAGAATTCCCGATACAGCGAAACATGCCCATCGGGTGTACAAACGGACCCGGCACAGCAGCAGCCCGACACCCTACCGGGGTTTCGTCATTCCGAGAGGAGGTTTACGAACACCGCCGGCGTTCCAGCCCCCGAAGGGCTGCCAACCTGTAGCCGGTCGGTTGAGCGTAAGCGATACCGCGAGATACAGAAATATCTGGAGACGACCTTGGCAAACTGGCGAGTCGTGCATCTCACCGGCTCCAAATTACAGTGCCGGCCATAGAAAGACTCATCGCCGGATTGCCCCTGCGCAGCCGTGCGCTATATTTGGAATAAGAAGAGCCAAAGATGACTGCTGCCCGATCAAATTCAGGCATATCAAGGCCGAGTACGGCCGAGTGGAAGGCGATCGTGGCACCGTATCAAAAGCCCTCCACATGGCGGGCCACGTGGCAGATCGTCGATACCATTGTTCCGTACGCACTGTGCTGGGTTCTGATGTATTGGACCGTGACGATCTCGTGGTGGCTCACGATCCCACTGGCCATGATCGCCGGGGCGCTTCTGGTCCGTGTGTTCATCATCTTCCACGACTGTGGACACGGCTCGTTCTTCAAGTCTCGGGTTGCGAACGACATCACCGGCTTCATCGCGGGCATTTTCACTCTTACCCCGTATTACCACTGGCGCTGGGAACACTCCCTCCATCATGCTACCTCGGGAGACCTCGACCGGCGCGGAACCGGCGATGTCTGGACACTCACGGTGCAGGAATACCTGGAGTCCTCCCGCTGGAAGCGCTTCGCCTATCGGCTCGCGCGCAATCCAATCGTACTCTTTTTCATTGCGCCGGTGTTCCTGTTCGTGGTGAGGGAGAGATTCCCATCACCAAAAGCGAGTCCGCGAGAGCGCCGTTCGGTTTGGCAGATGAACATGGCGATCTTCGTCATGGCCACTTGCCTGAGCCTGGTCTTCGGCCTCAAGGAGTATCTGCTGATCCAGCTCACGGTGACAATGACCGCCGGCGCGGCAGGTGTGTGGATGTTTTATGTGCAGCATCAATTCGAGGACGCCTATTGGGAACGCGGCGAGGAATGGGACTACACCACTGCGGCACTCCAGGGCAGTTCGTTCTACAAGCTGCCTCGAATCCTCCAGTGGCTTTCGGGCAACATCGGCTTTCACCATATCCACCACCTCAGTCCGCGGGTCGCCAACTACAACCTGGAGCGATGCCACAATTCCCACCCGCTCTTCCAGGATGTTAAGCCCCTCACTCTGCTCACAAGTCTCAAGTCCATCAAGTTCCGCCTTTGGGATGAAAAGCGCGGCAGACTCGTAGGCTTCCGCCACCTACGGGATCTGCGACGGAAACAGAAGCTTACCGCAGAGGATGATGTCCGCACCGGTGACGCCTCGGATAAGCTGAAATGACATGGTGACGGGGCGCGGCGCGCGAAGGACGCTGTCTTAACGAGGAGGAGCGGCGCATGGCTGGTTATGATCGTGTCGCGGGCCTCGATACCAGGTGAAAGTATCCCCGCAGTTTGACAGTCCTCAACGAGGTTGCGGCCAGACGGCGTAACCTGTTGAGTTATCACCTACCTGTATTTGAATCTGTCGAAGATCCGTCAACCTCAAGATTGTGCATGGCATCGTCTAGATTGTCATGTGTCGTCGTCCTGACGTCCCGGCCGTAGTGGAATGAAGACATGAGGTAAAACCCGATGTCCTTGCTGGGATCTGGAACCACCCTTGAAACGGATCTGATCCCCATCCTATTACAGAGATCCATCATCTCCCCAAGATTCGGAGCACAATCCACATCCATTGAATCCAGACCGCTTAAATTCGTAAGGAGCTTGAAACCAGGTTTGAGATCTTCCAATAGCAGCCTCACCCTTGTAAGGCAGCAATTCATTTCGTTTGCGTCCACATGCTGGGCAAAGCTCACAGTCAGAAGTCCGACTCCGTTCTTATTTACCTCCGCTTGAAACATACAACAGGAAGATCGCACTGAATCCTGAATCAGCGGCATAAAATCGGAAGGTCTCCTACTTTAGAACTTCGATTGACTCCGATCTCTTAACGTCTTCGACAGTTCGGAGTAACGGATCATTGATGGTCCGGAGCTTACTTACGCGGTTCCGGGAAAGTGTCGGCGCTCAAATCCTGCGCGAAACCAGGATCGGATAATCCCTCGCACCGTAAAAGGTAGCGGCTGCAGTGGAGTTCAGCGGCCTTTTTGTTCCAGCTCAAGTTCGAGAGCCAGGATGCGGAGTCCACATGCGCTTACTATTGCGGCAGCGGTCGCGCGAAGTGGGTGGTAGATAGGCTGCAAAACGAAGCCCCGCCCGCCCTCATTCAGGCGATTGAAGCGGTTGCCGTCGAGGCTCAAAGGTGACTATCGAAGCCGAACGTCCACGATTTGCGCGGAGTGTCGTCGCCGATGAATGCGACACGGGTCGGTCTGCTGATGGGGGCCATACTGTTTCGCGCAATTGCCCGGGAATACACCCGGTGCTCGCCATTGCTGCGCTGCTGTAACTTCGCCCCGGATTGTACCGCGGTCCAGCCACCAGAGCTCGATCCGCCCGCTCGCGCGGGCAACCCCCACCCCCCGCTCGACAAAGTTTACAACCTCAAAGCTTCAAATCGGCGAGCAAACCAAGGATAAAGCCGGCGCTCGCAGCGCCCGGGCATAGTTAACCGCGTCGGATGCGGGCTGGAAGTTCTTCGGGTGCAGGCGCAACCGGATTCAGCTTGCGGGCCAGGTAAGATGCTTTCTGGCTTTCCAATAGCAAAGTCAGAGCCGCCAAAGCGGAAGCGACTCCACGATATTTTTTGGCGATTTTCTTAACCGATCCATCGTAAACCATGTTCTGGAGCTTCTCGTAAACGCGCAACCGCAGCAATTCCTCACCACCGCCGGCGGCGTTACGGCTCCGAAGTTTCGCAAAGACGATTTCAAACAGGGGCTTGAACTCGTAAGCGGCGGTCTTCGACAGCGCCGCCGCCAACTCCTCGGTTATGGCATCTGGAGCACGACGTGAGAACGCACTTGAAGGGTTCTTCATGGGCCAATATCGGCCACATCAGAAGAAAAGCTCACAGTTTGTGACTTCTTATCTCGTATTAGCGCTCGTAGCGGGAATAGAACACACCGAGAAACACGGCGGAGAGCATTAAGCGCGTTCTGTAGAGGAGGCCGCCCACGATTACTTCGAGGTGTTTGATTACGAATAGTGACCACAACTCATCGGGCGTGAAGCGGATACCGGGCAGGTCGTCGTAAAGGTCGGAGAAGGCTTTTTCGTATTGCTGCCAATTCGGATACCATGGCAGGACGATTTTTTCGCCAGATTCCACACACCGTTCGAAAAAAGCGCACGCATTCCTTCCGGTGAACATCTAATCCCCTTCCCGGCTTTCGGCGAGATCAGCGCGGAGGAGATTTTCGAGATTCTGGATGTGTTGACGGGCGGTTGAGATGTAGGCAGCGTGGTCATCCTGAAGGCGCACCGTTTCTTGCATGGACTTTTCATCGTGTTCTCGGAAGATTTGCGCCGCGCGCCGGGCGCGCGCAGGACTGAAACCAAGGTGCTCAAGGGCATCAACGCTGAGGTCGAGCGAGCTGCCTAATGTCTCGCGGTGGATGTGGATAACCCCGTGTTTCAACAAATCGTAGGCGTGAATGCGATCGACGGCCCGAGCGAAGATCTCCAAGTGAGGAAATTCACGGCGCAACGTGTCAACCAGTTGCAGGGATTGCTCACGATCCTCGAGGGCGATAACGAAAAGCCTTGCCTTGTCGGCGCCTGCACTTTTCAGCAAATCGGGGCGCGTCGCGTCCCCATAGTAGCTATGCAATCCAAACGCGCGCAACGTATCGACCCAATCGGCATCATAATCGAGAACCGTGGTGCGCACTCCATTGCCCCGCAGCATTCGACCGACGACGTGCCCGAAACGACCGAACCCGGCGATCAGCGCCTCCGGTTCGTACTCGTCAATCTGGTCCGCCGGACGCGCCTCCCTCTTGGGCAAGAGGAAACGCGGTTTCACGAGCCGGTCATACAGGATGAGCAGCAGCGGAGTCGCGGCCATGCTGAGGGCAACGGCGGCAATGAGCGGATTGGCGATCCCATGCGTAACCACTCCATTCTGCACCCCGAACGAAAGCAGAACGAACGCAAACTCGCCGCCTTGTGCGAGCGCAAAGGCGAAAAGGAAATTGTCCCCCATAGCAAGCTTGAACATACGCCCGAGGACGAAGAGAATCGCAAATTTCACCATCAGCAGTCCGGCGACAATTCCCGCAATCAGGCTCGGATTCGCAGCGACAAACCCGTAGTCGATCCCCGCCCCAACGGCGATGAAAAACAACCCAAGCAGAAGGCCCTTGAACGGCTCGATATCGGCCTCGAGCTGATGGCGATACTCACTTTCCGCCAGCACCACCCCGGCGATGAAGGTACCGAGAGCGGCGGACAAACCCACTGCCTGCATCAGCAAGGCAATACCGATCACGAGTAGCAGCGCCAGGGCGGTGAACATTTCGCGCAGCCTCGTCTCCGCGATGTAGCGAAAGATCGGTCGTAACAGAAACCTGCCGCCAACAACGATCAAAGCCACCGCCGAAAGTACCACGAGCCCCTGCAACCACGGCGGAAACACATGAATCGCCGAATCGTTGGAGTTCTCCGTGCCAGCGGGCTTGAACGTGGCAAGCAGCGGCAGCACCACCAGCATTGGAATCACCGCAATATCCTGAAACAGCAGTACCCGAGAAACTCGCCTCACCGCCGGGCGTTTTCATCAGCCCCTTCTCTGCGAGAGATTGCAGCACGATCGCAGTGGAAGAAAGTGCAAGAACCATCCCCACTGCAAGTGCCATTTGCCAACCCAGCCCAAAAATCAACTCAATTCCAAACAGCGCAAGCGTCGTCAGAACCACCTGCGAACCGCCCAATCCGAGCAACACGCGGCGCAATTTCCAGAGTCGGCTCGGCTGCAACTCCAGTCCGATCAGGAACAACATCATTACCACTCCAAACTCGGCGACATGCAGCACTTTGCTCCCACCCCCCACAAGCCCCAGGGCGAACGGCCCGATCAACGCCCCCGCAACCAGATAGCCCAACACTGAGCCAAGACCGAGCCGCTTAGAGACTGGCACGGATACCACCGCAGCGAGCAGGTAAATGAACGCCTGTAGAAAAGGATCTTCCTTATGCACAATCGACCTTCTATCAGACTACTCAGCCGGGTGCGAAGCAGAGCCACGCCAAAATTGGCGCGACGCCCTTTTTCATGCAGTAACTGAACCCCGTGCTGATTGGAAGAAAGACATGCTGCCCAAAAAAACGACTGCGGTCTGCGATTATTCTTTATTCATCGACTCATTGTCTCCTCGAAAGTTCTCTACGGCATAAGTGACCAGCGGCTCGGATTTCCCCTTCACATACTCGGGAGGGAGTTCTTTGACGGTGAATCGACTATCGAGCGCAGAGCGAACCTCAGTGCTGATGAGAATGTCCACTCCGTGAATCCGGGTCAGGTTCTCGATCCGGGCCGCCGTATTCACCACATCCCCAATCACCGTGTACTCGAGGGTATCCTCAGACCCGACGATGCCTGCCACAACGTCCCCTTTATGAAGACCTACCCGGACATCCAAAGGCGGCAGTCCACGTGACCCCAGTTTTTCGTTGTATTCCCGGATCGCCTCCCGGATAGCGAGCGCCGCGAATGCAGCGTCAAGCGTATGCCAGACATTGTGTTCCGGTGCGCCAAAGATTGCCATGAACCCGTCTCCGAGAAACTTGGCAAGGTGCCCGCCATGATCCGTTACGGCAATGCTGGTTGCTCTAAAATACCCGTTCAGAACGCTTACCAAGGTTTCCGGATCCAGCATCTCGCTCATCGCGGTAAAGCCCACAATGTCGGAGAATAGCACGGTAACTTCGCGGCTCTCCCCGGACGCGGGCACTCCCTTGCTGATCACCTCGTCCACGACACGTCGGGGCGCGAATTGATTGAATGCCTGCTGCAGGCTCTGAAGTTCGAGCGACGCTCGATCGCGCGCTGCCCTCAGGGCCTCGCGACGGCGGCTCAGCCTGTAAACCCAAAACCCAAGAGCCACGTTTACCAGGACGGAGACTCCCGCGACCCAGAACCCCAGAGGAATCGTCTTCAGCATTCTTGAAGCACGCTACTAATTCGCGCCAGCCCATTTGCGAAGGAAGCCAGGCCGATGGTTTCGATCACCACCTCGCGTTCCAGGCCGTTGGCAAACTCGCGTGCAAGCGTCTGAATTCTACGCGTTTGATAACGCACGGTTTCCCGCGCGAATCGCAGCACCCTCAGTTCGAAGGCGTTGAGCCGTTCCGACGTCAGATTTGACAGGAGGTGCGCAATTTCCCCGTCGCTCCAACCTTCGTTTCTAAAGACGCGGACGGCCTCAGCTTCGCAGACTGGACAGAGCAGTCCTTTGGCCACTACCGCGAAAATCAACGCCTTCACCCGCTGCGAAGTGATAGGCGACTCCCACGCTTCGCTCAAGATACTGGCCAACGCTCCACCGGCGGGAGATCCGTTCAGCGCTTCAATGATCCGTGAACCGGGCCCGTTGTAAGGGGAACGAGGCTCGAAAACCGAGATCTTCGACATGGAATCGCGAAAGTTCTTCCTCATCATCGGTCCTAGCAATTTCCGAATCCAACCCGCCTCGAGGCCTTTCACCTCAGCCGGCGGCAGTGCCAACAGCGTCGCAATGCGGTTCCCGGCCGCGTTATTTCCAACCAGGTAGGCAATTTCGGCAATTTGAAGCCGGGAGAACCCCGCTTCGGCGAGCGCCTTTAAATCACCCGTTGAGGGTCTGGGCGCTGATCGCGTGACCTTCCGAGCAAATTCGAGGGCGATCTTTTCTCTCGGACTAAGTTCGACTACTGCGAGGCTCTCCTCGAGTTTTCGAATCACCCTTTCCGGATATCCCATGATCTTGAGAACGCTCCGATACGCCCCGTAGCAATAGCGGCAGGAATTGTCCATTGCCACGACCAGACTGATCAGATTCTCAAGATCCGGCGTAAGGTTCGGCGTCACTCTGGATTCAAGGATCTCGTCCGCGATCAGCATCCATCGAACCGGCGTAAGATACCGGGTAAAGGTTGTCGGGCGTCCAAAACGCTTCATGAATTCAGCTTCCCACTTGGGATCGGGCATCGGAGGCAACAATGGCACTTCGCACCATTCAATCTGTTCGAGTGAAGCAGGCATAGGAGGATGACTCCCTAAACATTACGCCATTAGCGGGCAATCCGTAAGCCCCGCTTCGCGTAGATTTACCAAAGGCAATCGTATAGCCACCCGGATTTTTCCGTCAGGACGTCCCAATGACGCGCTTGCATACGTGAAATCTTGCCACACGAGATGCTTCGGGCAGAATGGGCTCATGCTCATAGTTCACGTCCACGTTCATGTGAAAGCGGGATGCGAGGAGGCCTTTCGCAACGCAAGTATTGAAAACGGCCGTCAAAGCGTCCAGGAGTCGGGCATCGTCCGATTCGATGTGTGCCAGCAAATCGATGATCCGACGCGGTTCGTGCTGGTGGAGGTCTATCGCGATGCTGAAGCGCCCGCGGCACACAAGGAAACCGCTCACTATGCCAAATGGCGCGATACCGTTGCCTCAATGATGGCCGAGCCAAGAACCAGCGTAAAATATTCCAATGTTCACCCCCCCGAGGACGGCTGGTAAGCTGGTAAAGTCATGCGTTTCGAATTCGCCACCGCAAGCCGGATCCTTTTCGGGCCCGGCACCCTTTCCGAGATAGGACCGCTCGTCAAAGAACTCGGAAGCAGCGCTTTGATCATCACGGGCTGGCGCTCTGAACGTGCGGCGCCTCTGCTCGAACTGCTTCGCACTGCAGGGATTTCATGTGAAACATTTTCATTGGCTGGCGAGCCGACCGTCCAAGCTGTAGCCGGTGGGGCTGATGCGGCGCGAAACGGCGGTTTCCAGATCGTCGTCGGATTCGGAGGTGGTTCCGCCATCGACTCTGCAAAGGCCATCGCCGCCTTCGCCACGAACCCGGGTGATCCATATGACCATCTTGAAGTCGTTGGGCGCGGACTTCCATTGTCGCATTCCCCCCTGCCTGTTGTGGCAGTGCCAACCACTGCAGGAACGGGCGCGGAGGTAACCCGGAACGCCGTGCTCGCGTCCCAGGAACATCGGGCAAAAGTAAGCCTGCGCAGTCCACTGCTCCTGCCACGGATTGCGGTCGTCGATCCGGATCTGACCCTTGATCTTCCTCCCGACGTAACAGCCTCGACCGGAATGGATGCGCTGACCCAACTCATCGAGCCCTTCGTTTCCATCCGCGCCA
Organism: uncultured Verrucomicrobiae bacterium; assembly: GCA_963805815.1. GTDB lineage: Bacteria > Verrucomicrobiota > Verrucomicrobiia > Chthoniobacterales > Chthoniobacteraceae > CAWDWA01. Next base: position 30,966 of record CAWDWA010000031.1, read on the forward strand.
ATCCCATTGCTGATGCCCTGTGCCGCGACGGGATTCCCCGCATTGCCCGCTCCTTACTTCGCGCCTTTGAGAACGGAAACGATCGGGACGCGCGCCAGGACATGGCGCTCGCATCGCTCTTTGGCGGACTGGCGCTGGCGAATTCGGGCCTGGGCGTCGTCCACGGCTTCGCCGCGCCCCTCGGCGGGATGTTTCCGGCGCCCCACGGAGCGGTCTGCGCGGTGCTGCTTCCGTATGTGATGGCGGCAAACACGCAGGCACTTATCGAACGCACCCCGGGTGCCCAGGCGCTCGAGCGATTCGGTGAGATCGCCCAGATGCTCACCGGAAACAAAGATGCCTCCCTCGCAGACGGAATCCGTTGGGTGCGCAATTTGTGCGATCGCCTTGCGATTGCTCCGCTGAGCCGCTATGGCGTGACCGCGGAGCAAATCCCGATACTGGTCGAAAAGGCCTCCCGTGCCAGCAGTTCCAAAGGCAACCCAATCAGCCTGACGGAGCAGGAACTCGGCTCGATCCTCGAGCACGCAATTGAAACGTAGTTTTGAGCGGCAGAAGGCGCGCGTGGCTGTCAGGCACTTCTCAAACGAGCCTTCCGAAATTGCGACGGCCACCAGACGCTACAGGCACTGGAGTGGTGCCTGCAAGTGCCGAAACGGAAAGGACGTATGGAAAAATGCTCTATCCCATGTAGGGCACACGTGCGCAAGGAGAGTTAGATTGACACACCCCTGAACGTCGCTGTCGCTCCCCTTCATGCCCCTCTCAAGCATCTGAACAAACGGGAAAATCGTGAAGTCGGTCTAGTAACTTTCTGTGGCCTGTGGTGCAGCCGGTGCGGCATGGTGGGGCGCTTGTTCAGCGGCAGCGTAGGCCGACCCCTCATTGGTGGCGCGGGCACGCCGGAGATTTCCGGCGGGGTTCGCACCCCGTTCTCAAGCATGGCAGCGGTCCTGCGCGAGAAGTCCATTGGTGGCTGCGGGCTTGGGTGGGCCGCGAAAGCGGTCCGGCAAAGCCGGCGGACCCCGTTCGGGAGACTGCTCATTCACTTCGCATGACTGCGCCGCTGCCCAGGCGCCACGAAATCCACGAAATGAAACCGACGACGCAAACACGAAAGAAACGAACGCTCATGACGAAATCGAAGCGAAACCAACGGAACCGGGAACTGACGACACGGGCATGCCATCCCGACGCGGCGGGCATCGACATCGGCGCGGAGGAGCTGATGGTGGCGGTGCCGGCGGACCGCGCGGAGCATCCGGTGCGCGCCTTTTCGAGCTTCACCGGGGATCTGCACGCCCTGCGCGACTGGCTGCTGGAGTGCCGCATACGCACGGTGGCGATAGAGAGCACGGGCAACTACTGGTTGGCGATCTACCAGATCCTCGAGGACGCCGGGCTGGAAGTCTTCCTGGTGCAGGCGCGCCATGTGAAGGGGGTGCCCGGGCGCAAGAGCGACGTGTGCGACGCCGCCTGGCTCCAGCAACTCCACTGTGCGGGGCTGCTGCGCAAGTCGTTCCGGCCCTCGAAGGAGATCGTGCCGCTGCGCTACCTGATGCGCCACCGCCGCAGCCTGATCGCAAGCGGCTCGAGCGAGCTGCAGCTCATGCAGAAGACGCTCACGGAGATGAACCTGCATCTCCACCACGTCCTCAGCGACCTGGACGGCAAGAGCGAGCAGGCGATCCTCGAAGCCATCCTCGCCGGGCAGCGCGACCCCCACCGCCTGGCGGAGCTTTGCGACTGCCGCTGCAAGACCCCGCGCGCCCAGGTGGAGGCGGCGATGGAAGGCGACTACCGGGAGGAATACCTCTTCGTGCTGAGACAGTGCTACGCCCGCTGGCAGGCCGGGCGGGTCGCGCTGGGCGAGCTGGACGCCGAGATCACGCGCAGCCTGGAGACGATCGGGGGAGTCATCGAAGAGCCGCTGCCTCCCGCGCCTTCGAGCCAGAGGCGGGCGCGCAAGAATACCCCGGCGGCGCCCCTGGTCGAGGAGTCCTTCCGGATCTACGGCGTGGACCTCGGGGCGGCGCCCGGCGTCTCCGCGATCACGATGGGCGTGCTGATCAGCGAACTGGGAACCGGAGCGCAGATCCTCGAGGCCTTTCCGAGTGCGGCGAGGTTCTGCTCGTGGCCGGGACTCTGCCCCGACAACCGGATCAGCGGCGGATGCGTGCTCAAGGCCAAGACGCGCGCGGTGGCCAACCGCGTGGTCGACGCCTTACGAATGGCCGCCCAGTCCGCCGGCCACAGCCACTGCGCGATCGGCGACCACGCAAGGCGGATGAAGGCGCGCCTCGGCAAGGCCGAGTATGTGTTTAGCGCCAAAGGCGTCTTTCATGTTAGCCTGGGGCAACGCCCCAGGAATCCAAGCCCAGAAAGCCCTCAGCGCTGAAAGCGCGATTCAGTTGGTTCGTAATCAGGTAAATAACTTTTCAATCCCATACGTAGCGCTCGTCAAACTCAACGCCGTGCTTCTTCAGAAAATCCCGGTATTCCTCCTGAAAGCTTCGAACCCGGAGATGCTCTTCCTGATTGTCGACGTAAGCGAGGGCCGCATCGAGTTGGCTGGGGCTGAGAAAACGCGCCATAACCACGTTGCCAGAAAAACCCGCGATATTCGGGCCCGAGGCTCTTGATCCATTTTGATGAGGTCTTCTTCACCTGCTCGACCATCTGCGCTTGTGAAAGTGTGCGCGGCAGAGTCGTGATGATGTGAACATGATCCGCTACGCCACCGACACGGTGGGCTTGTGCACCTAGGTCGCGGCAAATGGTTGCCAGATACGCGTGAATACGCTGGCGGACTTTGCGGTCCAGCCACGATTCACGGTCCCTGGTGCTGAAGATAAGATGAACAATGACCTTGCTGAGCGACTGCGGCATAGACTTGATAATGCACCAAATTCGTGCCCGGATGAATCGCGCTTTCAGCGCTGGAGCGTCTTGTTCGACCTTCCCTGGGGCGTTGCCCCAGGCTATAAATGCTAACCGCGCCTTCGGCGCTAAACAGATGCAAGGCCGAGGGCGTTACTGCCGCGGCCCACAAGCTGGCCCGCATCCTCTACGCGATGATCGCCACGCGAACGCCCTACCGGGCCGACGAAGCCTGCAGACTGCCCGCCAAAGCGAAGGCCAACCGAGTCAGGAACATGAGAAAACAGGCCGCCGCGCTCGGTTTCGAACTAACTCCGCTTCAGGAGGTTCCGTGCTGAGTCAGCAACCTCCGGCAGAGCCGGAGGCTTGAAGAAGGGAACCGCTCAAAGCGGGTTGTCATTTGAGCCGGCTAAAGCCGGACTTCGCCACCGAACATCTCTTGTTGATCGGAGCGCTTATCGTGCTGTTCCTGCTCCTGGATTCACCGCCTCATCCTTGCCTACGGTCGAGACCAGATAGCCTCGTGCCCAGAAGTGCTGACCCACGAAGTTGCGCTTTCGCCCTCCGAATGCGCGCGCGATGTGGATCGCACTCTTGCCTTTGAGGAAGCCCAGCACCTGCGCCACCGGATACTTCGACGGTATGCTCAGGAGCATATGCACGTGATCCGGCATCAGGTGCCCTTCCTCCACCCGACATTCCTTCTGACGGGCCAGTTCGTGAAATACGTCGCCCAAATGGCGACGTAACTCTCCATACAGCGCCTTGCGGCGACACTTCGGAATGAACATCACGTAATATTTGCAATCCCACTTGGTGTGACTCAGACTTTGATAGTCCATTTGCTTGGTCCTCTCGGGTTGGCTTTGACCGGCTCTCCCGAAACGACGCAAAAAACGACTCCCGGAGCTGTCAAACTCCGGGAGTCTCCCCGGCAGAGCCGGGGGCTTACCCGAATTAGTTACTAGGGAGAGGGGCAGAAAGTCGCGCAGCGACGCTTCGGGGTGTGTCCGCCCAACCTTCATGCCCCTCGATCACTTTCCAACGAAATCTACTTCTCTTCTTTCCGCACAGCCTCTGGTTTATTTTCTTCCACACCCACATGCTCCGGAGCCGGACGATGGATTGCTGGAAGCGCATCCTTGAACGTTACCCCGTAAATATCCCAGACCGTGACGAAAAGACCGCAAATGATGGGCCCAATGATAAATCCAACCGGTCCGAACATGAAAATACCGCCCAGCGTTCCGAGCAGGATCAAAAGATCCGGCATCTGGGCGTCCTTTCCGACCAGGGTGGGACGCAGGTACATTGTCAATGGATCCCACCACGCCAACGAACCAGATCGTCAGCAAAATGCCCGTAAGAATTTCTCCGGTAACCAGGTGATAGATGACCGCGGGAATCCAGACCAGTGGTGTTCCGATTCCTGGCACGACCGATAAAAGCACCATAATGGTACCCCAGAACGCGGCCCCCTTAATCCCGGCCACCCAGAACGCAATCCCGCCAAGCGTTCCCTGGATCAATGCGATCACAATCGTCCCCTTCATCGTTGCCCGCGTAATGGATGCGAACCGATCCAGCATGGCCTCGTCGTCCTTGGCAGCGAGGGGCGTGTAATAGAAGATTTTATTCAGCACCTTCCGCCCGTCGATGAGGAAGAAAAACATCGCGTATAGCATGATGAAGAAATTCAGGATAAACGCCGCCGTGCCAGCCGTGACTCTGGAAGCACTCGCCACCAGCGCGTTGCCCAAATTCTGTGCGATCGTCGCCACGGCCGAGAGCACTGTCTCTCGATTGGGCAGGATGCCTTCGACATACGGTACCCGCTCCACGATCCACTTCTCGAAGTTGAACGTATGCTCGGCCGCCATTTGCTCCTTCAACCATGGAATGGCCGACTGACTTACCTCAACAGCCTGTTTCACCACAATGCCAAGGAATGCGCTCACCGGCCCGAGCACCAACAGTAACACGAGCAGGATCGTGGTAATTGAAGCGAGGGTCTTGCGCCCGCGAAACGCGACGACCAGACGGCGATAAACGGGAGACAACAACCCGGAAAATACCGCCGCGAGTAATAGCGCCTTCAGAAATTCCCAGATCATCGCCGCAAAAATGCCCGTGATCGCGAGAGCCAGAACGATCACGAACGCACTGCGAAATTTCTCCGTATCGATGCCTGAAGCTTTCATAGAAATACCGGCTGGCATTCATTATCCTCCATGTCACCTGAACGCCAAGATTGATTGAACGACATTCGCGAGCTGGAGATCGACATATTCCAGCCATTACGCGGGTCAATACCGCTTCCGACAGGAAAGCCCGCGCACGAGTTGGCTCGACCCGGAGCCCAATCGACCTCTAGCACGCAGCTAATGTTGACGGTCGGCACATGGGGCCTAGATGGAATCCTTCTGGTCGACCTTGTCAGTTGTGTCCTCAGCCTGCTCGCGGTCATCCTGATCGGCCTCCATCTTCTCCTGCGCCGCTGCCGCTCCGGGCTGCAACACGAGCCGACCGTACACGGGAAAATGGTCTGACCCAAAGGCCTCGAGCCGAGCCATCTCACCGAGCATAAAATGTTCTGAGTGAAAAATGTGGTCGAGCGGCCACCGCAGGAGGGGGTACTTGGCGTGAAACGTGTTGAACATACCCCGACCTTTGCGCGGATCGAGCAACCCGCTGATTTTCTGAAAGAGTGTGGTCGTGTGGGACCAGGCCACATCATTCAAATCGCCGGCGACGATTGTCGGAATATCGCGCCCCTTTACCTCCTTGCCCACGATAAGCAGCTCGGCATCCCGCCGGGTAGACTCGTCCGCCTCGGTGGGCGACGGCGGCTCCGGATGGATGAAATGCAGCCAGACGGCATCTCCAGCAGGCAGCCGGACCTGCATGTGCATCGAAGGAAACTCTTCGCTGATTAGGTATTTGATTTCGGGGCCGATCAACTCGAGCCGCGAATACAACAACATGCCGTAACGGTTGTCGAGCGGCACCTTGAGAGTATGGGGATGCGTCTCCTCAAGCACCTCAAGCTGCGACGCCCACCAATCGTCGGGCTCGAGGGCCAGAAACATGTCTGGATCCCACTCGCGGACCATCTCAACCAGCTTCCCGACCTCGCGATTGCTCATCAATACATTGGCGATGAGCAGCGCGATGGTCGAGTCGGGCATGACCATCGACGCTGTCTGCACTTCCTTGGGATATAAGGGCGTGTAGGGCAGAATGCGATGCGCTTGAAGCAGAAGTCCGGCAACGAGAATGCCGAGTACGACAGCGCCCCACCGCGTCCGCACGTCCCAGAATAGGAAGAAGGTGCCCAGCACGAGCAATCCCAGAGTGAAGATTTGCAACCTCGGAAAATCGAAAACTCGAATCCACCAATCATCGCAACGGATCAACGGCAGCAAGCCGGCGACGGCCAGCAGCAGCGCCATGATGACGATGATGAATTTCATGGAATCATTCTTCGTGCAGAGATACGGTTGAACTCCGGATGAGTGCCCGTCAAGCCTCCCCATTCGGCCAAACCGGAAAAATAAGCCACGATTTTCGCCTAGCCCTTGGTCTCGCGCGCCTTCCCGCCTGACGGGGCGCGGCTCGTCAGCCTGGCAATGAGTGGCAAAAGACACAAGCTGAAGGAACCGTCCTTACAGCAAGTAGATTCTCCTTTCCTTTTTCCCTTTTTTCAAAGGGCGAACTGCTCCGCGGTAATTCGTTCTTCGAGCGAATGATTTGGGTCGAAAAGTAAGCTCACTCTGGTATCGCGGTCCTCACGGACCGAGACTCTGGAAACCTCGAACATCTCTCGAAAGTCCGCCGTGGCAGCAATTGGGCGTTTTCGGGTATCAAGGTTTTCGAATTTCACCTCCACGGTGTGCGGAAGCAGCGCTCCGCGCCAATGGCGCGGCCGAAAGGGGCTGACCGGGGTGAGCGCCAACACACTACCATCCAGCGGAATGATCGGGCCGTGGGCAGAAAAATTGTAAGCCGTGCTCCCCATGGCAGTGGCCACGATGATACCGTCGCCGATGAACTTGGGCAGCCGCTCTACGCCGTTCACCGAGATACGAATATTCGCGGACTGCCCGGTGTGACGCATGACCGTCACTTCGTTGAAGGCGATGGCCGTTTCGATCTCTCCGGTGACCCGGCGTGCCTCCATCGCCAACGGGTGGATTTCAATAGTTCGGCATTCATCGAGACGTTCAAGCAAACCATCGGCCCGAAATTCATTCATGAGGAAACCGATAGTTCCACAATTCATGCCGAAGATTGGACTTTTGAATTGCAGGTGATTGTGCAACGAGTGGATCATCAACCCGTCGCCCCCCAGCGCCACGATCACGTCTGCTTCTTCGGGACGAACGAAGGAATGGCGGCGAGACAGGTCCGCAAACGCTTCCTGAGCATTTTCCGAACCCGAATGTATGCAGGCAAGGCGCTTCATATCTGTGCTTCTTCATCGGCAAAGTACCGCATGGCTCTTTGAGCGGCAATTGCTTCACTCGACCAATCGTCCACACCGACGAGACGTCGCCATCGCCCGCGAGCCGTCCGCGTTCCTCTGGGAGCTGCAGAACAAGATCATGCCCACCCGGATCCCGAAAGCCTTAAAAAGCAAACTCCACGTCCGGGAAGTTGTCCACAATCCGGCTTCCGCTCCGACGAGCAGGCAAGGGGCCCATTCTCGCTCCATCCGGATTGTGAACAACTTCCCACTAAGACAGACACAACCCGAATCCAACAAATCGAATTCCCAACAACATGACAGCAGAATAGAGCCGGGAGGCATCACCAGGCGCAAGGCCGACACTCGATGACGTTCTGAGTTAGCTCCGCTCACGCGGAGTGAGCACTCGATCCTAGATGGAAGTCAACGGCCACCGGTGAAGACAGATACCTGTGGTAACCAGTCCACGCATATCAGCATACCCGTCTGCGCGAAAGCATCACCACGCCAGCCTCCCGCTTCTACTCTGCCGTCAGTAAAATAGACAACCCATCAAAATGATAGGACAGGAGAACTATACCCACTTGACAAATCGTCAGCCATATCAACGTTCAAGGTCAGCGACCGTCGCCCGACGGGGCGACCCGTGCCAACGAGCGAAGCGAGAGCACAGAGCGTAACGGCGGGTAATGGTTCGCTGGACCGCCTGGTTCGGCCCTCTTCATCTCATGCAACCTCGACGTAATCAGTGCGAGTTGTCGGCTCGGGGATAGGTACTCCGTCTGCCCGCATCCCTTCCAAATGGAACTCGATGGCCTCCCGCATCAGCTGCTCGGTGTCCTCGACAGTCTCTCCGACCGCCACACAGCCCGGCAGATCCGGCACGTAGGCGCCGTAGCCAGTCTCGCTCTTCTCGATGACGATTGCGTATCTCATGGTCACTTCCAGCCTGCTTGCTTGAAGATACTGTTCAACGTTCCGCGCGCAGCCTCGCAGAGGAACCGAGGCTTTCCTGTTCGGCATGTCTTCCAGCTCCGGAAGATCGACATCAACGAACACGGTTTTCCCATCATTAAAGATCTCCGTTGATACAAGGGTCTCGCGCGGCTAGACAATACGCTGCAGAGTCTCTCCCAGGAAATTTTCCATCAACTCCACGTCGACGGAGACACCTCGCTCGATTACATTCTTGCGATGTTCTTCCTCTTCATCGAAGTGTTTCCGAGCCGACATCCATAACTCAAGTTCTTCCTTGTATTCGCGCTCTTTCTCGCGGTTCTCCTTTTCGATCTTTTCTCGTTTGGACTTGAAGAGCAGGCCGGTCAGGCCGGCGTTTCGGGTTCGCGGCTTTTGGGGTGGGGGCGCGGGGAATTCCCGTGGTTGGTACTTCTGGCTTACATTGGGGCTTGGGGTGTTGAGGTGAATCTCCCCCAGGGCTTCGATCTGGTCATTGATCTGATCACACTTCTTCTGAATCAGATCCCGTATCACATAACCCTGTTGTTTCTTTGCTGCTGCGATCTGATTCTCCGGGAGAGGATTCCCGTCGTTGTCCCGGAAATGCAGGGTTCCATCTTCCTCTATCCCAACGGTGGCGAACACCATCTCCGAAGAGGAGGGGGCCGGAGAGGATGGCCTCTTCCGAGGGCCGCCGATGCGCTCGCGGGCATAGAGTCCGGTTCCTGGAATACCCGTGTTGAGATATGCTCCTCTCGATCCAATACTTGCGGAGAGACCTTTGCCTCCACAAGTGAAACTTGCGCCGCGGCCGCTAAAGTTCATCCTGATACCGGGAGCGAGCTTCACTGACTTTCGGAAACGGAGACCCATAATTCCTTCTTATTAGTATGCTAGATTGATCGCCTGACGCGAGAAGGTCAAGCCGACTCCCGACATCAAACAAACCCGCTTTCGACTTTTTAACCGCGGTGTCGAAAAACACGAAATTGCCGATCTGGACGGCCTGCGTTTTGCAGCCGGTGCAGAGTCACAAGAGGGCGCAAGGCTCAACGAAGGACTCATAAAATCAATTACAGCGGGCGACTCGCTGAAAGGCAGACAAAAGTATGGGCACCCTTTCGACTTCCATCCGGTGTAGGGAATCAGAATACTTTGCCGGGGCTCATAGCGAAAGACCTTGCCGGTTCGTGAGCAAAATACTTTGCCGGATTTGCAAGTTGCTATTTCACAGGGCGGCTGTTCGGTGCATTGGCTTGTTCCACCCATTCATATCTTGCCCAGTTCCAACTGAGCCTCGCGACTTCTGAGCGCATCAAGGAACAAGGAACATGTCCGGAATAAGTGCATCAGATTTCAAAGCTCTGTATTTCGGAACTTTCTCACAAGCATCCCATAGGGGTGCTTGAACGAACGTTGGGTCAAGTATCTACAGGGGTTTGCGGTCGAACTGCGGACTGTTCGGTTTAAGAATTCAACGTATCGACAGGGGGCGCGAGCCATTGATCGGCGGTGCTGTCCCATAGGATTAGCGCTCGAAAGCTGGAAAATAGGCCTGCTCCGGGGTAGCCATGGCTCGAAAGGAGCCATCGGCTGTCCCATAGCTTTTTAGGAGTAGATAGAGATCGAGACGCTTCCATAGTGCGGCGCGGAGGATGGCAAACAGCCTAGTGAAGCTGTGCCCCCACCGCGAGAGGTGCGCCAGGAAGCGAAGCAATAGAAAGACCAGGAGCGCCGTCCATATCTGCCAGCGGACCGCATTGGCATTGTGCCCCAGGAAGTCGGCGAGATTGAGCGTCTGCTTGATCTGCTTGAAGAACACCTCGATCTCCCAGCGGCAGCGGTAGAGGTCGGCCACGCTGGAGGCCGCCCATTCCATGTTGTTGGTGAGGAACTCCATCTCGCGTTCCTTCCCGTCCACGACGACCAGGGCGCGCACCCGGCGCATCCGCTCGGGATACTTTCCCTCGTAGGCCCCCTTGCGCTTGAGGACGACCTCCTCGTCGGCCAGGATCTTCGAACCGGCAGGCACCTTTCGGCGCTTGACCACCCGGAAGCTCAGGCTGGTCTTGGTGCGGGTCACCCAGAAGACCCCGCGCAGGAACAGGTCGAAGAGGTGGTCGAAGTCCACGTAGGCGCGGTCGAACACCACGATCTCCCCGGCCCGGATCCCCGCACAGACCTCGCGGGCGCGCTTCGGGTCGCTGTGGCGGGCGGTGTCCACGATGGCGAAGCGCGGAAGCAGGCTGTGGAGGTCCAGGCGCATATGGCATTTCGCGGCGGCCTTGCGGCGGCGGTGGCTCGCCCAGTCCATGCAGTTGGCCACCAGTTCGATCACCGTCGAATCCACGATGTGGATCGTGCGCCGGAAGCGCCGGGCGACGCCACGCCCCATGCCGCCGCGCGAGAACTCCGGCGCGAGTGTCTGCAAATGGCCGAGCATCGCCCAGAAGAGCTTCTCGGCCATCGCGGCGGGCCGGTTCCGTCCCGCATGCGAGAGCGTGTTGCGCGCCGGCGGCGTCGCGCCCCGGATCGCAGAGAGCGGCCCGCCGTGGATCGAGAGCGAGTCGCACACATCGTTGAGTCCGATGCAATGGGTGAGCTGCGCGTAGAGCATCGAGACCACATGGCTCCACGCCGAGAACGTCCGGCACATCGGGGCCACCCCGCACTCCCTCGCGAGCTTGGCGGTCAGATGGACGGGAATAAGATTGCAGACCTGACGCAGTAAGGTGAACTTCGATTGTGGACGTTGGGTGTTGGATTTTTTCTTCACACCCTGCCGAGTGGCAGGTAGTCCCACCCGCGTCCACCACTTTTTCCACTGCTAGACTTCAGAATCCTATGGGATGCTTGTGGAACTTTCTCAAGAAGGCGTCTTGTATATTCCTGCTTCACTTGCCTCAGGAACGCCAACTCTGATGTCGAAGCGCTCGGCGGGGATACATTCAAAGGCTGATCTCCGACCATCCGCAGGAAATTGTTCATTTCCCGAGCCATCTTCTCTGTTTCGGTCATAGGTGTCTGGGCCTTTGAAGGAGGGTGGTCGTCGGGGTCAACGTCACTCCTCAGGCGGCGCCCTAAGGCGGTCGCCTGCAGGAGATGGTTGGGTTTGGATTTGCTTTCCTATTCCCTGAATCACGCTTGTGATGACATCCACGAAATGGTCTAGGTATTCTGGACTTAGTATAAGCTCATCACCGTCCAGACGTAAGAAAGGACTGCTCTCGAGGTATGACAGCAGTGCTGAATGGGTTGCCTCGGTAATACGACCATCGGCATGGGCAATGAGGTTTCGCACCTCCGCAATATTCTTCAGTTCTGGCCATTTGGTCAAACTGCCGAAATCGATACTGCAGAGCTTGGTCAGATACCCCAATAATCGGTGGGCGTAACATGCAGTTAAGGACGATTTTAGTGACAGCTTGGAGCAGGAGGGAAGGAAAATGCTCGAGTTACTCCAGGGGATGGAACTACGGGGCTTTGGAGGAAGGGAAATGTCGTGATAGGGGTGGGGGTGTGAAGGTGAGGCTGGACAAAACGGCTTTCGAAAAGAAAATGCCACCGAGGCAAGCCCGACGAGTTTTCACCCCGGTGCGATTCGCCATCCACGGTTCGCGCTCGCAGCCCGGCCCCCGGAATGCTAGACGTAGCGGAGTGAATGCGGGTACAAGAACGACAGCCGGACACTACGGGGTCTTCGCGCATCTCGTGGCGGAGAAGGCGGCGTTCTACCGCGAAATCCTTACAGTATTTGCGAATTTGCGCGAGCAGTTTACAATCCATCTGCGGCCAGGCGAGGTGGCACAGGCGTTGGGCCGGGATCCGGAGGAAACCGAAGAATCGCTCCGGCAACTCGTGGATTGGGGTAACCTTGAACGGTCTCACGACTCCTCGGCCGTGTCGACCGTCGAGGAATTCTACCGGGCCCGGTATCTATATCAGCTTTCCGCGGCAGGTGAGGCGGCAGAGGAAGCGTTGCGTGTTTTCGAAGAAGCGCTGCAACGGCCTGGCGAGTTGCAGTCGCTGGCCTTGCGCGACATTTCGCAATATCTCGATGCGATGCGGTCTCTCCTTGAGGCGGAGGAACCGGATATCGCGAAACTGCACGCGCAGATCGCCACTTTGAGCTCCCGGTTCCGCGAGTTGACAACGCAGGCGCAGGCGTTCATGCGCGGGCTGCAGAACACGGTTGAACTGCACGGAGTGAGCGTGCAAGACTTCCTTGAGTACAAGCGCAAGCTGATCAACTACATCCAGCGTTTTCTCGGTGATTTGGTGCTGGCGACGAACGAAATCGCGGCAAGGATCCTCGCTCTCGAGCATGCAGGCGTCGAGCGGCAGCTGCCACTCGTGGCGGATCGCGCGCTGGCCGACGTGCTGGATCGGACGCCGGAACGCGAGGCTCAGGAGCGGGCGCGCTGGGCGGGACGCTGGCGCGGGCTGCGGCGCTGGTTCATTGGCGAGGCCGGTGCTTCCCAGGCAGAGATCCTTCGGGCAAAGGCCCGCGAGGCGATCCCCGCCCTGCTTTTCACTCTCCAGAGCATTAATGACCGACGGATTTCGCGCAGTGACCGCTGCGCAGACTGGCAATCGCTCGCGCTTTGGTTCGCCGAAGCGCCGAAAGAAGAGGATATGCACAGGCTGTGGCGGGCGGCGTTCGGGATGGCCCCCGCCCGGCATCTGCAGATAAATGAGCACACGCTCGATCGGCGGGATCAGACTTCGGAAAGTCCCCGCACGAGCTGGCTTGACGCGGAGCCACTCTGGCTGGAGCCACGCCTTCGAAAAACCGGTCGGGTCACGCCTCGGGGCCAGGCGGCAGCCGTGATCGACCGCTCGGCCGAGAAGGCAATACTCGCGAAACTGGCGGCCGACGAGGCGGCACAGATCGAGCGTGCCCAGCGGGTCCTCGCTACCGGCAGGCGGATACGCCTCTCCGATCTCGGAACACTCGATGCAGCGTGCTTTGAGCTCTTGCTTGATCTTCTCGGCCAGACGCTATCCGAATGGTGCAGCGACGAGCGCGTTTGGGAGGTTACCTCGACCGATGGTGTGCTTACGGTCCGGTTCGAACGCGACCCTGATCTCGAAAGAGACAGGGCGTCGATTCGAACTTCCAGGGGGATTCTGGAGGGACCAAACTGCTGGGTGACGGTCCGGTCCACTTATGGATCCGACGCTCCGACTGCGATGGAAACTCCGGAATGGATGCCCGCATGAACGCCACCGAATCCCGCGAGCGCCGCCATCGGCGCGACCAGCTTGCAACGCTGGAGGCGGAAGCTGACCCCGGCGTCTGGCAGGAACGTCGAAAGGCGGTCCGGGCGCTTCTTCGACTACCTTTACTGACGGCGGCGGATTCGGAGGGGAGATTCTTTCTCGTACGAAAACACCGGGACTGGATTCGAGCCTGGTTTGCGCAACACCCCGACTGGCAGCTCGTAATCGATGGGGAAGCGGCACGATTGGTGAAACGCCCCGCCCGCCTCGACGATTCCACCCGGCCGTGCCGGGACGGCAAAACGGGCCAGCCACTACGCCGCCGCAGCTATGTGGCGCTTTGCCTCGCCCTGGCACATCTGACCCGGGCGGACCGGCAGGAAACCCTGGGCCAGTTAGCCGAAGCGGTTCAGGGAATGGTCGCTGCCGAACCACGCTTCGAACGGGCAGGGCTTCAAATCGACCTGCAGCATCAGGATGCGCGTCGGGACTTCGTCCAGGCGATACGGTTGCTCCTCGCCTGGAGCGTGCTCGAACGCGTACAGGGTGAAGAGGATCGCTTCTCCCAGGACGCTGCGGCCGACGCGCTCTACAACGTGAACCGTCCGGTTCTGGCCCGTCTGCTCGCCGCCGCGCGTCCACCATCGCTCGTAGGGTCCGAGAATTTCGAGGACCGGCTCGCAGCTCTCGCCGACGTCGGATTCGACGGGCAGGACGACGACTCGCGCAATAAACGGTTGCGGGTGCGTCTCTACCGTCAGTTGCTCGACGATCCCGTCCTCTACTACAATGAACTCACCGAGGACGAACGCGTGTATCTCGACCGGCAGCGCGGCACAATCCTCCCGACGATCGAGAAGGCCACCGGACTTTATCGCGAAGTACGCGCCGAGGGAATCGCAATGACCGATGCAACCGGTGCGCTCACGGATTACGGACTGCCGGAGGATGGCACGGAAGGGCATTTAACACTGCTGCTGGCAAGCTTCCTCGCCGACCGTCTGCGGGAATCTCCAACGGCCGCAGTATCGATGGATGCCCTGGTCGCCCGCACGGCGGCGCTCATCGCGGAGCATTCTCGACGATGGCGCAGAAACGTGCGCGAGCCGGGCCAGGACCGGGTCCTTTCCCATCTGGTGACTGATCGTCTCTGCGCGCTAGGACTGGCGCGCCGCGAGGGAGATCTCATCCGCCCCCTTCCGGCCATCGGGCGCTACGGCCTGCGGGATGGCGCGCAGGATGTACACCTCGAAAAGGAAATCCAGGGAAGTCTTTTTGGATGACCGACACGCTTCACCTCGGATCTTCTTTTTACGAAGTTGGTTTACGTATCAGAGCGCGAAGGACGGCAAGGGTTCGGTCCGCAGCCGATGCCGTCAAACAGTTTCGCATCCGGCCGTTTCGTGTTTGATTCCTTCGTTTCCCGAACAGAGAACATCGCTTCCGCCGGAATGATCAAACTCGTTCAGAACCCCGCGCACCCGCTCCCGTCGCCGAAGACAGAGCGCTGGCAACCGCTGCGCAGCGGTCTGATCAACATCTTCAAGTACGACGTGGAAGAGTTTCCGTTCGAGGCCGGCAGGCTCCTGTTGCGCGGGAACAACGGAGCTGGAAAGTCCCGGGTTCTGGCGCTGCAACTTCCATTTCTCCTGGACGGCGAGCTTTCCCCGCATCGCGTGGAACCCGACGGCGACCCCGCAAAGCGCGTGGAGTGGAACCTCCTCATGGATCGCCACGAGAATCGTCTCGGCTACACATGGATCGAATTCGGGCGCCGCGAACCGGAGGACGGCGCGACGAAATTTCGTACGCTTGGCTGCGCCCTCCATGCCCGGAAGGGAAGCGGCATCCCGCCAAATGCGCGATGGTTCTTCATCACGGAGCAGCGTGTGGGCGAGAATCTGCGGCTCGTGTCGCAGGATGGATTTCCACTCAATCGAGAGCGTCTTTCCGCGGAGGTCGGGCCTGAGAACGTGTTTGCGACCGCGCGGGAATACCGGGCAGCAGTTGACCGCACGCTCTTCGGGCTCGGAGACCGGTACGCTCCGCTGATCGATCTCTTGCTCCAACTCCGCAAGCCGCAGATCATGCGCGACTTCCGGGAGGACGACCTTTCCCGTTTGCTCAGCGATGCTCTGCCGCCACTGCCAAATTCGCTAATCGAGAATATTTCCGTCTCCTTCCGGAGCCTGCAGAGCGACCGCGACCAGCTCGAGGATTTCCTCCTCGCGCAGCGGAGTGTGCGAGAGTTCCTGAAAGGATACCGGATCTATGCGCAGGCAGCAGCAAAACGGCGCGCCGACGATGTCCGTCGCTCGCAGAACCGATGTGAGACGATCCAGCGCGAACTGAAAGATCTGGAACGGCAGCGCGAGGAGAACGAACTTTCCCTCCGTGATCGGACGGCGGAGACGAAGCGCATCGCGGCGGATTTGGCGGCCGCGCGGCAGAGCGAGCGAACATTGCTGGACAGTCCGGAGATGAAGGGCGCGGAGGCGCTGCGCCATGCGGAGGAGATATACAGGGATCGCAAAACCCAACTTGGACAACTGACGAAGCTTTTTGACGAGGCGCGCGGCGATCGGAACACAGCCGAGCAACAGAAAACGCGGAAGATGGATGTGCTGGAGACCAATCGTGCGCAGCTGGAGGATTTCCGGCGCAAAACCAACGCAAAAGCGGCCGAAGCCGCAATGCCCGAGTTCGCTTACCCATTCGACGCAGCAGCGAAACACCGTTTTGAAAGCGCGACCACGAAGCGGTTCGAGGCGATCCGGATACTCGAGACATGCAATGCCGAAGTTGTGGCGCATGAGCGCCGGCGCGACGACGAGCAGCGACGGTTCGAGGATCGGCGGAACGCGGTAACGCAGTGCGAAGAGCGCGAGGCGGAACGACGCAACTCGCTCGACCGTGTCCTCGAAGAGACGGCGGCTGGCGTCTACGCGTGGGAATCGACGCTTGCTGAATTGCAACTCGGCAATGGACACGACTGGCGGGTGGCTCTGGAACTTTGGTTGGAGGACGCGACGCGACTGTCGCCCGTCGCGAAAGCGGTCGAGGAGGCACGGAACAGATCCGAGGAGGGGCTCAATCGGGAGCGGCTCGCGCTCTCCCGGCAGCGCGACGTGCAAACGGAGCAGAGGAACGAAGTCATGGAAGAACTCGAGCGACTCCGAAGCGGCGTCCAACCAGAACCGCCCCTCGCGCACACCCGGTCCGCCGAAATACGCGCAACCCTGGCCGGCGCGCCGCTCTGGAAGCTGTGCGATTTCCACGAATCGATTGCGTCAGAGGATCGCGCAGGCTACGAAGCCGCACTCGAAGCGGCTGGCATTCTCGACGCCTGGGTCACGCCCGAGGGTTTCGCCTTCGATCCCGACACAGGCGACGCGATTTTCACTTCGGAAGAATTACCGGAAGCAGGTGGTTTGAACGGTGTGCTGGTTCCGACCGGAGAAGCTGAGCCGGTCCGTCGCGTGCTCGCCCGGATCGGAGCCGAAGAGAACGCGGGCAAGCATTGGGTCGATAAAACCGGACGCTGGCAACATGGCCTGCTCCGGGGGGCTTGGCGAAAGCCCGCCTCGCAATACATCGGGCATGCAAGCCGTGAGGCCGCAAGGCTGCAGCGGATCGGCGAACTGGAAACGCAGCTCTCGGCGATCGAGCGGGAGCTGGCAGTGATCGCCGATGGCGCGAAAGCACTCGAGCTTCGAGCCGCCACGCTACGCGACGAAATCTCCCGGGCACCTGGAACCGGCGGACTCCAGGAGGCAGCGTCCGCCCTTCGACACGCCGCGGACTCCACCGCCACGGCCCGGGCGCAACTGGAGGAGGCCGACCGGCTGCTTGCAAAGGCGCGCACCTCCCTCGAGGAAGCGATTCTTCGGCGCGACCGCGAGGCGGACGACCTGGGGCTCGCAAACTGGAAAACTGTGCCGCACGTACTTCGCGAACTCACCATGGAATTGAGAACAAAGGCAGCGGAGCTCTGGCCATCGTGGAACGCTTTCATTGAGAGCAGGGAAGCTGCCGAGGAAGCCGTGGCGCGATCTCGGCAGGCGGACGAACGTTATGCCGATGCCGAAGATCGGCACGCGGCGGCGGCTAGAGGAGCCACGGAAGCCGAATCGCATTTCTTCACACTTCAGCAGACCATCGGAACCAGCGCGGCTGAGGTGCTGAAAAAGCTGCACTCTATGCGCGACCAGATCGCCAAACTCGAGTCGGTGGAGAAGAGCGCGGCTGCCGCGCTGGAGCAGGCTAAGGTTGCCATCGCCGTGATCGAAGAGAAGCGACGAAATGCAGAAAATGATCGGCAGGAAAGGGAGACGGCACGCGACCACGCCGTGTCGCGCCTTCGAGTCTTTGTGGAGAAAAGGCTCGTCGAGGAAGCCTCACCAGAACTGCAGCCGAAAGATGCCGATCTCGCCCCTACCCGTGTCGTCGAGCTGGCACGTTCTCTGCATCAGGCGCTTTCCCTTTCCGAGACAGACGACGAGACCTGGCAGCGGCTCCAGGGAGGAATCAATCAGCAGTTCGGCACGTTGAATGATCAACTCGGGATGCGCGGATACCATCCGGTCACCGAGATTGTCGACGAAGGCGTATTCGCGGTTAGCTGCGCATTCCAGGGGCGCCCCCGGACAATGCACGAGCTCGACGCGTCGTTGGATGGCGAGATACGGGACCGGGAGGAAATGCTCAGCGCTAAGGAGCGAGAAGTCATCGAGAACCATCTTATCGGGGAAGCGGCGACAGAACTTCAAGCGCGCATCCGGGCGGGCGAAGAATGGGTCGCGGCGGTGAACGACGAGATGGCGGCACACCCCACCAGCAGCGGCATCAGGCTGCGGTTCCGCTGGGAGATCCATCGCGACGCGCCCGCCGATCTCGAGAGCGCACGACAGCAGCTCCTGAAGATGACTGCCGCATGGTCACCGGCAGAGCGAGAAGCGATGGGCCACTTTCTTCAAGGCCGGATCGATGCGGAACGCAAGGCGGATGAAGGCGCCTCCATGCAGGAGCATTTGGTGCGAGCACTGGACTACCGCGCATGGCATCGGTTCGCCGTGGAGCGCCATCAGGATGGCACGTGGAAACGGCTCACGAAGCGCACCTACGGTACCGGGTCTGGCGGCGAAAAGGCGATGATGCTCACCATGCCGCAGTTCGCCGCGGCGGCGGCGCACTACCGAAGCGCCCATCCGCACGCACCCCGCCTCATTCTGCTCGACGAGGTCTTCGTTGGAATCGACGCGCCGACCCGTGCAAAGCTCATGGCTTTGCTAGTAAATTTCGATCTTGATTTCGTTATGACCAGCGAACGCGAGTGGGGCTGCTACCCCACCCTCCCTGCACTCTCAATTTGCCAGCTCGCCTCCCGGCCCGGAGTCGATGCTGTGTTTCTTACGCGCTGGAAATGGAACGGAAAAGAACGTCGCCAAACCGAAAATGGAATCCGCGCACTCTGACACTGCCGACCGGGTGCGGAAGATTCTGGAGCTTCCGGAGCTGCGTTGGATTCCCGACCGGATCGCCCGCCGCATTGAGTCCGGAACTCCGCTCGATCGTCCCCTCTCCATTTCCCGCGCCACGCCGGAGCAACGCCGGGCAATCGATGATCTTCTGGGACGGAGAAGCACCACGGGCAGCTCTGTCACCCTGGATCCTACGCGGCTGTGCGAAACGCTTGGTGTCGAGAGCATCGAGTTGGTGGCGCGGATCTGCTGCGCGGAATCGTACATCAAAGCGAACGAACGGCTCGCCCGCGAGAAGTCGTGGAATGCTCTTTTCAACGAAGCACGCAGGGCTGCCGCGGATTCAGCTCCGCTGTTGGCGTGGCTCGACCGGCTGGAGCGCGACGGGTTGCTGAAACGGCTCTGCGCCAACGACCCGGAAGCGGCGCGTCAGCTGATGCGGCACGCGCTATCCACGCTCGATCGTCTACCGGTCGACGAAATGTTACTCCCGCAGCTCGCCGCCGCCGTATCCGGCGACAGCCATGCGCTCGATCCCGGTCAGCCGCTCTCGACACTATGTCTCCGCGCGATCCGCGAAATTCACGGCATCGACGGGACACGCGACGCGGAATCACGTCGGTACGCCTGGGAGGCAGCCGGCGTGCTCCTTGACGATCTCAGTGCACCTGCCCTCGTCTTTCAACTCGCCGCGCCCGCCGACTCGACTCTGTCTCCAATTCTCCGCCTCCACAACGAACAGAAACTTCCCTACTATCTCTCGTTGCGGCAACTCAGGCGGGGTGCCCGGTTTCATCCGCTCCCGGATTCGATGGAAACCGTGTTCGTTTGCGAGAATCCCAGTGTAATCGGCCGTGCGGCCGCGGAACTCGGCGGGAACTGCCGCGCGCTCGTCTGCACGAATGGGCAACCGTCCACGACCGTGATGCGCCTCCTTCGCAAACTCCGCGACGCGGGCGCAAGCCTGCGTGCCCACGCCGATTTCGACTGGGCCGGCCTCCGCATCGTCGATCAGCTCGTTCGCGAGCTGGATGCAGAGCCCTGGCTCATGACCGCCGACCTTTACGAATCTCAGATGGCAACCGTTGGACTCACTGGCACGCCATTCGACGCCGATTGGGCACCCAATCTCGTCGCCCGAATGCGCAAATGTGACAAGGCTGTCTATGAGGAACAAGTCTGCGACTCCCTGCTCGACGAACTGCGAGTCTCGTGGCTGACTACTCCATTGAAAGCCCTGTAGCATCCAGATAGACACCGGGGTCGTTACATTGCGGGCTCGCTCCGGAGCTGCGGATCTGACACGACTGTCACATATTGAGTAACTCGCGACGTTGCATTCTGATATTTCTGTTCCTAACGATCGCACTGGCATTTGCCTATGTCGTGAAGGTGAAGCTGCACATCAATCTGTCGAAGTCCTACAGCCTGAGCGAACACTTCCCCCTCGTCGCCAAGATCGAACCCGCCGCCATTGAGAACACCATGGTTGGGTCGTTGGTAATGGACACATTCGAACCGACGCTGATCGGCAGTCTCGATTGGGCCAATCTGTGGTCGCGAGAACCGGATCGCGTTGACAAGAGCCTGGTCAAGGATGAGTCGCACGGATCGCACTGCCTGCTAATAAATAGCAGCACCGATCTCGATTGGTCTGTACGTCGGATATTACCACTATCGCGTCATTCCGGGGCAATTATTTCGACTCAAGGTAGATGCGCATTATGATGGGCCGCAGCGGTTGGCGCTGGTCATCGACGCATATGACTTCGACCAAAAGATCATCCGCTGGGGCTACCTAACTTTGTTATTGGATCAACCCTGGCATACCTACGAGGCTGAATTCGTCATCGACGAGCTGCCCACCTACATAAAAATTCGACTCGAAGGGCGAGGACGAGGACGGAGCCGGTTCGACAATGTAAATTTTGAACGGTTGAAGTAGAGGGGAGCAACCACCCAAAACAGATATTCAGTTTTGACCCCCCTCCTGCCCCGCCCCCTCGTCGCATCGACGCCGGGCCTGGAAAAGCCATTTCCGAGCAGCTAGCAATAACGGACTTCCCTCGAATTGCTTACGTCAACTTTCACCTGGCCAGTAGGGTACTGCTCTTCGACCTGGATGTGCTCTGTTACTACTCCTTGGGACTCGATACAATTAAGCAAATCATACCCGAGGTCGTCTTTGCCCACCGGATTGACAAGCATCGCCGGAACGCGGAATCGGACAAGGCGGAGTGCGACATTCATCGGAACACGCCCTCCCGGAGGAAGGTCCCACAATGCTTCGCGAACACAGACAACCCGCTGTGCAGTCGTCCATGGGCTGATCCTTAAGCACAGCAACCGGGCGCGTGACGGATCGAGATGGATATAGGCGCTCGCGGCGCAGAAAACGTTTCGTTCCAGCGCAAGGCCGGAACGAAACTGGTCGTTGAGCGGCCTGCCCCGGGGACATCATATTCTCGTTACGCCATCTCCCAAGGCGAAGAACGACGATCACGGCCACCGCCCACTGATGCACCGGTCCAAGGTCGATGGCCCGAGCCTCGCGGCGGCGCTCGCCGCGTGATATCCTTGCTCCCGGGCGCCGCCCGATTTGAATTCAAGCGATTTGACGCGCCATGGACAGCATCTTCATTTCCTATTCCCGTGCGGACGGGGATTTCGTGCGCCGACTCCACGCGGCACTGGCCGCGCACGGGCATGACGCCTGGGTCGACTGGGAGGGCATCCCACCCTCGGACACCTGGATGGCGACGATCCGCGGAGCCATCGACGCGGCCGAGGCCGCGATCTTCGTGCTCAGCCCGGAATGGGTCGCCTCGGAGGTCTGCGGGCAAGAGCTTGCCCACGCGGTCGCCCGCAACAAGCGGCTGATCCCAATCCTTCACCGCGAGCCCGGCGCGCCCGTGCCGCCACAGCTCGCCGAGATCAACTATATCTTCGGCCGCGATACGGACAACTTCGAGAACTTCATCGAGACGCTTTCGGAGGCCATCGAGACTGATCTCGACCGGGTCCGCGCGCACACGCGGTTGCTGGTGCGCGCCGCCGAGTGGGACCGCGAAGGCCGCGATACGAGCTTCACGCTGCGAGGGTCGGACCTGACCGCCTTCGAGGACTGGGCCGCCGCCGCGTCCGACCGCGAGCCGCGCCCGACCGCCCTCCAGACCGAGTACCTTGTTGCCAGCCGGCGCGCGGTGACGCGGCGCCAGCAGATCACCTGGGCCTCGGTCGCAGCGGGTCTGGCGATCGCCGCGGTGCTGGGCACCGTCGCGTGGTTCCAGATGCGCGAGAGCGCGCGGCAGGCCCAAATCGTCGAGGCCCGCCAGAGCCTGACTCGCGCCGCCTTCCTCCGCGACGCGCCGCCCTCGGAAGCGACCTCGCTCACGCAGTACGACCGCAGCGTGCGTTTTGCCGCGCTGGCGCTAAAGGCGCTCGATCGACTGGGCGGGGACGTGCGGGACGCCGATCTTTCGCTGCGCAAGAGCATCGCGCGGCGGATCCCGTGGCAGCGTCAAGAGCTCGGCTACTCGAGGATCCGGGACGCGACCTTCAGCCGGGACGGGCGCCGTGCGGCAGTCTCGTTCGCCGGGGGAGGCGTCAAGGTCTACGATACGGAGACCGGCAAGGAGGTCGCCGCCTGCAACCCCGACCCGGCGGCCGGGCCCGAGCAACAGATTGCGCCCGTCGCCCTGTCAGACGATGGCGCGATGCTTGCCGGTCTGGACGGAAAGGTGACGGGTGAGCCGGCCCGGGTGCGGGTCTGGACGCTGCCGGACTGCGCCGAGGTGGCCGAGGTCGAAGTGCCTGACGCCGGGGCCAGCCCCCCCATCCGCCAGATGGCGCTGAGCTCGGATGGCGCTTACCTGGTGCTGCTGCTCCGCAAGGCGCTTCGCATCCGGACGAGCACGGGCGAGTGGGTCGAGCCGGCGCTCCACCCGGGCAGTCGACCGCGCCGCATCGCGCTCAGCCCCGACGGCACGCGGATCGCGCTTTACGAGACGTGGAAGACCGCCGTCCAGCGGGTCCGGGTGCTGAAGGTCTGGTCGCTCGGTGATCCCTCCGATCTCCGAAATCTCCGTCTAGCGGAGGGTGCTAACGACCTACGCTGGCGCGATGACGGATTCTGGATCAACGGCCGCATGATGGTGGAGCGCGACGGGGCGCTGGAGCCGGTCGCGCCCGACGCGAAACCGCTCTTCTCCGGCCCAGCGGTGCTGAACGCCGATGGCAGCCTCGTCGCCACCGCGAAGAAGGACCGGCCGATCACCATAGCCGAGACAGCCACCGGGCGCATCGTCGCCGAGATCCCCAAGGGCGCGCCCGCGGCGCGGCTCTCCTTCCTGCCGACGACCGGGCGGATCGCGGTGCTGGAGCCCGGCAAACGGACGCTCGGCGTGCTCGACTATGACGGCAGCGACACCGCCTATGCGACGCTGGAGGCCCAGCCGCTCCAGATGGACGGCATCGGGTTTTCCGCCGACGGGCGCATGCTGCTGGCGCGCGCCCAGCCGAAGCGGCTGGGCTGGAAGATGCCGGAGCCCGGCGCCGGCACAGCACCCGCGCGGACCGATCCCGGGCGGGAAAGCCCCGTGCCGCTCCGGAGCAGTGCCCTGCCGGCAGCCGGCGACGAACTCGGACCCGCGCCGGAGATCGAAGGCACGGAAGGCCGGGTTTACCGCATCCTCGAGGGCGAACCGACCCGCGGCGGACCGAGGCGGACGCTGGAGCTGCTGCGCGAAGGCAAGGTTGTCGTGACCCGCCAGATCGGGCCGATGCTGAACCTCCACCGCTCGACGATCCTGTCGCTGACCGGCTGGGGACGGTTCCTCGTCCATGCCGAGAACGACGGGCTCCGCATCCTCGACGCCGCGACGCTGGAGCCGGTGGCGGCCCCCCTCCACCGGCGCGCGATCGCCGCGGCCGTAACCCGCGACGGGCGGCTGGCGGCGACGCTCGACGTGGCGGGAGAGGTGCGCGTCCACGATCTGAAAGCCGGAACCGAGGACCGCCGCTTCCCGGTCGACCGCATCGGCCCGGCCATGGCGCTCCGCGAGGACGGACGCTGGCTCGCGGTGCTGGCGAACCCGGCGGAGGCCGATCTCTACGCGCTCTCGCCCGCCGATCTCGTGGCCCAGGCCTGCCGCGACCTCCCCGCACCCTGCCCGGGCGAGCGCGCGTCCGTGCGCTGAGACGCCCCTCCGCTTGGGAAGGGTAGGTTTCCTTAAGGGGGGGAAACCCCGTTCTATACGGAACGTTCAAATGCCTGCCCAGACGTCGCCAGGAACAACTCCCGGTTCACATCGCTTAGATCAGAAAGATCTGTCCCGCCGGTTGACGCGAGCTGGTCCCTCCATGGCTACGTCTGAGGCTCCTGCCCCTCCGACGCCACGCCGGCCAGCAGCCGGTCGACCAGCCGTCTGACCTTGCGGTTCTTGTCGTAGTGATCGGGCGCTCCAGCAGCCTCTTTCCACCCGTCAATATCAGGGCCGACGCGTTCGAGGATTTTGCGCAGCCCTGCCGGATCGAACGCGGCTGTAGAATCACCTGCGCGCCGCTCTATGGCCTCGAGGACATAGTACAGACCCACCAGGGTGTCCGGCTCGTCCATCGATTCGAGGCGGGACAGCTCGAACTCGAGTCCGCTGCACAAGTCCTCGGGCGTGGGGCCGTCGTCTCGCAGTGCGCCGTGAATGTAAAAGACGAGCCGGTCATACAGCCACGGACTCGTCCTGGCTCGTTCGAGTTGCTCCTTCTCCGCCTGAGCCTGCCCAGGGTCCAGCCGGGTCCGTAGGGTGAGGGAGCGCTCGAGAGGGTGGATCAGGCGCCGTTTTCTTTCTTCCAGCGTCGAGAGCTCTTCATAGTTCCTGGCCTCGTCAAAGATCGGAACTGAAGTGTCTGCCAATCTGGCATAGGAGGCAACGATGGCCTTCCTGCGTGCGTCACAGGCGGCAAGCACACCATTCTCGTCGCGCAATTTTCCGTCCTCCGCGCGCCTGAAGCTGTGTTCAGAGAGAAGCAGACCACCAATGGCCATCGCGTAGCCGTCCACAGCGGAGCTGAGCGATTCGTAGGCCCTGGTCTGACCGGGCGGCGAAGCCAACCGGACACAGTGCTTGTGATTTTCGAGTGCGACGCGGGCTTTCATCGCGCCCGCGAACCGCGCCAGCCATTTCTGGTCGACGCAATCCTGAAAGGGCTCCTCGAAGGTCTTGCGTTCGAACAGCGCCTGGAACTCCGGAACAAGATCAGTCACCGACGCGGCAGGGATCGCCAGAATCTCGGCGGCGAAGGCGTTCCAGGCCTCCGGGTTCTCATCGGACGTCTGGACTGACAGGCTGTGAATGCCTTGCGATTCCAGCTGGATGTGGTCCCGGATGTGGCCGAGCAGATCGTGGATTTCCCGCTTCAGCGTCTCGGCGTCCCGCATCAGAACGGTGGCCTGCGTTATGCCGAGCGGTCCGTCGATCGCGGTCGGAGGGATGTCCAGCAGCAATGGGAAAAGCGCTACCTTCGTGCCACACCGAATGAGGGCGCCGGCTTCGAAGAGCAGCCAGGGTGCATTTACGTTCTCCGGCGTCACGCAGATGATGCCCGCCAGGGCGTTCTCCAGGCTGTCTGCCAGGTCCTGCGACCAATTGCCACCTTTGGGCAGGTCCAGGGAAAGCAAGACGAGATCTTCCCCCGGGCCTTTCCCTGGCGGGGGTGCGATCCCCGCTTCCGAAAGCACCCGGGCCATGAGGCGTTTCAACGCTATGGCCACTTCGCGACTGCGGCCTTTTGACCACGACAGAAAGATCAGTCTCATCTATAACAACACCCCCGGGGCATGTGTGACGCCGGAGCGGCCGATGCCATTGCTCAGTGAGCTGGCGGACGTCCTCGGCGTATCGCTAGAATAAACCCCGTTTTCAACCGATCAAGCTATCATCATTGCTTGAAAGCAGCGCGCCACAGCTATGACGAAAGTGGGCTGGCAGCCTGCCGCCCTCCCGGAGCGTGGCATCACGCCATGGCAGGCCGCGACGGGCGGAAGCCGACCGAGATGTTGCCGATGGATTCCAGCACCGGCGTGATGAATCCGGCGATGACGCCTTTTGGGGAACGGCCTGATCTCGATGTAGCAGTCCTCGCGGTCGCCCAAGTGCGGAACGAATTCCGGCGTGTTTGGCGGCGGCGGCACGGCCGACGACAGGATGCCGCGAATCAGCGCCCTTCAGGTTTCGCACCATTTCTGCCGGTGCGGATCCAGATCGACGGGAAGCGACGCCTATTACTCAGAGACCGTTCCTCGGCAAGTCGATGTCATGGACATTGACGTATGTCGTGCCCTGGTATTCCCAGCCCGCACCGAAATCGAGGTAGAAAGCAATGTATTCGCGGCTGCCGTTGGTGCAGAGCCCGCCGGAATTGCCACCGTCGCGCTTGATCTGAACTACCCCATGTAGAAGTGAACCGTCACGGTCGAGCCCGACGCAGTGAAGTTCCTCGTAATAGGTGCGCGTTCTCCAGTGTCTCCAGCAATCTTCAGCAGGACTCTTCCAGAATTGATTCGATCGGATTGTCGGGAACCAAATCATGGGCTGCCAGCCACTCGGGGTTGAAGAGCTTGGACATGTAGCGGTTGCCCGAATCACAGAGCAATGTGGTAATGACTTGACCCGGGCCGAGTTCGCGGGCCAGCTGGACCGCCCCCCCGATATTAATGCCCGAAGACAAGCCAAGGAATAATCCTTCCTCCCGGAGCAACTGATAAACGATCGTCAGCGCCTGCTGATCGGGAATGCGAAAGGCGGTGTCCATCACGACGTCCTCCAGATTCCTGGTAACGCGAGTTTGGCCGATGCCTTCGGCAAAGGAGTCCCCGCCTTTCTCTTCCAGGTTTCCGTGCTTGAACCACGACCACATGGCCGCGCCGAAAGGATCGGCACATGCAACGGTGATTTTCGGGTTCTGTTCCTTTAAGAAAAGTGTAGTTCCGGCGAGCGTTCCCCCTGTCCCGACTGACGAGACGAACGCCGTCACATCGCCACTCGTCTCCTCCCATATTTCGGGTCCGGTCGTTTTGTAGTGGGCGTTCCGGTTGGCCCGGTTGTCAAACTGGTTGGCCCAGAACCAGCCCTTTTCCTCTGCCAACCGACGGGCCTGGTGATTGTAATTCCCAGGGTCGCTGTACGGCTTTTCCGGGACCGTGATCACTTCCGCTCCGAGTGTTCGCAGCAGGCTGATCTTCTCAAGAGACTGCGTCTCGGGGATGACGATGACCGTGCGATAGCCTTTCGCCGAACCGACCACGGTCAGGCCAATCCCGGTGTTACCGGCAGTACCCTCCACAATGGTGTCGCCTGGCTTCAGAACGCTACGAGACTCGGCGTCCTCGACAATGCCCAAAGCCGCGCGGTCCTTGACCGAACCGCCCGGATTCATGAACTCGGCCTTGCCCAAAATCTCACAACCGGTCAATTCCGATAGCCGCCTCAATCGGATCAAGGGCGTCCTGCCCACGTGCCCGTCAACGCCTGAATAACGTGATTTGCTCATTTAACCAGAAGATCAGCCGGCGGCGCAGGTGCCACGGAATGGCGCTCTAAAATCGAAACCTGCCCGCAGCCCGGATGCGAGCACTTTCTACCCGGCTCTCGGGCAACTGTAAAGTGTCATCGGAACGGATCCGGTCCCGCAATGTGGGACGCAATACGAACAAAAAGCGTTAAAGAATCGGTCGACACAGACTGGGATGCGGTGTAACAGAAATGCACTTTGTCCGGAAAACCCCCGGACCGGAATCGCTACACGGCATGAAAGCAAGCAATCCATACTGGCGGGAGGCCGTCGTCGCCCGGATGCCACGGCATCTTGTGGAGGAAATTGACGCCTTTGAAACTGAAATTACCCTCCGCAAACAGGGAAAGATCGATGAGCGGATTTTCGCCGAGACCCGGCTGCGGCGCGGCGCGTACGGTCAGCGATATGACAACGGCCACCGCAATGACGGGAAGCGGACCCGAACATTAAAATACCCGTGCGATGACCTGACTAAGGGACCGTCCACAGTATGGGATGCACCGGGAATGCTTCGCATTAAAATACCCTACGGCGGCACGAACGCGGAACAGTTGGAGGTCATGGCGGAGTTGGCGGAGGAATACTCCGACGGCATCGCCCATGTCACTACGCGACAGGACTGGCAGTTGCATTTCATCCACCTTGACGACACGCCTTCAATCATGCGGCGGCTGGCGGCGGTGGGAATCACCACACGTGAGGCCTGCGGCAACTCGGTGCGCAACGTCACAGCCTGTCCCTGCTCGGGGGTATGTCCAACAGAAGCCTTTGATGTCACACCGTATGCCCACGCCCTTACGTATTTCCTGATGGGGCATCCGGATTGCCAGGACTTCGGCCGCAAGTTCAAGCCGGCGTTTTCCGGCTGCAAGGACAAGGCCTGCGGGCTGGTGAACATGCACGACCTGGGTTTCATCGCCACCACCCGGCAGGAGAACGGGACCACCCGCCGCGGGTTTGAAATGTATGTGGGCGGTGGATTGGGTGCCGCGCCCCGGCAGGCAAAGCTTCTCAGCGACTTCGTTACCGAGGAAGAGATTCTGCCGCTGAGTCAGGCGGTGGCCCGGGTATTCGGCAGGCTCGGCGAGAAGAAGAATCGCGCCCGTGCCCGCATCAAGTTCCTGGTGGAAAAACTCGGCATCGGGGAATTCCGCCGACTCGTACTCGAGGAACGCAAGGTTCTGGCAGCCGACGAGCGTTGGACGGCCTATCTCAAGAACATTCAGTGGAAGGATGAGCAACCCTTGCGCACCGATGTTCCAGCAACCGAAACTCCGCAGGACTCCGCCTATCAGGAATGGCGGTCCACGAATGTGCAGGAGCAGCGCCAGAAAGGATTTTACTGCGTAGAGATCAACCTGCCGCTCGGCGACATCACGTCGGATCAGCTCCGCGACCTCGCCGATATCTGCCGCAAGTTCGTGGGCGATACCATCCGCACCACCGTCGAACAGAATCTCCTTCTGCGCTGGGTGAACGAGGCGGACTTGCCGTCGTTGTATCAGGAACTGAAGGAAGCCCACCTGGCGTCGGTGGGTGCCGGAACGATTATTGACATCACTGCCTGCCCCGGCACCGACACCTGTAAACTCGGCACCTCGTCGTCACGCGGTCTTGCCGGCGAACTCAGGAACCGGCTTTCCGAAAGTTATTATTCCCTCGACGAGGCTATCAAGGGCCTCAAGATCAAGGTCAGCGGCTGCTTCAACTCTTGCGGCCAGCACCATGTGGCCGACCTCGGCTTTTTCGGCGTCGGCCGAAACTTCGATGGTCATACCGTCCCGCACTTCCAGGTCGTGGTAGGTGGACAATGGGCCGACAACGCCGGCTCTTACGGATTGGGCATCTGCGCCGTGCCGTCTAAGAACATTCCGGAAACCGTGGACCGACTGACCCGAGCCTACTTGAAGGACCATCAGAATGGTGAGCGGTTCAACGATTACGTCGAACGCGTCGGCAAGGTGCATATCAAGGACCTCATCAGTGACCTGACCAGAATTCCGAAGTATGCCGAGGACCCGTCTTATTACAGCGACTGGAGCGATCCCCGCGAGTATACCAAGGAAGACATTGGCGTGGGCGAATGTGCCGGGGAGGTAGTCAGTTCCTTCGCCTTCGACATGATGGCAGCAGAGCGCCTCGTGTTCGAAGCCCAGGTGGCGTTGGAAAAGAAGGATGCTGCGGAAGCCGCGCGCCTGGCACGGGACGCTATGCTGACCGGGGCGGTCGGCATGTTGAAGCTAAGGCTCCCGAATCCGCCGCGGACCAATGACGAAACCGTGGCCCGGTTCTGCACCTTATACGTGGACACCGCGGTTTTCTTTGATCCCTACGCCGGCCCGAAGTTCGCCAATTACTTTTTGGATGCCTGGGCCAACCGGGAGGAGGCGCATACCGTGGAATCCGCCCACACCCTCATCGAAGAGTCCGCCCTGTTCGTGGAAGCCTGCCACAGTTGCCACGGTCGAATGACTGAGAAAGCCGTTCCCGCTTGATATTTTTCCTTGGGAAATGCAATCCACCAACGATTCCGTCCAGCACGTCAACATCAAGTTCTTCCTTCGGGAGGGTGAGAACCTCGACCAGGGCGAAGTTCTCGAACTTTTTCACCGATGGATCCAGGAAGAAAAGCTCGATGACCTCTTAATTGACGTAGCAGATTATCGTCACGTGCCTGAAGGCCCAGGGGTAATTCTCGTGGCTCACAACGCTTTCTACAGCGTGGATAACAGTCAGGGTCGTCCGGGGCTGCTGTTCAATCGCCGGACCCCGGTTGACGGCAACACGCAGGAGGTCGTTGCTCATGCCCTGAGATCAGCGCGCGATTTCGCCCTCTTGATGGCGGGCGAAGACAAGCTCAATGGCAATTTTACTCTAGACCGCAAAACACTTCAGATTGTCGTAAACGACCGGCATTTTGCGCAAAATTCCGACGACACACTGGCCAGTCTCCAGCCGGATATGGAAGCAGCTTTGAAGCAGACGCTTGGCGATCGATCGTACACCTTCAAGCGGACTTCGGACCCGCGCGCTCGATTCACCGTCGAAGTGTCTTCCGACACGGACTTCGATCTGTAGCACCCTGCAGGAGTGCTCTCAAGACAACGCGTCGGCGCGTTGCATTACGGTCGCCGTCCGGCGCAACGGCAATGGAAGATTTGTTTCACGCAGGACAGGCTGCGTTTAAACTTCCTCTCATGGCCGGACGTTATTTTGCTGCCATTGATCTTCCTTCCGCGATTACGGATCTTCTTGTCGATCTCGACCCCGGGATCAAGGGCCTCCGCTGGCTGCCCGGGGAGCAAATGCACCTCACGCTTAGCTTCCTGGAAAGTGTGCCATTGGATGTGGAACACCGCTTGAAAGAGAAACTCGACGAAGTTTCCGTGCCGGCGTTCTTTCTTCCTGTGCAGAGCGTCGGGACCTTTTCAAGAAAGGGGCGGCCATCCGTCGTGTGGACTGGCGTAGGAAACGCCCATCCTCACCTGTTCGTCCTGCACCGCCGCATTCAAGACGCCGTCCTGGCGGCAGGTCTCGAACCGGACCTGAAGCCGTTTCGTCCCCACATCACCGTCGGCCGAGCCCGGGATGTCTCAGCGGCAACCCTGCGTCCTTTCTTGCGCAAGCACGAAGACACGGATTTTGGCTTGATTCATGTGACTGGATTCACGCTTTACTCGAGCGTCCTTTCTCGTGAAGGAGCCAGGCACCGGCAGGAGTTTCAGAAGGAGTTTTGAGAAAGAGGAGAACGCTAGCGTCGGGGTGGGTTCTCGGAAAATGTTAATCGTTGTTAGCTTCCGACCGCCCCAGTCGTCGCCCCAGGACATGCCGTCTCAGTCCCCACGTGTCGCCATGGCGGACATGATTAATCCAGCCCTGCACGGTGGCGTCGAAATCGGAAAAACTGATCTCGCTGGCGCAGTATTTCCGCCACTGGTCCCGCAGACGGCCATTGAAGTTGTGGACATTGCGTGCTTTGAGCCTGCGGTGGGTGGGAAAGTTCGTTGCTCGGTCTCTTTGGGCGGCGCATGGGAGAAGTAGACCGCAATGTCTTTTCCCGGTGAAGCTTCATCGGCGTGAGCGTCGTGGCAGCCGACATTTTCCATTTCCGGGAGCGAGCAGCAAGATACCGACAGGCCCGGCATAGAGAATGATCAGCATACACGCCAGGGCCATCACCCATAGCAGCGGCGTTTTTGTGGCCATTTCGTATAATTATTAGATAGGCCAGCAAAAGAACCGCGCGGGTCCGCCCCTCGAGATACGGCTTGCACAATCCGAGGTCGAAGTAGCGGATCGGGAGAGTCTTCCAAAACATTACATCCTGCGGGCGAAGTTGTAGAGGCGGTTGTGCCAACCGCCTGTCGATTTCCATAGGCGGTTGGCACAACCGCCTCTACAACGTCCCTGGGACGTGAGAAGCTCTGCACGATGGCAGAACGTCCTCAAAGACTGGAGCGGATTTTCGAGAAATACGATCCGCCGCTGTACTTTGTGACGTTCAACACGTCTCGTCGGCGGCGGGTGCTCGCGAACGATGTGGTATTCGAATGCTTTCGGGATTTTGCGACGAAGGGACGGGATCGAGATTTCGCGGTCGGACGCTACGTGCTCATGCCGGATCATGTGCATCTTTTCATTTGTGGTCCTCGTGATTTCGATCTGTCTCAGTGGATTCGAATTTTGAAGCGGGTGCTGTCGAGGGTGCTCGCCGTCGAAACTCCTCACTGGCAGGAGGGATTCTTCGATCATCTGATCCGAAACTCGGAGAGTTATGAGGAAAAATGGAGTTACGTGAGGGAGGACCCGGTCCGGGCCGGTCTCGTCGATTCGGCGGATAAGTGGCCGTATGGGGGCGAGATCGTGAGAATAGACCGGGCATAGCCGATCCTCGTCGAGCGCCCCTTCAACACTTCCTAAGTCTTGAGGGGCTGGGCCTGATCCTTTTCGCGGTCGTTGGATTAATCGTCAAACCTGACCGACGCGACGCCATCAACAAGAAGGGCAAAAATCCAAAAAAATCGCAATAAGAGCGCTACGCGCTCTTATTGCCGCTGACGCGGCATTCAGTGAACAGCGGTTCAGGAAACGGGGGCCACACACGCCAGCCGCACGCCAACACCGTAGTTACGGTCGTACGGAGCGTAGTAGCTCCGGAACGGCGCGCGCGCGACGTCTGGACCGAAGTTCCAGGACCCGCCGCGCAACACCCGGCGGGCTTCGCCTGAAACCTTCGTCTCAGCTGGGCTGTCATACTCGTTCAGGCACCACTCCCAGACATTCCCCGCCATGTCGAGGGCTTCCACAGGAGATTCCCCTTGCGGATACATCCCGACAGCCGTGGAACGGCTTAGCTCGCTTTCATAGGTATTCGCCCGGCTTCCATCCCATTCGGGGCCCCACGGGTATTCGTTTTCGGGATTGCCGCCGGTGGCGGCCTGCTGCCATTCCCATTCGGTGGGTAGTCGGATCACGTATCCCTTGCCGAACCGATCGCGAATATCACCCTGAAGTTTAGCATTCAGCCATTGGCTGAATGCAACAGCTTCGAGCCAGCAGAGGTTCTCCGCTGGGTGGTTATCGCGCCAGTTAAACTGCTTGCCACGCTCGTTTACTTGAAACCATAAGTCTTTCCACCACTCCGGATTTGGGAACCCATCTTCCGCTTCCAGGAAGGTCCGATACTGGACGTAGGTCACCGGATACCTGGCGATGTAGAAGGAGTCCACAGTGAATGTGCCGGCGCCTTGTTCCAGTGTGATTTTGCCACGAGGCACCTCGCACCAGGCTATGTCAGGAAGTCCATCCTCGCGCAATCCCACGCCGGAACGCGGATCGTCGAGCAGCGATAACCGCACCCCAATGATTGCCCGCTGCATATGGGAGGTCGCCGGATCGTCCAACTCCTCTATCATGCGCTCGCGATCCAGCGGACCCAGGAAGGCGCGCACTTCGTCAGCCAGATCCCCCGGCTGAAGTCCCAGCCGATGCACCATATTCGCCGCTTCCACCGCCCGATCGTCGGGCCAGCGGTGTCTATCATCGCATCCATGCTCTTTCCAGTACGCGGCCATTTGCTGGATCTGCCGCCGCAGCCGCAGATCATCAGCGTAGGCCTGAATCCATTTATTAAGCAGCGGCCAGCTTCTAAACAGCGCCTCGTGGGCGACCTCGACGATGGGTTCGTCCCCTTCACCACGCCCCGTGACCAAAAGACGGGCATTCGCCAGGGCATTGACGAGAGTTTCCGCCTCGGTTGAGGATGTCACTCGTTTCAAGAGCGCCCGCCGCCGGGTCGCGACACCGTGCTCGTCGACCTCGACCAGTTCCCGGTAGACATCGCCGAGCTTGTTCTGAACGGCAGACTCGAGGGCATTGAACGTGTCGTCGGCCCGTTTGCCGATGGCGCCATGGACACCTCCGAAGCTTTCGTAAGCAGCATCGGTCAACTGCCTGTCCGCGGTCTTTGCCTCATAAAGCTCCGCCAGGGCAAAGGCCATGAGGGCAAGCGCTCCCGGCTCAGTGCCGGTATCATCGAGAATGCGCCCGGGGAGATCTTCCTCGAATCGAAGTCCTGCCCGTTCGGCGGGGCGAGTAATCATTTCGTAAAGCTCCCCGATTCCGGGTGCCATCAGCGGAAAGTGGCTCTTTTCCCATTGATCGTTTTCGAACCGTTCGCGCAACACCGGCAACTCCAGGCACCGATAATAGAAGTCCGCTCGCATGGTCAAGATCGTGCGCACCCTGTCCACGGTGATGGCTCTGGCCAGCAGATTGACAAAATTGGCCTGATAGGCGGGAGAAACCACCGTGAACAGCTCCTCAAACTGGTCGACGAACAGGAGCAGCTCTGCCCAGTCGGGTTTTCCGTCCAGCGCTCGCTGGACCCAATGAGCCAGGACGCCGGCATCTTCTCGAAGCTCGGCGGCCACCTCCCGCGGTGCTTTCCCGTGTTTTTCGAGCGTCGATTTGAGGCTGTTCGCAAGGGCCATGAACGGGTTGTCGCCCACCTCGCCCGGTGTAAACCGTACCCACACCCAATCCTGGCTGCCCGCAATAGCACCGATGCGAGGCCTTGCTTCATCGCCTGGAACCGCCTTTCCCAACAGACGCGGGATCAGGCCAGCCCAAATCAGCGAGGATTTTCCTGAACCCGAAGCGCCGACGACTGCGATGAAACGGTTCTGCGGATCCTTCAGTTTCCGGATCAATCCATCAGTCTCGCGGCCGCGGCCGAAAAATATGGGGGCATCCCTGTCGGTGAAAGGGCGCAGACCGGGAAAGGGAGAGCCTTCCCACAGGTCCGGCTCTGAAGCTTGCGCGGGTGCTCTGTCCGCCACGGTCAACGTTTCAGGGTATTCGAGCAATTCTTTGATGATCTTCCGCAGGTCGACATTGAGGTTCTGCTCGAAGATCGATGGCGTCGGATATTCATTGCAGCCACGGCGCAGAGAACCATCCAGGTTGCGGAAGGACGCAAAGAAAGCTTTGACGAGCTTCCATTGCTTACACTTTTCGTCGAACTCGGGATCTTCCAAGCCGAGCGACGGCGTCTCGGTTCGCCGGTATACGAGCACCTTCGGTGTATCATGCGCTTCCGCCGCCTGCAGAGCGTCGAAGTATTCCCACTCTGTCCCCGAGAGATACCGGGCATCCAACGACTTCCACTCTGTATCTGCCAAATAACGGAATTTTTCAGTCTTCTCTTCCCAGTCTTCCGGCAACAGCGTGCCCATCCGCGACCAGAACACGGCAACGACGATGTCGCAATCGGAGGGCTTCGGCAGCCCCCTCGCGATCGCTTCCTGGGGCGTCATGGTCGCCAGCATCGGTGTCCCGGCGCCCGGTTTATCCCAGGCAACCGCATCCAGAGCCACCTTGCCCCGGAGGAATGGGTCATAGGGCAGCGTTCCGATCACATTCAGCGCCAACGCGCGCTCGTCGGCGACATCACCCGGCGAGGCGAGAAAGATGCGAAGCTGTCGCGGTGAGGACATCTGATTCCTTGTAAACTGACCTTTCCTCGAAAAGGTGGACTGGGCTTTTGGGATTTCGTTGCAGTTGAGGTTAAAGGATTTGGTCTTCGGTGTGAAGTCTCGAGATCGATGTTGCTTTGCCAGATCTGGCCAACCCGATGGGGGTCACCCGATATTTGGAGCACCGGATCGACGAAGAGCGTTGGCTTCCGTCGGAGTCGCCCGGAATTGTGAGTCAACTACCGTTGCGGCGGAAAAAGCCCTTGATTTGCAATTGAACAATCGACCGGCCCCGACCGACGAGAATTTACGAAGACATAATTAAAACTACCAGGCAGGTATACACACAGCTCCACCGCCCGAGCCGAATTTGGTTGAGTATGGACCGAATTGGACGCCGCAGATTCCTCTTAAGGCTTTCCTGGCTCGCGTCCGTCGCGGCTTTTCTCCCGGTCGCCCGGCTGTCGGGAGCGCGTAACGACAAGCTCGGCGAGGCATTGCCTATCCGAACATTGGGGCGTACTGGCGAACAGGTGACCATGCTCGGCCTCGGTGGCTACCATTTTGGCGCCTTGGGAGATCGCGATGCGCAGGCGATGATCGAGACCGCGATCGAAAGTGGAGTCCGGTTTTTCGACACCGCCGTACTATATCAAAGCGGGGGAAGCGAGCAAAGCTACGGTAAACACCTCGTGCCGCGTTATCGCGACGACATCTTTCTCATGACCAAGACGCTCGGGCGCGACGCCGGCAGCGTGCGCAAGGATCTCGAAGACTCGCTGCGGCGACTCCGAACCGACCGGCTCGATCTGTGGCAGGCACATTCCATCGAATCGCCCGAAGATGCGAAGAAACGGGCGACGCAGGGCGTTTTTGACGAGATGCTCAAAGCAAAGGATGAGGGAAAGGTGCGGCACATCGGCTTCACCGGACACAAGTTACCGGAAGGTCACCTCGCCGTGCTCGAAGCGACCGATGCGATGGAGACCTGCCAGATGCCCGTCAACGCGGTCGATCGCGGCTACCGGAGCTTTATCGAGAACGTCATGCCGCGGCTCGTCGACAAGAACCTCGGCATCATCGCGATGAAGACACTCGCCGACCAGGGATTCTTTGGGCGAAACCGTTGGGTTGGCAGACCAACCGGCGTCTCGCCCCTCATCCCCGACCGGATTACTGTGGAAGAAGCAATGTATTTTGTGTGGTCGCTTCCAGTCTCGGTGCTCGTCACTGGCGCAGAAACGGTAGAACAGCTACTCGAAAAGGTAAATCTCGCCAGGCGCTTCGGGAAACTCAACGACACAGATCGCGACAGAATCTTTGCAAAGGTCGCCGACCTGGCAGGCAAACAGGTTGAGTTCTACAAGGCGTAGGGCGTGTTTATAAAATACATTCAGCCGATCTCGCAGTGCTTTTTGCACTGGCCTTCGTTGCGCCTCGCGCCGGTATTTCCTCAATAGCGACGCGCGTTGCGCCTCGCCCAGCGAAAAAATCCCTCGCGATCTTTAACGAAAGCCTCACAAACACGCCCTAACAACTTACCAACCGCCAACAGTTGGATATCGAAACGGGCGGCCACTCCGTTCCTACCGCACGAACGGTCGCCACTACGACTTTTTCCTGCGAAAGTGCCCGACTCAACGACGCGAAATCACCATGAATACCCCGGACATCATGTAGGCAATGAGAACGACAAAAGCTCACAGCAATACCCGGGATCCTGTTTCTGCTTGTCGGAATCTTCGCCGTCTACGCCGCTTTCTGCGGTGATCTCATCCCGTCTCGCGCCGCGGAAACCCGTTAATCTATCTTCACTTTAACAGTTGCTGAAAGCCCCTATTCTGAACTTCGCACCGATTTTCACGGCCTTCTTTCCGTTACACAGCTATTATTGCCGTTTTTGTTCCCACGCATACCCGCTGCCGGGTTTCCGGGTTTCGACCCACTCGCCAGAGAAAGCCCGCTCAAAAAACAATTTCGCCTGCCGCTCCTGAATCGTTGTCACCGGTACGGATTCATTGGAGGCAAGTTGATTCATGAGCTTTAGTCGATCTTCGTTTTCTTCTGCGACGATCCTCTTTGCGTAATCTCCAAATTCCCCGGGCGGCTCCGTCCGGATTTCTAGCAATCCCAGGTGGTTCTCTCCTACAACACGGTTGTTTTTCAAATTCTGAATCTCACCGATTCGCCTTCGACGGCGTTCCTCGACGCTGACGGCTGTTGCATCCGCCGCGGAGGACGGCGTTCTTTCCCCACCCTGATGCTGGTAGACATCCAGCTTTACCGCAATATCCACTTTGATTGGCTCATTGGTATTCAAGTTCACCCCGAGATTCGTGCACCCCGCCAAAACAGAGGCGACAACACACGAAATCGACAAGAAACCTCGCTTAGTTTTTCGGGTGCAGCTCCACATGAAAATTGCGTGAACCGGTCGGGCCTGCGAGCCGGAGTTTTATTTCGCCCAAATCGCCAGCATACCAAAACTCTCCATTACACGTCTCATATTGAAAGTCCCGCAAAGTCTCAAGACCGATCCGGGTCACTGATTGCTTCAATGTCGTCCAGCTTGATGGAATCTTCCGAATTAAATCGTCCAGTTTCCCGATTCGGAATTCGCCCGGCTCTGACGCGACAATCGTTCCCCTCACTCGCTCAATCAATCGGGTTCTTCCGTTTACCTCAACGACGACGCTGCCGGGCCCCGATATGGAGAGTGTTTGCGGGGTCACGATACGAGTGATCTCCTCGAGGCTCAGATTCGTCGCCGAAACCCAGCCCGTCCATGGCGAAGCCGCCTGCAGGAAGACCGTGAAAGAGCCGGAAAGATAGCCTCGATACGCAGCGCCGCCGAAGCTCCCGTAAATTCCATTTTGGTCATACGTCACTGAAAGCCAGAGATTCGCAGCATCGAATTGCCGCCACTTCATCCCTACGGCGCGAAGCGTTTGGACGAGATTGTTCGCGCCGCTGTCTGGGGGCAGACCGAATTCGATGTTGCCGCCGAAATCTTCAAACTCAAGCTTGTAACTGGGAAAACGGTAGTCGCTCTCCGGCACAAGGAAATTCATTTTAAGTTGCAATTCGCTCAAATTGGAAAATCGGATGTTCTCAGCCCTCGAGGAGAACCCGATCGGCAGCGTAAGCCGGGCCTCACCGCCGCTGGCCACAACCAGCTTTCCAGAAGCAACTTCAAATGCATCGATTGTCCACTCGGCGGCTTCTTGATCCGCCTCCTCCTTGCCGCTCTGTGACGACATTTCCTCATCTTCACTTTTCAGCGCGTCTACATACCAGAAAAGGTCCGGGCCAATAAAGATCATCGGGCTCAGGACCACCACTTCGGAAATGTTCTTCTGCAAAAGCCCGGCAATTGAGAAGCGGATAAAAATCGAATGCAGGTTCGCGACCGGCACAAACGGGTCCAGCGGTGAATGGATCGTGATATTTGCGAGCTCGACCGTCCTTAGATTCTCGTCGCCGTAACTCGGGTCACCCGTGAGATAGATATTCTCAAGCGTGCTGGCAGCGTCGAACTGAATATCCGGGATGGGATCACCGAGATCCGCCAACACCACCTGCCCCTCCGCAATCTCCAACTTCCGAATTAACCACGGCTTCTCGGGTTTTTCCCCCGCCGACTCAGTCGGGGCAGGTGCAGCATTTTCCTCCTTCGTCGCACTGAGCAACGAACGGAATTCCCTGCCAAACTCCATAGACAGGCCGTCGAGCAGCACTTGGTCGATCTCCTTCCTCCGCTCCAACCCTTCGGTCGTAAATTTCAGTTCGATCTGCTGAGCCCGAAAAAATGGTTCCTGCCGTTCGAATGCCGCCGCCGCATTCACGTTTCTGAGTGCAATCACGCGCTGGATTTCCTTTTCGCGCGGTATCGGCTCTCCGCCGAAGCGAATATCCGAGTCATGGTAATCAAATTCCGCTCGGATGATTGGCGCGCCGTCGCCAAAGTCGCGCACCGAGACATCTGCTCCCTCTATGCTGATTTCACCAATCGTCCATACCGGCGACAGTTGTTCTGCCTCCGCGTCATCCTCTCGCACAGCGGGAGCCCCTGTTGCCAACCGCATTATCGAACGCAACATTCCGCCGCTCACCGTCAACTTCGGATTTACGATTCGGAGTTCATCGATTCGTCCGCCCCCATTCCGATTGCGACGAATCGTCGCCGCGATCAAATCAATCGTCCCGTCGTCACGCGCCTCATTACTTTTCACGACCACGTTGCGTACAGTGATCTTCTCCGTTGCACCCGGTGAATCTCCCTGCGTATCAACCGCCTGGTCTGCCTCGATCTCAAAGCTGATCGTTTCCGCGGGGGACAAGCGGACGGTAGCCCTCCCCGACTTAACAGATACTTTGTCGAAAAGGTAAGACTCACGGCGATTCTCAGCGCCGACGCAAAGCATCGGGCTAATCAGCATCACAAGGAATCGCAGCATCTTCACGAAACTCCGAAGCCTCCAGGCTGCATTTCTGTTCCTGTTTCGACCTGAAGCAGTGTTCAAAGCATCTGGACCCACTAATAGTTCTTCTAAGGGCATGTAACCAATAGGCCGATCAAATCTTACGTCCTCTACCGGCAGGCCTCTTTAATTTCACTGTTCGAACGCAGTTGCTTCCATCGAATTCCGAGCAATGTAAATCCGTATTGGAGTGCGTGCTCATGAAATGAGAGGTCGAGCCCTCCGAAAATCTCTTGAGCAATGCTCGGCTTGCAATGGATCGGAGGCGTCGGAATCGTTCCAGAAATTCGAGTGTTCGCCGGGGAACCCACGAAGGAGCCCCTGTTGCGGCTTGAAACCGGGAGTTGCTCACCACTTTAGTCAGACGTGTTGCCACCGATGCAAAGGAACGCCGAGCGCTAAAGGCGCCATTTCAAAAGACTGCATGAGTATGGGAACTGGAAAGCGGTATCAGCAAGTAATGGTGCTGCACGTTGACG
Organism: uncultured Verrucomicrobiae bacterium; assembly: GCA_963805815.1. Lineage (GTDB taxonomy): Bacteria > Verrucomicrobiota > Verrucomicrobiia > Chthoniobacterales > Chthoniobacteraceae > CAWDWA01. Next base: position 71,481 of record CAWDWA010000031.1, read on the forward strand.
GGCAGGAACTCAAGGGCCGCATCAGGCATTTTTTGCCTGCGCAGACTTGACTGGATGGGCATCGAACTCTGAGATCGGTCGGAATGAATCCGGAAATGAATTCGGCTCAACCCCGTCCTCAACCTGGCCCCCACCCGCGTCATCCGGGTGAACGAGACTTGACCGCTTCAGCCCGTTACGCGCGCTCGATGCGCAAATCGATCGTTTGCCCAATCCTGGGATGTATGTTTCCGCGAGTCGTCCTGGCGAAAAATCACTTTCTCTCCGTCACCGCCGCGCGTCAGGTGGACTCCGGGGACCTCGGTGAAGAGAGACGCGTCGGGGTCAAACAGAAGACAAGGAGGGCTGACGCCACGTGATCACCACATCCGAAGGCGAACCGCTCTTCGAGCCATGGACCGCCCGGCCATTCTCCGACGTCCTCGCCGAATTGCTTGCTGCGACCGGGCGGCATGACGGCCGGCCCGCGGTGCTGGCGGTGGATGGTCGATCGGGGAGCGGGAAGTCCACCATCACCGACCGGATCACCGCCGCGATTCCGGGTGCGGTGACTGTGCACAGCGACGACGTCGCCTGGTGGGAGTCGTTCTTTCGGTGGGACCACCTGATGGCTTCCGGCATCCTCGAGCCCGTCCGCCGCGGGGAATCTGTCAGTTTTCGACCGCCGGCGTGGGACACCCGGCAGCGTGAGGGATCCATCGACGTTGCGGCAGGCCGCTCGCTGGTTGTCGTCGAGGGCGTGGGGGTGAGCCGCCGCTCACTGGAGCATCTGATCGACGCCGCGGTGTGGGTGCAGTGTGACGCTTTCGAATCCCGCCGCCGCGGGATCGAGCGTGACGCGCTAAAGGGGGAGACCGAGTCCTTCTGGGACGAGTGGGAAGCAGAGGAGAGCCCCTTCATGGCCGAGGACAGGCCCTGGGAACGCGCCGACCTGGTCATCTGCGGAACCCCCCACCTCACCAGGGTGCCGTTTGACCCGTGCACCGAGGTCGTCGTCGGCAGCTCGCTTCGCTGGTAGATCAAACAAGTCACTGTTTATTGCGGGGTAAAGGGGACAAAGCCGGGAAGACTGCGATCCAGAGGGCTTCCGCCAGCTGCTGTCACGCCTTTTCGAATGAGAACGCGCGGTGCGCAGACAGTCCGAACTGGCCCCTTCACTACCTTGAATCCGCCAACAATGTCACGCGTGTGGCCGTTCCACATCTGGGGCTTCGGCACGACTGACTTTCGGATTTTGGAATCGCAATCGAAACAGGATTGTTTCGGTCGACAAACCGGCTTGGAACTATTTTCCATTCCCTCCACCCGGCCGCAGAACTCCCTGCGCGTCACGCTTTAAAGGCTCAGTAGCCGTGGGTAGCGGCGCACCCGGCGCCTCGTTGACGGAAACGCCGTGTGGCCAGTCCGGCGGACACACCGCGATGTAACGCGCAAACCCGCCCGTACCGCCGAGCGGTTTTGCGAATCCAATGATCACAAGCGCGCCCGCTTCGGGTACGAGATCCAGATTCCGAACGCCCTCTGCCTGCGAAAAATTGTTGTGCATCAACCACGCTTCCCCCTCCAGATCGTCGGAATCATCGGTATCGAGCGGTTCGTGTCCGTGGAAGAGGATCTTCCTCTCCAGATGAAGAAACTTGAGCGCCGGCAGGCTTACCCCAGGAAACGGTTTCGCGGTAAATCGCTGAATATCCCTCCACTTCTTGTACCAATCACTCCTCACCATCACGACGCTTCCTTCCGGAATGCGACCGTGCCGCTTTTCCCACGCCTCAACGTCTTTCACGGTCAAGCTGTAACCGGGGTCTGTCTTTACCCTGTCTGCGATCGAGATTACCACCAAAGGCCGAATCGCGAAGGTGGGCGGAAGATCGCTGATAGTTGCGCCCACCGGATTCCAGTGCGCGGGAGGATCCAACTGGGTCCCATACTGATCCGAAGGAAGCGTGTAAGCCGTGGCCCGGAAGCCTTGCTTCGCAATCGTGAATGCCTCACCTTTTTCAATGTAACCGGTCATCGTTTTTCCCGCGACCGTCGGCCCGAAAGTCGCCTCGCCAAACCCAGGCCAGACCGGTTGCACCGGCGAAAATGCATGCGTCAGATCGACATATTTCGCAGTTTTCAGCGTCGATGAGTAAATGTCCCAGAGTGGATATTTCTGGGCGATTAACGCTAATTGCCCCATCTGCAGACACCAGAGAATCAGCAGAACCGCGCGCACACAGAAACCCGTACTGCAACATGCGGTGCGCAGACAAGCCTGCGCTATCGACGAGATTTGCCAGCTCCGCAGCTTTGGGCCACCGCCAACTCGCTCGCGGCGCCTTCTAATAGACGCCACCGGAGTTTCGATCATGGCGCTAATGATCGGCATCTTTTCGATACCAAACTCCGACGCCTCGTTTTCGAAATACTTGCGGACCTCACTCATTTCGTTCCCGTTGAGGGGACTGATGGCAGCGTAGAAGCGAACTCGGCGTGCGATCCGACGTGCGCGTCTACAAACCGCTCTCCCAGCTCACGGGCCATCCGCACGATGGCGCGGTGGCCTGTGCAGTGATTAAATCCGAGCCGAGTCGGAGCCAGTTCGCGAAGCGTGATCATGGTGCGATCGATTCGCTCTTCCGATGCCATTAGCAGATGAGCTCCACCGAACACAGCGTGCAACGGCGCATTGTCCGTCAACTGCCTGATACGATGGAGCGTATTGACAACACCCGCATGCGCACAACCCAGCACGACAACTATGCCATCAGTCGAGTGAAAGAAGAGCGCTTGATCGTCCAACAAAGGATCACTTCGGCTCAGTGCCTCATCGAGAAAGAACCGACCGCCGGTGTCTTCGAAATCGTTCGAGCGCGGAATCTCACCAGTCATCCAGACACCCGGCACAACTTCGGTCGCCTGGCGCGATATCACCACGCGTCGATGTCCATCTTTGAAACGCCGCGTTTCCATGAATTCTGTGCTGATTCTGTGGGAGCGCGCGTCCGAGCCTGAAAACTTGGGTTCGATCGCGTCGGGATGCAAAAAAAGCGCGGCACTGTGGGCTATACGGAGCGCCTCGGGAAGACCGCCAACATGATCATCGTGTCCATGGCTGAGAACGATTGCATCTGCGAGAGACAGATCGATCCCGAGCCTGTGCGCATTTTGGCCCAACACCATGCCCTGGCCCGTGTCAAAAAGCACCCGATGCCGTCCGGTATCGATCCACCACGCAAGCCCATGCTCGGCAAGCAATCCGCGTTTCCGAACGCAATTCTCCGCGAGCACCGTGAGCGATGTCATTGCCGTGCCCATTCCATGTCACAACTCCCACCGGCCGAAAAGCCTGTTTTCAAAATAGAAAATAGGGGTCAGGCGATCATTCCTTACTGCGCCTGACTTTCGTTGTCCTGAACCGACAGCGGTAACGGTCCTCACCGCAGGTTGCGATCGTTCAAGTGTCGCCTGCACGTATTCTGCAACAATGCATGTCCTCGACCAGATGCCCAGAGTTTTCACGAAGTCTTCACCGTCCTCGTCGTTCATCACGATTGGTTCCCGTCGATCTCTGCGCGCGATCACGTGGTAGAATGCCCCTTCATACTTCTCGGTTGCCTTGGCATGACGGAAAACGTCCCCCGACTTCAACTGCTGTCAAGAATGCCCCTAAATCCCTGAATCGCAAGTAAGGCCAAGATCTTCGCAAGCGGGATCATTGACAGATCTCCTCAGAGGAAGAGCTTTAGATAGAAGTGGGGGGTGGAAAAAATGAGAAGATATAAAGAGCGTGTAATTGCCGTTTCTTTGAAGGGATTCGATTTGGGAGAGGTGCAGGACATTCGGAACGAGCTTTCGAAGGCCTTTGAAAAACTCGGAGAAAACGTCAGCGTGGGGGTTGTTCGCTCTTCACGGGAAGAAACAACACCGCAAGAGTCCTGGTTCGATCGCGAGACAGTCCGGGAGAATGAAACCGATGACGAGATTTTCGAGGACGCTATTCTCTGCGTTGATCCCTACAATAAACGGTTGTGAAGAAAAGAACCCGAAAGGGTTCCGGTAGCAGGGCTTTTGGTTTTGATTCATAGTTTTGCGCGAAGGAGGGCAAGAGCGGAGGCTGGATCGGCGGCGAGACGTTCTTTTTTGGCCGGTAGCCAGTCGTCGCTATTCTCGCCCGAAAGCAGTCGCAGGTTCACGCTGCGAAGCAGGGCGAGGTTCATCAGGGCGTTGCCGTGATGCAGACGCGTGCTGTCTTCTCCGAGCGAGGCGTCGCGCCGCCAGTGATTGCGGTTTTCCACGCCCGCCCAGTGCGATCGACTCAAATTGATCCAGCCCTCCGCCGTACGCTCCCCCGGTTCCTGGCTGCTGAGGTAATAGCGATCTTCCACGCTGGCCTTCCCGCTCTTTTTATCAGTACGCGTGCTGTGAATGCGTACCAGCGCCCGGCTGCTGCAGAAGCCGGTGGCCATCGGTGTGGTTTCGCAAAGGCTTACAGCGCGCTCTTCGATTCGTCCGTGCCCGCAAGTGGTCTGAACAAAAGGGGGGAGCAGTTCGTTGCACTGCGGGCGTATTGAAACAGTGTGGGCTGGTTGGCTTTGATCTGCAGAAAGTAGTCACCCCCTTTGTCTACGATAATTCGCGCCGTCTCTTTCTGGCAGTGCAGCGGATCGGTGGTGATGGTCCTGCCATCGAGCGAGGGCATGTCGGAGAGGAGTTTCTGCGCAACCTTCTGTTCACAGCGTTGCGTGTTTTCCTTCTGATCCATTACGGCCATCGCCACCGGCGAGCCGTCCTCGACATCGACCAGACTGACCATGCCGATGATGTCACGGATCATCTTGCCATCGAGGGCCAGCGCGCCCGGCAGACTGCCTGCCTGCTCGCAGAGCCAGTCGCTCAGAAGCGCGGCGAAAGGTTCGGGGTCCATGCGGGTAAGCACGTCGTAGAAGACGTCATAGCTGGGCACTTCGTAAAAGCGTCGCGTGCCCTTCCTGATCGGCAGCCGCAGTTCGGCGCGCTGATTGGGTTTAAGACGGTTGGCAAAGCGGGCAATTTCGGAGATCTGCCGCGCTCCGCACAAGAGCGCCATGGCGGTGATGGTCAGCACCGGGCCGATGCGGAAGCGGGTGTTTTTCGCCCTCGGATCTGGGGCCTGTCGCAACAACTCGAGCAGACTGCGGCGTTGCTTTTGATCGACGGGCAGCACCCCGTGGGCGGCAGCCACCATCGCGCCCGCGTGTTCGGGGGCCAGCGGCACCGCGCACGCCTTCTTCCGGGCGCCGGCTTCGAGCTCTTTGAGCCAGAGCCGCTTCGGGCGACCATTGGGAACAAAATAATCGGCCCGGTGCCGGCTGTTTCCATCGCTCATTCCCACCGGTTGCCATCCCCCGGCCTTGTAGCACGTGCCGGCGTAGGCTTCCGGATCGGTAAAACTTTCTGCCAGAAGCGGCCGATAGCCAAAGCGCTCCTGCCACTGTGCCGGCAGGGCCCGGCAGGCCGCGGCCAGCGCCTGGCTGGCCAGATTCGGTTCCCGGCCCTTATCGTGGGGCAGCAGATAGCGACGGTTCTGCACTACCAACTTGAGGCGTTCGGCTGCCAGAGCCGGGTTCCAGCCGATCCACTTCTCACGGTCCTTGAGCTTGAGGGCGGCCGGCCCCCAGACCAGAAGGGCGACCCATTGCTTGTCACGCACGACCACCTGGCGCAGGAAATCGCCCACAGAGGGCGCCCGTCCGAGGTAATGCTTCGCCGCCAGCAATTCGTCGAAGCGTTCCCGCTCCAACGCTGTAACGACCTCGACTTTCAGTGATTGATCGGCCCGTAAAAGGCCGCTCCCGGCTTCTAAATCATCGACAAGAGATTTCATCCCAAGCCCACCACAACCCAAAACCACCAAATTGTCTAGTCCCGATTTCCGATCCTCAGGTTCAACCAACTACAAAATCACTATCAAGAGCCCTGGGTTCCGGGGCGCACGGGCGCCGATCATGATTGCTTAGGGCAGAGGTCCTTGATATTTTGACGGCGCTCGGATGCTATGGCGTTTGAGCGAAGTAACACTACTTACCACGAATGGACGCCCTTTCCCTGGCCCGCTGGCAATTCGGAATCACAACGATCTATCACTTCATTTTCGTGCCGCTCACGATGGGCCTGGTCGTGCTGGTCGCCATCATGCAAACGTTCCATTACCGGACCGGCAATGACGTTTACAACAAGATGGCACGGTTTTGGGGGAAGCTATTCGTCATCATCTTCACGATGGGCGTGGCGACGGGTATTGTGCAGGAGTTCCAGTTCGGCATGAACTGGTCGGAGTATGCACGTTTTGTCGGCGATATCTTCGGCATCCCGCTGGCCGTTGAGGCGCTGACCGCCTTTTTCCTCGAATCGACTTTCCTCGGGCTGTGGCTCTTCGGCGCGAACCGACTACCGAAGAGCCTGCACCTCGCCTGCATCTGGCTCGTCGCCATCGGTTCAAATCTCTCTGCCTTCTGGATCCTGGCGGCTAACTCCTGGATGCAGGTGCCTGTCGGATACGTGCTCAAGAATGGCCGCGCAGAGCTGCACGATTTGGTTGCCATCGTGCTGAACGATCGCGTCATGGTCCAGGCACAACACGTAATCGCCAGCGCATTCACCACCGGCGGGCTTTTCGTGCTCGGCATCAGCGCCTGGCATCTGATTCGCGGCAGCCGGGTAGAAATGTTCAGTCGTTCGGCGCGAATTGCTCTCGTATTCACAGCAGTATCCAGCTTAACCGTTGCCACCTCGGGACACAGCCAGGCGCAACAGACAGCCAAGGAGCAACCCATGAAGATCGCAGCGATGGAGGGCCTATGGGAAACCGAACAGCCCGCGAGTTTCTCATTGTTCGCGATTCACGATCAGGCAAACCAGACGAGTGACCGCGAATTGAAGCTGCCCCTGCTGCTGTCGGTGCTCGCACATAACAACACGACCGGCAAGGTCGAAGGAATGCGGGAATTGCAAGCGCAGGCGGAGAAGAAGCACGGCCCGGGAAACTACATCCCCAACGTGACGGTCGTTTACTGGGCCTTCCGTGCCATGGTCGGACTTGGGATGTTCTTCATCGGCATAAGCTTTTTTGGACTGATCGAATGGTGGCGAGGGAAACTCAATACGAGCACTCTTTATCTGCGCGCATGCATCGTGGCACTCTTCCTTCCTTACTTTTCGAACGCTTCCGGCTGGCTGGTCACGGAAATGGGCCGCCAACCATGGGTGGTCTATGGCTTGTTGAAAACGGCTGACGGTGTTTCCCCATCGGTAGCCGGCGCCGGCATCTGGGTGTCAATGACCGGGTTCACACTGCTCTACGCTTTTCTGGCTGCGGTGGCTTTCTACCTCGTGCACCGCTTCGCCCGGCCCGGTTCCGGGGACGATGAAAAGGAAGAAGAGGAGCATGAGTTGGCGCACGCATATTGAATGACGACCGCGAATCTGAGCCCGGGATGCGAGGAAACGTGGTTGCTGCAGCAAAGAGGCCCGAGAATCAAAATATTTGATACCATAATCGTCCGGATCTGTTTCGACCTCGGCAATGCTGCCGCCTACCTGCAGCAATTCGAAGTTAAGGAATTCTACTATCTCTTGTTCAGGATTCGCCGAACCACCCGGATATCCCTTACCCCTCCCTGAACCTCGTCCACCGGCCCTTCGTCCTCATCATTCTGATTCCATGGATCTCAATACAATCTGGTTCGTCCTCATCGCGGTTCTGTTCATTGGCTATTTCTTTCTGGAAGGCTTCGACTTCGGCGTCGGCATCCTGATGCCTTTCATCAGCAAGGACAACCTCGACCGCCGCGTGGTCATCAACACCATTGGACCGTTCTGGGATGCGAATGAAGTGTGGCTCATCACGGCGGGTGGCGCGATGTTCGCCGCGTTTCCTAACTGGTATGCCACCATGTTCAGCGGCTTCTATCTTGCACTGTTTCTTATTCTGGTAGCGCTGATTCTACGAGCGGTAGGAATTGAGTTTCGCTCGAAAGGTGACACGTCCGCCTGGAGAGCTACAGCCGACGCGTTCATCTTTTTCGGAAGTCTCGTGCCGGCGTTCATCTGGGGCGTGGCGATCACGAACCTGGTGAAGGGAGTGCCGATTGGCGAGGACATGAATTTTCAAGGGGGGCTGCTCACGCTGCTCAATCCCTTCGCGCTGCTTGGCGGTCTTGTCGCCGTGATTGTTTTCACATTGCACGGTGCTATTTTTCTGAGCCTGCGCACGACAGGCGAGATCCATGCGCGCGCTCACACGGTCGCGCGTCGCCTGTGGTGGCCGGCGGCGGCGGTACTACTGGTATTTTCCCTGCTGGGCCGCACGCAGACGGATCTTTTCGAGGACACGTTCGGCGTGGTACCCGGCACGCTGCCGATGATGGCGATCATGAGTTTTATCGCCGCTTATGCGTTCATGGCGTTCCGAATGGACGGCTGGGCGTTTGCAGCGACCGGATCGACAATCATTATGGCGACGGTAGTCGCGTTCCAAGGGCTTTTCCCCCGCGTGATGCCATCGAGCATCGACAGCTCCTACGACCTCACAATTTATAACGCGGCTTCGAGCCAATTTACGCTGCAGGTGATGCTGATCGTTGCCACTATCTTCATGCCAGTAGTTCTGGCCTATCAGGGCTGGAGCTACTGGGTTTTCCGGCAACGCGTTACGCGCGAGGCCATCGGACGGCATTGATGGAGCCGGCAAGCGGCGCATCAGCGGGCGCAATCCACAGAAGGCTCTTTCGGCTAACAAACAACCAACAGGGATTCCTGCCCCTGAACGCTCTGCTCTGTGTGCTGGCGGCAACCGCCATTGTCGCCCAGATGTACCTGCTCGCGCGAATCATCGACGCGACTTTCATACAACATGCGGCACTAGCGGATGTGCAGATTTCTCTTTGGGCACTCCTGGGTGTGATCGCATTTCGGGCGGGATTTTCCTGGGCTTCAGACCTGGTTGCGCAACGAGCGGCCATTTCGATCAAGGCCTCGCTCCGGGAAGGACTCTGTTCCCATCTCATAAAGCTCGGACCTGCCTTTACAGCACGCGAACGAACCGGAGAGTTGGTTTCTACAACGATCGAAGGCGTCGAAAAGCTCGATGCCTACTTTGCCCGCTTCCTGCCAGGCGGTCTGGCGATGGCGATTATCCCCACCGTCCTCGGCCTGGTGATTTTCTGGTTCGACTGGCTCAGCGGGTTGATCCTTGCGATCACCGCTCCGTTGATCCTCGTCTTCATGTGGCTGATTGGGACCCTGGCGGCCCGCAAGACGACGCAGCAATGGGAAGCGTTGAGCCGCATGAGCGCCCATTTTCTCGATGTCATCCAAGGTCTCTCCACCTTGAAACTCTTTGGCCGCAGCGAGGCGCAAACGGCAAATATCGCGGATGTAAGCGATCGATTTCGCCAGGCCACCATGAGCGTTTTGAGGGTCGCATTTCTTTCCGGTCTTGTGCTGGAGCTTTCCGCTTCTATCAGCATTGCCCTGCTCGCCGTGCAGATCGGCATCCGTTTGATTGAGGGACTGATGCCGTTCCAGCTCGGGCTTTTCATCCTCTTGCTTGCGCCGGAGTTCTACCTGCCATTGCGCCAATTCGGCGCGCAACACCATGCGGGCATGGAGGGCGTCGCCGCGGCATCGCGGATTTTTGAGGTAATGGACACGCAACCCGCGGGGCCAGACGCTCCGCGGGTTCTCGAGCCACCCGCGCGAGAGCTGACCGTCGAGTTTCAAGATGTTACTTGGCGCTATCCCGGCGCACGCGAGCCTGCACTGCAGGACGTCAGTTTTCGGCTCGAACCAGGCAGGATTCATGCGCTCGCGGGACCCAGCGGATCGGGCAAGAGCACGGTATTGAAGGCACTCCTGCGCTTTCTGGAGCCGCAGGCGGGTTTGATCCAGGTGAACGGATATGCGCTCACAGATTTCTCGGCGCAGGCATGGCGGAAACGGTTGGCGCTCGTCCCACAGACACCGCATTTCTTCGTGGGGACAATTCTGGAAAACCTGCGTTTGGCAAAGCCCGAGGCGACAAAGGACGAGATCTTGCGGGCGGCCGAGCTGGCCGAGGCGCTCGGCTTCATCGAACGTCTCCCGGAGGGGTTCGATACGCCAGCGGAGGAAGCGGCCTCTCGATTCAGCGGCGGCGAGCGCCAACGGCTGGCTATCGCGCGTGCATTTCTGAAAGATGCGCCTCTGCTCCTGCTCGACGAACCGACCGCTCATCTCGACGCGAAAAACGAAGAGAAATTGCATCGAGCCATCATGCAGCTCACCCTTGGTAGGACGACTCTCATTATCGCTCATCGGAAGACGACGCTCCGCATCGCAGATGTCGTTATAAACCTTCGACGTGGTCAGGTCATCCATCCACACGAATACCCACTCGAAGAGCCCGGAGAAGGGGTGATGGCATGAGCGCGCTAACACAGACTGTGGGGTTACTCAAACACCACAAGATGCAATTCGCCCTCGCAACGGCGGCCGGCGCGGCGATGATCGTAGCCGGCATCGGGCTGATGTCGAGTTCGGGCTACCTGATCTCACGGGCGGCAGAGCGGCCGCCCATCCTCGACTTGATACTCGTCATCGTTACAGTGCGATTCTTTGCGCTCTCGCGCGCAGCCCTGCGGTACGCAGAGCGACTGCTTTCACACGATCTGACATTCAAACTGCTGCTTAGAATTCGCCGCTGGTTCTACGAACGCCTCGAACCGCTGGCACCAGCACGTCTTTTTTCCCGACATTCCGGTGACCTCCTCACACGAATCGTGAGCGACGTCGAAACCCTTCAAAATGTCTATCTGCGCCTTGTCGCGCCGTGCCTGATCGCGGCTCTTGTATCGCTGGCGACATTCGCCGGGTTGCACTATTTCAGCGCTCAGCTCGCATGGGTTACTCTCGCCTTCCTCGCGGTGACCGGGGTCGCGTTGCCACTGGCGGTAAAACACGCGTCGCAGCGGCTAGGTGAAAAGCTAGTCCGCACGCGTGCTACGCTAAGCCGGCACCTTGTCGAAACCAGCCAGGGCATCGAAGATGTTCTTGCGTTCGGTTTGGAAGGGGCACGGGGCTCACAAGCCGCCGCGACCACCCACGAGATCTTGCGCCTTCAGAAAAGGCAGGCGTCGATCGCAGCCTGGCAAGCAGGGGCCGCCAGCTTCCTCGCAAACGCGGGGATGTGGACGATCCTGGCGCTTGCCATCCCAATAGTCAGCATTGGCGAAATCCCCGGCGTGTGCCTCACCCTGCTGGCGCTCGGCGTCCTGAGCAGCTTCGAAAGCGTCCAGCCTCTCGCTTCCGCACTGCAGTCCTACGAGCCCTCACGCGTAGCGGCCGAACGGCTCCATTCCATCATCGCTGAGCCGCCAGCTGTTGTCGATCCGCCAAAGCCTCGCCGAATCCCGTCCAGGCCGATAATCGAGTTCGAAGACGTCACATTCACATACGACCACGATGGACTCCAGCCATCTATCCGCGACGTTTCTTTTACTCTGGAACCAGGCAAGCATCTGGCTCTCATCGGGGCCAGCGGCTCCGGCAAGAGCACCCTCGCCCATCTTCTCGTCCGCTTCTGGGACCCGCAACAGGGCAGAATTCTCCTCGCGGGAAACGACCTGCGCGAATACAGCATCGACGATGTCCGCGGAGCTGTGACGCTAATCTCGCAACACACCCACATTTTCAACACCACGTTGCGGCACAATCTACTACTGGCTCGCCCAGACGCGACAGACGCCCGACTTTACGAAGCGCTGGAATTGGCACAATTGACTGACTTTGTGCAACACCTTCCACGCGGCCTGGATACCTTTGCCGGCGAGCAGGGCGCGCGGCTTTCAGGCGGTGAACGTCAGCGCATTGCGCTCGCACGTGCGCTTCTGCGGAATGCGCCCATCCTGGTGCTGGATGAACCCACCGCTCATCTCGACGCCACCAATGAGCTTCTGGTAATTGCCGCCATTCGCAAGGTCGCAGCCAGTCGCAGCACGCTGTTCATCACCCATCGCCTTGTCAGACTGGGAGATTATGATGAAATTCTGATTCTCGACGCGGGCCGATTACGAACGGGCAATCAGCGGGTGTTTCTCGGCGATTGACGCGATTTGCCCTGTCGACAGCCACGCCATCATTAGAAGATCCAGGCCCAAAAAAGTAACTCTGCTGGCAGGCGCGGACAAGACGACGAGCCGGGAAGCCGCCGCAGCTATTGCGGGACAGTTCCTTCATCATTAGGTTAAGAAGAGAATGCCTACAAACGATGCAGTTCTGAGTGAGATTGATGCGCTTCGACTCGTAGTGGAGGGTTCCGTTTCCGAAACCGGAACGCAATTCTTTCGCGCACTCGTGCACAATCTCGCACGCGCTCTGGGTACCCTGGGAGCGTGGGTTACGGAGTATACCCCGTCGGAGCATCGTATGCGCGCGCTCGCCATGTGGTTGGGCGACCACTATGTCGACCATTACGAATATGACATTGCAGGGACAGCCTGTGCTGAGGTTGTGGAATCCGGAGAGCTCGTTCACATTCCCGATCGGCTCATTGAGCTTTTTCCCCGGGACACGGATCTGATCCCGCTCAACGCGGTAAGTTATCTCGGCATGCCGCTGTTCCATACCGACGGGACTATGCTCGGGCACATTGCGATCCTGGACGACAAACCGATGCCGAAGGATCCGCGCGCTGTCTTGATCTTCGAGATTTTCGCCGCGCGCGCTGCGGCGGAACACCGACGGATCAAGGCGGCCGACGAACTCCAGGCGCGCGAAGAGCAGCTCGCTCTGATGTTACAGAGCTCCATGGACGCTATCATTATGCTGCACAAAGCAGCGGATGAAGTCGAAGCACGTGAAGAGCAGCTCGCTCTCCTGCTACAGAGCGCGATGGACGCTATTGTGATGCTTGACGGCGAAATGAATGTCGTTCGGGTAAATCCTTCGGCAGAGCGACTCTTTGGTTGCACGGCCGAGGATCTCATCGGGGAAAACGTGAATGATTTCCTGGTTCCGGACAGCGTAGCGGAGTTAAAGACCTTCGCGCGGGAAATAGCCGGGCGACCCGCAGGACGTCAGCAAATCTGGATTCCCAGGGATTTCGTCGTACGAAGGTGGGACCACACAGTGTTTTCCGCGGAAGTGACTCTTTCGCGATTCGTACGCCACGATGAGGTTTTTTTCACGCTCATCCTTAGAAATTCCAGCGAGCGCCTCGAAGCAGAGCGCGAGATCCGTCTGCTCAAGCAAGAGGCGGACTATCTTCGGGAAGCGGTGCGCGACGCACCCGGCCACGGAGGCCTGATAGGTCGCAGTGATAGTATGCGGGCGGTGTTCGACGCCATCAAGCGTGTGGCGCATACGGACTCCACGGTGCTTGTGAACGGCGAGACCGGCACGGGCAAGGAACTGGTTGCCCGCTCAATTCACCGGGAAAGCGATCGGGCGGATAAACCTCTGGTGCTCGTGAACTGCGCGGCAATTCCAGCCAATCTGATCGAGAGTGAATTCTTCGGGCATGAACGCGGCGCATTCACCGGCGCAGTCGCGAAGCGTGAAGGGCGGTTTGCGCTTGCCAATGGGGGAACGTTATTCCTCGACGAAGTCGGAGAACTCCCAATGGAGTTGCAGGCGAAACTTCTCCGCGTACTGCAGGAGGGCGAATTCGAGCCGCTCGGCAGCGCAAAGACGATAAAGGTGGATGTGCGCGTCGTCGCCGCCACAAATCGCGATTTAAAAACAATGATCGCGGAAGGAAAATTTCGGGAGGACCTTTACTTCCGGCTGAACGTCTTTCCAATTCGCATCCCCCCTCTGCGCGACCGCGGCAAGGACGTGGAGCACCTCGCGGAAGCCCTCGCCCAACGCTTTGCACGTCATGCAGGCATTCATCTCTTGCCCTTAAACGAGACACAACTGCAGCGTCTGCGCGCTTACGAGTGGCCGGGTAACGTGCGAGAACTGCAGAATGTCATCGAGCGCGCCGTTATCCTCACTACAGGTCACGAACTGGCCCTGGAGCGCGCTATGGCGGGCTTCACCACGCCTCCCGAACGCATGTCCGATGTGGAAGATGCAAATCGCGTTTTGACCGCACGGGAATTGGAGGAATTCGAACGGGCCAATCTCCGTCGGGCTCTGGAGGCCTGTGGCTGGAAAGTCTCGGGCGACAATGGCGCGGCGCGGCTGCTCGGAATTCCGGCGACGACATTGAGTTCGAGAATGAAGGCGCTCCGCGTGTCGCGAACGTCAGAAAAAAACTGAGACAGGAAAGCCGCGACTCCCGCTATCCCTCAGTCGGCCGGGTATTGGACCAAATTCACGAGTCCCCGTGAATTCCTACTTACGGAATTTCGCCATTCGCGAAATTCCGTAAGCGAAACTCGTAATAGCCATTTTCTCAATATCCTGTTTATCAATTACTTACAAAATAGGCGCAGCTTCGGCACGGTTCGCGCATTCATGAATCGCAACTGAACCGGAATGATTCCGGTCGGTTCAATCAAACAATGACTACGACTACCACAGAACCTAAAGAGATTATCCGCAATGGCGTCAATGTGACGAAACTTGGAGAGACCATTCAAGCCGTTCAGACAAACCCGGACATCGCGCAGTTCAAGTTTCGCGCTCGCAACCGTTGGGATACCGGCGGTCACAACCAGGCCACTATCGATACTTTTTACGGCGCCTGTGAGGAACTGGAACACAAGGAGCCATTCGTAATGGAAGCCGACGAGCCGCCCGTTCTACTCGGCGAAGACAATGGCGCAAATCCCGTGGAATTCGTGCTCGCCGGACTCTCAGGGTGTATGACCACTACACTGGCCTACCACGCCGCGAGCCGCGGATTGAACCTTGACGAAATCAGCAGCGAATTCGAAGGCGACATCGACCTTCACGGGCTGCTGGATCTTGATCCGAATGTTCGGTCGGGGTACCGGGAGATTCGGGTAAAGTTCAAGGTCAAAGGCGACGCTGACGAAGCAACGATCCAGGAACTCGTTCGCAAGTCTCCTGTTTACGATACCCTCGCAAACCCGGTGAAGATCAAAATCGAAGTAGAGAAGGTGTGAGACCGGAGCGGTCTGCAATTCAGAATGCTCTTTGAGGCGGCGTCCAAAAAGCGCCGCCTCGATGCATTCTGGAGCGTCAAAATTTTCCCGAAGAAACGAGGCTGCTCCACCGCGACTTCGTTATGATTACTCACCAAATTGATCCCCGATCGCAGTCCCACCCGGCTTGAAGCCTCTCCCTGCGACATTGGAAGGGACTCGTTCCGCGCAGGCCCGTTTCAAGTCAAATGATTGGGAACTGCTGTTCGCCCTCGGCGCTGGAACCGCGGTTCTCCTTGGGTGCCTCGCGAGGAGTCTTCTTGGCCTCTGAAGGCTTGAACGTTGCCGAGATCATCAAGGGCGTTTTCGGAAACAGCGCTTCTTCCAGCTCGGGCGTGAGCTCGAGACGCTCATCCTCCAACTCCCTTTCCGAAGCAACAGGAAGTGAATCCTCAGATGCGGGAAGAGAGACCGCTTCAGTAGATTTCACGTCTTCACGATAGACTGCAGAGATATCAATCTCGGATCTTGGGAAAAGCTTCTCCCGCAGTTTCGAAAATGCATTCATGCTGGACCTTTCAATTCGAAGCAGAAATCGGAGTAATTGGATCTGGTAACCGAGAACTGACGAGATTGCAATTTCGCTGGACGTAAGGGAATTGCAAATTCATTTCGAATTGGTTGTCGTAATCAGCCAGCGAGGGGAGAAGGAAATTTCTCGGTATACGGTTTGGAATTTAAAGCGAAGTGCCGGCGAACCGCCCGGGAAGGCAACTCTCATCGAACATAACAAATCGATTCGCAGGAGACGAAAAACAGATCCACGCGCTTGAAGCCTTGACAAGAATAGTCCCTCGAAACTTTTGAGAAACCGGTGAAGAATCGCTCACTTACCCCCTCGACTCCCTGAAACCATTTCTCTGCGCCGTCCCTCTCGGTGCATCGATACCGGACCTGAAAAAGCAATTTTCTGGCAGCAGAACCCCAAACCGGGGTAGGAAATTGTGACCGCAACGCCAGCATTAACGAGGAAATCACAATGTTCAGACCGCACAAGACCGTCGCCGATCAAGCCAAGATTCGTGAGGACCTGGCCTTCTTCATTGAACAGCTTCAGCAGGCGCTCTCCGCCGACCTTGCCACCAGGGTAGCGCGCACGCTCCATATGCTGCTGGGCAGTAAGGCCTCCGAGGGGACGAATTCTTCCGAATCCGAGGCTGAGCTCGACCCGACCCTGCTCGCCCAGCTGGGTTCCATGCTGTTTCGTCTTATCGCGCTCGTTGAGGAAAACGCCGCGGCTCAATATCGTCGTCTGCGCGAAGACAGAGAGGGCACCGCCGAGGAAACCGGACTCTTTGGCGCAAAACTGAAGCGGTGCGTTGATGGGGGGGCATCACCCGAAGAGATTTCCGCCGCGATCAAGCGGATTCGCGTCGAACCCGTCCTCACGGCTCATCCCACCGAAGCCAAACGCGCCACCGTGCTTGAACACTATCGCCACCTGTACCAACTGCTGGTGCAACGAGAAAACAGCATGTGGACGCGCCATGAGTTGGCAGTAAACGCAGAGCAAATACGCGTTTCGCTCGAACGCATCTGGCGCACCGGAGATATCTTTCTGGAGAAGCCGGATGTGCCCTCGGAGCTTCGCAATATCGTGCACTACCTGACGACAGTATTTCCGACCGCGCTTCTGCGAATGGATCAACGCCTCCGCAACGCCAGCGAGGATCTGAGCCTCGACAAGACGCCATTCGAGCGTGCCGAAAACCTGCCCGAAGTGTGTTTCGGAACCTGGGTTGGCGGCGACCGTGACGGCCATCCACTGGTCACCGCGGAGGTAACTGTCGAAACACTTGCGGAGCTTCGGCGGAATGCACTGGCACTCATTCGCGAGCAACTCTTTCAACTGGGGGCAAAATTGAGCCTTTCCGGAGTACGTCAGCCAGCGCCGGATTGGTTCCAGGCTAGACTCAAGGAAATGGCGGAGGACATGGGAAAGGCTGGCGCCAAGGCGCTCGCGCGCAACCCGGGCGAGCCCTTCAGACAGTATGTAAACCTACTGCTTTCCCGCCTTCCTCAAGGCGACGCGCTGCCCCATCAGTACCCGAAGGGCTACGGAGCTTATTCGCGACTTGAGTGAGCTCGCGGAAGCATTGCGGGCTTATGGCGCCGGCCGGCTAGCGGTCGCCGACGTCGAACCAGTGCTTCGCATCGTGCACACTTTTGGTTTCTATCTCGCCAAGCTCGACATCCGCCAGAACAGCGCGTTCCACGACCGGGCTGTGGAGCAGCTTGTGGTGGCTTCGGGAGCGCCTCCCTTGGAATTCTCTCGGCTTTCCGAGCCCTCGCGACTTGAATTCCTTGAACGTGAGCTGGCTTCAGCACGACCGTTTACGCGCAGCGGCGTTCCGGTCGGCAAGGAGGCAGAAGCGGTGCTTTCCTGCATGGAAGGCCTGCGGGAACACATTACGCAGAATGGTGATCAGGGACTGGGTTCGCTCATCGTAAGCATGACGCGATCGCTCTCAGACCTGCTGACGGTTTACCTTCTGGCTCGCGACGCCGGGCTGCTCGAGCAGACACCTGAGGGGCCAGTCTGTCTCTTGCCGGTCGTTCCGCTTTTCGAAACCGTCGAAGACCTGGAACGGAGTGCTGATATCTTGGGCGCCTTTCTGGATCACCCAATCACGCGTCGCACCCTCGAACGATTACCGCAGGCAACGGGCGCAGAGGAGCCTGTGCAGCAGGTCATGGTCGGCTACAGCGACAGCAACAAGGATGGCGGCATCTGGGCCAGCCTTCACTCGCTGCACCAGGGCCAGATGACCATGACCGAAGTGGGTCGGGCACGCGGAGTGCGCATTCGATTCTTCCACGGTCGTGGTGGCTCAATTAGTCGCGGTGCAGGGCCTACGCATCGTTTCATCAAAGCGCTGCCTCCTGAGTCCCTCTGCGGTGACCTTCGCGTGACCGAGCAGGGCGAGACTATCGCGCAGAAGTACGCCAACATCATTACGGCGACCTACAACCTTGAACTTCTGACGGCGGGTGCTTTACCTTCAGTCCTCCCGAATTCAACTACGTACACGGATGATGCGCGAGTGGAGCGCGTTATGGCCGATCTATCGCATTCCAGTTTCGCAACCTACCGCGAACTGCTGCAGTCCGAAGGCTTCGTGCCATTCTATCGCGAAGTGACGCCTATTGACGTCATCGAGCTGAGCCGCATCGGATCTCGTCCTTCGAGACGCACGGGCTCTCAATCCCTCGCTGATTTGCGTGCCATTCCGTGGGTATTCAGCTGGAGCCAGTCGCGCTTCATGCTTTCCAGCTGGTATGGCGTCGGCACCGCCCTCGGCCAGCTCAAGCGGGAGCGCCCGGACGACTTCGCGCTGATTGCTCAGTCGCACGTTTCGTGGGCACCGTTACACTACATCCTGGGTAATGTGGCTACTGCCATCGCGATGGCAGACCCCGACATCATGCGCTTGTATGCGGGTCTCTCGACCAAGCCGACCGTATGCGACCGCCTGCTCGACCAGATCCTGCGCGAGTACGAAGCTACAATTGCTATACTCGAGGAGCTTTACGAAGGCCCCCTTGCCGATCGACGGCCCAATGTGGAAGCGATGCTCTCTCTGCGTCGCCCGGGCCTGACGCTTCTACACCACCAGCAAGTGACCCTCCTGCGGAATTACCGAAGCGCAAGGGCGATGTCCGCCGATGTGCGCGCCGAGGCCCAGCTCTCTCTCCTTCTGCTGACTGTAAACGCCATCGCCAGCGGATTGGGCACAACCGGTTAAAGCCGTTATTTCCACGTACCCGCGGCAACCCTTAAGGGTGCCGGGTAGCGCCTCACGATTCCGCGTCACCGGTTCGAGCTTGTGCGGAAAGGGCAGGCCTCTACGCGTAAAAAAACTCGCGGGGACATTTTCGTTATTTCCTCTTCCGCAATTCCCCCTTTTAAATTTGATAGCGGCGTGTTCCTTCGGGATTCGCGCTTGCGATTCTCGCACTTACTTTCCCGCCCCCATGGAATCGGAACTAAAAATGGATCTTGGCATCGTCCTCCTTCCCCTCCTCCACTCTGGCGACCCTCGCCTGCCCGATCCGGACTTGAAAAACCAAATTCGAAAAATTGTATGGTAAAAATAAAGAAGATCTTTAGTGCCTCCGGGACAGCAGTAATTCTCGGTTTGACGAGCCTTGTGGCGTCCGGAATTCTCGTCCATCCGGCGCTCGCGGAGACTATTACGTCCTCCGAAACCGCCAAGCCACGCCAGCTCGTCCCATATCCGCGTGACGCCATCGAGGACCAGGTATTTTACTTCGTTATGCCGGATCGCTTTGCCGATGGCACTGTTGACAACAACCAGGGCGACCCCGATGACCCGATGGCCTCGGGAGGCTTTGATCCCGCCGACAAAGGGATGTATCATGGCGGCGATATCAAGGGCTTGACCGACAAGCTGGACTATATCGAGGGGATGGGAGTAACCGCCATCTGGTTGACCCCCATTTTGAAGAACAAGGCCGTGCAGGGCGATTCAGCCGGCTATCACGGTTATTGGACGCTGGATTTCACGCGGCTCGATCCGCACCTGGGCACAAACGAGGAGATGAAAGCCTTTATCAAGGCGGCCCATGCCCGCGGCATCAAGGTATTTTTCGACATCATTGCGAACCACACCGCAGACGTGATTAAATTCGAAGAGTGCCATAACCCGGATGGATCCTACAAGGAAGGTTTGAACAGTTGTGAATACAAATCCTTGGCACAGCTGGCCGCAGGGGACCGTTACACTCCCTTTATCCCGGAAGGCGAAGAGCACGCCAAAGCGCCCGGCTGGCTTAATGATCCAAAGTATTACCATAACCAGGGTGACTCGACCTTTTCCGGTGAGAACAGTCTGAACGGCGATTTTTTCGGATTGGATGACCTCGACACCGAGAACCCGGAAGTAGTCACCGGGATGATAAATATTTACAAGAGCTTGATCAGCGAGTGGAAACCGGACGGTTTCCGGATAGATACTGTAAAACACGTCAATCCGGAGTTTTGGCAGGCGTTCGCGCCGGCAATCATCGAGCATGCCCGCGAAGAGGTGGGGATCAAGGACTTTTCCTTGTTCGGCGAGGTGTACAGCGCCGACCCAAAAGAGCTGAGTTTTTTTACTACCACGGGCAAGATTCCCTCAGTCCTGGATTTCGGCTTTCAGGCCGCTGCTTCAGGCGTAGTCGCCACCAACGCCGATGTGGGGGTACTGGAAGAGCTGTTTGCCAACGACGATCTCTATAACGATGCTGACAGCTCTGCCAACCAACTCCTGACGTTTCTCGGTAATCACGATATGGGCCGCCTCGGACGTATGCTCAGGGAGGGTGGCGCAACCAGCGATGCCGATCTACTTGCCCGCTACCGGCTCGCTAATGCCTTGATGTTTTTCAGCCGTGGCGTGCCGGTAATCTACTACGGCGACGAGCAGGGCTTTACCGGCGATGGCGGCGACAAGGATGCCCGCGAGGATTTCTTTTCCTCCAAGGTGGACAGTTACAATGACAACGATCTGATCGGCACCGAGGCTTCTACCGCCGATGACAACTTCGATGAGAGCCATCCGCTGTATCAATCGATTGCCCAATTGAGTGACCTCTACAAGGCAAATCCGGTATTGCGGCACGGAATCCAGATGGCGCGTCCCAACAGCGACGACAGCGGCAAAGTCCTGACGTTTTCGCGCTTTGATCTGCAAACTGGCACCGAATACCTGCTGGCATTCAATTTTGCATCATCCGAGAAAAAGGTAACTTCGCCTGCGGCAGCATCCGGGTATGAAAGCGTTCGCGGCGGCGAACCCACGATGTCCGACGGCAAACTTGAGATGACGCTGCCAGCGATGGATTTCGTCATCGTCAAAGCCACCGGGATTGCACCTTCCCCGGTAGCGACCCCAACCCTGAGCGGCGTGGAGGACGGAGCTACTGTGGCGGGCATGTTGGAATTGACGGTGGACGCGCCTGAACTGAAAGAACTGACCCTGCCGCAATATCAAGTCAGCTTTGAGGCCAGTCGCAATGGCGGTGATTATGAAACTCTCGCCGTGGACAATAATGCGCCCTACCGGCTCTTTTGGGATACCACCGGATTGAAAGACGGCACCGAGGTTACTTTGCGGGCGAGCATGAGCAATCTCACCGACGCAGCGAAGTCCGCCGAAGTGAGCTTTACCGTAGACTCCCGCTCCCCCCGGGTAAATCTGGTCTACGAAAACGCCGACGCTCTGCCGACAGCAGTGATTTACGACAGCGACGGTGGCGTCCTGCTGGCTACCGATACCGACCCGGCCCATGCCACGTTTACTACTCACTTCAATTGGGGGCAGACCCCGACCCGCATCCTGGTGTTCACAGATCTCGGCGATGAGCAGAGAGGCGCAAAGGTGGAAAAGCCTGTCGCACTGGATCGCAATCTGGTTATGAAAATGGCCCATGAAGACCAGGACGGTAATTTCGCCGCCACCATATACCTGAACAGCAAGGGTGAAGTGTCCGATTCTGACAATCAAAGCGGCGAAACCCGCGAACTTCTGACTCTGAAGGATGGCGGCAACCCGCCGCTTCCGGCTGATGTGAACGTCCGGGGCGGATTCAACGGTTGGGGAACCAACCCGCTAAGATACACGGGAAATGGCACTTACGAGAGCGACGTCTTCGCCAGAGAAGGTCTCACCGAATATAAGTTTGGTGATGCCACCTGGGGTAAGATCAATCTTGGCGCCCCGATGACCAGCCAGGGACTCACCTCCGGAACCAACCCGGGCAATCTAAAACAATCCTTCGACAGCGACGGCAATCACAAGTTCACCCTGCTGGTTGGCACCGACAGCGAAGGTCAACGCTATCTGCTGCATACCGTGGCGGCCGATTTTGGCCCTTTCAGGGAGCCCCTCTACCTGCACGGCACCTTTAGCGAAAGTGGCGATGGCAGGCTATTTGCCTTTGATGGCGAGAGATATCGGACTGAAGTGCCGCTGCCCCCCGGCCGCTACGAGCTGAAACCGGCAGACCATGCGGGAGACCGCACGCTCGGTTCGGAGTTAAAGCTTGAAACACCGGGCGAGGGTCTAAGCGTCGAGCAGGGCGAAGACAAAATCATCCTCGCGGTGGACATTGAGGCCAATTACCTCTTTGAGATCAATCACGATGGCGGGGCCTATCATTTAAAAGTAATCCAGGCGAGCCGACCGGGAGAGGATCTGCCGCCATTTGGCGATACGCCGATATTCGTCAGAGGCGAGATTACCGGAGACACTCTGATGAGCTATCAGGGCGACGGGATCTACGAAGCGCTAGTGGTACTCGATCCGGATAACGCCGCCTGGGGTGACGACGACGTCAGCGCCTTCAAGGTTGGCGATGCCAATTGGTCGAGCGTCAACCTGGGAGCCGCCGGTGACGGCTCCGCCGAACCCGGTGTCACCGCGCCGCTTAAGCAGGGATCCGATACCAACCTGACTTATGCTGCCCCGGAAGGGGTCTACAAAGTCTCCGTCGATGCTTCCGATAGCGGGGCACCAACGCTAAGCTTGATCTCGGTAGGTAAGGATTATGCCGTGGTGCATTATGCCAGAAAAGACGGCGATTATGACGGTTGGGGGCTCCATGCATGGGGCGACATCGTTCAGGGATTTGCGCCGGAGTGGAAAACGCCGCTCGCTCTGAGAGGCAAGGATGACTTTGGCCGTTTCGCGGTCGTTCCAATGACGGCCTCCTCCAAACTTGGCTTCATCGTGCATAAAGGTGATGACAAGAACACCCCTGCCGATCTGTTCTTTACCCCGTCGGCGGAGCATCGTGAGATTTGGATTCTGCAAGGGGATGCCACCATCTACGACTCCGAGGCTGCAGCCAGGGCGGCAACGGCAGAATGATCTTCTCATCATGATGGGTGAGCAGGTAGTCGCTGCCAAAGCAGAACAGCGTTGGAAGCTTTAGGTGCCTTCAGTGTTTTCGAGAGCAATCGCAAACAAATTCGCCTTTCATTCACCTTTACCACCAGCTAACGATCTTCGTGGCTATGTCGCTTCTCACCGAGAAAGACTCGCTTCCCCGCTACATCCGTGATCGACAAGTTCTCCCGAATATCAGCCCCGCATTGGCCGCTGTCGATGCTGGCGACGGCGCAGGTCTTCAGTTGGACCGCCTTCTTGTAATAGTCACTACTAACATCTGCGTGGCGGCATCTTCGCAACAGCTTTCCCAATACTCGTCGAACCTCCTCCGTTTATTAGAAATTACTTACGCTTGAACAATGGCCCGTTCGTTCCAACAAAGCAGGCCGAGCGTTGACCCCGATCATGCCTGGGTCCGGCTGCATCCATTCAGCGAAGGCACCATTCAGCGAGGACACGAAAGAAGGCGCAAAAAATGCGATATGGACGCCATGTCGACTGAGGAAAATGCGCGGGAGGATCGGCTCGCTGGCGAAATAGACGAGCGGCGTGAGTTGGAATCGGGATCTGAAACCGAAAAGCAACACCACATTCAACAACAACTGCGTTGGTCGCTTTTTGCTATGAGCGTAATGCTGATGCTTGCGCTCGGGGGGACTATTCACGCGCTTCTGCAAATCCGCCGAACTGAGGTCGGAGAAAGACATTCCAGCGAAGCTTCTGAACGACGACGCGCAAGCGATGCGTTCGCGACCGCAGAGCGGAAATTTATCGCAGAGATAAAGGAAGGAAAGGCATGGATCGAGCGGGCAAAGTTGGACATGATCCGCGGAGATCTGTTCGCCGCCACTCTCATGGCCGGCCGTGCCATCGGTTTCGCGGGCTTTGGGCGGGAGGAGATCACGAACGCGGCGTTTCTCAAAAAATATCCAATCCTCCTCAAGCCGTCTTCGTCCCCAACTGAGGAAGAAAAGGCGCGAAAACTCATAAGGCAGGCGGAAAGGCGGAACACTCTTGGGTTGTCGCTCTGGCAAAGTCCGATTGTGCAGCAACATAGCGCACCAGTATCATCTGTTTCGTGGAGTCCCGATGGGCGGACCCTCGCCTCGGGCTCTGCGGACAACACGGTCAAGCTGTGGGACGCGGCGAGCGGGAACTTGCTATCCACATTCAGGGGCCACACAGACTCCGTATTCAGCGTGGCGTGGAGTCCTGACGGCCGAACCCTCGCCTCGGGCTCTGCGGACAAGACAGTTAAGTTATGGGATGCGACGAGTGGGAACCTGATTGCCACCCTTAAAGGCCATACCGACGTCATTAGTAGCGTGGCATGGAGTCCGGACGGCAAGACGCTCGCTTCGGGTTCACGGGACAACACGCTGAAATTGTGGGAGATGGGGGGCGGAAAACAGTTAGCCACTTTTCGGGGCCATACCGGCATTGTCGCAAGTGTGGCGTGGAGTCCCGACGGCCAAACCCTTGCCTCGGGCTCTTCAGACCACACCGTGATCCTGTGGGAGGCAGCGAGCGGGAAGCTGCTGACCAAGTTCACGGACCATGCCAACTCGGTTTGGAGCGTGGCATGGAGTCCCGACGGCAGAACTATTGCCTCAGGATCTTCGGATCGCACCGTGAAGCTGTGGAAGGCGGAAAGCGGGAAGCTGCGAGCCAATTTCAAAGGCCACTCCGGCATTGTCGCAAGTTTGGCGTGGAGTCCAGACGGCCAAACACTCGCTTCGGGCTCATCGGACAGCACCGTGAAACTTTGGAACACAGCACGAGGGAAGCTGCTGGCCACTTTCGAGGGCCACTTCGGCGTCGTTGGGAGCGTGGCATGGAGTCCCGACGGCCAAACACTCGCCTCGGGTGCATCAGACAACACCGTGAAGCTGTGGGGCGCGGCGAGCGGAAAACAGCCGGCCGCTTTCGAAGGCCACACAGGCCCCGTTTTAAGCGTAGCGTGGAGTCCCGACGGCCGGACGCTTGCTTCGGGCTCGTCGGATAACACGATAAGACTGTGGGAGCCGGCGAGTGGGAAGTTGCTGGCGACTTTAAAGGGCCATACTGATTCCGTTTGGACCGTAGCGTGGAGTCCCGACGGCCGAACCCTCGCTTCGGGCTCCTCGGACAACACGATAAGATTGTGGGAGCCGGCGAGTGGGAAGTTGCTGGCGACTTTAAAGGGCCATACCGGCTCCATTCGTAGCGTGGCCTGGAGTCCCGACGGCCGAACCCTCGCCTCGGGCGCATGGGACAAAACGGTAAGATTGTGGGAGCCAGTGAAAAAAAAGCTGCTGACCACTCTCGACGGTCATACCGGCGCCGTTTTGAGCGTGGGCTGGAGTCCCGACGGTCGGACCCTCGCCTCGGGCTCATGGGACAAAACAGTGAAGCTGTGGGAACCGGCGAGCGGAAACCTTCTGGCCAGTCTTGAAGGCCATTCTGGCTCCGTTTGGACCGTTGCGTGGAGTCCCGACGGTCGGACCCTCGCCTCGGGCTCATGGGACAAAACAGTGAAGCTGTGGGAACCTGCAAGCGGGGAGCTGCGGGCTACGCTCACGGGCCATTCGGACTACGTTTTGAGTTTGGCCTGGAGTCCTGATGGTTGGATGCTCGCCTCCGGCTCCGCGGACAGGACGGTGAAGCTGTGGGATAAAGCGAACGGGGAACCGCAGGCCACGTTCAATGGTCATACTGACTCCGTTTTGAGCGTGGCGTGGAGTCCCGACGGCCGGGCGCTCGCCTCGGGTTCATGGAGCAAGACAGTGAAGCTGTGGGAGGCGGGGAGCGGGAGGCAATTGGCGTCATTCATAGGTCACAACGGGGTCGTCAGTAGCGTGGCATGGAGTCCCGACGGTCGAGCGCTCGTCTCGGGCTCATGGGACAAAACGGTGAAGTTGTGGGAGACAGAAAACAGAAAGCCGCTGGCATCTTTCTACAGCGGCTCCGTTTCAAGCGTGGCGTGGAGTCCCGACGGCCGAACCCTCGCCTCCGGCTCGTGGAATAAAACAGTAAAGCTGTGGGATGCGGCGAACGGGAACCCGCTCGCTACTTTCGAGGGCCACACCGGCGTGGTTTGGAGCGTGGCCTGGAGTCCCGACAGTCGGACCCTCGCCTCCGGCTCATGGGACAAAACGGTGAAGTTGTGGAACCCGGCAAACGGGAAACTGCTGGCTACGTTCAAGGGGCATTCGGGCTATGTTTTCAGCGTGGCGTGGAGTCCCGACGGCCGGATGCTCGCCTCCGGCTCTTCTGACAATTCAGTGAAGCTATGGGATGCAGCGAATGGAAAGCTGCTAACTACGTTCGACGGCCATTCCGGCCCGGTTTTCAGCGTGGCGTGGAGCCCCGACGGCCGGATGCTCGCCTCCGGCTCTTCTGACAACACGGTGAAGCTATGGGACGTTGCGAACGGGAATCTGCTGAACACGATTAAAGGCCATACCAGCGCCGTTTTGAGCGTGGCGTGGAATCCCCACGGTCGGACGCTCGCTTCGGGCTCAATGGACGACAAAGTGAAGCTGTGGGATGCGGAGAGCGCGAAGCTGCTTGCCACGTTCGAAGGCCATACCGGCGCCGTTTACTGCGTGGCGTGGCATCCAGACGGCCAGACGCTCGCCTCGGGCTCATGGGACAACGAAGTGAAGACATGGAAACTGCCTGCTGATCGCAAACTAGATCTTGCTGAATACATCAGGGGCGCCTGGGTAGAACTTCACGACGGCGAGCTCAAGTGGAAAGATACAAGCGACCGCCTGTTTCAGGAACGCAAATTTCCCGTTCTCAACGCACTTCCAGATACACTTATCGGCATTTATTCTGCAGACCCTGCGAACGCCGAATCTCGCAGCGACGCTATGCGCCTCCTAATGAGAGCGGATAATTTCTCAGCCGCGGCAGGCCTGTGGTCCGCTCGCGCTGGCGATACTTCGGCGGACGCTTTGCTGCGCCGGACTTTTCTCGCCACAGGCTGCGCTCGCGCGGCGGATGACTTTCAAAATGATTTCGGGTGGCGTGGCAAATGGCTGACCGCCCAACTCACTCCCGCATTTACGGCGGAAGCGTTTTCCGACCCATTGGTCTCACTGGGAGCGCTTAGGCTGGCGACTGTTCTGTCTGCTTCCAGGCAGGTGGATACCCAGTTCACAGCAACCCGCGACGCTCTGCTTCAAAAACTTGACGCTGTTGCGCCTCCGGGTTGGCGACAAGCCCTCGCCCATCGCGTCCAAAACACGGAGAAATCTGAGTAGAACGCTGGTCAGGTAAATATCAAAGGCAATTGGACGATTCGTTCCCTCGGCAACTACTCGCGCGCCGCTTCGATGCCTTTGCGCTCATTCACCAGCAGCAGCATTATGCCACCGACCAGAAAGAACAAGAGGACCGAGCCGACACCGGCGCGCTGCCCCCAGTGCACCGTTAGAGACCCCAGAAGCAGGGGGCCGAGAAACGCCGTAGCTTTCCCCGAAAACGCAAAGAATCCGAAGAACTCCGCCTGATGCTTCTCGGGGACGAATCGTCCCAGGAGTGATCGGCTTGCCGCTTGATTGGGACCTGCAAAAATCCCGATCCCCATGCCGGCTACCCAGAAAAGCACCCGCGACGGAGCAACGACTGCTATTAGCGAGAAAATCGCAAGAGCAATGATGCTTATAAAAATTGTAGCTTTCCCTCCAAGCTTGTCGTCGAAAAAGCCGAATGCAACGGCGCCCAACCCGGCAGCGACATTAATCGCGATACCGAAGATCATCACCTCTTCGAACGTCATGCCGAATGTTCCGGCGGCGTAAATTCCACCGAATGCGAAGATGGTGATGAGACCGTCGTTATAGACCAATCGGGCCAGGAGGAATTTCACGATCTCGCGGTACCGCCCAATCTTGTGAACCGTCTCCGCGAGGGTGCTGAAAGCGGCGCGAATCTCAAGCCGGGCGGATAAGCGTTCGACGTCGCGGACGAACGCGAGCATCGGGATGCTAAAGATCAGAAACCATCCCGCTACAAGAAGATTGGTTGCGCGCAAATTGAAGTTGTCGGTTTGGGATAGTGGGAGAAGCGGATCCCCACCCAGCCCAACAAACCCCAAAAGAGCCACCACCAAAGCCGCCAGACCTCCAGCATATCCGAGACCCCAGCCGTAGCCCGAAATCCTGCCGATCCGTTCGGCCGGTGCAATTGTAGGCAGAAAAGAGTTGTAAAATACCATCCCTACCTCGAAGGCCACATTTCCAACCACAAAGACCGAGAGGGCCAAAAATGCTTCATAGCTCTTTCCCGGTGTGATGAAGGTCAGCGCGGTGGTTGCGCCCACGCAGATGAGCGTGCTCACCAGAAGTGACTTTCGCCGGGAGCCGCCGCGATCGGCCATGGCTCCAAGGATCGGAGACAAGACTGCGATCAATACAGAACTCACTACAATCCCACGTGACCAGAGGGCGGTACCGAGATCCTCGTTCTCGGCGAACGCCTGGGAGAAATAGGTGGCGTAGACAAATGTCACGACCAGCGTCGTAAAAGCCGAATTTGCCCAGTCGTAGAGACACCAGGAGGCAATCACGAATCTGTTGGCTCCCGAATGGCCGGTCGCTTGGTTCATCGAAATGCGCAAATGCGGTTGGGACCGATATGGCGGTTGTCGTTCCGCCCGTCAAGAGGCAAGGCGCAGAAACGAAGGCGTGCAGAGGGAAGCAGCGGAAGAAACTCGTGAATCCACCTTGTCGCGGATTGTGATGCGTCAGGCGAGATAATCAAACGGGCAATCCGGTGGCAGAAATCACCACCTACGGCGCGCGCTCGATCCCGGATCCACTCCGCGCGCCTTCACTGCTCCCAAAATTGTGGCTTCCGTGCCCGAAAATCGAAAAAGTTCAGCAGCATTCCCGGGGCGCGCCCCTCGGCCGGGGTACGCTCGTCTTCTCCAGATAAGCTCTACTCGCTTTTCCTCCACTCGACCAGACCCCAGCCCGTCGATTCACATCGACGTCGACACGAAAGTCATACCTCGCAATCAATCGCGCCGATGCGATTCCTACAGATTTATCGAGATGGCTTCCCTGACCCGCGGGATTCGACAAGCGGGCCACAGTGGAATTCCCGGGCGAGGTGCTCCCAGTGCCAACGGGTGGACTGGCCTGCAACGGATTTCCGCAGGATACAGCGAGCGTGACGCACAACAGATGGGACGTTCATACACTCATATTTCTTATAGTTGTGGTGATTTCGACGAATTGACCTTCCCGTTTCCCGCGGCCGAGAAAGACGCCGAGGTCATCATTATCATAACGAAGGCGTTTCGCAGAGCGAATGAAGACGGCGATGGAAGTGCGGCGAGCGTCGCCGTCCAAAGGTAAGAAGGTCTTATTCAGGAAATCCATAGAGGCAGGCTTCAATGGATCGAAGGAATATCGCGCACGGCGCACCGGCCATCACCCGCACACGCATATCGTCTGAGGAGTACGAACGCATGTCAGAAATTGCGGTCGCCGCGATCGTCCTCAATCCAGCTAACGATCTCGTAGTCAGCAATGGGTCCGACCTCTCCGAGCTGCTCGTCGTAGTGAACCTGCACGTTGCCATTCATGCTGATCGTCTTGGCGACGAAGGCCCCGAATACCTGGCTGTCTTCACTTCCGCCACCTCCCAGGCCCAGGTCTGCTGTCGGTCCATAGAAAGCGCCGTAAAAGCTGGATTCGCCATGAAGCTTCACCGAAGGGATATCCCTGGCAGAAAGGCTTTCGAGCGGAATGGGCCCGTTATTGTCGTATGGCCGCACGCTGTAGAGATTCAGGTTGACCGGCATCTGGCTGACGTTCGTGATGCCGTTGCCACCAATGTCGATGTTGCCCTCGACGTAGAAGTCCACTTTGACACCGCGTGGCATGACGATCTCCGCGTTGCCGCTGACAATCATGTCACCCGTGACCCAGATTTCGAAATAGCGGGTAGCGGGGGGGTCGGAGGAATCCCCCTCCAGAGTCAGCGTGTCACCTCCGCGAATTTCGAGCTTGGTGAGTTTGTACCGGGAAGGTGCTTCCGCCGTGGTACCGCCACTGAGGGTCGTGGTATTGTTCACCACCGGAAGTACATTAAAGCTGGACCATGACGGCCTGTCGACAGGAGGCAGGCGGTCATCAAAGTCGTTATAGATGTCTCCCGAGATGTTGTCGCCATTCTCAACATTGTCGGGAATGGTGCCTCCGTTGGTGGAAGCATCGCCCATTATATAAGCGTCGCCTGCCTCAATGAGTGAGCCCTTGGTGGCGATGTCGCCGTTATCCTTCGCCTTATCGGGATCATACAGCCCGTCGGTCGACGCTTCCGAGTCATCTGAGTCGTAGCTATCGATAAGAACGTTGTGGTTGTTCATGCGGAATCGCTCCTTTGCGACCATAGACAGGGAAAAACGACGCTTCGCGTGGGCCAGAATTTCGATCCTCCGTTCCGCAAGCGGCTGGCTCACGGGAACGTTAGTCCGGGAATTCTGGAAAAAGCTGAGCTTGCGCAGTTTAATGTCGAGTTTGTCGTCGGTCCTCGTCGGACCTGAAAGCAGGGCACTGCCAATCGAGCGGACATTGTACCATTCCACGCCGGAGTCCGACACGACCAGGGGCTCCATACTGACCGACATCATTAGAGTGTTCGTGCCATTGCCCCCATGTTTCAGGGTGGGGAACGATCGCTGCGAGATCCCATTCGCGGTCGTCCAGTTTGCCCATGTGCCAGTCGGATCGTTGAGCGCGTCTCTGGCCGTGCTAAGGCCAAGGTCGATGCCAGATTCGCTGGCAACAAGCGCTTCATTCCACGCCGCAGCGTGGAACACGATACTGGGCTTGGTACTAATTACTCGAAGCACGTGAGCCGCAAGGAGTGACAGGATAAAGACACCTGCGATAACGGCAATAAGGGTAAAGCCGCCCGAGCGTCGGTTAGCAGAGTTGCATCTCATTTTCATAAGTTCAGTCTTTACGTGGATTCCGGGTTCTAACCACACCTTCCACAGTGCGGGGTTTCGCAGCGAAGATCGGGCTATATTGCGACGTGAATGAAGCCGTGTAGGCTACCTCTGATTTCGATCGATCATCAACGAGGCTAAGCGTGAAAGAGTCCACGTCGCCGACAACGGTTACCGGAAAGTTGGATTGGACGCGGCGGACATCACCGTCCACCAGCTTATACTCGACAGTTGCCGGAGTGCCTGTTCCGTAAACGACGTCTCCATTAACAATCGTAGCTTCCCGAAGGTTCCTGAAGCCCGCGTTTGAAGGGTCGTCGCTCTCATAGCAGGCCGGAAGCGTGAGCGTCAGCACGCTGTTGCCGTCTGCGTCGGAGCTAGTCGAAACGGTTTCGGCCTGGCGCAGGTCCATCGTGACGTAATCCGCCATGCGCAGCATGGCCGACTCGCTCTCAGCGGCGCCGAGATTCACGACGAGCGATCGCTTCATTGTAATCACTCCGGTTGAGAGGGCCGCTAGCAGGATAGAGGCCGCAGCCGAGGCAACAATGACTTCAGTGAGGGTGAAAGCTGCCCTGTTTAGAATGAGGTTGTTTTTTTTCATCGGCGATAATCTCTGTATGTGACCACCGTGGCGACTTCTCGAGCGCAGCCGCGATTGCCAAATGTGGCATTCCATTGCCATCGGTCCGTAACAAGAAGGATGGGTTCGTCGTAGAGCAAGGGGTTGTCAGTGACGATGCGGGTGGATCCATCCTTGCGCTCGATTACGATCGGAGTCTTTGCGGGGCTGGAAGGCGGATAGGCCGAAATAGTAAGAGTCTCGACTTCTGACGGAATTGCACTTGAGGAAGCCGGAATGGCGTTGACCACTAAGTCGCGAAGCGCGTTCGCGGACGTCGTCGTCGTCCAGGAGGATCTCCGGATCTGCTCAACACGATCACGCACTGCCCGGTTGGCAGCGCTGTATTCTTTCACTGACTTCAAAACGCTGCTGCATCGACTGCTGACCGTGAAGACTCCTGTGAGGAGGGCGGTCATGATCGTCATGGAAACAATCACTTCCACCAGCGTGAATGCAGCGCGTGTGCGGCAAAGAAGAAACTGTCTGTTCATAAGTAGGCTCCCGTTTCGTCATGTGACTCCGATAGCATTACGGCTTCGGATGTCTTGTTGTTTCGATACTGACAATATTTTTAATAATTTCAATAAAAAAATTCACTTGGCATGTCAATTTTTGCTTCTGAAAAGGTTTTTTTCTCACCAAAGAGAGAATACTTCTCTTTAAAGTCTCAGTATTGCGTGCGGTAAGGGGCGGGCATTCTCCCACGGATTGCGGTTCAAAAAGGGCGAAAACCGGAGTCGGCCGCCCTACAGGAACCATGCCACAAAATCACCTCGAATCGGCGATATTCGGCATACTTGCTGCGAAATGACAGAGTCTTTCCGCGGAATACGGATGAGCATTGGTCAGTCTATGCCTGAATCGCTCCACGCGGTTGCCTAATTGGGAACCCAAGAAAGAGAAACGCCCGAGAAGTTGCGATGTTAAGACATTGACCCACAGGGCATGATGATTTCAACAAGATCAACGGGATTCTCTCGCAACTGATTGATGAGGTGGAAAATGAACTCGCCCAGATTTGGCCTCTAACGGAATTTCTTGATTGGATTGGTGGAAGGAAGGACGAGTTCTTGATCAACTTCCGCTTGTCCAGGGCGAGGGATTATGCCTGGAAAGTCGCAGAACGCCTGACTCCAATGGACCAGGCAAAACAAGAAGCGGCGATCTCATCCCTTGATGCAGATGTCGAACGAATCGGATGGCTCGTACTGCGTCCCGGATGGAAATTGAGAGCCGCCTTGACGATCGTTCGTCGCGGAGAAAGAGGAACCATTCCTGCCACCATCGAAATCCTCAAGTGAAGTATCTGCCACGATCCTGACAGAGTTCACCGCTCATTGCAGGACTGAGATATAACCGTTGTTCGTCCTTCAGGCACGCATTAACAGAGCAGTTCTCAAATGAATGTCGCGAAATGCCGGCGGTCATAGACTGCAGCTACAGGCGCTATGTTTCGATGCCACGCCGACTGTGCCTCAATCAAGTGGAGCGATGGGCACTGGCCGGCCGCTGCGAAGAATTTTTTCCTCACTGGGCAATCTGCGACGTTTGCTGGGCCAAATCAGGCGTGAAGGACGTTCGCCCAATGTTGCAGTGATCGCCTTCGCATGCGTCGTTACGACCTTCAGATTTTCGAGCACGACTTCAAGTTCCGCCATCCTGGCTTCGACCTCTGCATCCGTTCTTCCTATGAAGCCAGTCGCCTTTCCAAGCAACCTGTTCACGTTGCCAAGTGCGTTGCGCAACTCTGACAGGTTCTCGCGGACCGTCTCCTCGTTGTCTGCGATAAATGTATCGGCGTGCCCTATGAGATGATCCGCAGAAGAGCCAACTTTTTTTGCGGTGTCTATGAATTCGTCCAGCTTTGGCAATGTCACATCGAGACGCTTGCGGATATCTCCGAGCAGTTCGTTGGCGTCGTTCATAAGCGGATCCAAGTTCGCAACGAGCTTTGCGGCGCTCGCCAATAGACCTTCCGCTTTCTGCGTTAGCCGATCGAGATCCATGCCAGGTGCACCCGAGACAATTGCACCATTTTGCAAAACGCCACCACCCGGGTCGCCACCGTTCAATGCCACGAATTTTTCGCTCAACAACGTATCCGAACCGAGACCGACATCAATATCCGCAGGCAGCGGAGGGAGATTCTTATCTAGCACAACAGCTATCCGCACCGTGTTCTGCGGATCGGAATTACTGTTTCTTTCAGAAAGTCCGAGATGCCGAATCTCGCGAACTTCGCCCGCAAGTGTGCCTCCGTAGCGCACTTGCGAATAAGGTTTAATACCAGCAATATCTGGAAAATCGATGTAGAGGATTCTGTCACTATCACGGATTTTTCGTCCGGATAACCCGAACGTAAGGGCTCCGAGCAGGGCCGCACTGCAAAGTACCACGATGATTGTAACGAGGTAATCGCCGACGTTCTTTCTCATTCGAGCACTGCATTTGGCAGCGGCCGTGGCCGGCCGAAAAGCTGCTGAAGATAATCGCTCTGCGAAAGTTTGAGCGGAACCGGACCATCGGGTTCACCGCGGATGAACTGCTGCACCTCGGGATCGGGATGCGCCCTAATTTCCTGTGGCGAACCTTCGGCGATGATCGTGCCCTGGCGTTTACCCGCACCTAGCATGATCATTCTGGTTGCGATCCGAAAAGCACTCACCATATCGTGAGTCACCACGACGGCGGTCACGCCCATTTTTCGCGTCAGATCCGTGGTTAACGCGTCCACGACGGCGGTCATGATTGGATCGAGACCCGAAGTTGGTTCGTCGCTGAATAAGAGCTCAGGATCGAGTGCAAGAGCACGCGCGAGACCGACACGTTTTCTCATTCCCCCACTGATCTCGGCAGGCTTGAGGTCTTCGAATCCCGTCAGGCCGACGAGCTCCAGCTTCATCTTGACGATTAGTTCAACAATATTTCGATCGAGGGCTCCATGCTCAATGATCGGAAGCGCAACGTTTTCTCCCACCGTCATCGACTGAAGAAGCGCTCCGCTTTGAAAAAGCACCCCAAAACGACGGCGCACTGCAGCCAGGCTGCGCTCGGGAATCGCACAGATGTCCTTGCCGAATATGCGGATTGAGCCGGAAGTCGGTCGCATCGACCCGATCAAATGCCGCAATAGCGTGCTCTTTCCGCAACCGCTCCCTCCCATGACGACCAACGTATCACCGGCGTACACCTTGAAAGAGATTCCATTCAAGACACGCCGCCTGCCAAATTCGCGCACGAGATCCTCCACTTCAATCACTGGCTCATTGGCGCCCATCTCAGATGCTCAAAACACGACGAAGAAGAAGCTGGTGAGAACAGCGTTCGCTACAAGCATGATCAGCAATGAAGTGACGACGGAAATTGTCGTCGCATGCCCTACTCCCTCCGCGCCTCCCTCGACGGCGAGTCCGGTGTGGCATGCGATTGTAATTACCAGCCATGCAAAAACGACGCTCTTGATAAGGCCTGAATAAAGATCCCATACATCGGAACTGTCGAGCGCACTCAGCACGTATCTGGCGGTCGACATGTCCAGCGCCCAGTGACAAACGGTCCAGCCACCAAAGATACCAACGCAGTTTCCAAAAACCGTAAGCGCAGGCAACATGATGAGCATCGCCAGAAACCGTGGAATTACGAGAAAATAGATCGGGTTGATCGCCATCACGCGAAGCGCCTCGATCTCTTCGGAGACCTTCATCGTGCCGAGTTCCGCAGTGACCGCAGATCCACTCCGGCCAATAACGATCACCGCAGTGAGCACCGGCCCAAGTTCGCGGAGCAGGGAGACTGAAACCAGATTCGGGATAAAATCCTCGCCACCGAACTGTTTCAATTCCTGCGCGCTTTGCATCGCAAGCGTAAGCCCAATGCTGAGCGAAGTGAGCGCAACCATGGGAGTCGCGCGAACTCCGATCCTCACGATTTGATGAAAAACCTGCTGCACATTGAACATTCGACCGGTAAACGGAGCGATGAAAATCCAATACAGGATCTCTCCATTTAGCCGAATGTAGGCGTTCACGCCTTCCGCACCGCGTCCGTGGCCTCGGCAACAGAAGAGAAATGAGGGATGACCTCGTTCAGCCGCACCATTTCGAAAATCGTCCGCACAGATCCCTGCAAATTCGCCAGCGCAATCTTTCCATTGAAATCGCCAGCATCGCGAAGGTACTCCACGATTGTCGCCAGACCCGAAGAATCGATATACGTTACCCCTCCGAGGTCCAGCACAAGGCCCCGACACTTTTTTCGAAGTTTGGACTGCAGAATCTTGCGAAGATCGGGCGACCATTCGAGGTCTAATTCACCCTCGAGGTAAAGTATAGGAATGCCTTGTTCTTCGGTTTCATGCCAGTCCATTCGGCGACGTGTAGCAACGATTTGCAATCAGCAAAAGTGAAAAGAACTGGCGACTTCTCCATACCGTCGCTGAAGCAGATGATTCTTCCTGATTTTGGGACGGCTTCCCGCGCAGGGCCGTACGCGTTGCGGCGACTTCATTCCCTGGAAAGGGCTTCAACGAGAAATTCCTGGACCAACCCATAGAACTGAATCTGCAAAAGTGCGAAATCGCGATCGGTCCTAACAATCATCGGTAATCTAAGTTCCATATCCTCCTCGGTCACACGGTGACGTTCCGCGAGGGCGAGACGCGCTTGATTGAGCGCACTTAGCCATGCATTGCCATCTTGCAATGGTATGACTACGCTGAGCTTATTCGGATCGCCCGGAACAGGTTCGACTGTTTCGAGATCTCGTTGCACAATTTTCCGCGCCTCTTCGAAAAGATGGCGCAACTCCGGAGCGACGTATTCTTGCCAGTCTCGATTAATCTCACTTTCCTCGTCCGCAGCCGGCCTGGGAAAAAACCGCCCAATGGCCGGATCGTCGGTACCAAGGGAAGCAGCAGCATCCAGTTGACGCAAAAGCTCGAACAGAAACGCATCAAGCCCTGTGAGCAAAAGCGTATTATCATCCCGACGCGTGAAATTCACCTTGATTTCTCGAGCTGTGCCAGGAGCAGGTGCCCGTGCAATTTCTCTACGTAACTTTCTGCGGTCTCGCGATGGCCGGTCCACAGGATGGAGCGGCCTTGCTCATGAACTTCCAGCATGTGTTTCTCTGCACGTTCACGCGGATAGCCGAAAACCCGTTGGAAAACGTAAGTGACATAACTCATCAAATTCACCGGATCAT
Source organism: uncultured Verrucomicrobiae bacterium (assembly GCA_963805815.1). Lineage (GTDB taxonomy): Bacteria > Verrucomicrobiota > Verrucomicrobiia > Chthoniobacterales > Chthoniobacteraceae > CAWDWA01. The sequence goes on from CAWDWA010000031.1 coordinate 108,273, forward strand.
TGAGGACAACCACATTCCAGGGCACGTCGATTGCCCGCTTTTCCCTTGTTTCTGTCCCAATAACGGTCTTTTCAGCAGCCATCTTAATATCAATCGCTCAATCCAGTGGAACCGCAGCGTTTTTCCATTTCCGTAACGCAACGAGCACAGCATCCCACAATATCTTCTCCCTTGAATATCTCATTGCTCATGCCTTTTGGAGATTTTCATTCTTGATCTGAAAGACGGATCGATCCTGCGAGAATCGACTCCTGCAGGATGGCCATCTCGGCCGCTTCGGTGGGATCTTCGTCCTCCCAACCGTTCAGGTGGAGCAGGCCATGAATCATATAAAGAGCAAGTTCGTCGTTCAACGAATTCCCAAAATTCTCGGCGTTTGCCTCTGCGACTTCCACCCCTACCAGGATTTCCCCGTGGTCGAAGGTGATCACATCTGTCGGTCCTTCGTGCTGGAGAAATTCTTCATTCACTCTGGTGATTGTCTCGTTATCCAGCAAACTAACCTCGACCTCCTCCAGATCGGATAATGGAGCAGCATGTTTTCCCGGAGAGGCCAGGCAGAGCGGAAGCGCAAACGTGCCGATCCTCTCGAGCCAACCGACATCCACCCGGAACTGATCCTGATGATTGAATATGCCGAGCATCACCGGCAGGGGTACATTATCCTATCTCAGGCGGCCGACACAGGTGGCGCGTCCCGTCGGACCTGCACGTGTTCTTTCGATCGCTGCGGGCGATCGGATGGATACGAAACGCGGCTGTGCATCATGCTGCGCATGGTGAACTTAAAACACGCCGCAATTTCCTGCAATTCGCGCATCGTGAGAGGGCATTCGTCAAGCTGATGATCAAGAATGCGCTTCTCAACTATATCCTTGATAAGCTGGTCGATTCTCTGGGGAGTAGGTTTTTCGAGACTCCGCGATGCGCTTTCGATGGAATCCGCGAGGTTGATAATTGCCGCCTCTTTGGTCTGTGGTCGGGGGCCACCGTATCGGAAACTCTCTTCCCGCACTTCCGGAATATCTTCTGCTCGAATGTTCATGATCTTGCCACCCTGGCGCGCGTCCTCCTGCTGTTGCAGTGCTCTTCGATAGAAATACTGAACCAGGGACGTGCCGTGATGTTGCTGGATAATGTCCACGATCTCCTGATTGAGATTGTGCTTGAGGGCGAGATCCACGCCCTCCTTCACGTGCGCGATAATAATCAATGCGCTCATTGTCGGAGCAAGATCATCGTGCGGATTGCGCTCGAAACTCATATTCTCCGTGAAATAGTCCGGCTTCACGAGCTTCCCGATGTCGTGAAAATAAGAGCACACGCGGCACAAAGTCGCATTGGCCCCGATCTTCTCCGCCGCCGCCTCCGCCAAATTTGCAACGACGAGGCTATGGTGATACGTCCCCGGCGCCTCGATGGTCATGCGTTTGAGCAACGGATGATTCAAATCAGCGAGTTCCAACCATGAAATATCTGTCGTAATTCCAAAAATGCTCTCCAGCACCGGCAAGACACCCCCGACCAGGATGGCAGTTATTACTCCGGAACTGACAGCAGCGAGGCTCTGCCAGCCGATCAGTTTCCAATCTGTACCAGCGGGATACTCCCAGAATATTGGCCCGATGAGTCCAAAAGTCAGCGCGAGAATCCATGTCGCGATCCCGACGAACATTCCCGCCCGGAGCAGGCGACTCCGGCGCCTCACCTGCAATGTAATAAATACTGCAACGAATCCGCAGATGAGACTCATTACGAGAAACTGAGCCGCATCCACTTCCCTGAGCGCGATTGACCCCCATAGGCTCACGAAAATGGCACCGTAAATGCCATGGTTCTTTCCGAGAAGCACTGATAATACCAACGGCGCGAACGCGTACGGTATGAGTAACGTTGCGATCCCGAGGTCGAATTCGTCCTTGCGACCCTGCACAAGGAATATCTTCACCAGTGTCAGGTGCAGAAGACACACCCCGAATATCAGCGCCAGACGCGAGTTCCGATGAAAGGAATCCGGATGATTGATCCAGAGCGCCGCGAGCGCTGTGACAAAGATCAGGAGGCCGATGAGAAACTTCTCTGCCGGCTGCTGCTGCAGCCCATAGAAAATGAGACAGCCGAGGCCAAACATGAAACCGGCAAAAATCGCAAGCTTCGTCCCCGTGCCGGTTTCGAGCTTTTCCATGAATTCGCTGCTCGAGCGACGGCGCCGCGTCTTGGGCGATGCCAGCCCCTTCTTCACCAGTCTCTGTCTCTCGAAAAATTTGAACATGCGGTCGAACGAAAATCGTTACCACGCGGGCAACTATTCAATCATTTATTTTCAGTCTCTTTTCCGCCACGATACAGACGATACGCCTTCACGATCGACTGCACCAGTTCATGCCGGATTACGTCGGTTTCTTCGAAAAAGGTGAAAACGACACCGCTGGTTCCTTTCAGCGCGTGTCGGGCTTCGATCAGGCCGGAGCGCTTGTTGCCCGGAAGATCGATCTGGGTGTCGTCGCCGGTTATGACACACTTGGAATCTAGACCGAGCCGCGTGAGAAACATGAACATCTGTTCAGTAGTCGTGTTCTGCGCTTCGTCCAGAACGATAAACGCATGGTTTAGCGTCCGACCTCGCATGTAAGCCAGCGGCGCGATCTCGATTACGCCACGATCGAGATACTTTTGCAGCTCTTCCGCCTCTATCATGTCATAAAGTGCATCGTAGAGAGGCCTCAGGTAAGGAAATATTTTCTCTCTCAGATCGCCCGGCAGGAACCCGAGCGCTTCGCCCGCTTCGACTGCCGGACGCGTCAATATGATGCGTTTTACCTTTTCCTGCTTCAGAGCGGCGACGGCCATGGCCATTGCCAGATATGTTTTTCCCGTGCCTGCGGGGCCAATGCCGAAAACAACATCGAGCGATTCAATCGCCTGAATGTAGCGGTGTTGTCGAATCGTTTTCGGAATCAGCGGAGGACGGCGCGGAGAGAAAACAACCTTGGCGTCCAGCAGTTCGTCGAGCGCCCCTATGTTTGGATTTAACTCGGAACGCAACGCGTAATTAAATTCCGGCCTGCCGACCGGCATACCACCCCGGTGCACGCGATCAAGCTGCTCGAATACCCGGCGCGCCTTTTCTACCCCGCTTTCTTCTCCTTCGATCCGGATCCAGCCTTCGCGGGTCGTAATCCGCACTGCAAGACGTTCCTCAAGATCCTTAATCAACTTGAGGTCATTGCCGTACAGCGCCTGAACAGCCCGTCCATTCTCGAATTCCAATGTGTCAACAGCCATGACCGGGTAACAAGAAGCCGATTCATCCGCCGCTATTCGGCAGAGATCGATCAGGCGTAGAACGACTGAACGCTCGGAAAAAAAACGAAATATGCAGCTTCGATAACGTTAACGGAAACCGTAAGCAAGAGCCCAGCTTGTCCGCTCATTGGGAGATCTTTCGACTTCGACGATCAGGTAGTAAGATCCGGTTTTTCTGGGGACAACACGGGCTCCGGCGAATTTGTCTCTCTGCCACGACTCCGCCTCAGTCAGATTTCCCTCAGAATCGTACACATGCACGGATATCCTCGCTCCATCCACGTCCGTTCCCATCCAGAACCAGTATTCATTTCCCTTAAAGAGCTGGTGAACGATCGCCTTCTGCGTTCCGGCCGCAAGGTCGCCACCCCAATAGTCTTCACGCACCGTAAAGCCATCCCTCACATACGGCATCGCGGCTTCCAGGGCGAAGGAAAGCGAGTCGTCGATGGTGGCGCGAGCCGGACAAAGCATCAGCCCCAGACAGAGAAGAATTGCGGACGTGAGTTTGAAAGTGGTTTTCACTGATTCAGTTGCCCTTGGAGGTGATCGCGTTCACCATGGAAGCGGTGATTTCATGGATTTTCGTGACGGAGACTTTCGATATGGTCCCGTCCTGCGTCTCGATCAGTGGTTCGATCTCGGGAAGAAGCTCGCTGACAGTCTTCACGACAGGGTCACTCTTAATCCTATCGCTCATCCGGGAAATGCGCTGAACGAAATACTGGAGAAGCGTTGGCTGATGCAGCAGCTCCGCACCATCATTCGTGTAGTCTTTATCGAGAAGCGCCGTCATGGCTTCTGTCCCACGAATCCAACCGCCCAGACTCACAAGCTGCGCGTAGTCGGCGTCGCCAAGGTCAACCATCGCACTCTTCACATCGAACTGTGCGCCATCGAGTTCCTGCTTCACCAGCTGCCAGTTCTTCTTATCCGCCCCTTCGAGAATACTCTCAGTGCGAGCCAGGACATGCCTCTTCACCCCTAGCGCCTGGGCGAGGCGAAGCACCGACCGGCCGATTTGCTTGACCGCTTCCGCGTCGCCGGCCTCGACCGCGACAAAGCCATCGGCGATTACGGTGCCAAAAAGCAGCGCAATTTGCGCCCGATCGCCAGACGGAGAAAGTTCCTCGGTTCTCATGACGCCGTGCCAGTTTGCACCACCGAGCTTACTCATCACGTTGAAAACTTCACTGGGGACAGGAACCACAACATCTTCCACCATCTTCGCCGGGAAGTTGCTGACATCAATTGTCTTCGGTGGCGCCGCCTTTGCGACCGCAAGGCACGGAAGGATAACGACAGCACAAAGAGAAAGGTGAATGATTTTCATAGAAAGACGCGAAATCGCAAACCACCGGCCAACATATATCCAATACGGGCGAAGTAGAGTTCGGAGCGACCGATTCCGCATGCAAGTAAATAGATTGGTATTTGAACGTTAGCCCACTCAATCAGAGCGTGCCCTTCCAGTTCAAGCATTGTTTTGGACGCTACATCACCCGGCAAATTCATTGACAGGTTCTGAGTTTTGATTCGCAATTCGCATTCGCTCTGGCGGCATCCGGCTAGCTGAAATCAAACCGCCGGGAACCATCGCAATTATGGATTTTCCACCACTCGATTTTTCACGCATCCGAACGTATGCGCTCCGTGAACGTCCAAACAAAGTCGCTGCGGAGGCATTTGCCCATGTACACAAAGCTGGCAGCACTTTCGCAGCTTTCTTCGATAACCTGCCGCATATCCTAGCGGGGCAAGATCTCAGGAACATCGTTCAGGACATTGTCAACGCCACGAGAAATGGACGGCCGGTGCTGCTCATGATGGGCGCTCACCCAATAAAATGCGGCCTCAATCCACTCATCACGGAAATGATGCGCCGGGGGATCATCTCCGCCGTCGCGTTCAACGGCGCCGGGGCAATTCACGACTTTGAAACCGCCTATCAGGGAGAGACCAGCGAGGATGTGCAGAAGGGACTCGACGACGGAACCTTCGGGATGGTGGATGAGACCTCGAGATTTATGAACACCGCACTGGAACGTGGAGTCATCTTAGGCTTGGGAGCGGGCGAGATTCTCGGCCAAACGATCCGCGATAGCGGATTTCCGAAGCGCGAAGACAGCATCCTGTGCACCGGAGTCGAAATGAATGCCCCGGTCACCGTGCACATCGCGCTGGGAACCGACATTATCCACCAGCATCCAACGGCGAATGGCGCCGTTCTCGGAGAGACCAGTTATCGGGATTTCCAGCGATTTTCTGCAGTCGTTGCGCAGCTACAAGGGGGAGTGGTGTTAAACGTCGGCAGCGCGGTCATCATGCCGGAAGTTTTTTTAAAGGCACTCACGATCGCGCGAAATCTCGGTAACGAAGTGACGCATTTTACGACTGCCACATTCGATATGATCCGTCAGTATCGCCCCACAGAAAACGTGATGCGCCGCCCAACCCACCTAGGAGGAAAAGGGTACTACCTCACTGGACACCACGAAATTATGATTCCGCTGCTCTTCGCAGCAGTCACCGAAAAGCTTGTGCAACAATGAACCGGCAACGTCTCGTCGATCTTCTGCGCGTCTTCAGCTCCAAACGAATCCTCGTGATCGGGGATCTGATCCTTGACGAGTTCGTTTGGGGAAGAGTTCACCGGATTTCACCCGAGGCACCCGTGCCAGTCGTTGAGGTCGACCGTGAAACATATTATCCAGGCGGTGCCGCGAACGTCGCTCGTAATCTTCGGCAATTCGGCTGCGATGTCGACGTCATAGGAATCCTCGGGACCGAAGTGCACGGAAAGTTGATGAAATCTCTGCTCGAGGAGGACGGCATTTCCACCGAATCGGTCGTTCAGGACACAAACTACCCAACGATTGTGAAAACTCGAATCATTGCGAAACAACAGCAGGTCGTACGGGTAGATCGGGAGCGAAAAATCAGCCTGAACGACGAACAGGAGACTTCGGTGCTCGCTCGTTTCGAACAATTGCTGCCGCAACTCGATGCAGTCATTCTTGAAGATTATGGGAAAGGTATTTTCACTCAGCATTTCACGGATGCGATACTGAATATAACCTCCGCCCGGGATTCCCTGGTTACTGTCGATCCAAATCCCGGGAACCCACTCCGGTGGCATTCGCTTTCCGCCGCGAAACCGAATCGTATCGAGGCTTTTGCCGCCGCCGGGTTTCCCTGGACCGACCCAATCGAACCCGCGACGGAGGATAATGCTTTAATGGACGTGGGAGATGCGCTTCTCGAGAAATGGGACTGTGAAAACCTTCTAATAACGTTGAGCGAACAGGGAATGATGCTATTCCGACGAGGTGAGCAGGCATTTCACACACCAACCAAAGCGAGGGAAGTTTTCGACGTTTCCGGCGCGGGCGACACGTCCATCGCGCTTTTTACACTTGCGTTGAGTGCGGACGCCACTCCTATCGAAGCTGCCGAAATAGCAAATCACGCCGGCGGTGTGGTCGTGGGCAAACTCGGAACGGCTACACTTACGCCCTCAGAATTAAGCGAAAGCTTCGAGGAAAACGGCTCCTGATGTCTGATTGCTCCAGCCCGAGCCCAGGTGTGTTCTTCGACCGTGATGGAACGCTCATAGAGGAAGTACATTACTGCAACGATCCGTTGAAGGTCGCCATGATCCCCGGTAGTAACGACGCGCTTAGGAAACTTGGAAAGCGTGGATTCAAGCGATTCATCATCACCAATCAATCCGGAATCGGACGTGGAATCATTTCCATGAAACAATTCGAGGCGGTTCAGGCTGAGTTATTGCGACAACTCGGCGCGAATACGATTGAAGCGGTCTACTTCTGCCCCGCTTTGCCCGGACAACGTTCACTCCGACGAAAGCCGATACCGGGCATGGTATTCGAAGCGTCCTGGCAACACAGCGTCGACCTTTCCCGGTCCTGGTTCGTCGGCGACAAAAAGGCCGATATCAGTTGTGGCCGCTCGGCAGGGATGCGGACGATCCTCGTGGAGACTGGCTACGGGAAGAACGAGCGGGATGCTGGAGCGGATTTCATCGCGCCTGATGTTGCTGCCGCAGTCAGGTTAATTCTGAAAAAAGCCTGATTTCACGACGATCGCCCGGCAGCTGCTTTGCTTCCAGGAACCGCTCCGGGACGTGCCGGTAATCCGTTGATCATTCCGGAAAAATGCTCGATGCCTCTGCTGGTGCTTGATGTTTCGGGCGTAAGACCCGACAAAGTGCGCCCCATCCACATTATTTTCGGTCTCAAACAATCCGTTACGATGAAGACGAAGCGAATCAACGAAGTCGAACTCATGTCCCTGCTCCAGCGCGTACTTCCAAAGTCCATTTATGACCGGGTGGAGCGCGAGGTGCAGTTGCTGAAGAATCTCGAGGCGTTCGAAAAATTCTGCGAGGAAGGATCGATTGAGAATCTTCAGCCCGAAACGGTCTCTAACCTACGCGAACAACTCGCAGCAAGCTTCGGCGAAGAAAACGTGGCGATCGTTCCTGATGAATCGAGTGGAGCACTAGAAATCGAAATCTCTCTGCCAGATCGGCAAGCACACACCAGACTGAAAGTTCAGGATCCTAACGAGATTCCGGAGGAAGGAATCAACGCGCCGTTCGTGCCGTTTCCCGTGGCACTTCCAGAGGATCCCGCGCTGATCTGGATTCTTGCTCGCCGTGAAAACTTTGGTCCGGACGAGGCTGCGAGGGCGCTCTTCCATATTCAGGAAGAGTATTGGGCTTCGAAGAATGGGCAAATCGCTTTGCGCAAGGGGGCCGAGCGCACATTCGCTGAATTTATCAGCCGCGTTCCCGCCAGCGTTCTCGCGGAAAGTGGCATGCGCCGACACTACAAGGAACCTGAAATCCTGAAAATTCTCGGTTCGCGAGCCGACGAAACAGCTCTCGAAGTAGAAACAACGGAGAATGAACTGGCAACGGCTTGACGCTCTCGGGCCCGGCTTATTTTGTCCTCAAACGCGGTCGGTTTTTTTTGCAGATTTACCCCCGCTTCTCTCTTTCGTCGTCTTTCTTGCTCGTTTTCCTAAGCTTCCCCTCATCGTCGTTCCTGTTCTTTTTTCCCTCCTTTTCCGTTTCGTCACGGTGAGATGCTCTGGAGTGGACAGCGATTCGATTTTTCTTTTCCCGGTTTGATTCATCCTGCTTTCGGGCGCGCTTCCTGGCGACCTCACGGTTGCGATTGCCCTGTTCCCCGCGCTGATTCGAACCTCGCTGCACTACTTTTCCACTCTCACGTTTTTTGTCACGTTCGGGTTGACGCTTCGCCTGCCGGCGCTGTTTTACCGCCTTCTGGCTCTGCCGGGCGGGTTCCCTCGCGCGTCGGCCTCGTTCTACCTGCTGTGGCTGGCGTTTCTTCTCTGCATTGCCCTGCTGCCGTTTTTTCTCACCTTCCTGTTTTTTCTCACGGCCCTTCTGACGCTCCGGCTGCTGCTGGCGCTCGTTTTCGGCCTCCTGCTGTTGCCGAACTGCTCCCGTCTCGCGACGTCCTGGTTCTGCCTGCTGTGGCTGGCGTTTCTTCTTTGCATTGCCTTGCTGCCCTTTTTTCTCACCTTCCTGTTTTTTCTCACGGCCCTTCTGACGCTCCGCCTGCTGCTGGCGCTCCTTTTCGGCCTTCTGCTGTTGCCGGACTGCTCCCGTCTCGCAACGTCCTGGTTCTGCCTGCTGTGGCTGGCGTTTCTTCTCTGCATTGCCCTGCTGCCCTTTTTTCTCACCTTCCTGTTTTTTCTCACCGCCTTTCTGACGCTCCGCCTGCTGCTTGTGCTGGTTTTCGGCCTCCTGCTGTTGCCGGGCTGCTCCCGTCTCGCGACGTCCTGGTTCTGCCTGCTGTGGCTGGCGTTTCTTCTCTGCATTGCCCTGCTGCCCTTTTTTCTCACCTTCCTGTTTTTTCTCACCGCCTTTCTGACGCTCCGCCTGCTGCTGGCGCTCGTTTTCGGCCTCCTGCTGTTGCCGGACTGCTCCCGTCTCGCGACGTCCTGGTTCTGCCTGCTGTGGCTGGCGTTTCTTCTCTGCATTGCCCTGCTGCCCTTTTTTCTCACCTTCCTGTTTTTTCTCACGGCCCTTCTGACGCTCCGCCTGCTGCTCGCGCTCCTTTTCGGCCTCCTGCTGTTGCCGAACTGCTCCCGTCTCGCGACGTCCTGGTTCTGCCCGCTGTGGCTGGCGTTTCTTCTCTGCATTGCCCTGCTGCCCTTTTTTCTCACCTTCCTGTTTTTTCTCACCGCCTTTCTGACGCTCCACCTGCTGCTGGCGCTCGTTTTCGGCCTCCTGCTGTTGCCGGACTGCTCCCGTCTCGCGACGTCCTGGTTCTGCCTGCTGTGGCTGGCGTTTCTTCTCTGCATTGCCCTGCTGCCCTTTTTTCTCACCTTCCTGTTTTTTCTCACGGCCCTTCTGACGCTCCGCCTGCTGCTCGCGCTCCTTTTCGGCATCCTGCTGTTGACGAACTGCTCCCGTCTCGCGGCCCACCCGATTCGCACCATGTTTTTGCCGTTCTCGCTCCTCCCCTGCGTGCCTCCTCTGTTCTTCGGCCTGCAGGTTCTGCGCTTCCAATCGTGCCTGCTGAATCCGTCGGCGCTGCTGAGTCTGCCTCGCCTCCTGTCTCTGTTGCTCGCGTATCCTGCCGCGAAGCTCTTCTGCTTCCGATCCACTTTCCACGGCGTTCCAGCCTCGATCGACATTCACTCTGGAAAGACGACGCGCCACTCGGGCCGGTCTGATTTCGCCCCTCGGTTTCTCAATACTCGGGGCAGCCACCACGAGCCGGTCCCCGTCAATACGCCACCGTCTTTCCCGATCATTTTGCCAAGGCTCGCGATTGATACGAAAACGTCGGAGGTCGCGTCCGCTCCGTTCGCGGACCACGTCGTATTCGGGACCGTAGTTGATTACAACAGTCTCGTTGCGAACAAGATTTGTAACATTCCACGTCTCCCGCACCAGCGGCACGTTGCGATTGGCAGGCACCCGGTACCGGCGCACGTTGCGGTCGCAAAATTCGTTGATCGGCATGAAAATGTAAAATCCCGGCCCAATATCGAAGTCGATCTCGACCGAAGCCGTGATCGTAGAGTCACTCCCAAACCTTGAACCGGGAGGAAGGGGCGCCCAACCCACATAGTCTTCACTCCTCCTCCACGAAACCCATGCGGGCGCCCATTCGTCGCCGGGCACCCACACCCAACCAAGATCGCTAAAGTGCGTCCAGCGTCCATAATGATAAGTTGCCCAACCAAAGGGTTCTTCCGTCGCAAAAGTCCAACCATAGTCCGTGTAAAGCCATTCGCCGTCGGAATACGGCTGCCAGCTAGCTGCCGTTGCCACACCCGGTTGAAACACGTAACCGTAATCATCGGTATTATACCATGATCCATGCGGGGACAGATCTTCATAAAATAGATCGTATCCCGCATTTCCAACCCGCTCCCCCACCGGCTCGACAGTTGAGGCTGAAGCGGACTTTGTTTCCGACGCAGAAGCATTCACAGAGGCAAGTTTCTCCCGCTCCTCCGCCAGCAGTCGCTCCTTCTCAGCGAGCAGCGCCTGCCGATCCTCGAGAGCCATTTCCTTATCGGCAAGCTGCTTCTCCAATTCGTTCAGCCGCTCTTCACGTAACCGCGCCGCGACCTGCCGTTCAATTTCAGCCTCCTGTTCAGCTCGCGAAAGCGGCTGCTCGTTTCGACTGCAGGCAGCGAGCGACAGAAGCACCGCCATGCCTGTGATACGGAAAATTTTGAATTTCATGCTCATTGATCGTTTGGGTGCTTCGACTCGATTGGTAGAAGTTGTATTCGAAATGCTTCCCGGCCAGATGCATTGTTCTGAGAAAGGTAATTTTTTTGAGGGCAATGCTCCCGGCACAACCACGCCAGGTCTTTCCCAACCCAAGCTGGACAAACGGGGGCCGCCTTCTAATAGTGTGATTTTCGCTTCAAGCTTCCCAAAATTTATGAGTGCCATCTTCTTTAAGCGATTTCTCATGCGGCCGACCCGGGTGGCCTCAATCGTTCCAAGTTCCCGGACTCTAGTCCGCAAAGTCTCCAGCAAGTTCGACTTTTCCCAGCCTCGAGTGATCGTGGAATTTGGGCCTGGCGAAGGATGTCATACTCGAGAAGTCGTTCGTCGAATGCACCCCGATTCGAGACTCCTGCTGTTCGAACTGGATTCCGATCTCTCCCGACATCTTAAAGAACAGTTCAAGAGCGATCCGCGCGTCGAAGTGATCAACGCGGATGCTCAGACGATTTTGAGTGAGCTTCAGAAACGCGGACTGCAATGTTGCGATTACGTTTTCTCCGGAATTCCCTTCAGCATCCTCGAGGTCGGAAAGAAAAGGGCGCTGCTGCAAAAAGTTTTCGACGCGCTTAAACCGGAACCCCATTCAGCATTCATCATCTACCAGGTCACCAACGAGTTGCGAGGACATGCAACGAACTTTCCAAACGCAGACTCCGAGTATTGTCTTCAAAACATTCCTCCAATGTTTGTGACCGTTTTCTGGAAATTGCCCCGTCACGCGCCACGTCCGAACGGCAAGACTCCGATCGACGTTGCTGCCGACGTCAGTTGACGCCTTCTTTCCAAAGCTCCACCACAGCCCCCCCGTGACAAAAACACGCATTGAGAAGGATTCGATGGGTTTGATGGAAGTACCTTCCACAGCACTATATGGAGCTTCCACTCAGCGGGCGGTGCTTAATTTTCCAATCAGCGGGTATCGATTTCCCCGCCGATTTATTCGCGCTCTCGGCCTTATAAAATGGGCAAGCGCAGAAGCTAACTTAGAGCTGAATCGCCTCGACAAAGAAAGGGCACGCTTGATCGCTCAGGCTGCTGAGGAAGTCATTGACGGCCACCATGACTCCCAGTTTGTCGTGGATATATTCCAAACCGGATCGGGCACGAGCACGAACATGAACGCAAACGAGGTCATTGCGAATCGATGCTCGCAACTTGCGGGAATGGAGATCGGTTCCAAGGATCCGATTCACCCGAATGATCACGTTAACATGGGGCAATCCAGCAACGACGTGATTCCTACGGCTATTCACATCGCGGCGGCTGAGGCGCTTCGAAACGACTTGATGCCTGCGCTCGAAGAACTCAACAAGGCGTTCGAGCGTAAGACATTGCAATTCTGGAACATCATAAAGATCGGACGCACCCACCTCATGGATGCCACACCGATCCGGCTGGGTCAGGAGTTTAGCGGATACGGTCGCCAGATCGAATTTGCACGACTCCGAATTGGAAACGCCATTTCGGCCCTTGAGGAACTGGCGCAGGGAGGGACAGCCGTTGGCACAGGGATTAATTCCCATCCGGCCTTCGCCGGTCTCGTAATGCACCATCTATGGAGCAAGACGGACATCTCTTTCCGCGAGGCGCGAAATCATTTTGAGGCACAGGGTTCGAAGGACGGAGTTGTTCAGGCGAGCGGATTGCTGAAGACCATCGCGGTCAGCCTCTTCAAGATTGCCAATGATATCCGGTGGCTCAGCAGCGGACCTAGCTGCGGAATTTCTGAGATACGACTTCCATCCACACAGCCGGGCAGCTCGATCATGCCCGGAAAAGTCAATCCCGTGATGTGCGAAGCACTCATGCAGGTCTGCACCCAGGTGATTGGCAATGACACGGTTGTCACCTGGGCAGGCGCGAATGGAAATCTGGAATTAAACGTGATGATGCCGGTGATGGCGCACAATCTTCTCGAAAGCATTCGACTCCTCACTAATTCAGTAAGCGTATTTCGTGAACGCTGCGTCGAAGGCATCGAGGCGAATGTTGAGCGATGCAACGAGCTCGTTGAACAGAGCATGGGAATGGTCACCAGTCTCGTGCCCATCATTGGCTACGATCGTGCGGCGCAGATTGCGAAAGAAAGCGCCAATACCGGCCGGACCGTTCGTAAAATTTGCCAGGAATGGAACATTCTGCCGGAGGAAACGCTCAACGCGGCACTGGATCCAGCATCGATGACAACCCCGGGAGGGGGCGACTGAAGTTCCCCCTCATGGAAAAGGGGTTATGCACTGATCTCCTGCAGTTCCGTCAGTTTCGCATTGGCGCGCCCGGAATCGATTTGCTCTTTGGCCAACGCGGTTCCTTCGGATAAGTCCCCGGCAAGCCCGGCAGTGACAAACGCACCGGCAGCATTTACCACCACGAGGTCGCGTTTCGGACCCAATATCTCTCCACTCAGAATGCCGAGGACGATGGCCGCATTTTCTTCGCGACTTCCACCCTTCAAGTCGGCGAGCACGGCAGATTGCAATCCGAAATCAGTCACTGAGATGTACATCCTTTCGATATTCTCACCGTCGACATTAAACACGAGGGTATCTCCCAGTGACGAGATTTCATCCATTCCTCTGCCCTCCGAATCAGTACGTGAACTACCCACGCCCTCTTGCGCCCCAGCAGCGCCAAGGCTCGCGCTGTTTTCGGCATGGCGGATTTTGAGAAAACGCCCATGAGCTGGTAATCTGGTCGTGCCGGGTTCAATAGCGGGCCGAGCAGATTGAAGATTGTCGGGATTCCCTCCTCCGCGAGCGCCCTTCGGACCGGCACGATCGCCTTGAATGCCGGATGATACGCCGGTGCGAAGATGAATCCCAAACCGGTCCGTTCGACGCATTCTCTCAAACGCCCGGGCGAAAGCTCGATGTCGATTCCAAGCACTTCGAGCACATCAGCTCCACCACATTTCGAGGTAATACCCCGATTGCCATGCTTCACGACACAAGCCCCTCCGGCGGCAAGAACGAACATCACGGTGGTCGAAATGTTGAATAGATTCATCTTATCGCCTCCCGTTCCACAAACATCGATGATTGGACCTCTCACCCTGGCCGGGTCAATGCCGGGGTCCACAGCGCGTCCCAGCAACGCCTTCACAAACCCCGCAATTTCATTGCCGGTCTCACCTTTTTCACGTAGGAGGCGCAGAAAGCTGGACTTCTGGGTTGGATCCACCGATTGATCTACCAGCGAAGCGACAGCCGATTCGATTTGCCAGGGCGTCAGCTCAGTTCCGGCAGACAGATGCTCGATCAATTCCTGCATCCATCCGTTTGAACCGGTTCGTTGCCTCGTGACAAGCTTTTCGGGAGTGTCGGGTCACGACCGCCGGTTGCCTACCCATCTTCATTTGCGGAGAGCCTTTTGAATTTTTATTTAGAATAATTCTTGATGTCAGATTATTGGGTCCGATATTGGCCCATCGATGGTAGATACAAAGTCCAAGGCAACCTACGACGCATCGATTTCTTTGAAGGGATTTCGTCTCACGAAACATCGTCGAGAAGTGTATGAGGCGCTCATGAAAAAGCGGGACCACCCAACTGCGGTTGAGGTATTTCTGCGCGTCAAAGAGCGGATGCCGAAGATTTCCCTCGCGACAGTTTACAACTGTCTTGAAACACTTGCAGCGTGTGGGCTCGTAAAGCATGTGAACATTGACCGCCAGTCCTCCCGATACTGCGCAAATCTCGAGGATCACGGACACTTTTTCTGCGATGAGTGCGGCGTTGTTATCGATGTTCCACTGAAGCCCCAAATGCAGGCGCAGGATGCGTGGGAAGTGCCACAGCATGCCGTCGTTTCCCATCAGGAGGTCGCACTACGTGGGCTTTGTCCAGAATGCGCGCGCGGCCAGGGCCAGAAACTTTCATCCATCAAACCTTCATCCACTGACAAAACGGAACAATAAACAACCCAAGATATGAGCCTGCTTGAAATCAAGGACCTTCACGTCAGCATTTCTGACAAGGAAATCATCCGCGGCCTGAGCCTGGAAATTCAGCCGGGCAAAGTGCATGCCATCATGGGACCAAATGGTTCCGGAAAAAGCACCCTTGCGAAGGTGCTGGGCGGACACCCCGACTATGAAGTCACTTCCGGTGATGTCCTCCTCGACGGCGAAAGCATTCTCGAGATGGAACCCGAGGAGCGGGCACGAAAAGGGATTTTCATCGCATTCCAATATCCAATGGAGATTCCCGGAGTCAGCAACGCGAATTTCCTCCGTGCGGCCGTACAGGCCCGACTTGAGGAAGGCGAAGAACTCGAAGCCACTGAATTTTACGCAGACCTTTACGAAAAAATGGACTTGCTGGGCATCGATCGCTCCTTCACATCGCGCGCAGTGAACGAAGGCTTCTCCGGTGGCGAAAAGAAACGCAACGAAATCCTGCAGATGGCGATGCTGGAGCCGAAATACGCAATACTTGATGAAACAGACAGCGGTCTCGACATCGACGCACTAAAGATCGTGGCAAACGGTGTGAATTCCCTCCGCGGCCCCGACCGGGGTATTCTGCTCATCACTCACTACCAACGTCTGCTCAATTATATCGTGCCGGATTACGTGCACGTCATGTTTGACGGCCGGATTGTCCGTGAAGGCGAAAAGGAACTTGCACTCGAACTCGACGAGAAGGGTTACGACTGGATTAAACAGGAGGAAGTCGCTCTTGCCGCCGTCTGATTCAAAACGAAAGGAAACTCACTTATGCCAGGAGAAACCACTGCAATCAATATCGACCGCAGCGCGGGAAACTTCTTTTACCCGGAACACCATACCCGCGACGCCGGCGTTGGCCTCACTCAGAAGACAATTCATTACATCTCGGACGTCAAAGAAGACCCCGACTGGGTGCGCGAGTTTCGCCTCAAGGGATACAAGACTTTCATGGAAAAGCCATTGCCGACGCACTGGGCAACGAAGGATCTTGAAGCCATCGACTTCGACAAGATCCGCTACTATCTCTCATCCGGGGAACGCGCAAGCAAGCGCTGGGAAGACGTCCCCGATGATGTGAAACAGACTTTCGAACGGCTCGGCATCCCTGAACAGGAAAGGAAGTTCCTGGCCGGTGTCGAAGCGCAGTTCGACTCCGAGGCGGTGTATTCCAATATCAAAAAGGCGGTAGGCGAGCAGGGCGTTATTTTCGTCGGCAGCACAGAGGGGCTGAAAGAACATCCGGAAATCTTCCGGAAGTGGTTTGGCAAAGTCATTCCGATCTCCGACAACAAGTTCAGCGCACTCAACAGTGCGGTGTTCAGTGGAGGCAGTTTCATCTATGTGCCACCGGGAGTGAAGGTAAAGCATCCGCTACAGGCCTACTTTCGTATCAACGCTGAGAATTTCGGACAGTTTGAACGGACGCTCATCATTGCTGATGAAGGTTCGGAAGTCACTTACATGGAAGGGTGTACCGCGCCGAAATTCGACACGGCGACGCTGCACAGCGCCGTCGTTGAACTCGTCGCGTTGAAAGGGGCAAAAATTCAGTATATCACGGTTCAGAACTGGGCAGCGAACGTATTCAACCTCGTGACGAAGCGAGGTCTGGCGCACGAGGAAGCAGAGGTCAAATGGATCGACTGCAACATCGGCTCGCGCCTCACGATGAAATATCCGGGCGTTGTGATGAAAGGCCGAAAAGCTCGTGGTGAGGTCCTCTCAATAGCGCTCGCCGGGGATGGCCAGCACCAGGATACGGGTGCCAAAATGATCCATGCCGCCGATGAAACGACCAGCAACATCATCTCGAAGAGCATCAGCATCGGCAAGGGACGAGCTACTTACCGCGGACTCGTCCATGTCCCCAAGCACCTCAAACATTGCAAGAACAACACCGAATGCGATGCGTTGCTGATCAACGCGCACAGCCGCACGGACACATATCCGGCGATTACGGTGCGCGGCACAGGGAATGCCGTGCAACACGAGGCGAGTGTGAGTCACGTGAGCGCTGAGCAAATCTTTTACATGCAGCAGCGCGGACTCACCGAAGCGCAGGCAATGAGCCTAAGCGTCAACGGTTTTGTAAACGAATTGGTACGCCAGTTCCCAATGGAATACAGCGTCGAATTGAAACGTTTGATCGACCTCGAGATGGAGGGTTCGGTCGGCTGATTCGTAAGCGATTCCCAGAAACGGAAGGGCGCGGCAACGCCATACGGATTCCTTGCGCACTACACCTCTTTTTTATTTATGAGTAACGTTATGGAAGCAGAAGCTGCGCCGCCGGATACCGTCAAGACCGCCGGATTGATTCTGGAAGGGCCGGCCGCAAGGGCTAACGAAACCTCTTCTCCATGGCTGCAGGACCTGCAGAGCCGCGGTTGGGAGGATTTCAGCAGACTTCCGATGCCGGTGCGTACCTGACGAGGAGTGGCGATTTGGAAACGTCAAAGCCCTCGACCTAAGCCAGTACTTATCACCGCTGCCCGTTTCCGAGGCGGATCGCCAGGCTCTCATCGCTCGATCTCGGGGGATCGAAAAAACCGCGGGACGAATGATTTTCGCGAACGATCAACTGCTCGCGCACGACGTTTACTCCGACGCGCTGGCGGAGCAGGGAGTGATCTGGGCCCCTATCGAAACGGCCGTCGCGCAACATGCCGATATATTCCGCCAGCACTTCATGACGCAGGACGTCGTGCTCGGGTCGGCCAAGTTTGCAGCGTTGCATCGCGCTTTTGTCAAGTCGGGCACATTCCTTTTCGTGCCTGCAAACGTCGAAGTGAAACTACCGCTCGAGGTATTCCACTGGTTATATGGAGAAAACGGTTCCGCTTTTCCGCACACACTTCTTATCGCCGGCAAGCACAGCAAGGTGACGCTGGTTGATTACTTCGAGTCGAGCGACAAATTTGCACCCGGGCTGGCGTGCGGAATGAATGACCTAATTCTCGAAACCGGAGCATGCCTCACGTATGTCTGTATGCAGGACTGGAGCCGGGAGACGCTGGCATTCCAGATCAATTCCACCCTCGTGAATCGCGATGCGCACGCCACCAGTATGAATCTCAATCTCGGCGCCAGATACGCCCGGGCGGAGAGCGTCAGCAAACTCATCGGTTCCGGAAGTCGCAGCGACATGCTTGCGGTATCGGTGGCCGACGGCAGTCAGTTGTTCGACCAGAGGACCCTCCAGGATCATCAGCAACCGAACACGGAGAGCGACCTTCTGTATAAAAACTCCCTCAACGATCAGTCCAGAACCGTTTTCTCCGGTCTTATCAAAGTGCAACCGCATGCGCACCAGACTGACGCCTATCAGACGGTTCGGAATCTTCTGCTCAGCGATGATGCCGAAGCGAACTCGATGCCGGGTCTGGAAATTCTCGCAGACGACGTGAGGTGCTCACACGGTGCGACCTCCGGGCAGATTGAAGAAGAGGAACTTTTCTATCTCAAATCCCGAGGAATCCCGGAAGAAGCGGCAAAGGACCTTATTGTATTCGGGTTTTTGAATGATGCAATTGAGCGACTGGATGATGCGTCCGTGAAAGACCAACTCCGCTCCAGGGTGCACGAAAAGTTTAGGCAGCGAGAATGACATCCTTTTCCTATTTTCGAGGCCCGAGCAAGAATAGGCCCGCGGCGGTAAACGACTCATCCTGGTCAGGGTTGGCTTTACTTGCCGGGAGATTTGGGCTGGACATTCATCTTTGACGCGCTTCAGCGAATCCGCTACAAATTGGAAAATAATCGATTTTAGAGGCCGTTTTACGACTCGCGCGCGTGAACTGTTCGCGTTATCCGGTTGCTGGCTCGAGGATAGTGGTGACGCACCCGCGACAAAACTCTCAAAAAACATTCACCGATTTTAAGAGAGATTTATCACCAATCTTCCATTGCTGATGCGCGTTTCCTAGCTGAGGATGCGGAGTATGCCACAGGACTTCTCTCGATTCCCCACCGAACAACGCGCCGCGTATCTCGGCGTGATCGCTTCTCTCACCACAGCTGACCGTAGGGCTTCCGAAGAGGAAGTCGCATTTTTGAGCGCCCTCGCCCGGGAGACAGGCCTTCCCCAGCAAGAGGCTCAGACTGTCGTTGATGCGGCGCTCGATCCCGATACGGGCGCGCTCCAGAAAAATCTCGCGATTCTCAAAAACAGCGACCTGAAATATTCGCTGTTGCACGACTTACTGGCCTACGCCCAATCGGACGGAGATTTTTCCCCAGAGGAGCAAAAGTTCATCGAGTCGCTCGCGTCGGCGCTAGACATTTCGAACGACCAATACCGTGCCGTTAATAATTTTCAACGAGTGCAGAGCACGGGCGGAGATGTCTCGGCTGCGGCGAGTGCGCTACGTAACACCGGTGTGCCGGCTCAAAGCAATGGTTTTCTCGGTCAACTCATTGCGACACTCGGCCCAATCGTCCTGCAGCAAATCCTTTCGCGAGGTCGGCGCGGCGCAAGCACCGCAAGTACCGGAGCCGGCGGGGGGCTGATCGACATTTTAGGTTCTGTTCTCGGCGGAGCCCAGGGAGGCGGGAGGAGGCGCTCCGGAGGTGGACTGGCAGACGTAATTGGTTCCATTTTCGGCACTCCAGGTAGTCGCCCGCAGACTCAAACTGCACCTCCTTCCAGCGGTTTCGGAGGATTGGAGCAAATTCTGCAGGTGCTCGGCCCCGCTGGCGGAGGACAGCAAGGGCGGCCCGTTTCCACACCAAGCTCGCAGAGACCCGGAGGGGAACTGTCGGATATTGCAGGAGCCCTCGGCCGTCTGTTCGGCGGGCGATGATTGTTCCCGCGCTTGCGTTCATCGAGTTCCTGCGAGGAGATGAGTCGCGGTTCCTAAGTTTCCCCCCTGTAGGTCTCGAAATCGAGAAGAACGAAGCCCTCTGAGCGGCTGAATAGGACCATGGCTTCGACGTCTTGCTGAGCAGCGATGTGAAGTGTTCGCTCGTTGCCGCGCAAGCAACTCGACGCGTGTTACAGCTCAGTCAATCACGCAGCCGCAACGGTTCGGGTTTGAACGGTTAGATTGTCGCCAACCTGCGCTGATAGACGTACTTTTGCCGATCCCTGGTTTAGGACAATCTCGAGAAATCCCGCGCTTCCTAAGATGCTGAATGGTTCGTCTGGTTCGGCCTCAGAGCAATACCTAAGACAGCGTTCAATCATCACACCCTTCAATTCCAGCCGGAATTCCGCGGGCAGATCATCCAGCGTAAGATTTGTTATCAAATTTCCAAATTGGTCGATATGAATGACCTGGGCCGTGCGTTGATTGTCGGAAAGTTTAAAAGGCCTGGGAAACTCAAACAGAATCGGATCGTCTATCTCCCGGCCGCATTCGAAAGGGCTTAGCCCGATGGACAAATGTGCGGCGACAGGGGCGAAAATGTCGCGGTCGTGAAAGGTGTTCGAAATTTCGCGGACGAAATATTTACTGTTCGTAAGCTCAAATATCCTTGCGTTATTTGACAGAGCGAAACTGAGAACCCCGTTATCTGGAGCAACAAAATGATAACCGCCGCTTTGAGCCGACTCCCGAATTGACTACCACGACAGACGGTATCTCGAGGGAAATCCCGATAGCAGGCAACAAGCGTAAACGCCGCACCACGAATATCCTGCGGCTCTATTTCATGTGAAATATCGATGATTGGTGCCTTTGGGGCAATTGAGAAGATTGCTCCCTTCATCGTCCCTACGAAGTAATCCCGAGTACCGAAGTCGGTAAGTAAAGCGATGGCCATGAGAAAAATTTCTACGAAGAACGTCAGCGCTCTAACGTATTCGGCCAAAGCGGGAATTCACTTCCGAGGCCCGCGGATGATTATCTGCGTATTCGGCTTTCCAAACGTCGAAGCAATGACAGAGCCTGCCCAAAACTTCTCAATCACTCGGAATCTACACTCCTCCGCAACGCCTCAGACCTTGATCCAAAGCAATCAGGACGAGCTCGCCTTCGAGTGTCGCGACGGGAAGGTCTAAGCCTTGACAGGATCGTCTCGAGACGCTGCGATATGCAGAAACGACTCCCGGAAATGAATTCGATAATTCTCCCCCTTGGCCAAACTATGACACCACGATCTGCCGCGCCGTCATCTTGTCTAAATCAGCGATCTTCCAGCAAAAAATTGAATCCTCTTTCTGAAATGCAGCGTAAGTTTTTTAGCTCGTTTACAACCTTCGCCGAACATTCTTCTCTCCGGAAATTCCGGCTTTGCGCCTCGCAGAAAGCCAGCGCCCTGCGCCTCCTCTCTGTTCTCCTGACATTGTTTCTTCTTGCCCCCATAACGGCGAAGGCGAAGGACCCCGGGCATCTTCTGAAAGACGCGATTGCCGTTGATTTAAGCAACCTCGATGCGGACGAACTATCAACCTTGCAAAGCTTGTTTGGTCTCGCGAACGGGACGCGCAATGAATATATTGGAGGTAAACTGACCGAACAAGACAATAGGGACTTTGGCGACGCTCGCCGGAACGCTTTAGCTTTGTTATCCGTCGAACCGCAGGATTTTGCAGGGCAATTGGAAAGTTTCTTAAATGATTCAGCTGAGACAAAAGGCGGTCGGGCTTATCTTGCCGATGCCATTCCAAGCATCGAAATGAATGCGCCGGGATCACTGCCTAACTTGGCGCATCAATTGTTTCTACACCGCGGGGATTATGCGTTTACCACCGCCGACAGTTTTACGGTTGATGACCTTCAACAGGTTGATCTGGGCGCGGGGAATATATCCGTCGCCGATCTTGCCTTGTTGGCTAAGAACGATGAAACGAGACCTGCTGTGTTTCCGGTACCGCTTGGCGCTTGGAATAACGATGCCTATCTCGTGTATGACGAAAACGGTGAAGATATTCATATCTTTTTCCAACACAACCCATTTGCACAAAACTGGAACACAAGCATCCCATAGGATTCTGAAGTCTAGCAGTGGAAAAAGTGGTGGACGCGGGTGGGACTACGTGCCACTCGGCAGGGTGTGAAGAAAAAATCCAACACCCAACGTCCACAATCGAAGTTCACCTTACTGCGTCAGGTCTGCAATCTTATTCCCGTCCATCTGACCGCCAAGCTCGCGAGGGAGTGCGGGGTGGCCCCGATGTGCCGGACGTTCTCGGCGTGGAGCCATGTGGTCTCGATGCTCTACGCGCAGCTCACCCATTGCATCGGACTCAACGATGTGTGCGACTCGCTCTCGATCCACGGCGGGCCGCTCTCTGCGATCCGGGGCGCGACGCCGCCGGCGCGCAACACGCTCTCGCATGCGGGACGGAACCGGCCCGCCGCGATGGCCGAGAAGCTCTTCTGGGCGATGCTCGGCCATTTGCAGACACTCGCGCCGGAGTTCTCGCGCGGCGGCATGGGGCGTGGCGTCGCCCGGCGCTTCCGGCGCACGATCCACATCGTGGATTCGACGGTGATCGAACTGGTGGCCAACTGCATGGACTGGGCGAGCCACCGCC
The DNA here is from genome assembly GCA_963805815.1 of uncultured Verrucomicrobiae bacterium. Taxonomy (GTDB): domain Bacteria; phylum Verrucomicrobiota; class Verrucomicrobiia; order Chthoniobacterales; family Chthoniobacteraceae; genus CAWDWA01. The sequence continues at coordinate 130,821 of CAWDWA010000031.1, forward strand.
GCCGCAAGGCCGCCGCGAAATGCCATATGCGCCTGGACCTCCACAGCCTGCTTCCGCGCTTCGCCATCGTGGACACCGCCCGCCACAGCGACCCGAAGCGCGCCCGCGAGGTCTGTGCGGGGATCCGGGCCGGGGAGATCGTGGTGTTCGACCGCGCCTACGTGGACTTCGACCACCTCTTCGACCTGTTCCTGCGCGGGGTCTTCTGGGTGACCCGCACCAAGACCAGCCTGAGCTTCCGGGTGGTCAAGCGCCGAAAGGTGCCTGCCGGTTCGAAGATCCTGGCCGACGAGGAGGTCGTCCTCAAGCGCAAGGGGGCCTACGAGGGAAAGTATCCCGAGCGGATGCGCCGGGTGCGCGCCCTGGTCGTCGTGGACGGGAAGGAACGCGAGATGGAGTTCCTCACCAACAACATGGAATGGGCGGCCTCCAGCGTGGCCGACCTCTACCGCTGCCGCTGGGAGATCGAGGTGTTCTTCAAGCAGATCAAGCAGACGCTCAATCTCGCCGACTTCCTGGGGCACAATGCCAATGCGGTCCGCTGGCAGATATGGACGGCGCTCCTGGTCTTTCTATTGCTTCGCTTCCTGGCGCACCTCTCGCGGTGGGGGCACAGCTTCACTAGGCTGTTTGCCATCCTCCGCGCCGCACTATGGAAGCGTCTCGATCTCTATCTACTCCTAAAAAGCTATGGGACAGCCGATGGCTCCTTTCGAGCCATGGCTACCCCGGAGCAGGCCTATTTTCCAGCTTTCGAGCGCTAATCCTATGGGACAGCACCGCCGATCAATGGCTCGCGCCCCCTGTCGATACGTTGAATTCTTAAACCGAACAGTCCGCAGTTCGACCGCAAACCCCTGTAGATACTTGACCCAACGTTCGTTCAAGCACCCCTATGGGATGCTTGTGAAACTGGAACCACATGCACTGGGGACACCTGGTAATGGATTCTGAGGGAAAAGTCAGCCATAGGCCGATCGCATTAGAACCTCGTCCAGAAGAAGGTTATAATCACAACTTCTCCGGTTCCATCTCATATCACAAAATTCCTCACCCCAACGACCCTACCAAGATGGTGACACCTGCCTTTTTTACCGCCGTCGGAACAGGTGAAAACGGTTTTGTCAGCTTTCTGGAAGCGCCGCCGACGGTCATGGCTATTAGCGAAGATCCGTCGCTGGATAGATGGGAAGCGGAACGCTTCACGATTCACGACAAGGATGTGTACAAGGGAAAGAACGACACCATCAACGGAGATTCTGTCGAGAACCGGTACGACATGCGTTACCCCATTCTCATCGAACGCGAGGGTAAGTTCTTCTTGATTGTTGCCGGAACCGCGGTGCCGGGCAGGGTTGGTAAAGCGGTGATCGCCCTACTTAAACCTTCCAACCCGGACAACTGGTCAGAACCCTGGGTGTACGTAGGCGATATGTTCCGACACCCCAGGCCCTTCGCTGAGGGAGGACCGGGCATTCTGGAAACGCCCAACCTGGTTCGGGCCGGCGATAAGGACATTCTATTTTTCGGCGTCCAACGAAAGCCTGGTGAATTCAACCTGAAGGGGGTTGACAACCGAGAAGGTGTCGAATACTTCGTCGGAGAATTCGACCCTTCGACGGGGAAGTTCACCGCCGATATCCATACCGGCGCAAATGGCTATTTCGAGTATGGTCGTTCGTTTTATGCCATCAATGCTGCGCAGCGTCCGAGCGGAGATGGTGGAACATTTTTTGGCTGGATTAAGGGGCACGATCAGCGAGGGGACTGGCATGAGATCGAGCGCGGTTGGAACGGAGCCATCACATTTCCGAGAAAGATGACCCTTGTAGACGGTGTTCCTTATACCGAACTCGACGAAAGGGTGGCTGAATTACGTGACAAAGTTTTAGCCGACAACGAAGAACATCATTTCGCGGGCACCAAATTGACCGGCATAGAGAGCCGTACCTTCGAAATCGAATCCAATCTTAATTTAGGCGAAGCGGAGAGGATGACAATCACTGTCCTTGCAAATGAGGATGGAACAAAGGGTATTCCAATCACGTTCGACGGATCTCGTCTTTCGGTCGACGACGAGAATATTCCCCTGTTCAACAAGCCTGAGAAAGAGATCAGTATCCGGGCACTTGTAGACAGGTCTGTTATTGTTGTGTTCGTCAACGGCAAATCCTTAACCAAAACCGTGACGCCTCCTAAGGATGGGACTTCCTTTGCTGATAACGTTTTTTTAGTTACCGTTGGTGGCAAGGCACATTGGGACAATTTCTCTGCTTACAGCCTGGAACATCGATAGGGCGCTAGCCCCAAAATAAGCGAAAAAAAAGCTTGAAGCCCGGCGACCGCGATTCGGTCGGCATTTCAGGACGCTATATCAGCTTATTTATTAGAACAGCTAATCGATGGCGCATTGTTACTAAATAATCACACTTCTCGGCCTGCTCGTTGTTGGCTTCATTGTGCTATCGCGTGGATTGGTGAGCGACCTGTACATAGTACGCCTGCGTGAAGTGCATGATCAGCGCTATTCTTTCCTTGCCAGGTTTTCTTTCAGGTAATACGAAGCCCTCGCAGGTGCTCCCATGCAGCAAAGAGTTCCTTCAACCAGACGTTGTAGTTCATGATGCGGTAGATGATCCGCCGACCCGTGCGAACGATCTGCGTGGGTAGCAGAATGATTGAGTGCAAAAACCGCCGGAACTCCATCTTGACCAACTCCATTCCCCGTTCCTTGTTGGGCATCAGCAACCCAAACCATGCCTTCAGATTCCATGCCAGGGAAGTCATAACCATATAGGCCCAATTGCTAAGCAAATCGTCCACCGGCATACGCATAGCGTTAACTCCGTACTTTAACTGCTCGATCACGTTCTCCTGATTGCAGCGTCCGTTGGCCAGACTTACGATTTCCGGCGGGGTGTAGTCGACGCGGTTGGTGATATAGAAAAAGTAACGTTCATCGTCGAAGAGCACTTGCTCGCCTTTCTTCACGCTGATGTTCTTACGTACGATGATCAGGCGGTAAGACCGCGAGCATTTATTCGGTTGATAGTCTATTTCGGCCACGCTCTCCCCCGTGAGCACCTTGTTCTCATACCCCTTGAAACGCACAATGCTCTCCTTGACCCGTTCACCCTTGCGCCGCGGGCGCGTGGCAATCTCATAGCGCGGCAGTCGCTCCAACGGCGTCCATGCCTCTTGCGGCAAGGCTTCGGCCAGCCCGACCACCTTCGGGTGCGCGTCCATACCGAAGAGGAACTGGACGCCTTCTTTATCCCATCGATCCAGCTCGCCAGTCAGTGTGAAGTCCGTGTCGCCGCGCAATGTGATCTTTCCGGCATGAGGGCGCACCAACTCGATGGCCCGATCGATCCACGGCACGCACCCCTCATGACTGACGACATTCCCGGGGCGGTTGACCAGATATAGCACTTCATTGGTATTAGCCAGTGAGACTGTCAACGGCGCATACCCCCAAATGCCTTTGTAGGAAAGAGACATCCCGCCTTTGCATTCGCCGAGCGTCGGCGCGATGGTGCCGTCGGTATCTATAAAAGCCTCTGCCATGAACTGCCCGGGCTGCTGCTCCCACACCCGCCGGCGCACCGTGTTGGTTATCTCCATGAGATTGACGATGTCCTCCTCAGCAAAGCGGCGCGTAAAGTCACCGCTCGTTGTCGGGTCGGGAATGCGCTGGGCACCCAGGCCGTCAAGGAAGGCTTCATCATTGCGACGAAGCTCGATGTCTTCGAGCCGCACGCCCTCGAGCAGCGCGTTGTAAGTCAGGTTGAGCACATGATCGCTCTCGTGGTAGGGAAGGTGTTTCTTAAGAAGATGCAGTCGCGAGTCAATCTCCTCGCGGAGGCCCAGCTTGTTAACCATCAGATGAATCGCTCCGATTCCTCCGCAGTTGATCGCCCGGCTCTTCTCGGCCATCTCATAGTGGATGTTGCGGGCGGTTATGATAGGCTCCGCCTGATTGCTCCACCCACGCTTCGCGTCGAGACGGCGTTGAATTCGGCGCTTGCGATTACGCAGGATCTTCGGATATGTTCTTTTCACTCGAAATGACCTTTCTCTTTGGATGGTTTTGGTTTTAGCACCGCCATCAAACCAAGGATTCAAGGGCATTTCGAGTTTTTTATGGCAATGAATTTATCCCCATCACGCTTGTTCAGGGGCTAGCTGCCATGAACAGCGCAAAGCTTCTTTATGAAATTATAGGAAGACTGTCATCCCGTTACCCCCAACAGGATCTGTCTGTTTTCCTGGTGCGTCTCGGCGCCAATTTTTCCACGTTGCTGAACCTCTACGAACGTTTTTACGGGCAGCGCAAGGATGTGGAAGAGCAACTTTACGAATTGGTGCTGGCCATGGCCGAGATGTACTTGGCCCGGTCCCCCGACTTGCGGGGACTGGACCGGCAGCGAGAGGAGGACAAGAACTGGTATATGAGCCCCAACTGGGTTGCTACCATGCTCTATGTAGACCGTTTCAGCTGCGACTTGAAGGGCTTCAAGGAAAAAATCGATTACCTCGAGGAGCTCGGTATCAACTACGTGCATCTGATGCCGCTGCTTAAGATGCCCAAGGAACCTAACGACGGTGGCTACGCGGTCAGCGACTACCGCAGCGTTGAAGAACGTTTCGGCACCATGGAAGACATTCGCGAAATCGCCAGCGCGTTCCGCTCCAGGAACATGTTGCTTGAACTGGACCTGGTCCTGAACCACACCTCCAGCGAACACGAATGGGCGCGGAAAGCCATCGCGGGGGACAAGGAATGCCAGGAGATGTACTACATCTGCACGATGACCGCCGCATTCCCGACCTGTTTGAGCAGTCCCTGCCGGAAATTTTTCCGGAAACCGCGCCAGGTAACTTCACTTATATAGAAGCCATAGATAAGTGGGTATTCACTACCTTCAACACTTACCAGTGGGATCTGAACTACACCAATCCCAGGGTTTTCACCGAGATGGTGAAGATCCTGCTCAACCTCGCCAACCAGGGTGTGGACGTGCTGCGTCTCGATGCCGTCGCCTTCATGTGGAAGCGGCTGGGCACCCAGTGCCAGAATCTGGACGAAGCGCACCTGTTGCTGCAGATGTTCAAAGCCTGCACTAAGATCACGGCGCCGGGGGCGATTTTCAAGGCCGAGGCCATCGTTCAGCCCATAGAAATCGTCAATTACCTGGGAGGTGGTGTCGCCGACGAGTGCGAGATCGCCTACAACGCCTCCTTTATGGTCTATCTCTGGGACACCATGGCCACCGGGAACAAGCTGATCCTCGAGAACGGCCTCAAAAACATTCCACGCCTTCCCGGTGGCACCACCTGGATCAACTACATTCGTTGCCATGACGACATCGGTCTCGGCTACGCGGATCAAGACATCCTCAATGCCGGATTAAACCCCTTTGATCATCGGCAGTTCATCATTTCCTACTATGTGGGAGAGTTTGAGAACAGTGACGCGAAGGGCCAACGCTTCATGTACAACCCCAAGACCAAGGATGCAAGGATCACCGGTTCAACCGCATCCCTTCTTGGGCTGGAGCGGGCAATCGAGGAAAACGGCAGGCATAAAACCGAGGACGGCATCAGGAAAATTCTGCTGATGCACGGCCTGATCATGTCCTTTGGCGGTATTCCTCTCGTCTACTACGGCGACGAGATCGCCTGTCTGAACGATTACTCCTATATCAACGACACAAGCAAGGCCGATGACAGCCGCTGGCTCAATCGGCCGGTAATTGACTGGGACAAGGTGGCATTGCGCCAGCAACCTGGCACCGTCGAACAGCGGGTATTTGACGGCATGAAAAAGATGATCGCTATCCGCAAAAACCTGCCGGAATTTTACAGTGAGAACGATTATCGGCTGTTGGAGAACGAAAACCCCCACGTCTTCACCTTTGTTCGGCAGCAGGGCTGGCACAGGGCCGTGGTGGTAGCCAACCTGTCAGACAGCGTGCAGACGCTTTCCCAGACAATACTCGACCACGCCGGCTTCGGCCACTTCGTCTACGATGCCTATGAAGACCAACCGGTGAATATGGGCGGTGGCCAACTGGGAGGCCAACTGGTGCTGGAACCCTACCAGTTCCTTTGGCTTAAACAGCGCTAGTTCGCTTCGGCACAGTGCCCTGCCTGAGCTCTCTACTGAAAGGTGAAACATTTGGTCAACTGAACCGGGGCAACGCAGCTTGCCCCGGTTTCAATTTCTCAGGCTTCGATCGTTTCAAACCCTTTTCCCATTTCCCTCAGTAGGTGGAAGTATGGCTTTGCCTCGTTCATCGGCTCCTCGCTTTGCAGGTTGCCACTTTGTTCAAGGCTTCTTCTGCATGACCCCTTCGCTGTTCCTTTTTCGGAAACTTCCTTGCTACTACGGGTCTTTCCGTCTCTTCGCACCACTTTTTCTACTCTCGACCTTGCGCGGCTTTCGTTTGATTCCTGGTTCGCATCGGCGCGCAAGGTTCCCATGTTCCGCATAGTAGCCGGTTCAGAGAATAATGCCGGAGACCGCACTTTTCCCGGGGCAACGACGCTGCGCGGTTTTCACGATGGCCCTCAGTTCTGGAAAACCCGGTGCATGAACGGTAGCCGATGGTTCACCCCGTCTTCTGCCAATATGCTCTTGATGGAGGGTTCAGCGCGACTTGTACACCTCAAGATGTCGTCGGGCACCTCGAGTCGCGCCGCGATGAAAGCGATCTCAATCTGCTTATAATCGAACGTGCGCTCGAGCCTTTCGCTGGACGGTGGGCACTACCCGGCGGATTCGTGCACGCGGACAAGAGTTTCGATTCCGCGGCACTTCGTAAATAGCAGGAGGAGACCGGTCTTCACGATCTATATCTTGAACAACTTTACCCGTTCGGTAACCCCGACCGTGATCCGCGCGAGCGAGTCGGTAGCGTCGCCTATTTCACATTGGTAAGATTGAGAAATCACCAGGCACGGGCAGCAAGTGACGCAAATCGGGCAAGCTGGTACATTGTCGCGCAGCTCCCGCCATTCGTATTCGATCATCATGAAATTATTGAAATGGCTCGGCTCAGACTCAAAGGAAAGATCCGCTTTGAACCCATCGGGTTCGAATTACTACCCCCTGCATTCACGTTTTCGGAACTTCAGCACTTGTATGAAGCGGTCTTGGGAACACGATTAGATAAGAGGAATTTTCGCAAAAAGATACTTTCCATGGGATTGTTGACAGAGACTGAAGACCTCAAAGAGGACGCAACCCGTGGCGCCGCACGCCTTTGTCGCTTTGACGAATCTGCCTACCAACAATTGCGAACGAAAGGATTCAACTTCGAATTATGAACGCATTGATCATTGTCGATTTACAGAATGATTTCGTCGAGGGTGGCGCTCTTGCAGTCCCCGGCGGAACCGAAATTGTTCCTCTCATCAACCGTATCCAGCCAAATTTCGATGTAGTTGTCGCGACTCAGGATTGGCATCCACCCGATCACGGAAGCTTTGCAACGAACCATCCAGGAAAAGCGCCCGGGGACATCGTCACATTAAATGGATTGGAACAGCTTCTTTGGCCTGTTCACTGTGTGCAGGAAACGCCGGGATCGGATTTCGTGCCAGGTCTGAAATGCAACCAATGGGCCGCAGTTTTTCGAAAGGGCACCGATCCGGGTGTGGACAGCTACAGTGGCTTTTTCGACAACCATCGACGCCATGACACAGGCCTCTCCGATTTCCTAAAGAAAGCCGCCATTAGCGATGTTTTTATTGTCGGACTCGCGACAGATTACTGTGTGAAAGCCACGGCGATCGACGGCGCTAATCTCCGGTTCCGTGTAACGGTCATCAAGGACGGATGCCGTGGTTTGGATCTTCATCCGGGAGATTTGGAGAATGCACTTGAGGATATGAGCGATAGCGGCGTGAAGTTCATCGAACATGGCGCGATTTAGTAGACTCAGCCCCTGATCTAACTCTGTACTGGAAGAGAGGCGAGGAATAATAATGCGCTAACAGAACAAGAATTTGAACCGCGCTGTTTGGGGCATCGAAGGCGGTCAATTGGTCTAATCCCCGCGAAGTGAGCGCAGCTTACGACGCCACCACCCGTTGAGTTCCTCGACTGATCAGGTTGGGATAATTGCACTGTGGCAAAATCAGCAAGCGGGTGTTGTTGGCGATCAGTCCCAGGCGCCTTCGCCGCTGTTCGTCACTCCACCCGATGAACCGATCCCGCGCCCGCAAATGCAGCGCCGGAGCCCCCAAGAGCGCCAGCCCCAACCACTGACCCCGGAATGCCCCGGAATGTGGCCACGTAACGCAGGCGCTCACCGACAGCAACCGCAGAATGCAGATAATGATGTTCGACCAGCAGTGCGTCGAAACGCTCTTGTTCCTCTGCTTCCACAAGACGCACCGTCAAGTGATTGAGAACGTGCTGTTCGTCCGCATCCGGACGCCGAAATCGTGATTGGCTTCTTCCTATCACCCTCTTTCCAACCAGAGCGGCCGAAAAATGTCCCGCACAAAATCTAATCCAATACAGATTCAGCAACTTCCCCCACCGGAAAAATCCGCCCTATCCGGTCAATAACCCGCATGAAAAAACAATTTGAAACCCAGAGAACATCTCCATTCCTTTCTCGGGAACTTTGTTGCTACTACGGGTCGTTCCGCCCCTTGGCGCCGCCTCCCTACTCTCGATCTCGCGGGGCTTCCGCTTGATCTTCCCGGTTCGCATCGGCGCGGAAGGTTCCCACGTTCTGCACAACCGCCCGCTCAGAGGATCCTGCCACCTGAATGCCGGGGACCGCACGGGCCGTAAACAGGCTCCGCCCGCACCAACGACTCTGCGCGGTTTTGATCCCGTCCCTACGCTTTCGACACGTCATCAGTGGTTCACTTGCGTTCAGCTTCCTCTGCCTCATCTGACCCGGTTCTTCCCGGGCCTTTTCCTTCTTGCGCTCACCACCATGGCTTTTGACCACAGCAGCCGAAGGTGATTTGAGACCGGCTCCTGCAAGCAGGTCCCGAGGGGCCTTCTTTCCCTCATCAGTTGAACGCCTCCTCGAAGATCGGCTCCAGCCGGTTCTTGATCGCCTGCTGACACACCCGGTCATAGACCGTCGGTATGCCTAGCTTGCGATACTTCCCCGGCTGGCCGGTCTTGGGAATGAGGTGTTCGCGCACGGGTTCGGGGCGATAGGTCCGGCCCCGGAGTTCCTCTTGCAGGCGCTGGAGATTCGCCTCCAACCGCCGCTCGAAGCCTCCTATGCTTTCGCCATCAATCTCCCCGCTCCCGCGGTTGGACTTCACCTTTTCCCAAGCCAGTCGCAGATTCCCTGGATGGTATATCCTGTCCACCAGTGAGTGGACCTTGTTTCCGTGTGAAGCCTTCAGCCAGTCTTCAAGTCTCCTCGGAGCGCGGCGTACGGGTTTTTCCTCTTCCGAACTGTTCCTCATCGCATTCTCCTACTTGCTTGTTTCATGGCTTGCATGCCTCCGCTGTTGTCAGCCGGCTTCCCCAGCCCACTCCGGGCTGCCGCGCCTGGTGGCGGTGGCAATGGCTTGCTCAGGTACTATCCGGCTTTCCGACGCCTCGCCGCGCATCGCTTCCCATTTCGCTTTGCAGCTTATAGGTCGGCTTTCCCGCCTGTTATGGGCGGGACGCCGCGAGGCCTCCTACCCGAGTCGCACGTGTATCTTGCCCGCCGTGCCGTCCGCACACACCCTGGTGCGACAGGATGGAATCCCAATGCCTTCGCCCCCATAGTGCGGGTCCGACCATTTCCTGTCTTTGGCCGACTAAGTTCATCATGGGCTCGCGCCCTTCGATTACGGCCCGGCGGTTCTCCACATGCCCTTCCGATTCCGCCTCGCGGCGGACACCCTGCCCTCCGTCTAGCACTTCCTCTTATCTCAGGCGTACAGGGGACTCGAACCCCCAAGTGGATGCGCCCTGCAGAGCACACAAACGAAACAGGCCCGGCGGAAACGCCGGGCCTGTCCCAACACACGAACTGTCCTTAGGTCTCACTCCCGCCCGTAGGCCGAGGCTTTGTAGTTGACACGGCGCATGCCTCCATTCGGAGGAAGCGGAGCACCGGGTACCGGATAGTCGGCTGCGAGCTGCCTGTGCGAAGTGGGAACAAGGCGTATAGCACCTTTGGCGTTGTTGCGCCAGCCGTTGGGGTCCGCATACTCGGCGCCACTGTGATGAAGACCGGTGACTTGGTCTTCGAGGCCGGTGCCGTATCCTTGCTGGAGAATAGTCGGCGTAACAAAAACCAGGAGATTTCTCTTATCACGATTGTTTACCTTTTCCTGGAAGAGGTATCCAAGAATTGGAATATCACCAAGCACCGGTACTTTGTTCGCAGACTTCGTGCTCTCATCCTGCAGCAAGCCGCCGATCGCAAGCGTATCACCGCTCTTGATCAGAACCTTCGAAGTAAGCACGCGAGAATCGATGATGGGGCTTCGGACTTGCGCTCCGGCGAAAGTGAAGAACTCATCTCCAACCTTGTTACTGATCTCAGGCTGCACCGTCATCGTGATGAAGTCATCCTTGTTGATTGTCGGTGTAACAATGAGGGTGTTTCCGAATTCCTTGTCCTCGAATCCGCCAAACACCGCTGTGGCGGTCTGTTCGTTGAAATTGAGTTGAGGCACCGGCTGATTCCGAGTTACTTTGATCTCGGCTTTCTCGTTGTCCGCTGTGACAATCCGAGGATTCGCAATAAACTCCGCATCTCTGTCTTCGTTGAGGAGGCGAAGAGTGGCAGACAACTGCGGCGCTTGAAGAATCGCCATCTGGCCGGCGAAAGCGCGGATTGTTCCGCTGAACGGATTGCTTCTTTCGGGCACACCGACGAAATTGCCGGTATCAAAATTGCCAGTCTCAGGGTTGTAAATTACGCCATTGAGCGGTCCACCGTCATTGGTCGGGACTGTGCCACCGAACGAGAAGGTCTTGCCTCCTGAAGAACTGCCAAACGTTCCCGCCCAGTTGATTCCGTAGCTCTGTTTTGGATTTGCGTTCACCTCGACGAGGCGCGCTTCGATCATGACCTGCTGGGTCGGTTTGTCGATCGTCTCCAGGAAGAGCCTGATGTTCTCAAGATTCGATTTATGCTCCCGATAGAAAACCGTGTTCGTGCGAACGTCGGCCTGCGGCGACACCCCGCTTTGAAGCTGGTTCTTGAGTAGTGGGATCGCGCGTTCAGCCGTCGCATAACTGAATGTGTAAAAGGCGCTCTCGGTCGGCTCGGTCGCGCGCTCTTCCTGCGTTTTCACGTAGTAGACTCCATCCACTTCATTCAGAAGAAGGTTTTTTGCCGTCACGATGATGCGGATGGCCTCGATCGGACTCTTGTCCTGAAGGCGCAGCGTCACAGTCTGACCGGACTGTGTGACCTTGTCGCTCACCACGATGTTTGCGTTGGCCTTTCGGGCAAGCAACCGGAGAACAGCGGCAACGTCCTCACCTTGAAAATCCGTTGTGGTGCCCGCCATCGAGTTGGATAGGGCCGAAAGATCGGCCGCGCCTCCAGAAGGCATCCCTATATCGTCGGGAATTTCTTCCATACCCGGCGAAAAAGAATCCGATGATGTTGAATCGGTCATCGGCATTGTATCCTCGATTGGAGGCTCGATCGGGGCTGGCTGTTCGGGAGCGATCGGATCGACCGCCGGTGTCTGCGCGTGCACCTGAATCAGCGACAGAGCGCTGACGACAAACATGGTGATGTGGAGTTTAAACATAGGGACAGTTGTGGTTGCATTGCCCTTCTGAGCATTAAACAGACCACCTGACTCTCCCTTTCCGCTTCCTGGTAATTTAATCCTAACTTCTTGATTCTATGCTTTTTATCACAAATCAGCGCTTATCTGGAATGCAATCTCCAAATTGAAATGATCAGCCCCTGGCAACACGCACCTCCGCAACGAACCTATTTACCACGGTTGCGTCTTTCTTCCGGGGATTGCCAATCGCCTCAACCCCGCTAGCGACATCGACTGCAAAGGGGCTTACGTGTTGGATTGCCTTGGCGACGTTGGATGGATTCAGACCACCTGACAGGATCACAGAAACCGCAGGATTTGCAGCAACGCAACGCGCGGCAACATCGAGATCTATGAGACGCCCCGTTCCCCCGAACTGTCCAGACACAAAGGCATCCAGCAATATACCATTGGCACGAAAACGCTCGATATCCTCCAAAGCGCCCATGTGACTGGCCGCGATCGCCTTGAGAAATGGAATGCCGCGCTCAGCATAGGTCGAAAGGAACTCGGGAGTTTCATTCCCATGGAATTGGATCTGGTCAATGGCAGGTTCAAGGAGAACCTCCTCGACCTCAGCCGGCGATGGATTCACCATCACCGCAATGCGCGTGACGAAAGGCGAGAGCGATCGAATCCAAGAGATCTCTGAATTCAGGTGGATGAATCGCTTTGATTCAGCGTAAAGATTGAACCCCAGAGCATCGACGCCCGCTTCAATGGCCATTTCCGCATCGACGCGATTGGTGATCCCACAAATCTTTATCCGTGTCCTCATCATAAAGCGCGGGTTTCGGGAGGAGTTTCGTTCATCTCTGGAAATCCGATTCCAGGCATTTCCTTCACCAGTTTAACAAGTCCTTCCTGCCACTGTTGCCGAAGGCTTCGCAAATAAGCATCCTCGTCCTGTAGCCTGATCTGATGACGTATTTCCAGCGAATCTTTCTCATAGCAGAAAATATCAAAAGGGGTCCCTACGGAAACGTTACTCTTCATGGTAGTCTCCAAGGACAGCAGACCGAACTTTATCGCTTCTTCCAGGCTCGTATTGTAGCGGAAACACCGATCAAGAATCGGCTTACCGTATTTGAACTCTCCGATTTGCAGGAAGGGTGAGCCCATGCTCGCGTGAATCGAATTTCCAGGGGAGTAGATGCGAAAAATCTGGTGCTCCAGACCGACAATTTGTCCACTAAGCAATACGTTGATGTTGAAACGGAGCCCATCGGCCTCCAGCGCTTTCCGATCCATGTCCGATACACGGCGTATGGTCTCGCCCACATAGCGTGCCGTTTCGAACATCGTTGGCTGGTTCATCATGTGCGCATGATCGGGATTATTCTTCCCCTGAAGAATATCCTCTTCGATCAGCGCAATTAGAGTCTGAGTCAGCGAAAGGTTCCCTGAGCTTGTGAGGCACAGCACCCGTTCCCCGGTTTTGCAATAGAGACGCATCTTTGGCTGAACGGTAATATTGTCGACGCCAGCGTTTGTCCGGGAATCGGAAAAACAAACAAACCCGTCAACGGTTAACAGACTAAGGCAATACGTCATGGCGCTGATGTCGTTCCATATCAGTCAATTACACGCCCCTTGACGGGCTTCGTCTCCTTCGCTGCACGGGCCTGGGAGTGATACGTTATGACCTTCACCTGCCCGTCGCTCGTCCGGAAAAAGGCACTTAGAGCCCAACTGACAATGGAAATAAGGATTGCGCCAAAAAACGCGCTCCAGAAACCCGGCACGTCGAACCCAGGAACGATTCCCCCCACCATCCACAACATGAGCGCGTTCACGATGAGAATGAAAACGCCCAGAGTGAATACGATCAACGGCAGGCTGAGTAGAAGCAGCACGGGACGAATCAGAGCGTTGACAATTCCAAGGAGCAACGAAGCCCCCAAGAGGGAACCCCAGCTTTCAACCTGGATCCCAGTCAACTGTGTTGTAATTGCGACAGCAATCGTGGTCACGAGCCATCTGACAAGAAAAGGCTTCATGCACACACGCTATAGGAAGCCCGTCAGAAACGCCAAGTCGATCATCTACGCAAAAATTAGTTTGATTTGACGCGTTGCATGCTATTTACCGGCAGCTATCCGCCACGGCGTGGACGGATCAATACACAAACAGGGAGTAACAATGGCAAAAAAAATCAAGACCGAGCAAAAGCAGGACTCGCCAGTCTCTGCGACAAGAGAAACAGTGAAGAAAGCGACGAAAAAAGTCATTTCGGCGGTAAAAACCAAAGCCGAAGACGTAGGGGCCACACCACTTATCAAAAGGTCCGCATCGAAAACAACGAGGCGATCTGCCACTAAAGCGAAGGCCCCGTCATTCTCGCGTGAAGATGTGGCCCTTCGTGCCTATTTCATCGCAGAGAATCGCCAGAAACACGGTCTCCCCGGGAATTCTGCGACGGACTGGATCGAAGCTGAACGTCAGCTTGCTGAGGGAACGAAAAAGCCGACCCGGAAAAGAACGGCGAATAAGCCTACAAAAAAGGCCTGATTCTTTCAGTGTCGGCGTGCAGTCCACTGAATAAGGCAGGTAGTTCTGCACTCCGAGTTCAGTCCTACAAACAATGAGCGGCATCGCAGTCAGGCATCTGACCTCCCTATCCCGACGTCGGTTCGAATTCGCAGCGGACAGTTCACTACCGCTCGATGCCAGTCGTCATGAAATCTGCACCTTGGGGGTATATACCTCTCGATCGGACAACCGTTTGAGCACTTGTTCGGCGTTCGAACCATCTCGAGTTCGCATTCCAACCATTCACTCAACGATTCCCGTTACCGCTGCAAGATCGTTTAATTGTTGGTTTGGTATCTTCCCCGCATTATAGGATTTTGACAGCGGAGGCTGCGATGCTTAGAGGCAAACCGCTCATTCATACCGTCCGCTCGTATTTTCACGACACCTGATCCAAAGTACAATGCATGTTTCCAGTAACCTCTACAGCAATCTTGCCGACGCTTTGCGCCTACGCCGCAACATTATTGCGAATCACGGCAAGCGTGATAGTGATCCTGCCGCGCATCTCGAAGCTCTGAAACGTGTTTCGGAGAAAATTCACGCAATCCAAAATGCATTACCGGCATCCATTGATCACCGGCTTGCGCACTACCTAGAGCGGTGCAGCTACGACAAGGCTCTCGCCCTGCTCGAGGACCATTCTGCGGACGAAAACTGAGCTATTTCTGCAGCAAAGCAGTTATGCTCAGAAACAAATAAGGGCTCCGGCAAGCTGATCCTTGCCGGAGCCCAAATCCGCGGGAAAGACAATAGCGCTTCCCAATCGCGTCAGCGCGAATAAAGCTCAACGATGAGTTGCTCGTTCACGATCGGGCTAATTTCGTCCCGGCTAGGAATTCGAGTCAGCGTGCCACTCAGACTATCACGATCGAGCGTCATCCAAACAGGAGTCGGAGTAATCTGAGTCAACTCGAGGTTCCTTATGGCAAGTCGTCGAGCTTTCGGATCTTCCTTCACCGATACCACATCGCCCTCGCGAACATTATACGAAGGGATATCGACTTTCTTTCCGTTTACGAGTAAATGCCCGTGACCGACAAACTGGCGGGCACCGCGCCGAGAGTTTGAAAACCCCAAGCGATATACGACATTGTCCAGCCGGCTTTCCAAAAGCTGAAGAAGTATCTCACCCGTCACACCGCGACGGGTACGGGCAATCTGAAAATATCGGCGAAACTGCCGCTCAAGAACGCCATACTGATGGCGAAGCTTTTGCTTTTCGCCCAATGCCACGGCGTAGTCCGACATCTTTCGGCGAGATCCTCGGGGACCGTGTTGACCGGGACTATAGTTCTTCCGCTCGAGTGTCTTCGAAGTACCAAAAAGCGGCACACCATACCGGCGTGATATTTTCGTGGTCGGACCTGTATTACGAGCCATTGGAAATAATATTTACTGAACTCAGACGCGACGTTGCTTTGGAGGGCGGCAACCATTGTGCGGAACAGGAGTCACATCACGAATCACCGTAACATCAAGGCCAATGGCTTGCATCGCACGAACAGCTGATTCCCGCCCGGCCCCGGGACCCTTAACACGTACCTCTACTTCCTTGAGGCCATGCCCCATAGCTTGACGACAGGCATCCTGGGCAACCTGCTGAGCCGCATATGCCGTGCTCTTGCGTGAGCCTCGAAAGCCAACTTTGCCCGCGCTCGACCACCCTATCACCGCGCCATTGAGGTCGGTAATTGAAACGATTGTATTATTGAACGTAGCCTGAACATGGGCAATTCCGGAAGTAATGTTTTTACTACCCTTGGCCTTAACAATCTTTGGTTGATCGACCGCATCGTCGAGGCTCAAAGAAGCATTGGCAGCCTTCGGTTCAGCTGACTCGAGGGTCTTAGACTTCTTTGCGGTTTTCCTTGTCGTCTCTTCGGCCTTTGAAGCTCCCTCAGCGGTCATCTTGTTCGTTTTTGCGGGTTCTCCCGCGGCCTCGCCCTTTTGCTCAGATATATTCTTTTCAGCCATCATGAAATGCGTAGATTGAAATACTTAAGGTTCAAAATTCCGAATACCTCAAACTTTACCAGACTTGGCGTCCTTTTTACGCTGAACGCCAACCGTCTTACGTGGGCCTTTACGGGTGCGTGCGTTCGTCGAAGTGCGCTGGCCGCGAACCGGTAGACTGCGGCGATGGCGGAGACCACGATAGCAGTTGATCGCCTGGAGACGCTTCAGATTTCCTTGAATATCCCGGCGGAGATCTCCCTCGATCAGAAGTCCACTAGAGGTAATGGCCTGAATCAGCATATTTAGTTGCTCCGGCGTCAAATCTTTAGCCTTCATATTTGGGTCCAGATGCGCCTGCTCTATAACGCGAAGCGACGTCGTAGGCCCAAGGCCATAAATGTAGGGCAGGGATGCGACAAGCCGCTTGTTGCCGGGGATTTCGATTCCAAGTAGTCGAGGCATTTCTCTTGATGCTAGGTTGATTGCCGCTCGATGTAAAATTCTTCAGCCTTGTCGCTGTTTGTGCCTCTTATTCTTACAAACGACACGAATTACGTTTTTCCGCCGAATCACCCGGCATGCTTCGCACATCCTTTTCACTGATGCTCTGACTTTCATTACTTCAAAAAAATCTACCTATTGGTGCTTGAGACAAAAACATTCGCGCTGGAATCTTTCCGGTGCGACTACCTCATTTTGTTTGAACGTTTCGAGCGACTATTCGCCCCTTCAACAAATCGTGAGTCGAGACCACTAACATAATCTCTTCGTCTGGCAAGAGGTCTTTTACCTCTATCCCGCATTTCTTTTCGGGATGCGCGAGAAGGCGATGTCCGTTTGCCAGGACAACTTCCACGGTGTCCGGTGAGACTCCACCGACAACACGCGCTGTCAGGACGTAACTGCCCTTCCGCGCCATGTCAGGATCTCCGGTTCGCTTTTCGTAACGAGCACCGAATGCTCAAAATGCGCGGAGGGCAATCCGTCCGCTGTCACAACCGTCCAGCCATCCTGAAGCACCTGCACCGCGGCCTTACCCATGTTTACCATAGGCTCGATCGCTAGAATCATCCCCGCTTTCAGTTTTGGGCCGCTTCCTTTCCGCCCGTAATTCGGCACCTGTGGCTCTTCGTGCAGTTTTCGTCCCACTCCATGGCCTACGAATTCACGAACCACCGTGAATCCGGCAGCGGAAACTTCCCGTTCGACCGCATTACAGAGATCTCCCAGCCGACGCCCGGCGGTAGCGTACGGAATTGCCCTATGCAAACTGTCTTCTGTCACTTGAAGAAGTCGCTGTATCCGGGGATCAATCGCGCCTACCGGCACCGTCGTCGCCGTGTCTCCAACCCAACCATCCTTGATGACACCGCAGTCGACCTTCACGATATCTCCGTACCTGAATTCTCCGTTTTCCGCCAATCCCATGAACGACCTCTTCATTTAACGAAATACAGATCTGCCCAGGGAAATCGCGATACCCAAAAAACGCGCTTTTGCACCCCTCACCGATCATGAAATCCCCGGCCGCTTCATCGATTTCACCGGTACTTATACCCGGTTGCACGAGATTGACGATCTTCTCCAACACCGAACTCGCAGTCCGTCCTGCAATGCGCATCTTCTCAATTTCCGAAGCGGTTTTAATGGGGATCATAAGGTTTCCACAATCTCTGAAACCTGCCGGAATACAACCTCCGGGGCGCATACTGAGTCCACCGTCACTAATAATCCGCGCTGCCGATAGTATTCATTCAGTGGTTCCGTACTGGTGCGATACTCGATGATGCGGTTTTCGATGGCATCCAGAGTGTCATCTTCACGCCGTATAAGCGCTCCCATACATTTGGGACACTGCGAAACCGCGGAAGGAACGTCCAAACCGACTGCCACCACCAAACCACATTCCTCGCAGACCCTTCGCTGCAAGACGCGCCGCCGAACCGTTTCCTCATCAATCTTCAGTACTATTGCAACGCCAAGCGAGAGTTTCTTTTGTGCAAGCAAAGCAGACAATCCATCGGCCTGTGGCACCGTTCTAGGAAACCCGTCGAGAACGAATTCATTACCGTTTCCATCGATCCATTTTTCTGCCAGCCTCAATGCTATTTCGTCCGGGAAAAGTTTTCCATCCCGCGTAAAACGATAAGCTTCCTCACCCAACCTGGATCCAACGGCCTTCTCATTGCGCAGCACTGCACCCGTCGAAACAGTTGGTATCCCGTAATATTTTTTGATCAGAGCCGCCTGAGTCCCTTTTCCCGCGGCAGGCCGTCCGAGAAGCACAATTCTCCGATTCATTCACCCAAATCTCCTCGATCCATGAGAGAAACGGGCGTTGGTTCTCCTGTCACTAGAAACTGTTCGCGATGAAAATCGCCATTCCCGCCACCAATAGCACCGCCACCGCCACATACAACCAGACGAGATTACTCTGCCTGATGGCTTCGCCCCGTCCCTGGGCCGTGCGTTCGAATCTCCCACGGATTCTTCCCTTCCTGAGAAATCCATCGTAGTGGCGCTGGATCAGATGTGTCTCGACCTGCCGCATCGTATCCAGCACTACACCAACGACGATCAGAACGCCCGTGCCACCAAAAAACTGCGCCGTGATGTAGGGAACACCCAACTGACGAGCGAGGAGTTGCGGAAGGATTGCGATGATCGTGAGGAAAATCGCTCCGGCAAACGTCAGACGCGTCATTGTGTGATCGAGAAAGTCGGCGGTTGGTTTACCCGGTCTTACACCCGGAATGTAACCGCCGTATTTCTTCAAATCGTCTGCAATCTGCGCGGGCTGAAATTGCGTCGCCACCCAAAAGTAACTGAAGAAGAAGATCATTACCGCGTAGATAGCGTAGTGAAGCCAGCCAACACTCAACATCTCGGCAATGCGCTGCGCTCTTGCGCTGGTTGGAAAAGCCATGCTTGCGATGGTCGACGGAAAAATCAGGAGTGCCTGGGCGAAAATGATCGGCATGACTCCCGCATAGTTAACCTTCAACGGCAGGAACTGCTGCTGACCACCATAGACCTTCCGACCGACGACCCTCTTCGCGTACTGGACTGTCACTTTTCGCTGAGCCTGGGTGACACAGATCACCGCCGCGATCACAAGCACGAGGAAGGCTATCATCAGCACCAGGACCATCGGATTTACCTGACTTGAGCCACCCGTCGGAACAAAGGTGCGCCATGCCTGAACCAGGGCCGCCGGCAATTGCGCGATAATGCCAATCGTAATTACCAGAGAAATGCCGTTTCCAATTCCACGTTCCGTAATCTGATCACCGATCCACATCAGAAACATCGCACCGGCTGTCAGCGAAATCACCGTCAAAATGCGAAAATCCAATCCTTGATTCGCTACAAGCGGAATACCAAGCCGGTTTATTGTTTCCATAATTCCGGGCAGAAATGGATTGGAGGCCGGATTCTCAAAAGATAAAGCCAGGAGATACCCTTGAAACATGCAAAGCGCCACGGTGGCGTAGCGCGTGTATTGCATGATTTTTTGCCGCCCACCGTCTTCCTTTGCTAGTTTGCCGAGTTGAGGAATTACCGCCGTTAACAGCTGCATCATTATCGATGCGCTAATATATGGCATCACACCCAGCGAGAAGAGCGCGCAATTTTCGAGCGCCCCGCCACTGAAAATATTGAATAACGTTCCAATGTTCCCACCAGCATCCTTTCCAAGCTGACCTTGGAACCACTCATCAAGAACAAGAGTATTGATACCGGGACACGCGATCGCGGCTCCCACGCGCACAATCACGATCATGATGAGCGTAAAAAGTACACGATCCCGAAGTTCCGGGATTTTGAAAGTGTTTGTGAATGCGGAAATCATCGGCGGTACCAGAACACTACTACCGACCCAGATTTACGCCCTTGTCTCGACCGACGTCGCCGGTGTGCGCACCGTACCGCCCGCCCGTTCAATTTTCTCCTTTGCCGAGGCACTTACTTTGTCAGCCTTGATAGTCAGTTTTCGCGAAAGCTCACCCTTGCCTAGAATTTTCACACCATCGATGCGTCCTCGAACAAGTTTCTTTTCCCGAAGAATCGCCTCATCGACAGTCGCGCCATCTTCAAAATCGTTGAGTTGGCTAACGTTCACTATCGCGAACCGCGTTGTAAATTGAGCGTTGCTAAATCCGCGCTTGGGCAATCGGCGGATGAGCGGCATCTGGCCGCCCTCGAATCCAGGACGGATGCTGCCGCCCGAGCGAGCCTTCTGTCCCTTGTGACCCTTGCCAGCGGTTTTTCCGTGACCCGAACTTTCGCCCGCACCAAGACGCTTCCGTCTATGCTTTGCTCCGGGCCGTGGTTTCAACGTATCAAGATTCATGTCGCAGCTGGGACCTCGTTAACCGTCGGGATTTTGATACCGCGCAATTTATAGATTTCGTCGCGCTTTCGAAGACTCTTAAGCGCTTCGAGTGTTGCCTTTACGACGTTGGCATGGTTGTTGGATCCCAGCGATTTCGCTAGGACATCCCGGATTCCTGCCGCTTCCACAACGGCGCGCACACCACCACCGGCGATGATTCCTGTTCCTGGAGATGCAGGGCGGAGAAGAACTCGACCACCACCAAACTCACCGATCACTTCGTGGGGAATCGTAGACTCCTTTACCGCGACCTCACGCATATCTTTGCGAGCAGACTCAGAGGCCTTACGCACGGCTTCAGCAACCTGGTTGGCCTTCCCGAAGCCGCAGCCGACCTTGCCTTGACCATCTCCGGCAACGATCAGAGCACTGAAGCTAAAACGTCGACCGCCCTTCACAACCTTGGCGCAGCGATTGATAAAAACTACTTTTTCAGTAACTTCCACATGGGCGGGATCGTCGGAATTTGAAGGCTGCTGTTCGCGTCTGCCGCGCGGTCCGCGCCCTTCGCCACCTGCTCCACGTCCACTCCGCGGCCCGCCGCTTCGATTCTGTTGGGGACTATAAGGCATAAAAAGATATTAGAATTGGAGACCGCCTTGACGCGCCGCATCCGCAAGCGCCTTAACCTTGCCATGATAGAGAAAGCCGCCGCGATCGAAGACGACTTTTTCAATTTTTTTACCTTTCGCGCGCTCAGCCACGAGCTGCCCTACTTTTTCGGCGGTTGCGGCGTTAGCCCGTACATTCTTTGCCTCAAAGACGGACTCCGTCGTTTGAGCAGAAGCGAGTGTGAGACCTACCTTATCGTCGATGACCTGCGCATAGATATGCCTCCCGGAAAAATGTACGGAAAGCCGGGGACGCTCGGGCGTGCCAATTACTTTCTTACGAATACGCTTGTGACGCATCCGGGATCTATTAAAAGACTTCGCCATAAATTATTGAACGGTTTTGCCCTCCTTGCGGACGACGTGCTCCCCAACATACCGGACTCCCTTGCCTTTATAAGGCTCTGCCGGGTAAAATCCGCGGATATCGGCCGCGGCCTGTCCGACGACTTGCTTGTCGATGCCCTCAACCTTGACCTTGTTTGTTCCCTCCACGGAAATCTTCACGCCATCTGGGACTAGAAAATTAATGGGGTGCGATTTGCCAAGGCTCAGGTTCAACGTCTTTCCCTGAATCGCAGCACGAAAACCAACCCCCTGTATTTCGAGTTCCTTACTGAAGCCGGCGGAAACTCCCGTCACCATATTGGCGATGAGCGCTCGGCTAAGACCGTGGAGCGCGCGAACGGGGCGGGCGTCGTTCTTTCGAGTGACTGTGGCCTCCTTTTCGCCGACCTTGAGAGCGATGCCCTTTGGCAGAATCCAGTTGAGCTTGCCCCTTGGTCCCTCAACCAAGAGTTCACCCTCTTCGGACACGTTCAGCTTCACCTTGTCGGGAAGCGGGATAGCTTTTTTTCCAATACGCGACATGACAACCTCCTACCAGACGAACGCAAGCAGCTCCCCGCCAACGTTTTGCTTCTTCGCTTCGCGACCACTGAGAACACCGCGAGAAGTCGATAGAATGGAAATCCCCAGCCCACCGAGCACACGCGGAATATCACCAGCCCCGACGTATTTGCGAAGCCCCGGGCGACTCACCCGCTTGAGGTTTGTGATCGCCGCAGTGCGGTTAACTAGTTTATTGACGATCCGAATCTGTGGATGGTCTCCCGTTGTATCGACTTCATAGTTAGAAATGTAACCCTCGTCCTTCAGGATTCGGCTGATATCAACCTTCATTTTGGAGTACGGGATCATCAACTCAGGCTTGAGATTCCGGCTGGCATTCCGCAAGCGGGTCAAATAGTCGGAAATCGGATCAGTAAGAGCACTCATGATGCAATCAATCAGGCAGTGGCCCGAACTTGTTTGGGTTTGTCGGAAAACGGCATGCCCAACTCAGCGAGAAGCGTTTTCGCCTCTTTATCGGTTTTGGCCGAAGTAACAATACATACGTCGAAACCGACGTTTCTCTTGATCTTGTCCAATTCGATCTCAGGAAAGATGCTTTGGTCGGCTACCCCGAGGGTGTAATTACCATGGCCATCAAAGGCCTTTGGCGACACACCACGAAAGTCGCGGATACGCGGAAGCGATGTCTTGATCAACCGCTCGAGAAATTCATACATGCGAGCCCCCCGCAGCGTGACCTTAGCACCGATTGCCTGGCCCTTACGAAGTTTGAAGTTCGCAACGCTCTTTTTCGCAACCGTCTCTGCAGGGCGCTGGCCGGTGATCATCGCAAGCTCGGCCTTCGCGTCTTCCAGCGCCTGCTTACCCTCAGAAGCGGAGCCGACACAGGTATTAACGACAACTTTTTCCACCTTGGGAATTTGGTGCACGTTCTCGTATCCTTGTGCACTTTTGAGCGCCGGCATCACGCGTTCTTTATACTCTTTGTACAGTTCAACCATTACTTTGGCTGCAGCCTTGATCTCGTCAGTCCTTAAGCCGACGAGAGATTACGCTGCCCTCTTCTTTTGTTTCTTATCCTTCTCGATCTTCTCGAGCAGTTTCACGTTAGAAATATGGATTGGGCCTTCGCGCTCGATAATGCCACCTTGAGGCTGATCCTGAGATTTGCGCTGATGCTTTTTGATAATCCGAACACCCTCGATAAGTACCTGGTTTTTTGCGGTAAGAACCTGAAGAATCTTGCCGGAAGCACCTTTATGGTTCCCGGAAATGACCACTACACTATCTCCCTTTTTGACGTGAGTCTTCGGCCGATTCATAGCACCTCCGGGGCAAGCGAGACGATCTTCATGAAATTCTTCTCGCGCAGTTCTCGGGCAACGGGTCCGAAAATACGTGTGCCGCGCGGGTTCCGATCCTTGTCGATAATGACAATTGCATTGCGGTCAAAGCGCAATGCGGAGCCGTCTTCCCTCTTGATCGCATTAGCTGTTCGAACTACGACGGCGCGAACCACGTCGCCCTTCTTCACGGCACCGCCAGGCGAAGCCTCGCGAACATGCGCAGTGATGATGTCGCCAACATGAGCACTGTCAGTGCGTTTACCGAGCACGCCAATCATCTTGGCGACACGGGCACCCGTGTTATCTGCCACATCGAGTCTGGAAAGTAGCTGTACCATAAAAGGGGCGGGATTATACGCTAATGCTTGAGGATTTCAACAAGACGCCAACGTTTTGTTTTGCTTGTTGGCCGCGTCTCCATGATCCGAACAAGGTCGCCAATCTGCGCCTTATTCTCCTCGTCATGCACGTGAAAACGCTTCACCTGTTTGATAATCTTGCCGAACTTCGGGTGCGGCACGCGGGTTACGGTCTCGACAACGGCGGTTTTCTGCGCGCCGTTAGAAATAACCTTGCCAACGCGGGTCTTGCGCAATCCGCGCGATTTGGTCTCCTGCGTTGCGGTCGCGATTTCTTCACTCATCTATTTTCCTCCTGCGCCTTTTCTCGGCGCTCTGATAAAACGGTCTCGATTCGAGCGACTTCACGACGGATCGAGCGAAACTCACTCGGTTTCTCGAGCTGACCGCTCTGCTGCTGCAGGCGCAAGTGAAATGCTTCCTGCCTCAGATCGCGTTTTCGATTCGCGAGCTCCTCGACATTGAGATCTCTGATTTCTTTAATTTTCATGACTCAGGCGGCAGCGGCATGATGCCGGGTGAGATACTTTGTACGAAGCGGCAATTTTGTAGCAGCCAGACGAAGCGATTCTCTTGCGATAGACTCCGGAATTCCGTCGAGTTCGAAGATGATGTTTCCAGGACGCACCACGGCCACCCAGTACTCCGGCTGGCCTTTGCCCTTACCCATTCGTGTTTCCGGCGGTCGCTTCGTCACAGACTTACTCGGGAAAATTCGGATCCACAACTTCCCTTTTCGTTTCATGTTTCGAGTTAACGCAACTCGGGCTGCTTCGATCTGAATGTTCGTAATCCAACCGCGCTCAAGCACCTGCAGGGCGTATTCGCCAAAGTCAATATTCGTTCCACGTGAAGCCATTCCCCGGCGGCTCCCCCGCTGGGTTTTGCGGTACTTCACGCGTTTAGGCATTAAAGGCATATCAAATTCCTCCTCTTCTTAGTTTGAGGTAATGCTTCAAGCAGCAGCCTTAACCGCCGCACCCTCCGGCTTCGACCCGGACTCTGCCTCGTTGGTTTCCAGCGGACGACAAATCCAGCACTTTATGCCAATCTTACCCGCAACGGTGTTTGCTTCGGCGAAGCCATAGTCAATAGGGGTTCGCAGTGTATGCAGAGGGATCTTGCCCTTGCGGTCCCATTCCGCGCGAGAAATTTCCGCGCCGCCCAGACGGCCGGCAATCCGAATCTTGATACCTTCAGCCCCGAAATCCATTGTCGTCTGAATCGACTTCTTTAGCGCGCGGCGGAAAGAAATGCGGCGCTCGAGTTGAAGCGCGACATTCTCGGCAACGAGCTGGGCGTCCAGTTCGGGCGTCTTGATTTCCTGAATGTCGATCTTAACCGATTTTCCGTTCGACATACGGCTGATTTCGTCGGTCATCTTTTCGATCTCGCTACCCTTGCGACCAATCACGATCCCAGGACGCGCGGTGTGAATTGTTACGCGAATGCTGTTCCAAGCTCGCTCGATGACGATCTTCGATACGGCCGCCATTTGGAGCTTCTTCTTCACGTATGCTCGGATCTTGAGATCAGCGTGCAGGAACTCCGGCAACTCCTTCTTCGACGCGAACCAACGTGAACGCCAGTCACGCGTGAGCGCGAGACGATAGCCTATAGGATTAACTTTTTGCCCCATGTTTCTTTGTCCTTACTTAGTATCTTTTGACTTGTTTTCTTCGGAGGCATACGCCTCGGGTTCGGCGCCCGTTACGGGTTCTTCGACGCGGGGCACTTTCTCCTCAGAAATGGACTTCTCGTTCGCCCTGGTCGAGGCCCCTTTCTTCGAAGATCTCTTCGATGCTTTCGCTTTCTTTATCTCTCGAGTCTCAATTGGAATCTCGTCCGTCAGGATGATATTCAGGTGACTCGTGCGTTTCCGAATCGGACCGGCACTGCCGCGAGCCTTGGGTTGAAAGCGCTTAAAGGTCGGACCTTCACCCACCGTGGCTTCCTTCACCACGAGCGACTCCACACGAAGGTCGTTGTTGTTTTCGGCGTTCGCGATGGCGCTCTTTAGCGTCTTTTGGAAAAGCCCGGCAGCCTTTTTCGGGCTGAACGCGACGATATCCAGCGCCGTGGAAGCCGGAAGTCCCTGCAGAGCGCGTGCGACCTCGCGCGCCTTGGAGGCTGATATCCTCGCAAATTTGTATGTCGATCTCACTTGCATCGTTAAATTTTTCTATGAATTCACTTCTGAGCATCCACCCTGAGGCGGTCGCCAACTTTGACTCTATCCCTATCGGAACCCAGAGTTTGAATTACTGCCCCAAAAATCTTCTCTCGGACATCCACTACACGTACTAACCCGATCTCTCGATCGCCACGCCACACCCGGAAGGGCATTCCAAGCTTAGCGCCCTGCTTGCTTCCCACATTCGCGACCACCAGTGAAAGATCGTCCTTTACGCTAATTGCCATCGCGTCTGTCAATGTCGCCGGCACTGCTTTCACTTCCGCAACATTGGATTGGACTATTCCTAGCGCTCCGTTGGCCTCTCGCAACTGAGTTTCGAGTTCCATTCGTGTTTCGGGATCCGCTCCCTCCGAGACCATGCTGTATCGGACAACCACCTCCAAAAGCGCCACCAATCGGTCGGCAAGCTCTTCTTTCTCTTGGCGGAGGAGACGCAAATCACTCACCGCTTTCAAAAGGCGCTGCTCCAATTTGGCTCGGTCGCCCGAAGCTGCATCGAGTCCCAACGCTTCCATTCGAAATTTCAGTTCGGCCGAGATTCTCCGAAATTCCTCTGCTTCACCGTTTGCGACAGCCAAGCTCTGCGTAAGAGACTCGATAGTCTCTTCCGCGAGGGCGAGCCTGCGAGCGAGCGCTTTGTTTTCCAGAGCTGCCTGTTGAAGGGTCAATCTCGCTTCGCTAAATTCAATCTCTGAGTCTGACAAAGAACTTAAGCCGGGTATCAACCCGGCTGCCTCTTGTGCCGCCAGGCTTTCGCCCGCCTTCAGGCACAACCCCAATCCTATCATCAACAGTGTCGGCCAAAGGTATCGGAATGAACTGGTCATTCTTCATCCCCGACTCTAATCCGGATCGCTACTTCGTAACCTTAGCAGTGTGCGATCCGTGTTTCTTGAACACACGCGTGGAAGAAAACTCCCCCAGTTTGTGTCCCACCATGTTTTCCGTCACGAAGACGGAATTAAAAATCTTGCCGTTGTGAACGAGAAAAGTATGACCAACGAAGTCCGGTGTTATCATCGATCGGCGCGACCATGTCTTGATCGGCTTTTTGATGCCCGAGTCGTTCATTTTATCGATTTTCTCGAGGAGATGACCCTCCACAAAGGGTCCTTTTTTGAGAGATCTGCCCATAATTCGCGAGTTTTTACGTTATTTTTTCTTACGTGTCTGGACGATAAATTTGCTGGTGTTTTTGTGCTTCTTCCGCGTCTTGAATCCCTTTGCAAGCTGACCCCAAGGGCTGACCGGATGCTGCCTCCCGCCACCACCTTTGGACTTGCCATTTCCACCCCCATTCGGGTGATCAATCGGATTCATTACCATACCGCGCACGTGTGGACGACGGCCCTGCCAACGCGTCCGCCCAGCCTTACCACCAGAGACGTTCATGTGCTCGACATTACCCACTTTGCCAATTGTCGCATAGGCTGCCTCGTTGATCCGACGAACTTCACCTGACGGCATTTTCACAAGCACGTAACCACCCTCGCGGTTATTGAGAGTTGCCTCCTGACCGGCACTGCGAGCAACCTGCGCGCCTTTACCCGGAATCAATTCGATTGCATGAATACCGGTTCCGAGGGGAATCGCGCTGAGAGGCAGTGAATTACCAACTTCGGGCGGAGCCGATTCGCCGGACACTATCTTGCGCCCGATCGCTAGGCCAACCGGCGCGAGGATGTAGCTTTTCTCGCCATCCTCATACTGGATGAGAGCGATGCGGGCAGAACGATTCGGATCATACTCGATACCGACCACTTCGGCGGAGATCCCGTGCTTTCGCCGCTTGAAGTCCACCTTGCGATATTTCCTCTTATGGCCACCGCCGATATGACGCGACGTGATCCGACCATTGTTATTCCGGCCTCCGGAGCGTTTCCTGACATCGAGGAGACTCTTTTCCGGCTTCTTCTTCGTAATCTCCTCGAACGATGGGAGCTGTTTGAAGCGCGAAGCAGGGGTGATGGGTCTGTGGGTTTTTAGAGCCATAACATTTACGCAAGGTCGATCGTGTCGCCTTCCTTAAGGGTCACAATCGCCTTCTTCCAGTGCGAGGTCCGAC
Source organism: uncultured Verrucomicrobiae bacterium (assembly GCA_963805815.1). Taxonomy (GTDB): domain Bacteria; phylum Verrucomicrobiota; class Verrucomicrobiia; order Chthoniobacterales; family Chthoniobacteraceae; genus CAWDWA01. The sequence continues at coordinate 158,913 of CAWDWA010000031.1, forward strand.
CATAATCAGCTCGGCGCTCGCGTTTCTTCTTCCCGCGATAATTGCAGGTGTTCACATCAACAACAGTCTTGCCAAATAGTTTCTCTATCGCCCACTTGATCTGCAGCTTATTCGCCTTGCGCGCCACGCGAAAAACATACTTATTCTGCGTCTCGCTCAGAATCGTACCCTTCTCGGTAAGGCGCACAGTTTCAACAATATCGAAAGGTTCATTCATTTTTCTTGGTCCTTTTAACCAGAGCCTGTAGTGCATTCCCCACAAGCACGATCTTTTTGAAGGCGAGCAAATGCTCGGTGTTCACTTCGGCTGCCGTCATAAGCAGCGCCGGCTTCACATTGCGAGCCGCGAGATACGTCTGCTCGTCAAACGCCACCGAAACGACCAGTGTCTTCGCCTCGTCTCCAGCAACGTCCCTCAGGAGCGACACAAACGCTCTGGTCTTCGGCTCGTTAACGGTAAACACATCGACGGTAAGAACGTCACCGCCGGTGATTCTCGAGCTAAGTGCCTTTCGAAACGCCAAGCGTTTCACCGCCTTCGGCGTCTTTTTGGAATAATCGCGCGGTTTGGGACCGAATGCCACTCCTCCTCCCTCCCAGAGCGGCGAGGATTTGTAGCCCGCACGGGCGCGACCAGTACCTTTCTGCCGCCAAGGTTTCGCACCGGAAAAAGCGACTTCACCTTTACGCTTGGTAGACGCCGTCCCACTGCGCCGGTTGGCGCGCATTGCGACGATGACGTCGTGCACAGCCTGCGTGCCCTTACGATTTTCAATTACGTCGAGATCGGCCGTTTTCGCGGCATCAACCGTTAGAACCTTTGCACTCATTTAGCAGCCTCCTGAGGAAGTGGAGCTTTCTTTGCGGGACGAACTACCACGTAGCTGCCGTTCGGGCCGGGAACAGCGCCTGTGATCAAAAGAACCTTGTCCGCTTCGCGCACCCGGAGAATCCTCAAATTCTGGACCGTAATGCGGCGATCGCCGGCGTGACCAGGCATACCAGTGTTTTTCAGGACAAGACCCGGGGTAGAACCTGCACCGACAGAACCGTTCCGGCGATGCGTTTTGGACCCGTGCGATGCGCCTTGCCCGGAGAATCCGTGACGCTTCATGACCCCCTGGAACCCTTTGCCCTTCGATTTTCCGATCACATCGACCAACTGACCGGCCTGAAACCGTCCAACCGTAAGATCGATCTCCGCGTCCGCAGCAATGTCATCCTCCAAACGGAACTCCCTGATCAATCTCTTAGGCTCGGAGCCATTTTTCTGAAAGTGTCCGAGATCCGCTTTGTTCACGCGGGAAGCCTTCTGCGAATCGTAACCAACCTGTAACGCAGAATAGCCGTCGTTTTCCTTCGTTTTCTGCTGGAGCGCGACATTACCGCCAGCCTCGATCACCGTCACCGCGGTGGCGCGGCCCTTTTCGTCATAAACGCGGGTCATACCGATTTTCCTGCCTAAAAGTCCAATTCTCATGATAATGAGTCGATACACTGGCCCGGACGGCCAGTGCGAAATGGGTTAGATCTTGATGGTGATGTCAACGCCCGCGGGAAGATTGAGCTTTTTCAATTCATCCACGGTCTTGGCAGTTGGTTCGATAATGTCCAGAAGACGCTTGTGGGTGCGGATTTCAAACTGCTCCATCGACTTCTTATCCACATGCGGCGAGCGATTCACCGTGAATTTTTCGATTCGAGTGGGAAGCGGAATCGGCCCGGAAACCTTTGCTCCCGTCCGCTTTGCGGTGTCGACGATTTCGAGCGACGACTGATCGAGAACTCGATAATCAAATGCCTTCAGTCGAATACGAATGCGCTGGCCATTAGTCATTTTTAAAGAATCTAGTTGTACGAATTATTTCCGGAGGTAGAATGCTCAGTAGCCCCCAGTCTTTTCCACCACGGCCGCGAGCACCTGCGCGGGCACCTGTTCGAAATGAGACGGCTCCATCGAATACGAGGAGCGACCCTTCGAAAGCGATCGGATCGCCGTGGCATAGCCAAACATCTCCGCAAGCGGAACCTCGGCATCAATTGTTGTAAGTCCATTTTTCGTTTCGAGACCGCTGATGCGGCCGCGACGGCGGTTGAGATCTCCCATAATGTCGCCCTGGAACTCTTCCGGAGTGACATTCTCAACCTTCATGATCGGCTCAAGAAGAATTGAATGCGCCTTCTTTAGGCCGTCCTTCATTGCAAAAATCGCCGCTAACTTGAACGCCATCTCGTTGGAATCGACGTCGTGATATGAACCATCGATGATCTCGACCGCCACGTCGATCACCTGGTAGCCCGCAAGAACGCCGTTGGACATCGATTCTTGAACGCCTTTGATGACGGCGCCAATATACTCCTTCGGGATTACACCACCCACAATCTTGTTCTCGATCTGGAGGCCCTTTCCACGCTCATTGGCGCGGACATTGACAATCACGTGCCCATATTGACCACGTCCGCCAGACTGCTTGATCAGTTTGCCTTCGCCAATTCCCTGACCAGTAATAGTTTCTCGATAGGCGATTTGCGGTTTCCCCGCGTTTGCCTCAACTTTGAACTCACGCATCAGACGATCACGAATGATTTCCAGGTGAAGCTCACCCATGCCCGCAATGATCGTCTGGCCGGTGTCCTCGTTCGTAGAAACTTTGAAAGTCGGATCCTCTTCGGCGAGACGCTGAAGCGCATTTGCCATTTTCTCCTGATCGACTTTGGTCTTCGGTTCTATCGCCATCGAAATGACCGGATCGGGAAATGAAGGGGGCTCGAGCAGGATCGGTCGACGCTCTGAACAGAGCGTGTCACCCGTAGTGATATTCTTAATGCCGACAATCGCCGCGATGTCTCCTGAGTACACATTCACAACATCTTCACGCTTGTCGGCGTGGATACGAAGCAGGCGGCTGATGCGTTCCCGCTTTCTCGTTCGCGTATTGATCACATTATCGCCCTTCGAAAGTTTTCCCGAATACACGCGAAAAAAGACAAGCTTCCCGACAAACGGATCACTCCAAAGTTTGAATGCCAGGGAACAAAACTCTCCGTTATCAGTTGTCGGGGCCAACATCACTTCCCCTGTTTCGGGTGACTGCCCCCTCGCCGGCGGGACGTCGAGTGGGCTTGGAAGATAGTCGACTACCGCGTCCACGAGGTATTGCACACCTTTGTTCTTAAATGCGGAACCACCAACTACCGGAACGATGCGATTGGCGATCGTCTGGCGTCGAATGGCCGCCTTCAGAACGGAGGGAGGAACTGGTTGCTCATCCAGATAAAGCTCAGCAACTTCGTCATCGAGATCAGCGACCGCGGCAACAAGCTGATCGTAAGCTTCATCTACCAGTTGCTTCGCTTGCGCCGGGACGTCCGTAACCTCGTAAGTAGAACCCAGAAGGTCATGCTCCGAGAAGATAACCGCCTTCTTATTGATAACATCAAGCTGCCCTCTGAGGACATCCTCTTTCCCAAGCGGAATTAGCACAGGCCATGCATTGGCCTTGAGCTTTTTTCGCATACTTTCGATTGCCGCAGCGAAATCAGCGCCGGTGCGATCCATTTTATTAATGAATGCGACGCGCGGGACACCATATTTGTTCGCTTGACGCCAGACTGTCTCGGATTGGGGCTGAACACCGGCTACGGCATCAAAAACCGCAATCGCACCGTCGAGCACACGAAGCGAACGTTCCACCTCGGCCGTGAAGTCGACGTGTCCGGGGGTGTCGATGATGTTCACGCGATGCGTGATTCCCTCGCTGGATTTGTAAACCCCTTCCTCCTTGCGCTGCACCCATTCACACGTTGTCGCCGCAGATGTGATCGTGATGCCCCGCTCACGTTCCTGCGCCATCCAATCCGTAACAGCCGTGCCCTCATGAACTTCACCGATCTTATGAATAATGCCTGTGTAGAAAAGAATGCGCTCTGTTAGCGTCGTCTTTCCGGCATCAATGTGCGCCGCGATTCCAATGTTGCGGGTACGCTCGAGCGGGAAGGCTCGGTCCGGGGAGTTGACCTCCTCCGAAACCGCAACCGACTCCGGGGCGTTTTTTTCTGCAACTGCGGTGGACATTAAATGTATTCAGTTGTCGAAGGAGTTCAGTGACTACCAGCGGAAATGAGCAAAAGCGCGATTCGCCTGCGCCATGCGATGTGTATCATCGCGTTTCTTGATCGCATTCCCCTGGCCGTTTGCCGCATCTTTAAGCTCGGAAGCAAGCGCATCGATCATGGGAATATTGCGGCGATTCTGCGCAAAACCAACAATCCAGCGCATCGCCAGGGCGACCTGACGCTTCTGCGGAACTTCAAGCGGGACCTGATAAGTGGCTCCACCGACACGACGGGACTTCACCTCGAGGCGTGGCTTCACATTATCCAGAGCTTTGTGGAGCGTTTCCAGCGGATCCACAACATCCGACTCTTCGCGCGTCTTCTCGATCGCGCTGTAAACGATATTCTCAGCGATCGACTTCTTGCCATCCTTCATGACCGCGCTAATCAAACGGGCAACTTCCGGACTCGCATACCGCGCGTCCAGCGTCTCAGGCTTCGTGTAAATTTTGCGTCGTCGGGACATATAAATACTATAACTCTAGCTCGAAGCGATTTTACCTCTTCTTTTTGCCCTTTGTTGTATCCCCTTCTTTCGGACGCTTCGCCCCATACTTGGAGCGCCCTTGTCGGCGACCTTCGACACCTAGAGCATCCAACGTCCCGCGCACAATGTGGTACCGCACGCCCGGAAGATCCTTCACGCGACCGCCACGAACCAGAACGATAGAATGCTCCTGAAGGTTATGCCCTTCGCCCGGGATATAGGCGATGACCTCCTGACCATTCGTAAGCCGCACTTTCGCAACTTTTCGGAGCGCCGAGTTTGGCTTTTTCGGAGTACGCGTCATAACCTGCACACAGACACCGCGTCGCTGCGGGCAATCGTCGAGCGCAGGCGACTTCGACTTCGAAGTCTGTTTATTGCGCCCTTTTCGCACGAGTTGATTGATCGTTGGCATGTGAAATTCTTGTTATTACGCGGCGTTCCACCTTGAGGGGCAAAACATCCTGGGACTAAAAACCCGATCCGGCAGGCTACTTGCCTACCCGCCAGATACGGGGAACGCGGACTATATTTACAACCAGAAGGCGCGCAACTTTTATTTGCGATTCTCGCACTGGTTTTTTGGAGTCAGCGGGACGTTAATGGCTAGCGGATTAGTCGATACGGTGCAAGTGCGCATTCGGAGATTTTTTGGAATCTCCAGTGCCAGAGTTCCTTCCGCTGACCGTTTCCAAATGCAACGATGGTCGCTGAATCCGCCGCCCAAGGCAATGCCGTCGCGTCACTTTACTGAAAATCCCTAACTGCCGCCAGCCAAAGGGGATTTTATACCTGCAAACTCTCTGAGTTGTTCGCGAATCTTCGCATTTTCCGAATCGATGAACAGGACTGATTTTCCGGTCCGTTCCACAGAAATCGCGCGATTCACAGCATTCCTCCCATAACGCGCAGCGACATAACGCCTAAGTCCATCGGCAAACTCCTGAGCTTCGTTCTCGTTCCTCCATTCTGATTTCCACACGACACTTGAAGCATCACCCAAATTGAAAACCGCGTAGCGGTCTCCACGCCATCCGCTTGCGATAGAGCTGCCCGTCTCTTCATCGATCCACTTCGTAAAGAGCAGCTGAACTCCAATTTCCCCCAGCGTGTTCTGGAAAATCGGTTTCTGCCCAAACACGCCTCCGTCAGTAAAACGAATTCGCACCGGAAGTTCCCGCGGCTCGGCCAGATACTTCTCGGGGTGTAATATCTGCGCTGTGGATTCAGGCACCTGTCTGTAAGCATCAGAAATTTGCTGATATCCACCGCGCGCCTGCAAGACCATCGCAAACTCCTGGCCACGCAGGTAAGGAAACAAAAGCATTTCGCGGAGATAAAGAGGGGATCCTGCCAGTTCCTCGAGATTCTGGGTGAAGATCGATGCAATCGTACCCCTAAGATCGCTCACTGAAAAGTTTCTCAGCATGTATTCCGTCATCACGACCGTCGCTTCGCCTTCGACGAGGGCGGCCGCGGCAAAAGCCCGATCGTCATCGTCCTTCACATCGAGTGGCAATTTCGACAGATGGAAATGCTGATCCTGCAAGGCATGCGTGAGTTCATGCGCGAGAACTACCCGATTCTCCATTTTGTCAAGCGAAGCATCTTCGAACATGAAAAGCTTGTGCTCGTGTTGATCGTAAAATGCCGCGATCTGCTCTCCGAGCAGATCCAGATATTTCTCTTTCAGCGGGAATCTTTCAGGGAGAAGCCCAATTGCAGCCAGGGCAATTGCCATTTCTGCAAAATTCTCATCCGTATACTGCTGAGAAATCTTCGAGGCTACCGTATCCCGGACTTCCTTCCTCGTCACCGTCTCGTAGTCAACTGGCCGCAGAAATTTCAACCCGCGAATCTTTTCGACTTCCCTCTCAATTTGATTGCGTAACGCGGCCTGTCGTTCTGCAGATTTCTCCCGTTCGCTACCTTCGAGGATATTTCGCAGCCGGTCATTCTCCGCCTCAAGGAGGGCAAGACGTTTCTGCGCAAATTGAAGATTCGCTCCTGGAGAGCCCGAACGGAACGACTGGGACGCCCAGAGGAAGCCCCCCAATACGATGATAGCGATGAGTACGATCGTGAAGACAGATCCCTCAATGCGCCGCGCAAAAGGACGAAAACTGCGCCTCATCTCAACGCTTCTTCAGAGCAACAATCTCGCGGCCCTCAGAATCAAACGACTTTACGTCTATCACCTTTCCGAATGTGTCGTAGCTGTACACGACACGACGAATCAATCTGTTCTTGGGAGTGTATTCAATAGACTCGCTCACCCGGCCATTTGCATCGCGCTTCAGTTCGGCCCAAAATAGTGGCTTCCCTGCCGGATCATAAGTGTAAGACTTCAGCGGCTCCAAATTGGATCCGAGACGATTCAGCATTTTTCCGATCACCTTCCCGCCGGCATCGTAGTTTGTCACTCGCGAGACCATCTCGTTCTCATCCGTGACAATCTCCGTATATGACCCGTCCGCATGCGCCACAGTTTTCGCGCGGATCGCGGCATCCCCCTTTGCAACAGACCTGACTCCCACAAGGGAGACGAGGATGATAGCCCAAGCGAATGCTCGAAGAGACATGCCTCTAGTTCAGCGGATTCTGCGCCATAATCACAGACTCCTCGGGCTCGGACTCATCGTCATGGTGCCCGTGATACTGCAGATTATACAGACGCCGATAATGAACCGAATTCTCGTAAAGCTCCGAATGCGTACCGGTAGCGACGACTGAACCATGATCCATGACAACAATCTGATCCGAATTTAGAATTGTGGACAGGCGATGCGCGATGGCAACAACAGTCCGACCTTTCGCTAATCGGTCCAAAGCCATCTGTATTTGTTTTTCCGCCTCGGAATCGAGAGCTGATGTCGCCTCGTCGAGCAGGAGGATGGGCGCGTTTTTCAAAAGGGCGCGCGCGATCGAGATCCGTTGTTGCTGTCCGCCGGAAATCAGACACCCCTTATCGCCGACGATTGAATCATATCCCATCGGCTGCTCGAGGATGAAATCATGTGCAAATGCCTGCCTGGCAGCGACATAAACCTCTTCTGGTGTCGCATCCAACCGGCCGTACATAATGTTGTTGTAGATCGTGTCGTGAAACAAAAACGTATCCTGACTTACCGTGCCAATATTTTCATGCAAAGACGACTGAGTCACATCGCGGATCTTCTGGCCATCGATGTAGATCGTTCCTTTCGTCGTGTCATAGAGTCGTTGAATTAGCGCAATGAGCGTGCTCTTTCCCGCGCCGCTCGCGCCCACGAGAGCGCAAGTCGACCCGGCAGGGATCGTGAGGGCCACATTATTTACCGCCGAATAATCGCTGCGAAACCCGAACGTCACATTTTCGAGAACAATCTCCCCTTCCCTTACGACAAGTTTCTTTGCATCCGGTGCGTCCTCTATGTCCGGCTTCTGCTCCATCAACGCGAACACTTTGGTGGTGGCCGCCAAACATTTCTGCATCATGAGATGCACCCGGCTCAAGGTCTTAAATGGAGGATACAACAAAACGAGACCTCCCTGAAGTGCGATAAATTTTCCGATTCCAAGCTGGTATTGCCACGCATAGACGAGAGCCGCTGCAATTCCGAATGATGCAACCGTCTCGACCATTGGTCCAACCATTTCCATAGCCTTTCGCCAACGGAGGATGAGTTTCATCATTTTCTCGTTCGCGGCATAGAAGCGCTCGCACTCAAAGTCCTCACGGGCATGAGTTTTTACCTCGCGGATTCCCGCAAAGGATTCCTGCATCACTACCATGAGATTGCCCGCCTCTTCTTCTTCCTTCTCACCGCTCTTTCGTATCTGCCGTCCGACCAGAACGACTGGCAGAATGCAAACTGGAAAAAGCCCCAGCGCAACTAACGTAAACTTCCAATCGACAACAAACAGAGCAACCACGGCGCTGACGATCGAGATCGGCTGCTTGATTACATCGCTGGAAATTGTCGTCAGCGCAGTCTGCGCCACCCTGGTCTGATTGAAAACAGTCTGAATAAGTTCCCCCGTCTTCGACTTGTTGTAGAATGAAAGGGATTGTCCCATCATCCTTGTGAAGAGCTTCTTCCGGATATCGTCGAGCACCTTCAAGCTCACCCACATCATGCAATAGGCATTCAGGTATGAGAACAGTCCCCGGAACAACATGATCATCGGTACTGTCATGCAAACCAATAGCACGCCCATTGCAGTATTAGTATCCGGCATCGGGATGTACTGACTCAGCCACTGCATAGGTTTCGGCATACCCGCAGACTGCGCCGTTGGCGAACCGCTCGGAAAGACAACCGCTCCGACGTGCCTCATGCTGAAAATCAACAGGCCGTTTGCCGCCCCGTAGAGCGCCGCAAAAAGAAGCCCAAGTGAAAACCGCACCCAATACGGTTTCAAATAGGCGAGCAGCTGTTTATAAGGCTCCTGAGCGACCCGGATGAAATCGCGCACAGACATCTTTTCGATGTCCTGACGGGAAATTTTTTTTGCGGCAGCCATACGTCGAATATCCGGATTTCCGGAATAGCGAACGACATCGGTAACATGGATTTGACTATTCGTCGATACCTGCCCGCACCGATAGCTTTCGAAGTTTCAACAAAGTTCCTCGATTAATCCCCGCAAATCCGCAAGTTGCGGCAGTCGATTCAGCACCATGCGGAGTGTATTTACGGCGGTGGGAATGTAGCCGAGGAAAACTGCGCGCTCCCGTACGAGGCCGAGATACCCATACGCTCCCAGCGCCTGCATCAACCGCTGCACCGCACAGAGATCGAAGACTTCACGGAAGGCTTCAGGGCTCTCGTGCCCGCAATGAATCTGTCTGCTGTAGTAATGGTCGATTAGCGCTTCCCGTTGGTCGTTCTCCATCAATACATAAGGGTCGTAAACCAGCGACGCGACGTCGTAGTGCGGCAATCCCGGCCGCAGGCCCTGGAAATCGATAAGACATGGATGACCATTGAAAATGATGACGTTCTGCGACTGAAAATCCCGATGAACGAGCGTCCTTGGCAGCGTAGCCAGCCGGTCCGCAATATTTGCGAGCGCCTCGAAATTCGCGCGCTTCTCGATTACTTCAGGTTCTAGCTTAAAGTAGCGTTGCAGACAGTTTTCAAAGAAGTATCGCTGTTCCCACCGGTAGAGCTCCGCATTGAATTCCGCCTGGAGGCGGAGCGGTTGCACATCCGGGACCGGCGACGTTCGATCGTGCAAAATTGCGATCTGATCGAGCGTCTCCCGGTAAAGTTTCATCTTTAATTTGGAAGACTCCCGGCGGAATGACCACAGGTCGCGTTCGCCGAGATCCTCCATCCAGATCAATCCCTCTGATTCGTCGTGATGATAAATCTTCGGCACCCGGACACCAAGCAGATCGAGATATTCCGCAATGACACAAAACTGATGATTTTCGTCACGCAGGCTCCCGTATTTCACGAGAATCAACGAATGGAATTCAGTAAACCGAATCCGATAGTATTTTCGATCTGATCCCCCTTTCTGAAGACGCTCAATCACCACATTTGCTCCGTGATCAATTTCCGGAAAACGGGAGAGTGTCTCGTCTATGAGGCTATCGGCGGCCATCGGCAAAACTAAAAGTCGCAACCGGAGTGCTTTCCGGAAGCCGTTCTATCCACTGTGATGATACAGTTGTCCAGAATACTTTGGGCTGCGACTTTTGCGCCTTCCCACAAGATACAATTAGTGAGCCTTGCGCCTTGAGCCACGAAGCATCCGGGACCGATCGAAGAGGAGTCAGAGATTCTGGCGTCCGGGGCGACCCACGCGCTAGAGTTCATCCATCGTAGTCCGGTAAAGCTCCCCGGCGCCTTACGCAGCGCCTGGTGCACTTTTAAATATTCTTCTCGCGTACCTAGGTCCCACCACCGGCCCTCATCGAGAACAATGCCTCCCAACTTTGCCCCTTCCCGTATCATTTCGAGAAAGATCGGCACCACCGAAATCTTCTCCCTCGGCGGAATCCTTCGCAGGAATCGTGGGCTCACCACGTAAACTCCCGCAAACAGGCACCGGCTTTCACGCCCTGTCTGAAGCTGATTGCGAATATCGACAACTCGACAAGTGAATTCGTCGAAGGCAATATGAAGCGGCCCTCCACTCGTTCGTAGACCAAGAGTCACCTCATTTGCCATATCGAGGTGATGCGTGATAAGGCGCTGGAGCGGGAAGTCGGTGAGGATGTCCCCGTTGTAAACGATAAATGGATCATTTCCAAGCAAGTCCGCCACGTTCCCGATGCCTCCGGCCGTTTCGAGAAGCACGGGCTCGCGTCGAAACGCCATTGGGACTCCCAGATAGTCCCGTGCCGGAAACACTCGCGCGTAAACTTCGGGACAATGATGCGTGTTAATCACGAGCCGCTCGATGCCACAAGCAAGCAAATGATCGAACGCAAACGCTATGAGCGGTTTATTGCAAACCGGAATCAACGGCTTGGGACATCGCGCGGTCAGTTCGTTCAGACGCGTCCCCAGGCCCGCTCCCAGAACGAATGCAGTTCGGATTTGTTCGCTCATTTGCAGCTTGAGGAAAGTTGGCTATCGCCGCACCACATTACGGCTGGGTTCACGGTCCTGCATGTCGGCTGCATCGAATCGTTCCACCGGAAAGCCCGGTGACGATCGGATCCACGCTTTTTTCGACATGCAGACCGGATTGTGCGAAAAATGCCTCTGAAGGAAAAGCCCGGATCACTGCAGCAGCATTTCATCGCGCTTCGGGTAACCAGAATTCGGACCTACCCCAGATTAGAGATCATTAGCCTCCGCTAATGAACAATCAGGCATTTGCCGTCGTTGCGCCGATCGAATTCGATGGACCGCAATCACGCAATCCGGTGGCATTCAACCATTACAATTCCGATGAATTGATCGATGGGAAAACGATGCGCGATCAAATTCGGTTATCGGTAGCCTACTGACACACGTTCCGGGCATGGGCTTACTTAGGCCATCGCTGGCACACTTTCGACGCACGATTCAATGTACCGAGAATCGGTCGGACCCAGATCGCCTGCGGGAACGACGCCGTGGTCTGAGCCTTCGCCACAATCTACGGAAATGCCCAGCTCAGTTATTTCGGGGTATGGGCTTACCAGTGTGATCCTTTGGAAGTCGATGTCGGCACGCCGGTCGACCTTTCAAAACGGCTCGACAGAGCTCCGATACCCTCATCGCGAGTCGGTGTACTGATCTATTCGTGTTCAGCGAAACGCCGTACGCAAAATCTCGTCCAATCGCTCGAGATTCAGCGGTTTGATGAGGTGTTCCTGGAAACCTGCCTCACGGGATTTTTCGACGTCACTTTCCATGCCGAACCCACTCAGTGCAACCCCGTACACATGCCGGAAGGACTGCACCTCACGGATCAGATCGAACCCGCTACCGTCGGGCAGTCCGAGATCACTGATCACAAGATCGGGCTCGAATTCCCTGGCCGACTGAATTCCATCTGTCACCGAGTGCGCTATCTCGACCACATATCCTCGCCGCTGAAGAAGCATCTTCAGTCCTAAACATGTATCAAAATGGTCGTCCACGAGCAAAACGCGCTTCTCCTTCCCCTCGTCATCGCGCACGGGAACCGTGGCGACTTCCTGCAATTCACGTGGAACCGGCTCCGTTGTCTCGAGCTCGACGGTAAAGACTGAACCGGCGCCAATGCCCTCACTTTCCGCCGCGATCCAACCACCGTGCGCCTCAACCATCGCCTTTGAGATTGCCAACCCCAGGCCCAAGCCGCCATAGCGCCGAGTAATTTCAGGCTCGCCTTGTTCGAAGGCGTTGAAGATGCGGGCCATCCTGTCCTCGTCCATGCCAATTCCTGTATCCGAAACACGCACGATGAGACGTCCACCTTCGTTGTTAAGCGAACTGACATTCACGGTACCACGTTCGGTGAATTTGACCCCGTTCTTAATCAGATTCCAGAATACCTGCTGAAGTCGCGCGGGATCCGCCCTGACAAAATAATGCTCCGCTTCCAGGTTCAACTCGAGCGCAATCCCCTTTTCTTTCACTTCGCCCTCGCAGATTTCCACCGCGCGCTCAATGACGTCATGCGCACTCACGGTTTCAAATGTCAGCTTCAATTTATCGTTCACGATCCGCGTAACGTCGAGCAGGTCGTCTATCAGACGCGCTTCGAGTTCGACGTTCCGACGGATCACCTCCAGCGCCGCATGATCCATTTCATCGCGCCGTTCGAGCTCCGCCACCATCGTGATTACGGGTGAAAGCGGATTTCGAAGCTCGTGGGAGAGCAGCGCGAGAAACCGATCTTTCGAAGCGTTTGCTTCAATCAATTCCCGACGCATCAACACATCTTCCGTGTTGTCTTCGGCCATGAAGAGGACCCCTTGCGTTCTGCCCTGCAAATCCCGCAGTCGCAGAAGATTCAACGTGAGAAAATGTTCCTTCCCTTGCCGATCTGTCGCCCGTTTCTCACGCTCTAGGTAAGGTTTCCCCTCAGAAACCACTTTTTGAAAGAATGATCCAAGTTCCAGATTCAGATCGTCGAAAGTGAGATCGCCTTCGTCTGAATCGAGATTTATGCCCCCGAATTCCTTCATCAGCGCCGCAAAACTCTGGTTGGACTGTAGAAACTTTCGGTTCACCGGGTCAACGAGCGCTACGCCGACGGGCATATTCGCGAGGATCTCTTCGTTAAAGAACGTCTCACGTGCGATCCGTTCGTCCGCGACAAGCTGGCTGCGATACAATTGGCTGACGAGCCACGCAGCTATGGCCGTCCCGATCACAAGCCACGCCGCCAACACCGTTGTTTTCGACAAAAGATTGCGCACCGGAGCGTAAGCGACCGACAACGGTTGATGCAAAATTGCGGTCCAATCGGCCCCGGGAACCGGCTCGAACATGAATAGCCGCCCGTTATTCTCTACCAACCCCCGCGGATTCTCACCGAGTGTCCGGTAGAACTCCGCGTTCGCGGAATCCACATCAGGTCGGTTCGGCTGAAACGTGCGGTCGAAAAGAGGAAATCCCGTCTGATCGATTACCTGAGCAACCGTCTGCTCCCCGAAATCGAAATCGATGAGGCGTCTTCCAATTCGTTCTACGAGTACGCTGGCACCCATGTAGCCTATTATCTCCCCGGACTGCGAACGCACCGCGACGACAATGAATGTCGCCATTCGCCCGTCCGTTGGCCGGGCGAGCACCGGCGACACGTAGAAAGTTCCTGCGGCCGCAGCGCCTTTCAACCATAGTTCAGGGGTGTGTTTGATTCCGATCAACTGAGGGTCCGGCGGTATCGAGGCAACGAGGCCACCGGTCGCATCTGCGAGAAACATGCCATCGAGTCGAGGCTGGGAATAGAAGATCTCCTGCAGCCAGGCTCCTGCCAGAGGATTTCCCGGCTCCAACCTCAGCACCTCGGTCGTCTCCGGCAGCGTTTGATAATAGGCCATCACCTCGCCGCTGCGATCAAGGTCGTTACCTATTAAGGTTCCCAGCGTTTGCACCAGTGTGCGTCGATCGCCGATAATTTCCTGCTCAAGCGTATCCTTCAGGACCGTGTAAGAAATAAGCGCGAGCAAAATCGACGGCACCCATCCGGCGAAAAGAATGGCGATAGCCAAGTCAAGCGGCCGGAACCTGCGCCTCGCAAACTGACGCGAAACTCTCGCGATAAAATGCGGTCTATTCACGAAGCCGGTTTGCGTCCAATGCCGGATCGTCGGATCCAACTCCAAGGTATGGCGCCGAAGCCAAGAATCCAGTCATTGAATTCACGAATTGTCCAACTTCCAACCGCCACGACTTCATGCTGAAGTTTCTCGAGTTCGAGAAGACCAAGCATATAGCTCATTGGAACCGTCGGGGCACTTGTATACCAGTTCACATCACCCTGGGCGCGTTTCAGCGTGAACCCTGCACCTTCAATGAGTTTCTTGCAGGCTTCGCGAAAGTTCAATTCACCAGAGTGCAGACCACAGTCAATCACGATTCGCCAGGCACGCCAAAGAGCGTCGTTCAGCTGAACCAGTCGTGCATACGGAGATTTCCAAATCCCATAGTCAACGCACATCTTCTCACACCAAAGCGTCCAGCCTTCATAGAAGATCGCGTGGGCAAAATGGCGGCGCAACCGGCTCGAGTGCCGGTTCTGAATTACGAATTGCAAATGATGCCCCGGATACCCCTCATGCGCACAGGTGAGTTCTAGCCCGAAATGCTGGCGAATCTCCGCGGCACGAAGGGAAGAACTGGAAATTCCGAGACTGAGGTCGTTCACCCAGAATATCCCGCGCTGCTTTCGCGCAAATGGTCCGGGCTGATGATACGCAGCCGTCGGGAAATGATGCTTCAAGAATTCTGGCACGAGCATCACGTCAAGACGTTCATTTCCCGGCCAGGTTACCAGGCCCGCCTCTTCGAACCGCGCTCGCACCATGGCCGTGGCGTGCGCGTACTCCGCAACCAGCGAATCGGAACTCGGTTTCCACTCGCCCGCAGCTGCTTCAATGATTTCTCGCGGTGATCGACGTCCAAACTTCGCCGCTTCGTGCTTCAATTCCGCGGTGAAGCGTCTCACCATTTCGTGGCCGATTGCCGCAATTTCAGGAAGCGAAAATTCGAGCCCGAGCCGTTCACGGGTTAACATTTCGAAGTGCTCTCTGCCGATCGAAAACCCGCTGTTCGGGCCAGGTGCCTTTCTTGAGATCGAACGCGAGTAGCCTGTGAAAGCGCGCCTCGCCCGAATTAACAGTTCTTCGATGCGAGCCGGATTGTTTGACACTTGGAACAGCGGTTCCCTGATCCCCGAAAGAAACACGTCTGCACCCTGGCATGTCTTAAGCGCCAGCGAAGTCCAAAGCGGCACAGGCTTCCTGATCACCGTAGCTCCCTGGCGCAAGAATCTTGGGAGTTGTTCCAGCCGACTTTCAATCGCCGGAAGCACGTTTTTCAGTCTGTTCGCGTTACGAATAATCAAACCGAAGACAGACTGGACGGCTGCATCGCAATGCAGCTGCGGATTGGTGCGCCAGGTTTCCAATACGGCATGATTGAGACGCTCCGTTCGCAACATCGCGAGCATCCCGCGGCGATCTAACCAATCGTCTTCGACAAACCCAATGGAAGGAAGTGCCTCGACACCACGAAGCGCCGAATCTACGAGCTCAGCATATTCCCGATGAAATGCGGCGTCGTTCTCTCCAAGCAGTCCATCAAATTCGCTCAGTCCCAACTCGCTTGCCTCCTGAGGAAACATCCGATTTCGCTCTTTGAGAAATGTCTGGGACAGCGAGCGAAACTTCTTTGGGCGGTGGGGCATGATCAAAAACAGTGAACGAGACTCGACTATCTTGGTTGAAGCATCAGCAAAGATCGTGGAGTCGCCGGGGCAGAGCAGCCGTATGCAACGCGACAAACATCACCCAAAAAAGGAAGCACAACAAACCGACTTTCTATAACGACAAACGCTCGTGCATGGACAAAAGGAATAGAAACTAGCGCATTACTTACTCGTTTATAGATACTTACGAATGGAACAATTTATCAGAACCGCCAGACTTCTGGAATAGATTTCCTCTTGACGCTTCCAAGCAAAAGACGATCATTCGCCCCGTTTGCACCGGGCCAACCCTGCATAAACCGTCATTATTGCTTTTAACATGGACGCCAGCGCAGCAAATTTCATTTGGACTGTTTGTTACCTCATCGTCCTGACGGGCTTGTCGATATATGGCATCCATCGATATGTGATCGTATACTTGTTCCTGCGGCACCGTCATCGGAAGCCCAAACCGCTCTCCCGATTTGAAAACCTCCCGCAGGTAACTGTCCAGCTCCCGATCTTTAACGAATACTACGTGGTGGAGCGTCTTCTGAAATCGGTCAGCGAGCTCGATTACCCTAAAGACCGGTTGCAGATTCAGGTGCTCGACGATTCCTCCGACGATACTCGGGAGCTCACGCGGAAGCTTACTGCCGATCTGAAAACTAAGGGGTTTGATATCGAACTACGCCAACGCATCGACCGCACCGGATTCAAGGCAGGCGCACTCGAAGCAGGACTCTCTACCTGCAAAGGAAATTTCATTCTCATCCTCGACGCCGATTTCGTACCGCGCGGGGATCTGCTGAAACAAACGATCCACCACTTCACCGATCCCGGCATTGGAATGATTCAAACTCGCTGGGGGCACATCAATCGCACGTATTCCCTGCTCACACGAATACAGGCCATGTTCCTTGACGGCCACCTCCTCCTTGAGCAGACGGCCCGAAGCCGTAGCGGTCGCTTCTTCAATTTCAATGGAACCGCCGGCCTCTGGCGACGGTCCTGCATCGAGGATTCCGGAGGATGGCAGCATGACACGCTCACCGAGGATCTTGATCTTAGTTATCGAGCTCAAATTCGAGGATGGCGTTTCGTATTTCTTTCAGATCTCGTGACTCCGGCGGAGCTCCCTGCCGATATGAATGGTTTCAAATCGCAGCAGCATCGCTGGACGAAAGGTTCTATACAGACGTGCAAGAAGATGCTGCCTGCCATTTGGCGCAGTCCACTGCCATTTTTCATAAAGCTCGAGGCCGCTCTGCACCTCACCTCCAATTTCACCTATCTGCTGCTGGCGTTTCTCTGCGTGTTGCTTCACCCATCGTTCGGCGACTACGGCGCAGGCCATTGGCGAATGTGGCTGATTGATGTGCCCATTTTTCTCGCGGCCTCCGTTTCCGTCGCTGTCTTTTACGTTTGCGCCCAGCGCGAGCTGCATCCGAAAACATGGAAGCGTGAGATCCTTTTCATGCCGGCGCTGATCGCCCTCGGTATCGGGCTCTCACTGAATAATGCCCGTGCGGTGCTCGAAGCGGTATTCAATCAGCAAAGCAGTTTCACCCGAACACCCAAGTACGGCATCGAGAGCAAATCTCAGTCGTGGCGCTCATCGAAGTACCGGTCAATCAGAACCTTGCTTCCTTTCCTCGAACTCGGATTCGCCTTGTATTTCACCTACTTCATTTTTGTCTGCCTCGCAGAAGGTAATTTCTTTTCGATCCCCTTTCTTCTGTTGTTCCAGCTCGGATTTTTTTACGTGGCGCTGAGTTCGCTATCGCAGTTCATTCCTCCCTGTCTCTTTCGTCGGAATTCCGCTGCAACAGTCTCATGAGTCATATTCTCTCAGCCAGCTGCGATTTCGCGTCGCAAGAAATCGAGAAGAGGCGGCAGATCCTCTGAAGAAAATGCTGCGTTCTGCACCGCCAGCTCCGGATCAAGTTCGGCCGCGCGCATAATGCGGCCCGTCTTCCAGACCCAGGCATCCTTGTTGTAGGGCCCGACCTTGCGGGGGTCACTCCACGTATGAATGGCCAGCAATCGGTCCGTCAGAGCCGACGCGATGTGCATCGGACCACTGTCGACGCTCACCGTAAAAATTGCCCGCCGAATCAACCAAACAAGCTCCGGCAGCGTAGTGCAATTCAGGTAATTTGCTGCATTCGCAGGTAACCGGAGCGTCTCTTCAGCCCGCCCCGCGATAATCGTGCGCATTGGCGCAAGACCGGCGCACAGGCGCTCGACGGACTCAGCGGGCATCGATTTTCCCTCGCCACGCGAAAACGGGTGCACCAGAACGAATGGAGCGCCCTTATTATATCCCTGAGGCGGCGTTCCGGCAGGAAGCGGAAACTCTAGCGGGCGAGTCACCTGCACGCCAAGATCCGCAACCATACGGACGTATCGTTCGACCGCATGTTCATCGCGGTCGACAGAAACAACGCGTGTTGAGAATACACGGGGAATCAGCTCTGCATTCGAAAGACAGTGGACCCTTCGGCAACCCGTCGCCTTTGCACAGAGCGTGCTGCGCGTGAGTCCCTGAAAATCCAGGACCAGATCTAGTCGCCGGTCCCTCAATGATTGTGACCATTGGATGAAGTGAAGGGCACCAGACAATCCCCGGAATTTCCGGCGAGGAAACTCAATCGTACGGCGAAGATCCGTGTTACCCTCCAGCAGTGGCATCCATTCCGTATTCACCAACCAATCGATTTCGAGATCCGGGCGGGCCAACTTTAACAGGCGCACAGAGGGCAGCGTGTGTACGACGTCCCCAAGAGAACTTGGTTTGATCACGAGGACCGACCGAATCTCCTTCAAAACCGTCTTATTGCCGTGGGACACGTTCACAAAAGTGACGCGTTGGAGATCAAAAAAAAACCAAAATCTCATGCTGCCAAACAATCGCTTCGCTGTGCCTGCAACCTGCTGGACGTATTTGTTGTTGTAATCAAGGCGTTTGGCACCGCCTCAAGAATCCTCGGTCCAAAGTAACCCGTTGAGATCTTCAGTTTTATCATCCGCCCCCTGTCCCACTTTCGACTGCCCCTCGTTGCCCTCGAGTGAACAAAGAATTGAGCGCTGTCTCCCAATATTGAAAGCGATAGTTTTTAAAGGGTTCCGGCGTCAACAGCTCTTACTTTTCCTGGTTCTCACTGCATTTCTATTCTACCGAACTTTCAATGTCGTCGCGATATGATCTCACGGAACACGTCGCTATCGTGACGGGCGCCAACCACGGAATCGGTGCAGCAACCGCGAGGTCCCTGGCTGACTGTGGAGCAAGAGTGCTCATTTCATATCTCCGTACGTCGGAGGCTGCCGATTCCGATTCACCCGAATCCTATCGACGCAGTCGCGCCGGAACCGCTGGCGATATTCTTGCCTCGATTCGGGCCTCTGGAGGACGCGCGGTTTCTTTTGAGGCGAATCTCGACGATCCAGGAACGCCGGAGCGACTGTTTGATCTAGCAGAATCTAAACTCGGAAGCGTAGATATCTTGATCAACAACGCTTCGGGTTGGGTCGCGGATACCTTCGTAGACCGCGATCGCGATAATCATGGTCGCAAGCTGGCTCGTGTTTCGGCTGAGACGTATGACCGGCAGTTTTCCGTGGACGCGCGTGGCGGTTCCCTCATGATCTCCGAGTTCGCTCGCCGACACCTCAACCGGAGCGCCACCTGGGGACGCATCATTGGTCTCACTTCCGGCAGTGCGTTGGGATTTCCCGGCGAAGTTTCTTATGGTGCGGCCAAAGCCGCGCTTGAGAATTACACCATGTCCGCTGCTTTTGAACTCGCACCTTTCGGGGTCACGGCGAATATTGTTCACCCGCCCGTAACCGATACCGGATGGGTCACGGATTCCGTGCGGGAGCAAGTGAAGCGGAGTTCCCACTTGGTTCACATAGCGGCGCCGGAGGAAATAGCCGGGGTGATAACCTTTCTTTGCTCCGAAGAGGCGCGCCTGATCACTGCGAATCGGCTTCATCTCAGGTGAAAGCGAAGCACGATCCACCGCGCAGCAGGCCAGGATCTATCAATTTCGCCCGTCAGCCAGTCAGTCTAGAAGATTGATTTACCGAAGGTAGAATAAGGTGGTTCCACAGTCAGGACGTAAAGCTGGCATGAAAGCTTCTCATAATTCAATTCGTACACCTCGACCGATATCGGACCATCACCAGTTTTTCTAACTACGGTTCATTGCATGTCTGCATGCGCGTTCTAGCCTTTATGACAGCATTTCTTTCAATATTCGGTCGCCTGCTTTGTAGCGAACCGGGTAAGTCGACATACAAAACCTCTAACGTTTACGACGAACTACGGACGCAGATTCTGGAACTCAAGGCAACGCACTTTGATGTTCCTACAAATAAAGCTGTCCTGGCCGTGGTTATGGAGACCGGCTATGCAAAAGCTGTGGCGACCTTGCTGGCAGTCATCGACGGGACCACAAGCCTCTACTTCAGCAACGGTGGTGGGATCATTGGGGCGGGAGAGAATCCCGGCCCAAGCGCGGCTGCCCGCGAATTGGTGGCAAAGTCGGCATATTTTCTTTCAGCCTGCACACCCACCAAAAAGTTTCCGCTACCACGCGAGACCTACACGCGATTTTACATCATCACGCCGAAGGGAGTTCTGACATCCGAAGTCAAGGCAGACGATTTGGGCAACGACCGACATCTGATGTCTCCGCTATTCCACACCGCTCACAAGTTAATCGCGCAGATTCAGCTAAGGGAGAAGAACAGGAATGTCGAATCAGTCAGTTCGGAGAACGCGTATCCACCGCGGTTGTGGATCAACCATTCGACGCCAAAAACCTCGCGGCAAGAATGCGAAGAACGGCGCGCCGTAGAGAAAATTTCCCACGCGAAATAGCCGAAAAAACGCGGCTCACAAAATTAGGTCGTCTTCCCACTTTTCGCGGCAGGCTGGGACTTTGCCGGAAAGCAGGTCAAAGAAAGCGAGGAGCGTTCGCCGCGCATCACCAATGGGATGGTAAAATGCATCCCAGTTCTCGCTATCCTCACCGTCATGGTTCGGGAGGACGTGTTCAAAATGACATGCCTCCTTTAATTCGGTCAAGGCGCTCGAAGCCCGACGCTCGATATTTTCGAGGTCCTTCAGGGAAAGAATTGCTTTTTGCCGCTGCGTTCTGCGCAGGAGCTTCCGGCGCATCACGTCGGCCACAAAATCGGCAAGCACCACATGTTGTTCGGGGGATCGCAGATATAAGATCTCCTCGCGCGAAAGTGGCGCAAGGAAGACGCTGAGCAGATCGACTCTCGATGCGAACGCCTTCTGGAGTTCCCGAGCGACAAACGGATTGCCCTCGAACAGCAAATCGCCGGAGGTTAGTGCCTGATCCACGTCGTCAAACGCAATCGCCTGGAGATCGCCCCGCACTTCGAGTACAACGAAACCGTCTTTGTTACGAAAACTCTCGATCTCCTCACGGCTTCGGAAATGGTAATCTCTGCCGTCTATTTCCGCCGGACGCGGTGACCGGCTGTTATACAAAACGAGTTTTTTCAACTTCGACGCGGATTCCATAAAGAATTTACAGAGAGCTGCGTAAAGCGGTCCCTTTCCTACGCAGGAGGGCCCGGAAAGGAGGATTAGGCGTCCCATGGTATTCCCAGTCTGCGTCACCACTGCACCTTGTCAACCGTGACGTCTTACGGGAGTCGCTCCCAGGTGCCTGAGCATCCAATTCGGATTTACATCGTTGACTTTTGATCGGTCGACCTGGCACAGAGCTGTTCTGTGTTAGAACAGGCTGAAGAAGACGGAATTGGCGTCTGGCGTTTGAACCACGGCAAAGTCAACGCCCTGGATCTCGAGCTTTGCCAGAAGCTGGGCGACGCTTTTTCGTCGGCCAATACTTATGAACTCCGGGGCATAGTGCTCACTGGAACCGGACGAACCTTTTGCGCGGGAGTCGATTTGTTTCGGGTAGTAAGGGGCGGACCCGAATATGTGAAACTTTTCCTCCCCGCCTTAAATCGCGCCCTCGAGCAAGTTTTCACGTGCCAGATTCCGGTGATCGTCGCTGTTAATGGTCATGCAATCGCCGGCGGCTGCATACTTGCATGCGCAGCCGATGTCAAAGTTGCAGCGTCTGGCAATGGAAAGATAGGAATTCCTGAACTGAAGGTAGGAGTTCCATTTCCTGCCATTGCGCTTGAGATTATGCGTTCTGCGGCGCCGGCTTATTTGTCTAAGCTGCTGACCGAAAGCGGAACTCACGGAATGAACGAAGCGAGAATGCTGGGGTTGGTGGACAAAGTGGTTGAGCCCAGTGCTTTGATGGATGAAGCGCTTACACAGGCCAAACGCCTCAGTTCAATTCCAAAAACATCATTCCGTTTGACGAAGAAAGTGCTTCGCGCACCGGCGATTCAGAATCTGAGGCACGCCGCATCCATCGATCGAGAATTGGTGTCCGCCTGGTCGAACCCCGCAGTTCTTAACTCGATCAAAGACTATGTGGAAAAGACGTTGGCGTAATTTTCGCAGACTTCTATCTTGTTGAACGTCCGATCGAGTGGTTCCTGAACCCCCTAAAAACGAACCCCGCCAACCGTCACCGCGTGAATGACGATTGGCGAGTTTGGATCGATAGTCGTTGATTGTCAGGTTCCTGCACAACGCAGGGGACCTTCACTCTCGCTCTACATCAAGGCACCGCCGTTGACATTGATCTGCGCACCGGTGATGTAATCGCCGTCAGCCACCAAAAAGACGACAGCCTTGGCAATCTCCTCCGGATGCGCGAACCGCGCCATTGGTATTTTGCCCTTGATTAGGGTTTGCAGTGCGGGCGGTACCCTTTCGAACATGTCGGTTTCTGTGTAACCGGGCGCTACGACATTGACCGTGATACCCGAATTGACAAGCTCGGCGGCAGCAGTCCGGGTAAAGGCGATAATTCCTCCCTTACTAGCGCTGTAATTGGCCTGCCCCAATGCCGCTACCTGACCATTCAATGAACTGATATTGACGATGCGGCCGTAACTTTGCGCTCTCATGAACGAAATAGCCGCCGAGGTGCAGAAAAAACACCCGTTCAGATTCGTATGGATCACCTGGACCCATTGCTCGTCGGTCATTTGGGTCAGCAACCCATCACGAGTAATGCCTGCGTTGTTTACCAGGATATCAAGGTGAGTGAACTCCTCGGCAACCTTGGCGACCATCCCCCGGGCTTCCTCGGAGTTCCCAATATCCGCCTTGATCACCATGGCAGTTCCGCCCATTTTCTGTATCTCGTCAGCCACTGCTTTTGCCTTGCCCTCGCTGCTCGAGTAATTAACTGCGACTTTGGCTCCCTCGCGGGCGAGCTCGAGCGCGATCGCGCGCCCAATTCCGCGCGAAGCACCGGTGACGAGCGCCGTTTTTCCATCAATTCTTCCCATTAGAGTCTCTTTCTTTTTAAGGTTCTGTTAAGAGTTTGAGCTTCTCAGCTTCACTGCTGCTTTTATTCACTGGGCGGTCAGTTAAACGCGTTCGAAGATGGCGGCTATTCCCTGACCACCGCCGATGCACATCGTTACGAGCGCACGCTTTCCACCAGTCCGGGCGAGTTCATAGAGCGATTTGACCGTGAGAATGGCGCCCGTCGCCCCGATGGGGTGCCCCAGCGAGATGCCACTACCGTTGGGATTGGTGCGATCCGCCGGGAGGTTCAGTTCCCTGCAAACGGCAAGGGCCTGGGCAGCAAATGCTTCATTGACCTCGAAGACGTCGATGTCGTCATTTCCGAAGCCAGTTTTCTCATACAGCTTCCGTACAGCAGGCACGGGACCAATGCCCATATACTTGGGATCGACACCAGCATAGGCATAGTCAACAAGGCGCCCCATTGGTTTGAGCCCGTGCTTCTGGGCATACTCGGCATCTGCCAAAACCACGGCAGCTCCCGCATCGTTAATGCTGGAAGCGTTGCCCGGCGTTACCGATCCCTCGCGATTGAATACGGTGGGAAGTTTGCCGAGCTTCTCTACCGTCGTGCCGTATCGCACCGTCTCATCAGTCGCAAAAGGGACAATTTGCCTCTTGATCTTGATGTTGATGGGAACAATCTGCGCTTTGAAGTAGCCCTGATCGATCGCGGCTCCGGCGCGCCGATGGCTCTCCACAGCCAACTCGTCCTGATCTTGTCTTGAGATATTGTACTTCTTGGCGACATTTTCTGCGGTCACACCCATGTGACAGTCATCAAAAGGGTCACTCAGGGCTCCCACCAACATATCGATCATTGTGGTGTCGTTCATTCGCGCGCCGAAACGCATGGCGGGCGAACTATAAGGGCCGCGACTCATATTCTCGGCCCCTCCGCCTACAGCCACTTCAGCATCGCCAAGCATGATCGCCTGAGCGGCAGTGATGATCGCCTGAAGACCGCTTCCGCAGAGGCGGTTCAGTGTCAGGGCAGGTGTTTCGTGGGGAAGACCCCCATTGATGCACGCAACCCGCGCAAGATAGTGGTCGTGGGCATCCGTGTGAATGATGTTGCCAAAAACGACGTGGCCGACGTCTTTCTTATCGACACCGGAGCGACTCACGGCCTCCTTCACACAGGCAGCGGCCAGATCACAGGGCGGGGTATCTTTCAGACTGCCGCCATATGAACCGATTGCGGTTCGTACACCGCTAAGAACTAAAATTTCTCTTGCCATTTTACTTAAATAGAAACGTTGTTTTGTTTAACTGATCGTTGTTTTTTGCTCGCCGCGCCCGGCACATTGGCCGGGTTCTTCGCAGGAATTGGTGAGCGTTGACGAGCAATACTCGTTCGCTCGCCAAAATCTCACTTCACCCCACTTGGCCTACACTTAACATTCGTTGCGCCATCCGGATTTGCGGGCATATATGTGTGACGGTCAGCGGAACCGGATGGAACGAAGGAACCATGCCGCAAATCTGTATTCGCATGTCTCTCGTAGACAGAGTGCTACGCGAATCCTTCAAGGCACATCCCACGGGAAACAAACAAAATAATTGCGTCTGTTGCGGCAAAACATTCGATGCGCGGTCGAATCAGTCTCTCTTTGTGGTAACAAACGCTGTCTCGAGAGGAACGTAATTACGTAATTTCTGGACGGTGCCGCTTGAACAATGGGCGCTTAGCAGAACCTCCCAAGCAAGAAGCCGCGCTCACCGCGCCTACTGCTGCCGCTCGTCTGGCGCTGCATCACCGAGAGCGCGATCGATTTCACGCGTCAATTGGTGCATAGCAGTTCGATTTACCACGCCGCTCAGGTGCTTCAAGATGCGACCTCGACGGTTGATCACGTAAACATTTGCAACTCCCTTTTTGTAGTTGAACTGACGAACCACAGAACCATCCCAGTCGAGCATCACGGAGTAAGTAAGTTGCTTCTTGAAGGCCGTGCGGAAAATTCCCCGAAACGGCCGCGCAATCATCGAGACATCGGCTATGCCTTCAATGTCGATGCGCTTCTTGTATTGCCCATAGATTTGCTGGATCCACGGGGCGAGCTGCTCGTAGCCCTTGCGGCCCGCGATGGCCATTACGGTAACTTTTGACCTGGGAAAATCGTACCTGCGCTTCTTCCCATCCTGGTCCGTCAATTCGAAGTCATTGAGTCTATCCACCGGCGCAGCGAAAGCCGTGCCGCAAAGCGCAAGCATCAAAAAAGGTAAGTGCTTCATGGCGCAGCTGTTGCAGAGTATGTTCGCCCCCTCCACGTGGAGGGGCGGCGGCTCAGGAATCGGAAGTACGCTGTCCACTGAATCGCGACAAGCACGCAAATACCGACCGGGTGCAACAGCGCACCGACTGCGGACTGCCGGAAACGTCCGACGCCGAGGAGTCGAGGTAGAAACGCGGCCGCCGTGCCGACCACCGCGAAACAGAAGGCGGTCGGCGATGCGGCCATCACAAGCGCTGTGAGCGGCAACACCTGTCCGCCCAGAAGAAGCAGGGTCGAAGGGACGATGAGCCGCGGCGAGGCCAGGGCCTCATGAGCATTTCTTCCAAAGCCGTTCCAGACTTCCAGAGCAGAATGATACATGCGGCAATGAAACGTGTCTGTGGCGTCGAAAAGCTCGGTCGCCAAACCGTGCTGGCGGAAGGTGCGTGCGAGTGCGACACCATCGTGGAGCCGATCAGGGATCGCAGCATGGCCACCTGCGGTTTCGTAAGCATCGCGGCGTACCGCAATGATTTGCCCGCACGCGGCAGCGAAACGGGGATCCGTGCCGGCGCGCATCCGACGAAGCGGGAGGAAGCCGAGTAGAATAAAATGAATCAACGGAATAATGAGCTTTTCCATGATTCCGCCAGTCTCCTCACGTGGTATCCCGCTGACGAGTGCGGCATCATTCCCGTCGACAAATTCCACCATACGGGCGAGAGAATCCGATCGAGACACACGAACGTCGGCGTCCAGAAAGACAAGTAGCGGATGACGTGCATACGCAGCAAGCTGGTGGCATGCGAAGGTTTTTCCGCACCAGCCTGCCGGCAGCGGCTTCGCACTTTCAAGACGCACACGCGGGTCCGCAGCCGCGAAATCCCGGACGATGTCCCCCGTTCGGTCTGTGGAGCCGTCATCGAGCACGATGATCTCAAACTCAACACCTTTACTTCGCAAAATTGAACGTAACGCATCGGCGATATTAGATTCCTCGTTGCGGGTGGGGATGAGCACGGAACAACGCCCTCGAGTCGAATCGGCGCGCGGCAGTGGAACATACAATCCAAGGTTTCGAAAAAAAAGCGTTGCTGGAATGAGGGCAAGAACGCAGCTCGTGATGGCTATTGCGGTGATCATTGACCTACCTCCGATTGGTGGTCAGCAATAAACTTTTCGCCACGCAGGCTGGCGCGGAGATGTTGCCAGGCGTCGTAGATAGCATTTACCCCTGACTTTCCCTGGTTGATCATTATCCACTCGTCAAAGTCGCGCCGGCATGAACGGGCTGCCAGTTCGTCCTGCATTGCTTCGAGCGCCTCACTGAGGACCCGGGTCCATTCGACTGCCGTGCGCTCATTTTCGTCACGGGGCGAGATCGGTTCACCAAACGCAATGAGAATCTCAGGGCGCGGCTCGGTCCAGAAGGGATACTCAATCGCCAGTGGAACAAATACCGCTTGGGGCTCGCGCGCGGCGAGAGCGCCCAGACCTTCCTGCAATCGCAGAGGGCGTTCGCGCACATCGATGAAGCGGCCCTGTGGCGTAATCCAGAGCGCGTGTCGCGAGGAACTGAGAATTTTGCGTGAAGTTCGCAAAAACGCACGAGCACCTCGCGCTGTGTTCTTCTCGATCCCAAAAAAACCCAGGCGCCGGAAAACCCCGTAGCGTTTCAGCGTCACTGCATCGATCGGTGCGAACGATTGACGACTCTCGAAAAATTCACGAGACAGCAACAGTGCAACAAGCGGATCCCACCACGACGCGTGGTTAAGAAAGACAACCAACGGTCGTTCGCGGTCGCACGTGGGCAAGCCACTCCGCAAAATGCGCATCGCGTGAAAATGCCGACGCATGTAATGCCGGGAATAAGCCCCGAACACGTTCATCATCCGGACCGAAATGTGCGGCAACTTGGCACTTCGGATTTCTGCCATTTTGATTTTCATCCGACGGTTTCCGGCTCGCGGCTAAAGGTGAGCTGGCGCGGTCTTTGTAATATTTCGTCGCGATCGAGCGCATCGGCGGCAATCCAGCCTGACATCAGAACCATAGGCATACCAGGTCCTGGATGTGCAGCGCCACCGGCCAGATACAGCCCTCGCAAATCGGGGCTCCGGTTACCGGGTTTGAATGCACCCAGAAATCTTCCGTGGCTCGCCAAGCCATAGATCGCACCATTAAGCACATGATAACGCTCATGAATATCCTGAGGCGTGAGAGCGCTTTCAAATACAATCCGCGACTCGATATCAGGCATCTTCCCTGTGCGCTTGAGCTTTTCTAGAACTACGCGGCGGTACTCGGGGAAAATTGATTTCCAGTCATGATGCGGGCGGAGGTAGGGCGTATGCACCAGCACGTAGAGCGCTTCCCCACCTGGAGGCGCCGTGCCCGGCTCAGTGCAACTCGTCGCCGCGAGATAACAAGTCGGATCGGGCGCTGGCTCACCTTTCCTGTAGATCCAATCAAATTCCTCATGCGGGTCGCGGCTGAAGACAAAGTCATGATGCGCGAGATGCTCGTAACGCCTGTTTAAACCAAGGTAAAGAACGACTCCGGAACACGCCGGTTCATAGCGTCGCCGTCGATCGAACGCAGCGCCAATAGAGCCGCTGATAAGCTCCCGGTGTGTGCGGACGGCGTCGCAGTTCGAAACAATGGCGCCGAGCGCGATTTGTTCGCCTGATTCGGTTTGAACCCCGGTCACTTCTCCGTCGTGCGACAGGATTCGATCGATCTTGGTTCCCGTGCGGAACTCAACGCCGAGCTCTCGCCCAAGCCGCTCCAGCGCAAGTGGGACAGCGCGCGTTCCCCCAATAGGATACCACACGCCTTCTTCGGTCTGCATGTGAGCGATGCCGCAAAGAATCGCCGGTGAACCGTAGGGAGACGAGCCGACATACTGTGTGAAGTGGTCGATCATTTGTGCGACCCTGGGGTCGGGCGTGAAAGAGCGCACAGTTCCCGCGACGGAGCGCCCCATGCGCATCGCGAGCACATCGTGGAGCATCTTTGGATCAAACGACGCTTTCCAATCGAACATATCCCGCAGACCACCAATCGACTTATAGAAAAAATGACGCTGGGAGATGTCGTTGAGCCGTCCGCTGTAGCGAATGAATTCGCGATAATGCTGACCGGAATTCATGCCCGGCGCAAAGGCGTCAAGCGTACTGGCCATCGCATCGGGATCCTGCGCAAGATCCAGAACGGAGCCGCCCTCGAAAAAACACCGCCATTGCGGATCGAGTCGCACGAGCTCCAGATAGTCTTCCATCCGCGCACCTGCTTCGGTGAAGACGCGGCGAAGCACCGAAGGAATCGTAACGATCGTCGGCCCCATATCAAAACGAAAGCCGTCGCCTGTTAACTGGGCCGCCTTGCCCCCAAGCCACTCGTTCCGTTCGAAAAGGATGACGCGGTGTCCGCGCGCTGCGAGCACGCAGGCCGCAGAAAGGCCGGCGAGACCGCCACCAATAATGCCGATAGGTTTCATGTCTTTTTGTAGGTCCTGATTCTTTTGATCAATGCGCTTAGAAGGTCCCATCTTGCAGAAAATCGCCATCGTCCGTGGGCAGCACGAATATAGGCGCTGAAGAGGCGTGCATCGTCAGATTTGGTCTCGTCGAAATGCGGGCGGCTACTACCACGACGGACAGCGACTACATGGGGTGAAGTCATCTCCAGCAGTCCCTCCGCTCCACGCGTCGAACCAAAGCCGCTCGCCTTCACTCCCCCGAATGGCATGCGCGGATCCGCGGTCGGGACGATGAGGTCGTTGATGATAACGAAACCAGTATGAATACGGGTCGCAAGGGCCTGGGCCTTCGCGATATCGCGGGAAAAAATAGATGCGCCGAGAGCGCACTCGGCTTTGTTCACCCTGGCGACGGCATCCTTCTCATCACGGGCACGTTCGATTGGGGGGTACGGAGCGCACGAAGCCAGAAAAAGCGAACTCAGTTCGTCGGCCACGGTTTCCACGACGATCAGTCTGCGCGGCGCGATGCATGTCTCGCCACCATTCAAGTTCATGCCGAAGCGAATCGCGCGCACCACGAGATCGAGATCGGCATCATCGAGAACAATGACGGCATCCTCCCCGGAGAGTTCCATAACGGCTGGCGTGTTTGTTGTGGCAAGATTCCCGAGAAGGTCGCGACCATTGAGCGAAGACCCGGTGAAGATGACCTTGTCCACTCCGTCTTCCAAAACGTCCCGCACAGCTTCCACACTTTCGGGCAGGACCGTAAGGAGTTCCGCACCGATGCCAGCCTCATTTGCGAGCCGTGCGAACGCAACCGCAACCTCGGTGGTTCGAGGAGCAGGTTTTATTAAAGCGGTGTTCCCGGCAACTAGCGCATGCAACGCTTGAACCGCCGGCAGGAAGAGCGGGTAATTTCCAGGCCCGATGACGAGCACCTTGCCGAGCGGCTGGCGTTGCACTTCGAACGTTACATCGCGCATCCAAAACGGCCGCCCGCGCCGTCCGAAGCTTCGTGGTGCGAGCACGGAAGAGGCATTTCCTTCGAGCCACCGGCAGGCGTCGGCAAGCGGCAGTACTTCCGAAACCAGTTTCTCTTCCAGCGGGCGGGCACCAACCTGGGCCGCGGCATGCGCCAGCGCATCTGCGTTTTCCGCGATGAGCTGGCGAACGGAGCGAATTACACGCAATCGCTCTCGAATTGACGTAAGTTCCCAAGACGAACCCCTGGAGCGAGAATCTTCTATAGGTACATCCGCCGCTCGCAGGTGAGTCTCCACAAGAACGCTCATCATGCAGGCTCCAGGTTCAGCGGCGCAAGCTGAGGCTCAGGTGAGGACTCGGCCGCAGGCGCGAGGCCGAGGTCGGCAAGTAAAAGGCGCGTGCTGATCCGCGCGGATTGGAAGATGACCGGCAGCCCGCTGCCAGGGTGCGTCCCGCCGCCGACGAGGTAAATTCCATCAGCATCCTCGAAGCGATTGTGTGGACGTAGGTGCAGCATCTGGTCGAGGCTGTGCGCGAGGTTAAAAGTCGCCCCGAGATGGATCTCGTATCCTGTGTCCCAATCAGCAGGAGTGACGATGCGCTCGAAACGGATTCGGTTTTCGACATCGGTGAAACCCGCTTTCGCCATCTGGCGCAGCATTTTAGCGCGGAAACGATCGCGTTCTCGAGACCAATCCACATTTGGGTGTTGATGAGTAACGGGGGCCAGAACATACAGCGTACTCATGCCCCGCGGAGCCAGGGTTGGATCGCTGACACAAGCATTCTGAATGTAGAAAGACGGATCGTCGGAAAGGACGTGCTGGCTTTCGATCTCATCGAGGTTTCGCGCATAATCGGCGGCGATGTGAATGTTGTGGTGCGGTAAATCGAACATTCCCTCGATTCCCAGATACATCATGAAGGTAGAGCAGGAGAATTTCTTGCGCAGGATGTTCCGATCCGTCCAGCGACTGCGCAGTCGGTCAGGAACCAGCCGCTGCATCGCGCGCGCGAAATCCGCATTCATCACCAGCGCATGAGCTCTCTCCTCGCCAGACCGTGTGCGAACGCCAACGGCTCGACGACCTTCGAAGATCACCTCCTCGACCGGCGAGTCTGTCCAGATTTCCACACCTAGCCTCTCGGCAACGCGCGCCATTGCCGCCGTTACTGCACCGCAGCCACCAATCGGATGAAAGACGCCGTGCTCATATTCGAGGAAGGAGAGGATCGAAAAAAGGCTCGGACAACGAAATGGAGACATCCCGAGGTATTTCGACTGAAAGGAAAACGCGAGCCGAATGCGCGAATCCGTGAAGAAGCGCATCAGATACGAGTCCACGGACTGGTGTGGTCTAAGCATCGGCAACATCTTCAGCAGGCGGAAATTCAGCATGTCTCGCCAGCCGAGGAAAGGTGTTTCGAGGCATGGTTCCATGCGCTGGAGCTTTTCGCGGTTCTCATCGAGGAAGCGTCGAAAACCCGGCGCATCTTGCGGAGCAATCGAGGCAATTTGCCCTTCCATCTTCGCAACGTCCGGGGTGGCATTAATCTCTCCGCCGTTTCCGAAGATGATTCGATATTGCGGATCGAGACGCAGCATCTCTGCTTCAGCGCGCAGCGACGTGCCAGCCATGGCGAAAATTTCGTCGAGAATTCGCGGATAAAGAAAAAACGTCGGGCCGAGGTCAAATTTGAAACCGCCCGATTCGATAGACGACGTGCGCCCGCCTACTGTCGGAAGCCGCTCCAGGACTTTTACTTTCACTCCTGACGCTGCGAGAAGTATTGCTGAAGCGAGGCCGCCCGGGCCTGCGCCGACGATGATTACATTTTTGCTCATGCGGACAACCGGGTTCTTATGCGGATCAATATTTTGTCTTAAGTCCGCACGCGCGGAGGGCGCACCAGCCCGACAGAGACTCGAATGCGATAAATGCTGCGGATACAGACAGGACGACGGCGGCGGCGAGCGAGTAGGGCCAGGTGACAAAAGCACCCAAGGCCAGAGTCAACGCTCCGGCACCGCGAATAACACGACCTCTTGTGCCTAGATTTCTATGAAAGATGGACATGCAGGTATTTAAGGGATGACTGGTTTCGATTTAGCTTGTCTAAGTCTCGTCTAAATTATTCGGCTGTAAAGCTAGAAATCCTTCTTTCATGTCGAATTTTCCTTGTTCATTGTCTAGTTATTGTCTAGATTTAAGCCGAGTTTATGCTGTCTTCCTATTCAATAAGAGCGGTTGCGAAGCGCACGGGACTCACTCCCCACGTCATTCGAGCATGGGAGCGGAGGCACGGCGCGGTCGACCCGGAGCGCTCACCTGGAAAGCACCGCCTGTATTCCGACGATGACATCGAGCGGCTCGAACTGTTGCATCGCGCCATTCGCAACGGGCACACCATTGGAAAAATCGCACGGTTACCGAACGATCGCATACGCGCGCTCACGGGCCGCCATGAAGCTCCGCAGAGCGAGGCGGGAATTAAAATGCCGGATGATCCGGTTGTAGCATTCCGCACCGGGATACTCAAAGCAGTAACGCGGTTCGATGACCCGGCGCTAGAGCTTCGCAACGCATTGTTGGCTCTCGGGCAACACGGATTGCTCCAGCTCGTCATCGCTCCTCTCGCACGGGAAATCGGCGATCGCTGGCGAACCGGTGAACTCACCGCCGCGCATGAGCACTTTTTTACAGCGAGTGTAAAAGTTTTCCTCGGTGAACTGTCGCGACAGTTTGCGACGCCGCTAACGGCTCCGCGGATCATCGTTGCTACTCCGACAAGCCAGCTTCACGAGCTGGGGGCAGTGATGGCCGCGGCAACAGCGGCAAACCTTGGTTGGCGGCCAATCTATCTCGGGCCTGGTCTGCCTGCCCACGAGATTGCCGGGGCAGCGCTCCGCAATGAAGCTGCTGCCGTTGCCCTCAGCATCATCTATCCCAACGACGATCCGAACATTGCCCGCGAGTTGACTGAACTGGCCAACCTTCTACCCGCAAACACACGCCTCCTCGTAGGAGGTCGCGCCGCGCGCGGACTCTTCGAATTATTCGGTCGGATTGGCGCCGTGTATGTCGAAAGCCTCGAGGAATTCGGCATCGAGCTGGACGCAATTCGGTCGCCTTGAACGGGGCGCATTCGCGCCATGGCACCAGTAATCAAGGCAAATCCGGATCGATGGATTCAAGTTCAACGTGCAGCCTACATTTATTGTCAACCAAATCAGCATCTACGCTCACCCCCTTTACCGGCACATCCAGAATGCGCTTACCACGGGTGTGAGCGAGCACAAAGTCCAGCGCCGATTTACACAAGCAAACACTCGATCAAAGAGATCAGGCGCGCAACGTTATGACATGCCTGGGCAAAAGAACCGCTGGACGGCGAACGAGGGAGATGTTGCACACAGAGGATGCCTCGTCCTCAAGAAATCAGAGTGTCCGCTTCTACGGCCAGGAATTTGGCTTCCGGTATGATTTGTTGCGCGTAAAGCGCGAAGAACGTCAACCCTCCAATTATCGCAAGCCCCTCCCACCAGGGGAGGAGTCCAGCCAGAACGGCAGGAAAGGTTAAACACTCTGTCAACCGTCCCGACTCCAACGCCGCGCAACCGACTTTGGCATTTGGAGTACCGATGGAGCGCAAGTCGGCTCTGCAGCGTGAGTGCCATCCCCACCCCTAGCGGTAGCCAGATCCCGGAACCGCACAGCCCGAGCGGGACGGCTGCGCCCTGAACGAACGCTCCTGCCACGCCTGTAAACAACGCAATCGAAACCGCCGGGCGCGCGCCAATAACGACTGGCAACACACGTTCATGCGTGGATCCATCCCATAGATCCTTGAAGGTGCCAACGATGTTCATGTTGATGTCAATGAGACATATCGAAATCCCCGCAAGGATAGAGAGGGGAAACACCTCGTGCGCAACCATCAACGAACCGTAGACAGGCATCAGTCCCCGCGCGACTGGCAGAAGGGCGTGGCGAATCAGCGAGACACGCTTGAGCCTCGAGTAGTATCGGGTGAGCGCGTAGACCGCCAGAACGACGAGCGCCGCCAGCGGCTCCACCACCGCTGACAATATCGCCCAGATTATCGTGAACAGATGCCCCCCAATCAGAACACTGCGCGCGCTCAGACGTCCGGAGGGCAGCGGACGAATGGAGGAGTTCCGGGCATCCGACTCACGATCTTCATAATCGCTGAACGCCTCGGTGGCGGCGCACCCGAGAGTCGCAGCGACAATCAACAAGCCCCACATCCCAACGTTTATAGATGGCGATGCCGCGAAAGCACCTGCCAGCACCCCGCAGAGAGGGATGGGAACTTTAAAAATCCGGATCAAGTCGAACCATGCGCGAGCGCACGCACCCAGTGTCCCCAGTTTGCAATCAGCGGTAATAAACATCGAGCGCTCGGTCACACTCCTTGAGCATGGGATGAGATTTTCTACCGGAACGGAAAATCACGCCCCTTCGTCTCAGCAACGATCATTCCAGCAATCTGGGTTCCGGTTGAAAACACCTTCATGGCCCTCCTTTTGTCTCGTAGTCTGACGACTAAGACAGCAGCCGAAGACGGCTGTTTTGAGCGAAGCGTTCCACTGTCGGTCCATCCATTCCGGCAGCCACGCCGTTGACTGAACTTTCTCCCGGGCCAATTCATAAATCAGGCTCGTGCGCGCAATGGGTTGCCATGGCGCGTCGGAGCGCGCCATCCTCCGAAGTGCGGCCTGCAGAGGCAGTCGTTGCAGACTGAGTTCGTAATTTATCTCGCGCTCACATTCCCTTGCGCAAACGTTCTCCGAGCAGTTCCGGAAGCCCGGCTTTCCGGATTGCTGTAACTTCGCGCCCGATGGTGTACTTTACCTGTACGTATTCAATCGTCATCTCGTCGGGATCGAAAACGAGAAACTGCGCCCGTGGATCACCATTGCGAGGCTGTCCGACCGCGCCGGGATTTGCGATGGTGCAGCCCCACGGACTCAGGCGGAATTTCATCTGCTGGCCAATCCGCTCCGGTTGTCCTGCATTGCGGGCCGTAAAGAGCGAGGGAACGTGGGTGTGGCCGAAAAAGCAGGCAGGCGTCCCAAGACCGGGGAAAAGCTCGGTCGCTTCCTGTGCGTTCTGCACATAATGCCACGATCGCGGCTCAACAAGTGACGCGTGCACGATTGTGGCCTTGCCGCAGACGCGCACAACCGGAAGCCCCGCGAGCCATTCGCGCTCTTCGCGCGACGTGTGCCGGATCGAGTGCTCGATGCCGGCTTTCGCCATCCAGTTCATTTCGACATCGCCGGCACCAGCTACTGCCTCGTCGTGATTTCCCATCACGATCGCGCTGCAAATCTGCCGGATGATCGCAATGCACTCCCTGGGGTGCGGCCCGTAGCCGGTGATGTCCCCAAGGCAGTAAAATTCCTCGATCCTGCGGCGCTTGCACTCGCGCTGAACGGCGCGCAGCGCGGTGAGGTTGGAGTGAATATCACTCAGGACTGCGATTTGGTACATCTTTGGCAAACATGCTCTCTACACGCGGACAGGGCAAAAAAATCGCGCGAATCCTGAAGGGCAACACGTTGAGGAAGCCGTCCGTGGCCCGTCGCACCAAGGCGAAATACTCAAGCCGGAGGCGCCAGTCGAATCCGGTCAGGTGACTTGCTCGCGGTAACTTGCGGAAAGGAAATTCAAGCGCTTTTGCGCATTTGCAGTGGCGCAACGGAGCGCGCCATCCATTGATGCCCTTGCACCCTTCCAGGATCCGCAGAGTTGTCATGCCTCCGCCGCAATTCAGTGTTCTATCGCCGGTCTATACCGATGGGGCTAACGGCAACCACGAAAACAGTGCTGCAAAAGTCGACAAACCGGCAGCGCCATCGATATCACAGCGCGTCTTGCGCAACGATCTGCGGCTTAATCGGTTCGCACGGTTCTGCATGGGGACGATTTTGTCGCAGGAAAACAAAGATCGCTGACTGTGGCTGAAAGGATCTGTGACATGTTGCAGAGCGCGCTCTCCCCCTGTTACGATTCCTCTGAAAACTATGCCATGAGACCGTTCTGGCTCCAAGGGATCGACATTCTACTCGGCACGGTCGTGCTGCGAGCCATTTTTGGCTGGCTAAGCGCGAATCCGCGCGTTTTGAAGCTGCTCATCCCGATCAGCGTGGCTGCGTTGCTGCTCTTGTTCAACGTTTACGTCCAATTGCCGTTGGTCACCATGCTGGTAATTTTCGTGGCGATGCCAATCGCGGTGCTGCTCCTGTTCAGCGCGATTGGCGAGATGCACAGCTTTTACGAGCCAGCCACGGTGCGCGCAATGTTTTCTGTCGCGCGCGGCGGCTCTCAGGCGTTCGCTCCAACGCTTGCGCCGGCGCTCCGACAATTGAGCCTGGAAAGAACCGGGGCGCTGATCGTAATTCCTCGCAATAACGATGTCCACCGTCTGCTCACAGGCGGCGAACGATACGACGCCAAGTTTACAGGCTCTCTGCTCTTGTCGCTTTTCAATCCGGAGGCCCCGCGTCACGATGGGGCTCTGGTGCTCGAGGGAGAACGCGTGACCCGTGTCGGCGCAGTGCTGCCGCTTGCTTCGGGGGAGGGCGCTCGAGAAGAATGGGGCACACGCCATCTCGCCGCCGTCGGTCTGTCGGAGAATTGCGATGCGGATGTGCTCGTCGTGTCGGAGGAGCGCGGCACAATTTCACATGTGCGCCACGGACAGCTCAAGATCCTGGCCGACGACTCGGACGAAACGGTTGTCGCGGAGCTCGAGAGCGCCCTCGGCCAGACCAGCGAGGCGGAAAAGAACTCGATGAGCCCCTTATCAAAATCGCTCCTGTTGTGGGCGGTCGCGTTTAGTGTGTCCATTGCCGCGTCATTCAATACCGAGGGATTCGTGAACCGTTTCTTCAGCAAGCCGGCGCTAATCACTTCGCGCGAAATTACGATCAACCTCATCAATGTCCCGCAAGGTCTGTTTGTAGATAATTTGAGCGCCGGGAACTGCGAGATGCTCGTGCAGGTGCCGAAAGACTGGTTTGTGATCGGTAACATTCAATGGCCAGTGGTCATTGATCTCGCGGGGTACGAACCGGGGCCCGTCAGCATTCAACTCACGCGCGAACTCATTCCGAAGTTTCCGCGCGAATGGGTAGTTTACCGTTTCACGCCTGATCACATAACCTTCAACCTTGTCAAAGTACGTTGGGAGTCCGTGAAGATTCGCCCGCGGTTTGAAGGTCTGCCCGGTGGTCTGGAAGTCGCAGAAAGCGACGCAAACCCGGCGGAAATCAATGTGGAAATTCGCGATCCGGAATGGCGCGAGAAACAGCGAATTGATACGTTTCCGATCGATTTGTCAAAAATAAAAACCCCCGGTGAATATGTACCTAGAAACAATGGTGAATCTTCCAGCGACCGTCACACTTGTGGAACCTGACACAAAGGAGAAAAAATTAGAGATAACTGTGAAAATTACAGAAAAATGAAGTGGGAATAAATTGTGAATTCTTTGATTCACTGACTGAGGGTTTTTCTACTGGATCCCGGAAACTTCCGTCTCGCTCTGACGCTGAAAAGGGTGAAAGCTTCGACCATGGAACGGTGCTCCAGGAATACCGAAACCATGATTTTTTCGCAGTCGGCGGCTCAAGTCTCTGTTCCTGATGGTGTTTCTTTGGAGCACTCACTGCGGCGCGTGACCCACCTTTGGATCGGGGCGTATCAGGATGACCTCGAGTTCATGGCATTCCACGGCATCATCGGACATTTTCGGACGGACGTTTGTGACAGGATTCGCCGATTCGCCGCGGAGAAGTGATCGTCTGCATGGAAGTCATCATTCAGGCGACATCCGAAGCGGCCAGTGCGATCGCTGCTCGTCTCGTGGCGCGCCGGATCCGGGAAAAAGCCAATTCAACCCTTGGATTGGCAACCGGAAGCACTCCACGGAGATTGTACGAACTACTAGTCGAGACGCATCAAAGAAACGGGCTCGATTTTAGCGCGGTCAACACCTTCAATCTCGACGAGTATGTGGGTCTCGCACCCGATCACCCGGCTTCCTATCACCATTTCATGCAGACGCATTTTTTCGGGAAAGTGAACATCCGGCCGGAATCCTGCCATCTGCCCGACGGTCTGGCCCGGGATATTCCGTCACATTGCGAGGCCTACGAGGCTGCAATACGCTCGCAGGGAGGCATTGATCTGCAACTTCTTGGGATCGGCACCGATGGGCATCTTGGGTTTAACGAACCGGGGTCATCGCTCGCATCCCGCACGAGAATCAAGACACTTACTGAGCGGACCCGACAGGACAACCGGCGGTTCTTTTGCTAACAGGCAGGAGGTGCCCCTTCACGTGATCACCATGGGACTCGCCACGATTATGGACAGCCGCATCTGTCTGCTGCTGGCATTCAGGGAGAAGAAAGCGGAAGCTGTGATGCGAACGGTCGAGGGGCCCGTGGCTGCCTCCGTTCCCGGCTCGCTGTTGCAGTTTCATCCTCAGGCGAAGGTCATCCTTGACGAAGCGGCTGCTTCGAAACTGGAGCAGGCAGATTATTACCGTTGGGTATACGAACGCAAACCTTTATGGCAGGCGGATTACTGAGCCTGCTATAGGTCGCCGGGAAATGAATCACTTCGTGAATGAAATCAATGGATGTTCGCCACTGGAACGCGTGCGATCCATCGCTCAGGCGTTCCTGCTCGAAGGCCGACTTACGGATGTCCGGCGGCATGGCAGCGGGCACATTCACGAAAGCCTGATTGCGACGTTCGAGGAGAACGATGCCGGCGTTCGCTATCTTTTCCAACGGATCAACTCCTGCGTCTTCAGGGATGTTCCACGTATGATGGAAAATATCCGGCGAGTCACCGCGCACCTGGCAGCGGTTCGCTCGGATGATCCGGATAAGAGTCGTCAACTCAGCCTGGTTCCTGCGCGGGATGGCGATGTCTTTTACAAGGACAAATATGGCGAATACTGGCGTGTCTATCCCTTCATCGAAGGCACCAAAACCTATGACCGGATTGATGCTCCAGAAAAGGGCTATCAAGCGGCGCAAGCCTTTGCTGAGTTTGTTC
The DNA here is from genome assembly GCA_963805815.1 of uncultured Verrucomicrobiae bacterium. Classification (GTDB taxonomy): domain Bacteria; phylum Verrucomicrobiota; class Verrucomicrobiia; order Chthoniobacterales; family Chthoniobacteraceae; genus CAWDWA01. The sequence continues at coordinate 198,091 of CAWDWA010000031.1, forward strand.
GCGACCTTTCGACGCTCCCGGAGCCCCCGCTTTTCGAAACGATTCCGGGATTTCACGACACCGCGAAGCGCCAGGCCGCTCTCGAGTCGGCGATCCAGGAGGATCGTGTTTCGCGGGCGTGCGAATGCCGCAATGCAATCGCTTGTGCGAGGGAGCATCGATGGATGGCCTGCCGTGTCCAGGATCTGATCAACGCCGGTCAGGTCCCGGTACATCCCGCGCACAACGATACCAAGATCAACAACGTTCTCTTCGATACAGAATCGGGCAACGGCGTTGCGGTCGTGGATCTCGACACGGTCATGCCAGGCACATGGTTGCACGATTTCGGAGACATGGTTCGAAGCGCCGCCAACCCCGCTGCCGAGGACGAGCCAGACCTTACTAAGATCACGTTGCGCCATGACCTGTTTGAGGCCATCGCGCGCGGCTATGCAACGGGGGTCGGCGCCGTGTGGAACGAGACCGAGTGGGCAAACCTTGTCTTCTCGGCGCAGTTGCTCGCTTACGAGCTCGGAATGCGTTTTCTGACAGATCACCTGGAAGGTGACACCTATTTCAAGCCGTCATACCACGGCCACAATTTACAGCGGTCTCTCGTACAATTCGAATTGCTGCGACGGATAGAGGAATCGAAAGCAAAGCTACAAGACATCATCACTCGCATCCACGACGAGTTCTGTGGTTAGCCTCAAAAAAGGGTGGTTTTAGAAAAAAATCGACAGAACAATAGTCAGCGCAATCGGTGAAAGCAGCGTCGATAGAACTACCCCGTTCGAAGCAAGAACGGTATCGCCGCCCATCTCCCGGGCAAAGACGAAGGAAGCCGCTGCCGTCGGACAGGTAGCAAAAACCATCAAGATTTGCAGCCCTTCCGTCGTTAGCCCGACGATCCGCCCGATTAGAAACGCCAACAGTGGAGAGATTACGAGCTTGAATACCGAAGCTGCCAGCGAATCTCCAACCCGGAGATTCCCAAGTCCATCGGCCATTGCGGTACCGATACAGAGCAGCGCCAGGGGCGCTGCGGGCGCCGCCAGCAGTTCGAGTGTTCGCAAAATGAATACCGGCAAGGGTGCAAAAAGCCCGCCGAGGAGAGCCCCCACGATCGCCGCGACTATCAATGGATTACTCGCGATCCCTCCAAGCGCTCTGAAATAGCCGCGTCTCTCGCCTGGCAGCACATAGAAAAGCACCACGGCGCAAACGTTGTAGAGCAACATGCCCGGAGCGAACACCAGCACCGCTTTCCCGATAAATGCCTCGAGCCCCGGCGACCCTCCGTATGCCCCCGTCAGCACAGGAATCCCGAAGAACGCCAGATTGCCGCGAAATGCCGCCTGGTTGAATGTCGCCGCCCGCGCGCCGTTGTGCCGTGCCCATTTCGAATAGAAAAACGCGAGCAATTGCACAAGAAGCGTCGCTGCACTAAACACGAGGATCACCCATTTTGCGTCCCGGAACTCGGGGACACCGTCGACGAGGCTCCTGAGAATCAGAGCCGGAAGGCTCACGCGGTAAACAAACGCATTCGCACCATGCACGAATTCATCTGTGAAAAAGGCGCGACGTTTCAGCACGAAACCTAGCCCCACGAGGAAGAAAATCGGGAGACTAACGAGAAGTGCACTCATCCAGGGCGCTAATCTTTTAGCCGACTTCCCCTCACAAATCCAACCCCGAGCGACGTATCGGAGATTTGTACCCCAAGTTTTCCTTGCCCGCATTTTCCCCTTCCGGCTAGCGTCGCCAGATGAAAATCCTCGTGACTGGCGGTGCCGGATTCATCGGCTCGCATTTTGTCGAATCGTTACTTGGAGGCGGGCATACTGTGGCGATACTCGACGAGTTCAATGATTTCTACTCGCCCGACATCAAACGGAGGAACATTTCGGGGGTTACAGATCGTGTGCCGGTGCATGAGATCGATATCCGGGATGCGAGCGCAGTTGAACAAGTGGTGGCGGAAGGCGGTTTTGACACCATCGTGCACCTCGCCGCAAGGGCTGGGGTGCGGCCATCGATTCTGGAGCCGGAGCTTTACATCGACACGAATATCAAAGGCACGTTCCACCTCCTGGAGTCCTCGCGGAAGCATGGCGTAAAGCGGTTCATCTTTGCCTCAAGCTCCTCTGTTTACGGCACGATAAAGACGGCGCCTTTCGCGGAGGACATGTGCATCAATCAGACCGTAAGTCCCTATGCTGCGACGAAGATGGCCGGCGAACAGCTGTGCTCGAACTATGTGCATCTTTACGGTCTGCGGTGTATCTGCCTGCGCTTTTTCACGGTATACGGTCCGCGCCAGCGCCCAGACCTTGCCATCCACAAATTCACTCGCAACATCCACGACGGCAAACCTATCGAACAGTTCGGGGACGGCAGCACGCGTCGTGATTATACCTACGTCGACGACATTCTGCAGGGCATGACTGCCTGCCTCACGTACGAGGGGCCATTGTTCGACATTTTTAATCTGGGAGAGAGCCAGACCACAACGCTCGCAGAGCTGATTTCCGCGATCGAAGACGCACTCGGGAAGAAAGCAATCATAAACCGGATGCCGGAACAGCCCGGGGATGTTCCGCTCACTTACGCCGACATCACAAGATCGCGCGAGTTGTTGGCGTACCGCCCGTCGACGAAGATCCGGGAAGGCATTCCAAAGTTCGTCGAGTGGTTTCTAAAGACTCGATCCTCATCATGAGCGACGCGCCCGCAAACGTCGTCGAGCTGCTTCAGGCGCTCATCAGGATTCCGAGCGTGAATCCGAATGGGAATCCGGGCACGACGGAGGTCGGTGAAAAACGATGTGCCGAGTATGTCGGCAAGTTCCTCGAGAACTGTGGAGCGTCGGTTGATTACCAGGAGGTGAAACCCGAGCGGCCTAACGTAATTGGGCGCTTCCCGACAAACCGAAGCGGGAAGAAGCGCATTATTTTTGCGCCCCATACCGACACGGTAAGCGTCGGCGGCATGGTGATCGAGCCATTCTCAGGGGAACTTCGCAATGGCAGGATTCTAGGGCGCGGTTCTTCTGACACGAAAGGCCCGATGGCCGCGATGCTCTGGGCCTTGCGCGAATTCCGGGATCAAATCGCCGATCTGCCATTTGAGATCTGGTTCGCCGGGATGATGGGTGAAGAAGCAGGACTCGACGGATCAGCGGCGTTCGTCAGGGCGCTTGTGGAGATGGAACCGGATGCGCCAGAGAAGGTCTTCGCCGTGATAGGCGAACCGACCAACTTCGAGGTCGTCCATGCTACGAAAGGTTCGACCTGGCTGACTATCACAACTCGCGGCAGGGCCGCGCACGCTTCAACGCCGGAATCCGGTGAAAACGCGATCTACAAGATGGCAGACATCATCAACGTGCTTCGCGAAGAGATCATTCCCGGTTTCGAAACACAGAAGCACGAGGCGCTTGGTGTTCCCACGGCCTCTGTCGGCATGATCGAAGGCGGTATGAAAACAAACATTGTTCCCGACCTCTGTCGAATGCAGCTTGATCTCAGGACCGTGCCTGGGCAGGAAGTCGGCGCGATTCAAAAGCGGATCATCGAAGCGTGTCCAGACGCGGAATTCGACACATGGACGTCCGACCCGATGTTCACGAACCCCTCGCACAGGCTCGTCGAAAAGCTTACTTCGGTAGGGGGAACGTTAGCCTCAGCTCCGTGGTTCTGCGACGCGGCTCTGTTTGGCAAAGCGGATATTCCAGCGGTCGCTGTCGGACCCGGATCGATCCAACAGGCGCATACCAGGGACGAATGGATCGCCGTCGATCAGCTCGAAAAAGGCATGGATTACTTCAAGCGATTCCTGGTAAGCCTTGAGACAGTCTCTTAGTTCGCCCTGCGGAAAGAGAATTGTGCCACAAATAGCCCCATAAGATCACTTCGGCGCCCGAAAGATACCGGTATTTATCGAGGATACCCCGAACACAACAATTCAGCATCCGCCGGTCGGTCCTACGCCGGAGATCTTCAAAGAGGAAGCGAACGCCGCAATGAGACGAGCAACTCACACGGCAAAGGATTTCAAATCAAACGCGATTTCGAGAGGTCGAGCTAGCTCGACCAGAGCTTGATGAAGATCGGAATCACGAGGATTGCGACGATATTGACAACCTTGATCATCGGGTTGATTGCCGGTCCGGCTGTATCCTTGTAAGGATCACCTACGGTGTCGCCGGTCACCGCGGCGGCATGTGCGTCCGAGCCTTTTCCGCCGTGATTGCCTTCCTCAATGTATTTTTTCGCGTTATCCCAGGCACCACCACTGGAGGTCATGGCAATCGCAACGAAAAGACCGGTGACGATCGTGCCGACGAGCACTCCGCCGAGCACAACCGGGCCGAGGGCAGGTATAGCCGCCACGACAATGACAAAAAGCACCGGCAACAGCGCCGGGATGATCATTTCCCGAAGAGCCGCCTTCGTGACGATATCCACACAGACCCCATAATCGGGCGTCTCGGTTCCCTGCATGATACCCGGCTTTGCGTTTAGCTGGCGGCGCACTTCCTTCACGACGGCGCTGGCTGCCTTGCCGACCGCGTCCATGCTGAATGCCGTGAAGATAAACGGCAAGAGACCACCGATGAAAAGGCCGATGATGACCTTCGGTTCATTGAGGGAGAATTCCAGCGACGGCAGTTTGCCCCCCTGGATTCCATCGAATGCAACACGCAATTCCTCGACGTAGGATCCGAACAGCACGAGTGCAGCCAGGCCAGCCGAGGCGATGGCATAGCCTTTGGTTACTGCCTTCATCGTGTTGCCGACGGCGTCGAGTTCGTCTGTGATGCCGCGAACCTCGTTGGGGAGCTCGCTCATGACGGCGATACCGCCTGCGTTGTCCGTAATTGGCCCAAACGCATCGAGAGAAATGATGATGCCTGCCAGCGAAAGCATGCTCATGACGGCGATTGCGATGCCATAGAGACCGGCGAAATGGAAACTCAGCAGGATGGCGATTCCTATGAATCCGACCGGCAGTGCCGTCGCGTGCTGGCCGATCGCAAGCCCGGCAATGATGTTCGTCGCGTGACCCGTTTCGGAGGCTTTTGCAATTTTGCGAACAGGGCTGAAATCGGTAGACGTGTAGTAATTGGTAATGAGAACCACCACACCCGTCATGACGAGACCGATCAGGGAGGCGAAATAAAGATCGGCCGCGCTACGCGCCTCGCCAGCGATCTCCACAGCGCCGGGAAACAGTAAGTGTGTAGCCGGCCAGTACAACACCGCCGAGACCAGCGAACTCGCGGCCACGCCACCCATCAAAACTCGACCCGGTTGGTCGGTACGGAAATGCACGTAGCTTATCCCGACGAGCGCCCCGAGAACGGAGATACCGCCAAGCACAAACGGATACACTACTGCAGCCGGGTTGCCTGCCAATGTGAGTGCTCCCACCAGAATAGCGCCAATCAGGCTGACCGCATACGTTTCGAAAACGTCCGCTGCCATGCCGGCGCAGTCGCCGACGTTGTCACCGACGTTGTCAGCAATAGTGGCGGGATTACGGGGGTCATCCTCGTCGAGGCGCTGTTCGATCTTTCCAACCAGATCGGCGCCGACGTCCGCTGCTTTTGTGTAAATCCCTCCACCAAGTCGAGCGAAAACACTGATGAGACTCGCTCCGAGCGCCAGCCCGACAAGGCTGCTCGCTGCATATTCCGGGTCATACAACTTCGTGACGACAAGGTAATAGACGCCAACAGCGAGAAGGGCGAGTCCGACGACAAGAAGCCCTGTTACGGCACCTCCGTTGAATGCCATTTCTAATGCACTATGTCGGCTGACGGTGGCAGCCTGCGCCGTGCGGGTGTTTGCCAACACGGCGATCCGCATTCCGATATACCCCGCCGCAAGGGAACAAAGCGCCCCCACAACGAAACCGACCGAAGTCGGCACATCTTTAAAAATAAGAAGCAGAACTGTGATCACAACGGCGATGACACCAATTGAAATGATCTGCCTTTTGAGGTAGGCCTTGGCGCCTTCTTCGATCGCGTTGGCAATCTCCTGCATGCGATCATTTCCGGGGGAGGATGCGATGACGTTACGGATCAGATAATAGGCGAAAGCGAGACCGACCAAAGCCGCAAACAACGAAGCCGGTATTCCGACATTGAGCAAAGAAAGAGCTAGCATAATTTATCGAAGTCGTAAGGAGAGACCGGGGGAAGGTGGCGAGTCAACGAAGGAGAAACATGGAAACGATTTGCTCCCACTCTGTATCCAGCGACTCCTCGGGATGCGGCTTGCCTGCCCGCGAATACCAATAACCGGCGTTTGAATCGTCCCCCTTCACACGGTGCAGATACGCGTGCACCCATGATCCGTCTTTCGAAGCAATATCTTGCGCGATTCTATGGGCCCTTTCCCAATCGCCTCGTCTTGCCCACCAAAGGGCTTTCAGTTTTTCAGGAACCTCGGAGGGTGGAGCGGGCTCGTTCGTTGCAGAGTCCGTGAATTCTTCGATGGTCATTCCATTAATGCTTATCTGCGAATGCATAAACCAGTCCATGCTTTTCCCTTGCCGCAAATTGCTAAAATTCCAACACTTGCTCCGGTTCTGGCGAACTTCTTGCGAAGGGATTGGCAATCATGGTTTTGATTTTCTCCAGAGGGCGTTGCGACCGGGCCTTACACACTGAATTTTCCCGGATTTGCGAAGCTCTGCCAGCGCGCGATTAATCGTCGGGCGGCTTACACCCGGGCAGGACCGCTCGACGTCGGCATACTGAAATTCATAAGGCAAGCGCCCGATCGCGTCGACGATCATCTCTCGCTTCGCCCCACGCACCGAGGTCACCGCGCCGACGCGGTCACTGAATTCCCGATAGGCACCGAGCAGAATTACCCCGAGAAAATAATCCCACCATGGTTGCAGAGAATGTTGCCCCTCATGCCAGCTCTGCGACGATTGCCAGAGAGAGTCGTAATAAGAACGCTTCGTTCGCTCAATCTTCTCTTCGAGACTAATGAAATGCCCGACCTCGTATCCGGCTTTGTAAAGCAAGAGAAGCGTCAGCAGCCGGGCTGCGCGCCCATTCCCGTCCAGGAATGGGTGAATGCACAGAAAATCGAGGATGTAGGCGGAGGTCACCAATAGCGGTTCGTATTCGCCTGAGTCCCAGACCATATCGAAATTTGCATGCAGACGACGCATCGCCTCAGGCGTTTGAGCCGCGGAAGTCGGTCGGAACCGCAACACTTTGCTCCCATCCGGACGCGTTTCGGTAATCTCGTTGTCGGTCATCTTCCACTGTCCCCCGCGCATCGGGGAGAACTTGTAGAGAGAATGATGCACCCACTGCACGAAATCCACGTCGAACGTCATGTGCGGGTGATTCGTGTGAATGTGATCCAGCACGTCCCGGTAACCTGCGATTTCCTGTTCGGGGCGATTTTTCGGCGTGCTTTTTCGCGAGACCAGGTCGGCGATCCGGTCGTGCGGTGCAGTGACGCCTTCAAGACGGTTCGACGATTCAGTGCTCTCGATGATCGAAGCCTGCCGCAACGTTTCCAGCACCTGAGGAGATTGTTCGCGAAAAAGCTCCTGTCGACCCTTAAACTCACCCAGCAACCGAATCGTCTGCAGCAGATTCTGAGAAATCGGTTGGTGATTCAGATAAGCCGGTTCACACGAAAACATGATCACAATGGCATTAATATGATCATAAAATGATTTCGTGATCAATATAATATCTTCGTGATCACGTTTATGCTTCGATCTTTGAAGTTTCTCAGATGTCCGCGTACTCTGCGTGGACAAAAACTGCGCGAAGCGTGAGGAAAACATTTTGATCAAGGTATTCGCGTGCACAGACCTGAGAAGTTGGCGCTCGTTCCCTTAATCCGGGTTCATGCGAAACATGATCACAACGTCGCAAATGTTATCAAAAAACTGTTTGCCGATCAAAATAGATGATCCGTGATCACGTTTCTAATTCGAACGATCAGTCCACCGATTTGATTGCCCGCGGCGCCGGAAAGATTAGCGCGTAAACCGTGAGGAATAGGATCAGGCCAGTCGGCAGGACCAGCGGCAGCCAGATCAAATACAGATCGAACACTGAAAAGCTGACGAAAAGGTAGATGACGAGAAGTGCGATTGAAGACGCAATGACTGCCGTTGGACGCAGGCGGATCCAAAGCGGGCCGCACAGCATGACGATACCGATAAGGGCGAAATCGAACCAGGAGCTTACACGTTGGATAAAGGCTTGCATTTGCATCGTGGCGATCGTTGCTGCGATGACTGCACCCGGCGCAGCATTAGAACCATCTGGAATTTGAACGGACGCCGCGGCTTCATCGGTGCGTGCCAGAAGAACAACGTTTCCACGGATCTGCTCCACCGGAACTGCAACGGGCAACTTTTTTTCCGTCTGCTCCGCAGCGAGCAAGAGGTAGTCCATTCCAAATCGCGCAATTGGTATGCTGTAATCGATAAGCAGCATACCGCTCTCATTGATAGGCACCTTCATCTTGGTACCAAGCTCGATTGTCTTTCCAACTTCCACGACGACGTCGTCGGGAGTAAGTTTCAACCACTGCATCATAGCTTGGAGCGCGAAGGAAGGCACCGCCTGACCGCGGTAAAGGAAGACCAGCGACACCAGGCGGATATTTCGCTGCGCGGCGTTCAAGTTGACGAAGCCAATCCCCGCGGACAGACTGAATTTTTCTGAGGGCTCATTCTCCACCGCCGAAAACTGCGTGAGCGAAGATGTGTCGCCGAGCACGTGCGGCAGGAAAGGGGTGCGCTGCATCTCGAGGCCTTCGCGTCGCCCAAGTCTCGCTCCGAGCACGACTTTTGGAGATCGGCGAATGAAATTCGAAAGTATCCGATCATATTGCGCGTCGCGCACTGCGCCCCCGCCGTCCCAGTTCAGGATGGGCTCACAGGCAATCACTGCAGGCTTGAAAAGCAGCGCAGCCTGAAAAAACAACGCGTAGTCGAATGGCGACCAAGGCCATGGTTGTCCGGCCAAGCTGCTGTCATTGATTTCGACGAAAACCAACGGAGCCGGCATCTGCTCGCGCCGGGAATTTCCGGCGAGCCAGTTCACGAATTCTGCTTCGACGACGTCGAGTGGCCGTTCGCACGACTGGCGAACGAGGAAGAGCCCCAGCAGGCAAACGGCAACAATAACAAGCGCTGCGGAACGCCACATCAGGCGCGTAGGTGAGAGGATTTTGCCCGGAAACACCAATGCGAATCAGATCCTGTGCTTTGTTGGGTGGAGTGACAAGAAAAAGCCGCCAGAGAACCACGGCAGAGCCAGTCAAGCTACCGTTGCTGCATTCCTGCCCTGGCGGGGTTTGCCTGCCGTCAATCCATGGCCCCTGACGGGACACGGACTATCGGTGAAAGGTCGACAAACTCAAATAATTTGTATGCAAAACCGCTTGCAATTGTCTTTGCCCAAAGGTTTAAACGTCCCGCGATGAAGCAGACACTTTAAATATTCTAATGGTATCCCGGTGAGCAATAACATCTCGCGCCGCACTCCATGTCGAAGATCCTCCTCATATTATCAATCGTTCTGATCCTTGGTTCCGCTTTTCTGGGCCTCAAGACAAAGGAAAAAGTGGAGAGTTTGCAGAGCGATATCGAGAACAAGAATTCCCGTATTCACTCGCTCGAAGATGATTTGAAGACGGCAAAAGAAGAAGGAACTTCGGCACTCTCTGCGGTATTTTCCGCCGAGGAGAAAGCTGAACAGGCTGAGACGAAGGCCAGCCAGATGCGCGACGACTTGAACAAGGCGCAGGGACAACTGGAGGCGGCGTTGGCTGCCATCGAGGAAAAGGATGAACATATGAAAGCCCTTGAAACGGAGCTTGCTGCTTTGCCCGAAAACGGGATGAGCCTGGAAGGCACCCCGGATGCCGCCAACAACCTCCAAGAACAGCTCTTCGAAGCCCAGGCACAACTCGCGGAAGCCAGGCAGGTAAGCCAGTCGTTCGAGGATCGGCTGGCTGCTAAAGAATCGGAATTGGCTGAACTCCGTGACGAAGCGGAGCGTCGCGAACGCCAGCAGATGGCTGCCAATCTTACCGGCCAGATTCTCGCCGTGAATCGAAACTGGAACTTTGTCGTTCTTAGCATCGGTGATCGCCAGGGGGCTGTTGTCGGTGGCGAGATGATAGTAGCCCGCAATAATACGGCCATCGCAAAAGTCCATATTACAGCTGTCGAACCCACAACATCGATTGCGGACGTCATCCCCGGTTCAATCGCCAGGGGTGCGTTCGTTCAGCCCGGAGATATGGTAATTTACCCTGGTTCCCGCAACTAATTCTACCATCTACCATTGCACCTATGGCCCTTCGTCTTCCTTTAGCATTACTTCTAGCCATTACGATCGTTTGCTTCTCGGGCTGTGCAGCCACAGGAAACGATTCTGAACGCCCAAGTTCCATTCCGTGGAACCGCCCCCAGAGCTGGGAGACCGGTGCCCCCGGAATACCTGGTTTCTCAGGCAGTCGCTGATACTCCAAAGAGCGGGTCGCGTTCGTGACTCCCCGTATTCTCGTTATTCGCGGCGGGGCGATCGGTGATTTTGTGCTCACGCTACCGTCGGTTCGCCTTCTCCGGGAGAATTTTCCTGAGGCGAGGGTCGAAATCCTTGGTTACAAGCACATCGTTGCCCTGGCGGAGCGACGCTATTACGCCGCTGCGACCCGGTCGATCGAATACGCGGGTCTGTCGGGTTTTTTCGCTCCGGGTTCCGATTTGGACGCCGAGTTGGTCACCTATTTCAGGGGCTTCCAGCAGGTAATCAGTTACCTCTTCGATCCCGATGGATTCTTCGAAGCAAATCTTCGCCGGGCAGGGGTCAAGAATCTCATCCATGCGTCTCCCCGCATCAATGACACGGACCATGCGGCGAAGCAGCTTGCTTTGCCCCTGCAGACGCTGGCTCTATACCTCGATGATCCTGCGGCTCGCCTCCACCCGTCGGAAGCCGATCGAGAGGCGGCAATGATTATTCTAGGCAACGCGCCGCGGCCCAGTTTGGCGATCCACCCGGGCAGCGGAGGAGAAAAGAAAAAGTGGGAACTCCACAGATGGGTGGAACTGGGAAACCGATTGCTCGATACCCACCCGTCGCCGACACTGCTGATCGTTGGCGGTGAAGCCGACGGAACAGAACTCGAGCATCTGCAGCACGCGTGGGCAGGAAGAGACGTCCGATTTGTGACGTCCCTCGCATTGCCCACACTAGCCGCAGTACCTCGAGCGTTGCGACCATTTTGCCGGTCACGACAGTGGAATCTCGCATGTCGCCGCTGCCGTTGGAACAACGTGCACGTTGCTGTTCGGACCGACCAACCCGGAGGTCTGGGCGCCGAAGAATCCGGGCGTGCGTGTCATTCGGGCCGAAGAGAAAAATCTTTCGCTTCTCTCCGTAGAAACTGTTTTCGAGGCGTTAGCAACAAGGATCTGAGCCCGCCTGCCGAGGATGTGGCACGGCAAAAGAGCAATTTCCACTTTGCACGAGACCACCACGATCTAACTTAAGCACCCTACCTTTACCGCATCCTTAAACCCAGCGAAATATCGAACCATGGAGAAATTGATCATCGTCGGAACCGGCTGCGCCGGGCTCACCGCCGCCATCTATGCCGCCCGCGCAAACTATTCGCCGCTCGTTCTCGAGGGTCGCGAACCTGGTGGACAGCTTAGCACGACTACGCTCGTGGAGAATTTTCCAGGATTTCCAGAGGGGATTGACGGTCCGATGCTGATCATGAACATGAAAAGTCAGGCCGAAAAGTTCGGCGCGAGATTCTCCTACGCGAGCATGACGGCGTTCGAGACCGGCGAGGGAGGCCCACATCGTGTTAGAATCGACAACGAATGGACCGAGACACGCTCGCTCATCGTCGCCAGCGGTGCCTCGGCGCGCTGGTTGGGGATCAACCGGGAAAAGGAGCTTATCGGCCACGGTCTCACCTCCTGCGCAACCTGCGACGGCGCGTTTTATCGAAACGTGCCGGTCTGCGTCGTCGGAGGGGGAGACTCAGCGTGCGAAGAAGCCGTCTTCCTTACGCGCTTCGCCTCGAAAGTGTACCTCATCCACCGGCGGGACGAGCTGCGTGCTTCGAAGATTGTTGCCGACCGCGCGCTTAATCACGAAAAGATCGAGATGGTCTGGGACACGGTAGTCACGGATTATCACACTGACGATGAGGGCGAGATGCGCGCGGTCGCGCTGAAAAATGTCAAGACAGCCGCCACCAACGAGCTCGATGTAAAATGCGTATTCATCGCGATCGGACACACGCCGAACTCTGAAGCTCTCCGCGGTATTCTCGACATGGACGACAATGGGTATTTGATCCAGACGACCGGAACAGCCACCAACATCGAAGGGGTCTTCGCTGCCGGCGATGTGAGCGATCACATGTATCGGCAGGCTGTCACCGCTGCAGGACAGGGTTGCGCCGCGGCTCTGGATGCCGAGCGTTACCTGACCTCACTCGGATTGTGAGGGAGAAATTGCGGCATGCCGTATCGAGCCGCTTCCTGTGAAGATCTGTGACCTGACCCAGTTTTACTCGCCGGTGAGCGGCGGGGTGAAACGTTACTTGAACGAGAAGGTGGCGTACCTCCGCCAACAGACGAATGACAGGCATATCCTGATCATTCCAGGCGATGCCGATCGCGTAGAGGAGTCGGATCGCGAGATCGTTTACACTATAAAATCACCCCTGATTTCCAGGACGTCGCGTTATCGGATGCTCTTCCGTCTCCACATGGTGGAGCGCGTACTGGAAAGGGAACGGCCCGACGTGATTGAAGTTGGAGATCCTTATCAGACAGCGTGGAAAGCGCTTGCATCCGGTCAGGCTCTGGGGATTCCGGTCGTGGCCTTCTATCACTCACATTTTCCCGAAGCTTACTTGCGAAGCACAGCCAAGTTTTTCGGAAAGACGGCCACCGAGATTGTCATGGATATCTCCCGCCGTTACATCCTGGAACTCTACAGCAGGTTCGCCACGACCATGGTGCCGTCGCCAGCGCTGGGAGCGCTGCTGAAGGATTGGGGAGTGCCAAACATCCGCAACGTCGATCTGGGCGTGAACACCGACGTATTTCATCCGAGACCGGCGCACAGTGAGCGGGAAACACATGGGATCCCTGCCAATCGCACGTTGTTGCTTTATGTCGGCCGACTCGCGCACGAAAAGAACACGAAAACGCTGTTCAACGCCTTCGCGAAAATCGAAGCCGAGTCACCCGCTCAATTCCATCTCTTAGTGGTCGGCGACGGGACGCAGCGGGATTACGTTCAGAAGTTGCAGCAGACCACTCGTGCCGTAACGTGGGATCCGTATTGCTCTGATTCCGCGCAGCTCGCGCGGTATTACAACGCAGCGGACCTTTTCGTGCACCCCGGTGTCCAGGAAACCTTCGGTCTGGTGACGCTGGAAAGTCAGGCTTGCGGTACGCCGGTCGTGGGGATCAAGGGTAGTTATATGGATCGGATCATATTCACGGATCAGAAACACTGGGCTACGGAAAACTCCCCGGAAGCGCTGGCCTCAGCGATCCGAGAAACGAGCAAAAGTGACCTCAAAACCATTGGGAGGGAACTCGCCGCGCGAGTTGCCGCGCGGTATTCCTGGAAGCTCGTTTTCGATCGCATTTTCGGTGTGTATCGGGACGTGCAGGTTTAGAACGTATGGATCTTCATCTTGGAAGTCGACCTGGCGAAGATTCTTATCAGATCAAAAGCCAGCTTGAATTTCATCCGACACCTCCTAAAGTTGATCTTTAATGTTCGCGCATAGCTTCAGCCGACTTACGACGCTCCCCACGCGGGACGCTGCGATCCGCTAGCGTCTTCCCCCGTGCCGGGAGCCTTTCAGAATTTTCGTAAGTCAGGCCGCGCGACTGCTCCGGTGGAGGCAGTTCTTCGCTGCCGAGCGTTATTCCTTCATCCACCATGGAATTAATCCCATGCCAGAAAAAATAACAATTTTCGACACGACGTTGCGGGATGGAGAACAATGTCCCGGTGCTTCGATGAACCTTCGCGAAAAAATGGAAGTCGCGCGTCAACTGGCGAGGCTGAACGTCGATGTCATTGAAGCCGGGTTCCCGATCATCAGCGACGGCGACTTCGAAGCCGTAAGCAAAATCGCGAGTGAAGTAAGAGGTCCGATCATCGCCGGCCTCGCCCGATGTGTGCCAAAAGACATTGATGCCGCTGGAGCAGCCGTGAAAGCGGCTGGCGATCGCGGACGAATCCATGTGTTCCTGGCGACTTCGAAGATTCACCGCGAACACAAACTGAAAAAAGCGCATGAAGAAATCATTCGCCTTGCTGTTGAGGGGGTGAAGCGCGCCCGATCTTTGATACAGGATGTAGAGTTCTCACCGGAAGACGGCTCGCGCACCGAACCTGAATTCCTCGCGCAGGTGACGCAGGCGGCGATCGAAGCTGGAGCGACGACGATCAACATTCCTGACACGGTCGGCTACGCGGTACCAGAGCAGTATGCAGCGCTCATTCGCTATTTGTTCGACAACGTGAAGAACATCCACGATGCAGTGATTAGCGTGCATTGTCACAACGATCTGGGATTGGCTGTTGCGAATTCTCTGGCGGCCGTTAAAGCCGGTGCACGCCAGATCGAAGGCACTGTCAATGGAATTGGTGAACGCGCCGGGAACGCCGCCCTGGAAGAAGTGGTGATGGCTATCAAGACCCGTCCGGATTACTTTGGCGACATCTACACTGACGTGAACGCGAAGGAAATTGTAAAATCTTCAAGGTTGGTGAGCCGGATGAGCAGCCTGACCGTACAACGGAGCAAGGCAATTGTGGGCGAGAACGCCTTCGCGCACAGCTCCGGGATTCATCAAGATGGCATTCTGAAAAAGCGGGAGACTTATGAAATCATGGATCCACGGGATGTCGGCTGGGGTGAAACTGAGCTGCCCCTGACGAAGCACAGCGGCCGGCACGCGATGGTGGTGCGTTTGAACCATTTGGGCTTCGATCTGACCGAATCCGAAATCGACGTGATTTTCAGGCGATTCAAGGAAGTCGGCGACAAAAAGAAGTTTGTTTACGATGACGATCTCGCAGCGTTGGTGGACGAGTCGGTTCTGACCGTGAAGGAAACGTACGTCCTCGATTACTTTTGCGTCACAAGCGGCGGCGTAACGATTCCCACCGCAACAGTGCGGCTGAAGCGGGGCGAGGAGGTGTTGCAGGATTCGGCTCCTGGCAATGGCGCCGTCGATGCCGCGATGAAAACGATCGACCGTTTACTGGACCAGAGCGGACATCTCGTCGAATACCGCGTTGAAGCGGCGACCCAGGGTAAGGATGCTCTGGGTGAAGCGACGATCAAATGTGACTTTGGCGATGGCAATCTGGTCACCGGCAAAGGAGCGAGCACGGATGTCATTGAGGCAAGCGCCCGCGCTTATCTGAGCGCTGTAAACCGTGTCATGGCCCGGAGGTCAGCGGATGTTCCCACGACTGGTGTCCAGCCTTGATCGGAATTGGCGTCCACAGAGGTCTCGGGACAGCTTTTCATGAAACCCCGGTTTCCTGGAGCTGACTGTTATTCGTTCATCGCACGGAAGGCCAAAGAGTATTGGCGTTTCGAGCGGTTGTTCATACAGAAAACGGCACCGCTGCTTCCGAGAACAGTAGCTGTAGCGCCGACTCGAGGCGAAAAGGAAGCGGCCGAGCCACCTGGCATTCAGATCTTGATCGTCGAACCCATGAACGAATCAACCCGCCCGATGTCTTTTGAAACGTGAAACGATTTTTGCTGATACTGCTCTTCCTTTTTGTTCCGTTTGGCATTCTGCCGGCGGTGTCCACAATGTCTGCGAAGGAGGAAGTAAAGATTAAGCCCATAAAATTTGAGGAATACGACTTAGAGAACGGGCTGCATGTCATTCTTCATGCAGATGAATCTGCGCCGGTTGTTTCTACCTACCTTCTTTATCACGTGGGCAGCAAGAACGAGCGAGCGGATCGCACGGGCTTCGCCCATTTCTTCGAACACCTGATGTTTGAAGGCACCCAAAACATCGACCGGGGTGAGATCGACAAGCTCGTATCCGGTGCAGGAGGGAATCTCAATGCCTCTACCTCTTTTGATTCGACTCAATATTATCTGAATCTCCCGGCTAATCAGCTCAAGACCGCGCTTTGGATTGAATCGGAGCGAATGATGCACGCGCAGGTTGAAGGTGTTGCAGTGGAAACACAGCGAGAAGTTGTGAAGGAGGAGCGTCGGATGCGGTATGAAAATCGACCCTTCGGCACCGTTTTCCTCGAAATTGCATCCATGGTTTTCGCCGGGACTCCATACCAGTGGACTCCGATTGGGGCGGCACAGTATATCGACCAGGCAACCCTCGACGAG
The DNA here is from genome assembly GCA_963805815.1 of uncultured Verrucomicrobiae bacterium. Taxonomy (GTDB): domain Bacteria; phylum Verrucomicrobiota; class Verrucomicrobiia; order Chthoniobacterales; family Chthoniobacteraceae; genus CAWDWA01. The sequence goes on from CAWDWA010000031.1 coordinate 214,518, forward strand.
TTCCGCGACTTCTACAGGCAATATTATGTGCCCAACAATGCAACCTTAGCCGTCGCCGGGGATTTCGAAGTGGCTGAGGCAAAGAAGTGGATCAAAGAATATTTTGCGCCGATCCCGCGTGGGGAGGAAATCCAGCGGCCGGCGATCAACTGGCCACCTGAAAACTTACCGGAAGTTCGCGAAAAAACTGTCAACTCAGGCAACACTCCTTTGCCCGCTACCATCCACGTCTGGCCCGGGCCTAAACAAACAGATGAGGATACCTACGCCTTGGAGTTGCTGGCGATGATTCTTGGCAAGGGAGAAAGCTCGCGTCTTCACCGCAGTCTGGTCGTCGATCAGCAGGCCGCCTACAGCGTTTCTCCCTATCCGGTCTTCCTTGAAATGGCCGGCGCATTTGGAATTTTCGTGATTGGCAATCGCGGTGAGGAAATCAATCACCTCGACGAACTTGTGAACCGCGAGATCGAAAGGGTCCGAAAAGACGGAGTGACCCCGCGGGAACTCCAGAAAGCAATCAATCAGAAAACTGCGGAGATCGCATCTTCCTTGAGCCGAATGCGCGATCGTGCGGAGCTTCTTGCTGACTATCACGTTTTCTATGGCGATGCCTCTCGCGTGAACAATGAGATCGAACGCTACCGGAAAGTCACAACCAACGAGATCAGAGCCGCGGCAGAAAAATACCTGGATCCCAATCGGCTTTTTGTTCTCCATTATCCCACACCAGACGCGCAACCTTCGACGAAACCTGCTCAAGCGGCTGCCGACCGAAAGCCTTCCGCTTCGGAAGAATCCCCTGCTCAGGTCAATGCCGCCCAGTAAATGAAAGCTGCCCTGATCTTTCTATTCGTCTCAATGTTCGCAGAGTTCTACGCCATGGCGGATATTGATCGCACACATCCACCCAAACCGGGACCGGCACCGAAGGTGTCTTTTCCCGACTATCAGGAACGTGAACTGTCGAATGGCCTGAAAATATTCTTCGTTCAAAGTGACAAGGCTCCAACGATCACGTTCCGCATGTTGATCAAAGCCGGTTCCGCTCGAGACGGAGACAATAAATCGGGTCTTTCCGGCATTCTAGCCACCCTGCTCGGCCGCGGTACCGGGACTCGTGATGCAAAACAGTTCGCCGAGGAAATTGATTTCCTCGGCGCGACGTTCGATGCGGGGTCGTCGGAGGATGCTATCTATGCGACGGCCCGCGGACTGAGCATTTATACAGACGAAATTCTCGACCTCTTCACAGACGCCGTCCTCAATCCGGCGTTCAGGACGAAGGAATTGACTCTGGAGAAAAAGAAAGTCCGGTCACGACTCGAGGCCGAGCGGCAACAACCCGATTCCCTTGCGGATCGCCTCCGGGACCGGTTGATCTTTGGCGATTTTCCCTATGCCAATTCCCCTACGCCGGAATCGATCGAATCGATTGTTCGCGAGGATCTGGAAACGTTTCATAATACCTATTTTGCTCCGAATAATGCCACGCTGGCGGTGGTTGGTGATTTCGAAATCGAAAGTCTAATGCCGAAGCTGGAGAAGGCTTTCGAGAAGTGGGAACCCGCAGAAGTGGAACCGATGCCGAAACCCGAACTTCCAAAGCACAAGGGTCTTGCGATTCACCTCGTGGACCGTCCGGGTTCCGTACAGTCTAACATCATCGTTACCCGGCTCGGACCCCCACGTGATGATGCAAACGTTCCGGAGCTGCAGTTACTCAACACTACCCTCGGAGGAGGAATGACAAGCCGATTGTTTTCTAACCTCCGCGAGCAGCATGCCTATACCTACGGCGCCTATTCCTTATTCTCTTTCAAGAAGCACGCCGGCGTTTTTTCCGCAAGCGCCGAGGTTCGAAACGAGGTGACGGCACCCGCCATCAGGGAAATGCTGAAAGAGCTCTCGAGGATCAGTGCAGAAGCAATTCCTTCCGATGAATTGGAAATACAGCGCCAATTCATGGTCGGAAATTTCCTTCTTAGTCTCGAAGACCCCGCGATCACGGCGTCGCGGGTTCAGAATATTGAGTTCTATGGACTGCCAAAGAATTACTATGACACGCTCGCTCAGCGCGTTATGGGCGTGACGCCGGAAAAAGAACTTGAGCTGGCGGGAGAATATCTGGGAGCGGAAAACTACACGATTGTCGTTGTGGGCGACGCGGCCCAAATCAAAAAAAGCCTCGATAAACTTGGCGAGGTCACCGTTTATAATACCGATCTTGTTCGGAAAGAGCCCTCAAAGGAAGAATAGCGCAGGCCCAGCTCTTCCGTGCCTTCCGCTCCGCCGGACTTTTTGTGTGACCCGTTCTGCCGGAGTCACGCCTTATCGATACCTCGATGAATTCCGGCCGCGTCGCTGACGGAATCCGAAGTTCACTGCGTGGGTACGAAGCTTTTTCTCAAACTGTGGGAATCGATTCGAACAAGTTTCTGGTTCGTGCCCAGCTTGATGATTCTTGGCGCAATTGCGTGCTTCGTCGTTACGATCTCGCTCGATTATCGTCTCTCACGAATTTGGATTGAGTCGGTTGTGTATCTGTATTCCGGCGGGCCGGAGGGCGCGCGGGCTCTGCTTTCCACGGTGGCCGGATCGATGATGACGGTCACCGGCACGGTGTTTTCGGTCACCGTCGTGGCGTTCACCCTTGCATCCCAGCAATTCAGTCCACGACTCCTGCGCAATTTCATGCGCGATCCCGGAAACCAGTTCTGTACTCGGCACGTTTATGGCCACGTTTGTGTATTGCCTGCTCGCGCTGCGGACGGTGCGCGACTTCGAAGGGCGTGAATTCATTCCGCATGTCACAGTGAGCTGTGCAGCCCTCCTAGCGGTAATCAATATCGGCGTGCTCGTCTATTTCGTACATCACGCAGCGAGCTCAATTCAGGCGCCAGTGATCATCGCCAATGTCGCGAAGGATCTCGATTCGGCCATCGAGCGGCTGTATCCTGGCCGATTGGGCTCGGAAGGCCGAGTGTTGAGGAGCTTGACGCCGGAGCAGCGTGACCTCGTTTCGAAAATCGATACTGAAGGCAAAGACATCGTTGCTCCGTGCGCAGGTTATCTGCAAGGCATTGACGGGGACCGTCTCATCACCGTGAGCCGCGAAAATGACGTGGTTACCCGTATTTTAGCCCGGCCCGGCAATTTCCTCGCGCACGAAGAAGCGGTTGCAAAAGTCTGGCCCCCAGACCGACTCACGGAGGAGATTGAGGATCAGATACTCCAAAGCATCGTGATCGGGTATACACGCACACAAGCGCAGGATCTCGAGTTCGTGTTCCAGCAGCTTGTGGAGGTAGCCCTTCGCGCCCTGTCGCCAAGCCTCAATGATCCGTTCACGGCTGTCGCTTGTATCGACAGGATTCGGGACGCCTTAACAAAGTTGGTAAAACGCGACTTTCCTGAGCCTTGTCGGATGGATGACGAAGGGAAGCTGCGTCTGATCACTCATCCCACGAGCTTTCAGGGTGTGCTCGATGCGGTTTTCAATCATCTGCGACAGTCCGGAATTGGAAACACGGCCGTCACGATCCGTTTGCTCGAGACGATCGAGGCCATCGGTCGATGCGCCACGCGCCAGGAGGATCGCGATGTTCTGCGTCGCCATGCGACAATGCTGGAGCGAGGCAGCCGCGAAACCATCCGGGAAAAGGGCGACCGCGAGGATATCGAACGCAATTTCGCACAAGTGCTCGTCGTGCTCGAGAACTAGTTTCTTGCACGCTGTTTGGAGCGCCCTGGACAGCAGCGGCTCCTCGAAATGTTCGCGCGAAGCGTTTTGGGCTGCAGTGCGTCTTGCGTTATATTCCTGACGAGCCCGCAAGGCCTGAACCGTTTTGCGCTCAGCGAATCAACCAAATTCGATTTCTATTAAACCCTCCTTCGCGTTGGTTTCGAACCACCTCGACTTCGACGCAACCTCTATCCAGTCATGCACTCACGAATTCTTACAAAAACGAACACTTCACTTTCACAAATCGGCCTCGGCTGCTGGCAATTCGGTGGAGACTTTGGGCCGATCAATGATGCAACCGTTGCAGCAATTCTCGATACTGCAATCACGGAAGGGATACGCTTTCTGGACACCGCCGATGTCTATGGTGCAGGACGGAGTGAGCAGCTCATCGGAGATTTTTTGAAACGTTTCCCCGAAAAGGTTTTCGTCGCAACGAAAGTGGGACGAGGTGGTGGACTCTATCCGGCCGGTTACTCGCGCGAGGCGACACGCTCCTGCATCGAAGCTTCGAGGAAACGGCTCGGTGTCGAGGCAATCGACCTGATTCAACTGCATTGTGTGCCAACCGCCGTGCTCAAAGACGGCGAGATTTTCGACTGGTTACGAGATTTCCAGAAGGAGGGTCTCATCCGAAGTTTCGGTGCGAGTGTGGAAACCGTGGAGGAAGGGTTGTTGTGTCTACAGCAGGAAGAGCTCGTTTCTTTGCAGATCATCTTCAACATCTTTCGTCAGAAACCCATTACAGAATTGCTGCCGAAAGCGCAGTCGGCTGGGGTGGGAATCATCGCCCGTCTTCCCCTCGCGAGCGGGCTGCTTGCGGGCAAGTATAAGAAGGACACCACATTTGATGAATCCGATCATCGCAACTTTAATCGCGATGGCGCTGCGTTCAATGTCGGGGAGACCTTTGCCGGATTGCCTTTCGAGAAAGGGGTACAATTGGTGGATGCATTAAAGCCATATGTGCCTGACAACATGACGATGGCTCAATGGGCGCAACGGTGGATTCTTGATCACCCGGCGGTCACATCGATCATCACGGGGGCCAGCAACCCGCCCCAGGTGAAATCAAATGCCGCGGTCTCAGACCTGCCCGCACTGAGTCGAGAAGTGCACGCCAGCCTCGCGAAATTTTATCGGGATTCGGTCGCAGAATGCATCCGCGGCCCCTACTGAGTCCACGCGGACCTAAGAGACTGTCTAAAATCAGGGAGGGTGGCGCTAGAGTGCATTGGAGTGAGTGGCGAGGCGAGCGCGAGAGAGCGTGCCCTATCCGGGCTACAACCGAGCGGCCGCGCGCACTCATTTGGGGTTCTACCGCTGAGCGCGCTCGTTTGCCCACTCTTTAAGCACGGAGCGGTTAACCTTCCCGCTCGAAGTGAGCGGCATTTCTGTCAGCACGACGATTTCGTCGGGAGCCTTGTAGCCGATGCGGTTCCGGACAAACCGGATCAAGTCGGGGATGGATGGCGGATTCCGGTCATCGCGAAACGTCACGTAGGCCCGGACATTTTCCCCATGCATCAGATTATGCACCCCGACGGCACCGGCTAATTCGACCTCGTCGTGTTCGCACAGTGCATCCTCAACTTCCTGCGGGCAGATGTTTGACCCGTCGTGAACAATAATTTGCTTCTTCCGCCCTTCGAACCAGAAATAACCGTCTGCATCGGCTTTCATGACATCACCACTGTCAATCCAACCGTCTCGTACAGCGGTTGCCGTCGCCTCTGGTCGATCCCAATAGCCGATCATCAATGATCGGCTTTTCATGAATAGAACGCCTTCCGTACCCGTTGCCGCTTCAGTTCCGTCAGGCTGGCGGATCGAGAATGTGAATCCGGGAACAGGTTTCCCGACCGATCCGATTTTAATCATTCCAGAAGGAGGATTGATTGCGGCAAGCCCCACCTCGGACATTCCGTAGCCTTCGTCGATCACATGTCCCGTGAGTTCGGTGAACTCTTTTTCGAGCTCCAACGGGACCTTGTCGCCGCCCGCACGGCAAAGGCGCAGGGATGCAAAATCCTCTCGCCTCGCTCCATGGTCACGCACCAGCATGATGAGCGCTGCTGGAAGCATACATAACACACTCGGGCGATGCTCACGGAGCAGCGGGAGAATCTCCTCTCCGTCGAAGGTTCGCGCGACGACGACTCGTGCACCAAGCGCCAGGGCAGAGAGCGAAAAAAGAAAGCTGCCGAGATGAGACAATGAGGATCCTGGAAGAACGACGTCGTTCCCGGAAAGCTCAAATCCCGCCGCCTGGCTGGCAATCATCCACCCGAGGCTCTCATAGGAGTGGGTGACTCCTTTCGGCGAGCCTGTGCTGCCCGAGGTGAAGAAAATGACCGTGGGATCAGAGGACTCTGGCGCAGGCAGCCGGCAGTCCTCCTTGACATCGGCGAGCAGATCTTCGAACCGTGGGTGGCCGGAATTTTCGGGTGCCTGATAGGTCACCCAGCCAAGACGCAGTTTGTTAGCGCAGTTGCTCGCCGCCGCATCGCCGAGACGATCCGCATGGACGAAAAGCATCGACGCTTTACTGACTTCCAACGCATGGTCGATGGATGGAGCCAGGTATCGATAGTTCAGTGGTGTGGCGACAAGGCCGGCTTTGATGCAGGCGAGATAATGAATCAGGAGCGACGCGCGATTTGGGATGAGCGAGGCCACGCGGTCGCCAGGCATCAAGCCCATCGCCAAATAGTTCTTGGCGACAGCAGTGCTGGCGTCGTCCAGTTCCCGCCACGTCCACGAGCGATCCACGGTTAAAAGAGCAGGCACATGCGGGCGATTGTTGAGGCCTATCGCAAGAAGTTTCTGAAGGTCTATTGGATGGTCCGGTGGCGGTGCCGAGATGGGCATAATTGGAAGTCCTTAAATTAGATGTACTGGAATGCGCGCCGTCTATAACTTTCCACTTCGGAAGAGTCATTCCCGGGAACAGGCTGTTTTCCAGACATGATATCAAATTCGGAAACGCCACAAGATCGGTTCGTCGATGTCCTTTCTCACGAAAGACGTCCGGTGAACAATCAATTCTAAGAATTGAATTTGCGGAACTCCCTGAGAGCCTGGAAACCGCGATGGACTGCGTAAATTCCGAACCTGCCAAGTTTCCTCCATTTTATTGACTTCCGCCCCTTCTCCATATGTGCAACGCTTTGGGCATGTTTGGAAAAACTCTTTTGCTTGTCGCAGTCGTGCAGGTAGCAGCCCTCGGGCTGCCATCGTCCGCGCAGGCGCGGGTTGGCGAAACGCGCGCCGAGTGCGAGCAACGTTACGGGAAGGGGAGAGATCTTGAACTGAAGGTCGGGGCAATACTCAGGGAGGCCGCCGCCAATTGGTCCGCATCGGTCTATTCCTCACATGGGTTGACTATCGAAATCGTGTTCGAGAACGACCGGGCGGTCTTCGTTCGCTACACGAATCAGCCGGTTCTCAGCTTCGGAGATTACGACCGTACCGTTCCCGGGTTGACGCACAGAGAAATCAATTATCTGAAGCGGGCCAACGCAGGAGGGGGCGCAGAATGGCGGCGCTTCGATGAACCTATCCTGCAGGAGTATGCCCCCACCCTCACGGTATGGAAGACTTCCGACGGAAAGTATTTCTCCGGCTACGATCGCGAAGGGAGGCGATTCTTCGTGTGCGATAATGGTTTTTGGGAAAAAGTCATCGTCCCAATCCGCGAAAGCGCCACCGCCAGCGATCGAAGTGACTCGGCCGCACGGCTCGAGGGGCTCTAAGCGACTGTCCAAAAAGTGGGGAGAGGTCGCCTTGCCAATCACCCCAGTGCTCTCTCGCGCGGCCGCTTACTTTTGGACAGTCTCTAAGCCTTTCCCGAACGATGGCCTCGCGACCACAGGATGACGCGGGCAACTAAAGCACTCGCTTGGAAATACGTAATTTTACCTTAACCAGCTTGCTTTCAGACCATTCCGCGAAAAATGCCTTATTTCGCGACGATTGACGCTTGAGGAACCGGCGACACTTGACTACTCTGGTTCCCACCGAGACGGTTTGGTGTCTCGTTTGCCCCCCTCAGCACCATAAGTGATCACAAAAATAACCTTTTGCCGCCGTGCTCGCGGCTATCTGTTCGCCCACTATGCACGCTAACGAATTCATTCTGACCGACTCCCATGCGGGAACTGACGTTGGTAATTGGAAGGTAACCAGCGAGGAACTGGGCATCGAAGGTCCAACTCCTTTCAGCATCGAAAAGAAGCGCCTGCATGGTGGTCGGCAGCAAGGGGTTGACGTGCTCATCGTGAACAATGGCGTCATGCAGATTACCGTGGTTCCGACGCGCGGAATGGGTATCTACGAAGTCAAGAGCGGCGACCTGCGTCTTGGCTGGGATTCGCCCGTAAAGGAGATCGTCAACCCCGCGTTCATCGACCTGGAAAGCCGCAACGGGCTGGGATGGCTGGACGGTTTCAACGAGATGCTGGTTCGTTGCGGCTATGAGTGGACCGGTCACCCGGGTGTCGATGACGATGGCTTCCCGAAAAGCCTGCATGGCCGTGTACAGAATATCCCAGCCTCCTATGTCAGCGTCAGCATCGACGACGAAGCCCCCCATACCATTCACGTCAAGGGCCGTGTGGACGAGCGGACCTTCAAGTTCTGCGATCTGGCAACCATGACAGAGTTGAACGTCGTTCCCGGCGAGGCGAAGTTTACGCTGCGCGATCAACTCACCAGCAATGCGGATTACGAGGACGAGTATCAGGTAATATACCACAGCAATTACGGCGTTCCGATCCTCGAAGAAGGTGCCGTCGTCAGCGCCCCGGTTCAAGAGATCTCTCCTTTCAACGATTACGCCAAATCTGGCCTGAAGAGCTGGCAAACCTACCTTGGCCCTACCAAGGACTTCGATGAGATGGTTTTCAACATTAAGCCCTATGCTGATGACGAAGGCCGTACCCTTACCGTGCTGCACAACAAAGCTGGCGATAGCGGCGTTGCCGTCGGCTTCAACGTGAAACAACTGCCAGTGTTGACCATTTGGAAAAACACCGACACAAAAAAACTGGGCTATGTAACCGGTATCGAGCCCGGCACAAGCTACGCCTATAACACGAAATATCAGCGGTCGCTAGGGCTGGTGCCAAAGATCCAGCCAGGTGAAACCAAAACCTTCGACTTGACCTTTACCCTCCTGCAAAACAGGGACGATACTGATAAAGCTCTCAAGGAGGTCGAGTCGATTCAGGGTGGCCGCGATACGGAACAGCGCGAAGAGCCCCTGGTGCAGCTGCCGAAAAAGGAATAGTCCCCTCACAAATCCAAAGCGAAGTCGTGAGGCTCGAACGAACGTGGCATCGTGCTGATTCGCGCAGTCTCAGGACCGGACACGCGGGGTGAGGACGTGATTTCTCTCGAGGCCTCTCCGCCTCGGTCGGGATTCTGGTGCTACCGATGTATTCATTAGCAGCTTGATCTTATTGGCTGGCGGATCGCTTAGAGACTGCCCGAACATCAGAGATGCCCCCCTTTCTGCTGTTTAGATAATCTCTAAGTTTACAGAGGAGCGGAATATGATGCTGCTGCGTCAGGAAATCGTCCGGAATTTGCACATAACCCCCACTATTCGCGCTCGCGAACTATCGGAAGGCGAAATACGAAAAAGGTGGCTTTGCCTGGGAAAACCCATGGTAAAGTGGGGCCGCTCGATGAAGTTGATTGGCCACAAAATAGATCTTCTCATCGGGACCAATGGAGAATGCATTGACAAATGACAATCGCTCATCCTGAACGAGAATCTCATACGAGCGAGCTGCAGGTGGTTAACGACTATCGCCCCAGCGGGCATATCGGCGGAGACTTTTGCTTGCTGCTCCTCCCCTTTTAGAAAACAGTGCGGGCATCTTCGTCGGAGACGTCATGGGTCATGGAGTTGGAGCTACTCTATTTAATGTCGGCGCTCAATGCGATGGCACGAATCGAGTCGGCGAGAACCGCCGATCCGGTCGAATTTCTCAAGCGATTGAACCGCCGATTGCGAAGGGTGACTCTTCGCTCCTGGCGATCGAATCCTGCTATTCACCGACGGGCTCACGGAAACCCCTTCCGCCCCGGGGAAGCGAAGACGATCTCGAGTTGAAAGGAACGCTGCACCTCATCAACGGTCTGACCCCGGAGGCTCTCCCGGGATTGATCAACGACGTGTTGCGTTCCGTCTTTACCAACTCCGGGTTGGAAACTTTTCAGGGCGATGTTTGTCTGATTGGTATCGAATACCGCGAAGGTGCATTGCTGTAACAGCCCGAGCTCAATTGCGATGCGAATTTGTCTTGTGAACGGAGCATTGGAGACAGCTGAAGGAAAGAGGGATGCTCCCTCGCATGCACCATACCACTCACCCCAATGCACTCGCGCGACCAACATTGATTTTTTGGACAAGTCTCTTGGTCCCCAGACCGACCACCGTTTCGAAACAAGCTTCCGGGACCAACGATAAATTTGAATAGCTAAAGTATGAAAATTCTCGAAGTGGCGCGGGAACTTGAAGCGATCGCGCAGACAGGCCTCCATTTCAGCAAAGAACCCTACGATCGGGAAAGATACGCCCGTATTCGAATAATCGCGGCTGAATTATTGGCAACCACGTCCAATCTCACGAAGGCTGAGATACTCGAATGGAGCAAATCCGAATTTGGATATGCAACGCCCAAGGTGGACGTTCGTGCATTCATCGTCGAGGACGGAAAGGTTCTTCTTGTGAGGGAGAATCAGGACAATGGACGCTGGACACTTCCCGGTGGTTGGGCGGACGTCAACGAGTCACCTGCGGAGTCGGTCGTGCGGGAAGTCGTGGAAGAATCGGGATATCTTGTTGAGACCAGAGGTTTACTCGCTGTCCTCGACAGAGAAAAGCAGGGTCACATTCCTTCGTTTCCTTATCACATCTACAAACTCTTCTTTCACTGCTCGATCATCGGAGGTTCACCGAAAGCGAATATTGAATCCTCCGAATGTGGATTCTTTGACATTAAAGCGCTTCCCGAGCTGTCGACGAGCAGGGTCCTTGAAAAGCAGATCTTACACTTTCACAGCAAATGTAGCGGTGCACCATTCACAACAGATTACGATTGAATCTGGCCGGTCGAACATCTCCAGGGCTTGGGAGAAGCTCTATCGAATTACTGGCAGCGATTCGGGCTGTTCGGACAGAATCCGGCTTCGTGCCGGGTTCGTGATGAGCATGGAGCGTCGAAGGACAAACAATGCTCGCCACGGCGCACTCCCTGCCCTGACCCATTCATCTGGAAATGTGAAATGAATTTCATTTTGAGCCCTTTTCACTTTTTATGGGAATTACCAAAATAACACCCGCTATCGCTACGGGCAATGAGGGGGCCGTCCCGCGCTTCACCATGCCTGAAAATTGATCGGTAATCGGTCGCGGCCGGTTTCGGTGGACATCCTGCCGGGGTGGTCAGGGCTGGTTTTTCAACATGCGAATAGACACAAACTAGCAGAATTGCAGCATGCAGCGACCTGTCGATACAGCGGAACGTCCTTTGTTGTCAGAGCTGGCCGAGTATGTCTTCCGGCAATTACCTGCGGTCCTGATTACGACGTTTGTGCTCTCAGCCCTGGTGGTCCTGGTGCTATGGGGTCTTTTTCCCGGGGAAATCCTTCTCTCCTGGCTCACGACATTGTACGCAGTTTCTTCGCTGCGCTTCATTCTCTACCGCTGGTATCGAAACCGTTCAGAAACTCGATTTACCGCCAGGCAGTGGCTCCACCTCTATTCTGCGAGCGCAGTGCTTGCCGCGGGTATCTGGGGAGTGGCACCTCTTCTCTTCTATTCCGACGAATCGCCGCAAACGAATGTCTTCCTCGCGTTCGTCCTCGGCGGCCTGATCTCTGGGGCTTCCAGTTCCATGGCTCCGTTGAAGGTCACCATGCAAGTCTTTACGGCGTTGGTTTGTCTGCCGATTTCGACCTTGTTCCTCGTTCATGGGAGCAATCTGAACCTGGTCATGGGAATGATGCTTCTTATCTATTGTGGGGCCTATGTTTTGATGTCCTCCAACACAGCCCGAATGATTGTCGACTCGCTGACATTGCGGAATGAGAACCTCCATGAAATTGATGAGCGCAAGAAAGCCGAGACACAACTTCGGATTATCCAACAGGACCTCGAGAAAACCGTTGCCCAGCGAACCGCTGAACTGAGGTCCGCCAACGAGGAACTGTCGCGGGAGATCGACGTGCGCTTTAAGGCCGAATCCAGGTTGAGAGAGAGCGAAGAACGCTACCGCAGCTTGGTCGAGTCTTCGAGTGATTGGATATGGGAGATTGACCGGAATGGAACATACACCTACTCGAGTCCGAGCGTAGTCGCGGTGCTCGGCTATACGCAGGAGGAAGTTATAGGGCGCAAATTCTACGATTTCATGCCTCCGGACGAAGCGGAACGAACGAAAGCAATTTTCAACTCGAACAAATCCCTCGGGAAACCCTTCGCCCGGGTCGTCAGCCGCAGTCTTCACAAGGATGGAACAGAGCGCATTCTGGAAACCAACGGTGAGCCGGTCTTTAATGAGGATGGCAGGCTTTCCGGATACCGTGGCATCGATCGCGACATCACTCTTCGAGTGAAACGTGAAGAGGAAAAGAGGAAGGTTGAGCACCTCGAATCGCTGGGCTTGCTGGCCGGCGGGATCGCCCACGACTTCAACAACCTGCTGATGGCGATCTTCGGCAACATCGAACTTGCCCGGATTAAGGTCGCTGCGAACTCGGCAGCCGGGCTGGCCTTGCAAAACGCGAATGCAGCGATGGAGCAGGCCCGGAAACTAAGCGGCCAATTATTGACCTTCTCCAAAGGAGGTAGCCCAAATCTGGAAGTCACATCGGTTCGAAACCTGATATGGGATTCCTGCCGCCTCGCGTTCTCCGGAACAGCCGTCAAATGCGAGTATGATGTTCCCGAAGACCTTTGGATGGGGGACATCGACCCCGGTCAGATCTGGCAGGTCCTCAACAACATTCTGATAAATGCCCGAGAGGCCATGGGGGGCGGTGGCTCTGTGTGGATCATTGCGGAGAACGTCACCGTGGATGAAACATCCTCGAGCACGCTGGCGCCTGGTAACTATGTCAAGGTCTCAGTCCGCGACCAGGGCATTGGTGTATCGAAAAAGGATATACCACGGGTATTCGACCCTTACTTTTCCACGAAGATCCGTGATTCAAAAAAGGGAACCGGTATCGGACTGACCATATGTCACTCGATTATCGAAAAGCACGGCGGGCGTATCTACCTCGAATCTGAGCTCGGTAACGGCACCACGGTGACGTTCTTCCTGCCGGCCCTGGGCGAAGAGGAGTCGCCGGCGGACCGCACGAGTGGTAAGCCACGTCCCCGTGGGGTCCGTGTTCTAATGCTTGAGGATGACAGTGCAGTCATCAAAACCACGACCCTGATGCTCGAGCACCTGGGACACCACGTCACCACTGTGCAGGACGGTGCTGAAGTTCTCGATCTCTACTCCCGCTCGCCGGACGCTGGCGAAAGCTTCGATCTCTTGCTTCTCGACCTGACGATTCGTGGAGGAATGGGCGGCCGGGAAACCCTCGAGAAGTTGAAACAGGTGGATCCCGAAGTGGTCGCAGTAGTGACCAGCGGCTACGCGGACGACCCGGTGATTGCCGAATTTGGGCGATACGGGTTCAATGCGGCTTTGATCAAGCCTTTCAGCATCGAAACACTCGAAGAAACGATCGCGCGGTTGATGCCAGAGATTGGCGATCAGAAACCGGACAGCCAGGGCGATGACAAGCTCGATGAAAGCAGCGAATCGAGTACGGCCGGATAATTCGTGTTCGGGAGCTGCGAATTGGCCGTCCGGATTTCACAGGCAAGCACCGGTTGTGATGATCGGCAAAATCAACATTTCTTGTATCCATTGGCACCTCCATATTGCAGGGCTTCCTACTTGAGCTTGCAGGACACCGTGGACTCAGCGTCCCGGAAGCAGTTGTCCTTTCCGATATAGCGACTGCGTGAGACAAGCCCTCTCCGTTGTTTGTTGGCGATGATCCTCGTTCTTCTCGCAAGCACTTCCATGTCATCGGGTGCAGAGCGACGAAGCGAGCGACTCGAGTAGCTTCTGAAACTCCGACTCCGCTCGCTTTGCAATGGCTCCGGCGACGCCCCCGGATTTTTCATAGCCCTTATGGGTAAATTCATCGCGGTCGCGGTTCTTCCAGAGTTCCTGAAGCAGATACTCCAGGAGCGGCGACCGCCCCGGTTCAGTTTTGGAGTATCTGCAACAATCCGGTCTACCAGACCCTCGGCAAACCGGCAGCCGGCCGCAATCGCCGGTTTCAGAATGCAATCTGATCGACAAATATATGGAGACGCTCGCTGCCCGCATTCGCGCGCATCACGTCCGTGACCAGTTCGGAGAGTCTGATCTTACCTTTGCGAAGCGATTCGACCCGCTCGTTGAGGTGTGCCCGACGGGTGACGAGGTCCACCCCTTCCGGCGGCGGAGAGAAGGCCGCGATCAATTCATCCAGCGGGTTCTCGCGTGGACGGAAGGCAACGACTTCCCACTGCCTGATCTGCCCGTGATCCCGACAACTGGATGGCGAGAGTCCCGAACCCGGCTTACAAGATCGGCCACTTCCGTCTCGCGCCCAAAAAACAAGTTCCGATCCTCTTCGCGAAAAGGCAGCAGGCCGCGGTAGGGGGGGCAAACTGCGGCGCGGGTTGAAACCTGCCTCTGCCGCCGGGCGACCCAACAGGGCGGCATGGAGATTGGCCAGGGAGCGGTCGTCTGGCGCGGGTTTGCGAAGGTCAATCCATGTGTTCAGCGCCAGGAAACCGGTGGGCGGGTCGTCGATGCCCGGCTGCAGCACGGGCACGACAGGGAATCCAGGCTGCTTCTGGTGACGGTCGAGTGCGAGATGCACTTCCGCCTTCTGCCATTTGCCCATTCCGCCTGGTCCAAGAAGCACAGCCACGGAACGGCAGGAACACAGCGCACTCTCGAGGCCTTCAACCCGGTTTTTTCCTGGGACCAGGTAGCTTTCATCGACAAAGACGCTCAGCCCCCTCCCTTTCAGAAAATCCGCGATCGTGCAAGCCCGTTCGCGATCCGAACTATTGTAACTGATGAAAACGCCCGTCATGAGAAATCCCTGGAACCCGCTTGATCCTGAAAAACGACGCCCGTCTTGTCGATCAAACGGTAAGCCTCCGGGGCTCCGGGAACGCGTATTCCAGGGTGAGCGCTTGACACCCACTCCGGCGGCTTTCTAGCATTGCGTATATCAGGAGTTCAGATTGAGCGTGGCAGATTCACTAATTCCGAAGGAGTGGGAAAAATACTATGAGAGGTTCCGCTATTTCAGAAGGAACGTCCTGCGTGACCATTGCTTCCCTGCCCATCGTATGGAAGATGTGGAGGACCTCACCGGAAGGATCCAATCAGACAGCCACTTTTCATCGCACATTCCGAAGCGGACACGACGGCGGATATCCGCGGCGTTATGGAACTCTATCAGAAATGTGAGGCGGCAAAACGCGACTTCTTCCGGATCGGGAAGGCTTTCGGTGTGCCCCATGCGAGTGCGGTACTTAGTGAGGTTATTTGCGCCGCGAACGGCTCGCCGCTCGAGCCCGCCAATCCGCTTTTCGACCAAATGATGAACGCTGCCGGGGCATTCGCCCAACGCCATCTTTTGACGTAAGACTGTCCAAAAAGGAGGCAGGGAGTCGCGTTGCTGTCGATTTTGGTGGTGGCCAAGGCGTGAGCGCTGCGCCGATATCCGCGGTGATCCCGGCCGGGCGAGCAACGAGGACCAAAGTAAAAAATCGCGCAGCCCCTCCCTACTTTTTGGATAGTTTCTTAGCCCGTCCGCTGCAAACCAGCTCAGAAGAGTTAAACAGTTAATTAGTCATAGTTTTCATACTTATCCGCGCTTCCCTCGTATTGTTATAACGACTAATTGGCATTCCCGTGTTGTTCAGCGCGCGTCGCCATGAAAGCAGGGGGGAAGCGCTCGATGCGGCTGCAATGTCTAACAATGTAAACTGCCTTTGCCGGCACCAACCAGCGCCGAATTCGGTCTTGCGCCAGCCTCACCCAATTTCCTATCTCTATACGCGCATACGGTGGGAAACTTTGCGTCACGGTGTTGCTGTTCGGGCATGCGGCGCAGAGAACGCATCGAGCGTAACTCGAGAAACCCCGGCGGAAGGCTTAGCCTGCCCCCATTGGAGACAAACTAGACAACGCAGCGAGGAATTTGTGTTGAGATTTTAAGGAATCGCAATGAATGGAAAATCTGAGGCCGTGAAAATGAAAACGTGGATCGCTATTTTCGCCTGTCTCCTACTGGGGACTTTGCCATTGTTTGGGCAGCAGGATCTATCCGAAGGCACCCCGGACCCCGCCACCCAACCTCCCGCAACTGATATGGAGGCGGCTACCGCTGAGCCGCCAAAGGCCGCTAGCTATGCGAGCACCGAGAACACCGGCTCCACAACGAAGCAATATAATTTCTATACCCTTAAGGACGACGAGAACGCTCGTTCTTATTATGAATACTACGACGTGCGATCGTACGGCACGCCTTCCGGGTACATTAACCCGAACTACCAATTTCCGAGCCGTGAGGACATCGACGAGAAGGAGAAGGTCGATGAGGCGATGCAGAAGCACATCATTGACGGAGGGAAGTCCATGGAAGAAGTGCTCAAGCTCTACTACCCGGAGCAGCACGACGTCTTCTGGCAGATGGACCAGGTGGCGGACCCTGAGACGGGCGAACTGCATCCGCTAAGTCTCGACAGACGGGGAGTTATTGGGCGGAACACGTGGATCATGTGGTGCGGCGGGAATGAGTGGTTCTGGGACTGGCTTGCCTCCGAGGGGGTCGGGCTTCTCGATCTACTCCATCTGCTTGACAGCCGGCAGCACGATCTCCGATTTGCCAAAGCCGGGCTCTGGAACCAGCCCGGAATGGCAAAGAATGCCGAGCCCGGTCCGTGGGGTCTCTATCTGGACAAGGTGGACAAGCCGCTCACCGACCGAAACGGTAAGCCGCTTAGGTATGATTATCCTCCCCTTGGAGACGGGAAGAAGGCGATCTACAGCGACGGTGTCGACCCTTACGTGTACGGCTATCCAAGCGGGGTGATCGGTCTCCGGCTTTTCCCGAACCCGAATTTTGACGAGGAAGCCAAAGCGAAATGGGATCCCAAGGCGTTCTACGAGGATCGCGATTACCGGAGCAACCCCGATCTCGAACGTCCCCTCCGGGTTGGATTGAGTTGTGCCATCTGTCATGTCGCGGCGCACCCTCTCAACCCACCCGCCGATCCGGCCAAGCCAGTATGGGAAAATCTTTCGGCCATCATCGGTAATCTCAACTTTCGTGCGTCCGCTATCTTCGGAAACGAAACCCATCCGACGAATTTCCTGAATCAATTTCTCGCTTCGCAGCAACCGGGCACAGTCGACACCTCGATGACCAGCACCGACTGGGTCGCAAATTTCACTGCGATGAACCCGGTGTTCGAGTTCCAGGCGCGAATCAACCGGTCATTGAAAAACCCGCCCGAAGAACAGCCGGAGCGAGCGGTGGACCTGCCGCAGCTATTCGGGGAAGGGAAGAACCCACGAAAATTTCCACGGGTGCTGATGGATGGGGCAGATTCGGTCGGCCCGTGGGCTTCGCTGGCGAGGGTCTATCTGAATATCGGGTTATTCGGCGAGCAGTGGAACAACGTCCAGAATACCATCATCGGCTTTACGCCAAGACGACCGTTCCGACTGGATACGCTACACACCAATTCCGTCAATTGGAACCTCGAAGAGGCGTTTCGGATCCACTACAGCGCGCTTTATTTCAATCACCGGCTGGTTCGCGAGGGGAAAAAAGTGCGCCTTTCCACACCTGGCGAGATTTATGACAAGGACAAGACCTTCATCGAAAGCTCGACACAGGCCATGCATCTTAAGAATGCCCTGGTGAACGGTAAGCGATTTGAGGAACATGCCGACCTGCTCAAACAGCATATGCCGCAGGACCGGGTGGCCGCGGGCCGCAAGGTATTCGTTAGAAACTGCATGGTCTGCCACTCGAGCCGGCAGCCGGAAGGTTATCGCCTCGCCTTCACACAAGAGGCTCCCGGCGGAAAGGGCTGGGCCAAATCAAAGTCCAACGAGCCCTGGCCGCTGGCCCTGCCGTATTCTTACAGGGACTGGGAAGACTTTAAGAAAGGTCCTGCCTACAAAGCCTACCTTCAGAAAGCGGAAGAACTTGCAGCGACAAAAGACGACTTTTTCACGAACGAGAATTATCTCTCTAATGGCCTGCGTATTCCCGTCTCGCTCGTCGCAACGAATTCGCAGCGCGCTCTGGCAGAGAATGCTCTAGCCGGAGAAGTCTGGAATGACTTTTCATCCGTCGGCTACAAGAACCTTCCTCCGGTTGGAGAGATTGAATATTACAACACGGCGACCGGGAAGATAGAAACCTTCCAACCGGAAGGACACGGCCGTGGGTACTATCGGACGCCGACCTTAGTCTCAATCTGGGCGACAGCGCCGCTACTGAATACGAACGCGCTCGGAAAATACATCCCCGACCACCAGGCGGCGCGCCGCGTCTCTGTTCTGGGCCGCCTCGAAATGTTTGACGATGCCGTCGAGAAACTCCTCTGGAAATCGAAGCGCAGCCTTGCGCCCAGCGGCGAGAACGGCCTCCGTGACCCGGGCGATGCTATCTGGCATGGCAACGATCCTTCATGGATTTACCGGACGGATCAGGTAACAAGCTTCAAGATCGATGCGCTCCAGATCCGGGGTGTGGTGGTCCGACTGATCGAGCATCTGCCGTTTCTGCCGAGAGTTCTTGGGAAGATGGCGGTCTTCTTCGTTGATCAAGCGTGGATTCTTCCATTGATCTTCGCGCTGATTGTCGGCTTGTTGGCCTGGAAATGGCGGCGCTGGGCCGCTTACCTCGCAATTCTCACCGGAGTAATGGTCCTGCTGACCCTCTACATCTCCGGCCTGAATTACATCCTGCCGATCTGGGCCGACCTGTTTGGGTTGGTCCTGATCGCCGCGGGCGTAACTTCAATCGTTGGAATTAAGTATCCGGTGAAATCCCGGAATCTGGAGGGGCGGGAGAGCGAACCCACCTCTGAAGGGACGAAGCAAACTGTCCTTCGCCGGTCGTGGGCGAGTATGGCGGCGCCAATGGCGCTCTGGGTACTCTGTCTCGTGCTTTTTGGAGGACTCACTTTTGCCAACCTCAAGCTCAGTGGCCAGGCCGGTAAGCTCAAAGTGGGCCCCTTTCCCAAAGGAATGCCGGTAAGTTCATTCATGAGTCAGGACACCGACGCTCCGATTCTGCGTTTGGTGGGTACCTTCCGTGGATTGTTCCGCTGTTTCGGAGCGATCAACAGCAATCCTGACCTGAGCGACGAGGAGGCGCTTGAGCTCTTTAACCGCTATGCCATGCCTGGACTCCTCAAGATTTCCAAATGCCCGGACTGGGAATTGGACAAAGGGCACTACTTCGGGGAATACCTTAGCGACGAAGAGAAAATACAGCTCATCAGCTTCCTCAAGACCCTCTAACCGACTCGGCGCTCCCCATGTCCGGCAATCCTGATCCCAGCGGACTGGACGGCGTTCCAGCCGAAGCCGGCGACCCGGAAAGGACGCCTTTCGACTACATCATCATCGGTTCCGGGGCGGGAGGTGCGCCGCTGGGAGCCCGGCTTACCCAGGCGGGTAAACGGGTCCTGGTTCTTGAAGCCGGCGTCGATCCTGGAGCAGACCCTGAGCTTGAAAGCAACTCTCACGGACTGACAGCCGCCGAAAATAAACGGGCAATCTTCCATTGCCCGGGGTTTCAGGCGGCCTCTTCTGAGCCGGAGCTCTATAAGTCGACTCAGGAAGAGGACAAGATGAGCTGGCACGTGACGGCCCGGCATCTCTCCGCCGAATTGCAGAAGGAAGATCCGAAGGCCGAGGCGTATGAAGGAAAGAAGGTCTTCTATCCCCGTTGTTCCTCTGTCGGCGGTTGCACCTCGCACAATACGATGGTGACGGTTTGCGGGAACGACTTCGATTGGCAACGGATCGCCGATCTAACCGGCGATCCGTCCTGGAACCCGGGACGAATGCGCTACTACTTCAAGCGGCTGGAGCGAGCCCGCTATACCCGGTACCGGTTCACATGGATGGGTAAGGTGATCGACCGGATTCTCAACTGGCTCAATCCGAGCCGGGTCGCCGAAGGCGGTCACGGAATGAGCGGCTGGCTCGACATCACCATGTCGGATCCAAGGATCGCCATCGGCGACAAGCAATTGCCCGCCATGATCGGTTCCGCGGTTGAAATCGAAGACATGTCCGGCCCCGGGCGCGTTTGGCGTTGGATCAAGCGTATTCTCAGTGGTCAAATCTATCAGGATCTCGACCCCAACGATCAGCGGACGATCCGAAACAGCCCAGAGGGTCTGGCTCTGATCCCGCTGTCTTCTGGGTTAGGTCTCCGCAGCGGGCCGCGTGATTTCCTGTTGAAGACCCGTCTGGATGCCAAAGCCGGTCAATTTGGCACGGGCGAGTTGAAGATCGCGAGCGGCCTGTTTGTCAGGCGGATCATTTTTGAGAAAGGCTCCGCGGCACCTCGCGCGGCAGGGGTCGAATATGTGACCGGCCAGCGACTTTACCGGGCCAGCCGACCGCAGGGAAATCGAACGTCAGATGATCACAGGCAGTGCTTTGTTCGGCCCGGAGGCGAAGTGATTCTCTGCGGTGGCGCCTTCAACACTCCGCAGCTGCTCATGCTCAGCGGCTTGGGCAATTCTGCGCATCTCGGTGCGCTGGGAATCGCCGGTCCTCGCGATAAGGCCGAAAACACGGTTGCGGATCCCGTCGTCGACCTGCCCGGCGTCGGCGAAAATCTCCGGGATCGCTATGAAATCTCGGTGATCGCCCGGTTGAAGCGTGATTTTGAAATGCTGGATGGCGTCTCCTTCAATCCGGACAATTCAAACGACAAAGCCCGCAAGAAATGGGATGTCCCTGAACCGGGGCCGGAGCGGGAGCGAACCGGACTCTACGCTACCAGCGGCGCTTCGCTGGCCGTTTTTAAAAAGTCGACTCAGATTGACCACCCCGAGGATCCGCCGGATCTCTTTCTGTTTGGCGTGCCGGCGGCCTTCCGCGGCTATTTTCCCGGTTGGTCGAAGCAAGTCTTGAAGGAGAGGGTGAATTTCCAGGGTGATCCGGATGACGAATCGAACCCCGATTGTCGCAGGCTTTGGACGTGGATCATTCTCAAAGCCTATACCCGGAATAGAGGGACAGTCCGGCTGCGCTCTGTCGATCCGCTCGACGAACCGGAGATCAACTTCAACTACTTCGACGAAGAGAAAGATCCGGAAGGCTCCCGGGCCGACTTGGAAGCCCTTGTCGAAGCGGTGGCATACGCCCGCCGTCTCAACGGAGCAATCGAAGACCGGATTTTTAGCGAGATTGAACCCGCGCAATACGATCCCGAAAGGCTCCGGCACTGGATCAAGACGCGCGCCTGGGGACACCACGCATGCGGCACTTGCCGGATCGGAAAGGATCCCTGGCGGGCCCGAACCGAAGACCTGGTGGATAAAGGCGCTGTGATCGACAGCAAATTCCGGGTTCACGGAGTTGAAGCGCTTCGCATCGTCGATGCCTCGATTTTCCATGAGATCCCCGGGTATTTCATCGTCACGCCGACATATATGATCAGTGAAAAAGCGGCCGACACCCTGCTCGAGGCGGAAGCGCGCTATCCAACCCGGCTCCAAAGTGAAGAGGCTGCCGCCGTGCGGAAACGTCGGATGCGGGTGCGACATGACGAGTCGCCGGATGAATCGACCCCCGAAAAACTTCCCCCAGAAACCGTTGGCCTGGCACTTTCCGGAGATGGCATTGGCGGCGCGACCTTCTGCCTTGGGATCCTCCAGGGGCTCGCGCAAAGAGACCGGATTCGCCACATCGACTTTTTATCCACCATTTCCGGAGGAGGGTATATTGGAGGCTTCCTCGGCCGGCTTTTCACGCGGAAGGAAGTGAAAGAGGCAATCGATCCCGTTGCAAAGGTTCAAGGCATTCTCAAAGACAATGCTTCAGCGCCGCTCCAATGGCTTCGCGCGACAGCGAATTACGGTGCCGGCGCCGGCGGCAACGACTCCCGCACGATGTACGCGATTATGTTGCGGAACCTCGTTACGATCTTTTTTGTTCTGGCCCTTGCGGGAATCAGTGCGTTCGGGGTGATGCGCTTCATTGCGGAATGGATTGGCTGCTGGGTTCCGGCGATGGTGCATCCCCCGTTCCTGGAGACAGACTCGAAATGGGCCCAGTTCATCAGTCCATGGTGGTGGCTTCCGTTTGCTGTACTGACCCTGGGAGTTTTGCCGTCGGCATTGTCCTATTGGCTTATCCCCAAACCGGGTACTACCGGTCTCCTGAGTTTTTATCCGACCATAGGCTGGGTCGTTCTTCTCGTTGGACTGGCATTGATGACGACGTTGCCGGGCGGACTACTTCCCGCCATCTTCGGCAGTATCGTCCTGATCGTCACCTTGATTTTGACGGAGTGGTCGCGTCCGCGCGGCCCAGGCCATTGTAAGGATTCGACCGATGTTTCCCCAACCATGCGCAACAAGCTGACACTCTGGCTGAGCGGATGCCTGACTTTGTTCGCCGCCGCCGTTGGGTGGGTAATCCTCGATAGCGTAGGCCGGGCCGGCGCAGCGGGTCTCCCACTCGTGATCCTGTCTGCAATCTGGGCCTTGGTAATCCCCTTCCTTCCCGCGGTCCGTTCATTCGCCGGCAAATTTACCGAAAAGCCCGAAAGAGCCTCGCGGTCCGGCAATTTGATCGCGTCAATGATTGCATTCCCGTTTGCGGCGGTTGCGCTCGTGACGCTCAACGCCAGCGTACACACGCTGTTTGATTTGGGGTCCAGTTGGGGTTACTTCACGACAGGGCTCGCGCTGCTTCTCACCCTGATTTTTGGAGGAGGCATCGACTTTGTAAACGCTTCGTCACTGCAAGCCGTTCGCGGCGCCCGGCTCGCCCGGATATTTCTTGGCGCCTCCAATCCGGACCGCATTTACGGAGCACCGGATGCCCGAAGTTCGGACGTAAGACTGAACCACCCCGGAGACGACATCGCGTTTCACGACTATCACCCCGAAGAATGTGGAGGTCCGCTGCACCTCCTTGGCGCCTCCATCAGCGAAACTGTCGATCCCGCGTCCGGACGTGACATTCCTGAGCGCAAGGGCCTGTCCCTGAGCGTTGGTCCCTTCGGTCTGAGCGCCGGACGCTACCACGGCGTCTGGACCCGACCGAAGGGCCCGCTTCGATGGACGGAATGGTTCCATAGCCTCCTCGAAGGAGCCTATCCGGACCAGACCGCCAGAACCGCCGTTGAAGGCATTCGTGTGCCCGGTCAGGAATTTCATGTGCTCCGTGCGAAGAACAATCGGCCGGTGTCGGTCGAACCGCTGTCGCTACGCACCTGGATGGCCATCTCCGGAGCCGGCAACGATCCTGTTCGGCAAAGGAGCAAATCCATTGCGCTGCTCCTGGGCATGGCCAGCGTGAGGCTTGGATATTGGTGGGACACACGCCTCGAGGCCGGCGATCGCCCGGGCCGTTTCCGGGAGAACATTCTGCGTCGTCTCAAACGACTGCCTGCCCGGTTGGCCCGTGTCCAGTCCCTCCTCGTTAGCGAATTTCGCAACCGCTTTCCGGGGCCGGGCTACCGCTATTGGTATCTCTCTGACGGCGGTGATTTCGACGTCACCGGCGTGTACGAGCTGCTTCGCCGCCGCCTGCCACTCATTATTGCAGTCAGTTGCGGCGACCGCCTCCTAAACAACCTCGAGGAGCTTATCCGGCGGATCCGGAACGATTTTAATGCGACTCTGTCTTTCGTCGTTCCCGAAGCCGGGGCAGACTCGATTCGCTTCCCCGAAGAGGTGCCAAAACAAGTCCGGGACTGGTTCGACCCGGGCGCTTTCGGTCGTCCAGAGGAAACCGGCCCCGGAATCAAGAAACGTGCGATGCTCGCGAAGGTTTGTTTCGAAGACCACTTCTCAGGGGTAAACGATTCGTCCGCCGAAAGCTGGCTCGTCCTCCTTCGCCCGACCGTTACCGGTAACGAACCGTTCGACATTGTGAACTACAAAAAGAACCACGGGAACTTTCCGGAGGAGATCACCATCGACCGGTCTTTTGACGAAGCTCAGTGGGAGTGTAATCGCAAGCTCGGTGAGATTACCGCTCTGGAAACCGTGAAGAGCATCGAGAGAGATTCGTGACGATCGCTGGGGACCGTCGTGATATTTCTTTGTAACTCGTTTGCCATCAGAAGAGTACAAGATAGGATGATACCCACGCCGGCTCCCGTTTCTGCGAAATACGCGGAGCGCTCTTCGCCAGTCGCTATAACAATGCCTGGACCGGGCCTTGCGAAACCCCGCTACAACGGCGATCGTCAATCACTTCGCCTTTCCGCCCTGGCAGGATGACCGCAACGATCCCGATTCGCTGGTGCGCCCAAACCTCCGTTGATCCCGATGATTTTCATGGTGCTTGAACGTAACGATCGCGGTCTTTCATCGAGGACGCGTATACCAGAGATCACAGGTTTGGCGTTTCCGCACTGCATTCGGACGCGCCATGAGAAGACTCTTAAAAAAAAGTTGCCACTGCCCGTACCATTCGATCTTCCGGGCGGAGGTCACAACGCGCATCGTGGGCCGCACCTTGAATCTTAATCCGCGCGATTTGCCCCATCGTTTCAATTGCCGCGAGAAGACAATTTCTTCCCCCGCGTAATATGATTCGTCGAACCCTCCAACGCCGCGCCAGGCTTCCTTCAGACAGAAAAGGTAAGAACCGGCAGCGAGGTTGAGCATCACCGAGACGCAGTTCCATCCCCAGAGAAGGAACGTTCCCACCATGCCGAGTTTCGCTCGGTCGAATGCGAGTATTGCGCCACCGCCGCAGACCTTGCCGGATTGAAACACCCGGATCGTCTCGCCCAATGCCGCGGGATTCAAAAAAGTGTCCGAATCGATAAAAATGAACCAGTTCCCCAGCGCATTACCGGCCGCGGTATTCCGGGCCCTGGCGATCTGGTTGTGTGGCTCGAATGCCACCCGCGCCCCATGCGCGGCGGCGATTTTGGCCGTGTCGTCCGTAGAATTGTTGTCGCAAACCACGATCTCATAGGACGAATAACCGATCGCCGCGAAACTCGAATGCACACTCGCTAGGGTCTTCGAGATGAGTAGCCCCTCGTTATAAGCCGGCAGCAGGACGCTGATTTGCCGTGGTGGCATGGAAAGTCGGTGAATCTTGAGTGGAATCGGTAAACATACGGCATCAAGAGCTGTCCCTTCAACCCGATGTCTGCCGCGGATCGGGCATCCACGCGGTTCGACGGTCTCTTAAGGAAAAAGTCAGGCGCTTGCGCACAACGGGCTGCCATGGCGCGTCGGAGCGCGCCATCCACCTTGCGCATTCGCCGACTTTCGCTTCAGAGCTGCTTCCCGAGCGACCACTTCGACCGAAGAGATCCCCGCGAGAATCTGCTGTCCAATTGATTCGAGATGGATTGAATGGCCAAAGCTTTCGTGAACAATTCCGCAGATACCCAAACTTCGCCCGCGATGAAAGCAAACCACAAGAACACGCCATCCCGGGTTGTTTTTCTGATTGCAGCTCTGTTGATCGTGCCGGCGGCACTTACACTGCATACCGTGAAGTTCCCGGCGGTTCTATCCCTGCCGAACGAAAATCCGACGCCGTACGGATATACGGTGAGTTTGCTCCTTTTCATCATCCCGCTGGTGGCACTTCGCCTGTGGTTTTTCTCCCGGTCCGACCTGCAGCTCCAGCGGAAGGCGTTCTGGCGGACGATCGCGGTGCTCGCGCCGCTTGGCTTTGTGCTCGATTTGCTCTTCGGTAATGCCTTCTTCACATTCCGGAATACCGGAGCCGTCATGGGCCTCGAAGTCCCAGCGGTCGGCGGCCCGATTCCAATTGAGGAGTTCATCTTTTACCTGACCGGGTTCATGGTGGTGCTGATCAGCTACATCTGGGCGGATGAATACTGGGTGGCCGCCTACAACATCCCCGACTATGCGAGGGAGGCCGCTGACACTCCGCGCATCGTGCGGTTTCACCTGCCGTCCGTAATTCTCGGCACCGGGTTGATCGCGGGGGCGACTTTTTACAAGAAGTTTCTCTCGTCCTCGCCCGATGGGTTTCCGTGGTATTTCACGTATCTGACGGTTGTCTCGATCGTCCCCTCAGCCGGCTTTTTCCGCACGGCCCGGCCGTTCATCAACTGGAGGGCGTTCAGCTTCACGTTCTTCCTGATTCTGCTGATCAGCCTGCTCTGGGAGGTCACCCTTGCGATGCCATACGGATGGTGGGGATTCCATCCGGAAACGATGCTGGGGCTCTTCATCGGCGCGTGGTCGGGACTGCCTGTCGAAGAGGTTTTCGTCTGGCTGGCCGTGAGTTTCACAACGGTGATCACCTACGAAGTGATCAAGATCTGGAAGGCGCTGGGCAAGGGCGCGTGGGAGGCTTTCTTCGGGAAACCAGAATGGCAGGAAAGATAAGCCCGCACGTATCGTCGCTTTGATCCCCAACATCGCTTTGCAGGCTTTGCTTGCACGCCGCAGGGTTCCCAATACCTTCGCTAGGTCTATGGGAACGAAAAGAGCAATATGCCTGATGCTGACCCTGGTAGCGGGAACCTGTTTCACGGCTTGCAACTCGAGAGTGCCGGGTCCGGACCCATGCTCAAATGCAGATGGAGCACTTTCAGAAGCGGCCTTTGTCTTTGTGCAGACTCCGCGATCGGGACAAAGGGTTTTCAGCGGGTTTCCGGTCACCGGTTGCTCGCGCACGTTCGAGGGAAGTGTGAGCTGGGCGCTGAAAGCGCGCGACGGTAGCGTGCTCGCCTCGGGCCATACGACGGGTGGGGGTGTGGACGGATCGGAACCCTTTTCGACAACAGTGGCCTACTCGGTGTCAGAACGGCAGGTCGGCCACCTCGAGGTGCATGAGGAGGATGTTTCCGATGGCGAGGGGTTCCCGCCTCCCCGGAATGTGATCCCATTGGTACTCCAGCCCTGACGGACGAATAACATCAGAGATCGCATTCGCATGGGCGAAGGCTGCCGGGAGCGCCTTCATGGGGAGCGGCGGTCTCCCAAAACTGCTGGGAATCGATCCTCCCTGTCCTTTTCTTTCGTTCGCAGAACATGACAATTATGTGCTTTTCTTCGATGAGCTTTCTGAGGTAAACCTCTCCTGCGGGAGAGGAATTTAGCAGGAAAGCTGCGGAATCCTCGTTCCGGCGCCACGCAGCCCTTCGAGCGGACAGACTATTTAGCGTCCGTTTAGAGGGAGGCGTCCGATTTTCACTTCGAAGCAAGACTTCGAAGGTGATGATGTTGTTGTTTGGATCGTGGTGATCGGCCCGTCCACCGTATGATCATAGACGCCTATCAGTTCGAATCCCCCTAACTGAATACCGCTGTTTGCAGCTGCTAAAAGAAACGTAACCCTTCATTTACCCTATGGCTGAAAAAGCTACACCCCCTATCCTATGCTTTGGCGAAGTGCTTTGGGACTGCCTACCTCGCGGTCTTTTCCCGGGAGGTGCTCCGGTCAACGTCGCCTATCATTTACAGCACCACGGTTTAACGGCGTACCCCGTTACCGCGGTCGGTGATGACTTCCTTGGGCACGAATTACTTCGCCGCTTAAACGAATGGGGCATTGATACCCGCTTCGTAAGCGTCTTGCCGAACAAGCAGACCGGTGTCGTTCAGGCGGAGATCCAACCCGACGGGAGTGCAAAATACAAGATCGTGGAGGACGTTGCGTGGGACTGGATCGAGCCGAGTGGAGGAGTATTTGAGCTGGCAGCCGAAGGAGCTGCGATCGTTTTCGGGACGCTGGCGCAGCGTACTGAGCACAATCGCGATCGCCTGGCGGCCGTGCTCGGCCGCATGGCAGGAGGACTCAGAGTTTACGATGTGAATCTGCGGGCGCCATTTGACGATCCGGACCTCGTCGCCCGGCTCAGTAAGGGGGCAGATCTGATAAAGCTCAACGACGAAGAGTTGCACTTGCTCGCCCGGCGGCATTTCCCGACGGGGACTCTCGAATCGGCGGCGCGGACATTCGCTTCCAACCTGAACTGCCGGCGATTGTGTGTTACAGGCGCTGCCCATGGCGCCGGCATGCTCGACGGAGGAAAGTTTTTTTGGGTGCCGGGAAAGCCGGTCGATGTCAGGGACACCATCGGAGCAGGCGACTCCTTCCTGGCGTCATTGATTGCGGGGGTTCTTGGCGGCATCCTGACGCCCGGTGAAATTCTCAAACGCGCCTGCCGTCTGGGAGAATTTGTCGCCTCTCAGGACGGAGCCACACCGCACTACTCTGTGGACGCAACCGGACACATTCATCCGGCCAAGCTAATGTCTCTCAAATCTGTAACAGTTCAATCCGCGCGAAGAGATTTCCATCGCGCACGCCAGCGTGCCGCATTAGAGCAGATCATGGCCGCATTGACGGGCAAGTCAGCCGCCCTTCTCTCGTATGAGGAGATTCGCGGCAAGCTGCGCGCCGTCGAGGGTGCGGCGCGCCGATTGGAGGATGTGCCAATCGATGCCATCGTCGGCAGCGTCGAGCGATATGATGATTTCACCCGCAGTTTTCTGCCGCGACACGACAGTTTCGAAGATCGCTGGACGTCGGTCGAGATGGCCACGAGTGATCAAGATCGTGTCCCGCCCGTAGAGTTGTATCGATTAGAGGACGCGTATTTCGTCCGCGATGGGCACCAGCGCATCTCAATCGCGCGGCAGTCGGGCGCGACACATGTCGAAGCCTACGTGACAGAGGTACAAAGCGGCGTTCCACTTGAGGCCGCAGCCCCGCCCGACAGGCTAATCGTGAAGGCGGAGCAGGGTGATTTCCTGATGCGCACGCACCTGAACGAGCTTCGTCCTGGCGCAAACATGGCCTCGACAACCGCTGGGCATTATGGGGAACTCCTCGAGCATATCGACGTGCACCGCTATTTCATGGGCCTCGATCAAAAACGCGACGTCCCATACGAGGAGGCCGTAACACATTGGTACGACACAGTCTATTCTCCAATCGTCGAAATCATTCGCGAAGAGGACATTCTTCGGGATTTCCCGGGACGAACGGAGGCGGATCTTTATTTGTGGATCTCCAAACACCGTGCGGCGCTAGGAAAGGAAATCGGCTGGGATGTTGGCACGGAGAAAGTGGCGCGCGATTTCGCGGCCCATTTCAGTCCCAAGCCAGAGCGTCTTCTCGCGCGCGTTGGCGAGAGAATCCTGAGCGTGATGCGTCCCCCCGATTTGAAAGCCGCGCCCGCAGCCGAAGAAGCGCGGCGCCGACGCATCGCAGCGGGCAGTGTTGCCGGCTTATTTGCGGATATGTTGATTGCCGTCGGAGCCGATTCAGCGCAATGGCAAGGACTCGATCAGGCACTTTTGCTCGCCAAGATGGAGAAGTGCCGCCTGCACGGCCTGCACGTAGTCAAGTCAAAAAGCCAGATCGAGACCGAGGAGACCCGAAGCATGGTCGTTACATTCAATCGGCGTTGCACCGAAGCCGGAGTTCCGGGAAGGCTAGCTGTCGAAGCCGGAGATGTTGCAGATACCATTTGCGACAGGGCCCGCTGGACGGACCTAGTTGTGGTAGATTACAATTCAGCAGCAAAAAAGACAGGCGCCATTGGCGAAAATCTAAACACCATCATTCACCGTGGATCGCGGCCAGTTCTCGTTGTTCCACGCCCCGCTGCGCCTTTCGAACGTATTTTGCTTGCCTACGATGGCAGCCCGAAATCTGAAGAAGCGTTATTCGTCGCCACGCACCTCGCAGATACACATGGGATCCCACTCTTTGTTCTCGTTATGGCTGGCGCTAAGGGGTCTGCCATTTCCAAAATGCAGGCACGCGTCCGCGAATATTTAGGGAACCATGGAGTAGACGGCGATGTGGCGGAGTGGTCGGGCGAAGGAGGCACGATTATCTCGAATCTTTTGGACGCGATCGAATTTCAGAACAGTGATCTCGTTGTCCTCGGAGCTCGAAGCTCTTTGCCCGGCGGCGGAATCGGCGGTGCCCTGGAAGATCTCGTTTCCGCGTGCGATCGCTGCATTTTGATCTGTCGTTAGTGTACCGCTAAGATATTGAGATAGAACAGGATGGATAACGAAGATGATGTTAAGCGCCTCTTGGCGGGGCTTACTTTGTTCGAAAGAATGATGGCAAGCAAACGACTGCTGTTCGATACCTGTCGTTCGCAGCCGCGCAAACCAAGTTCGAGTATCAATTTGTTAAATGAAAGCGTTTCGCGTTACGGAAGGGACGCTCCCCTTGCAGTGATCCAAAGTTGATACCACTCCTCATCGCTGAGATGAAACGTTAAAGCCTGAGCGCACTCTCTGATTCGATCCGGTTTTGTGGTACCAATAACCGGCTGAATATTTGCCGGGACTTTCATTAACCATGCCAACACAAGAGCCGTTCTACTGATCGAATAATGTTGCGCCATGTCCCAAACCAGCTGGGCAGTATTCCTGTCGGTTCCATTAAGCCCGTCGTGAGCTCCATTTAGGTATCTTCCCTGATCCGAAGACCCCCAGGCCTGCAGCGCCAGACCGGTTTCCTGCGCGTATTCTTTAATTCCCAGCATGTCGCCTCCTCCGGGATGCTCTTTCATATTGATCATCACCGAAGCATCTACAAAAAGTGAATGACCAAGGCTTATTTGCAACTGATTGCAAACCAGAGGCTCGTCCCAATATTTCTGAATGAGCCGAAGTTGCGGGAGTGACATATTTGAAACCCCAAAATTCTTCACAAATCCCCCGGCCTTGAGCTCGAGAAATGCCTCGGTGACCTCGATGGGATTCATTAATGGATCGGGCCTGTGCACCAGAAAAACATCCAGACAGTCAATCCTTAACCTCTTTAGGATCGCCTTTGCCTGCTCTACCAGATAGCCCTTTCTTGCACAATACCGATTGCTTCCGCCCGGACCTTTCCCTAATTGTATTCCCGCTTTCGATTGAATAATCATCCGGTCTCTAAGCGACGGATTGTGTTCTAACACTTTCCCAAAAACTTCCTCCGCCTTTCCAAGCATATAAATATCGGCGTGGTCAAAGTGGTAGATTCCCTCCTGTAAAGCAGCTTCAACGGCTTCAGTTGCTATTTTTTCGTCTTCTGCGGTAATTGGGTTCCGGTTCCATTCACCACCCAGGCCCATGCAGCCGTAAATAAGTGTCGGTTGCAATTGCTCATTCGTGTTCTCATTCATAGTCGATCACCCACCAGGATAGCAGAATCGGATTCCCGTTTAGAAGTTCAAACCAAGGTTCGAAGAAACTTCATTTATGGGATTAGAGCTAATAGAAGCGAACCGGCAGGAGAAGCTAAACCTGGTTCCGTACGTTTCCTTTTCGAGATAGAACGCGGGAGTACAACTTTTCTCTTAAGTGGCGAGGCACACGGGGTAGCGTCCGCGTATGAAAATTTCGGATCTGCTTCTTGCGGTTTCAATCTTTCTGGACGTGGCTGGGTTCCGTGAATTAACGGAACTTTCCTGGGGTGACAGAGGCGGCTGGAGATTTTGCTTCCGCCAGAGTCAAATCGGAATCGGACGTAGACGAGATGCAGGCGTCCAAGCGTCCCGGAATACTTTTCTTCGATGTCAATGAAACATTACTCGATCTGGGTGCCATGAAAGCCAGCGTGGCCAAGGCACTTGGCGGACGAGATGACCTGCTGCCGCTGTGGTTTACGACGATGCTGCAATATTCGCTCGTCGCAACGGTCGGCGACAATTATCAGGATTTTGGAGTCATCGGCGCGGCAACTCTGGTGATGGTGGCGCGTAATTTGGGGATCCCGCTTTCTGAAGAGGACGCGCGCAAAGCGATCCTCGACCCTATTGCTTCCCTTCCACCGCATCCGGATGTATTGCCCGCACTGGAGCAACTCAAGTAAGCTGGATTTCGCATGGCTGCCTTGACGAATTCCCCCCAGGCTGGCGTCGACGGGCAGATGAAAAATGCGGGACTGAAAGACCTGTTCGAGGATCACCTCAGCATCGGGCAAATTCAGATCTTCAAACCCCACCAACACACCTATCGCTGGGCGGCCCGCCGGATGGGGTTGGAGCCGAGGGAATGCATGCTAGTGGCCGCTCATGGGTGGGATGTTGCCGGTGCCCTTTGGGCAGGCTGGCGCGCAGCCTTTCTTTGCCGTCCCGGGGCGCAGCTTTACCCGCTAGCGCCCATTCCGGAAATCGTGGAGCCGGATTTGCTGGAGGCGGCAAAACGCTTGTTGGCTCTGCAGGGTTGACCGTGAGAGTCGATATGAGTCCGGGTAATTTCCCAGGGGAATGTCATACTGTATCTCCACCAAGGCCCTTCAGGTCCGTGTTGTGATGGCCTCGAATTCCCCCGCCTGTTTACGGGTGGCACAGAGCAATCCTCGTGTTTCGGCGTGCACGAGTCCGGCCGAGACACTGCTTCATTTTCGCGTGAGCGGAACGCACCTGATCCTGAGTCATCGTCGTAACACGGAGTTTACCATAACCGACGCACGTGGTATTTGGAATAATGACGGTCGCCAGGCGCGGAGCGCGCCGCATGCAATTGGCCCGACTCCATCACCTTAGAAACCCCCGACATTATGGAACCCTACATCAACAAAGACACTCAACTCTGCATGTCCCTGGCCGGGAGGCCGGGGAATTTCGGTACACGCTTCCACAACTATCTCTACCGGGAACTGGGTTTGAATTTCGTCTATAAGGCCTTCACTACCCGGGATCTGGAGGGCGCCATCCAGGGCATCCGCGCCCTGGGGATCCGCGGCTGCGCCGTCTCGATGCCCTTCAAGGAGGATTGCATGCCGCTGCTCGACGAGATCGACCCCTCTGCTGGCGGAATCCAGTCGGTCAACACCATAGTCAACACGGACGGCCATCTGAAGGGATACAACACCGATTACATCGCAGTCTTTTCATTACTGAAGTCCCACGGTGTTTCCCCGAAGCTGGAGTTTGCCCTGCGCGGCAGCGGCGGAATGGCCAAGGCCGTCGCCTGCGCGCTGCGCGACGCCGGTTTCAACCGTGGTTCCATCGTGGCGCGAAACCGGGAAACAGGAGGCGCACTGGCAACGCAATACAATTTCGAGTGGAAACAGGAGCTCGCGGACGCGGAAAAGCCCGGCCTTCTGGTCAATGTGACGCCGATTGGCATGGCTGGCGGCACGGAGTCGGAGCAACTCGCCTTTCCGGAAGAAACTGTACGTGCGGCCGAGTTTATCTTTGACGTTGTGGCCCTACCGCCGGAGACGCCGCTAGTCCGACTGGCAAGCTCCCTCGGCAAGCCCGTTATCACGGGGGCGGAAGTCATCGCCCTCCAAGCTATCGAGCAGTTCGTGCTCTACACAGGGCAACGTCCAGACCCGAAGTTGATTGAGCGCGCCGCAGCCTTCGCCCGGCAGGGCTAATATCACTCGCAAAAGCGTAAACCCAGAATGAGCTCACGAAATAGCTCCATTCGTGAGCCCTGCGAAGGCCGCGCGCGATGCAGTGGTGGTCGTGATACACGAGAAACAACATCCTCCATTCGCTGGTTTGCGGTAGGAACAGCACGCACCGTCATTTGCGCGAGCAAATTCGCAGCGTAATCACTATGAACTTGCCCCGTTCACAGAAATTTAGGGGGTGGTGGGCAGGGCTGGATTCGAACCAGCGAAGGCAGAGCCAGCGGATTTACAGTCCGGTAATCTGGAATGGAAACCTCTACCGGGTTCGCGAATCACTCCGGGATGGTGGATCCCCCCCACTCGTATCGTATCGGACCGGACTGCCGAAGGCCTTTTCAAACAAGTCCGGATCAAGCCGACTCCCCAGAATGCCAAAGGTCGGGACCGGGTTGGTCGGAGAGCGGTTAGGTCTGCCCTGAGGTGGCGGCTGTGGAAGCTCACCAACATCAGTGCGTCCCATCCGGTCTCCATTCTCCTGCCGATGATCGGCGGACCGGACGAACTGCGTGCAGCCAAACGAGCCATCGAGAGCGTGAAAACGGCGCTCGCCGAAGAGGGCATAACGTTTGATCCCCTCATCCCGATCGGAGCCATGATCGAGACTCCGTCGGCTGCGATCCTCATCGGGCAACTGGCCGGGGAGGTCGATTTCTTCAGTGTAGGCACCAACGACCTTGTGCAGTATTTGCTGGCCTCCGACCGGACGAGCGGCGAGATGGCTTCCTTCTACGAGCCACCGCATCCGGCGGCGTTGCAAGTGCTCGCTTCACTGGCGGCGGCGGCCGAAGCTGGGGGCGGGCCCATCTGTCTGTGCGGTGAAATCGCCAGCGAACCCGCTTGCACACCGCTCCTGCTCGGCCCGGGATTTCCGAACTTCAGCGTGAGTCCCTGGAGGCTCCTTGAAATCAAACACGCGATTCGCTCGACGAGTCTGAGGCGTTGGCCGGCAAGGTTCTTCCATTGAGTTCCACTCGGGAAATCAAAGCTCACTTACGGGATGCGGACGGATGGAGCCGCTGAAGACCCGTGCGAAATCAAATAACCTCACACTACACGTCGCGCATCGGCGAGCGCGCGTCAAAGTAGCGCGAGCCGACGAAATTTTCGCGATAGTATCGCGCGCATACGCCCGGTGTCTTCGCTATCTTTGATGGCGTGGCCTTTGAGTTCGGTCCTTGCTTCGTGCGAGAATCAACCAATCGAATGCCACGAGAACTGCGAGCGCCGCATAGGAGAACGGCACCAGATAGAACGCGGCGGATAGGTTTCCCAAAGTGTCTCCGAGATAGCCCATCAGATAGGTGAAGAATCCGCAGCCGGGAACGCCCGCGCATGAGAGGAGGATGAGCAGCATCGTCGTGTCGGAATGGGGCAGGCGATCCGTGGCGTAGCTTTGGATGCTAGGCCAAAAGGGGGCGGTGGCGATTCCCGCGCCGAAGAGCAGGACGAGAAACAGCCAGAGGCCAGCGGCAGTAGGCAGGAAGAGGCAAAGCACTGTGCCACCCAGAGCGGAGAAGACTATAAGTCGGCGCAGGCCTTTCTGATGAATCAGATAGCCCCAGCCGGTGCGTCCGATCACCATCCCGGTGGCGAAAAGAGCAACGCCGAGTCCACCGCTCCACGGCGACGTGCCATATTGGAGCTGGATATGACTGGCACTCCAGAAGGTGAGGCAGAACTCTCCGCCGCCCGCGAGAAACATGGCGGCATAATAGAGCCAGAAACGCGGCTCGCGAACGATCACGACCGCGTGTCCCCAGATGTGTCGCCAATGCGTGCGTTCCGTCGCGTCGGGATACCGCGTCCCGCGGCGCGCGGGCAGGAGAATCATCACCCCGGCGACGCCCCCCGCGATGGAAACCGCTCCAACCAGCACGCGCCAGGAGACTCCGAGAGTCAGCAACACTCCCGACCCGAGAACGGTGACGAGCACACCGACCGACCAGAATGCGTGCGTGAAATTGATGTAGCGTCCCGGCTCGTTCGGATGCAGCGCTTGGACGAACGGAGTAGCTAGCCCCTCGATGACACCTTCCCCCAGACCCGCCAGCATCAGCGCCAGCAGGAGAATTCCATAGACTGGCGCCATCGCACAGAAAGCCATGCCGAGTCCCATCAGGATCGTGGAGAACCCAAGCACCCGCCGGGTGCCCCAGTGCCCAGCGGCGAATCCGACCAGCAGCATCGCCGCGACCATCGGCACTGTCCGCCCGAGATGCAGCACCCCGCCTGCGGTCATCCCGCCCTGCTGCGTCAGGGAGAAGCCAAGCTCCTGCGCCAATTCGACCAGCGAAACCGGGATCACCACCGACCCGGCCGCGTATGCCGCCAACGTCAGGAAGCTCGCGTAGTCGTATCGGCCAAATGTCATGCGCCGGGAATTTTGCACCACGAATTCTGTCGATTCGGCGATGCCCGGCGCGAGTCTTAAATCGGGTTGGGATCGTTCCCCGTCGCAGGACTGTAACGCCCTTTGCACTACTCGTGACGATGTCCGGTTGACGGCGGAATGTTTTCACCCGGATGTAACGAGGGTTCTGCGTGCGTGGATTCCGGGCCTTCGGGGTAGTGGCCATGCGCCGCACTGGAGGCGGCCTGGTGAATGCCTTCCACATAGTGGATGTATTCGACGTAGGCCCGCACAAACTCGCGCCCAGCCTCGACATTGTTTTTGTCGAACTCCTTTTTTGCCAGCGCTTCCTTGAAATGCTCGCGCACGCCGTGCTCGATTTCCTCGGAAAGCAGGTTCACCACCGGCTCGATGTCGCGGGTTTCCAGCGCCTTGTCGCTGGCCGGGATCGCCGGGCCGAGGTCGCGCCCCGCCGGTTTCAAGCCGGTGTATGGCGCGCCTTCACCGGCGCGATGGATGCGCACAAGCGTTTCGAAGAAATACATGTCCGCCAGCTCGCGAGCTTCGGGATTCAGCTTGCGCACGGCGAGGGTCTTCTCGAACGCCTGCTTGATTTGCGCCTCGTCGTCCTTCTGCACCCAGACAAGGACGAAGTTGACGTTCCCTTCGGCCAGCGCCGTTTGCGCAGCTTTCACCACGGGACCGTCCAGGCCATCGCAGTGGGCGAACGCGGGTATCGGGTTGAGCAGCACCAGGACCGCGAGTCCTAATGCAAGCATGCAATGTGTGGTTTTCATGTTGTTCTCAATTCGCTCGCTTCATGCTCAGCGCCTTACTCCTCAGTGGTTGCTTTTCAGTGGGCGGCATTTGGTTCGCTCGAATCCGGCTCGGACGCCGTCGGGGGGAGCAGGCGACCGTCCTCCATTTCCAGAATCCGGTCGAAGGCGTCGAGCGCACGCTGGTCGTGCGTGACGACGATGACTCCGGCGCCCTGTTCGTGCGCAACTTTGCGGAATAGTTCCATAACCTGCCGGCCGCGATGGCTGTCGAGGGCTGCGGTCGGTTCGTCGGCGAGGATGAGGTTCGGCCGGTTCGCCAGCGCCCGGGCCACGGCGATCCGCTGCTGCTGGCCGCCGGAAAGGGCGTCCGGAAGGTTGCGGGCGCGATCGGCGACGCCGAGATACTCCAGCAGTTCTAGAGCGCGCCGGCGGGCGGCTCCCGGCGGTTCGTCGTTGATTTCCAGCGCGATCTGCACGTTCTGCAACGCGTTCAAAAACGGGATGAGGTTCGCTTTTTGAAATATGAAGCCGAGGTGCCGGCGGCGGAAGGCCCGCAATTCCACGAGCGGACGGTCGGCGTCCATGACGGCCACGCCGCCAATGCGGATCTGCCCGGACGTGGGCGGATTGATCAGGCCGACGGCGGTGAGCAGCGTCGATTTTCCCGCGCCGCTGGGGCCGAGCAACGCGATCACTTCGCCGCGCGCGACGCTCAGTGTGACGTCTTTCATGGCGATCACCTCGGTGTTGCCGCTGCCGTAGATCTTCGTCAGGCCGGCGGCTTCGATGGCAGGGGTGCCGTTCGGTTTCATCGTCACGACAGGACCTTGTTTGGCTCCACGCGGAGCGCTTTCCACAGGCCGAGCAGGCTCGAAGCCACGGCGATGCCGAGCACGACGACCGCCAGCGCACAGAGGTCTTCTCCGGTGATCAGCACGCGCCGCGGAAACCGCGGAAAGACCCAGGTCCCCAGATACCAGGCGATTCCGTAGCCAAGCGCGCCGAGCAGCAGCGCCTGTTGCAGGATCAGGCCCGCGATCATTCCGTTGCGCGCGCCCATGAGCTTGAGCATGGCGATGTCGTGAATCTTATCGAGCGTGAGGGTGTAGATGATCAGCGCCATGATGATCGTGGAAATGATGACGAGAAGGACACGGAAAAGGCCGATCTGACGGCGCGCCTTGTCGATCATGCCGGCGAGGAGCAGCTCGCGCTCGTCTTCGGCCGTATGAACCGTCACGTCGGGCCAGCCGGAGATCGTCCGGGCCGCATTGGCCACGCCGGCGCCCGGCGCCATCCGGACGAGCACCGCGCTGACCATCGGCGGTCCGAGCGCGGGGATGCCCGCCGACACGCCTCCCCCGCGTTCCAGCAGTGCCGGCTGCACGTTGCCGATGTCCTGGCTCCCTGCCCGGCTCTGGCGCGCCGCGCGTTCGAGCCGGATCGCCTCGCCGTCGAGATCGAACTGGATGGCCTGCGCGTCGCGCACGGTGAAAAAGGCGAGCCCGTCGCCGCCGGACGACACCATGCCACTCGTGATTCCGACGACCGTGTAAACGTCCTTCCCAAGCGCGAGACGTTCACCCAGCGCAAGTCCGAGCGAGTGGTCGGCGATCATTTCGTAGTGCGCCTGCGCGAGCGCACGGCCGGCGGTCAGGTTCACCCATTCCCCCTTGTCCGCAGGCCATGCCAGCCCCTGCACGGCGATCCGCAGCGGCGCGCCGCCGCGCTCGCGCTGAATGGTGTGCGAAACGAAGTTTCGTGCGCTCGCGACGCCGGGCACGGCTCGGAGCCGGTCTTCGAGATTGGCCGGCACACGGGAGATTTCGGCGAACGGTCCTCGTGTGCCGCGCTGCACGACCCACAGATCGGCGGCGATGTGGTCCACCACCACCAGTGCGTCGTCGATCATTCCCCGGTAGATCCCGCTCATCCCGAGTACGACCATCAGGAGCAGACCGATGCCGGCGGCGGTCAGCGCGAAGCGCCCGGCATTGTGCCGGATGTCATGGACGGCGAGGTTCATGGGACTGCAATCCGGTTGCCGTCGAGGAGCGATTTCCTCGCCTCGCGCGTCGCGATCACACGATCCCCGCCGCCGAGTCCCAGGAGAATCTCCACCTCCCCGCGCCCGCGCATTCCCAGCGTCACCGCGCGCCACCGGGCCTTGCCGCTATCGTTCACAAACACGCCCGGTCCTTCCGGACGCCAGGCGAGCAGGCGCTCGGGAACGACAAGCACCCCGGTCTTTCTGCCCGTCTCGACATAGACCTCGGCCCGCTGACCGACCGCCCAGTTTGCGGGAAGCTGCTTCACCCGCACATCCACCAGGAACTCGCGTGTCTCGCGGTCCACTTCCCGGCCCAGACGCGCCACTTCGCCCGGATAGAGGCTGCCCGGCTCCGAGCGAAACACGACACGCGCCGGCTGCCGGGACGCGAGCCCGGCCATCGCAGTTTCATCGACCCAGGCGGAGACCCACATCTCGCCGGTCGAGACCAGGTGAAGGATCGAGCCGCCCGGCACCACGACATCGCCCGGGTCGCGGTCGCGCCGCACAATCAATCCGTCGAACGGGCTGACGATCCTCGTGTCGCGGAGCCGTTCCTCCTGATAGCGGAGGTTCTTCTCCGCGGTCACGACCTGAAGCTCCGCCTCGGTGATGGCCGCCGTCACGCGCCGGAGATCGGCTTCGGCGACGCGCAGGTTCTCTACCGCCTTGTCGAGATCAGACTGGGAAACAGCCTTGCGCGTCACGAGGGTGGAGACGCGCTCGAACTCCTGTCGCGCCTGTTTTTCGGTGGCTTGCGAACGCGCTTCGTCCGCACGGACGCGTTCCACACTGGCGCGCGCCGCAGCGAGGGATGCCTCGGCGATCTGCACCTGCTGCTGCAACTCGCTGTCGTCGAGACGTACCAGAAGCTGGCCGGAATTAACGCGGTCATTCTGATCGACGAGCATCTCCGCCACACGCCCCTGAATCTTCGAGCTGACGGCGGTCTTGATCCGCGCTTCCAGCGTGCCGGTGCCCATCACTTCCGCGACGATCTCTCCCTTCACGACCGGATGCGCTTCGACGGGGGTCACTGCAAACCGGACACGGTAGATCACCACGCCGGTGACCAGCGCAATCAGGAGAACCTTAATCGCCGTGCGGATGGCGCGCGACTTCATGAATGGCGGCGGTTTCATTGGGATCCGGCGCTCCGATGTTTGCACTTTTCTAGTACGACCGCGGCCACGGCTGACGCCGCGACCGCGAGGACGAATTTCATGGATTCAATGGGTTCGCGTGCACGCTTCAGACCAGCAGCTTCTTGATTTCATCCACCGACGGCACCTTGCCGCTTACCTTCACTTTGTCGTCCACGACGAGCGCGGGCGTGATCATCACACCGAGCGAGATGATGCGGTTGATGTCGGTGACTTTTTCGAGTTCGTAGGGCAGGCCGAGGGTTTGCGCGGCCTGTTCCGTGACTGCCGTCAGGGCTTTGCACTTGGGGCAGCCGGTTCCGAGGATTTGCAGTTTTTTCATGGGTATTTGTTTTGTTGGTGTGTTGGTTTGGTTATGAAAGAGATGATCAGAAAAGCGCCCCGAAGATCAGCCCGGTGAACGTTGCCATCAGGACGACGAGCGCTGCGTAGACCGCGGTCTTTTTCAGGCCCATGATGCTCCGGAGCACCAGCATGCTCGGCAGCGAAAGCGTAGGGCCAGCAAGCAGCAACGCCAGCGCGGGGCCTTTGCCCATTCCGCTCCCGATCAGGCCTTGCAGGATCGGCACCTCGGTGAGCGTCGCAAAATACATGAATGCGCCAACGACCGATGCGAACAAATTCGACTGAAACGAGTTGCCGCCGACGGCGGCAGACACCCACGCCGAGGGGATCAACCCTTCGTGTCCCGGCCGTCCGAGCAAGAGGCCGGAGACGAACACACCGGCCAGCAGCAGCGGCAGGATGAGTTTGGCATAGTCCCACGTCGCCCTGGTCCAGTCGGTCAACTCGGTGCGCATCATGCCTGTCATGGTGATTCCGAGGCCGACGCCGGCCACACCGGTGAGCCACCATTTGACGCCATACACCGCCGCGAAGAATCCGCCCGCGTCGTCCGGTTTTCCCCAGTTGGCAAAGACAAGGATCGCCACCATCGAGGCGAAATAGAGTGCCGTGTGCCACAGCGAACGGGGCGCCGCGCCGTCGGGAACGACCGGTTGCGCCGCGGCTTTCTCCTGCTCCTCGTGCCGGAAAATGAAGTGCATGGCGAGGCCGATGACGACGCTGAACACGATGGCCCCCACGGCGCGCGCGATGCCGAGTTCCATGCCGAGAATTCGTGCGGTGAGAATGATCGCCAGCACGTTGATTGCGGGACCGGAATAGAGAAACGCCGCCGCCGGACCGAGGCCCGCGCCCATCCGGTAGATGCCCGCAAAC
The DNA here is from genome assembly GCA_963805815.1 of uncultured Verrucomicrobiae bacterium. Taxonomy (GTDB): domain Bacteria; phylum Verrucomicrobiota; class Verrucomicrobiia; order Chthoniobacterales; family Chthoniobacteraceae; genus CAWDWA01. The sequence goes on from CAWDWA010000031.1 coordinate 255,522, forward strand.
AGCGGCAGCACCGTGCAGGAGCAAACGGCCAGGACCGTGCCCGACACCGACGCGACGCCGTAGGCCAGAGCTTTTGGCGCATTCGGCCCGAGGTAGCGCATCACCGATTGCTGGCTGACGAAGACCGCGATCGCGCCGGCGATAAAGAACGCGGGAACCAGGCAGAGCAGCACATGCTCGCGGGTGTACCAGCGAACGAGCTGGAGCGCCTCGTGAACCGCGCCGTCGAAGCGGGTCCAGCCGACCGGGAGATAGAAGCAGGCGAGGAACACCGCCACGACGGCGGCGAGTTTTTTCCATTCAGAGTCGAGTTTCATACGGATTCTTTTGTCGAGGCTGGCGCGGTTGTTCGTTTGGTTGTTCGTTTAATAGGCATTTCGCCAAGTCGCCAAATATGCGCCAAAAAGGTGCGGGCTCAGCGCCATGCCAGTGATTCCTCCTTTGCCGCTTCCTCGCGCACTGCAGCGACGCATTGAAAAAAATTCATCACGCACGGAGTTTTGAGCCGGTAGAAGACTTGAGCCCCGCGCTTCTCATCGTCGACGATGCCGGCCTGCTTGAGCTGGGAGAGATGCTTGGAAACCGTGGACATTTCCGAACCGACCATCTCGGCGAGTTCACACACGCAGCGCTCCCCGCGGGACAGTTCATCAACCATGAGGAGCCGGCCTGGATGGGCGAGTGCCTTGAAGACCGCGGCCTGGGTCTTGAACTGGGCGGGCGTGGGCGGTTTCTGTTTCACGGATTCACATTTAGCTAAATGCCTAAACGTGTCAAGCGTTGTTTTCGACCACCTTTTCACCGCTCTCAAGTAATGTCACCGCGAGCGTCCTCGTCCGGACGTTCCTCGACTTTTCCCTCAAGTTCGAAATCCGGCGCCCTTTCTATTCGTGGTGCGCCCCGGATTCGGCATGGTGCAGCCCCGCGCCTTCCGCCGCCTCGTGGAGGCGGCGTCTTGATATCGGTCAATCATTCGGAAATCTTTTCCCCGCCCACCCGGAGGTTAGGCGAGATGCTGTGAGATGATCACCTGCATTCTTCCGAGGAACTGCTGGAGATGACAGACGCAGAGGAGGGAGTTAATGAGGGTCACGATCCAAACTTTAGAGTTCTAATGAGGTGAAACGATTATATCGAATACTTCGTGTTCCACTTGCGGAACGCGGCGTTATTGAGATCGAAGCGAGTTCCTTGACCGGGTTCTTGGAACCTCGCATTCGCCGGCTACCTTTGGATTCAAAACGAAAAGCGGTCTGGAAAATCAACTGCCAACTGCGATCCGAAAACGGATGAATGGTGTCAAAATTTGATGGCAGACTCCTATATTCACACATGTGCCTACCCAAAAACACCAGCAGACCACGGATCGCCCGATTCATCCGAAAGTGCGTCCGCTCCAACCCCAGTTGGCGGCGGTCGTGTCGGTGAAGTTGAGGTAGATGCGGTCGGGTGGAACGCCAAGGTCCTGGTACAGAATACCGCAAACTTTCTCCGACAGCTTTCGGTTCGCCTCCCGGCTCAAGCCGCCAATGCTTCGCACATCCACGAAGGCGGCGGGTCCGGATTCCCCGGACATCCGGATGGTGGCAGGATTGACGCTGACCATCACGTATTGTTCCGGTTTGCCGTTTGTCTCAGTCACGAGCTTGGAAAGTGAGGCGAGCAGCGCTTGGCGTTTTTCGTCCGGAATGGACGCGGAGGTTTCGAGTCGCAACAGTGGCATGGTGGTGTGCGTATTTTGCGGGGCTTGCTTGAGTCGATAGTCGATTCACAGCTTACGAGGTGGAAGGCATCGGGGTCAACCGGCTCAGAGGCTTTCGATCATTAAGTCTCGAACCTGTTTCGCACCAAACAGGATACGAGGCAAACAAGGTCCGGCGACCTGCGACTCCCAGCAGGTGCGTTGATTCTCGGCGTTGCCGGAATAGCATCTGCCGGCTCCGATCCAGACATGGATGAAACATGTCAAGATTTGTTGACAGACCCTTTTCTGTACCGCACTTCCGCCGAAAACGCACTCCGCGGTATGAGAATGGCCAGCAGCACCGTACCGGACATGATCGCAAAGACTTGGCGACTTCCCTTCACTCTCCAAACATCGGCTCACAAATGGAGGGGCTCAAAGCCAAAATGAAGTTTTCGCGATAGGGTGTGTTTGCAAAATGGCTTTCGTTCAAGATCGCGAGGGATTTTCGGCGCTGGACGAGGCGCAACGACGGCCAGCGCAAAAAGCACCGCGAGATTTGATTGGCGGAATGTGTTTTATAAACACGCCCTAAAACATCAGCGATACGCTCTCCCGGAAACCAGCAGACTCATCGCGAAACGAGAAGAAGGCAACGGGGTCCACCTGTTTTTCTACGCAGTTGACCGCTGTTCCATAAAAGGTCTATTCCGACATTTCGTATGTCGACCGGAGCTTTCCTGGCGCGCGAATCTCCGGGGAAATGCTCGCCGAAACAAGATTTGAGGGAATCGATGTGCAAACTGTCTTCTGATCCAATGGGAGTTACTACCACCCCTCTCTTACGTGATAGAATCCTGACGCTTCCAAGCCAACCTGGACGAAGCCAAACCTGAAAAATATTCAAATGCTCCAGCAAATTGACCATGTCAACATCGTCGTCAACGACCTCGCCGCCATGAAGCAGTTCTATCGTGAGGTGCTTGGCCTGACTGTGACCAAGGAGGTGACGATCGCGGGCGGGTGGATCGATCGAACTGTGGGGCTGACGGGCGTCGAAGCCGATGTGGTTTATCTCGATCTGGAAGACGGGCCGCGCATCGAGTTGATTTGCTACCGGCGGCCGGGCGGCGAGACGTCCACTGGTTCGGGCATTCCAAACACCGCGGGCCTGCGGCATATTGCTTTTCGCGTGGAAGACCTCGATGCCGCCATCGCGCGACTGCGAAACGCGCGGGTAAAACTTTTCAGCGAGGCGCAGCAAGTACCCGACACGCAAGTCACTTACGCTGGTGGTGTGCGCAAACGACTGGTTTACTTTCTCGATCCGGAAAGCAACATCCTCGAACTATGTGAATACAAGGCGGCCGAGTGATATTCACGGCGACTTTTCTGCGGGCGGACGGTCACGGAGATTGCCCGCGATTTGGACGTCTCGCACTCGTCGCTGAGCCGCTGGGTCAGGGACGCCCGCATTGGCCATGGCCTGAGCCAATCGAAGAGCCTGGCCGCTGAGACATCCGAGCAACGGGCACTGCGATCCGGCAACTGCCGGACTAGCAGGTCGCTTATCTCGAGCGCCAGCGTGCCATTTTGAAAAAAGCCTGCGGGATCTTGTCGGCCGAGATGCTACCTCGCGCTTCCAAGTATTGGAGAAGATGAAAAGGACGTACCCATCGAGGAACTGGCCGGGGCTCTGGAAGTTTCCAGAAGCGGTTTCCACGGCCATCTGGAAAAAGTGCCGCCACCGCGACCGGTTCCTTCAGAGAATGGTTCGCAAAGCTTCCGGAAAGGGCGGACGAGACGATCGGATGCAAGGAACGCGCGCATCCGGATCACTCCGACTGGGTTCTGCATGGCAGCTATTTACCGGCGCGGCCCGACCGCGATCTGCACCATCGCCAACCGCGTCGGGCCGACCCGTCATCGGCAGGACGGTGGCATGGGCTGCGGCCTCCGCCTCGTCGCGGCGCTCGCGGGCGCGCACGCGTATCTCGGCTTCCGCACGCGGACGATGTGTCGCATCTTCGCCGCCCGGCTCACCAGCCCGCTCGACAGCGCACCGCCCGACGACGACGGCGCGACGAATCCGACCCGCGAGCTAACTGCATGGACTGGATAGCCGCACTGCTCCGCGCTAGGCCGATTGCGTTCTTAGAATCTTATCCGCCATGAAAACCACCATCCGACGAATCCTGAATCTCCTGCTCTATCTCAGCTTCTGCGCAATGCTTGGCACCGGGCTGCTGATGTCGCTCCGCCTCGTCCCTGGCAGCCGCGGCGGTCGCGGGCTGGAGGTGCTCGGCTGGGATCGCCATCAGTGGGGCGATCTCCACACCTGGATCGCTTATGCGTTCGCCATCCTCCTCGCCGCCCACCTCGTCCTCGCCTGGGCATGGCTGAAAAAGGTCGCAGCGAAGGGGCACCTCTGGCGGCTGATCATCGGACTCGCCATCGGGCTGACGATCATCCTCGGCTTTCTGCTGCTGCCGGTTACCCGGCGCGAGCAAGGTCGAGGCCGGACACGCGAAGCTTTGAACCTCCCGATGCAGCGTCAGCGAGGCGACTACATGCGCGTCTCGTCCCCGTCGCCGGGTGCTTCGGCGGTGACATGGTCGGGAGAAATTCAGCCGTTGCTGGCCGCCCGGTGCGTCGAATGCCACGGCCCCGACAAAATGAAGGGAGACTTCCGCGCCGACCACCGCGACGATTTGTTCCGAAAAACCAGCAAAGGGTCTCAGGTTCTTCCGGGCGACAGCGCCGGGAGTCGCTTGGTGGCCATTGTTTCCGGGACGACAAAGATGAAGCGCAACGCGAAAGATCACATTCTCCCGCGGAAGGAGGTCGCGCTCATCAAGACGTGGATCGATGCGGGCGCGAGGTAATTCCGGTTATCAATCCACTCGAAAGTCGGCGCAGGATTGATATAGGTTGTCGCACGACGAAATTTCCATGCGCTTTTCACCGAAGATCCTCGAATCCCTGAAGGACTACGACCGGGCGAAGTTCGCCGCGGATCTCGGAGCGGGGGTGACGGTCGGCGTGATCGCGCTGCCGCTGGCGATCGGCTTCGCCATCGCGTCCGGCGTGACTCCCGCGCAGGGAATCTGGACGGCCATCATCGCCGGATTCCTGATCTCGGCGCTCGGCGGGAGCAAGGTGCAGGTCGGCGGGCCGACGGGCGCGTTCGTGCCGCTCCTCGCAGGCATCGTCGCGGCTCACGGGTACGGCGGCCTGGCGATGGCCACGATAATGGCGGGCGTAGCGCTGGTGCTAATGGGATGGTTCCGGCTCGGCGCGCTGATCAAGTTCATTCCGTATCCCGTGATTGCCGGGTTCACGAGCGGGATTGCGGTGATCATCTTCGTCGGCCAGATCCGGGAGTTTCTGGGCATCGACGCGAAGCTCTCTACGCATGCTCCCCATCAGATGGTCGAACTGGCGAGGCATCTGGCGGAAACGAGCTTGCCGACCCTGGGACTCGGCGTGCTGGCGCTGGCGATCCTGCTGCTCTGGCCGAGATTCAAGGCGCTGAAGACCGTCCCCGCGTCCATCGTGAGCGTCGTCGTGACGAGTGCCTGCGTGGCGGCGTTCCATCCCGACGTGGAGACCATCGGGAGCCGGTTTGGAGGCATCCCGCGCGGGCTGCCCCCGCTGGCACTCCCGGCGTTCGACTTCGCCCAGATCCGCGAGCTGATGATCCCCGCACTGACCATCGCGATACTCGGGGCCATCGAGTCGCTGCTCTCGGCCATCGTCGCCGACGGGCTCATCGAGGAACGCCACGACTCGAACCAGGAACTGATCGGGCAGGGGATGGCGAATCTCGTTTCGCCTCTCTTCGGAGGCATCTCGGCGACCGGCGCGATCGCGCGCACGATGAGCAACATCCGCAGCGGAGCGCGGACGCCCGTCGCGGGGATTCTCCACTCGGTCACTCTCCTCGCGTTCGTGCTGCTGGCCGCGCCGCTGGCAAACTACATTCCGCTCGCGGCGCTCAGCGCGGTGCTCTTCGTCGTGGCCTTCCGGATGGGCGAGTGGGACAACTTCCGCGAACTGGCTCGCGGGACGAAGAGCGACCTCGGCGTGATGCTCGCAACGTTCGGCCTCACCATCGTGTTCGATCTCACCGTCGCCGTCGGGGTCGGGCTCGCGATGGCCGCGGTGCTGTTCGTCCGGCGGATGGAGGAGATCACCCAGATCCGGCTCGTGACGCCCGAGACTGATCTTGACACGTCCGGAACCTCCGCCGCGTCCCGGGCCGTGCCGGAGGGCGTGGTCATCTACCGGATCGAAGGACCCTTCTTCTTCGGCGCCGCGGAGAAGCTGGAGACCGCGCTCGCACGGGCGTCCGCCCAGCCGAGGATCGTGATATTCCGGATGCGCAACGTACCCGCGATCGACGCCTCTGGCCTTCACGCTCTGGAGATCGCCATGGAAAAATTCGCACGGAAAGACGTCCGCCTGATCCTGAGCGGCGTGCAGCCGCAGCCGATGAAGCTGCTTTACAAGAGCGGGTTCATCGAGGAGATCGGTCTCAAGAATGTGTGTGCCAATCTCGACGAGGCCCTCGTGCGCGCCGCGGCATTGGCCGACGCATGATTCTTCCCGCACCCGCTGCACAGAGGGCCATCCAGGCACCGCGTCTATCCGCCGACAGGGATCCTCGGTCAGAATAATCCCCTATTTCTGTTCATCGTTGCGGGCGCCGTCATTCTCATCTTTTACCCGATAACCAAGGAGTTGAACCTGTGCATCGGCGAAGATCCGGCGAGGGACCGTGGAGTTGGAGGGGGTTCAGCGATTAAATGTAGCTCTTGTAAACGGGTTCGTACATGAGCGAACGCACATGTGCGGGAAGGTCATCCGGTCGTTCGACTTGTGCAAGTCGGGATGCGAATGCGACCTCGGCAACGGCAACCGTGATTGCCGCCGAGACTTCTCGGACACGGGTGAAGGACGGGTAGACCCGACCAATGGCCAAGTCTTCGTCGGATACTGCGTCGGCTAGTGACTTGCTTGCTGCAAGGAACATCTCGTCGGTGACACGGCTGGACTTGCTGGCCAGCACGCCGAGCCCGACTCCCGGGAAGATATACGCGTTGTTGCCTTGACCGGAGACGAATGTCTTCTCGATACTTTGCCAATTTTAAAATAAGTCAAACGACTTTTCCACGCGAGCATCCGCCTGGCCTCAAAACCGGAGCGGAACGCCGCCTGATTCGAAATTCTCCTCCGGCGGGTTCAGCGCATATATTGCCTCAACGATCCCCGACCCGAGTTCCTGCTCAAAGGTTCGGGTTCCGACTACGGCCAGGATTCTCCGGGCGCCTCTGTTGTCCGCGAAGTGGAAGGCCTTCCAGGTGCGGATTCCCGCATTCCAGCACCGGCGCGCCAGCTCCCGGATCAGCGCGGTTCCAACTCCGAGCCGCTGCCACTCGTCAATGGTCACAAATGCGGCCTCTCCCTGCCGGGGATCCCGCCTGTCGCGGAAGCAGCGCGCGACCGCGACCGTATCCACCTCGTTGCCGCTCTCGTCGAGAATCCCGAGCACCAGGGCCAGATGGGACTGACCATCGCAGTGCGTCAGATTGTGCAGCTCATTTTCGGTAAACCCGGCCTTGTCATAGAAGAATCTCCGCACACGGCTTTCGGCGGACATCCGGTGCAACCCTTCGACGAGCCGGGCTGCGTCCTCGGGCTGGATCGGGCGCACCACCGCAGGCGTTCCATCGCGGAGCGCGACACGGAGAGAATGACAAATCGGTTTGGCTGACAATACGGTCTTGTTCACAAGGCGATAGAAGTCGTGGGAGCGCTATCATCCTGCGTAACCCTGCTCAATGCAGGTCTCACAGTTCATTGGCTGTTTTGGAGGATCCTGATCAACGCGGCATATTCCTCGCGGCACTCGGGGCATACCGAGAGGCGATCCTGGACACGCTCGAGGGTCTCGTCGAGCGGTCGCCCGGCGAGCTGGCTTTCGGCAAATGCGCCCACGTGTTGCAGGCATTCTTCGCAGTTGAAGTCGCGGTCGCGGGTCAGGCTCGCCAGTCGGACGAAGCCTTCGATCTGTTCAGGAGTGAGTGGATGGACTTCGGGTTTCATTGGTTGAATGCGATGCGGAACCCCTGCGCCGTGATGCCGGCATCGTGCAGATGCCGTTTCAAAGCGCGACGTGCGTCGTGCACGAGCTTGTAGGCAGCGTTGCGGTTGGTTCTAAGCAGGACGGCAATCTGATCAACGGGCATTTCGCTCAGTTCGGCGAACCGCAGCAATCCCTCCTGCGCGAAATCTTCAATATCCGAGTCGCTGATTGCATGGCCGCATCCCTTCAAAGCCACGCGCAGCCCGCGAATCAGAAGGTCTCGCAGTGCGCTCACGGCGGTGGCGTTTTCGCCATCGTTCGTAGCGCGAAAGGCAACCCTGCAGCAGGCCATCGAAGAGCGTCGGGCAATGATCGAGACCTTCAAAGCCGGGCGCAAAGCCGCCGGAGAACACATCGAAATCAAAGATCTGCCACCCTCCGATCGCTTCTGTCAGTTGCGCAGCGAGAAGAAACACTTCGTCGACACCATCGAACTGATCGCCTGCCGGGCGGAAACCTCCATGGCCGGGCTGGTGCGCGAACACCTGAGCCGCCACGACGACGCGCGTTCCTCCTGCGCCAGTTTTATGAAAGTGCGGTGGATCTCCACCCGATCAGGCCAACAAGACGCTGACAGTGCGCCTGCACCATCTCAGCGCCCGAATTCACGACGAAGTGATTGCCAATCTCTGCGAAGAATTCACCACGACGGAAACCGTATTTCCGGGCACCGATCCGCGCCTGATTTTCCAGTTCGTCGGCTCATCCTGATTCACGTGGATTTTCCCAAGGAGGCGTCGTGGCGCATCACGTCACGGGGCGCGAATTTGCGAAATTCCTCTGCCTCGTCTCCGATACGATATATGCAAGCTTAAGATTCCAGCGCGCTGATCTTCGGTGCATGGCGTTTGTGGCAAAAACAGCGTCACTTCTCTTGATCCATATCAAGGCGCAAGTGCCGTGACGCGGGCGAGGATGAAGCCATGAAGCAAAACCCTCGCAGCTATGCGGCCTTCTGTGGATTGCTTCTCAGTGCGGCTTTCATCGTCGGATGCAATAAGAAAAGCACCCATTCCGATCCCCCTGTAAAGAAGGTTGAGATTGCCGGAGTCGTCCGCGGGGTCGATCCGGAGAACGCCATTCTTACGGTCGAGCACGAGGACGTGCCGGGATTCATGCCGTCGATGACGATGCCATTTACGGCAAAGAATCCGAAAGAGATCGCCGGAATCAAGACAGGCGACGCCATTGCCTTCCACCTGCTCATGACTCAGGACGACTCATGGATCGAGGACATCAAGCTGATCCAAGCCGCTTCGTTGCACCTTCCCGCGATGGCAGGCTTCGCACGCGCGCCGTCGCCGGAGACGAGGCGGTTGAAAGAGGGCGACCTACTGCCGGATTTTCATCTCGTCGATCAAATGAATCGGCCCCTCTCGGCAAAGGCTTTTGGTGGTAAGACCGTGTTGCTCACCTTCATTTTCACCCGCTGCCCGGTGCCGAATTTCTGCCCGCTTATCTCGCGAAACTTCGAGCATCTTGCAAAGGAGATAAAGCAAGAAGCCGCGCTCGCGAATCGCGTCCGGCTTTTGAGTATCTCGTTCGATCCGGAATTCGACACACCGGAGATGCTGGCCCGCTACGGAAAAGCATTTAGTGACGACGCCGAGCTTTGGCGGTTCGCGACGGGCCAGCCTGCTGAGATCGAGAAGCTCACGCACGGCTTTTCCGTTTATGTGCAGGCCGAAGCCGGTACGCTCAACCATGGCTTATGCACAGTGCTTGTGGATCCGAGCGGCACCATCAAAAAAATCTGGCGAGGCAACGGCTGGCGGCCGGAGGAAGTGTTGGCGGAGCTAAAGGCCCTTTCCGCGCACGCGCCAGAATCCGCAACAAATCTTGATCCAGATCAAAGTGCGGGCATCGCATCCCACCAGGACTGAGTCGCACATCCCATCAATCAAAACACACCATCACACATCAAATGAAACCCAGCCATCGTATTTTCCTCGTCCTTTGCGCAGCCCTTCTTGGAGCAGCGCTCATCTCCGGATGCAACAGCAAGAGCGCCAAGTCCAGTCTTCCGGTCAAAGAGATCGTGATTACCGGAAGCGATCAGATGAAATTCGATCTCACCACGATCGAGGCCAAAGCGGGCCAGGAGGTGAAGCTGACATTCAAGAACGTCGGCACCATGCCCAAGGAGTCGATGGGACACGACTGGGTCTTGCTCGAAAAGAATACCGACCCCCTCAAGTTTCTGGAACCTGGGTTCGCGTACGCCTCCAATGACTACATCGCGCCGGAAATGGAGAAGAAGGTCATCGCGAAGACCAGGATTCTCGGTCCCGGCGAGGAAGAGACGATCACCTTCACGGCTCCATCCATTGCTTCGCCCTACGACTATATCTGCACCTTCCCCGGTCACTTCGCGGGAGGAATGAAAGGCGTTCTAGTCGTCCAGTAGTGTCAAGCATTGTTACCCTATCAAGATACACACGATGAAAGAGAACATCACAACGATCTGCATACTTGCCAGCGTCGCCGCGCTGGGGCTGGCTCTGTCAGGCTGCGGCAAACAAACCGGCACCGCTTCCAGCGGGAGCGAAGACCGCGCCGAAAACGCCGAAGCGACCTATGTAGCCCCGGGCGAGAAGGACGAATACTATCTCTTCTACTCCGGCGGCCACTCCGGCCAGGTCTTCGTCGCGGGCATCCCGTCGATGCGGCACATCGCTACCATCCCCGTCTTCGCGCCCTATCCGGGCACCGGCTACGGCTTCGACACGGAGTCGAAGGAAATGATGGGCGAATACACCTGGGGCGACGTGCATCACCCGGCGCTCTCGCAGACCGGCAGCAAATACGACGGACGCTGGCTCTTCGTGAACGACAACGCGAACAACCGCGTCGCGCGGATCGATCTGCGTGACTTCAAGACCAAGCAGATCCTCGGGCCGATTCCGAATTCCAGCGGCAGCCACGCTTCGTCGTTCGTGACGGAAAACACCGAGTATCTGTTCGTCTCCACCCGCTTCTCGACGCCGCTGCCCAAGGGCCGCGTGGCCGAACTGAAGGACTACGAGTCGGAATTCAACGGCATGATCACCGCGATGAAGGTCGATCCCAAGACGGGCGAGATGAGCGTCGGCTTTCAGATTCTCATGCCGCCGTTCGACTTCGATCTCGCCTCGACCGGCAAGGGGCCTAGCAGCGGGTGGGTCTTCTTCACCTCCTACAACACGGAGATGGCCCACGATCTCCTCGAGGTGAACGCTTCGCAGTTGGATCGCGATCTGGGCGCAATCGTGAACTGGAAGGCCGCGGCCCAGGCGGTGGCCGATGGCAAGGCCACGGAGATGGAGGGCGTGCCGGTGCTCGATCCCTCGAAGGTGCCGGGCATCGTGCATCTCGTCGGCATCGCGAAATCGCCGCACGGAATGGATGTCGATCCGACGGGGAAATGGGTCAGTCGCCGCCGGCAAACTGCAGCCCACCACGACGGTGCTCAATGTGGAGAAAATCCTCGATGCGATTAAGAACAAGGACTTCGAGGGCGATTCCGCGGCATCCCGATCCTGACCCATGACAGCGTCGTCGAAGGCGAAGTGCCGGTGGGACTCGGCCCGCTGCACACCCAGTATGACGAAAAGGGCAATGCCTACACCTCGCTCTTCATCGACTCGGCTGTCACGAAATGGAAGCTGCCGCCGTGGACCGACGAGGAAAAGAAGGATCTGACGAAGGTCGTGCTGGACAAGATCACGGTCCACTACAGTATCGGCCACCTGGTTGTCGGGGGCAGCGATACCAAGGAGCCGTATGGCAAATGGCTCGTCGCGATGAACAAGCTCTCGAAGGGACGCCACGTCAGCGTCGGCCCGTCCCAGCCGGAGTCCAGCCAGTTGATCGACATCAGCGGCGACAAGATGAAGATGGTCGCCGAGGCTTATACCGAGCCGGAGCCGCACTTCGCGCAGATCCTGAAGGTGAGCGAGATCAATCCGATCGAAGTCTATCCCAAGGACGAGAACAAGAATCCAAACGCGGTGTGGGATCTGAAGGATGGAATCGCGACCCGCAACGGGACGGATGTGACCGCGAAGGTCGTGGCGGTCCGCAGCCGCTTCTCGCCCGACAAGATCGAGGCGAATGTGGGCGACAAAGTGACCATCCACGTCACCAATATCGAGCAGACGCCCGACATGATCCACGGGTTCGGCATCAACGAGCATAACATCAACATCGTCGTCGATCCGGGCGAGACGAAGACGCTCGAGTTCGTCGCGAAGAAGCAGGGCGTATTTCCGTTCTACTGCACGAACTTCTGCTCGGCGCTCCACCAGGAGATGCAAGGCTATCTCGTCGTTTATCCGCAGGGGGGCACTGCGACGGAGGGGACTCCAGGAGAGGATGTGACCCAGGCGCCGGTGATGACGGACGCGGTGGATCGAATAGAAGCGGTCCCGGCGACGGAGGATCCTGCCGTCTCACCGGAGGAGCCCCCGGGAGTAAAGCCGGAGAAGTAGCTGATGCAACGACTTCTTCGCGCCGAGTATACCTTCCTGCAAAAGCCGCTGAACCTGTGGTCGCGGCTGCTGCTGCTGCTCGGCGCGATGGTGGTCGCGGGATCGCTCTTCTTCCCGCTGTGGAAACTCCACCTGGTCGCGCCGCAATACGCCGAGGGGCTCGAGATGAAGATTTTCGCCTACAAGCTGGTGGGCGGAAACGACGGGCAGGATCTCGTCGAGATAAACAACCTCAACCACTACATCGGGATGAGGCATATCTCTCAGGAGGATTTCACCGAGATGCAGGTGATGCCGTTCATGTTCGGGCTGTTCATCCTCCTCTCGCTCCGGGCCGCGGTGTTTGGCTATATGGGCGCGGTGATCGACCTGTTCATGATCGCCTCCTATTTCGGCGTGTTCTCCATTGGCGCGTTCCACTACCGGCTGTATAGCTTCGGGCATAACCTCGACCCGGCCGCGCCCTTGAATGTGGAGCCGTTCACGCCGCTATTGCTGGGCACGCAGAAGATCGCGAACTTCACCCAGTCGAGCTACCCGGAGATGGGCACCTATCTGTTGTGGGCATTCATGCTGTTTCTCATCCTCTCGATATGGCTCTCGCGCAAAGAACAGCCGTTGCGCTGATCGCCGCCGCGCTTGCCATCGCGGCCCGCGCGGGCGAATTGCAGCAGCGCGTCGAAGCCGCCGCGCCGGGATCTGTCCTGACTGTCGAGGCCGGCACATACGAGGGACCGCTCATTATCGGAAAACCGCTCACGCTGAGCGGGCGAGGGTTCCCGCGCATCGACGGCGGCGGCGCCGGGAACGTGATCTCGATCCGCGCCGCCAACGTGACGGTGCGCGGATTCGTGATCGCCAACTCGGGAACCAACCTCACCAAGGACAACGCCGCCATCCATGTGAGCGGCGATCACGCGCTCATCACCGGCAATCGAATCGTCGATTCGCTGCACGGCGTCTATTTGAAAAAGGTGAGCGGCTGCCGCGTGGCGGGCAACACCATCACGGGCAAGACGACCCTTCCCCCACCCGTGAAGCCGGCGTCGGAGACCATCGTCGCCGACAGCGCGGAGCTATGTGCGATGCCGCTCAATATCAACTCGCGCGGGAACGGCATTCACCTCTGGAACTGCGAGGAGAACGTCATCGAGGACAACACGATCACCGAGACGCGCGACGGCATCTACTTTTCGTTCAGCAACAACACACAGGTGCGCCGCAACACGATCCGGGGTGTCCGCTACGGTCTTCACTACATGTATTCCGACAACAACACGTTCGAGGGAAACGTGTTCACCGACAACGCCGCCGGCGCGGCCATCATGTATTCGAAGGGGCTGCTCGTGCGGGACAACGATTTCTCGGCGAACCGCGGCTTCCGCGCCTATGGCATGCTGCTCAACTCCGTCGATGCCACACGCATCGAGGGAAACCGGATCGTCGGCAACACCGTCGGCGTCTATATGGAGAACAGCAACGCCAACACGCTGCTGGGCAATGAAATAGTCGCCAACTACATCGGCCTCCGGTTCACGGCCAGCTCCGATGCCAACCGCTTCTCGCGCAACGTATTCGCGGGCAACATGCACTCGGTCGAACTCGCGGGCCAGAGCGGTTCCAACCGCTGGTCCATCGCCGGGGTCGGCAATCGCTGGGAAGGGTCCGAGCCGCTCGATCTCGACCGGGACGGCATCGGCGATCTGCCGCACCGCGAACCCGACTTGCTAGGCAACCTCCGGCGTCCCTTCCCGCTCGCCGGCCTGCTTTCCGGCAGCCCAGCACTCGGCCTGCTGCGGTTCGCGCACGAGCGCGTGGCGCTGCCGGGGATTCAGGCGGTCGAGGATGCGGCGCCGCTCACGCCCGCCTTTTCCGATGATCGTCGCTGAGAATCTCGTCAAGCACTACGAGCGTGTCCCGGGTACTGCGCGGTGTGTCGTTTCGCGCCGAGCCGGGCGAGGTAACGCTGCTGGTCGGTGCGAACGGCGCGGGGAAAAGCACGACGCTGCGCATCCTGAGCGGCCTGAGCCGCGCGGAGGGCGGCGAGGCGCTTATCAACGGGACGAGCGTCGTCCGCGAACGAATCGCGGCGCAGGGCAAGTCGAGCTTTCTGCCACAGGGTGTGGCGTTTCACCCCCGGCTCTCGTGCCGCTATCTGCTCCGGTTCTACGCGCGCCTGCGCGGATGCGGCGATGTGCGCGCGGACGAGATGCTGCGGGTCGCGGGGCTCGAAACGCACGCGAAGAAACGAACCGGCGCGCTCTCCGGCGGGCTGCGCCAGCGGCTCGGACTCGCGATGCTGCTGCTCCCGGATGCGCCGGTGCTGTTGCTGGACGAGCCAGGCCTCAGCCTCGATCCCGAATGGCGCGAGCGTCTGCAAATGCTGCTCGCCAGCGAGGCCCGGCGCGGCAAGACGGTGCTCGTGGCCACGCATCTGCTCGCGGAATGGGAGGGCGCGGCGGATCGCTGTCTGCTCTGCCGCGATGGCCGCATCGCCGGAGAGATCGACCCGGAAAACCTGCGCGGATCGTTCCGGAACGGTTCGCCCGATGGAAGGGCGGTGGCGGCATGAGAGCGGTCGCCGCTTTCCTCGGGCGCGAACTGCACGCCGCCGTGCTCAATCGTCTGATCCTCTCGTTTTCCGCAGTCGCGTCGCTCGCCGGACTCGCCCCGCTGTTCGCCGACGTGGGCGGCGACCCGACCACGACCGCCGCCTACATGCTGCTGCAAGCCACTCTCTACCTCATTCCGCTCGTCTCGCTGCTCATCGCGACAGGCTCGGCGCAAAGCGAGGCGGAAGAACAGCCAATCCTCATGAGCCAGCCGGTCCGTCGCGGATCGCGCGTGATTGGAAAATTCCTCGCGCTCTGGCTGGTGATCGCCATCGCGGCGCTGCTGCTGGTCGCGCCCGCCGCGTTCGCGGGCGCGTCGCTCGGCGCGTTGCTGTTCCTCTGGCTGCACGCGCTCGGCACGGGCGGAACCTTCGCCGCGCTCGGCCTGGCCATCGGCTTCTCGACGGCGGATCGCGTGAAGGCGCACATGATCGCGCTCGCCGCCTGGCTCTTGTTTCTCGCAGGCGGCGATCTGATCGCGCTCGCCCTCGCGCAGACGGGCGCGATGCAGCGCCTGCCCGATTTGTGGCTCGCGCTGCTGATGCTCAACCCGCTCGACGCGCTGCGGATCGGCGGCCTGCTATCGCTCGACCGCATTCCGTTCGACATCGCCACCGCGCCGCCGCTGGGCCAGTGGTGGCTAGGAAATCTCGGGCTTTGGTTTGCCATGCTGTCCACAGGCTGGATCGCTCTTTCGCTGGCATGGAGCCTCTTTCGTTTGGAACGGCAGGAGTTCTGAGCCATGACTTCGCTCTTCCGTCTCGCTCCCGCAGAGCCATTCCGGATCTTCTTCCCGATCGGACTGCTCATCGGAATTGTGGCCGTGGCGATCTGGCCGCTCTATCAGTTGCACGTTATCGCGGTCTATCCCGCGGTCATTCACGCGCGGCTCATGATCGAAGGTTTCATCGCCGCGTTCATCTTCGGCTTCCTCGGCACCGCCGGTCCGCGAATGCTTTCGGCCCCGCATCTTACAGGCAGGGAAGTGAGCTTGTTCGCGGTGCTGCTGCTGGCATTGACCGCGTGCCACCTGGCATCGCTGCATGTCTGCGGTGACGCCCTCTTTCTCGCGTTGCTGGTGCTCTACGCCGGAGCGTTCGCCATACGGATCGCGCGGCGCGGCGATCTGCCGCCGCCCGATTTCGTGCTCGTCCTTTTCGGCTTTGCCAGTGGGATGGCAGGCTCGGCGCTGCTCGTGTGGGGTTCTTCCTCTTATCAGCTCGGAACTTTGCTTCTCTTTCAAGGCTTCGTGCTTTTTCCGATGCTGGGCGTGGGCACATTTCTCTTTCCACGATTCCTCGGACTGCCGATTCCTTCTGTTTATCCCGATTCCCGCACGCCTCCCCCAGGCTGGACACGGGAAGCGGTGCGTGCGGCGCTTTTCGGGTCGGTGATTCTCGGCACATTCTTCGCGGAAGCGAAAGGGACTCCAATCGTTGCCGGCCTTATCCGGTTTGTCGCGGCGATTCTATTCTTGCTGCCAAAAGCGCCGCTGTTTCGCGGGAAAGCACCGGGCACGCTGGCTCGTGCGTTGAACTTCGCCATCGCGTTGCTGCTGCTCGGGCTGGTGTTGCCCAGCCTGCTTCCGGTGTATCGCGTGGCAGGCTTGCATCTGCTGTTCATCGGCGGGTTTGGGTTCATCGTGTTTCTTGTCGCCACTCGCGTGACCTTTGGCCACAGCGGGCTTGGTTCCCGGTTGAAAGAGCGCGCACCCTTTCTCATCGCGCTCACCGTGCTGATGTTACTGAGCTTAGTGCTTCGTTTCGCGGCGGACTTTACGGGACCCATGCGCCTGCATCTGCTTTCGGGTGCGGCGCTCTGCTGGATTGCAGGCGCGTTGATCTGGGGCAGCCGGACGATGCCCAGAATATCCATTCCCGATAGCTCAGACTGAATCCGCCATGCATCTCGCAAGACTTTGGAATGAGAATCCATTCATCGTCATTTGGGAAGTAACCCGGAGCTGCGCGCTCGCTTGCCGGCATTGCCGCGCCGAGGCGCGGGTGCGGCGCGATCCTCGTGAGTTAAGCACCGCGGAAGCATATCGCTTGACTGACCAAATCGAGCGCGCGGCTCCGCAGGTCTTTGTGCTGACCGGCGGCGACCCGATGAACCGTCCCGACCTATTGCAGATCGTGGAATATGCCGCCGGGCGCGGGTTGCGCGTGGCGATGAGTCCCAGCGCCACTCCGCGATTCCTGCGGACCGATCTTGGCGCGTTTCGCGCGGCAGGGCTGCGGCGCATTTCCCTTAGCATCGACGGCGCGACGCGGGAAACACACGACGCCTTTCGCGGAGTGCGCGGCACGTGGGACTGGACGATGCGGGCCGCCGAGGCTGCATGGAAAGCTGGGATCGAAGTGCAGATCAACACCGCTTTCACTCGTGCGAATCTTTGTGAGATCGATGGCTTTCTTGCGTTGCTGGAAACCATGCTCATCGCGCTCTGGAGTATCTTTCTGCTTGTGCCGACGGGCCGCGGCGCGCTTGCCGATCTGCCTGAGGCGGATGCGGTCGAGAGGCTATTCGACCGGCTGGCCGAAGAGGCTCAACGGACGCCGTTCGACATCAAGACGACGGAAGGCCAGCACTTCCGCCGCGTTGCGTGGCAGCGCTGGAACAAGCACGGCGGCACGCGCAAACCCGCGCCATTCGGCACGAACGACGGCAAAGGCTTCGTCTTCGTCTCGCACGTCGGCGAGATCAACCCGAGTGGGTTCCTGCCGCTCGCGGCAGGGAACGTTCGGCATGATGAGCTAGTCGATGTCTATCGCGACTCGCCCATTTTCCGCGAACTGCGCGATCCCGATCGCTTAAAAGGAAAATGCGGACGCTGCGAGTTTCGCTCTCTCTGCGGCGGCTCGCGCGCGAGAGCCTTTGGCGTCACTGGAGACTTCCTCGCCTCGGAGCCTCTCTGCACTTATCAACCCGGCCCGGAGCGCCAGCCCTTATTCCAATGATCAACCTGACAAGACTTCTTTGCAACACAGCCCAACCCGCCGACAACCTCCGCTACGGCTTCGGCCATAACGCGCCGCGTACCGCCGCCGAACGCAAGCCCATCGTCGTCTGGAACATCACGCGCCGCTGCAACCTTCGATGCGTGCATTGCTACTCCGACTCCGACGCGCGCGAGTATCCCGGCGAACTAACCTGGGACCAATGCCGCGTCGTGATCGACGATCTCGCCGAATACGGCGTGCCCGCGCTGCTCTTCTCGGGCGGCGAACCGATGATCCATCCGCGCTTTTTCGACATTGCCAGCTATGCGCGGAATCGAAACCTGCGCCTCACGCTTTCGACTAATGGCACGCTCATCACCGCGGAGCATGCCGCGGCGTTGCGCGATATCGGTTTTGCCTATGTCGGCATCTCGCTCGATGGCATCGGGGCGACCCATGATCGCTTTCGCGGGAAAGCCGGCGCTTTCGATAAGGCGGTCGCCGCGTTTCGCCGATGCCGCGCGATGGGGCAAAAGGCCGGTCTGCGATTTACTCTTACCCGCCAGACCGTGGCCGACCTCGACGAGATTCTCGATTTCATCGAAGCCGAAGACATCCGGCGGGTTTGTTTCTATCATCTGGTCTATAGCGGACGCGGCGCCGATCTCTCATCGCCCAGGCCGGAGGAAACACGCTCCGCCCTCGATCGCATCATGGATCGCGTCGAGGAGTGGCATGCGCCTGGACAACCGCGAGAGGTTCTTACCGTCGATCAACCCGCGGATTGAGCATACGTCTGGATGCGCTTGAAAGAGCCGCATCCCGCGCGTGCCCGGCGCGCTCTTGAGCTGATGCGCTGGAATGGCGGTGGCGCGAATGGGTCGGGCATCGGCCTGGCAAACATCGACACCCAAGGCAATGTCCACCCCGATCAATTCTGGCAAACGGTCACTCTCGGCAATGTAAAAACCCGCTCCTTTAGCGACATCTGGCGCGACTCCGACGACGTCACGATTCGCGGTCTGCGCGATCGGCTGCCGCTGCTCCGGGGGCGCTGCGCGACATGCCGCTGGCAGGATATTTGCGGAGGCGGATTCCGCGTTCGCGCCTGGCAACGCTTTGGCGACCCGTGGCAGGAAGACCCCTGTTGTTATCTCACAAACGAGGAAATCGCGCGGTCGGTCGCAAATTGATGAAGAGCGACGCGATGAAACAGCGCTTTCATGGCGCGGATGAAATGGAGTAAAAACTATGCCAGTCACCTACAAAAGAATTGATGTCCGCAAGCTGCTTGCCGAAGGAACCGAACCGTTCATGCCAATCCAGAAAATGCTCGCCTCTCTCCAGGAGGGTGAAGGTCTTGAAGTCGTCGCGCCTTTCCTCCCATCGCCGTTCATCGAAAAGCTGAAGAGCGAGGGCTTCCAATGCCGCCCGGAACGCCAGCCCGACGGACGTTGGGTGACGCGATTCCGGCGCGAGTGACGATTCCCTTTTGATGACGGACCCTCGCAGCGAATTGAAGCGCTTGGTCACCGCGAATGCGTTGCGATCCTGCGAGATGTTCGCCGGTCTCTCCAGCGACGACTTGCAGACCATCGCGGCGTTCGCGATCGCGAAGCATCTCGAAAAGGACGACTACCTCTTTCGCGAAGGTTCCCCGGCCGAGGGCTTCTATGTCGTCCAGCGCGGCGCCATCAATGTCCACCGCGTGAGCGCCACGGGCAAGGAACAGACCATTCATGTGTTCCGTCCGGTCGAGTCGTTCGCCGAAGCGGCGCTGGCGAGCGAAGGCGGCTATCCGGCCGAAGCCCGCGCCACCGAAGACTCGGCCGTCCTGCTTGTTCCGAAAACCGAATTCATCGGACTGCTGCGTCGCCGGCCCGAACTGGCGCTGCGGATGCTCGGCTCGATGAGCCAGCATTTGCGCGTGCTCGTAGGCTTGCTGGACGACCTGACGTTGAAGGACATGGAGACACGGCTCGCGAACTGGCTATTGAAGCGCTGTCCGCATCCACTGCCCGACGAGCCGGTCGCAATACAGCTCGATCGCACCAAGCGCGTTCTTGCGGCGGAGATGGGAACCACCGGGGAAACCCTGTCGCGCACGCTGGCCAAGTTCCGCGGCAGGAAGCTGCTGCGCGTCAAGGGCAAGAGCCTGACGCTTACCCGGCCACACGCGTTGCAGCAGCTTCTGAAAAGCAATCTCGGCGAGTTGTAGCCCTGCAGCACGGCTGCGCGTCCAACCATTCGACCTTCCGCCGACCCGCACACTGCTCCCGCCGAGCGCGATGCAAGCAATCCAGAGCGCGGCGTTCATAGAGAAATCCCCTCACGCGAGATCGTGATGACGGTCAGGTCCCGTTTCTTCGCCGAATGCGGCCACTGCGTCTGAGCCGCGATGTAGCCTCAGACCTCCTGATCTACCTCTGTAGTGGAAGGGAGGCGAGTAATTACAATGAGCCAAAGTCTGAGCTGCAGGCGCCCTATTGCGGGGCTGACTTTTTGAGCGCGAGGCGGCAAAAGAGAAGGCATGCCAAAGGTACAGCTTCCGGTTTTTCCGCACGGAGTGACGCACATCACCCCGGAGATCGCCTTCGAGTCTCGCGATGGGAAGGTGATTCATTTTAACGGGCATCTGCCGGTCTTCATTCACGATCGCGAAGATCTGTCGGCATTCCGGCTCTTCAGCAGTCAGTTGGTGATCAACGGCAACGGAACTCAGAGCCAGATCTCGCGGGCTTTTGGGGTGCCGCTGCTAGGGCGGTGAAGGATTCCGATTGGAGATTCAGCTTTTCCGCGACGCGTTGGAGCAAGCCGAGGGAGCGGGGAAACTCTGCGATGCTGTCGCGCCACGATTGCGGAATTCCGGCGACGCCGACGCGGGCGCCGACCAACGCGTCGCCGACGGCCGTTCCGATCAGGACGCCTTCAAGCGCTTCTTTCCTCGGTATGGCTGATCCGGGCGGCACGCAAAACTCAGGGTTAGGCAATTTGAGGTTCGAACCGAGGAGATTCACGGCATCTAACGGTCGAAGTACAGGAGGTGGCGACCGACCAGCGAGTCCCACCATTGATCGAAATCGCTCGACGACCAGTACTCCCAGTCATGGTCCTCATGTTGCAGGGAGTGCCCCAGGTCCGTCGCGACGGTCATGATGGACTCGGCCGCATCATGGCGTTTCACAGCCCAATCGCGGACGCGGAGGGCGCGTTCCGAAATCCCGGCACCGAGGGTTTCCCCCAGCGACGCGGCGTCCTGTATCGCGAAGGACGAACCCGCGCCGATATGCGGAACGGAGAGGTGCGCGGCATCGCCAACGAGAAGGATATCGCCGTGGGCGATCCGGGCGGGAACGCCCCGGTAGATCGCCTGGAGGTAAATTCTCTCGCTGACTTCCGCCGCAGCCGAAAACGCGACGGGAAAGAGATCCGCCATTTCGCGCAGGAAGAGGTTTCGCCGCTCGTCGGGAAGCATTCCCGGTGGGAGCGACCAATGGTGAGGCGTCCCATCGGCATCGGACATGAATTCCTCCAATTCCTGGTGCGCGACATTTCGATACCACATCCAGTTGAGGGAGTTTCCGGCAGCCGACGGAATCCAGTAGGCCACGGCGTGTGTCCGGGGACCGTAGCAGTTCACCAGGCCCGGCGTGTCCGCCCATTGTCGAAGTTCGCCGCATTCTTCCGGGAGATTCACCTCGTCGACCGTGCCGCGAATCGCGACATACCCCAGATATTGTGGCTGGAACTCGGGTGCGACCGCTTGCCGTACGGCCGAGCCTGGACCGTCGGCACCCACCACCAGATCGAACGGTGTGGGCGACCCGTGCTCGAAGTGCAGGACGCCTCCATGGTCCCGCGACTCGCAATGCGTCACGCGCTGGCCCCGGTGGATCACCGCCTCCGGCACGTGGGAGAGGAGCGCAGCGTAGACCTCGGACCATGAAGTCATGAACTTGCGGGCCGGCTTTGTCCAAAGGGGACGTCCGGACGAGCCAATCACGATTCGGCCTTCGATCAGCGTTCCTCGGGGAGAGCCGAGGAGGGAGACGATGCCCGGGTCCATCGCGATTCCGCCCCCCCGCGCTTCGAGTCGGGCGCGGGAACGTTCGAAGAGCGCCACATCGGCCCCATGGCTGCGTAGGAACCGGGCCGTGGCGAGTCCGGCCACACTGGCGCCGACGATCCCCACGTTGAGCCCCTCGAGCGTTTGGTCTCCCATGGATTACAGCAGACCGAGGGCGCGGCGCGGGGTGTCGGTGCACATCGCAATCAAGTCGCGCTCGCTCCATTTCTCGGGTTTCAGCGCGCGAATGGCCGAGGCGAATCGCACGGTGCAATCTGGAAACGGATCGCTGTGGATTTGTCCGAAGTCCGTGGAAAGGATCACTTGCTCCGGGCCGGTCGCGTCGATGGACGCCACGAACCGCTCAAGTGGCACCTTCTCGATCGTGTGAATCGCGAAGCAATGCTCGATGAATACCCGTTCTTCGCGCGCGAGATCGCGCAACTGCGGGTCGGAAAGTTCGACCGAGGGATAGTGCGGGTGCGTGAGGATCACCGCGCGGATGCCGACCTCCAGCGCCATGGGGACGAGCTTCACGATCTCGGCGGCACAGAGGTGCCCCGTGGCAAGGCACGCGCCCGCATCGCGGATTGCCTCGAGCACCGGCCACAGCCTCGGGAGAGGTTCGCCGGCGGAATCGAAGACCCGGACCGGTTCCTCCGGGGCCTGCGTCTGATCCGCCACGGTCGCACAGGTGGAACACGCGCCCCACCGGGAGTCGAACGCATGGCCAAGCGTGGCGAGATGCGACTCCGCATGGACGGTCGGCATCCAGACCACGAAGGCCGGATCCTCGGTGCCGTCTCCGCGAACGTCACTCCGATTGCCGCTCCGTGCCGACCAGACGGCATCGGGGTTCATGCCTCCCACAAACCGATTCAGCACCGTGCCCCCGAGCAGTCGCACGCCCGCGTGTCGCCGGGCGTACGAAGCGAGTGGCGTGGTCGGATACGTATGGTTCTTCAGCACGAGCGTGGCGTTCCACGGGCGGACCGCATCGGCGAGTTCGCCAACGTCGTAGCGTCGGCGGACGAACTCCGGGCCGATATGAAAGTGGGTATCCACCACGCCGGCCCCGCGAAGCTTTTCGGCCAGGTCGGATGTTTCGTTGTCTTCCATCATGGGGATTGCTCCATTCGCCGCGCAAAATTCCGATGCCAGATCTCGAGATGCAGCAGGGACCAGACGCGCATCGCTCGTGGGAGACTTTGAGGGTCCGCCGCGAGCCCGGCAAGCCATGGCGTGGGATCGGCGAACTCGCGGACAAAAGCGGTCGGGGGGCTGAGAATGTCGTGGGCGAACTCGCGCAGAGGCCCCGCCAACCACTCCTGAATCGGCACGGTGAATGCCTGCTTTCGCCTTTCGAGCAGCCACAGCGGCAAGATCGGCCGGAAGGCATCGGTGAGGATTCCCTTTGGGCGCCCCCCGAGACGCTTTGCATCGGCCGGGAGCGATTCGGCGTAGGCGGTCACGGCCCGGTCCAGAAAGGGAGATCTCACTTCGAGGCCCGCCGCCATCGAAAGCTTGTCGACCCGCGCCAGGTGATAGTTCCGCAGCCGATTCGAAACTTCCAGGCGCATGATCCGATCGAGCGGAGGCATGGTCCCCGGGGGCGGCAACTCGATCCCGCGCAGGTAGCTCCCGGGAATCCCGTCGAGCCCGACTTCCCCGGGACGAAACACCATGGTCCGTTCCAGATACGCGTCGATCTGGTCGGGCGGATCGTCGAACCGGGAGTATCCTCCCCAGAACTCATCGGAACCGTCGCCGGTCAGCACCACCTTCGTCTCCCGCGCGGCGGCTCGCGCCAGCAGGAGAGTCGGGACCACCACGGGGTCATGGACCGGATCCTCCAGGGCGAGGGCGGTGTCGCGCAGCAGATCGGGGACTTCCTCTGCGCGAACCATGAGCGAAACATGGTCGAGTCCCAACGCGTCGGCCAATTGAACTGCCAATGCATGTTCATCCTGCCACCCCCCGACGTCGTAGCCGACCGTCAGCACGTGAGGCTTGAAGCGCTCCGAGTGACGCGCCACCACCGACGCGACGATGCTGGAGTCCAGACCGCCGGAAAGAAAGATCGACGAGCGGAAGCGATCGGGAATCCTCTTGCGAATCGCGTCGGAGATCAATTCGCGGACACGGTCCTCGTCCGCATCGACCGCCTCCGGGGATGGCGGGCAAAACCAACGCCCTTCCGTGACCGATCCTCCCCGATGGATCCGCATCCAGCCGCCCGGCGGGACTTGCTCGACATCGACAAAGGCAGAACCGAAGCCCCCGACGCTCTTGAAGATAAGGCATTCGCGCATTGCCTCGGGCCGGACGCGGAAGGGTCCGGCGGCGGCGTGCAAGGCGGCGATCGTCGAACCGAAGGCCCAGCCGTTCCCCATGCGGATCCGGTAGAGTGGCTTCTCTCCCCAGGCGTCGCGGGCGAGGAGCACCGAGTCATCCTGCGGTCGATGGAACGCGAGCCCGAACATCGCGCTCACGCCGTTGAGCGCATCGGTGCCACGCTGTTCCAGGAGGCGAAGGAGCGCTGCCCCGTCGCATTCATCGTCCGCAAACGCTCCTCCCAGCGAGGCCATGACCGCACCCGGTTCGTAGAGTTCGCCGTTGAAGACGAGTCGATCGCCGGCAGCCCCTACGATGGGCTGATGCCCTCGGGCCCCGGACCCGACGACCGCCAGGCGTACCATCCCCAGGCCGACCCTGCCATCCGTCCAGTTGTAATGCCCGTCCGGGCCTCGTTGCGCCTCCGCCTCGCACATTCTGGCAACGATCCGGTCAACGATTTCGTTCCCCTGCCATTCGTCGAAGATCACTCCTGCGATGCCACACATGGATTAGGTCCTGCGGTGTCGGCGGGGAAGCGCCACGACTCCCCAGCCCAGCAAGCTGACGGGAGTCGTGAACTCGGTCCACGTGAGTTCGAGGTCGCCGCGATTGGCTTCGATGCCGAGCCGAACGTCGAAGGTTCCCGAAGTGTGTCGCACGCTCCAGTGAGGACGTCCGCCGCGGGGTTCGGAGTCGTGCATCTCGAGAAAGGCGGCCAGCGTCATCGCCGCGGAACCCGGCATCGAGCGGTGGAGTTCGCCGTGGTAGTAGCTCGCAGTCTCGACGACGCGCTTCGAGCCATCCGCCGCGACTTGGTAGGGGATCACCTTGGGAGCGTATCCCTCGGGCGCCGAGAATCCCGCTGCGCGCGCCGCATGCATGCCCTCCCTTGCGATGGTCTCCGCGACGGTGCTATCGAGACGGGCCGGATCGATTTTGGTGAACAGGAACAGGTTTCCCAATGCGACCGGAGTCATCTCGACGCGCTGCCCGAGCACCCGCACGTGCTGAGTGCCTCCAAGCCCCTTCAGCGCCTCCCGCGATGCCCGGGTCACGAGGAAGCGGACGTGCCACGCATTGGCGATCCCGGCATCCGATTCCGGACGCAGTTCCATTTTCTGCCCGGTCGAAAGGTTGGTGGCCCTCCACTGCGACCGAGGCTTGTCGGGGTGTGTCCCCATCTGCGCCAACATGGCGGACGCCGACGCCGAATTGGAGCATTCCATCGGCAGGACGGCTCCGGTGGTCGCATTCACCTGAAGGAAACGGAAGCGGAACGCGCCCGATTCATCCACCGGCCAGACGAGCGTCACTTTGTTCTGTTGGGCTGTCTGGCCGCCGTAGCCACCATGGCCGTCGGCCCCCAGCATGATCCGGCGGACTTGATCGTGCCCCGCCTTGCCCGGGCGGATTTCCGCGCCGTCGAGCACCAGAAGTTGACTGGTTCCCGAGCGCACCAACATGCAGCGGACGGAATTCTTCTCGGCGAGCACATCGCTGAAATGCGGGAGTTTGTGGAGCATGGTTCCCTGGAGCGAAAAGACTAGCTCACCCGGACCGAGACCGATCCAAACTCCTCCCGCAACTTTGCGAGATCGCCGGCATACCGATCGGGAGGGCCATTCTTCAATCGCGACAACCCCTGGAAGAAACGCTCGTGTTCAAGCCCTGGGCAGAAGGTGATGAGGAGCTTGATCCGCTCCGCTGTCTCGTTCCAGTAGCCGTGAACGATCCGGCGGGGGACGACGACAATGGATCCGGCGGCATAGGTCTTCCGGGCCTCGCCCACGAGGATCGTCACCGTGCCCGACACGACATAGAATGTCTCTTCCGTCTCCTCGTGGTAATGCGGATCGGCCCCGATCGTGTGCGGCGGCACTTCCCGTTCATACATCTCGAATGCGTGCCCCGTATCCCGTGAGAGGACCTTGAATCGCACGAGGCTCTCCGGCTCCAATCGGATGAGGACGCCCTCTCCAGGTGCTGAGACTACTGGATTCATTATCGAGAAAGAAACGGATGCAATGGGATGGCGCAGTGAAAAAGACCAAGGCACCCAAGCCAAAGTTGGCGCAGGGGTGGGCTTGGCGACTGCCGATGAAACTAGCCAGTTCGGGCGTGAGCGCCAAGCGAGGAATTCTCGATTTGTCCAACGGCCAGCACCCGACCGGTTCAGGGCCGGAAGACTTTCAGTATTCTTCGTTCGGCGTCCTATTTCCCAGAAGACGAGCCGCAATGGGGTCACCGGCTATCCAAACTTCCTGTATGCGAAGGACGTGGTCAGCGAGGGGCGCTCTGATCCGAACTCGAAGTCGAGCACGCAATGGATCAGTTTGCCGGGCTTCGGATACACCCGTTGCCCGGCGTTGATGCAAAGTGTGCTTCCTACCTGCGCGTGCCAGCGTCCGGTCTTCAAGGGTGTGGTGTGGTCGTGTCCAGAGACGGTAACGAGCGGCAGGTAGTTTTCGATGGCGTCGCGCCAATCGGTCGTTACGAAGAAATTGTCGGCCAGATCCAAGGTCGGCGGCTCGTGCATCAGCCAGAGCGTCCTGCCAGCGGGCCCCCACGTCCGAATCAGTTTCGGGAGCCAGTCCTCGGGCGAATAGCGATCCAGATGCCGGTCCCGCCCATAGTGTTCGTCAGACCCCATCCAGCAGGGAAAGCCAATGGCCACCAGCGGACCGAAGGAGCAGGCGGTTCCGTGGAGCGCGAGAAGGCTCCGTCCCGTCGCATGCCAGGCTGCCTCGAACTCAGGCCACCGCCAGTCTTCGTGATTCCCTCTGGCAAAGACCACTTCGCAGGGCAGCCCTGCGAGTATTTTTGCCGCCTCTGCGGAAGGGATTACATCCGCCTCAAATTCGGCGTCGAGGAAGTCGCCGACACAGGCGAGCACGTCAGGCTTGTGCCTTTCGACGGCTGCGGAAAGCTGTTCGTAGAGGGCCGCGCGCTGGTGCAGATCGGTGACGGTAAGGACTCGTAGTTTCATGTTCGACTAGATACGTCGCAGCGTAGGGCGTGCTCGATGGTATCCACAGCTTCGGAGCGGAAGGGGCGGTTGGTGGTGCTCTGGCATATGTTGGCAACGACGCAGAGTGAGTCGCACGCTTCCACGCTTGTCGGGCACCGGGTGTCCCGGCTAGTCGTCGGACATGCGCAGTCTGACCCCTGTCCGTCCCCGCGCCAAGCGAAGCGCGTTTCATTCCCGCCCTCCTCTGGAGCGGATGATGCGCCTTCATGAGAAGCTGAAGGCGGGAAAGTTTCCGAACTGCCGGAAGCTGGCGGAGGAGCTGGAGGTTTCCTCGAAGACGATCCAGCCCGACATCGACTTCATGCGGGACCGGCTGAACCTGCCGATCGAGTACCGATCAGCTCAACTTCGGGTTTTCGTACACGGAGCCGGTGACGAGCTTTCCGTCGATCGAGGTCACGGAGGGCGAGATCGTGGCGCTCATTGTCGCCAGGAGAGCGATGGAGCAGTTTCGGGGAACGCCCTTCGATAAGTCGCTGGTCACCGCGTTCGAGAAGATCTACGGGAAAGAAGATTGATGGGGCATCGGACTACGGATGTCCTACCCACGTTGCTATGGTGGATTCATGAAAAAGAACTACACCGAAATCGCCTTCATTCTCGACCGGTCCGGCTCCATGGGTTCCTGTCAGGATGCCGCCATCGAGGGTTTCAACCGTTTCCTGCGCGATCAGCAGGAAGTCGAGGGACTGGCGAAGCTCACGCTGATCCTGTTCGATGACGAGTATCTGGTGCAGGCGCAGTCGCTGCCCGTGCAGGAGGTCACGACCCTCGACCATGAAAACCTACCAGCCACGAGGGACCACCGCCCTGCTCGATGCCGTGGGCCGCACGATCGATGAGCTTGGCAATCGACTGGGCGGACTGATGGAAACCGAACGGCCCGCACAAGTGCTCGTTGCCATCCTGACCGACGGGCTTGAGAACGCCTCCGCGCGCTACTCGTGGAAGGACGTGTCCAAACGGATCAAGCGTGAGACGGACATCCACAAGTGGACATTCTTGTTTCTGGGTGCCAATCAGGATGCCATCGCCACTGCGGCGAAGATCAGCATCGCTACCGAGAACGCGGCGACTTATACGGGCGATGCTGCGGGGGCGAGAGCCTCGCAGAGTTCGGCCTCGCGGAAAATGCGGGCACTTCGGAAGCGCTCGATGGGGACGGCCTCCCGGGAGGATCTCGCAGATGCCGAGTCTCCCATGCAGGCACTGGTTCAGGAAGAGGATCGCAATAGCGCGGCGGCGAAGACTGAGCGCATCGCCGCGGCAGCCATCCGGGTCGGTCGAAGCTGC